>NZ_JARVKW010000032.1 GCF_029813775.1 Streptomyces sp. DH24 | reverse complement strand
GGGTTTCCACCCGGTCCCGCGCCGTCGTGTGTGTCGGGGCGGTTTCGTCTCTCCCCGCTCCTTTTGCCAAGGGTTAACCCGCGCCTCTTGACGGCCGCTTGATGGCGTTCTCAATATGTTCCTCATCGCGCAACCCATCGTGCACTGCGCAACAGCAGAGGAGCGTGGTCGTGCCACACGAGGTCCGTGCCGTAGTTGCTGTCAAGAAGGGCGCACCCGTCGAGGTGCAGACGATCGTCGTTCCCGATCCCGGTCCCGGAGAGGTGCTCGTGGGCGTGCAGGCCTGCGGGGTCTGTCACACGGATCTGCATTACCGGGAGGGCGCGATCACGGACGACTTCCCGTTCCTGCTGGGGCATGAGGCGGCCGGCACGGTGGAGGCGGTCGGCCCGGGCGTCACCGACCTCTCCCCCGGCGACTACGTGGTGCTCGCCTGGCGGGCGCCGTGCGGCAACTGCCGTTCCTGCCGCCGTGGCCGCCCCTGGTACTGCTTCGACTCCCGCAACGCCACGCAGCCGATGACGCTGCTCGACGGCACCCCGCTCAGCAACGCGCTCGGCATCGGCGCCTTCGCCGAGAAGACGCTGGTCGCGGCTGGTCAGGCGGTGAAGATCAACCCGGCCGCCCGGCCCGAGGCCGCGGGCCTCATCGGGTGCGGGGTGATGGCGGGGTACGGCGCGGCGGTCAACACCGGCAACGTCGGCCGGGGCGACTCGGTCGCCGTCATCGGCTGCGGCGGCGTCGGCAACGCGGCCATCGCGGGCGCCTGCCTCAACGGCGCGATGAAGGTCATCGCCGTCGACATCGACGACAGGAAGCTCGACCAGGCGGAGAGATTCGGCGCCACGCACACGGTCAACTCCCGTGGCACGGACCCGGTCGAGGCGGTCCGCGCGCTCACCGACGGGCACGGCGTGGACATCGCGATCGACGCGGTGGGCCGCCCCGAGACGTTCCGGCAGGCCTTCTACATGCGCGACCACGCGGGCCTGCTCGTCCAGGTCGGCGTCCCCTCACCGGACCTGAAGGCCGAACTGCCGCTGATCGACGTGTTCTCGCGCGGCGGCGCGATCAAGCCGTCCTGGTACGGCGACTGCCTGCCGAGCCGCGACTTCCCGTTCCTGATCGACCAGTACCTGTACGGCCTGCTGGACCTCAACGCGTTCGTCACGGAGACGATCGCCCTGGACCAGGTGGAGGAGGCGTTCGCGAAGATGCACCGCGGCGAGGTGCTGCGCTCGGTGGTGGTCCTGTGAGCGCGGTCGAAGCGCGGCGGGTCGTCACCTCGGGCACCTTCAGCCTCGACGGCGACACCTCCGACGTCGACAACAACGTCTGGCTCGTCGGCGACGACGAGGAGGTGCTGGTGATCGACGCGGCGCACGACGCCCGTGCGATCCACGCGGCGATCGCCGGCCGCCGGGTCACCGCGATCGTCTGCACCCACGGCCACGACGACCACATCGACGCGGCGCCCGAACTGTCCGACCTGACGGGCGCCCCCGTCCTGCTCCACCCCGGCGACCACGAGCTGTGGTCCCGCACCCACCCCGCCCGCGAACCGCACGGCGAACTGAGCGACGGACGCGTCCTCACCGTCGCCGGGATCGAACTCCGGGTCATCCACAACCCCGGCCACACCTGGGGCAGTTGCTCGCTGTACGCCCCTTCCTCGACGCCGTCTTCACGGGCGACACCCTCTTCCACGGCGGCCCCGGCGCCACCGGCCGCTCCTTCTCGGACCGCCCGACGATCGAGGTGTCCGTCCGCGACCGGCTGCTCACCCTGCCCGGCGGCACCGTCGTCCACACCGGGCACGGCCAGGACACGACGATCGCCGCCGAGCGGCCGAACGTGCCCGTGCCGTAAGGCCCCCGCTCCCGCGTCCCCACCCCCCGAGCGCCGCTCCCGCGCGCTCACTCCCCGGCAAGGAGGGGCATGTCCAGCACCCCCGCCCCCCCGGTCACCCCCGCGTGGTCGTCGTCGGCGCAGGCATCGTCGGCTGCTCGCTCGCCGACGAGCTGACCGCCCGCGGCTGGACCGACGTCACCGTCCTCGAACAGGGCCCGCTGCCCGCGCCCGGCGGCTTCACCTCGCACGCGCCGGGCCTCGTCTTCCAGACCAGCCCGTCGAAGACCCTCACGGCGTTCGCCCGGTACACGGTCGAGAAGTTCGCCTCGCTGGAGGCGGACGGCACGTCCTGCTTCCACCAGGTCGGCGGCCTGGAGCTGGCGACCACCCCCGAACGCCTCGCCGACCTGCACCGCAAGGCCGGCTGGGCCGCCGCGTGGGGCGTGCGCGGCGAGATCGTCGGCGCCGCCCGCTGCAAGGAACTGTGGCCGCTCGTCGACGAGTCCATGGTCCTCGGCGGTTTCCACACCCCCGACGACGGCCTGGCCCGCGCCCTGCTCGCGTCCCGCGCCCAGATGGAACGGGCCACGGAACGCGGCGCCCGTTTCCTGGACCGCCACACGGTCACCGGCATCGAGCGGCAGGACGGCCGGGTCACCGGCGTCGTCACCGACCGGGGCGTCTTCCCCGCCGACCACGTCGTCTCCGCGGCCGGTTCCTGGGGCCCGGTGATCGGCCGCATGGCCGGGATCGACGTACCCCTGCAACCGCTCGCGCACCAGTACGCGAAGACGAGGCCGCTGCCCGAGCTGAGCGGCGCCACCGTCGAGGCATCGAGGCCCATCCTCCGCTTCCAGGACCGCGACCTGTACTTCCGCGAGCACACCGACCGCATCGGCATCGGTTCGTACGCGCACCAGCCGCTGCCCGTGGACCCGTTCGCCGTGCTCCCCTACGACGAGGCGCGCGCCCGGAACATGGACATGCCGTCGTCCTACCCGTTCACCGAGGAGGACTGGGCGCCCAGCTGGGAGGACTGCCGGCGGCTCATCCCGGCCCTGCGCGACTCGGAGATCGAGGAGGGGTTCAACGGCGTCTTCTCCTTCACTCCGGACGGCATGCCGGTCCTCGGCGAGTCGCGCCGGCTGCGGGGCTTCTGGCTGGCGGAGGCGGTGTGGGTGACCCACTCGGCCGGCGTCGCCAGGGCGGTCGCCGAGTGGATGGTCGACGGGCGGCCCTCGGTCGACGTGCGCGAGTGCGACCTCACGCGGTTCGAGGAGGCGCAGCGCTCACCGGCGTACGTCCTGGGCGCGGCTCGCAGCAGTTCGTCGAGGTGTACGACGTCGTCCACCCGCTCCAGCCGATGGAACAGCCGCGTCCGCTGCGCGTCAGTCCCTTCCACGCCCGGCAGGAGCGACTCGGCGCGTACTTCCTGGAGGGCGGCGGCTGGGAACGTCCGCACTGGTACGAGGCGAACGCCCCGCGGTGGAAGAGCGCCGCCTCGTCGAACTGGTGCCAGGGCTGGGTGAGGGACAGATGGTCGATGCCGGTCACGTCCGGTGCGGCCGGGTCGTGCTCGACGGCGGCGAAGTCGGCGCGCCAGCCGGGTAGGTCGGGGCTGCTCGGCGCGCAGAAGAACAGCTCGGTGCCGTCGGGGGCGGCGACCGCGTCGAGCGGGGCGTCGCGCGGGCCGCCGACGAGCCGCCCTCCTTCGAGGAGACCGTGCGGCACGCCTCCGTCGAGCGGCTGGGCGACACGGCCGCCATCGACCACTACGGCACGGAGAACCTCGCCCTCGGCAAACGCATCACCTACGACGTGAAGGCGAACTGGAAGCTGATCGTCGAGAACTTCATGGAGTGCTACCACTGCGCGACGATCCATCCCGAACTGACCGAGGTGCTGCCGGAGTTCGCCGACGGTTACGCGGCCCAGTACTACGTGGGCCACGGCGCCGAGTTCGGCGAGGACGTCAAGGGGTTCACCGTCGACGGCAGCGAGGGCTTCGGCAGGCTCCCGGACGTCGCCGCCGACCAGGACCGGCGCTACTACGCCCTCACCGTGAAGCCGACGGTGTTCGTGAACCTCGTGCCGGACCACGTGATCCTGCACCGCATGTTCCCGCTCGCCGAGGACCGCACGGTGGTCGAGTGCGACTGGCTCTACGCGCCCGAGGTCGTGGCGTCCGGGGCGGACGTGTCCAAGTCGGTCGAGCTGTTCCACCGGGTCAACACGCAGGACTTCGAGGCCTGCGAGCGGACCCAGCCGGCCATGGCGTCCCGGGCGTACCGCCGGGGCGGGGTGCTGGTGCCGAACGAGCACCACATCGGGATCTTCCACGAGTGGCTCCTGGAGAAGCTCGGAGGCGGCCGTGCCTGACCTGTTCATCGACGGCGAGTGGCGGGCCGCGGTGGACCGGCGCACCCGTGAGATCCGGTGTCCCGCCGACGGCTCCCTGGTCGCGGTGGTGGACGAGGCGGGCGGCAAGGACACCGTGGAGGCGATCTCGGCCGCCCGGCGCGCCTTCGACACCGGCCCCTGGCCCCACACCTCCGCCGCCGAGCGCGGTGACCTGCTGCTGCGCGTCGCCGGCCTCCTCGAACGGGACCGCGAGACGCTCGCCCGCGCCGAGTCCCTGGACACCGGCAAACGTCTCGTGGAGAGCGCGTACGACGTCGACGACGTGGCGAACTGCTTCCGCTACTTCGGGCGGCTGGCGGCGACCGTGACCGGACGGGTCGTGGACACCGGGACGGCGGGCGTCGACAGCCGGGTGGTGCACTAGCCGGTCGGGGTGTGCGCGCTCATCACGCCCTGGAACCACCCGCTGCTGCAGACGGCGTGGAAGGTGGCACCGGCGCTCGCGGCGGGCAACACCTTCGTGCTGAAGCCCAGCGAGCTGACCCCGCACACCGCGATCCACCTGATGCGGCTGCTGACGGAGGCCGGGCTCCCGCCGGGCGCCGGCAACCTCGTCCTCGGCGCGGGCCCGGAGGCGGGCGCGCCGCTGGCCGACCATCCGGACGTCGACCTGGTGTCGTTCACCGGCGGTCTGCACACCGGCCGCCGGCTGATGGCGGCAGCGGCAGGCACCGTGAAGAAGGTCGCGCTGGAACTCGGCGGCAAGAATCCCAACGTGGTCTTCGCCGACGCCGACTTCGAAGCGGCCGTCGACATGGCGCTGACGGCGGTGTTCCTGCACTCCGGGCAGGTCTGCTCGGCGGGGGCGCGGCTGTTGGTGGAGGACGCGCTGCACGACCGGTTCGTCGACGAGATCGTGCGGCGGGCCTCGGTCATCCGCCTCGGCGGGCCGTTCGACGAGCGGGCGCGGACCGGGCCGCTGATCTCCGCGGCGCACCGGGCGAAGGTCGAGGCGTACGTCGCGGCGGGCCTTGCCGAGGGTGCCGTGCTGCGCTGCGGCGGGCGACGCCCCGAGGGCGCGGAGTTCGCGGACGGCTTCTACTACCTGCCCACCGTGCTGGACGAGTGCGCGAGCGGCATGTCGGTGGTGCGGGAGGAGTCCTTCGGGCCGGTGCTGACCGTCGAGCGCTTCGACGGCGAGGAGGACGCGGTGCGGCTGGCCAACGACAGCGTCTACGGGCTGGCCGGCGCGGTGTGGACCGGCGACGAGGCGAAGGCGGCGCGGGTCGCGCGGCGGCTGCGGCTCGGCACGGTGTGGATCAACGACTACCCCCCCTACGTGCCGCAGGCGGAGTGGGGCGGTTACAAGCCTTCCGGCTTCGGCCGTGAGCTCGGCCCGGCGGGGCTCGCCGAGTACCAGGAGACGAAGCACGCCTGGCGCAACACCCGTCCCGCGCCACAGGGTTGTTCGGCTGAGCCCCGGCGTACCCGTCGCGCCCCGGACCGCACGAGCCGCTCCCCGGCCCTCCCCTCCCCCCTGCCCCGGCCCTCCAGGAGTCCGCTCATGACGACCACCGCGCAACCCACCGGCCCGGACGGCCGGGCCGGCCAAGAAGACGCGGAACTCGCCGAGTTCGGCTACAAGCCCGAGCTGCGGCGCACGCTCGGCAACTTCCACACCTTCGCCGCCGGGATCAGCTACATCTCGATCCTCACCGGCACCTTCCAGCTGTTCTACTTCGGCTACGGCACCGGCGGCCCCGCGTACTGGTGGTCATGGCCGATGGTGTTCGCCGGCCAGTTCATGGTCGCCCTGTGCTTCGCGGAGCTGGCCGCCCGCTATCCCGTGGCCGGTTCGGTCTACAACTGGTCGAAGAAGATCAGCAATCCACATCTGGGCTGGCTCGCCGGCTGGATGATGCTGATCGCCTCGATCGTGTCGATCGCAGCCGTGGCGCTCGCCTACCAGCTGACGCTGCCGCAAGCCGAAGGTGGACCCGCGGTACTTCACGCACGAGCACGACGTGCGCGTGATGACGTACGGGCTGAGGCTGGGCCGCCGCATCGCGGAGCAGCCGGCGCTGAGCGGCTGGGCGGGCGCCGAGCTGGCCCCCGGGCCGGACGCGCGCACCGACGACGAGCTGCTGCACTACATCCGCAAGACCCACAACACGGTCTACCACCCGGCCTGCACGGTGAAGATGGGCGCGGACGACGACCCCACGGCCCCGCTGGACGCGCGGCTGCGGGTCAAGGGCGTCGAAGGGCTCCGTGTCGCCGACGGCTCGGTGATGCCGGAGCTGGTGACGGTCAACCCGTGCATCACGACGATGATGATCGGCGAGAAGTGCGCGGACCTGTTGAAGGCCGACGGCTGAACAACACCCCGGGGGACGCGGGGAACCGCGCGGCCGGCCGCCACCGACCAGCGGTTCCCCGCGGCCGACGCTACGGCGCGCTGGGCGCCGGCCGCTTGTACATGCGCGTCGCGGTGATCTCGCTGTGCCCGCCCTCCGCACCGGAGGTGTCCCGCGGCAGCCCCGGCCGCAGGTGCTCCTCCACGCTGATGTACTTCAGCCCGGCCCGCAGGTCGGCGTCGTTGCGCAGCCGGATGACCAGCGGGAACTCCGCCAGGGCGGTCGTGTCGAACAGGCCGGTGGTGTACAGCAGCTGGACCCCGAGGGCGTCGGAGACCGCCCGCTGGAGCTCCAGGAGGTACGTCGCGTTGGCGCGGCCGATCGGGTTGTCCAGGAACAGCGTGCCGGCGTGCCGGTGCTTGTCCCGGCCCCGGTCGTTCGAGCGGAGGGCGGCCATCGTGCAGTACAGGGCGATGGCCGCCGTCAGCAGCTGGCCGCCCGAGAAAACGTCGCCCATCTGGCCGACGGGCACGCGCTCGGCGCGCAGCACCGCGTCCGGCTTGAGGATCTCGACGGCCACGCCCTTGGGCTGAAGCGCCGCCGCGACGCCCCGCAGCAGCAGGGACATGCCGTCGCGCCGCAGGTCGGAGTTCTTCTTGACGGCGGCGCGGGTCGCCTCGTCCACGACCTCGCCGAGCCGCTCGGTGAGGGTGGCCTGGTCGGGCTCCTCGAAGCGGATCCGCAGGAACTCCTGCCCGGACCACTCGCCGAGCCCTTCGGGCAGCCGGGACAGCCGCTGCGCGGACCGCAGCGTGGCGAGGGCCGACTCCACGAGCCCGCGCAGGCGGTCCACGATCGAGTCGCGGTTGCGCTCCAGCTGCTCCAGCTCGTCCGTCAGGACCCGCAGGCGGGGCGCGAAGGCGTCCGCCCACTTCTGGGCGTGCTCGGGCAGCGCGGCGGCGGGCAGTTCGCGGATCTGCTGGCGGGCCGGGGTGCGCACCTGTTCGTAGCGCGTGGAGTTGGCGTGCCGGACGAGGACGTCGCTCGCCTCGCGGACGGCGGCCTCGGCGGCCGACAGGTCCGCGGCGCAGCCGCGCAGCGACCGGCGGGCCTCGGCGGCCGAGTGCCGGGCCTCCTCGGGACTGCCCGGGTACGGCTCGGTCTCCTCCTGCTCCTCCTCGGCGGTGTGCTCGCGCAGCAGGTCGCGGAGCATGGCGGCGATCTCGTCGAAGCCGCCGGCCGCGTCCTCGGCCGCGCGGTGGGCGTCGAGGAGTTCGGCGTGCGCCTCGCGGGCCTGCGCCAACGCCTCGGTGCGGGAGGCGAGTTCGGCGCTGGCCGTGCGCAGCAGCGCTTGGGCGTGCTCGGCGTCGCGCGGTACGAGTTCCTCGGGCAGTTCGGTGTGGGCCTCGCCGTCCTCGGGCGCGTGCCGCTCGGTCTCGCCGCGCAGCCGTCCGAGCTGCTCGCTGGCGCTGGACATGCGGGTCTCCAGCAGCTGCACCAGTTCCTCGGCGCGGGCCGCGGCGGCCTGCCGGGAGGGTCCGTCGGAGCCGTCCGGGGACTCGAGGAGCTGTTCCGCGCGGGTGCGGACCTTGTTGCTGAGCCGGTCCAGCTCGGCGCGGGCGGCGCTCTCGTCGCTCTCCGCGCGTGCCTGCTCGGCGCGCAGGTCGGCGCCGACGCCGACCTTCTCGTACACCTGGGAGGCGGCCCGGTAGGCCTCGCGGAGCGCGGGCAGGGACGACTTGGGGGCGGCGGCGTCCTCCGGTACGTCGTCGGGGGCGCCGGCGATCTCGGAGCGCTCGGCGCGCAGCGCACGCGCGGTGCGGCGGGCGTCGTCGGCGGCGCGCTGGGCGGCACGCCGGTCCTCGTCGGCGGCGCGGGCGCGCTCCAGGCAGGACTGGGCGCGGGCCTCCGCCTCGGTGGCCTCGTCGGCGAGTTCCCGCAGCTTGGCCTGCCAGCCCACCCGTTCCCGCAGCCGGAACGCCAGCCCGGCGAGGGCGTCGGCGGCGCGCCGGGCCTTCTGCGCGGCCTCCTGCCGTTCGTCGCGGATCTGCGTGGCCTCGGCGGCGGCCTCCTCGGCCTCGGCCCGCACGGTCCGTGCCTCGGCGAGTTCGGCCTCGGCCTCCGCGGCGAAGGCGCGTGCCTCCTCGGCGGCCCGGGCCAGCTCGGCGAGCCGGCCGGCGGGGCAGCCGGTGCGCCAGGAGGCGAGGCGTGCGGCCCGCACGCGGTCCTTGGCGAGGCGCGCGGCGAGCGCCCGGATCTCCTCGTCGCGCTCGGTGGCGCGGGCGCGCAGCGCCTGCCGCTCCTCGTCGGCGGCGTGCTCGTCGTGCATGGCCGGGTTCGGCGGTACGAGGAAGACGTCGCCGGTGCCGGAGCCGGCGCCCGGGGTGGGGGCGAGCAGGGCGGCGGCGGTGCCGACCGCGACGGCCGACCTCGGCAGCAGCGCCGCGTCGCTCAGCGCGTCCCGGGCGCGGGCGTGCGAGTCGGGGTCGGTGATGATCACGCCGTCGACGAGCTCCGGCCGGGCGGCCAGCACACGCGCGTGGTCGGCGGGGGCGACGGCCTGCGCGAGGTAGCGCCAGCCGGGCAGCGCGGGGATGCCGTGCTCGCCGAGGAACTCGACGGTGGCCAGCACGTCCGGGCCGGGCGGCAGCAGTCCGCCGTCACCGAGGGCGCCGAGGATGCGGGAGTCGTCGGCGGCGGCCGTGCGGAGTTCGAACAGCTGGCGTTCGGCGGACGAGACGGCGTCGTCGAGCAGTCCCCGCAGGTCGTCGGCGAAGCGGTCCAGTTCCTCGGCGGTGAGCGCGCCCGTCCTGGACTCGTCCTGGGCGGCGCTCCCCGCACCGCCGGGCCGGGTGCCGGACGCGCCGTCGCTCCCGGTGCGAGGTCCCGGGACGCCGGCCCGTCCGGTGCCCGTGGTGCCCGGCAGGCCGAGCCGTTCCGCGAGCCGTTCCTCGGCCGCGAGCGCCTCGGCGGTGCGGCGCTCGGCCTGGTGGGCGCGCTCCGCGGCCGTGGCCGCGTCGGAGGCGCGGGCCGCGGTCAGTTCCGCGCGGGTCTCGGTGGCGGCGGTCTCGCGCGCGTGCTCGGTGGCCCGGCGTGCGGCTTCACGGGCGGTGTCCCAGGCGGCGACCGCGGTCTTCTCGGCGTCGCTGGCGGCCAGGGCGGCGCGGGCCGGGTCGGCGTCGGGCGCGCTGTCGTCGAGCCAGCCCGCGCGGACCGCCTCGGCGGTCTCCTGCTGGACCTCGGCCAGGCGCTGCCGCAGGTGCCCGATCTCGCTGCGGGCGCGCTGGGCCTCGGTGGCGGCGGCCGTGGAGTCCCGGTGAGCCGAGTCGCCGACCTCCTGCAGGGCGGCGGAGCGCTCCTCCTCCTCGTTGGCGAGGTCCTCGGCGCTCTGCGCGGCGGCGTGCAGGGCCCGCACGAGGTCGGCGGCGGCCTTGGTGCGGGCGGCGAGGGCGGGTGCCGCGTCCCGCTCGGCCTCCTGGATCGCGGCGGACACGCGCGCGACGCGGTCGGCGGCGGCGCGGTGGCGCAGTACGGCCTCGGCGGCCTGCCAGGCGGCGTGCAGGGTGCGGGCGTCGGCGAGTTCGCGTTTCTGCGCGGCGGCGGCCTTCTCGGCGGCGGCGAGCGCCAGCGAGGCGTGCCGGTAGGCGAGTTCGGCGGCGATGAGGGCGCTGCGCTCGCGCGCGGACTCGGCGTGGGTGACGGCGTACGCGGCGGCCGTGACCCGCTGCGCGAGGTCGGCGGCCCGCGCCCGCTCCCGCACGCCGCGCGCGGACAGCCTGCGGGCCAGGGTCCTCGTGCGGCGCTCGGCGGCGGCGTGCACGTCACGCGCGCGTGAGCGGGCGTCGGCGGCCTCCACGATGCGCCCGAGCAGGTCCACGGAGCCCGCGGTGAAGTCGCGTTCGGCGATGAGTTCGGCGCGGCGGCCGAGCTTGTTGCCGAAGCCGCTGACGAGGTCGGCGAGGCCGTCGGTGTCCCGGGTGTCGGTGACGGCGCGCAGCAGCAGGTCGGTGAAGTCGGAGTCCTTCTTCACGGCGAACAGGCCGG
Organism: Streptomyces sp. DH24; assembly: GCF_029813775.1. Classification (GTDB taxonomy): domain Bacteria; phylum Actinomycetota; class Actinomycetes; order Streptomycetales; family Streptomycetaceae; genus Streptomyces. The sequence goes on along the minus strand of NZ_JARVKW010000032.1, from coordinate 66,140 downwards.
CGGCCTCGCCCTCGTCGGCGTTCATCTCCCGCTGGTAGCGGAAGAGTTCGGGGTCGAGGCCGAGGTCGCCCAGGTGCTCGGTCCAGCGCTCGTGGGTCTCCTCCCAGTGCACCTCCAGGTGCGGGTAGGCCTTCTGGGCCTCGGTGAGGGCGTCGCGGAAGCCCTTCATGGTGCGGCGGCGGCCCTGGGCGCCCGAGACGCCCTCCACGGACGGGCGCACGGCGGTCGACTCGGCGACGGGGAGGTTGTCCAGGCTGAGCCCGGGGCCGGGCCGGAAGGAGTACCAGGCCTCGGCGAACTTCCGCGGGTCGTTGGAGACCTGGCGCCCGCGCCACTCGCTGACCTTGCCGACGACGACGCACTCGCCGGTCAGCACGTGCTGCCACTCCAGCGCCACGTGGCCGCAGTCGTCGGCGAGCAGGAACTTGCGCAGCACGCCGGAACTGGCCCCGCCGAGGGTGTTGCGGTGGCCGGGCAGCATCACCGAGAAGATCAGCTTGAGCAGCACCGACTTGCCGCCGCCGTTCTCCAGGAAGAGCACACCGGCGGGCGCCGGGCGGCGCGGCGGGCCGACCGGCTCCTCCTCGAAGAACTCCGCCTGGGTGGGCGCGGGATCGGGCACGGGCTCGCCCACACCGCGCAGGTCAAGCACGGTGTCGGCGTAGCGCGCACCGGCGGGCCCGATGGAGTAGAGGCGGACCCGGGACAGCTCGTACATGGCGGACTCTCGTAAGTCTTCTTCAGTGGGGGGTCGGGAGGGAGGTCAGGAGGAGTGGAACGGCAGTCCCGCGTCGGCCACCAGCTCCAGGTCGTCGGCATCCTCCGGGGGCAGCAGTGTCGGGGTGCCGTCGGTCACCGGGACGACGCCGAGCTCCAGCAGCTCGGCCATGGCGGCGCTGCCGGCCATGTCGCGCACCTGGAGCTGGTAGCGGGCCGTGGTGCGGTACGTGCCGCCGTTGTCGTCGCCGGTGCGCTGGAGGAAGCCGGAGTCGGTGAGGAAGGCGACGGCCTTGCCGACGATGCCGGTCGTGGAGCCGGCGAGTCTGCGGGCGTCCTTGGTGGCGCCGGTCGCGCTGCGTCTGGCCCAGATCCGCCAGGCGGTCTCCAGGCCGGGGGCGTCGGTGGCCGGGTCGGTGTTCTCGCCCTGTTCCTCGGCGCGCTCCTCCAGACGCCGGCAGGCCTGGCGGACGAACGCGTCGACGCCGTTGACCGTGACGCGCCCGATGTAGCCGTCGTCGGCGAGGTCCTCGGGGCGCGGGAACGCCATGGCAGCGACGGCGAGATGGGCGAGGCCGTGCAGGAAGCGGTCGCCGGAGTCGGCGGACGTGCGGCGGGCGTACTCGCCCATGCGGACGGCGAACACCGAGTCCTCGGCGGCCGTCACGGCCATGCCCGCGCGCGGGGACACCTCCAGGACGACGAGTCCGAGCCCGGTGGCGACGGCGTCGGCGAGCCGCGCGAACGGCGGGTCCTCCCGGTAGCGGCGCAGCAGGTCCGCGTACTCCTGGTCGCGGGCCGGCTGCAGTTTGGGCTGCAGGCCGAAGGCGACGAGCCGCGCCGCGTCGGCGGCGTCGGCGGGGGTGACGGCGGCGCTCGCCGACGGGGCCGCGGGCTCCGCCTCGCTCCACTCGACGTGCTCGGTCACGGTCGGGGCTCCGTGCTGCGCTGGTGCTCACTCATGCTGCTTCCGTCCTGTCCGCCGCCATCCCCGCCGCGTCCAGCAGCGCGGTGCCGACGACGAGGTCGGCGCCGCCGAACTCGGGGTCGTCGAGCTCGGTGCCGTCGTCCACGGCGAAGAGCAGTTTCTGCTCGCCCTGGCGGTAGGCCGTGCCGACCGGCGGGCTGGCCGCGTGGACCGCCAGCAGGGCGACCAGGTACGGCAGTTCGGGGTCCTGCCGGCGGGCCTCGGCGAGCAGGCCGGACAGCCTGCGCGGCGCGTCGTGCGGCAGGTCGAGCAGTTCCATGGCGGCGGCCATCTGCTCCTCGCTGAACCGGCTGTCGTCCGGTGTGGCGATCAGGTCGGGTTCGGGCATCTCGGCGCCGAGGTGCTCGCGCTCCACGGGCGGGGTGAGCAGGAGGTCGACGAGGTCGCCGACCCGGACGGACACCGGGGTGCGCAGTCCGGTCCCGCGGGCGAAGAAGGCGTCGGTGACGCGGATGGCCTGCTCCAGTGGGAGCGGCAGGACGGGCGCGACGAGCTGCCCGTACAGGTCTATCCCGGCGATGCCCGTGGGCGTGGCGAAGGCCTGCCGGTCCTGTTCGGCACGGAACAGGGGGCCCGCCTCCAGCAGCCGGGACTGGAGCTGGGTGTGGCGGCGGATGCAGTCCTTGACGATGTCGACCAGCTCGGCGGCGCGGCGCTTGTGCTCGGGGTCCTCGGACTCGTCGCGTGCCTTGCGGATGTTGGTGAGGATCGCGTTCTCGTGGCGGTAGCGGTCGGCGACGTGGTCGAGGGCCTCGGCGATCATGTCGGGGACGGCGTTGAGCCAGTCGACCGCGCGGACGTTGCGCCGGGTGGCGTCGAGGGCCCTGCGGAGGGTCTCGGAGTACTGCACGGTGCGGTAGCGGGCCTGCTCGGCGGCGAGCTGGGCGTCGGCGAGCCGGCCGCGGCTGATCAGCACCTCCAGCTTGACCTCGGCGGCGATCTGCGCGCTGGTGACATCGGTGTCGAGGGCGCCGACGAGGACGTTGACCGCTTCGTCCGTGGTGCGGAGGTAGACGGCGCCGCCGGGGCCGGGGACCTCCTCGATCAGCTTGAAGTCGTAGTCGCGCCGCATGTACGTGCCGTCCGGTCCGAACGTGCCGTACACGGCGCGGAAGCCGCGGTCGACGCTGCCGACGTTGATCAGGTTCTCCAGGACCCAGCGGGCCACGCGCTCGTGCTCGGCTGCGGGGCGCCGGGGGGCCTGGGCGGCGACGCGCGGGACGAGGCGGGCCACTATCTGGTCGTGGTCGGCGCCCGTGTCGAAGTCCATGTTGAGTGTGACGAGGTCGATGGCGGCGAGGGCGACCTCCGCCATGCCGTACACCGAGTACTCGCCCGCGAGGTTGGCCTTGCGGGTGTCCAGGTCGTGCAGCGGGGCGGTGCAGGCGAGCGCGCGCAGGCGCCGCGCCAGTCCTTCGTCGGCGGCCGGGCCCGGCGCGGGCCGCGGCCCCGCGCTGAGCTGGGGCGGAACGCTGTCCGTCGATGCAGGCGAAGTCACGGTGCACAGACTAGGTCCTCGGTCTGACAACGACCCAAACGACGCAGATGCGCCCCGGCGTCACGGTTGTCGCACCGGCACCGCGCGGGTCCCCGAGCAGGGCCGGACGGGCGGTCAGTCGTCCTCGCCGACCCGCCGCCGGTAGACGTCCACGACCCGTTCGAGGGAGTCGCCGAGGTAGCCCGCTAGCAGTTGTTCGGCCTTGTCCCGGTCGCCGGCCCGGAGGGTGTCGAGGAGTTCGGCGTTGCGGGCCATGTACGGCTCGTGCAGGGCGCGCGGGTCGTCCACCACGTGGAAGGCGAGGCGGAGTTCGGCGAAGACGCTGCGCATCAGTTCGTCGGTGCGTTCGCTGCCGGCCAGGGCGACCAGTTCCCGGTGGAAGTGGATATTGGCCGTACCCACTCCTTTCCAGTCACCTTCGCGCGCCGCGCGCCGCCCGCCCTCGACGGCCTCGGTGAGCCCGTCCAGGCCGTACGGCGGCTCCCCGAGGCCGCGGACGACGGCGCATTCGACGAGGGCGCGGGTGCGGTAGATGTCCTCGACGTCCTCGACGGTCAGGACCCGGACGAACACGCCCCGGTTGAGCTCGTGGACGAGCAGGCGTTCGTGGGTGAGCAGTCGGAACGCCTCGCGCAGCGTGTTGCGGGAGACGCCGAGCGCGCCGCCGATGCTGTCCTCCGAGAGCCGGGTGCCGGGCGGGAAGAACCCTTCGGCGATACGGGTCCTGAGGATGTCCGAGACCCGCTCGGCGGTGCTGGTGCGGCCCAGGAGGGCGCGGTCGTCGGCCAGTCCGCTCAGCTGCTCTGCCATGCCCGGAATTCAACCGCAGACACGAGGACGAAACAACAGGGGTATTGAAGGATCGTTCAACGATCCTCTACCTTGCTACGCACGGCGCCGCTCCCTCACCGCGGCGCCGACCGCTTCCGCACGGCACGGCTCAGTTCCCAGCACCCTCCGTCCTCCCACTGCGAGGTGCACATGAGCACGACCCCTCCACCGCGGGCCCTGACGACCGCCGGCCCACCCGGCCCGGGCGAGCGCCCCTGCGACGACGGCGCCCTGGGCTGGCTGCGCGCCCTGGGCCCGCGCGGCCGGCGCGCCTTCGCGGGCGCGTTCGGCGGCTACGCCCTGGACTCCTACGACTACTTCACGCTGCCGCTGAGCATGGTCGCCCTGGCCGCCTACTTCGGCCTGGACAGCGGCCAGACCGGCCTGTTCACCACCGTCACCCTGGTGGTCTCCGCGGTGGGCGGCGCCCTCGCGGGCGTGCTGGCGGACCGGATCGGCCGGGTGAAGGCACTGCTGATCACCGTGATCACGTACGCCGTGTTCACCGTGGCATGCGGTTTCGCGCCCAACTACGAGACGCTGCTGGTGTTCCGCGCCCTGCAGGGCCTCGGCTTCGGCGGCGAGTGGGCGGTCGGCGCGATCCTGGTCGCCGAGTACGCGAGCGCCAAGCACCGCGGGCGCACGCTCGGCGCGATCCAGAGCTCCTGGGCCGTCGGCTGGGCGCTGGCCGCGATCGTGTACACGCTGGTCTTCTCGCTGGTCGACGAGGACCTGGCCTGGCGCATCATGTTCTGGACCGGCGCGATGCCCGCGCTGCTGGTGGTCTGGGTGCGGCGCAGCGTCCACGACGCCCCGCAGGCGGCCCTGGCGCGCGAACGGAGCACCGGGAAGGGCTCGTTCGCGGCGATCTTCCGGCCGGGCACGGCCGCGTCGCCCGGGCTGTTGCGCACGACCGTGTTCGCGGTCCTGCTGTCCACCGGCGTGCAGGGCGGCTACTACACCCTGGCGACCTGGGTGCCCACCTACCTGAAGACCGAGCGCGGGCTGTCGGTCGTCGGCACCGGCGGCTATCTCACGTTCCTGATCTCGGGCGCCTTCGTCGGCTATCTGACCGGCGGTTACCTCACGGACCGGCTCGGCAGGCGCCGCAACATCTGGCTGTTCGCCCTGCTGTCGGCGATCTGCATCCTGGCGTACGCGAACATCCCGGCCGGCGCGGACACCCTGCTGCTGGTGCTCGGCTTCCCGCTCGGGTTCTGCATGTCGGCGATCTTCAGCGGATTCGGTTCCTATCTGAGCGAGTTGTACCCGACGGCGGTGCGCGGCACGGGCCAGGGCTTCACGTACAACACCGGCCGCGCGGTCGGCGCCGTCTTCCCGACGACGGTCGGTTTCCTGGCCGACAGCTGGGGCGTGGGCGGGGCGCTGGTCTTCGGCGCGATCGGCTACGGGCTCGCGGCGCTGGCGCTGCTGGGTCTGCCGGAGACGCGCGGGAAGGAGCTGGCGTGAACCGCACGGAAGACCGCCCCCTGGCCCTCGTCGACGAGCACGCGCACGCGTGGAGCCCGAAAGCGGCACGCGCCCGGTTCCGCGCGGGCCTGTCGGGTCCCACGGCCGGCGTCGCGGCGGGCCACACCCAGGCCAACCTGATCTCGGTGCCCGCCGACTGGGCCTACGACGTACTGCTGTTCTGCACGCGCAACCCCAAGCCGTGCCCGGTGCTCGACGTCACGGACGCCGGGTCGTACCGGACGGCGCTCGCGGACGGCGCCGACCTGCGCACCGACCTGCCGCGCTACCGGGTGTGGCGGGACGGCGAGCTGGTGGACGAGCCACGGGACGTACGCGCGTACTGGCGCGAGGATTTGGTGTCGTTCCTGATCGGGTGCAGCTTCACCTTCGAATGGGCACTGGCCGAGGCGGGCGTACCGCTGCGCCACATCGACCAGGGGCGCAACGTGCCGATGTACAGGACGAGTTGGCAGTGCCGGACGGCGGGCCGGCTGCACGGGCCGCTGGTGGTGTCGATGCGCCCGGTGCCGCCGGAGCACCTGTCCGCCGCGATCCGCGAGAGCAGTCTGCTCCCGGCGGTGCACGGCAGCCCGGTGCACTGCGGTGACCCCGCGGGGCTCGGGATCGCCGACCTGGGCCGCCCCGACTACGGCGACCCGGTGGACCTGGAACCGGACGACATCCCGGTGTTCTGGGCCTGCGGAGTCACCCCGCAGGCCGCCGTGACGGCCTCGCGCCCGCCGTTCGCCATCACCCACGCGCCGGGACAGATGTTCGTCGGCGACACCCGCGACGAGCAGTACCGCGTGGCCTGAGAAGGAGACTCCACGAAACCATGACCTCGATCGATCTCAACGCCGACCTCGGCGAGGGCTTCGGCCGCTGGCGCCTGACCGACGACGAACAGCTGCTGTCCGTCGTCACCAGCGCCAACGTGGCCTGCGGCTTCCACGCCGGGGACGCGGCCACCATGCGCCGGGTGTGCGAACAGGCGGCCGAGCGGGGGGTGCGGATCGGCGCCCAGGTCTCCTACCGGGACCTGGCCGGATTCGGCCGGCGCGCGATGGACGTGCCGGCCGGCGAACTGACCGCCGAAGTCGCCTACCAGATCGGCGCCCTGGAGGTGTTCGCCCGCGCCGCGGGCGCGCGCGTGGCCTACGTCAAGCCGCACGGCGCGCTCTACAACCGGGTCGTGCACGACGAGGAGCAGGCCGGCGCGGTCGTGGACGGCGTGCTCCTCGCCGGCGGCGCGCTGCCCGTCCTCGGGCTGCCCGGTTCCCGCCTGCTGGAGCTGGCCGGCAAGGCCGGGCTGCCGGTCGTCCCGGAGGCGTTCGCCGACCGCGCGTACACCGAGGAGGGCACGCTCGTGCCGCGCGGCCGGGACGGCGCCGTGGTCACCGACCCGGAGACCGTTGTGGAGCGCTCGGTGAGCCTCGCCCGGTCCGGGGTGGTCACCGCGCACTCCGGGACGCCGATCGAGGTACGCGCGCGTTCCCTGTGCCTGCACGGGGACACTCCGGGCGCGGTGGACCTGGCGCGGCGGGTCCGGGACCGGCTGGCGGCCTCGGGGGTCCGGGTGGAGGCCTTCGTATGAGGGTGCTGCCGGTCGGCGACACCGCCCTGCTGGTCGAGGTCGCCTCGGGCGAGGAGGCCGAGGCGCTCCACGCGGAGCTGCTGCGCCGCCGCGCGGAGGGCTCGCTGGCGGCCCGCGAGATCGTCCCCGCGGCCCGTACGGTCCTCCTCGACGGCGTCGCCGACCCGGCCCGGCTGGCGTCCGAGCTCACCGCCGCCGAGGTGCCGCCCGCTCCGCCACGCGCGCGTGAGGTGATCGAACTCCCGGTCCGCTACGACGGCCCCGACCTGGCCGACGTCGCCGCGCTGTGGGGCGTGCCGGAGGAGGAGGTGGCGCGCGTCCACGCGGGCACCGAGTTCCGCGTGGCCTTCTGCGGTTTCGCGCCCGGCTTCGGCTACCTCACGGGACTGCCGGCGCGCTACGACGTGCCGCGCCGGGCCACGCCCCGCACGGCCGTCCCGGCCGGTTCGGTGGCGCTGGCCGGGCCGTACACGGGCGTGTACCCGCGCTCGTCGCCTGGCGGCTGGCAGTTGATCGGTACGACGGACGCCGTGCTGTGGGACCACGCACGCGTGCCGGCCGCGCTGCTGTCACCGGGCACGCGCGTGCGCTTCGTTCCGGTGAGCGCCGGGAACACGCCGGACCGTCCGGGGTGCGGGCCCGGTGACGCCGTGGACGGCGCGGCGGACGCGTCCGGGGGCGTGGCTCCGGCCGGCCGGTCGGGGGCGGCATGACCGACCGCGCGCTGTCCGTCGTACGGGCCGGGGCGCTGACGACCGTTCAGGACCTCGGGAGGCCCGGGCACGCCCACCTCGGGGTGCCGCGGTCGGGGGCGCTGGACCGGCCCGCCGCGGCGCTCGTCAACCGGCTGGTCGGCAACGCGCCGGACGCGGCCGTGCTGGAGACCACCCTCAACGGCTGCGCGGTACGGCCCCGTTCGGCGCTGACGGCCGCCGTCGGCGGCGCCCCCTGCCGGGTCGCCGTGGACGGCCGCCCGGTCGCCTGGGGCGCGCCCGTGCACGTCCCGGCCGGGGCGCTTTTGGAGGTGGGAGCGGCCACCGCGGGCGTACGCGCCTATCTGGCCGTGTCCGGTGGCGTCGCCGTCGAGCCGGTGCTCGGCAGCCGCTCCACCGACCTGCTGTCCGGCCTCGGCCCGGCACCGCTGACGGACGGCGCGGTGCTGCCGCTGGGCACCCCGGCGGGCCGCCACGCGTGCGTGGACGTCGCGCCGCAGCCCGCGCCGCCCGCCGAACTGGTGCTGCGGGTGACACCGGGACCGCGCCACGACTGGTTCACGCCGCAGGCGCTGGAGACGTTCACCTCGCGCGCGTACCGGGTGTCGGCGGCGAGCAACCGCATCGGCCTGCGCACGGAGGGACCCGCCCTGGAGCGGGCCCGCGCGGGTGAACTCCCCAGCGAGGGCATGGTCCTCGGCGCCGTCCAGGTGCCGCCCGACGGCAGGCCGGTGGTGTTCCTCGCCGACCACCCCACCACCGGCGGCTACCCGGTGATCGCGGTCGTCCGCGCCGCCGACCTCCCGGCCGCCGCCCAGGCGGTCCCGGGCACACCGGTGCGGTTCGTCGCGGTACGCCGCCGCTGACGCCCGGCCTTCACGACGCCCGGCCTTTACGACGCCCCGCCCAGGCGCTCCCGGCCTCCTAGGCCGCGTCCGCCTGTTCCGGCACGGAGAGTGCCGCCAGCGCCGCCGAGACCGCCGCCGCCGTCCGCAGGTCGAGCCGCGCGCTCGTGCCCCGCGCGCGGTGCCGGATCTCGTCGGCGGCCAGCCGCAGCAGTTGCGGCAGCAGGTCGGTGCAGCGCCGGGCGACCCAGCCGGTGCCCGCGGTGGCCAGCCACCACAGGCTCTGCGAGGTGCTGGGCGCGGGCGCCGTGGGCTCCGGCGAGGGCGCGCGACCGGTGGCGAGGCCGCGCTCGGCGAGCAACGCGTGGAACCGCAGGGCGAGTTGCCGGTGCCCCCGCTCGCCGGGGTGCAGCCGGTCCGCGCTCCACATCGCGCGGTCCGTGATCCAGTCGCCCTCGGCCGCGTGCAGGTGCACCGCGCCGTACCGGTCGGACAGCGCGTGCACGACGGTGTTGACCGCGCGTTGCCGCCGGGCGAGCGGGCGGGCCAGCGAGCCGGGCAGCCCGAGCATCGCGCCGGGATCGGGCAGGCACGCCGTGAGGAGCACCGTGCCCTGCCGGGTGAGGGCCGCGTACACCTCGTCGAGCCGGGTGGTCACGGCGTGGATGTCGAAGGTGCGGCGCAGCGTGTCGTTGACGCCGACGACGACGGAGGCGAGATGGGGCCGCAGGGCGAGCGCGTCGGGCAGTTGCCGTTCCAGCACGTCCCGCGTCTGGGCGCCGCTCTGGGCGAGGTTGGTGAAGTCGCCGGGGCCCCGGTCGAGCCCGGGGGCGAGCAGCGCGGCCCAGCCGCGCCACCCGTCGCCGCAGGGGTCGCCCACGCCCGCGGTCAGTGAGTCGCCGAGGGCCACGAACCGCGTGGGTCTCATGCGACGCCCTCCGGCACCACCGGCGGACGGGCGGTGCCCGGCACCGGCGCGTCGTGCGCGGCGAGGAACGCCGCGACGGCCGTGCCCCAGCCGAAGCACTCCGCACGCGCGCGTGCCGCCTCGCGCCGGTCGGCCTCCAGGCGTTCGAGCAGCATGTCCACCGCGTCCGCGAAGGCGTCCCCGTGGTCCGCCGCGACGGCCCCGGCCGCCCCGATGACCTCGGGCAGCGCGGACGAGGCGCTGGCCACGACGGGCGTGCCGCAGGCCATCGCCTCCAGCGCGGCGAGCCCGAACGTCTCGGCGGGGCCGGGCGCCAGGCACACGTCGGCGGACGCCTGGAGCGCGCCGAGCAGACCGGGGTCGGAGACGTGCCCGAGGAAGGTGACCGGCAGCCGGCGCTCCCGGGCCCGCTGCTCCAGCCGGGAGCGCAGCGGCCCCTCGCCGGCCACCACCAGCACGGCGCGCCGGCCGCGCCGCCGCAGCGACTCCAGGGCGTCGAGCGCGGTGCCGGGCCGCTTCTCGACGGACAGCCGGGAGCACATCACCAGCAGCGTCTCGTCCTCGCGCGCGTGCCGGTCCCGCAGCGCGGGGTCGCGCAGGGCGGGGTGCCGCGCCTCCAGGTCGACGCCGAGCGGGGCCCGTACGACGTTGCGCGCGCCGATCCGGAGGAACTCCCGCTCGGCGAACTCGGTCGTGCACACCACGCGCGCGTAGGTGTGCGCGGTACGGGTGTTGAGGCTGTCGGCGGCCCGCCGGGCGGCCGGTTCGGGCAGGCCCCAGGTGCGCAGCACTCCGTCGGCGGTCTCGTGGGACACCATCGCGGCGGGCACCCGCGCGCGCCGCGCCCAGGTACCGGTCCAGCGGAGCGTGGTGCGGTCGGACACCTCGAGCCGGTCGGGCGCGAGCTGTTCGAGCAGCCGGGCGACGCGCCGTTTGTCGACCAGGACGCGGTAGCCGCCGGTGCCGGGCAGTCGCGGTCCGGGCAGCGTGATGACGCGGCCCTGTTCGGTGTCGCGGTCGTCGTACCGCTCGCCGGGCACGACGAGGACGGGTTCGTGTCCGGCGGCCGCGAAGCCCTTGCCGAGTTCGCGCAGCGCGGTGCGCAGTCCGCCGGACGCGGGCGCGACGAAGTTGGCGAGCCGGACGATGCGCAGGGAGCCGGTCACGCGGCCACCGCCGTCGTCTGCCGGGCGGCGAGCACGTCCGCGTAGTGGCCGATGAGCTGGTCGCCGACGGCGGCCCAGGTGCGGCCCTCGACCATGGCGCGTCCGGCGGCGCCGTAGGCGGCCCGCCGCCCGGGGTCGGCGGCGAGGGACGCCACCGCGTCGCGTACGGCGTTCGCGTCGCGCGGCGGGACCAGCAGTCCGGTGCGGCCGTGGGCGACCAGGTCCAGCGGGCCGCCGGCGGCGGGCGCGACGACGGGGACGCCGCTGGCCATGGCCTCCTGCACGGTCTGGCAGAAGGTCTCGAAGGGGCCGGTGTGCGCGAAGACGTCCAGGGAGGCGAAGACGCGGGCGAGGTCGTGGCCGGTGCGGCGGCCGAGGAAGACCGCGCCGGGCAGGGCCTGTTCCAGGCCGGGTCGGCTCGGTCCGTCGCCCACGACGACGACCCGGACGCCGGGCAGTGCGCAGGCGCCGGCGAGCAGTTCGACCTGCTTCTCGGGGGCGAGGCGGCCGACGTAGCCGACGACGACCTCGCCGTTCGGGGCGAGTTCGCGGCGCAGCGCCTCGTCGCGGTGGCCGGGCCGGAAGCGGACGGTGTCGACGCCGCGGGGCCACAGCTTGACCCGGGGCACGCCGTGCGTCTCCAGGTCGTTCAGCGCGGCGCTGGACGGGGCGAGGGTGAGGTCGGCGGCGGCGTGGACGGAGCGGATCCGGCGCCAGGCGGCGGCTTCGCCGGCGCCCATGTAGGTGCGTGCGTATCCGGCGAGGTCGGTCTGGTAGACGGCGACGGCGGGGATGCCGAGCCGGGCGGCGGCGGCCATGCCGCGCACGCCGAGGACGAAGGGGCTGGCCAGGTGGACGACGTCGGCACGGTGCTCGACGAGGGCCCCGGCGAGGCGCCGGCTGGGCAGCGCGACGCGGACCTGGGGGTAGCCGGGGAGCGGCAGGGAGGGGACGTGGGCGACGGGGCAGGGCGCGAGGGCGTCGGGCCTGCTGCCGGGCGCCGGGGCGGGGGCGACGACGACGGGGGTGTGACCGCGATCGACGAGGTGCCGGGCGGTCTGGAGCGCGCAGTGGGCCACGCCGTTCACGTCGGGGGGAAAGGATTCGGTCACGATGACGACACGCATAACGGTGTTGTCGCCGTGCCGGACGTGGCCGCGTCAACGTGGATCTTTCCGGCCGAGGAACGTCCCGTGAGCGTTGGATCGTGCGCCCGCGCAGGTCAGGCGGCGGCCATGCGCTCCTGACCCGCGGGTCATCCGTCGTTCACCCGGCGGGCCGGAATCCGCCGTGCTCACCTGCGGGGCGGGGTCTCACAGGGCGGGTGCGTCGGGTCCGATGCGGCTGCGTACGGCCGTCTGGACCTCGGCCTCCTCGGCCGGGTCGGTGGCGAGCCTGCGCAGGCGCTCGACGACGCGGGCGTCTCCGGTCTCGGCGTGCCGGGCGGCCAGCTCGCGGGTGGTCTCCTCGCAGTCCCAGAGGCATTCGACGGCGAAGCCGGTGGCGAAGGAGGGGTCGGTGGCGGCGAGGGCCCGGGCGGCCCGGCCGCGCAGATGGGAGGAGGCGGTCTCGCGGTAGATGTGGCGCAGGACGGGTGCGGCGCAGGCGATGCCGAGCCGTCCGGTGCCGTCGACGAGGGTCCACAGGGTGGGCGCGTCGGGGCCTTCGCCGCGTACCGCCTCGCGCAGCGCGGCGAGGACCAGTTCACGGTCCTGGGCGCCGCCGCGGCAGGCGAGGACGCGTCCGGCGGCGGCGCCCAGCGGGTCGGGCCGGTGCACCCACCGGCGGGCGCGGTCGACGGCGGCGATGCTGCGCATTCGTTCGAAGGCGTCGACGGCGGCGTCCGCGACGGCGCTCGTGCCGGTGGCCACGGCGTTCTCGATCAGGTCGAGGGCGCGGGGGTCGTTGCCGTCGGCGAGGTAGCGCAGGGCGGTGCAGCGGGCGCCGTCGCTGCCGGACGCGGCGGCCGTGAGGATCTCGGGCCGGTCCTCGGGGCCGGCGACCGCGGCGAGACATCGGGCGGCCGGGACGTGCAGCGCGGCACCGCGTTCGAGGCCCTGCTGGGCCCAGTCGAAGACGGCCTGCACGCTCCACCCCGGCCGGGGTCCGGTGGGCCGCATCTGCCGTTGCCAGCGGTCGAAGCAGCCGGTCTCCTGAGCGGCACGCACGCGCGTGGCGACGGATTCGCGGGGGTCGTCGGCCCACAGCCGCCAGGGCCGGGGCTCGAAGGCGTCGCGGACGGCGGCGGCCAGTTCGGCCTCGCCCTCGGGATCGGCGGGGAAGCGGGCGAGCACGGGTGCCGCGAGGGCGCGCAGCCCGGCGTCGTCGTCCCTCAGGGCCAGTTCGTCGAGGGCCCAGGCCCAGTTGGTGCCGTGGGCGGCGTACCTGCGCAGCAGTTCGAGGGCGTCCCGCCTGCCGTAGGAGGCGAGGTGGCCGAGGACGGCGAGGGCGAGGCCGGTGCGTGACTCCTCGGTGTCGAGGATGTCCTCGGCGTCGAAGAGGTGGGCCTCGACGGCGTCGAGTTCGCCGTTCAGGTCGAGGTAGAGGCGCGCGTAGTAGAGGGAGCGGTTCTCCACCTGCCAGTCGTGGCGGGGGTCGCGCAGCACGCAGTGGTTCAGTGCGGCGAGAGCCTCGTCACGGGGGGCGGTGAGCGCGTGCAGTGTGCCGTCGCCGCGGCCCCTCTGGAGCAGGCCGAGCAGCGTACCGCTGGGCGCTATGACCGGATCGAACATGGGAAACAGCCTCACATCAAGCGTCGACGCAACCGGGGACGTGCCTTACCTGGCCGCGAGACAACACGTCGGGGCGCCCGCCGTTTCCTGCTTGCTGTAGACCATCTTCCTCTGCCTCTCGTCGGTGGCCCTTGCGGGCCGCGGCACGGCCCGCGCGGTGCGGCAACACCTGCCCAGCCATCGCGTCCGTGAACCACGACGTCATGATGACCCGGTGGTAAGACCTGCCGCGACCGATATTTCGGCGGCCCTGTACCGCCTCCCCCGTTTTCGGTGTTTTTCCTGGTCAGGACGTACGGGTCAGCGTCGGCTCACTGCTCGCCGAACAACTGGAGCAGTTCCGTCCGGCCGAACATGCGGGCCGTGTCGACGGCCGAGGGAGTGCCCGCGTGCGGGTCCGCGCCGCCCTCCAGAAGCGCACGGATCACTTCCGTCTCACCCTTGAACACGGCTCCCGCGATCGGGGTCTGGCCCCGGTCGTTGATCCGGTCGGCGTCGGCGCCGCGGGCGAGCAGCGCGCGGACGGCGTCGGCGTGGCCGTGGTAGGCGGCGAGCATGACGAGGGAGTCGCCGCGGTCGTTGGTGAGGTTGGCCGGTACGCCGGCGTCGACGTACTCGACGAGTGCCTCCGTCCGCCCCTGCCGGGCCAGGTCGAAGATCTTGGTCGCGAGTTCCACGACCTCGGGGTCGGGGGCATCACTCATCGGCGGAACCGCCTCTCACTGCGAACTTCGGGGACTGCGCGCACGGCGGCGAGCGGCGCGCCGTACGGGTGAATCGCCAGGGTACTGGCTCGTGGGGCACATGACGGGACGTGCCCGAGGCAAAGATCACCGCGGAACCGGCCGGAGGCGGCGACGCGCTCCGACAGGCCCGGGACGGCTCCGCCGAACGAGGGGAATCGACCGAATTTCACTCAGTTGCACCTTTTATCGTATGGATACATGCTGTGAGCCTGGAAGTACTCATGGTGACTGTCCCCGCGAACCAGGAGAACTCACATGATCCTCTCCATCTCAGGCGTGGTCCTGCTCGGCATCATCGTCTTCCTCTTCTTCCGCAAGGACGGCCTGAAGGCCTCGCACGCCATCGTGGCCACGCTGTTCGGGTTCTACCTGGCCAGCACGGCCATCGCCCCGAGTATCAAGGCGGGCGGCGAGAGCCTCGCGAGCCTCCTCGGCGGTATCAAGTTCTGACGCCCGCCCGCCCACACGCACGCACTATCTGGAGGCAGCAGTGGCCCGGCGCCCCCTCCCCCGCATTCTGAGCAACGGCGGAGCGCAACTCGCCCGCAGCCGGGAGCTGGCCCGGACGGCGGCCGACGGCGCCACCGACGTCCTCCACCCGCTGATCACGATCACGCGCGGGCTGCGCCGGCTGGCCTCGGCCGGCCGGCGCAAATGGTGCGACACCCCCAAGGACAAGCGAGGCGCGCTGCTGTTCCTGGTGGCGTCCGTGGTCCTGGTCGTGGCACTGGTGCCCTACGGCCCGCTCCTCGCCGTCATCACCCTCATGGGAGCGGCGGCCTGGCAGGGCCGGGACCGCACGCCGTCGTCGTCCGACGGCCCCGACGAGTCCCAGTCCGAGCGGCTGCGATCGCTCTACGAGGCCCTCGTCCCGTACTTCTCGGCCGCGGAGGACCCCGCGCCGCTGTACGCGCACGGCGGCGAGTGGGACAAGGCGTTCCCGGCCTACGAGTTCGACGGCACGGGCCGGGTCTCGCAGCTGGTGATCCGCTACCCGGCGTACTTCACCGACGGCGAGGCCGAGGCGCGCGCCCGGATCGAGCACCTGCTCGCCGCGAAGGCGGGACGCGGACGCGAATACCACTTCGCGTGGGACGAGGAGGGCAACCGGCTCACCGTCACCGTCCTCGCCCCGCTGCCCACCGACATCGCCGCCCAGCGCTTCGTCACGGCTCCCGGCGAGACGGTCCTCGGGTTCACCGACCCCACGCAGGTGCAGCGCACGCTCCCCCTCACCCACGGGGACGAGCAACGCGACGTGCCGCCCGTCGTCTGGCGTACCGGCATCCGCTCCACCGAGCCCCATCTGCTGGTCCTCGGCCAGCCGGGCAGCGGCACCTCCACGCTGCTGCGCTCGATCGCCCTGCAGGCGCTGCAGCACGGCGACGTCCTGATCGTGGACGGCGGCGGCACCGGCGAGTACGCCTGCCTGACCGGCCGGGACGGTGTCCTGGCCGTGGAGCTCGATCTCGGCGGGGCGCTGGCGAGCCTGGAGTGGGCCGCGCAGGAGACCGAGCGCCGGCTGATCGCCGCCAACCACGCGCGTCAGGCCGGTGACCCGCCGCCGGAGGACACCAAGCGCCCCCTGTGGGTCCTGCTGGACCGGCCGAGCGCGTTCACGCACCTCGCCGCGGCGGACGGCGGCCGGGACCCGCAGGCGCTGCTCCAGGTCCCCCTGCGGCACGGCCGCGCCGCCAACGTGACCGTGGTCGTCGCCGACCAGCTGGACGGCACGGAGACGCTGAGCGAGGCCGTACTCCAGCACACACGCGCGCGTGTCGTCCTCGGCCCGGCCGCCCCCGACCAGCTGCCGGCCGTCCTGGGCGCCGCGCCGCGCACCACTCCGGTCGCGCAGCTGCCGCCCGGCCGGGGTTACGCCCGGCTGGGCAGCGGCCCGGTGCACCGCCTGCAGGTCCCGGCGACACCGGACCCGTACGACGACGCGATCAGCGACGCGCACCGCCAGGCCGTCCTGGACCTGCTCCCGCCGCGTTCGACGCCGGCGGACGCGGCGCCGCCCCAGGAGCCCGCCGGGGAGGTGGCTCCGGACCCGCTGCGAGAAGCGGCGGCACCGGACCCGGCCCCGGAACCGGAGCTCGTGCCGGAGGCGGCGACTCCCAAGGCGGTGGCGGCCGAGACGTCGTGACCCGGCGAACGCGTCGCCCCTGTCCGTCCCCGAGCCCCGCCGCACGGACCCACCGTGCGGCGGGGCTCATCGGTTCCGGGCGGCGAACCCGCTACGCCACGAAGGTGCGGGGCGGCTCGGCGCCCGCCGTGCCGCCGCTCTCGACCAGGCGGGCAGCCGCCGCCAGCCGTGCCGCCGCCTCCTCCGCCACCGCTCCCCCGACGGTGAACGGCAGCCGCACATACCCCTCGAAGGCACCGTCGACCCCGAAGCGGGGGCCCGAGGGCACGCGTACGCCGACCCGTTCGCCCGCCTCGGCGAGGCGCGAGCCCGACAGGCCGCCCGCGCGGACCCACAGCGTGAGACCGCCCCGGGGCACCTCGAACTCCCAGTCGGGCAGTTCCCGCCGGACGGCGGCGACGAGCGCGTCCCGGTTCTCCCGGGCCTGGCGGCGCCGCACCTCCACCGCCTGCTCCCAGCCGCCGGTGCTGAACAACCAGTTCACGGCCAGCTGCTCCAGCACGGGGGTGCCCAGGTCGGCGTAGGCCCGCGCGGCGACCAGGCTGCGGATCACGTCGGGGGCGGCCCGCACCCAGCCGATGCGCATGCCCGCCCAGAACGCCTTGCTCGCCGAGCCGACGGTGATCACGGTGGACCCGGCGGGGTCGAACCCGCACACCGGGCGCGGCATGGCGGCGCCGTCCAGGTCCTCGTCCAGCCACAGCTCGCTCATCGTCTCGTCGGCGACGATCACGGTGCCCGCCGAGCGGGCGGCCTCCACGAGCCGGCGCCGCTGTTCCTCGTCGGCGAGGGCGCCCGTCGGGTTGTGGAAGTCGGCGACCACGTACGCCAGCCGGGGCGCGGCCTCCCGCAGCACCTGCCGCCAGCGGTCCACGTCCCAGCCGCTCAGCCCTTCGGCCATCGCGACGGGCACGAGCCGGGCGCCCGCCTCCCGCATGAGCTGGAGGATGTTGGCGTAGGACGGCGACTCGACGGCGACGCGTTCGCCGCGGGGCGCGAAGAGATGGCAGATGGCGTCGATGGCGCCCATCGCGCCGGTCGTCACCATGATCTGCTCGGGCATGGTGGGGATGCCGCGCACGGTGTAGCGCTCGGCGATCATCGCGCGCAGCGCGGGCAGCCCGGCGGGATAGTCGCCGTGCGTGTGCGCGTACGGCGGAAGCTCCTCCAGCGCGCCCTGCACGGCACGGGTGAGCCACGGCTCGGGCGCGGGCAGCGAGGCACAGCCCAGGTCGATCACGGAGCCGAGCGCCTCCGGGGGCAGCGGTTCGAGGCCCCGGGCCGGGAGCGGGTTGCCCGCCGGGACGGCGGTCCAGCTGCCCGCGCCGCGCCGGGACTCCAGGAAGCCCTCGGCGCGCAGCGCCTCGTAGGCGGCGGCGACGGTGGTGCGGCTGACGGACAGGGCGACGGCCAGCTCCCGCTCGGCGGGCAGCCGGGCGGCGACCGGCACGCGCCCTTCGAGCACCAGCAGCCGGATGCCGTCGGCGAGCGCCCGGTAGGCGGGCGGGCGGCGGGTGCCCGGTCCGGCCGGACGGTCCTGCTGGGAGGTGAGCAGCCGTGCCAGCTGCGCAGCCCCCACCGCCGAAGTCCACTGCGGCATGGAAATCAGTCCACCTTCCCCGAATTGGCCATGGCTGGCCCGCATTCTCAAGCCACAGGGTGTCATGCATCAGGCCACTGCGACCACTGGGGGGACCCTTTGTCCACGAACAGCCGTCTGGGACGGCGGTTGACACAGCTGTACGCCGGACTGGCCCTGTACGGGGCCAGTTCCGCGCTGCTCGTCGAGGCGGGCCTGGGCCTTGAGCCCTGGAACGTGCTCCACCAGGGACTCGCCGAACTCACCGGGCTCACCATCGGCGTCGTCTCGATCGTCGTGGGGGCCGCGGTGCTGCTGCTGTGGATCCCGCTGCGCCAGCGCCCGGGCCTCGGCACCGTCTCCAACGTGTTCGTCGTGGGCATCGCCATGGACGGCACGCTCGCCCTGCTGCCCGCCGCGCACGGCCTGGCCGTCCGGGTGCCGCTGCTGCTCGCGGGCATCGTCCTCAACGGCGTCGCGACCGGCCTGTACATCGCCGCGCGGTTCGGCCCCGGCCCGCGGGACGGGCTGATGACCGGGCTGCACCGGCGCACCGGCCGCTCGATCCGCCTGATGCGCACCGCCGTCGAAGTGGCGGTCGTCGTCACCGGCTTCGCCCTGGGCGGCACCGTCGGCGCCGGCACCCTGCTGTACGCGGTGTCCATCGGCCCGCTCGCCCAGTTCTTCCTGCGCGTGTTCGCCGTCCCGTCGGCATCCGACGGCAGCACGGTCGTTGCCACCGGGCAACCCCGGCGCGCGATACTGCGTTCGTGACCTCGCGGATACGCCACCCCTACCTCGACCATCCGGGCCCCATCGCCTTCGCCCACCGGGGCGGTGCCGCGGACGGCCTGGAGAACACCGTCCGGCAGTTCCGGAAGGCGGTCGAGACGGGCTACCGGTACATCGAGACCGACGTGCACGTCACCCGGGACGGCCGGATCGTCGCCTTCCACGACGCGACGCTGGACCGGGTGACGGACGGCGCGGGCCGCATCGCCGACCTGCCGTGGGCCGAGGTGCGGCAGGCCCGCGTGGCCGGCGAGGAGCCGGTGCCGCTGTTCGAGGACCTGCTCGACCTGTTCCCCGAGGTCCGCTGGAACGTCGACGTCAAGGCGGAACCGGCACTGCTCCCCTTCCTGGACCTCGTCGAGCGCACCGACTCCTGGGACCGGATCTGCCTCGGCTCGTTCTCCGAGGCCCGCGTGGTGCGCGCCCAGCGGCTGGCGGGGCCGCGCCTGGCCACCTCGTACGGCACCCGCGGGGTGCTGAACCTGCGGCTGCGGTCCTGGGGCGTGCCCGCCGCGCTGCGCCGTTCGGCCGTCGCCGCGCAGGTGCCCGAGTCGCAGTCGGGCATCCAGGTGGTGGACCACCGCTTCATACGCACCGCACACGCGCGCGGACTGCACGTACACGTGTGGACGGTCAACGACCCGGATCGCATCCACCGGCTCCTGGACCTGGGAGTGGATGGCATCATGACCGATCACATCGACACGTTGCGCAAGGTCATGGAGGACCGCGGCGTCTGGGTCTGAACCCCGCGCCGCCCGCTGCCTCGCGCGGCACCTTCACGGGGAAGCGAGGGCACGGGTGGGCACCGACACCGTGCGGGCGGGGGAGGCCGACGAGGCTTCCGCGCGGCGGCGCGAGCAGCGCGGCTGGTACTTCTACGACTGGGCCTGCTCCGTCTATTCGACGAGCGTGCTCACCGTGTTCCTGGGGCCCTACCTGACGTCGGTCGCCGAGTCGGCGGCGGACGCGGACGGGTTCGTGCATCCGCTGGGCATCCCGGTGCGCGCCGGTTCCTTCTTCGCGTACTCGGTGTCCCTGTCGGTGATCCTCGCCGTGCTGGCGATGCCGCTGGTGGGCGCCGCCGCCGACCGCACCGGCCGCAAGAAGCCCCTGCTGGGCGCCGCCGCCTACGTGGGGGCGGCGGCGACGGCGGGCATGTTCTTCCTCGACGGCGAGCGCTACCTGCTGGGCGGCGCCCTGCTGATCGTCGCGAACGCCGCGCAGTCCGTGGCGATGATGCTCTACAACTCCTACCTGCCGCAGATCGCGGGCCCCGAGGAGCGCGACGCGGTCTCCTCCCGCGGCTGGGCCTTCGGGTACGCGGCGGGCGCCCTGGTCCTCGTCGCCAATCTGGTCCTCTACACCTCCCACGCCGGCTTCGGGCTCTCGGAGGGCGAGGCGGTCCGGATCTGCCTGGCGTCGGCCGGGCTGTGGTGGGGCGCCTTCACCCTCATTCCCCTGCGCCGGCTGCGCGACCGGCGGACCCCCGCGCGGGAGACGGCCCCGGGCCTGCCCGGCTTCAAGCAGCTCGCCGCCACGCTCCGGGACATGCGCCGGCACCCGCTGACGCTGTCGTTCCTGCTGGCGTACCTCGTCTACAACGACGGCATCCAGACGGTGATCTCGCAGGCCTCGGTCTACGGCTCGAAGGAGCTCGGGCTCGGCCAGTCCACGCTGATCGTGGCCGTACTGCTGGTCCAGGTGCTGGCGGTGGCGGGCGCCCTGGCCCTCGGCCGACTGGCGCGGATCCACGGGGCGAAGCGCACGATCCTCGGCTCGCTGGTCGCGTGGACGGTGACGCTGGCGGCCGGCTACTTCCTGCCGGCGGGTGAACCGGTGTGGTTCTTCGTGCTGGCCGCCGGCATCGGGCTCGTGCTCGGGGGCAGCCAGGCGCTGTCCCGCTCGCTGTTCTCCCACCTCGTGCCGCCCGGCAAGGAGGCCGAGTACTTCTCGGCTTACGAGATCAGCGACCGCGGCATGAGCTGGCTTGGGCCGCTGCTGTTCGGGCTCACCTACCAGCTGACCGGCAGCTACCGGGACGCGATCATCTCGCTGGTGGTCTTCTTCGTGCTCGGTTTCGCGCTGCTCGCGCGGGTACCGGTACGGCGGGCGATCGGCGACGCGGGCAACCCCGTTCCCGAGCGGATTTAGCACTCGGAGCGAAAGGGCTGTAGTGTACGCGTTTGGCCTGCCTGGCGTACCGTTACTGCGCGTCAAAGGTGCCGAAACGCGGGGTCACATCTACCAGCAGATGTGACAAACCGGGCGCTGGTGGGTACAACAAGGGGCGGCTACGACGGCGACGCATGACCCGGAACGGGACTCGGAACGGGAATCTTTACCGCCGACCGGACGTTGACCGGATGACGACGACAGCGACACCTGTCCTGTGGGCGACAAGCCCGGGAGGCACGATTCATGAGTGAGCGAGCTCTTCGCGGCACGCGCCTCGTGGTGACCAGCTACGAGACGGACCGCGGCATCGACCTGGCCCCGCGCCAGGCCGTGGAGTACGCATGCGAGAAGGGGCACCGCTTCGAGATGCCCTTCTCGGTCGAGGCGGAGATCCCGCCGGAGTGGGAGTGCAAGGTCTGCGGAGCGCAGGCACTCCTCGTGGACGGCGACGGTCCGGAAGAGAAGAAGGCCAAGCCCGCGCGTACGCATTGGGACATGCTGATGGAGCGCCGCACCCGCGAGGAACTCGAAGAGGTCCTTGAGGAGCGGCTGGCCGTTCTGCGGTCCGGCGCGATGAACATCGCGGTGCATCCGCGGGACAGCCGCAAGAGCGCGTAAGTCCCCGCGGGGACTTACGCGACTGTTCCGCATACACCAGCAGTGAACCGCGGGCGCCGTACGTCTGACTGACGTACGGCGCCCGCGGTTTTCCTGTTTTCCGCGGACATCGACCGGTGCCGGCGCGAGAGCGCTGCGCCGGCCGGTCGGGCTCCCCCGCCGGTCAGTGCGTCAGCGGCGGGCGCGGGTCCTCGCGCGGGGTGCCGCCGGGCTCGTCCCGGACGACCTCGCCCTGGACGACCTTGCCGTCGGGGTGGTGCATACGGGCCTGCTGGAAGGCGTCCCCCAGGCTGCCGTGCGACGCCTCCCGGAGCTTGCGCTCGAAGGTGCGCTCCGCGTACCGGCTCACCGCCTTCTGGACGGGAGGCAGCAGCATGACCAGGCCCACGGCGTCGGAGATCACGCCGGGGATGACCAGGAGCAGGCCACCCAGCATCGTCAGGCCGTTGCCCTCGCTGTTCGGCCGGGGTGTCGGCGGCACGCCGTTCTGCTGTTGTTGCAGCGTCTCGGTGAGGTTCCGGAAGGCCCGCCGGCCGGCCCGCTTGATCACCGCCGAGCCGAGGACGAAGCCCGCCACCAGGACCAGGAGGACCACCAGCCCGCTCGACGCGCCGGCGATCACCGTCAGCAGCCAGATCTCCAGGACGAGCCACGCGGCCACGCCCAGCGGCAGGAACGTAAGCAGCCGGGAACGCCGGGGCCGGGTCGGATACCTGGGGGTCTGAGCGCCAGTCGTCATGCTCCCAGTGTGCCTGGGCCCGGCTCAGCGCGGCATAAGGGGCCGCCCGCGCCGTCAGGGCTGTTCACGGCCACTCACCGCCGTTCACCGCTGCCTGCTGCGCTCACCCTGCTCACGGCAGCTCCTGGCAGCTCACGGCTGCTTCGGCTCGGCGGGCTTCTCGGCAGGCTTTTCGGCGGACTCCTCGACAGGCTCCTCGGCGGGCTCGTCCGCCGCCGTCCCCGCGGGTTTCTCCGCAGGCTTCCCGGCGGGCCTCTCGGTGGGCTTCTCCGTGGGCCTCTCGGCGGGCTTCTCCACGGGCTTCCCGCCCCGCCCCATGACCTTGCCGACGCGCTCCCCGACGCCCCACGCCGTGACCCGCCACAGCGCCTCCACGAGGATGTCCCGGCTCATCTTGGAGTCGCCGAGCTCGCGCTCCACGAAGGTGATGGGCACCTCGACCACGTGGTAGCCGGCCCGGACCGCGCGGCGCGCCAGGTCGACCTGGAAGCAGTAGCCCTGCGAGGCGACGTCGTCGAGGCCGAGGCCCTCCAGGGTCTCGCGGCGGAAGGCGCGGTAGCCGCCGGTGACGTCGCGCAGCGGCAGATCGAGGGCGAGGCGCGAGTAGAGGCTGCCGCCGCGGGAGATGACCTCGCGGGACCTGGGCCAGTTCACCACCCGTCCGCCGGGCACCCAGCGGGAGCCGAGCACCAGGTCGGCGCCCTTCAGGGCGGTGAGGAGCCGGGGCAGTTCCTCGGGCTGGTGGGAGCCGTCGGCGTCCATCTCGACCAGTACGCCGTAGCCGTGCTCCAGGCCCCAGCGGAAGCCCGCCAGGTAGGCGGCGCCGAGACCCTCCTTGCCCTTGCGGTGCAGCACCTGGACGTGGTCGTCCACGGCGGCCAGCTCGTCGGCGAGCTTGCCCGTGCCGTCGGGGCTGTTGTCGTCGGCCACCAGGACGTGCGCCTCGGGGACGGCCTTGCGCACCCGGCCGACGATGCCCTTGATGTTCTCGGCCTCGTTGTAGGTCGGGATGATCACCAAGGCCGTGCCGAGCGGGCCGAACCGCCTCTCCTGGGCTCGTGCCGCGAGAGTCCCGTCGCCGTCGTTCACTGCTGCCCCTTCATGTCCGTACGCAGGGGACCACCATAGTGGTCCCGGCCTGCGCCGACGCGACGGCACGGAGGCCTGGGGGTGTGGATTCGGCAAGCGCCGGGTAGGCGCCCGGGTTCGGGCGACGGATCAGGGCCCGCCCGGGCCGCCCGGAGGGTTCGCAGGGCCGCCGTGCGGCGGATGGGGGCCCGGCGCCCTTCGGGCCGACCTGGGACCCGCTGGCTGCGGATCGTCCGAAAGCCGTTGTCTACTGAGCGCCCGGGCCCCACCCGGGTCACACCTCCCCGACCGGCCGGAACGTTCCTCGTCGCCGTGCCTGCGCTGAGCCTGGCTCCCAGTGGCGGTGCCCCGGTGCGGCGGCACACCGTCCCTGACCCAGCGGTGCGCCGCGACGCGTGCGCGGAGGTTCCCCGGTGGGGCGTCCGGTGGTGGACCCGCCAGAACCTACCGGCCCTCGGCCGCCGCCTGTCAACAGCCGTTTGACCTGCGGTTCACCGGCCGAAGGCCTGGTCAGCCCCGAGGATGCGCAGGTCGCGCGACGGGCGCCCGGCCGGCCGTCCGCGGCCGGGCGGCGCCGTAGATCACTCGCCCGGCCGTACGTAGACCGTCCGCCCGTCCACCACGGTGCGCAGACAGACGGGGAGGTCGCGGCCCGGCGTGAGGTCGGGCAGGCCGGGGGTGCCCGAACGCGGGTCGGTGGACCAGCGCGCGACGCGGTCGTCGGGGGCCTGCACGACCAGTTCCCCGGTGCGCCACACGGCGTAGTCCGCGGGCGCGCCCGGCACCAGGACACCCGCGTCGTCCCGTCCGACCGCCCGCCAGCCGCCCCGCGTATGCGCGGTGAACGCGGCGCGCACGGAAACCCGGTGCTCGGGCGTGCGGTGGAAGGCAGCGGCGCGCACCGTGCCCCACGGGTCCAGCGGGGTGACCGGGCTGTCGGAGCCGAAGGCGAGCGGGACACCTGCCTTCAGCAGGGCCGCGAACGGGTTCAGGGTGCGGGCCCGCTCGGCGCCGAGCCGCTGGGCGTACATGCCGTCCTCGCCGCCCCACAGCGCGTCGAACGCGGGCTGCACGGAGGCGGTCAGGCCGAGTTCGGCGAAGGCCGCGACGGTGTCCGGGGTGAGCATCTCGGCGTGTTCGACGCGGTGCCGGGCGGCGCGGACGCGGGCTGGGCCCACCTTGTCGGCGGCGGCGCGCACGCCCTCGACGACGGCGGTGACGGCGGCGTCGCCGATCGCGTGGAACCCGGCTTGGAGGCCCGCCTCGGTGCAGGCGACCACGTGGGCGGCGACGGCGGCGGCGTCCAGGTAGGCGGTGCCGGTGTGGCCCGCGTCGGCGTACGGGCGGTGCAGGCAGGCGGTGTGCGAGCCGAGGGCGCCGTCGACGAACAGGTCGCCGGCGGCACCGGCCGCGCCCAGCGCGCGGGCTCGGGCGATGCCCTCCTCGCCGTGCTCGGCCCAGTAGCCGACGACCCGCGGCCCCGGCTCCTCGGCGGCCAGCCGCAGCAGGCCCGCCAGGTCGTCCTCGGAGGAGATCTCCGGCCCCGCGCACTCGTGGAGGGTGCCGATGCCCAGCGAGGCGGCGTGCGCGAGGGTCGTGCGCTGGGCCTCGGCGCGCTGCGCGGGGGTGATGGCGGCGAGGGCGGCGGCGCGGACGGCGTGGTGCGCGTCGGCGGTGAGCGGGCCGTCCTCGCGGGGCACGCCGCCGGGGACGAGGTCGAGCAGGGCGGTGGTGACGACGGCGGAGTGCACGTCGATGCGGCTCAGGTAGAGGGGCCGGCCGCCGGTGGCCGCGTCGAGTTCCGCCCGTGTCGGCGGCTGCCCGCCGGGCCAGCGCGAGGCGTCCCAGCCGTGCCCGAGGAGGACCCGGTCGGCGGGGCGGGCGGCGGCGAAGGCGCGTACGAGGTCCAGGGCCTCCTCGCGCGTCGCGGCGCCGGACAGGTCGAGGCCGGTCAGGGCCAGTCCGGTGGACGTCGTGTGCACGTGGGCGTCGGTGAACGCGGGCGTGACGAGCGCCCCGTCGAGGTCGATCACCTCGTCGACGCCGTCCGCGAAGGCGTCGGCGGCGCCCTCGGAGCCGACCCAGGCGACCTGGCCGCGCTCCACGACCATCGCGGTCGCGAAGGGGTCGGCGGGGCTGTGGACCTCTCCGCGGCGGAGCAGGACGGTCTTCGGCGGGGCGGTGCGTTCACTCATGACGGACAGTGTCGCGCCTGGCCCGCGCGCACCGGAACGCAGGTCCGGCGCGCGCCGGGCGCCCGGCGGTCAGACGCGCGGGGGCCTGGCCTCGTACGCCGTCGACAGGACGACCGTCGTCCGGGTCGACACCCCCGCCAGGGACCGCAGCCGGGCCAGCAGTTCCTCCAGCTCGTGCGGCGTGGCCACGCGCACCTTGAGGATGTAGTTCTCCTCGCCAGCGACGCTGTGGCACGCCTCGATCTCCGGGACTCCGGCGAGCCGTTCGGCGATGTCGTCGGGGGCGCTGGGGTCGAACGGTTTCACCGAGATGAAGGCGGTGAGGGGCAGCCCGACGGCCTCGGGGTCGACGACCGCGGTGTAGCCGCGGATGACGCCGCGCTGTTCCAGGCGGCGCACCCGCTGGTGCACCGCCGACGTGGACAGGCCCGTGGCCTTGCCCAGGTCTGTGTAGCTCATCCGCCCGTCCGTGACGAGCAGCTGCACGATCTGACGGTCCAGCTCCTCCATGGCGCAAGAACCTACAGTGCGCTTGATCTCCGGGACACCTGAGCGGCCAGGTCATACCCGGTTCGTGATGTCGGCGGCGGCCCGACCGCGCGTCGGTCGCGGTGCCGGCGGAGGGCGGAGATCGCGTCCCGGCGGGCACCTGCGAGTGGCATGTGACGAACGCCACAGGCCAGGAACCGTCTCCGTGATGTTCTCGTGATTACCCGCGAGAGCGGACGGGAAGTGCTTGCTGTGGTCGAGGCCGCAGTGCCTTCACGGCCCAGCCCGAGGGGGAGAATCCCATGCAGAGTCTTAAGCGCCCTGGTCGTATCGCGCCCACGCGCCGGCAGCCCGTCGTCGAACCCGAGCCGGAGGGTGTCGAACCCGACGCCTTCGACGACGAGGAACCCGACACGTACGACACCTTCGAGATGTACCGGGTGATCTGCCCGGACTGCGCGCAGCCCATCGCGCTGCTGGCGGACGAGGAGGTCCTGCCGGAGCACGCGCTGTGCGCCACGCCGTGGAACCCGTTCGGCCTCACGGTCTGCGCCGGTACGGGCCGGCGCGCCACCGAGGCCCGCCCCGCGGACGAGTCCGTCGAGCCCCAGGAGCAGGACACCGCCCTGCTGTTGACGCTCCCGCAGGGGCTCGACTGGCGCAAGCAGCCGTTCTCGCACGTCGGCGGCCCGGGCTCGCGCCCGATGCGCGTGCCGACGATGCGCCGCCACGCCGCCTGAGGCGAGCGGCCCAAGCCGCTGGGTCCGGCGAGGAATTGACGGCGCGTCAACCCTGAGTGGCGCGTCGTCACCACATCCCGGGCGGCGGTGAACTCACACTCGATACCACCGGCCGGTGACCTGCCCGCCCGGGATCGCGTTGCCCAGGTATGACCCACACGCATTCGGCAGCCGGGCGTCCGCGCCGCGTGTTCGTCCCGCCGCCCGCAGGATCGGTTCCGCTCAGCCCTCCGCAGATTCCGGACCCGCCCATCTACCGCGACATGATGCGCACGTGGGCCGACCGCGGCCGCACCCTGCCGGGGCACCACGACCCGGAGTGGGTGCGGCTCGCGGCGCCCCTGCGCGGCCTCGCTCAGTTCAACGGGTCTCCGGACCCACGAGGTGACGGGCGATGACCATCCGCTGGATCTGGTTGGTGCCCTCCACGATCTGGAGCACCTTGGCCTCGCGCATGTAGCGCTCGGCCGGGAAGTCGGCGGTGTAGCCGTAGCCGCCGAGGATCTGCACGGCGTCCGTGGTGACCTGCATGGCCGTGTCGGTGCAGTGCAGCTTGGCCATGGCCGCCTGCTTCGAGAAGGGCCGCCCGGCGTCGCGCAGCCGCGCAGCCGCCAGGTACAGGGCGCGGCCCGCCTCGATCCGGGTCGCCATGTCGGCGAGCATGAAGCGCAGGCCCTGGAAGTCGGCGATGGGCCGGTTGAACTGCCGGCGCTCGGTGGCGTACGTGACGGCCTCGTCGAGGGCCGCCTGGGCCACGCCGATCGCGCAGGCCGCGATGCCGAGCCGGCCGGAGTCCAGCGCGGACAGGGCGATCGCGAAGCCCTGGCCCTCTTCGCCGAGGCGCCGGTCGTCGGACACGCGCACGCCGTCGAAGTGGACCTGCGCGGTGGGCGAGCCCTTCATGCCCATCTTCTTCTCCGGCGCGGCGGCGCTCAGGCCCTCCGCGTCGCCCGGCACCAGGAACGCCGTGATGCCGCGCGGGCCGTCCTCGCCGGTGCGGGCCATGACGGTGTAGAAGTCGGCGATGCCGCCGTGCGTGATCCAGGCCTTGGTGCCGGTGATCACCCACTCGTCGCCGTCCCGGACGGCCTTGGTGCGCAGGGAGGCCGCGTCCGAGCCGGAGGACGGCTCGGAGAGGCAGTAGGCGCCGAGCAGACCGCCACCCAGCATCGCGGGCAGATGCTCGACCTGCTGCTCCTTGGTGCCGTAGGACGCCAGGCCGTAGGAGGCGAGGGTGTGGACGCTGGCGCCGAGGCCGACGGTCAGGCGGGCGGCGGCGAGCTCCTCCAGGACCTGGAGGTAGACCTCGTACGGCTGGTCGCCGCCGCCGTACTCGGAGTCGTAGGGCAGGCCGAGCAGACCGGATTCGGAGAGCAGGGTGAAGACCTCGCGCGGGAAGCGGCCGGCGTCCTCCTCCTCGGCCACCTTCGGGGCGATCTCCCGCTGGGCGATGTCGCGGACCAGCGAGATCAGGTCCCGGGCCTCGTCCGTGGGCAGTTGCCGGTCCACCGGCTGCGGGGCGCGGTCGGGCATGGCGACGCTCTCCTCCCTGTCGGGCACATCGACGGATGCGCCTTAGGTGGGGCCGCTCCGCCAGGTCATTCCGATGCTCGGCCGAGGTCCCACCTCCGGGTCTCGGAAGCGGCTGACCAGCGGCTGTGCGCTGTGAGTATGCCTGATCACAGACTGCCAGTCACCAGTTAACGACCGCTTACTTCAAGATATCGCCAACAGCGCCGCGGGGCCATCGCCCGGGAGGCCCGGTCCCGCTGATCCGCCGGGGGCAAGCGGACGGACTTGGTCCGCACCATTGACGCGAGTGGTCTAGTCCTCCTACGGTTTCGCTGCGCAATCGCTTCAACGCGTCCATGTCAATCGGCGCGTGTTCCCCTCTCCCCCACGAGGTGACACCCGATGCACAACTCCCCCCACCCCCGCCCCCGTCTCCGAGGGCTCCTGGCGGCCGTCGGCTGCGTGGCCCTCGGCGCCGGGCTGCTGGCCGGCGCCGGCTCCGCGACCGCCACCCCCACGGCCGGGAAGTCCGAGGCGGCCGCCGGTTCCAAGGTCGTCGGCTACTTCACGGAATGGGGCACCTACGACCGCAAGTACTACGTCAAGAACATCGAGACGTCGGGCTCCGCGGACAGGCTGACGCACATCAACTACTCGTTCGGCAACGTCACCGGCGGCAAGTGCGCGATGGGCGACGCCTACGCGGCGACCGACCGGGCGTACACCGCGGCCGAGTCCGTCGACGGCGTGGCCGACACCTGGGACCAGCCGCTGCGCGGCAACTTCAACCAGCTCCTCAAGCTGAAGAAGCAGCACCCCGACCTCAAGGTCCTGTGGTCCTTCGGCGGCTGGACCTGGTCGGGCGGCTTCGCCGAGGCCGCGAAGGACCCGGCCGCGTTCGCCCAGTCCTGCTACGACCTGGTCGAGAACTCCCAGTGGGCCGACGTCTTCGACGGCATCGACATCGACTGGGAGTACCCGAACGCCTGCGGCGCGACCTGCGACACCAGCGGCCGGGACTCCTTCCCGAAGCTGATGTCGGCGCTGCGCGCCAAGTTCGGCCCCGACTACCTGGTCACCGCGGCGATCACCGCCGACGCCACCGACGGCGGCAAGATCGACGCGGCGGACTACGCGGGCGCCGCACAGTACGTCGACTGGTACAACCCGATGACGTACGACTACTTCGGCGCCTGGGAGGCGGCCGGGCCGACCGCCCCGCACTCGCCGCTGACCTCGTACGACGGCATCCCGAAGCAGAACTACGACACCTCGGCCACGATCGCCAAGCTCAAGGGCCTGGGTGTGCCGGCCGAGAAGCTGCTGCTCGGCATCGGCTTCTACGGCCGCGGCTGGACCGGCGTCACGCAGGACGCGCCCGGCGGCACCGCGACCGGACCGGCGGCGGGCTCCTACGAGCAGGGCATCGAGGACTACAAGGTGCTCAAGGACAAGTGCCCGGCGACCGGCACGGTGGGCGGCACCGCCTACGCCAAGTGCGGGAACGACTGGTGGAGTTATGACACCCCGGCCACGATCGCCGGCAAGATGACCTACAAGAACGAGCAGGGGCTCGGCGGCACGTTCTTCTGGGAGCTGAGCGGCGACACCGCGGACGGTGAGCTGATCAGGGCGATCAACTAGGCGACAGCGGGGAGCGGTTGGGGGCGGAGGCCGACGGTTTCCGCCCCTTCCTCATGCGTGACGGCGGGCGGGCTCCGGAGCCGGGTGGGCGGGGTCCAGCTCCTCGATGGCGCGCAGGGTGCCGCCGAGCATCCTGACCAGCAGGTCGCTCATGGTCTCGCGGGGCAGGGCGGGGCGGTCGATCCAGTCGAGGGTGGCGCCCTCGACGGCGCACACCCAGCCGAGCAGCCCCATGCGCGCCGGCGGCGCGATGTCCCGGCGGCCGTACGCCCCTTCGGCGATGGTGGCGACGATGGCCTCCCGCACGCCGTCCCGGATGGCGTGCACCTCGGCGTCGAAGCCGACGCCGCCGCTGACGATCGCGCGGTAGGCGGCCTGGTTGTGCTCGGCGTAGCGCAGGTAGCTGTCGATGGTGCGGTACACCCGGTCCGTCGCGGGCAGTTCGACGCCGCTCGCGGCGAGGGCCACCAGGCCGGCGACCGCGTCCTGGATGATCGCCAGGTAGTAGCCGCGCTTGGACTGGAAGTAGTAGTAGATCAGCCCTTTGGCGACATGCGCGTGCCGGGCGATGTCGTCCATCGAGAGCGCGTCGTAGGACGTGTCGGCGAACAACTTCCGGCCTATGGCGATGAGTTCGGCACGGCGCGCCAGGGATCGTTCGGTGCCGCGTGCCCGGTGGGGGCGCACGGCGCCTTGCTGGCTGACGTTCAATTTCGACCCTGGTCTCCAACGGGCGGCGGGAAATCCGCAGTATGGCAGACCGGCGTCACCTGCTTGTTCGACGCGGATTCGACAGTACCGCCGGAGAGGACATGCCCGGCGGACGCGCCGGCGGACCCGTCGGATCCGGCGCCGCGGCGGACGCGGTCAGAGCAGGCCGAGCTGGGTGACGAGCATCGCGACGACCACCACGAGGACCCAGCCCATGGCGTGCTCCAGGATCTGCGGGCCGTCGTCCTTGGGGCCGCCGGTACGGACACGGACGGCTGCGGCTGAGTTCGCGGTCATGGTCTCTCGCTGGTGTTCGGCGTGCAGTGGACTCCCCTCAGGGACTGTCCACCTTGCCACCGTGAGCGGCTTTTGCGGCGGAGACGTTGGTCACACGGAACAGGGCCCCGGGAAACCGGGGCCCTGTTGCGGCGGCCGGGATCAGCGCACGCCCACCGCCGCGAGCGCCTCGCGCTGGCGCGGGGTCGGGCGCGCCGGGAAGTACAGGTAGCAGACGCCGCCCGTGCCGGAGACGACCTTGCCGCTGGCGTTGTACCGCTTCGTCCGGAGCCAGATGTTCTCGAACTCGCGCCGCTTGTAGACGCGCCGCACCGCCTCGTTGCTGGGCGACGCCGGGTCGTTGGCGATCACGTCGCCGTCGGGCGTGAAGCCGATCACGGTCATCAGGTGCCCGGAGGTTCCGTAGCCCGCCCCGGTCAGCTCCTCCGCGCGGAACGACTGGGACGTTATGGCCGGGATGCCCGCCGCGATCAGGGTCTCCACGTCGGTGAGCGAGCCGAGCCGGGTGACGACGCCCTGGATGCCGTCGAAGGTGGCGGCGTAGGCGGCGTTGAACGGCCAGTTCCCGCAGCCGGCGTACTGGTAGTCGTAGGTGTACCGGGCCGCGTGGCACACCTGCGGGTCGGCGAAGGCCGGGTCGACCCAGGACAGCTGCTCGGGGGTGAGACGGCCGCCCCAGTACTCGATGATCATCTGGGAGGACGTGGGGCTGCACCAGGCCTCGCCGCCGTTGTCGTACTCCGGGTACTGGCCCTTGTGGATCTCCTGCGAGTAGCGCGGTACGGCCAGTTCCCGGGCCACGCCGGGCGTGGAGGCCGGGACGGTGAAGCGGTCGGGAACGTCGGAGCCCATCGCGCCGAGCCGCCACACGGTGGGCGTCAGCCGCGTGCCGGGCCTGCGGTAGAGGGTGAGCCGCAGCCGGTACGAGACGAGGCACAGCCCGGAGGCCGCGTCGTCCACGGCGAGGGTGTCCGTCCCCACGCTGCTCTTGCCGTCGCCCTGGTCGTCGACCGAGGTCCGCCGGATGTCCTTGTCCCCCGCGGCCCAGCGGCCCATCACGTACCAGGGCGTGTCCGTGCCGTCGGAGTAGGTGCCCCGCAACTCGACCTGGAGCCAGGTCCCGTCGGGCGTGTGGGCGTTCCAGGAGGCGATGGCCTCGGTGGCGGGGACGGCGAGCCGGTGGACGGGGGACGTCCAGGTGGCGTACTCCCAGGCGGCGGTGGTGCCGGTGTGCGGGTCGGTGTGGTCGACCGTTCCGGCGGGGCTCGCGATGGCGACGCCGGGGCGGGCGCCGGCGACGACACGCGTGCCCTTGGCGGTGCCGCCGCGCCAGTCGAGGTACGAGGTCCAGGCCCGGTTGTCGACGGGGTGGGCCGGCGCCCCGCCCGGGTCGGCGGCGTCGGCGCCGCCCGTGTCGGCGACCGCGGTGCCCGCGCCGGCGGCGACCGCCGCGGCGAGGGCGACGGTCAGCACGGTGCGGCGGGACGGCTGTTCGGCTCTGCTCATGGGCGGAAGACCCCCAGGTGTGATGGAGTCGGGCAGGTCCGTTGGACGGGTGTGCGCCAACTATGGACGCCCGCCGCCGGGTCCGGCCAGCACTTCGGCCCATGCCACGCCGAGCAATATTGGCCTCTACCAGTGGCATGACCTGCCGCGCGGCACACGCCCCGGCCCACGCCCCGCACCGGCCCCCGCCGTTACAGTGCTGGGGCCCTCGTCCGACCCGTACCGCCTCCAGGAATCCGCCATTCACGCTCTCGCCTCCGCGATCCGCCGCCTCCCGCCGTCCTGCGGGCCGGTCCGCCTGATCGGCGTCGACGGGCACGCCGGCTCCGGAAAGTCCACGTTCGCCGGGCAGTTGGCCGCCGCGCTGGACGACGCCCCGGTGCTGCATCTCGACGACATCGCCAGCCACGACGCGCTGTTCGACTGGACGGGACGGCTGCGGGAACAGGTGATCGAGCCGCTCGGCCGCGGTGAGAGCGCGCACTACGCCCCCTACGACTGGCGGGCCGGGCACTTCGGTCCGCCCCGCGCGCTGCCGCCGGCGCCGGTGGTCCTCGTGGAGGGCGTCGGCGCGGGCCGCCGGGCGCTGCGCCCGCACCTTGCGCTGCTGCTGTGGATGGAGGTGCCGCGCGAGGAGGCGTGGCGGCGCGGACGGGAGCGGGACGGCGAGGAGCAGCGGGAGTTCTGGGCCGGGTGGGTCGAGGCGGAACGCCGGCACTTCGCCCAGGACCCGTCCCGGCCCTTCGCGGACCTTCTGGTACGGCAGCGAAATCGGGGATTCGAGGTACTGCCGGGCCCCGTGAGGACACCGGCCATCGACCAGCCCTTCACTCACGGTGACGGACCGCACCCGATGTGGTGAAACTGTGAAAAGCCCGGTCGGGAGAACTTCTCCGAGTGCCCCAACTCGGCTTGACCGGCGGGCCGTACAGGACTTACGTTCTGAATGTGCGGTCTCTGGACGACCGCCGACAGACGCGAAGCCCCCGGTTGTTCCCCCGTGATCGGGGGCTTCGTTCTGTCCTCATCACCTTCCAGGCACCCTTTCCGGACGCCGACGGACCCCGCACGCTCACCCTGGGTCACCGTCCGGCGTGCGCCCCATGTGCTCCCACCTCGCCGAACGGCCTGTGCGGCACCCTTCGGCAGGGCGTCACCGCGCGGGTACGATGCCCTCGGTGCGATCTACCGGACGGCTGCTCGGGCACCTGCAACTCCGTTCCGCAGCACAGTGGTTCGACCAAAGGCGGCCCTCGGGCGACGGCTCGGCGGCATACCGACGGGGGCACGGTTCGTGGGGGACGTGATGGACTTCGGCACCCAGGGCCCCGAGGGCCCGGCCGACCTCGCCTGGCTGAGAGGCGTGGACGCCTACACCATGGGCGCGTATCCGCAGGCCGAGGAGGAGTTCCGGACGGCGGTGCGACTGGACCCGGCGATGGCGGACGGCTGGCTCGGGCTGCACGCGCTGCGCGTCGACACGACGACCGCGCTGCTGCGGATGCACCGGCACCGGGACCGCTTCGGCGAGCAGCGCGCCCGGCACCGCCGCTCCCTCAACTCCTGGTACTGGCTGGGCTGGTGGGTGCAGCCCGTCCTGGAGAGCCCCCGGGACCTGCTGCTCGCGCACGCCTCGCACTGGCTGGACGGCCGGCACGTACCCGAGCTGGACCGGGCGCTCGCGGGCCTGCCGCCCGTCGACACCGACCCCCAGGTCCGCTTCCTGCACGCCTGCCGCGCCTACCTCGTCAAGGACTGGGAACAGCTCGTCCGGCACACCGACCCGCTCCTCGACGACCCGCTGCTCGGCATCGAGGCGGGCCTGTTCGGCGGCATGGCCCGGGTGCGCCTGGAGATGTACGGACAGGCCGAACCGCTGCTGTCGGCGGCCCTGATGCGCTGCCGCAGCGAGCAGCCCCAGCGCAAGGAACTGCGCTACTGGCTGGCCCGCGCCCACGAGGGCACCGGCCGGTCGGCGGCGGCCCTCCCCCTGTACCGGGCGGTGCACCGCGTCGACCCGGCGTTCATGGACACCTCCGCGCGGCTCGCGGCGATCGCCGAGGGCGACGGGTACGACGACCCCGCCGACCTCGCGGCGATCACGCTGACCGGCGCCGGCCAGGACATCGTGGACGGCCCGGACCTCCTCGACCCGCTGTACGGCACCGAGGGGCGCGACCTCAAGCCGGGCCCGCCGCCGTCCGCTCCCCTGCCGTCGGTCCCGGACCGGGCGGTGCGCGAGAAGACCGGCCCGCCCGCGCAGTCGCTGCCCTCGGGACCCACCGACCCGGAGCTGCTGCGGGAGGCGCTCGCCGAGCTGGAGCGCATGGTGGGCCTGGAGCCCGTCAAGCGCCAGGTCAAGGCGCTGTCGGCGCAGTTGAACATGGCCAGGCTGCGGGCCGGGCAGGGGCTGCCCGTGCAGCCGCCCAAGCGGCACTTCGTCTTCTCCGGCCCGTCCGGCACCGGCAAGACCACGGTGGCCCGCATCCTGGGCCGGGTCTTCTACGCCCTCGGGCTGCTCGGCGGGGACCACCTCGTGGAGGCGCAGCGGGCCGACCTCGTCGGCGAGTACCTCGGGCAGACGGCCGTGAAGGCCAACGAGCTGATCGACTCCGCGCTCGGCGGGGTCCTCTTCGTCGACGAGGCGTACTCACTGTCCAACTCCGGGTACGGCAAGGGCGACGCGTACGGGGACGAGGCGTTGCAGGTGCTGCTGAAGCGGGCCGAGGACAACCGGGACCATCTCGTGGTGATCCTCGCCGGGTACCCGGAGGGCATGGACCGGCTGCTCGCCGCCAACCCGGGGCTGTCCTCCCGCTTCACGACGCGCGTCGACTTCCCCTCGTACCGGCCGGCGGAGCTCACCGAGATCGGCAAGGTCCTCGCCGCGGAGAACGGCGACGAGTGGGACGCGGAGGCGCTGGACGAGCTGCGGGCGCTGGCCGGGCACGTCGTCGACCAGGGCTGGATCGACGAGCTGGGCAACGGGCGGTTCCTGCGGACGCTGTACGAGAAGAGCTGCGCCTACCGGGATCTGCGGTTGTCCGCGTACCCGGGAGTGCTGACCCGGGAGGATCTGGCCACCCTGCGGTTGCCGGACCTCATGCAGGCGTACGGGGAAGTGCTGTCGGGGCGGGGACCGCAGGACCCCTCGGCCCTCTGAGGTGCCGCCCCGAGCAGCGGTGTCCGTCCGCGCACTAGGTCGCCGTCAGCGCCTCCCGGTGGGCCGGGTCGCGGACCTCGCCCACCAGCAGTTCCAGGACGTCCTCCAGGGCGACCAGGCCGAGGACGCGACCGGAGGCGTCCGTGACCTGGGCCAGGTGGGTGGCCGCCCTGCGCATCACCGTCAGGGCGTCGTCCAGGGGGAGTTCCGGCCTGAGCGTGGTCATGGGACGCCAGATCTGCTGGGGCACCGCGCGCTCGGAGTCCTCCAGGTCAAGGACGTCCTTCACGTGCAGGTAGCCCATGAAGGCGCCGCCGTCCGCGGCGATCGGGAAGCGGGAGTACCCGGTGCGCGCGGTGAGCTCGACGATCCGGCCGGGCGTGACCGACGGGCTGACCGTGACCAGTGACTCGCGCTTGAGCAGGACGTCCGTGACGGGTCGGGAGCCCAGTTCGAGAGCGTCCTCCAGGCGTTCCTGCTCCTCCGGGTCGAGGAGGCCGGCCTGGCCGGAGTCCTCCACCAGCCGGTTGAGCTGCTCGCTCGTGAAGACGGCCTCGACCTCGTCCTTCGGCTCGACCCGGAACAGCCTGAGGACGCCCTGGGCGCAGGCGCCGAGCGCCACCGTGACCGGCCCGCACAGGCGGGCGAAGGCGACCAGGCCGGGGCCGAGCCACAGCGCGGCCTTCTCCGGCGCCGCCATCGCCAGGTTCTTCGGGACCATCTCGCCGATGACGAGGTGGAAGAAGACGACGGTGGCGAGGGCGATGACGTAACCCAGCGGGTGGATCATCGCGTGCGGCAGGTGGACCCAGGCGAAGACCGGCTCCAGCAGGTGCGCCACCGTCGGCTCGGCGACCGCGCCGAGGGTCAGCGAGCAGACGGTGATGCCGAACTGGGCGGCGGCCATCATCTGGGGCAGGCGCTCCAGACCGTGCAGGACCTGGCGGGCCCGTGCCGTGCCGAGCGGTTCGATCTGGCTGCGGCGCACGGAGACGAGCGCGAACTCGGCGCCCACGAAGAAGCCGTTGGCGAGCACGAGCAGCGCGGCGAAGAGCAGTTGCAGCACACTCATCGGGCCGCCTCCACGGCCGGGGCGGTCGACTCCACGACGGGAGCCGTCCGCACGATCCGTACCCGCTCGGCGCGGTAGTGGCCGACCTGGCGCACCGACAGCCGCCAGCCGGGCAGTTCGGCCTTGTCGCCGACGGCCGGGATCCGGCCGAGCAGGTCGGCGACCAGGCCGGCGACCGTCTCGTACGGGCCTTCGGGCGCGGTGAGGCCGATGCGCCGGAGCACGTCGACGCGGCAGCCGCCGTCGGCGTCCCAGGCGGGCCTGCCGTCCTCGGGCGGGACGGCGGCGAGTTCGGGCAGGTCGTGCCCGTCGTGCTCGTCGCGCACCTCGCCGACGATCTCCTCGACGATGTCCTCCAGCGTGACGACGCCGGCGGTGCCGCCGTACTCGTCCACGACGACCGCGATGGGCTGCTCGCTGCGCAGCCGGGTGAGCAGCGGCCGTACGGGCAGTGTCTCGGGGACGAGGAGGGCCGGGCGGGCGATGCGGCCCACGGGGGTGCGCAGCCGGTCGCCCACGGGCACGGCCAGGGCGTCCTTGAGGTGGACCATGCCGACGATCTCGTCGATCTTCTCCCGGTACACGGGGAAGCGGGACAGTCCGGTGGCCCGGGTGAGGTTGACGACGTCCTCGGCGGTCGCCGACGACTGCAGGGCGCTGACCTTCACACGCGGGGTCATCACGTGCTGCGCGGTCAGCTCGCCCAGGGACAGGGTGCGGACGAACAGGTCGGCCGTGTCCTGTTCCAGGGCGCCGGCCCGGGCGGAGTGCCGGGCCAGGGAGACCAGTTCGCCCGGGGTGCGGGCGGAGGCCAGTTCGTCGGCGGGCTCGAAGCCGAGGGCGCGTACGAGCCGGTTCGCGACGGCGTTGAGCCCGGCGATCACCGGGCGGAACAGGCGCGCGAAGGCGTGCTGCGGGCCGGCGACGAAGCGCGCGACCTGCATGGGCCGGGACACCGCCCAGTTCTTGGGCACGAGTTCGCCGATCACCATCTGCACGGCCGAGGCCAGCAGCATGCCGACGACGACGGCCACGCCGGACACCGCGCCGTCGGGCACGCCGACCGCGGTGACGGGGCCGCTGAGCACGGCGGCCAGCGCCGGTTGGGCGAGCATGCCGACGACGAGGGAGGTGATGGTGATGCCGAGTTGGGTGCCGGAGAGCTGGAAGGACAGCTCCCTGAGCGACTCGACGACCCGGCGGGCGCGTCGGTCGCCGTCGGCGGCGGCCTGTTCGGCCTCGGCGCGTTCGACGGTCACCAGGCCGAACTCGGCCGCGACGAAGAAGCCGTTGGCGAGGATGAGCAGGAACGCGGCTGCCAGGAGCAGCAGGGGGATGGTCATGATGCCGCCGCCTCCGCGTGGGCGCGGACCGGGTCCGCGCTATGTCGGCAGGGGGCGGCGCAGGTACTGCAGGACGATCCGTCCATCGCCGGAGAGGGTCACTCCTCGGATAGCTGGAGCCCCTGGGCACCGGGCGGGGCGACAGGGGCGGAGGCGCGACGACACGCCTCCGCCGACAGAATATTCAAGACAGGGGCAAGTGCGGCAGGGTGGGCGGCTCCGATCGGAGGCCGATCGGAGCCGGGCGGGCCTCCGGCGGGCGCCGGTGTGGTCCGCGTCAGCCCCGCGGGGCCTCGGGACCGGCGCCGGACCGGGCTTCGACGAGCGCCCTGAGCGCCCGCGCGTCGGCGACGGCGCGCTCCCGGGCGATGCCCGGCTGGATGCCGAGCGCGGGCAGGCTGGTGCCGTCGCTGAGGTTCAGGAACACCCACGGGTCACCGGGCCGGAGGTTCACCGACACGATCTCCGCCCACTCCAGGCGCCGCTTGGTGGTCAGGTTGACGACGGTGACGCCGGACTCCTCGGCGAGGACCTTCGGCCGGGCCAGCACCAGCATCACACCGGCGAGCAGGGCCGCCGTCAGGACGAAGCTGGCGCGCTCCCCCGGTCCGAGCGGCTTCAGCAGCAGGCCGACGGCCGTGACGACCACGAAGATCGCGACGGCCGC
Organism: Streptomyces sp. DH24; assembly: GCF_029813775.1. GTDB lineage: Bacteria > Actinomycetota > Actinomycetes > Streptomycetales > Streptomycetaceae > Streptomyces. The sequence goes on along the minus strand of NZ_JARVKW010000032.1, from coordinate 27,429 downwards.
GGTGAGCATGATCCCTCGGGTCCGGGCAGGCCGGAACGTGACGGGAAGGTCGGGCAGATCGGACATCGGGGCGTCCTTCAGAGCCGGCAGGCGTGGATGGCCGTCGTGAGGATGGCGCGGGCGCCGATCTCGTACAGGTCGTCCATGATCCGCTGCGCCTCCTTGGCGGGGACCATCGCCCGGACGGCGACCCAGCCCTCGTTGTGCAGCGGGGACACGGTCGGGGACTCCAGGCCGGGGGTCAGCGCGACGGCCTTCTCCAGCTGCTCGACCCGGCAGTCGTAGTCCATCATCACGTACGTCCGGGCCACCAGGACGCCCTGGAGGCGGCGCAGGAACTGCTGCACCTTGGGCTCGTCGGGGTCCGAGCCGGTGCGGCGGATGACGACGGCCTCGGACTTCATGATCGGCTCGCCGATGACCTCCAGGCCCGCGTTGCGCAGCGAGGTGCCGGTCTCCACGACGTCCGCGATGACCTCGGCGACGCCCAGTTCGATGGCGGTCTCCACGGCGCCGTCGAGGTGGACGACGGAGGCGTCGATGCCGTTGTCGGCGAGGTGCTTGGCGACGATGCCCTCGTAGGAGGTGGCGACCGTCATGCCGTTCAGGTCCGTGACGCCGCTCGCGGTGCCGGGCTTGGTGGCGTAGCGGAACGTGGAGCGGGCGAAGCCGAGCGGGAGGATCTCCTCGGCGTTGGCGCCGGAGTCGATCAGCAGGTCGCGGCCGGTGATGCCGATGTCGAGCTTGCCGGAGGAGACGTAGATCGCGATGTCGCGGGGGCGGAGGTAGAAGAACTCGACCTCGTTCTCCGGGTCGACGATGCGCAGTTCCTTGGACTCGCGGCGCTGCTGGTAGCCGGCCTCATGCAGCATCTCCCCCGCAGGTCCGGAGAGGGAACCCTTGTTGGGGATGGCGATGCGCAGCATGAGGTCGGCTTCCTTCGCGTGGTGTGGGGTGGGAACGGGTGCGGTTCAGAGGTGGGCGTAGACGTCGTCCAGGGAGATCCCGCGGGCGACCATCATCACCTGGACGTGGTACAGCAGCTGCGAGATCTCCTCGGCGGCCGCTTCCTTGCCCTCGTACTCGGCGGCCATCCAGACCTCGGCGGCCTCTTCGACGACCTTCTTGCCGATGGCGTGTACGCCCTTGTCCACCAGTTCCGCGGTGCGGGAGGTGGCGGGATCGCCGTGGGCGGCCTTGTGCTGGAGCTCGGTGAAGAGCTCCTCGAACGTCTTCTTGGACATGGTGCTGCTAACCCTACGCGCTCTTGGAGGTGGCTCAGCGCCAGGGTTCGGATACCGAACGCAGCGTGGCAGCGGTCGCCACGGCGGCCGTCACCGCCTCGTGTCCCTTGTCCTCGTTCGAGCCGGGCAGACCGGCGCGGTCCAGGGCCTGCTCCTCGGTGTCGCAGGTCAGCACGCCGAAGCCGACGGGAACGCCGGTCTCGACGGACACCTGGGTGAGGCCCTGCGTGACGCCCTGGCAGACGTACTCGAAGTGGGGGGTGCCGCCGCGGATGACGACGCCGAGGGCGACGATCGCGTCGTAGCCGCGCCCGGCGAGGACCTTGGCGACCACGGGGAGCTCGAAGCTGCCCGGGACGCGCAGCAGGGTCGGCTCGTCGATGCCGAGTTCGCGCAGGGCGCGCAGGGCGCCGTCCACCAGGCCGTCCATCACCTTGTCGTGCCACTGCGCCGCGATGACGGCGACCCTGAGGTCCCCGACGTTCTGTACGGACAGTTCCGGTGCGCCCTTGCCGCTCACGTTCTTCGTCTCCTCGGTGCCTGGTGTGCTGTTTCGCTGTGCTGTCGCCGGTGCCGTCGCCCGGCGTGCTGTTACTGGTTGCCGCAGGCCGACACGGGGGCAGCCGTGTCCAGCCAGGGCAGGTCGTGGCCCATCCGGTCCCGCTTGGTGCGCAGGTAGCGGAGGTTGTGCTCGCCCGCGGTCACCGCCATGGGCTCGCGGCCGGTGACCTCGATGCCGTGCCGGACGAGGGCGTCGGTCTTGTCGGGGTTGTTGGTCATCAGACGGACGCCGCGCACGCCGAGGTCCTTGAGGATCTGGGCGCCGGCGCCGTAGTCGCGGGCGTCGGCGGGCAGGCCGAGCTCCAGGTTGGCGTCGAGGGTGTCCCGGCCGCGCTCCTGGAGTTCGTAGGCGCGCAGCTTGGACATCAGGCCGATGCCGCGGCCCTCGTGGCCGCGCAGGTAGACCACCACGCCCCGGCCCTCGGACTGTATGCGGGCCAGGGAGGCGTCCAGCTGGGGGCCGCAGTCGCAGCGCTGGGAGCCGAACACGTCGCCGGTGAGGCATTCGGAGTGGACCCGGACGAGGACGTCGTCGCCGTCGCCGATCTCGCCGTGCACGAGGGCGACGTGCTCGACGCCGTCGACGGTGGAGCGGTAGCCGTACGCCGTGAAGGTGCCGTGCGCGGTGGGCAGGTTGACCTCGGCCTCGCGGCGGACGGTGGGTTCGGAGCTGCGGCGGTAGGCGATCAGGTCCTCGATGGAGATGATCGTCAGGCCGTGCTTGCGGGCGAACGGCACCAGTTCGGGCAGCCGGAGCATGCGGCCGTCCTCGCCGGCGATCTCGACGATGGCGCCGGCCGGGCGCAGGCCCGCGAGCCGGGCGAGGTCGACCGCGGCCTCGGTGTGGCCGTCGCGCACGAGGACGCCGCCGGAGCGGGCGCGCAGCGGGAAGATGTGGCCCGGTCGCACCAGGTCGTCCGGCTCGGCGGCGCCGCTCGCCAGCAGTTGGAGGGTGGTGGCGCGGTCGGCGGCGGAGATGCCGGTGGTGACGCCGTGGGCGGCGGAGGCGTCGACCGAGACCGTGAACGCGGTCTTCATCGACTCGGTGTTGTCGTCGACCATCTGCGGAAGGCGGAGCCGGTCGAGTTCGGCACCCTCCATGGGGGCGCAGATCAGGCCGCGGCACTCGCTCATCATGAACGCGACGATCTCGGGCGTGGCCTTCTCGGCGGCGATGACGAGGTCGCCCTCGTTCTCGCGGTCCTCGTCGTCGACGACCACGACCGGGCGGCCGGCCGCGATGTCGGCGATGGCCTGCTCGACCGGGTCGAGCGCGAAATCCTCGAAGGGGTCGGTGCTGTACAGAACGGTTGCCGCGGTCATGCGGGCGCTCCTTCCGGGACGGGCCGCGCCGCGTCGCGGGAGCGCAGCCACCAGTCGCGCAGGCCCCACAGGACGAGCGCGCCGTAGACGATGTAGACGAAGCCGGAGAAGGCGAAGCCGTTGGCGAAGTTGAGCGGCACGCCGACCAGGTCGACGAGCAGCCACGCGAACCAGAACTCGACCATGCCGCGTGCCTGGGCGTACATGGCGACGACGGTGCCGACGAAGATGTAGGCGTCCGGCCAGGGGTCCCAGGACAGGGACGGGTAGAGGGTGAACAGGCCGCCGACCGCGAGCGTGCCGAGCGCGGCGGCGCCGGCCAGGACGCCGCGCTCGCGCCAGGTGGCGAACCGGACGGCGACGGAGCCGTCCTGGGCCTGCCGCCGGCCGCGGTTCCACTGCGTGAAGCCGTAGGCGGCGACCACCATGACGACGATCTGCTTGCCGGCGCTGCCGGACAGGTGGGCGGTGGCGAAGGCCGCGAAGAGGATGAGCCCGGAGACGAACTGGGCGGGCCAGGTCCAGATCGAGCGCCGCCAGCCGAGCGCGAGGGCGATCAGACCGATGACGTTGCCGATCATGTCCGACCACTTGATGGGCTGGTCGAGGACGACGAAGGCCTCGGAGTTGAGCCAGTTCACCGGGTCACCCCCCGGTCGCCCAGCAGTCGCTCGACGTATTTGGCGATGACGTCCACTTCGAGGTTGACCGGGTCGCCGGGCTGCTTCAGGCCGAGCGTGGTCAGGGCGAGGGTGGTGGGGATGAGGCTGACGGTGAAGAAGTCGGGGCCCGCGTCGACGACGGTGAGGCTGATGCCGTCGACGGTGATGGAGCCCTTCTCCACGACGTACCGGGCGAGGTCGGCGGGCAGGGAGACCTTCACGATCTCCCAGTGCTCCGACGGCTTGCGCTCCAGGATCCGGCCGGTGCCGTCGACGTGGCCCTGCACGATGTGGCCGCCGAGGCGGGCGCCGACCGCGGTGGGGCGTTCGAGGTTGACCCGGGAGCCGACGGTGAGGACGCCGAGGCTGGAGCGGTTCAGGGTCTCGGCCATCACGTCGGCGGTGAACTCGTCGCCCTCGTGGTCGACCACGGTGAGGCAGACGCCGTTGACGGCGATGGAGTCGCCGTGCTTCGCGCCGTCGGTGACGACGGGGCCGCGCAGACGGAAGCGACAGGCGTCGTCGAGTGTCTCGACGGCGGTGACCTCGCCCAGCTCTTCGACGATTCCGGTGAACACTTCCCGGGTCCTCCTGCCTCTTCGGGCACGGACTCCGGGGCTGTCGATGACGACAGAATCCACGGACGAGAACACCGGGGGCGACGCCGACGGAACTCGCCCCTGCGGACGAACCGGTACGGCGGCGCGCACGAATGCTCGCCCGCCGCGCACTGCCTCCCATCCGGACTTTAACCGTCGGTCCAGGAATTTCACCTGGTCAACCGGTCACTGGAGGTGACCGGGTCGCGGACTGTAACCGCCGGTTCGGACTTTCACCGACCCCGGAGTGCGCTGCTTTTTGTACACGCCCAGTGTGCCACGCCTGATCCACACCCCATCGGGTGAGTCGTGTGGGGTACCTCACAGTCGGTGACCCTGCCCTCTCCGCGCGTACAACCCCGCCCCAACTCCCCTTCACACGCACGCCCTTGAGATTGGTCCATACCTGTTGACGTACTGGTCTAGTCCTCTCTAGTGTCTGCGCAGCTTCCGTGATCCGGGCCGCCCCGAAGGGGTTGGGCCCCGGTACCCGACCGGCCCGGCGGCGGTGACGACGGCCCTTGCCCGCCGCCGGGCCCTCCATCGCCGGCGCGCGCGGCCCGACGGAGGCGGACTGCCGCCGGCTGTACCGCCGGGGGTGCGGCGGGTGGCCGTCGACGAGAGCCGGTTCGCCCCGGAGCCCGAGCGGCGGGAGCGGCTCGTCGTACGAGTGGCGGGAGCGGCTCGTCGTCATGGACGAGCGCGACGGGCTGAGCACGGGCGGGCACGCCGTGATGGACCCCGACAAGCGGAGATCGTCCGGCGTCGGGCCGGCGCGCGCGTGGACGGCGGGCAGGTGGTTGTCACATTCGCCGGGGGCTACTCGGTCCACGCCGGCGACGGGCGCTCCACCGGGGAGTGCCCCGGCGTCCGAAGGGACTGAACACGATGACGACGATCCTGGTGACCGGTGGCACCGGAACCCTCGGGCGGCACGTCGGCGAGCGGTTGCGCGCGGACAGGCACGAGGTGCGTGTCCTCAGCCGGCACTCCCCGCCGTACGCCGTCGATCTGCGCGAGGGGGGCGGCGGGCTCGACGCGGCCGTGGCGGGCGTCGACACGGTCGTGCACTGCGCCAGCAGTCCGCGGGGCGGAGACGAGGAGGCGGCCGGGCACCTGCTGGCCGCGGCGCGGCGGGCCGGCGTGGGCCACCTGGTCTACATCTCGATCGTCGGCGTCGACCGGGTGCCGTACGGCTACTACCAGACCAAGATGGCGGTCGAGAAGCTGGTCGAGGAGTCGGGGCTGGGCTGGACCGTGCTGCGCACCACCCAGTTCCACGACCTCGTCCTGCAGTTGTTCGGCGTGCTGTCCAAGCCGCCGGTCATGGTGCTGCCGGCCGGGGTGCGGGACCAGCCCGTGGACGTCACGGAGGTCGCCGGGCGGCTCGCCGAGCTGGCCCTGGGCGCACCGGCGGGGCGGGTGGACGACATGGGCGGGCCCGAGGTGCGGTCCCTGGAGTCGCGGGCCCGCGCCTATCTCGCGGCGGCCGGGCGGCGCCGGGCCGTGGTGAACGTCCCTCTGGCCGGACAGGCGTACCGCGCCTTCCGCGCGGGCGGCCACCTCGCGCCGGAACGGGCGGTGGGCAAGGGCACGTTCGAGGAGTACCTGGCGGCCCGGTTCGGTGCCGAGGGGCGCGGCTGAGCGGCACGGCTCCGCGCCGCTGGTGGACCCGGGCCCGTCCGGGGCGCTGTCGTTCACCGAAGCGGTCTGGGAGCGAACAGGCCGTCCTGACCCGGTGAACCCGGCCCCGCACGAGCCGCGGCGTTCACCGCAGCGGGGCCGGAGCGAAAAGGTCGTCCTGGGCGCGGTCCCGGGCCGTCAGCAGGGCGCCGCGCAGGACCGCTCCGCCGCCCAGGGTGCTCGGCCGTACCTCCGTGGGCAGTGGGGACATCCGGGTCAGGCGGGCCCGGACCCGGTCGGCGAGGGCTTCGCCGCCCGCGCGGCCGACCTCCCCGGCGAGCACCACGCAGCCGGGGTCCAGGACGGACACCACGGCGGCGGCGCCGAGGACGACCCGGTCGGCGAGGGTGTCGAGGAAGCGCTCGGTGGACGGGTCGGCGCCGGCGCGCTCGACGGCCGTCCGGACCAGCGCCGCGGCGTGCGGCTCGTGCGGGGCGGCGTCGGCCGTGACCCCGTGCTCGGCGGCGAGTGCCGCGACCGCCGCCGCGCCGGCCAGCGAGTGGAAGCCGCCGCCGCAGTCGGTGGCCGACGGCAGCCCGGTCGTCCCCGGCACCGGCAGGAAGCCGATCTCGCCCGCGCCGCCGGACCGGCCCCGGCGCAGCGCGCCGTCGAGGACGAGGGCGGCGCCGACGCCCATGCCCAGCCACAGCAGCACGAACGTGTCGCGGTCCCGGGCGGCGCCGTCGCGCTGTTCGGCGAGGGCGGCGAGGTTGGTCTCGTTCTCGACGCTGACGCGGGCCTCCGGGAGACGTTCCTGGAGCGCGGCCACCAGGCGGCGGTGCCACTGGGGCAGGCCGTTGGAGTCGCGGAGTTCGCCACCGGCCGGGTCGATCAGGCCGGGCGCGCCGATGCCGACGGTGTGCAGCCGGCCGGCCCCCGCCTCCTTGGCGACGCGTTCGACCAGGGCGACCGCCTGTTCCACGGCCGGCTCGGTGCCGGTGGCGCCGTCGATCGGCAGGGCTCCCTCGGCGAGCACCCGGCCGAGCAGGTCGGAGACGGCCACGGCGACGCCCTCGGTGCGCACGTCGAGGGCGGCGAGGTGGGCCCGGTCGGCGACGATGCCGTACAGCTTGGCGTTGGGACCGCGGCGCTGCTCGCCGGTCTCGCCGACCACGGCGATCAGGCCGGAGGCCGTGAGGCGTTCGACGAGGTCGGCGACGGACGGCCGGGACAGGCCGGTGAGCTGCTTCAACTGCCCCGCCGTCAACGGGCCCTCCTGCTGCAGCAGGCGCAGGGCGAGCCGGTCGTTGATGGCCCGGGCCGTGCTCGGGGATGCGGGCATGCCGGGATCCTTCCAGATCTGCGGTGCGGGCCGGCCGGGCGCCGCCGGAAACCCACTATCTATCAGGCAGGGTTCCTGATAATTTACTGCGTCGGATGCGGGGCGGTACACCTGGGAGGGGCCGGAGAATGAGCGACGTGGTCTACGGGCAGCGCGAGGTGAAGCGGGCGCGGTACGCCGTGGCCGCCGTGTTCGCCGTGCACGGCGCCGTCACCGGTTCGTTCGCCACACGTGTGCCGTGGATCCAGGACCACGCCGGGGTGAGCGCGGGACAGCTCGGTCTGGCGCTCGCCTTCCCCGCGCTCGGCGCGTCCCTGGCGATGCCGCTCGCGGGCGGCATCACCCACCGCTTCGGCGCCCGCACCGCGCTGCGCGGCCTGATGGCCCTGTGGACGCTGGCGCTGGTCCTGCCGTCCCTCGCGCCGAACCTGCTCACCCTGTGCCTGGCCCTGTTCACGTTCGGCGCCACGGCGGGCATGGCGGACGTGGCGATGAACGCCCTCGGCGTCGAGGTCGAGAACCGGCTCGACCGGTCGATCATGTCCGGGCTGCACGGCATGTGGAGCGCGGGCGCCCTGGTCGGCTCGGCGGCGGGCACCCTCGCCGCGCACCTGGGCAGCGACGCCCGGCTGCACCACCTGCTGGCGGCCGCCGTGCTGACGGTGCTCGGCGCGACCGCGTGCGCGTGGGTGCTCGACCTCCAGCCCGCCGAGGACGAGGACGCCCCGCCGCGCTTCGCGCTGCCGCCGAGGTCGGCGCTGCTGATCGGCGCGGTCGGGTTCTGCGCGGTGTTCGCGGAGGGCGCCAGCCTGGACTGGTCGGCGGTCTACCTGCGCGACCAGCTGGAGGCCTCCGCGGGTCTGGCGGCGGCCTGCACCACCGGCTTCACGCTCACCATGGCGCTGGCCCGGATCGCCGGCGACAAGATCGTGGACCGGTTCGGCGCGGTGCGCACGGTGCGGGTCGGCGGCGTGCTCGCCGTACTCGGCGGTCTGCTCATCGTCGTGTCGGGGCATCCGGCGGTGGCGATGGCCGGCTTCGCGCTGATGGGGCTCGGCATCGCGGTGGTCGTACCGCTGTGCTTCGCCGCGGCCGGTCGCAGCGGCCCCAACCCCAGCCAGGCCATCGCGGGCGTCGCCACCATCACGTACACCTCGGGCCTGGTCGCACCCGGCGCGATCGGCGGTCTGGCGCAGGCCACCAGCCTGGTCGTGTCGTTCGGGCTGGTGACGCTGCTCGCGTGCGGGCTCGTCGCCTTCGCGGGCGTGCTGCGCGGCGCCGACCGCGACCGGCCGAAGATCAGTCCGCCGGCCGAAGCAGTGCGCGACCGGCAGCTCTGAACTCCTCGCTCCAGGGCGCCGGGCGCAGCGTCCCGGCGTCCAGCCTGACCAGCACCCGGCTGCCGTGCGCGTAGGTCAGGGCCCCGTCCGCCGAGCAGAACCGGAAGCCGTAGGTCAGCCCGGTGGTGCCGAGCCGCTCCAGCCACAGGTGGACGGCGTAGGTGCCGGGCCGGGTGACGGGGGCCTCGTAGCTGACGCGGAGTTCCTTCACCGCGTTGCAGGCGTCGCCGGCGGCGGCCCAGTCGCCCTCGAAGCGGAAGCCGTGCTCCTGCCACAGCTCGGCCCAGGCCCGCTCCACCATCAGCGGGTAGCGGGCGTTGTGCAGCAGTCCCAGCGCGTCCAGGTCGTCGAAGTGGACGGTGACGGGGACCAGCCGTCCGTACGACAGGGCGGGGGCGGTCGGGGCTTCGGCGGTCACGGGCGGTACTCCTGGACGTACGAGGTGGATGGTGCATGCACCGGTAACGGCGCGCCGACCATGCCAAGCAGGCGCTCGCGTGTGCGAATCACCGTCCGGCGCCCTTCACAATGGACCGGACCTGCACGTACGACGAAAGCGACACCTGCCATGGATCTCGGCGTCCGCTGGAAACTGCACGGCGACGGACGCACACCGGCGCCCGGAGCGGTGGTCCGCCCCGACGAGCGGCTCTCCTGGCCCCGCACCGTGGGGCTCGGCGCCCAGCACGTGGTGGCCATGGTCGGCGCGAGTTTCGTGGCGCCGGTCCTCATGGGCCTGGACCCGAACCTCGCGATCATGATGTCGGGCGTCGCGACCGTCGTCTTCCTGCTGGCGACGCGCGGCAGGGTGCCGAGCTACCTCGGCTGCTCGCTGTCCTTCGTCGGCGTGGCCGCGGTGATCCGCGCTCAGGGCGGCACGAGCGCCACGGTGACCGGCGCGGTCTTCGTGGTCGGCGTCGCGCTGTTCCTGGTGGGGCTCGCGGTGCAGCGGTTCGGGGCGCGGATCATCCACGCCGTGATGCCGCCGGTGGTCACGGGCGCGGTGGTGATGCTGATCGGCTTCAACCTGGCGCCGGTGACGGCCTCGACGTACTGGCCGCAGGACCAGTGGACGGCCCTGCTGGTGATGCTGTTCACCGGTCTGGCGGTGGTCTGCCTGCGCGGCTTCTGGTCCCGCGTCGCGATCTTCCTGGGCCTGATCTTCGGATACGGCGTCTCCTGGGCGTTCGGCCAGGTCTTCGGGCAGATCCACTCGGCGGACGGCAGCGGCAAGGTCACCGACCACTGGCGGCTCGACCTGTCCGCCGTGGGCGGGGCCGACTGGATCGGGCTGCCGGACCTGCACGGACCGTCCTTCCAGTGGTCGGCGATCCTCGTCGCACTGCCCGTCGTCATCGCCCTGGTCGCGGAGAACGCCGGGCACGTCAAGGCCGTCGGCGAGATGACCGGCGACAAGCTGGACGACCGGCTCGGCACGGCGATCTCCGCCGACGGCGTCGGCTCCATGCTGTCCACCGCGCTGGGCGGCCCGCCCAACACCACCTACTCCGAGAACATCGGCGTGATGGCCGCGACCCGCGTCTACTCCACGGCCGCCTACTGGACCGCCGCCGGTTTCGCGCTGCTGTTCGGCCTGTGCCCGAAGTTCGGCGCGGTCGTCGCCGCGATCCCCGGCGGGGTGCTCGGCGGCATCACGGTCATCCTGTACGGCATGATCGGCCTGCTCGGCGCGCAGATCTGGATCAACGCGGGCGTCGACCTGCGCAACCCGCTCAACCTGGTGCCGGCCGCCGCAGGCATCATCATCGGCGTCGGCAACGTCACGATGGAGTTCACCGACACCTTCTCGCTGAGCGGCATCGCGCTCGGCACGATCGTCGTCATCACCGGCTACCACGCGCTGCGCGCCTTCGCGCCCGCCCACCTCAAGACGCAGGAGCCGCTCCTGGACGAGGGCACCTCGTCCTACGACGCCGAGGACGCCCAACGGACCGGTTCGTAGGGGCAGGACGGGTGGACGTACCGGACGCGCCCTCCCCGGCGGAGGGCGCGTTCCCCCGTTCCGGGGAAGCGCCCGGCCCGCCGCCACCGCGGCCGCGCCAAAGCTGCGACCCTGCCCCCATGGCGCCCAGTGAACAGCTCACCGTTGCCGTCGACTCCGTCGACACGGTCGTCTCCCGGATGCACGCCCTCGACGCGGCCCTGCCCGCCCGGGACGGCGTCGCCGTCTTCAACCGCGTCTACCTCGCCGTCACGGAGGCCGTCGACCGGCGCATCGACGCCGGGACGCTCGGGGACCCGCGGGCCGCGGCGACGCTGGGCGTGCGGTTCGCGGAACGCTATCTGGACGCGGTCGACGCCGCTGCCCAGGACCGCCGCCCGCCCGCCTGCTGGCGGCCCCTGCTCCACTTCCGCCGCCATCCCGGCGTACGGCCGCTGCAGTTCGCGCTGGCGGGCGTCAACGCGCACATCGGCCACGACCTCGCGCTCGCGCTGGTGGACACCTGCCACGCGCTCGGCTGCGAACCGGCCGACCTGGAGGACGAGTTCGACCGGGTGGGCGAGCTCCTCGTCGCGCTGGAGGAACGCGTCCGCGAGGACCTGATGCCGGGCCCCGACCTGCTCCAGATCGCCGATCCGCTCACGCACCTGCTCGGCTCCTGGAGCCTGGAGCGGGCCCGGGACGCCAGCTGGGCGGCGGCCCGGGCCCTGTGGGCACTGCGCCGGCTCCCCGACGTCGCCGGGGAGTTCACCGAACGGCTGGACGCGGCCGTCGGGTTCGCGGGCCGCATGATGCTCATCCCGCTGCCGGACTGACCGGGCGCCCACCGGTCGCCCTCGGGGCGCGCCCCCCGGTCCTCGGCGGCAGTCGCCCGGGACGTCGGCCCTCCAGGAGGTCGGCCGGAAGTCAGTCCTCCAGGAGGTCAGTCCTCCGGGAGCTCCACGGGCGCGATCTCGTCGTACACGTCGCCCGGACCCGGGTTGGACGCGTCGGTCGTGCCGCCGAAGTGGTGCATCACGCCCCACACCGCGTTCAGCGCGGTCTGCACGGCGCCCTCGGCCCAGCCGGCCGTCCACGAGATGTCGTCGCCCGCCAGGAAGATGCCCCGCTTGTCCTCGGGCAGCGCGTCCTGCATGAAGTGCGTGAACAGCCGCCGCTGGTAGCGGTAGTGGCCCGGCAGGTTGGCCTTGAACGCGCCCATGAAGTAGGGCTCGTTCTCCCAGGACACGGTCACCGGGTTGCCGATGATGTGCTTCCTGATGTCGACGTTCGGGTAGATCTCGCCGAGCGACTTCAGCATGACCTCCATCCGCTCGTTCGCGGACAGCGGCAGCCACTTCAGGCTGTCGTCGCACCAGGTGTACGACAGGCAGATGACGGCGGGCTTGTCCGGCCCGTCGTCCAGCAGGTAGGTGCCGCGGGTCATGCGGTCGGTGAGCGTCATCGACATGACGTCCCGCCCGGTCGGGTTGCCCTTGTCGTCGACGGCCTTGTCCAGCCAGAACGGCCGGTCCACCGGCACGAACAGCTTGGAGCTCTCCATGTAGTGGGTGCGCTCGATCGCCGTCCAGTGGTCGATCGGGAACAGCGAGTCGTCGCAGGCGATCTTCGACAGCAGCATCCAGGACTGGGCGGTGAAGATCGCAGCCCGGTAGGTGCGGATGTCGCCGTTCGCGTCGGTCACCGTGATGTGGTTGCCGGCGGTGCGGTGCAGCCGGGTCACGGCCGGGCGCGGCTCGCCGTCCACGTGCAGGGTCTTCAGCGAGGTGCCGTAGGGCCAGTGCACGATCTTCTCGGGCTCGCGCTCCCACAGGCGCAGCGGCAGCTGCTGGGAGCCGCCGACGATGCCGCGGTGGTGGTCGTCGGCCTCGGTGTAGACGACGCGCAGGATCTCCAGGATGGAGTTCGGGAAGTCGGTGTCCCAGCCGCCGGTGCCGAAGCCGACCTGGCCGAAGATCTCGCGGTGCCGGAAGGACTTGAACGCCTCCGACTCGCAGAGGAAGCCGTAGAAGGTCTGGTTGTCGAGCTTCTCGACGAGCCTGGCCCAGATCTCGCGGATGCGCGGCACGTCCCGCTCGCGCATCGCCCGGTTCATGTCGGAGAAGTCGGCGCCCTCTTCGAGGCACTTGTTCCAGGCGGCGGCGACGTCCCGGTAGACCTGCGGCAGGTCCTCGATGGTCTTGGCGTAGTGCGACTCGCCCTTGAGGTCCACGACCGTCGAGGGCGTCGCCTCGGCGAGCGGGTTCGGGAACGGGCGGGTCTCCAGGCCGACGAGGTCGATGTAGTGCTGGAGGGCGGTGGAGGACGGCGGGAACCGCATCGCGCCCATCTCCGCGGTCAGTTCCGGGTCGCAGCCCTCGAAACCGACGGTACGCAGCCGGCCGCCGATCCGGTCGGCCTCGTACACGACGGGCTTGAGGCCCATCTTCATCAGCTCGTAGGCGGCGACGATGCCGGACAGGCCGCCGCCGATCACCGCGACCTCGGTGCCGTGCTCGGTGGCGGGTATCTGGCCGAGGCCCGCCGGGTGGGCGAGGAAGTCGTCGTACGCGTACGGGAAGTCCGGGCCGAACATGGTGATCGGCGGCTGCTGCTCGTCGGCGTGCTCGACGGCGTTGGGCACCGTGGACGTCATGGGGTACGGACTCCTTGCGCGAAGAACTACGAAGAACTACTGGGGAAGGCTGTGAAGGGGGCGGGTCAGACCAGGGACCCGTACAGGCCGGGGCGGCGGTCCTCCAGGTACGGGTTCGCCTCGCGGGACGCGGCGAGGAGGACGGGGTCGGCGTCGGCGAGGACGAGTTCCTCGGCGCGCCCGGCCCGGCAGCGGGCGACCCCGTCGGGACCGGCCAGCGTGGACAGCCCGACGAACTCGAAGTCGCCCTCCCGGCCGACCCGGTTGACGTACGCGACGTACATCTGGTTCTCGAAGGCACGCACCGGCACGACGGACTCGGCGACGAACTGGAACGGGTGCATCTGCGCCGTGGGCACCAGCAGGAGGTCGGTGCCGGCCAGGGCGTGGGCGCGGACGTTCTCCGGGAACTCCACGTCGTAGCAGATCATCAGGCCGACGGTGAGGCCGTTCAGCTCGGCCTGGACGACCTGCTGGTCGCCGGGCGTGAAGTGGTCGCGCTCGAAGCAGCCGAACAGATGGGTCTTGCGGTAGTTCGCGAGGCGGGTGCCGTCGGCGGAGATCAGCTGGGCGGAGTTGTAGACCGTCTCGCCGTCCCGCTCCGGGTAGCCGTAGGCGACGGCGAGGCCGTGCCGGGAGGCGATCTCGGCGATCGCGTCGGCGCAGTCGCCGTCGGCGGGCTCGGCGAGGCGGGCGATGTCGTCGCCGATCGCGTAGCCGGTGAGGAACATCTCCGGCGCCACCAGCAGCCCGGCCCGCGCGGCGGCGGCACGCGCGGCGGCCTCGTCGAGGACCTTCAGGTTCTCGACGGTCGAGCCGGGTCGGCCGGAGCTCTGGAGCAGGGCGGTGCGCATGCGTGTTCCTCACCGGGTACGCGGGGGGTTCGGGGGCCAGATAGACGGTACGGTCGGCGCGCTCGGGCGGACAAGACGGAGCCGTTGCGCGCCGACGCACCGATCATTGCGTCCGTGTCGGGCTGGGCGGCGATTCGTTGCGCGTCTCCTCCCGGCCCTTGCCTCGCCGGGTGCGCGGCCCTCTCGCGGTGGCCGTCAGGACCAGGGCGGTGAGCAGGTAGGGCACCGCGCCCCACACGAAGGCGGTGCTGTGCGAGGCCGCCGCGGCGACGGCCGCGTACGGCAGGTACACGGCGATCGTGGCCACCTCGGTGCCGAGTCCGGCGACCGAGGTCAGGGTGGCGCGGCGGGCGTCGCCGACGCGCTCCTGTCGCCGGGCGTCGGCCAGGACGGTCGCCAGCTGGAAACCGCCGAAGGCGACGGCCACCAGGGCCACCCCGGCGGCGGCGCCCGTGGCGGCGCCGGCGGCGAGGGCGAGCGCGGCGCCCGCGAGCAGCCCGGCGAGACCGGTGGCGCCGAGGCGTGCGGCGCGGCCTGCCAGCAGGCTGCCCACGGTGGCGCCCGTCCAGATCAGCAGCAGCAGGTGGGGCACGGTCCGGTCGGCGACGCCCGTGTCCCGTACGAGCAGCGGCGTGTACTCGTCGAGGGCGCCCCACACGGCGGCGACGGCCGGGACCAGCAGGAGCGCGCCGCGCACCCGGCGGTCGGCGCGGGCCTCGGCCAGACCGGCGCGCAGGGTCGCGACCCACCCGTCGTCACCGTCGTCGGCGTCGGCGGCGGCCGGGCCGCGGTGCTCCGGGAAGCGGGTCGCGGTCGCCGCGGCCAGCAGGCAGGCCAGGACGCTCGCGGCGCCGACGGCCGGGTAGCCGCCCAGCGCGAACAGGGGGCCGCCCAGCGCCATCGAGGCCATCACGCCGATCTGGCCCGCGGCGCGGGCCCGGCCCATGACGCGGGCGTACCGGTCGGCCGCGCCGAGCCGGTCCAGCTCCTCGTGGACCAGTGCCTCCAGCGCGCCCGAGCCGAGCGCGCCGCCCGCGCCCCACAGCACGAAGCCGAGCGCGAACGCCCCGTACGACGGCACGAGCACCCACAGGGCGAAGCCGGCGGCGGTCAGCAGCGGGCCGAGGCACAGCAGCAGCCGGCGGGAGTGGGCGTCGGCCCAGGCGCCGGAGGGAATCTCCAGCAGCACGCCGGTGACCGACCACAGGGCGAAGAGGGAGGAGATCTGCCACAGGGGCAGCCCGGTGTCGCTGAACAGCAGCGCGTACACCGGGTAGAGCAGGACGCATTCGTCCAGGAACGAGTAGCCGTACAGCGTGGCCGTGAGCCGCCGGGCTCCGGTGCCGGGCACACGCGCAGGTGAGAGTGTCATGAGGCCTTCCCGCAGGGACTGTTCGGACGCCGGTGGTCAGGCGTCCGGGGCGGTCCCCGGGAGGCACGGCTGGTGGATCAATGTCGCCAGGTCATGACACGAGGCTAGACCGTGAGGGTCCGGCCGGGCCAGCCCTTTGGGGCGGGCCCGGCCCGGGCCGTTACGTCGGCGAGCCCGACGAGAAGCGCCGCAGCAGCGGGGAGAGCACCAGCACGGACTTGGTGCGCTCCACGAACGGCTCCCCGGCGATGCGCTCCAGGACCCGCTCGAAGTGCCGCATGTCGGAGGCGAAGACCTGGGCGACCGCGTCGGCGTCGCCGGTCACGGTGGAGGCGGCCACGACCTCCTGGTAGCGCTCCAGGCCCCGCTGGATGGTCTCCGGGGAGGTGTTGCTGCGGCAGTAGATCTCGACGAACCCCTCGGTCTCCCAGCCGAGGGCCGCCGGGTCGACCCGGACGGTGAATCCGGTGATCGCGCCGGTGGCCCGCAGCCTGTCCACGCGCCGCTTCACGGCGGGCGCGGACAGGCCGATCTGCTGCCCGATGTCCGCGTAGGAGCGGCGGGCGTCCTCGGCGAGGGCGTGCACGATGCGTTCGTCGAGATCGTTCAGCACGGTGGGTGGTTCACTTCTCCGATGGTGCGAGCGGTGCGGCCAGCCGCGAGCGGCGGTAGCCGTACAGGAAGTAGACCACGAGCCCGACGGCCATCCAGACACCGAAGACCGCCCAGGTGACGCTGTCGAGGCTGCCCATCATCCAGACGCAGAAGGCGAAGCCCAGCGCCGGCAGGACCGGCGACAGCGGCACACGGAACGTGCGGGGCATCTCGGGACTCTTCCGGCGCAGCACGACGACGGCGATGTTGACCAGCGCGAAGGCGAAGAGGGTGCCGATGCTGGTGGCGTCGGCGAGCTGGCCGAGCGGCACGGCGGCGGCCAGGACTCCGCAGAACAGCGACACGATGAGGGTGTTGGCGCGGGGCGCGCCGGTGCGCGGGTGGACCTTCGCGAAGACCTTGGGGACGAGACCGTCGCGGGACATGGCGAAGAGGATGCGGGTCTGGCCGTAGAGGACGGTCAGCACGACGCTGGCGATGGCGATGACGGCGCAGAACGCGAGCAGGGTGCCCCAGAAGGTCTGGCCGGTGACCTCGCGCATGATCTGGGCGAGCCCGGCCTCGCTGCCCTCGAACCGCTGCCAGGGCTTGGCGCCGACGGCGACGGCCGCGACCAGCACGTACAGCGCGGTGACGATGACGAGGGACAGCATGATCGCGCGGGGCAGGTCGCGCTGCGCGTTCTTCGCTTCCTCACCGGCGGTGGAGGCGGCGTCGAAGCCGATGTACGAGAAGAACAGGGTGGCTCCGGCGGCGCTGACGCCGGCCATGCCGAGCGGCATGAAGTTCTCGTAGTTGCCGGAGCGGAAGCCCTGGACGCCGATCGCGCAGAACAGCACCAGCGCGCCGATCTTCACGACGACCATGACGGTGTTGGCGCGGGCGGACTCGCGGGCGCCGCCGAGCAGGAACGCCATGGCGAGCAGGACGACGATCAGCGCGGGCAGGTTGAAGATCCCGCCGTCGCCGGGCGGCGCGGACAGGGCGGCCGGGATGGTGACGCCGATGGTCCCGTCGAGCAGTTCGTTGAGGTACTCGCCCCAGCCGACGGCGACGGCCGCGACCGAGACGCCGTACTCCAGGATCAGACACCAGCCGCACACCCAGGCGATCAGTTCGCCCATCGTTGCGTACGCGTACGAGTACGAGGACCCGGAGACCGGGATGGTGCCCGCGAGTTCGGCGTAGGACAGCGCCGAGAACAGCGCCGTGAGACCGGCGATGACGAAGGACAGCGTCACGGCGGGTCCGGCCTTGGGGACGGCCTCGCCGAGGACGACGAAGATGCCGGTGCCGAGGGTGGCACCGATGCTGATCATCGTCAGCTGCCACAGGCCGAGGGAGCGGCGCAGGCTGCCTCCCTCGCCCTGGCCACCCTCCGCGACCAGGCGTTCCACGGGCTTGCGGCGCATGAGGCGCCCGGCTGCCCCGGGGGACGGTGGGGCGGCCTGGGGGCGGTGGTGCGGGGGTGCGCCTTGGTCGAGCACGCGCTGACTCCTTCGTCGCTGCCGGTCGAGGTGGCGGGGACCGGCGGCGACCCCACGGATGCGGGGACCCACCGAGCGGGGTCCTCGCCACGCCACGTACAGCGCAGAACCCTATGAGCGGGACGTTGCCCCTGTAATGCAGCAACCTTGCGCATCTCCGCAAGATCGTTGCGTTCCTCAGGCGGTGGCGGGGGTTCGTTGCGCGGAGGGTCAAGACCGTTGCACAGGGGCCCGTCGGGAGGGTGTCGGGCGGCAGGTCAGGCCTCGTCCGGCCGCCCCTCGGCGGCCCGGTCCGCGGCCGTGCCGCCTGCGTCGGGACCCAGCTCACCGGGCCTGCCGGGGGGCGCTTGCCGGGCGTCGGTCCGGTGCGTGTGCGCCTCCCGCGCGGCCTGTTCGCTCGTGCCCAGCGCGGCCGCGATCTGCGACCAGGAGGCGCCGGCCTCGCGGGCCGCGCGGACGGTGAGCCGACGGCCCCGGGCGGCCTTGCGGGCGACGGCCTCGCCGAGGGCGAGGAGTTCGAGCAGCTCGGCCCGGTCGAGCCGCTCCGCGTCGGCGCCGCCCCCGGCGAGCGACTCGCGCAGGCGCAGCTCGTCGATGCGGGCCGCGGCGGTCTGCAGTGTGTACTGCGGTTCGACGCTCTGCGGTGTGCTCATGTCTCCAGGCTCACGCCGGGGCCGCGCGACGTCAAAGAACCCGGACACGGGAGGGGGCGCGACGTCAAAGGAGCCCGAACACGGGACGGGGACGGGACATTCGCCGGCCGCTGCCCGCGGGGGCATGCCGAAGCCCCCGGTCTCCCGTGACGGGCGACCGGGGGCCGGACGGTTCGCGGGTCAGTTCCAGCTGGCGTGCAGCGGCTTGCCCTCGGCGTAGCCCGCGGCGCTCTGGATGCCGACGACGGCCTTCTCGGCGAACTCCTCCAGGCTCGCGGCACCGGCGTAGGTGCAGGACGAACGGACGCCCGCGATGATCGAGTCGATCAGGTCCTCGACGCCGGGGCGGGCCGGGTCGAGGAACATCCGGGAGGTGGAGATGCCCTCCTCGAACAGCGACTTGCGGGCCCGGTCGTACGCGGACTCCTCGCTGGTGCGGTTGCGCACGGCACGCGCGGACGCCATGCCGAAGGACTCCTTGTAGGGGCGCCCGTCGGCGTCGTGCTGGAGGTCGCCCGGCGACTCGTAGGTACCGGCGAACTAGGAGCCGACCATCACGTTGGACGCGCCGGCCGCGAGCGCCATCGCCACGTCGCGCGGGTGGCGGATGCCGCCGTCGGCCCACACGTGCTTGCCGTACTTCTTCGCCTCCGCCGCGCACTCCAGGACGGCGGAGAACTGCGGCCGGCCCACGCCGGTCATCATGCGCGTGGTGCACATGGCGCCCGGTCCGACGCCGACCTTGACGATGTCGGCGCCCGCCTCGATCAGGTCGCGCACGCCGTCGGCGGACACGATGTTGCCCGCGACGATCGGCACCGCCGGGTCGAGGTCGCGCACCAGCTTGACGGCGCTGATCATCGACTCCTGGTGGCCGTGCGCCGTGTCGATGACGAGCGTGTCGACGCCCGCGTCCAGCAGCTGCTGGGCCTTGCCCACCACGTCGCCGTTGATGCCGACGGCGGCGGCGACGCGCAGCCGGCCCCGCCCGTCGACGGCCGGGGTGTAGAGCGTGGCGCGCAGCGCGCCCTTGCGGGTGAGGATGCCGGCGAGACGGCCGTCGGAGTCGACCGCGGGCGCGTAGCGGCGGTTGGCGGCGTCGAGGGTGTTGAAGGCCTCGCGCGGGTCCATGTCCGCGTCGATCAGCAGCAGGTCCTTGGACATGACCACTTCGAGCTGGGTGAAGCGGTCCACGCCGGACAGGTCGGTGTCGGTGACGACGCCGATCGGCCGCTGCTCCTCGTCGACGACGACACCGGCGTTGTGCGCGCGCTTCGGCAGCAGGGAGAGCGCGTCGGCGACGGTCTGGTGGGGGGCCAGCACGATCGGGGTGTCCAGCACCAGGTGCCGGCTCTTGACCCAGGAGACGACGTCGGTGACGACCTCGATGGGGATGTCCTGCGGGATGACGACCAGCCCGCCACGCCGGGCCACCGTCTCGGCCATGCGGCGTCCGGCGATGGCGGTCATGTTGGCGACGACCAGCGGGATCGTGGTACCCGTCCCGTCCGGGGAGCTGAGGTCCACGCCCTGCCGCGACCCGACCGCGGAGCGGCTCGGCACCATGAAGACGTCGTCGTACGTCAGGTCGTAGGCGGGCTGGATGTCATTGAGAAAACGCACGTGCTGCACATCCCAGTCGATCAGAGGTGGCCCCCGGACAGGTCAGCCAGGGGGAAAGAGCACGTACTTCATTGTCCCACGACGCCCGCCCGGTTATCCCCGGGCGGATCATCCAGGCTGGTCAGAGGCCTGTTCGGACGAACCTCCAAAGCCCAGGGCGACGAAGAGTCCCGCGCCGCGGTCCGTCGCCTCGGCGAACACCTCCTCGGCGACCGACCACTCCTCGGGCCGCTCCCGCGCGTACGCCCGCCAGCCCTCCACGACGACCAGCAGCCCGCGCTCCACGGCCCCCTCGGGCCACAGGGAGGGGTCGGCGAGGGAGTCGGCGAGGGCGTCCCAGTTGCGGCCGAACCACTCGGGCAGGTCCAGGGCCCGGGCACAGCGGTCCATCAGGCCCGCCTTGTCCGTGACCCCGTCGAGGTCGAGGGTGACCACGATCCGGCCTGCCGCGTCTTGCGTCATCTCAGTACCGCCCTGAAGGACTCGTAGTGGTCGTCGGTGTAGTACGTCTCGCCGCCGCGGCCGGTGACGATGCGCCGGCTCCCGCGGTCGCGCGAGCCGGGCGTCCGGACCGTGTACTCGTGGTAGTAGCCGCGCGGGTGCCGCGGCAGCAGATCCTCGAAGTTGTTGAAGACGGCGCCGTCCCGCTCGTACGGGAAGGGCCCGCCCGCGTCGAGGAGTTGCAGCGTCTCGCGGGCCTCGGCGGGCAGGTCGGCCTCCCGGACGGTGGCCGTGCCGTCCGCCCAGGACGGGGCGGCGGGGTCCGTGGTGGTGCAGCCCGTGACCAGGACGAGCAGGCAGACGAGGGCCCGGAGGGCGAACCGCAGCAGCATGCCGCCGATGCTGCCACGGTCCTCCCTTTCCGACCCGTCGTCAGACGCCGTCCGGGTCCGCCCGGTTGAGCGCCGGCTTCGGCGTCGTCCCCGCCGTCATCAGGTAGTCCGCGGCCGACGTGTCCGTCACCAGGCTGGTGACGAGTCCCGAGCGCAGCACCGCGTCGATGGCGGCGGCCTTTCGCTGACCGCCGGCGATCGCGACGACCTCCGGGATGCGCCGCAGCTGGTCGGCCTTGACGGTGATGCACCGCTCCCCCAGGTCACGGCCGACCCGGCGCCCCTCGCCGTCGAAGAGGTGCGCGGACATCTCGGCGGCGACGCCGAGCGAGGCGTAGTGGGCCCGCTCCTCGTCGCTGAGCATGTCGTGCACCGTCGAGATGCCGGGCTCCCAGGAGCCGATGGAGACGCAGGCGACCGTGACCTTGTCGAAGTACTCGAAGGCCCGGGCGAGCCCGGTCTGGTTGCGCAGCGCCGTCGCGGTGGCGGCGTCCGGCAGCAGCATCGGCGCGTAGATGGGGTGCGCGTCGCCCCCGGACACCTGCGCGGCGCGGCGGACGGCCTCGACGGAACCGCGCTCGGCGGTCCCCGCGTCGTAGACCCCCGTCAGCTGCACGACCGTGCAGGGCGGCAGGCGGTTCAGGGCCGCCGCCATGTGGATGGTGGAGCGGCCCCAGGCGAGGCCCAGGACGTCTCCCTCGTTGACCAGTTCGCCGAGCAGGTCGGCGGCCACTTCCCCCAGGTTCTCCGGATCGGGGGTCTCCTCGGCGTCGGCCGGGGATTCCACCACCACGGCGTGCCTGAGGCCGTAGCGGGCGCGCAGCGCGTCGGAGCGCTCGGCGTCCAGCTCGGCCGGGACCCGGATCTCGATGCGCACGAGGTCCCGTTCGAGGGCGGTCTCCAGGACCCGGGCCACTTTGAAGCGGCTGACGCCGAACTCCTCCGCGATCTGGATCTTGGATTTCCCCTCGAGGTAGAAGCGGCGGGCCATGGCCGCCGCCTGCACCAGCTCAGCGGGTCCCATCCGCATGGCTGACCGGCCCGCCGACATACCCGACACGGCGATCTCCTCACTGCTGTTCACACTCTGGATTCGCCGTTCATCCTTGCAGATCCGGCGCGGTTGATCAGCCCTGATGGGAGCCGTTCATGTTCCTGTGGTTCAGTGGTCGCACGCCCAGGACGCCTTGGCCGTCGCCCCCTCCGCCTGGTTGCGCAGTGCACGTACCGCCTCGGCCGGGTCCGATGCCCCGTAGACGGCCGATCCCGCGACGAAGACGTCGGCGCCGGCGTCGGCACACCGCTCGATGGTGGACGCCGAAACCCCGCCGTCGACCTGCAGCCACAGCTCCAGACCGTGCTTGCTGATCAGCTCACGGGTGCGACGGATCTTCGGCAGCATGATGTCGAGGAACGCCTGTCCCCCGAAGCCCGGCTCGACCGTCATGATCAGCAGCATGTCCAGCTCGGGGAGCAGGTCCTCGTACGGCTCGATGGGCGTCGCGGGCTTGAGCGCCATGGAGGCGCGGGCCCCCTTGGCCCGGATCTCCCGGGCGAGCCGCACCGGCGCGGCGGCCGCCTCGACGTGGAAGGTGACGGAACCGGCCCCCGCCTCCACGTACTGGGGCGCCCAACGGTCGGGTGCCTCGATCATCAGATGGCAGTCCAGCGGAGTGTCCGTCGCACGCGCGAGCGACTCCACGACCGGCACGCCGAGCGTGAGGTTCGGTACGAAGTGGTTGTCCATGACGTCGACGTGGAGCCAGTCGGCTCCCTCGACCGCCTTGGCCTCGTCCGCGAGTCGGGCGAAGTCGGCGGACAGGATGCTGGGGTTGATCTGCGGGGCCATGACCCAAGACTGCCATGCCCCTGGTACGTGAGGGGCATCGGTACCCCGGGGAATTCGCCGGACGAGTCGGATGAACGGCCCGGGTCCGCCGGGACGTCTCCCCCGGGCCCTCGCGCCCCGGGGGCCGCCACGGCTCAGGGGGGCGACGAACGGGGAACGGGGCAGCGCGTGCCTGGTCCGCACCGCCGGAAACAGCGGCACCGGCCGCTCGGCCGGCGACCGCGGAGGACGACCGGCCCGCGCCCGGAGGACGACCGGCCCGCGCGGAGGACGGGCTTCCGTACCGAGGACGGACGGCCCGCGCGGAGGCTGGCCGACCTGAGCGAAGGGCGGCCGGCCCGCTCGGAGGACGGGCTACCGTACCGAGGACGGCCGGCCCGCGCGGAGGGCGGGACTCCCCGCACGGACGGCGGGGCTCCCGTGCGCGAGCGCCGCCGTCACGTCGTCCGGCGGATGAGCGCCAGGTACATCGCGTCCGTGCCGTGCAGATGCGGCCACAGCTGGACGTCCGGCCCCTCGCCCAGGTCAGGTACGCCGGGCAGCAGCGGCCGGGCGTCCAGGAGCTCGGCGCCGGGATGCTGCTTGAGCACGTCGGCGACCACGGCCCGGGTCTCCGCGAGGTGCGGCGAGCAGGTCGCGTAGCCGACGACGCCGCCGACCCGCACGGACTCCAGGGCGCCGCGCAGCAGACCGCGCTGGAGCGGGGCGAAGCCGTCCAGGTCGTCGGGGCGGCGGCGCCAGCGCGCCTCGGGCCGGCGGCGCAGGGCGCCGAGCCCGGTGCACGGCACGTCGACCAGCACCCGGTCGAAGCTGCCGGGCCGCCACGCGGGCCGCGTCCCGTCGGCGGCGATCACCTGGTACGGGCCGGGGTTGCCGTCCAGGGCGCGGGCCACGAGCCCGGCCCGGTGCGGCTGCTTCTCCGAGGCGAGCAGGAACGCGCCCCGCTGCGCCGCGAGCGCGCCGAGCAGCGCGGCCTTCCCGCCGGGACCGGCGCACCCGTCAAGCCACCGCTTGTCGTCGCCCTCCAGGGGCGCGTTCGCGAGCGCCAGCGCGACGAGCTGACTGCCCTCGTCCTGCACGCCCGCCCGGCCGTCCCGCACGGCGTCGATGGCGCCGGGCTCGCCGCCCTCGGACAGCCGCACGGCGTACGGCGACCAGCGCCCCGGTACGGCGGCCTCCTCGCCGAGCAGTTCGTCGGTGGTGGCGCGGCCGGGGCGGGCGACCAGGGTCACCTCGGGCCGCTCGTTGTCGGCGCGCAGCAGGTCCTCGATGCCGGTGCGCCCGCCGCCGAGGGAGTCCCACAGGGCGGAGACCACCCAGCGCGGGTGCGAGTGCACCACGGCGAGATGGTCCTCGGGGTCCTCGTCGTAGGGCGGCGCGACCCGCTCCAGCCAGCCGTCGAGATCGTGCTGGGCGATCTTCCGCAGGACCGCGTTGACGAACTTGGCCCGACCGTCACCGAGGACGACCCGGGCGAGCTCCACGGTGGCGGACACCGCGGCGTGGGTGGGAATCCGCGTCCCGAGCAGTTGGTGCGCGCCGAGGCTCAGCACGTCGAGCACGGGCGGGTCGACCTCGCGCAGCGGCCGGTCGACGCATTCGGCGATCACCGCGTCGTAGGTGCCCTGCCTGCGCAGCGTCCCGTACACCAGCTCGGTGGCGAGGGCTGCGTCCCGGGCGTCGAACTTCTCGGGCCCCTCCTTCTCGCGTGCCTTGCGCAGCAGCGGCGGCAGGACGAGGTTGGCGTACGCGTCCCGTTCGTCGACGGCCCGCAGCGCCTCGAAGGCGAGGATGCGGACGGGGTCCTTCTTGGGCCGTCGGTAGGGCTTGCCGGGATTGCGGGGCCGACGGGGCTGGTCGCTCACGAAAAAGGTGCTCCGGTGGTGAGGTGAAGTGCGCGCTCCAGCCTACGTCGTCCGGGGCGGCCCGGACCTCCCGCGTCAGGCGCCGAGGTGCTCGCCGTCGGCGATCCGCACTCCGCGCGCCCAGTCGGCCGCCTTCATCGGCTTCTTGCCCTGGGCCTGCACCCACAGCAGCTCGACGGCGTACGAGCCGGTGCCGACGTGCACGCTGTTCTTCCCGACGGCCGGCCGGCCGGGGGCGAGGTCCGTCCGCTCGGGCACGGGCGTGACCTGGATGAGCTTGAGCCGCTCGCCGCGGAAGGTGGTCCAGGCGCCCGGCGCGGGTGTGCAGCCGCGCACGATCCGGTCCACGCGCAGGGCGGGGGCGTTCCAGTCGACCCGGGCGTCCTCGACGGTGATCTTCGGCGCGAGGGTCACGCCCTCGGCCGGCTGCGGTACGGCCTTCAGGGTGCCGTCCTCGATGCCGTCCATGGTCGCGGCGAGCAGCCCGGCGCCGGCGAAGGCGAGCCGGGTGAGCAGGTCGCCGCTGGTGTCGGTGGGCCGGATCTCCTCGGTCACCGTGCCGTAGACGGGCCCCGAGTCGAGCCCTTCCTCGATGAGGACGGTCGACGCCCCGGTGATCTCGTCGCCCGCCATGAGGGAGTGCTGCACGGGGGCGGCGCCGCGCCAGGCGGGCAGCAGGGAGAAGTGCAGGTTGACCCAGCCGTGCGAGGGCACGTCCAGGGCGACGCGGGGCAGCAGGGCGCCGTAGGCGACGACGGGGCAGCAGTCGGGGGCGATCTCCCGCAGCCGCGCGAGGAACTCCGGGTCCTTCGGCTTCACCGGCTTCAGCACCTCGATGCCGGCCTCCTCGGCGCGCTCGGCGACGGGGCTCGCGACGAGCCTGCGCCCGCGCCCGGCCGGCGCGTCGGGCCGCGTGACGACGGCGGCCACCTCGTGCCGCCCGGAGGCGAGCAGAGCGTCGAGAGCGGGGACGGCGACCTCGGGGGTACCGGCGAAGACGAGCTTCATGGAGTGGATCGGGCCTCTCGGGCGGGGTCGGCGGGCAGGGCAAGTCTAGGGCGAGCCGGTGGGGGTGACCGCCGGCGGCGAGGGGCCCTCGCGGGCGGACTCGTCCCGCTGTTCCGGCCCGGCGGGAACCTCCGGCTCGGGCCCGACGCGAAACAGGTCCCGGGCCCGACGCGAAACAGGTGGTGCGCGGCCCGGAGCGGGCGCACTCATATGCTCGCACGCCCCCGACCCGTGACCCACGGAGCCGATCGGCGTTGGTCAAGAAAGAGTTGACCACTACGGGCCGCGATCGCGGCCCCTTCCTTTCAACGCCGGTTCGAGAGGCTTGTTCATGGCCGACCACGCAACCCACGACGCCCAGGCTCGGGCCAGCCTGCACTTGCTGGTGCGGGACATCGAGCGGGTCCGCCGGCAGGTGGACGCACTGCGCACCCTCACCGCCCAGTTGGGCAACGTCTACCGCCCGCGCCGCTCCGGCCCCTCCACGGGCTTCGTCGTCTACGGACGCGCGCCCGCTCCCACTGTCCGTCTCGCCCAGGAACTGCGGGACAGTGTCGAGACGCTGGTCACCGCCGCCGTGGACTTCGACCGCTCGCTCGGCTTCTCGTGGGACGCCGTGGGGTCCGCGCTCGGAGTCACCAAGCAGGCGGTGCACCGCCGTTACGGCGCGCGCCGGGCCGCCCCGCAGGCGACCGCGGCCGCCGCCGAGGCCACGAGCACCCCGGAACCGTCGGGCACCCGGCCGGTCCCCGTGGGCTCCGGCATGCCCACGGTCCCCGCGGCCCGCTCCATGCCGACCCAGCCGACGGCGGGCAGTTCGTCCCTCCGTGACGAGTCCAGGCCTGCCCCCTTCCCCGGCCCGCGCAACGGCTGACGGCGCCGACCGCACCTGTTTCTGCCCTCCCGGCGCCGACCTGGGAGGGCAGCGGTGTCTTCGGGCACCGCCCGGCCGGGCCCCGTCAGCCGATGTCCGGCGGGTCGATCCGCACCCACACCGGCTCCGCGCCGCCCTTCGCCATACGGGCCGCCTGGGCGGTCTTCAGGGCGGCGGCCAGCGCGGCTCCGCTGCCGGGCGGCACCCGGACCAGCGCGCGGTCCCAGCGTTCGCCGGGCGGTGGCGCACCGGGCCGGCGTTGCCGTCCGGCCGCCGTGACGGGCAGCGGCACGGGGCCCAACACCTGGGCTCGCGCGGGTAGTTCGACGGCGGCGAGAAACGCGGCCAGCGCCTCCGGCGGTCCCGACACGGCCGCCATCCGCGACACCGGCGGAAAGCCCAGCTCGGCCCGCTCCCCCAGCTCCCGCACGGCATGCCCGACGGGGTCCCACCGCACCAGCGCCTGCACGGGCCGCAGCGTCGGCTCCGCGACGACGACCACGGTGCCGCCCGCGCCCTGCGGCCGGACCAGCGCGGCCGCGGCGATCCAGCGCCGCAGCGCGTCCTCGCCCGCCCGCAGATCGGGCCGCCCCAGCATCGCCCAGCCGTCCAGCAGCAGCGCCGCCGCGTAACCGCCCTCGGCGACGGGCTCCGCGCCCGGCGTGCTCACGACCAGGGCGGGCGCCTCCGGCACCGTGTCCAGCACATGCTCGCGCCCCGACGTGCGCACGGGCACGGCGGGGAAGGCCCGCCCCAGCTCCTCGGCGGTGCGCCGCGCCCCCACGACCTGTGCCCGCAGCCGGAACCCACCGCACTCCGGGCAGTGCCAGCCGCCCTCCTCACGCCCGCACCAACCGCAGCGCAACGCCTCCGCGTCCTGGGCCTCCAGCGGCCCGGCGCAGTGCCGGCAGCGCGCGGGCGCCCGGCAGCTGGCGCACGCCATCCTCGGCACGTAGCCGCGCCGGGGCACCTGCACCAGCACGGGCCCGCTGCGCAGGCCGTCCCTGACGATCTGCCAGGCGAGGGTGGGCAGCCGGGCGGCCCGCGCCGCCTCGTCCCGGGCGAGGTCCCCGTCGCCCACGGTCCGCACCAGCGGGGCGGCGG
>NZ_JARVKW010000031.1 GCF_029813775.1 Streptomyces sp. DH24 | reverse complement strand
CGAGCCCTCCGTCGACCGGCACGAGCACGGCTGGCACGTCCAGGTCACCGGCGCACCCGAGCCCCCCGTCGACCGGCACGAGCACGTCGGGCACGTCCAGGTCACCGGCGAACCCGAGCCCACCGTCGACCGGCACGAGCACATCGGGCACGTCCTCTTGATGCCGGGCCGCCCGGCTCTGCGGGACCGCTCCCCGGCCGGGCCCGCCGTCCTCCCCCGGCTGCCGCACGACCCGGCCCGCGAGCCCGGCGCCGGCGACCGGGTCGCGCGGCTCCCGCGCCGGCCCACCGGCCGGCCCGGTGTCCGCCCCACCGACCGCCCCACCGACCGCCCCACCGACCGCCCGGCCCACCGGCCCGGCCAGGCTCCGCGCCGCTCTGCGGGCGAGCCCGGCGTCGACGGCCGGGTCGTCCGAGTCCCGCAGGGCGGCGGCCACGGTCAGCAGTAAGTCGTGGGCGTCGGCCGGTACGTCGGCCAGGTGTGCCCCGGCCACCGCCGTCAGCGTCGCCGCGTCGGCCGCCGGCCGGGGCCGCGGGCGTCCGCCGCGCAGTTCGGCGGGCGACAGACGGCGGACGAGGGCGAGCAGGAGTGCCGGGTTGCCGCCTGCCTCCTCCAGCAGTTCCGCGCGGACGGAGGGGTCGACGCCGCCGCCCGTGACGTCGTCCAGCAGCGCGGAGGCCTGCGGCGGCGTCAGCGGGTCCAGACCCACGGTCGGCAGGCCGGCGAAGTCCCGGGCGGTCGCGCGGTGGGCGGCGAGGGTCAGCAGCAGGCCGACCCCGGTCACCGCGGGAAGGCACGCGCCGGCCCGGGCGAGCGCGGCCCGGGAGGGGCCGTCCCACCGGTGCGCGTCGTCCACGCACACCAGCAGCCGGCGTCCGGCGGCGGCGGCCCGCAGCGCGTCCAGCAGGGCCCCGGTCGCCGAGTCGGTGTCCACCGGGTGGGCGCGGGGAACCGTCCCGGCCCCGGCGAGCGCGGCGGCCTCGCGGATCAACTCCCTTACCCCTGCGAAGGGTTGGCGGTGTCCGGCCGGGCCGGTCGGCGAGTGGAGCACGGGCCCGGCCGTGAACGACTCGGCGGCGTGGGCGAGGAGGGCGGTGCGGCCGAGGCCGGGTTCCCCGGTCACGGCGAGGGCCGCGCCGCCGGTGGCGGTCCGGTCCAGCAGGGCGGACACCGCGCGCCGTTGGGTGCTCCGGCCGTGGAGCCGCGGTGCCGTCCTCACGGTCGTCTCTGCGGTCATTCCCGTGACGTTACTTGCGCGTAACGCAAGGCGGAAGCCGTACGTCCGCGGCAACCCGGCCCGGCATCCGCGCGGCCACCTGCGCTTTGGTGTCCGGGAGGCGGGCGCGGTCTGTGCCGGGGCCCAGTGCCGGCACTCCCCCGTGCTGCGCCGGCACAACGCCGACGGCGGTCGCGCTGGGCGCGACCGCCGCGTGGTGTGGTGCGGGTGGGGCGTCAGGAGGTGTGCGGGCAGTTGCCCCGGTACTCCTCGATGGTCAGGCTCGGCCGCGGGATCGGGCACAGGAACTGCTCGTAGCGGGTGTCGTTGTCGATGAACCGCTTGAGCCAGGAAATGCTGTACTTCGCGATCGTCGTGTTGTTGGAGTTCGGGGCGAAGTGGGTGGCGTTGTTCAGCTCCAGGTAGGCCCGGTCCAGGGTCGACGGGAGGGTGTTGTAGAACGGCTCCGCGTGCGACGAGACGGGGGCGACCGAGTCACCGTCGGCACCGATGATCAGCGTGGGCGTCCTGACCTCGGGCCAGGTCTTGTCGGTGTTCCAGGGGGTGAGCGGGATCGCCGCCTGGAGGGAGGGCCGGGACTTGACGGCCTCCAGCGTGCCGCCGCCGCCCATCGAGTGGCCCATGACGCCGAGGCGGGTGCTGTCGATCCGGCCGCGGACCGAGCTGCGCTCCGTCAGGTAGTCCAGCGCGGCGAGCAGCTGGCGGCCGCGCGAGTCCGGCTGGTCGTACCTGCTCAGCGTGTCGATGGTGAAGACCACGAAGCCCTGGGAGGCCAGGCGCGGGCCGAGCCAGGCCATCGAGGACTGGTCGGCGGTGAAGCCGGGCGAGACGACGACGGCGCCGAAGGTTCCGTCGGCGGTGCTGGTCGGGTAGTAGATGGTGCCGCCGCCGAAGCCGCTGACCGCGAGGGAGGACACGGTGGTGTCCGACACGGCGTACGGGCCGCGCAGCGCCTCGATGCTGGAGACGGTGGGCGCGGGGCCGCGCTCGTAGGGGTTGTCCGCGGCGTGGGCGCCCGGCCCCGTGAGGGTGGTGAGCCCGACCACCGCGGCGAGCGCCGCCGCCGCACCGGCGAGCCGGCCCGTCCGGCGGCGGGTGGCACGGTGCGGGGTGGGGAGGGGTGCGGCGCTGGACTGCAGGTGCTGCTGCACGACGAGTCGTCCTCTCTGTCGTGGCGAGCCGCCCGGCCGGCGTGAGCACTTGGGGACGACGCGGGACGCGTCGGTGACGCCGGCGGGCGCTGCCGTTTGGCTGGCCCTGACACTCTCGGGGCACAGCCCCGCCGCGGGGACCGGCAATATCACCGGTCTCCGCGGCACCCGGCCGCCGGCCCTCAGCCCTTCAGGCCGGAGCGCGACACCCCCTCGATGACCCAGCGCTGCGCCACCACGTACAGCAGGAGCACCGGGACGCTGGCGATGACCGCGCCGGCCATCAGCAGGTCGTAGTGGATGTTGTTGGCGTTCTGGAAGTTGGCCAGACCCGCCGGCAGGGTCAGCGACTCGGGGCTGAGCAGCACGTACAGCGGCCACAGGAAGTCGTTCCAGTTGGCGAGGAACGCCAGCAGGCCGAGGGTCGCCAGGGCCGGTCTGGTGAGCGGGAGCACCACCTTCACGAAGATCTGCCAGCGGTTGGCGCCGTCGATCTCCGCGGCCTCCTCCAGTTCGCCCGGCAGCGTGAGGAAGAACTGCCGCAGGAAGAACACGCCGAACGCGCTCGCCGCTCCCGGCACGATCACGGCGGGCAGGCTGTCGACCCAGGCCAGCTCGTTCACGATGAGGAAGTTGGGGATCAGCAGCACCATCGGCGGCACGAACAGCGTCGCCACCACGGCCGTGAAGATGGCGGTGCGTCCCCGGAACCGCATGCGCGCCAGCGCGTACGCGGCCGGGGTCGCCGTCACCAGCACGAGCAGGGTGTGGGCGGTCGCGGCGAGGACGCTGTTGAGCAGCCAGCGCAGCACGGGGCTGTCGCTCGCGCCGAGCACGGTGCGGTACGCCTCCAGCGTGGCCGGCGACGGGATCCACTGCGGGTCCGTGGCGCCCGCGTCGGGGCTGTTCTTGAAGGAGGTGACCAGCATGTACAGCAGCGGGCTGAGGTACAGGGCCGCCACCACCGCGAGGATCAGGTGCAGCAGGGAGCGGCGCAGCCGCCGCCGCGCGGCGTTGGCGGTCGCCCGTTCGGTGTCCGGCGGGGTGTCGGTGGCGGTCATCGGTCCTCCTGCCGCTCGCGGAAGATGCGGAAGACGAGCGCGCTGGCGGCCATGAGCGCGAGCGCGAGCACGAAGCTCATCGCCGACGCGGACCCCATCTCGAAGCGGCGCAGTCCGGTCTCGGCGATCAGGTAGATCGCCGTCTTGGTCTCGTCGGCCGGCGCGCCCGCGGTGATGAGGTACGACTGGCCGAACATGTTGGCCGAGGCGAGCAGCGTGGAGTTGACCACGAACAGCGCCACGGGTTTCAGGCCCGGCAGGGTGACGTGCAGGAAGCGCTGCCAGGCGTTCGCGCCGTCGACGCGGGCCGACTCGTACAGCTCCGCGGGGATGTCCTGGAGTCCGGCGAGGTAGATGACGGCGTTGAAGCCGAGCGTCCACCACACGGTGACGAGGACGAGCGCCCACCAGGCGGCCGGGGTGTCGGTGGTCCACTGGACGTCGTCGGGCAGCCCGAGCACGCCGAGGTAGTGGTTGACCATGCCGATGTTGCCGTCCAGCAGGAACCGCCACAGCAGGCCGACGACGGCCACGCCGAGGACGTACGGGGCGAAGTAGACCGCCCGGTACAGGTTCCGGCCGCGGAACCTGCCGTTCATCAGCAGGGCGACCAGCAGGGGCACGACGAGCAGGAAGGGCAGGGACAGCGCGGTGAAGATGCCGGTGGCGCGCATCGACTGCCAGAAGCGGGGCGCGTCCACGGAGTCGGGGTCGAACAGTTCCCGGTAGTTGTCCAGACCGAGGAACGGCTTCGCGGGCACGTTGATGTCCCAGGCGTGCAGGCTGATCCACAGCCCGTAGCCGATCGGTGCCACGACGAAGGTGAGGAACAGCACCAGATACGGCGCCATGAAAACGTAGGGGGTCCACCAGCGGTAACGGGCGGTGGCCCGGGGCGAGTCGCCGTCCCGGGCCTTGCCGGCCCGGGCGGCGGACGGCCGCGTGGTCAGCGGCTGCACCATGGGAGGGGCCTCACTTCGCGTACTTCTGCTTGTTCTCGGCGAGGACCTTGTTCGCGGTCCGTACGCCGTCGGCCAGGGCCTTGCCCGGGGACTGCTTGCCGAGGACGGCCTGCTGCACGGCCAGTTCGAGGGCCTTGGTCTGCACGTCGCCGAGGCCGGGCACGGCGGGCAGGAACCGGAACACGTCGACGTCAGCGGCGAGCGCGGTCTGCGGCAACTTCTTCACCTCGACGCCGGCGCGCACGCTGTTGCGGGCGGGGATCATGCCGGCCTGCGCCCACTCGGTGGACTTGGCGCTCATCTCGTCGATGAAGAACTTGGCCGCCTGCACCTTGTTCTTGTCGCGCCCCGCCTGCGAGGTCAGCACGAAGTTGTGGCTCGCCGTCCACACCGCGTCGGTGCCACCGATGACGGGCACCTTGGACATGCGCCAGGGCACGCTCTTCGCGGTGGACTTCAGGTCGTTGATCTGCCAGATGCCGTCCCAGGTGAAGGTCACCTTGTTGTTCTTGAAGGCGTTGTACTGGGCGTCCTGGGCGACCTGACCGGGGCTGTAGCCCTTGCGGACCTGCTCCACCATCCAGGCGAGGGCCTCCTCGGCCTCGGCGGAGCCCCACAGGGCCTTGGTGCCCTCCTCGTTGTACAGGTCGCCGCCGAACTGCCACACCAGGGTCATGAACATCAGGTGGGCGGGCCACTTGTTGGGCATCCAGAACGGGTGGGCGATCCCGGCGTCCTTCAGCTCGCCGAGGGCGCCCTCGAAGCCGTCGCGGTCGGTCGGGGCCTCGTCCAGGCCCGCCTTCTTCAGGTGGCCGGCGTTCCAGTAGTCGGCGAGGCAGTGCACGTCGAGCGGGACGCTGTAGCGCTTGTCGTCGTAGACGCCGGCCTGCCAGACCGCCGGGATGAAGTCCGACTCGGTCAGCTTCAGCGCCTCGACGACGTCGTCGAGCGGGATGAGGGTGCCGCGGGCGGCGAAGGTGGCGATCTGGTCGTTGTGCACGACCGCCACGTCCGGCCCCTTGCCGGCGGCGATCGCGGTGGGCAGCGCCGGGTACAGGTCGGCCCACTGCCGGGTGGTGTTCTTGACCTCGATCCGGCCCTCGTAGCGCTTGTTGAAGTCGCGGAGCATGGCCTGCATGTGCGGGCCGTCGCCGCCGGTGAAGCCGTTCCAGTACTCCAGGGTCACCTTGGGACCCTTGTACTCGCCGCCGCTGAAGGTGGGCGCCGAGTCGGCGCCGCCCTCGTCCGAGCCGATCTTGGTGCCGCCGCTGCACGCCGTGAGGAGTCCCGCCGCGGCTGCGGCCGAGGCACCCAGCAGAGTTCTGCGGGAGAGCGGGGAGTTGGGGATCGCGGTGGTGCGCATGTTGTGCTCCTCGGGAGTGGGCCCGTGGCCGGGCCCGGGTGCGGTGGGTTCGGGTCAGCGGGTGGTGAGGCGGATCATGGTCCAGGACACGGGCGGCAGTTCGACGGTGAGTGTGCCGTCGTCGGGCTTGGTCCCGTCCACCTGGCGGGGCCGGACCCGGTCGGGCTGCTCGGCGGTGTTGACGGCGGTGGTGTCCTCGTCGTGCAGCACCAGGTGCTCCACGACCCGGGCGCCCGGGAAGGCCCGCACGTCGGCGGCGAGCCGCAGCGGCTCGGTGCGGCCCCGGTTGACGGCGAACAGCACGACGTCGCCGGTCTCCTCGTCGTGGGTGGCGGTCGCCCACAGCGCGGGCACCTCGCCGTACTTGGCGGTGTCGACCACCGGCGAGTCCGGCTCGACCCGCAGCACGGTGCCGCGCGCGTACCGTGCCGTCTGCGCGAACGGGTGGAAGATCGTCTGGCGCCAGGCCGGTCCCTGCGGGCGGGTCATGACGGGCCCGATCACGTTGGCGAGCTGCGCCTGGCAGGCCGCGCCCACCCGGTCGGCGTGCCGCAGCAGCGTGACGAGGAGACTGCCGACGACGACGGCGTCGGTGACGTCGTAGACGTCCTCGATGAGTTCGGGGGCCGGGCGCCAGTCCAGGGAGGCCTCGCCGCCGAAGCGGCTCTGGCGCCAGACGTTCCACTCGTCGAACGACAGCTTGACCTTCTTGTCGCTGCGCACCTTGGCGCCGACGTGGTCGGCGGTGGCGGTGATCGCGGAGATCATCCGGTCCATCTCGGCGCCGCTGGCCAGGAAGGAGTCGACGTCGCCGCCGGCCGGGTCGTAGTAGGCGTGCAGGGACACGTAGTCGACGAACTCGTAGGTGTGCTCCAGCACGGTCGCCTCCCAGGAGGCGAAGGTGTCGATGTACGCATTGGAGCTGCCGCACGCGACCAGTTCCAGCGAGGGGTCGAAGCGCTTCATGGCGCGGGCGGTCTCGGCGGCGACCCGGCCGTACTCGTGGGCCGTCTTGTGCCCCATCTGCCAGGGCCCGTCGAGTTCGTTGCCCAGGCACCACATGCGCACGTCGTGCGGCTGCTCCACGCCGTGCGAACGGCGCAGGTCCGAAAGGGTCGTGCCGGACGGGTAGTTGGTGTACTCCAGCAGGTCGAGGGCCTCGGCGGTGCCGCGGGTGCCGAGGTTGAGGGCCATCATCGGCTCGACGCCCGCCTTGGCGGCCCAGGCCATGAACTCGTTGAGCCCGAAGGCGTTGGACTCGATGCTGCGCCAGGCCAGGTCGAGGCGGCGCGGGCGCTCCTCGCGGGGGCCGACGCCGTCCTCCCAGCGGTGGTTGGAGACGAAGTTGCCGCCGGGGTAGCGCACCGTGGTGACGCCGAGCTCGCGCACCAGGTCCAGCACGTCGGTGCGGAAGCCGTCCTCGTCGGCGGCGGGGTGGTCCGGTTCGTAGATCCCGGTGTAGACGCACCTGCCCATGTGCTCGACGAACGAGCCGAACAGTCGTCGGTCGACGGACCCTACGCGGAAGGCCGGGTCCACGGTGAGGCGGGCGGTGGTCATGAAGCGTGACTCCCTGATCTGGTGCGACGGGCAGCCGCGCGGTCTCGAGAACCGGGCGCGGCAGGAGTACGATTACATCGTTGAAACAGCGTGGTAAATACCTGCGGCAATGATCCCTCGAAAAAGTTTCGACACCCCTCGGACCAGGGGCGGCGCACGTTGCGGACGTCCCGTGTGCGACGGTGAGACGTGTCGCGGGCAGGGAGCACCCCCGCGGGTGCGGTGGAGGTGATCAGGTGGGGGCGAGTCTGAAGGACGTCGCGGCGCTGGCCGGGGTGTCCGTGAAGACGGTGTCCAACGTTGTCAACGGCTATACGTACGTCTCGCCGACGACGCGCGAGAAGGTGGAGCGGGCCCTGGCGGAGCTGGACTACCGGCCCAACCTGTCGGCCCGCAACCTGCGCCAGGGCCGCACGGGCGTGATCGCCCTGGCGCTGCCCGAGCTGGACGCCCCCTACTTCGCCGAGCTGACCCGGTTCGTGATCGAGGCGGCGTCCGAGCGGGGCTGGACCGTGCTCATCGAGCAGACCGACGGGCTGCCGGACCGCGAGCGGGAAGTCCTGGACGGGGTGCGCGAGCAGCGCATCGACGGGCTGATCTTCAGCCCCATCGCGGTGGGCCGCGAGGAACTGTCGGCCCGCACGGACACGACCGCGCTGGTGCTCCTGGGCGAGCGGGTGCTGGACGGGCCGACCCATCACGTCGCCATCGACAACCAGCGCGCCGCCCGCGAGGTCACCGAGCACCTGATCGCGCTCGGGCACACCCGCATCGCCGCCATCGGCCGCCAGGAGAACCCCAGCGCGAACACCGCCCACCTGCGGCTCGCCGGCTACCGCGAGGCGCTGCGCACGGCGGGCCTCGCCTACGACGAGCGTCTGGCCCCGGCGACGGCCTCCTACCACCGTGCCGACGGTGCCCGGCTGATGCGGGAGTTGCTCGACCTGCCCGAGCCGCCGCAGGCCGTGTTCTGCTGCAACGACCTGCTGGCGCTCGGCGCGCTGCGCACCGCCCTGTCGTCCGGGCTGCGGGTACCGCAGGACGTGGCCGTGGCGGGCTTCGACGACATCGAGGACGGCCGCTACAGCACGCCCACGCTCACCACGGTCTCCCCCGACAAGGCGCAGATCGCCCGGGTGGCCGTCGACATGCTCGACGCCCAGATAAACGGCCCCCGCCGCAAGGGCCGCCGTCTGCCGGACGCCCGGGAGGTGGCGGCGGACTACCGGCTGATCGTGCGGGAGAGCACGGGCGTGGCGTGACGCCCGGCCCTTTACGATCGGCGTGGACTTCCGCCCCGGCACGGCCGTGGCACCGATTTCCCCCCGGAAAGGCGACGACATGCGCATCGGACTGCTCGGCACCGGCCCCTGGGCCCGGATCGCTCACGCGCCCGCCCTGAGCACGCACGAAGGGCTGGACTTCGCCGGCGTGTGGGGACGGCGCCCCGCCGCGGCGAAGGAGGTCGCCGACGCGCACGGCACGCGCGCGTACGAGGACGTGGACGCGCTGCTGGCCGACGTGGACGCCGTCGCCGTGGCGCTGCCCCCGGACGTTCAGGCGGAGCTCGCGGTGCGGGCGGCGCGTGCCGGGTGCCATCTGCTGCTCGACAAGCCGCTCGCCCTGACGGTGCCGCAGGGGCGGGCCGTGGTCGACGCGGTCCGGGAGGCGGGGGTCGCCTCGGTGGTCTTCTTCACGACGCGTTTCCAGCCGGAGCCCGAGGCGTGGATCGCCGAACAGGCCGGGCGCGGGGGCTGGTTCACGGCGCGGGCGGAGTGGCTCGGCGCGGTCTTCACCGGCGACAGCCCGTTCGCGACGCCGTGGCGGCGGGAGATGGGCGCGCTGTGGGACGTCGGCCCGCACGCCCTGTCGGTGCTGCTGCCGGCGCTCGGCGACGTACGCCGCGTGGCCGCCGCCGCGCCCGGCCCCGGCGACACGGTCCACCTCGTCCTGGAGCACGCCGACGGCGCGTCGAGCACGGTGACCCTGAGCCTCACGGCCCCGCCCGCCGCGGCCGGTGCGACGGTGGAACTGCGCGGCGAGGCCGGCGTGCAGCTGATGCCGCAGAGCACGGAAGGCCCGGTCCCGGCGCTGGTCCGGGCGGCGGACGCCCTGCTCGCCGCCGCCCGGACGGACACCCCCCACCCGTGCGACGCGGTGTTCGCCCTGCGGGTCACGGAACTGCTCACCCAGGCGGCGGCCCTGCTGGACGGAAGCGCCGGGCAGGGCGCTGCGGCCCGGCCGTGAAGACGCGGCCGAACGCGCCGGCGGCGTAGCCACGGCGAAGTGCTCGGGGTCCGTGCCCATCGCTGGGCGAAGGACGAGGGGTACGTCGGGGGTGCGGGGGCGTCGTCCGAGGTGGGCGGCGGTCTCTGTCCGTGGCGGACGCCGGGTCGTCTCTAGGCGGTGTCCGGCGCGTCGTGGGGCACGTCGCTCCAGCGGAACCACGCCTGGTCCCCGTCGATGTGCAGCAGGAACTCGGGGACCGGGCCGTCCGGTGAGGAGAGCGTGACCCGGCGTCTGATCTCGTCGTAGGCCGCCTCCCACTCCGTCCAGTGGTCGTCGTCGTCCCGTTCCGTCAGGGCGAGTTCGCGGGCGAACAGCTCCCGCACGCCGTCGTAGGCGGGGCCGGGGACGAAGCGGCCCGACAGCCACGGGAAGTCGGCCTCCTCGATCAGGATCTCCCCGACCGATTCGGTGCCGCAGCGCACCTGCCAGACGTCGCCCTCGAACCCCATCCGTACCTCCGTCGTCCGCGCCGGATCACTGTGCGCGCTCCGGTGTCCGCTGCTCGGGCCAGCATCGCACCGCCCACTGACAGGCGGCCCGGACCGGGTCCGGGCCGCCGCTCTCGTGT
This sequence comes from Streptomyces sp. DH24, assembly GCF_029813775.1. Taxonomy (GTDB): domain Bacteria; phylum Actinomycetota; class Actinomycetes; order Streptomycetales; family Streptomycetaceae; genus Streptomyces. The sequence continues at coordinate 69,919 of NZ_JARVKW010000031.1, read as the reverse complement.
CGCGGGTTACCGGGCCGGCCGCTTCACATGGAAGTTGAGGCGTTCCTTGACCACCGGGTAGCCGGCCTTGGCGAAGTTCGCGGCCATGGGGAAGTTGCCCCGGTCCGTGCCGGCGGCGACGAACCGCGCGCCCCGCTCGGCCAGGAAGTGCGTGCACTCGGCCAGCAGGTCGTAGGCATAGCCGTGGCCGCGGTGTTCCGGCAGGACGCCGATGAAGCCGACGCACGGGCCGGAGGGGTTGTGCGCCGGGATGTGGATGCCGACCGGCTCACCGTCCGGGGTGCGGGCGATCTGCCACCACTCGCGCGGTGAGGGGCACCAGTGGAAGAAGTCGAGTTCCTCCTGGGCCGCCAGGTCGATTCCGCCCTCGGCAATGGCCCGCTGGGCGTGGGCGTCCAGGGTGACGGAGTGGATGCGGCGCAGCGCGTCGAGGAACACCGCGTCGTCCGGCTCCGGTCCGAACACCAGGCGCCCGGGCCGACCGGGCAGCCCGCACTCGGGGGTCCAGCGGTAGATGTAGCGCTCGACGAGGAGTTCGTAGCCCGCCGCGTGGGCGGCGTTGACGCGTGTCCCGGCCGCGGCGCGCAGCGTGGGGTCGGTGCGCCAGTCCTCGGGGAGGTTGAGTTCGATCTCGGCCTGCCAGGGGGCGGTCCGCAGGAGTTCGGCTCCCGCTTCCTCCTCTCCCTCGGCCACGTCGAACCAGTTCAGGACGACCGGCTCGGTGTCGTCGGGCCCGCCCCACCAGGCGCCGCGGGCGACGACCGTGCCGTCGCGCAGGGCGACGCGCTTCCAGTCGGGGCGGTGCCGGGTGAGCCGGTGCCCCTCGGCGGTGCCCAGCGGGTCGGGCATGGCGTCGAAGAGGTGTGCGTCGCTCGCGTCGAGGGCGCGGATGACCGTGTCGGTCATGGTGGAGTCCTCCGGGGTGCTGCTGCGTGAAGCGCTCCCGGTCGGTCAGACGTGGCACGCCGGGTGAACAGGGAGGGAGCGCCGGGGACTGGTGAACCGCACGGCTGCCTCCTTCCGTCGCTCTCGGGGCGTGGCGGCCAACGGTACGGGCCTCCGGGCGGGTGGTCCACCGGTTTTCCGGCGCCGGACCGGCGACCTCCGTGGAGCGCTCTCCGCGTCACTTAAAGGAGCCTTAATGGGCGGTTAAGCGCTCGGCGGTTTGCTTCGGAATGACCCAAGTGACCGTCCTCCAAAGGGACTTCATCGGCTTGCGGCCTGTTGGCCGAGGCGGGGCCGGGGCGTAGCATCGGGGCCCCGTGGCGGCGTCACCCGCTTTCTGAGAGCGCTCTCTTCGGCTCGTGCGCTGCCCGGGAACAGCTTCACAGCGTCGTAGATCCCCCCAGGAGACCCCCCACATGACTCCTCGTCACCAGCGCACGGTCGGCCGTCGCAAAGTCCTCTTCGCCCTCGGTGGCGCGGCGGTGGCCGCCCCCGTCGTCGCCGCGATCGCCCCCCACGCCCTCGCGGACCCCGCCCCGAAGTCCGGCACGAAGGCCGCCGCCGGCCCCCTCCCCCTGACGATCGTCAACAACAGCGGTGCCTTCGACAACGCGAACGTCCACGTCTACATCGTGGGCAACCAGGACGGGAAGCAGGTACGGGTCACTCCCGAGGGCACCCTCGCGCCCATCTCCCTGTCGGACAACGGCCCCGACGGCTTCACCGACTACGCGCTCAGCCTGTCCGGCAGCGGCGAGACCCGGCTGTCCCTGCCGTACATGTCGGGCCGGATCTACGTCGCGCTCGGCGCGAAGCTCAAGTTCAAGGCCGTCGCGGACGGCAACGGCAACGCCGCGCTGCAGTACCCGGCGGGCTGGGTGACCTCGGACCCGAACTACGGCGTGCTGCACGACTGCGCCGAGTTCACGTACAACACGGCCGGCATGTTCTGCAACACGACCATGGTCGACATGTTCAGCGTGCCGCTCGCCATCCGGCTCACCGGCTCCAAGGACCAGACGACCGGCACGATCCGCGAGGGCGGGCGGGACGCCGCGTTCGCCGCCGTCAAGCAGGTCGAGGAGTTCTCGCGCCTGGTGGTCGACGACACCCGCATCATCGCGCCCGGCCACGGCCTGGACGCCGGGCTGTTCCCGGACGACTACTTCGCGCCGTACATCGACGAGGTGTGGAGCACGTACACCGGCAAGGACCTCACGGTCACCACCAACGCGGGGACCTTCACCGGGCGGGTGCGCGCGGACCGGTTCACCTTCGACGGCCCCGCCCAGGTGGGCTTCGACAAGCCGTCCACCCGGGACGTGCTGTTCTGCGACGGCAAGCTGGCCGCGCCCAACGACGGCACGACCGGCCCCGTGGCCGCCGTGCTCGGCGCCGGCTTCAACCGCACCACCCTGATCAGCCACCCGGCGCAGCCGACGACCGACGCCGCGACCTTCTACGGCACCGACCTCACCAACCACTACTCCAAGGCGGTGCACGCGGCCACGGAGGACGGCAGGGCCTACGGCTTCGCCTTCGACGACGTCGCCGACTTCGCCTCGTACATCCAGGACACGGCCCCCACGGGCTTCCGGCTGACGCTCACTCCGTTCTAGACCGGCCCGGCGGCACCACACCGGGACAGCACAACGGCGCCCCGCGGATACCCTGCGGGGCGCCGTTCGCGCGTGGGTGGACGTCGCCCGCAACGGCGCCTTCCTCCCGCCGCGCGTTGCGCCGACGACGGGACGCCGTCAGCCCGCTCGGCGCCTTCGCCGACCGGCCCTAACCCAACTGGGCGACGCCGCCACCACCCGTACGCGTCACCGCCCGCACCACTCGTCCCGCTCGCACACAGAAGGGCGACCGGTGCCCTTGGCCGCCGCGCACATCATGCCCGTGACCAGCACCTTCACACCGAACCGAGCCCACTGGGCACCATCGCCGCGGAGCCGTCCGCCCGACGGGCGTCAAGGGCGGTGACGCCCGTCGGGAGCAATGACTTTTCGGGGCGATTAGCGCGTTGAAGTGCAAATCGATCGACCACGACATAGCGTCATGGATCGTAACGTTTCGTCGATGACGAAACACGCCATCTAGACCGAAAAGGGTATGTAATGCGCAAGCTTCCCAAGGCTGCCCTTGCGGCTGCAATGATCGGCAGCCTCACCATGGCCGGGGCGGGCATTGCCTCTGCCGGCGAAAACGGCTCGGGCGAGGACGGCGACGTCAGGGCGTGCGTGCAGGTGGCTGAGGCGAACAACTCGGAGGGCCTCATCAACCTCCCGATCAACCTCGCCCTCCTGGGCAACGTGCAGGAGACGACCACGATCCAGCAGGTCTGCAACAACGGCGACAAGAGCCACGTCGCGAACGTCGCCGAGATCGGCGCGGAGCAGACGCAGGATGGCCTTCTGTAGCACTGAGCGGCCGACACCGGGAAGCCCCCGGACTCCGAAGCCTTCGGAGTCCGGGGGCTTCCTCCCGCCAGGACTGGTCACGGACCTCGCCCATCGCACGGTTTTGACCGCCGTCACTCGCCCCGCGACGGCCTCCCCGCCACGCATCGGAGCCGTCCGCTCCCCCGTGGCACCCGTGCTTCCGGATGCACTACGCGCTCCGGCGTTGAATGGTGATAGCGGACCCGATGACCGCATCGGGACCGCTACAGCGATCCGGACCCGAGGAGCAGAGATCATGTCGACGTCACAGCCCGACGCGTCCCGGCCGCCCGAGGACCGCACCACCCCGGACGGCCTGCTCCACGCCCGCACCGGCACCGAGGTGTCACCGGAGGACCTGGTACTGGCCGCGGGCCGGGACCTCACCCCCCGCAACCTGGAATGGGCCAAGCGCAAGCTGGCGGCGGAGGGCCCCGCGGCCCTCGACAAGCTGCTGCCCTGACCCCGGCAACCCCTGCACGCGGGGAGCCCGCCGGGCCGTGGCTCGGCGGGCTCCCCGGGACGGTGCGTCCGCGGGACGGCGCGTCAGGTGTCCCGCTCGTCCGGCAGCGCCGTCTCGTCCTCCACGACGTGCATGGCGGCCTCCTCCGCGCCCGCGGCACCCCCGTCGATGCCCACGTCGGCGGCGACGGCCTCCTTCGTGGTGTCCGTGTGCGCCCCCTCGTCCGGGGCCACCAGCCGTCCGGCGCGCTCCGTGCCCGCCTCGGGGTCGACCGGTTCGCCCTCGCCGCCCGGCAGGTCGCCCACGCCGTCCCCGGCGGGCGCGTACTCCTCGGGCTGCTCCTGGGCGAGCCGCTCGTCCAGGGTCTCGCCCTCGTGCTGCTCGGCGGCGGTGGTGCCGTGCCTGGTCACGCCGAGGGGCTTCTCCGGCGGGGAGTAGCCCTCGTCCAGCGTGTCGTCGTAGGTCCGTTCGTCGACGGCGTCCTGCATGTCGAGGGGCGCGGCGTCCTCCTGCTCCTCGTTGGTCCCGGTGGGCTGGTACGCGTCGTCCGCCATCGGTTCCGTGCCCATGTGTGCCTCCCTGGGGCGCTGCGTCGACTCGTGTCGTGCGGTATGTCCTGATCCGCGTTTCCCGATGCGCGGCCCCTAACCTCGGCGGGTCCCGACGGCGCGGGTGACACCCGTCTCCCGCAGGCTCCCCGTCTCCGTGAACGCCGCCACCGGCAAGGCCCTCACCGAGGGACGGGCGCCACGTACACCCGCAGGTCCTCCACCCGGTGTCGGGTCCAGTCGCGGGCGTAACCGGCCGGGATGCCGCCCGGCACCGTCAGGTGGGCGACCGGGATGCGGCGCGCGGTGCCCCGGATCTCGGCGACGGTGGAGTTGGCGTTGTTGCCCCTGGTCGCGGCCGAGGCGCAGCCGGAGTAGTAGCCGATCGGGATGGCCTCGTGCCCGGTGAGCAGGCAGGGCGGCCGGACGCCCAGCCGGTGCAGGCCGGCGGCGGTGCGGGTCCAGGCCTCGCGGTCGGCGGTGTTGCGGCCGACGGTGTGCGCGAGGACGGCGTACTGCACGGCCAGGTGCCCGGCCAGCCCGATCGCGACCAGTGCCACGGAAGCCGTACGCCATCGGCCGCGCGGCGCGGTGACCAGGTGCCGCAGCGCGTCCGCGACGGCGAGGGCCAGCAGGGCGTAGGCGGGCAGCAGGAAGCGGGGCGCCGCGTAGCCGATCATGAACAGGTACGGCACGGCGGCGGTGGTGGCGCAGGCCAGCGGGACCAGGGTGCGCGCGGCGCGCCCGGCGCGGATCGCGACGGCCAGCCCGAGGGCGGCCAGCACCGGCAGCGCGAACCACCACAGCGCCAACGCCGGGTGCGGCAGCGATCCGACGCACGGCCGGCACAGCGCCCGTCCGCCGAGGCTGCGCATCTGGTCGTCGACGGCGAAGTACCAGCCGAGGTGGCCCTGGACGCGGGAGGCCTCGTTGAGGCGTTCGGTGAGGCCGCCGAAGCCGACGTAGGCCTCGATCACCCACTCGGCGGCCCCGGCCGCGAGGCTCCCGAGGAGCACGAGCAGGGTGCGCCAGTGGCGGGCGGCGACGGCGAGGACGAGCAGCGGAACGGTCACCCACACGGCGTCCATGGGCCTCATCAGGGCCATCAGCAGTGCGCCGCCGGCGACGCCCCACAGGGCGGCGCGGTCGGCGCGGGCCCGCAGGAAGCACCCGACGCAGATCAGGGCTCCGAACGCGACCCAGAGGTTCGGCATCGCCTGCGGGCCGTAGAACAGGGTGATCCACAGGGAGGCGAACAGCGCGCCCGCGGCGGCCAGTACGCGGGGCGGGAACAGCCCGCGCCAGGCGCGCAGGGCGAGGTAGAGAGCGACACCGGAGAGCACGGCTAGGTAGACGCGCAGCAAGGGCGTGGACGTCGACCAGGATGCGACCGGCGCCACGAGCAGGGTGACGCCGCGGGAGCGCGGCGCGCTGAAGAACGCCGCCGGCGACTGGGGACTGACCTGGCTGACGTACACGGTCTCGTCCCAGCCGAGGCCCAGGCCGGGGCGTACGAGAACGAGTTGGGCCAGCGTGAACAGGGCGGCCACCGCCATGAGCAGGCGGGTGCCGTGTTCCCGGCGGGGCACGCCGGGTTGGCTCGCCGGTGCGTGTCGTCGCATCGCCACGAGGATGGCGTCGGTGCCACCGGCCATCGTCCACCCCTCTACTGGGTACGTCGTAGGATTTCTCGCCCTTTGGAAGGACTGAGGGCGAATTGCGGGGAAATCACCGTCAAGCTAACTCCGCTGTGCGGGGCGCGTCGCGCGGGATTCGGCCAGGTGCCCCACAGTCCCGTCCCGCGTGCGGCTTCCGGCGTTCCGGCTCCGGGGCGCCGGATGCCACACTCTGCGTGTGCCGCTGACTTTCGACGATCTCCTCAGCCGGGCCCGTGCCCTGCCCCGTGCCGGGCGGCGCGCGGTCCTCGGCGTCACGGGCAGCCCCGGCGCGGGCAAGACGACGCTGGCCGAGCATCTGGTGCGGGCCCTGAACGGGGACGGCGACCCCTGGGTCGCGCACGTCCCCATGGACGGCTTCCATCTGGCGGACGCCGAGCTGGAGCGGCTCGGCCGCCGCGACCGCAAGGGCGCCCCCGACACCTTCGACGCGGCCGGGTACGCGGCCCTGCTGCGGCGGCTGCGCGAGGAGCCGTACGACGACGTGGTGTACGCGCCCGGCTTCGAACGCGTGCTGGAGCAGCCGGTCGCGGGCGCCGTCCCGGTGCCGCCGGCGGCCCGGCTGGTGGTGACGGAGGGCAACTACCTGCTGCTGGACGACGGCGCCTGGCCGCGGGTGCGGGCACAGCTCGACGAGGTGTGGTTCTGCGAGCTGGACGAGGAGGAGCGCGTCCGGCGGCTGGTCGCCCGGCACGAGGAGTTCGGCAAGGCCCACGACGAGGCGGTGGCCTGGACGCTGGGCACCGACCAGCGCAACGCCGACCTGGTCGCCGCGACCCGGGACCGCGCCGACCTCGTCGTGCCGGCGGCCGCGCTGCCGTGCCTGGACGCCCGCGCCTGAGAGAGTGCCGCAATGAACTCCGGCCGGTCGCGGGCCGTATCCGTCGGTGCGACGGAAGGCGGCGGACGACGGCAGGTGATCGTCGGCGCGGGTGCGCGCTCGCCGGTGCGCGCCTGGATTCCGTGTTCACCGGCGATCAGGGGGCGCTGGGGCGGCACCTGCTGGACGAGTCCGGCAACGGCCCGTGGCTGCTGATGCTCTGGGCGCGTCTTCCGGTGATCGCGCTGACGCTGCTGTTCGGGCTGGTGGTGTTCGCCTGCGCCCGGTAAGTGGCCGACGCGTGCGCCGGGTTGGCGGCCCTCCCGGGGCCCTCGCGCTGTACGCCTTCTCCGCCGATGTCGTCGCGCACGGCTCGCCGGCGACGCTCGACGTGCCCGCCGCCGGTTTCGGCACCGACGCGTCCGACCCCCGGAAGGTGCCCGCCCGTCAGGTACGGGGGCTGCTCGCCGTGCCGGACTCGGCCGCCGGCAGGGCGACGGGCCGGCCGGCCGCGCTGCTCGCCGGCGCCCGCCTGGCCGACGACGTCGGCCACTCGATCACGATTTACCGCCGCTGACGCCCGCCGGTCACCCGCTCCCGGGGTCCGGAATGCCGTCCGCGCTGACGTGCGACATGACGGCGCTGGCCACGCGGTAGCGGCCGTTGGGCACGTGCGAGGACCGGGTGACGTGCACCGTGAGGGGTCCCGGCCAGGTGTATCCCCGCTGTTCGCCGTGCCGGGCCAGACTGTCGGTGAGCGCCTGGTCCACCCGGCTGCCGCGGCGGGCGAGTTCGTCGTGCACGGCGCGGTCGAGTTCGACGGCGTACACGTTGGGGGCCATCTTCCGGCCCTCGGCGCAGACCAGGGCGTTGCTGTCGCACTCCTCCCGCAGCGCGTCGAGGAGTTCGACCGGTTCCTTGTCCAGGAGGCGGGCCCACAGGGCCTCCCATCGGTCTTCCAGGGCTTGTTCCAGCGCGGTGAGCGCGCTCATGTGGTGGTCTCCTGCCGCTGTCGTCCGCGTCGCACCCGTCTACTTCTCGTCGTAGTCGTCGGGCCGGACGTGAGCCTCCTCCAGCGCCTCGCGCAGGGTCCGGCCGGTGGCGCCGGGCGGGCGGCCGGCGTCCTCGTCGTGTCCCTGCCCGCCCGGCCGGCCGCGGCGGTCGTCCAGGACCTCGTCGGTGCTGTCGGTCTTCGCCCGGTTCTCCTCGGGGACCGTCATGACGGTGACTCCTTCTGTCGTCGGGTGCGGATCTTCCCCGCGCCGGGTTCCCGCCCGGTCCGCGCCTATCCCCCGGCGTTCCCGGCGGCACTTCCGTGCTGTGCCCGAGGCCCGGTCACCGGCCCTGGTCAGGACGGTCGGTGAGCTATGTTGAACGCTGTGGGAGACGAAGGAGGCGCACCGGTGCCATCGCCGCAGCAGGCACGCGCACAGGCGTCCGCGATCACCTCGGGAAGGACGGCGCCCGTGGCGGAGCCCTCCCCGACCTCCCAGCTGCGCGCCCTGTTCGACCGGCCCCGGCTCTCCCCGGGACAGCGGCGCATCGCCCAGTACCTCATCGAGCACATCACCGAGGCGGCGTTCCTGTCGATCACCGACCTCGCGGACCGGGTGGGTGTCAGCCAGCCCTCGGTGACGCGCTTCGCGTCGGCCGTCGGTTTCAGCGGTTATCCCGCGCTGCGGGAACGCCTCCAGGCGATCGCGCTCGGCACATTCGCGGGCGGCCCCGGCGAGGAGAACCGCGCCAACGAGTTGCAGGCGGCCGTCGACGCCGAGATCGACAACCTGGAGAACCTGCGCCGGGACCTCGCCGACCCCGACCGAGTCATCGACGTCGGCCGGAAGCTGTCCGGGTCCATGCCGCTGACGGTGCTGGGCCTGCGCATCTCCGTGTCGCTCGCCGAGTACTTCGCCTACGCCGCCCGCCGCATCCACCCCGACGTACGGCTCGTCACACGCGGCGGCACCGTCGCCTACGACGCGCTGCTGCAGTCCCGCGAGGCGGGCGGCACCTGGGTGCTGGCGTTCTCCCTGCCCCGGCACGCCCACGAGACGCTGGGCGCGGTGCGGGTCGCGCGGCGGGCCGGTCTCAAGGTGGCTCTCGTCACCGACCTGGCGCTCGGCCCGCTCGTGGACGAGGCCGACGTCACCTTCGCCACCGGCACGGGCTCCCGGCTGGTGTTCGACTCCTACGCGGCGCCGGGCGTGATGTGCGCGGCGCTGCTGCAGGCCATGACGGACGCCGATCCGGAGCGGACGCAGGCACGCCTGGAGGAGTACGAGCAGGTCGCCGACGAGCACCAGTTCTTCCTCAAGGACTGAGCGGGCGCGGGCCGTTGAGGTCCTGGGGGAATTCCCCGCGTACGGGCACGCACGGGGAGCAGCCCGTTCCATCGCGCATGAATGTTTTCATACGCCTTGCAAAGCCAACGGCATATATAAATACTGCTCACGCTGCACGAACACCCGCCGCCGACTCCCACCCGCCCCGGCTCCGGGTGTTCCACCGGGCCTCGCCTGCGCGAGAGCCCGTGGCGGTCCCGGTCATCCCCTAGGCCGGGGCCGCCTCCGCCCCGTCGCGCCCCGACGACACCGCACCACCGGAAGCGATGATCATGCCCCTGACGTCCACGCGCATCAGCCCGGACTGGCCGTGCCAGGTCAAGACCCCCGGCAGTTTCGACTGGGAGCGCTCGGCGGTCAGGTGGCTGCGCGAACTCGTCCCCGCGCGCTACGGCGGCTACCCCGCGCTGCTGCGACACCCCGTGCTCCTCGCCCGGCACGCGCAGATCCAGGTCGAGCAGGAGATCCGGGTGGCCCGCACCGCCCTGCGAACCGCACGGGCCGACCTGCCCCGGCTCGGCCTGCACGAGTCCGTGATCGAGCACACCATCAAGCTGTACGCGGCCGAGGTGCTGCAACTGCAGCACATCGCGCGAAGTGTCCGGGCCGTCACCCAGGCGCTGACGGAGCACGGCTCGGCCCGCTGAGCAGTGCCGTCCGGGCCCGGCGCCGGGGACGTTTCCGCCGATGGGATGCCTGTCTCGGGCAGATTACGTGTGGTCGAGCCGGTCATCGAACCGACGGGCGTGTGCGATGCTCAACCCGTGACGAGCGAGCCCACCAGCCCAACCGAACCCGGTATCGCGCCGGACACGGTCGCGCTGGCCAAGGTGGTCGCCAGGCAGCGCGCCGAGATGGAACGGCTGCGCGACCTGGCGGCGACTTCGGCCGTCCTGGAGCGGGCCGTGGGCGCGGTGATGGCCGCGAGCGGCTGCTCCCCGGACGCCGCGCGCGAGACCCTGGCGCAGGGAGCCAAGGCGGCGCGCCGGACGCTGCTGGAGGAGTGCTGGCTCACGCTCGGCAGACTGGCCCCTCCGCCGGTCGCGGCGCAGACGTCCGGTTCCCCCGAGTACGAGACGTTCCCGCGGCCCGCTGCGGAGTCCGGGTCCGAAATGCCCGGCGAGGCCGCCTCCCCCGACGACGTGGCGGCCGCCCTGGGGCGCCTGGGGCGGGCCCTCGTACGGGTCGGCGGTTCGCAGGACCTCGCCGAGTGCCTGCTGGAGCATCTCGCGCCGGACACCGGCGCCGACACGGTCGTGCTGTACGCCCGCCGGCCCTCCGGAGGGCTGGAGCTCGTCGGGCACGCCGGCCTCGACGACTCGCTCGCCGACCAGTGGCGCCATGTGCCGCCGCTGCCCGGCTTCCCGGCGTTCGACGCCCTGCGGGACCGCGAGCCGCACTGGCTGGAGGACACCGGCGACGACCGCAGGGCGTCCGTCGGCCTGCCGCCGTGGCACCACCGCTCCCAGGCGTGGCTGCCGGTGCCGGCCGCGAACGCGGACGACGTGTGCGTCGGCGTGCTCCGCCCCCACCCCGGCCCCTTCACGCCCCGCCACCGGGAGCACCTGCGCGGCGCCGCCCTGCTGTGCTCGGGCCCGCTGCGCCTGTTCGGCCCCGGCCAGGAGGACAGCGGCACCGGCGGCACGGCCGAGGCCTCCCCGCGGTCCGTGTTCGACGCGCTGCCGGTCGCGGCGCTGCTGCTCACACCGCTGCGCTCACCGGCGGGACGCGTCGAGGACTACCGCATCGACGCCGCGACCCCGCAGGCCGGCGACATCCTCGGCCGCCCCCACGACGAACTGGCCGGCCGGCGGCTGCTGGAGTCCTGCCCGCCCATGGGCCGCGAGCCGGTGTGGCGCGGCTGCCTGCGCACCCTGTCCACCGGGGAGCCCTACGAGGGCGCCCCCTTCGCGCACCAGGAGGTCGTGGCGGGCATCGCCGAGCTGTCCACGTACGCGGTCCGGGTGACGCGGCTGGACGGTCGGCTGGTCCTCACCTGGCTCCGGCACGACGCCTCCGACCTGCAGGAGCAGCGGCTGGCGGATCTGCAGCGGCTGGGCAGCCTGGGCTGGGCGAACTGGAACCTCGTCACGCAGGAGGCGGCCTGGTCGTCCCAGGTCTTCACGCTGTTCGGCCGGGAACCCGTGCACGGCCCGGTGCGCCTCGCCGAGCTGTCCGACCTCGCGCTGCCCGAGGACGCGCCGGCGCTGGCGCGGGCCGTCGACACACTCCTGGAAACCGGCCGGCCGTTCGACCTGCCGGTCCGGGTCAGGGCGGCGGGCGCCGTGCGGCACCTGCGCATCGTCGCCGAGGCGGTCGAGGACATGAGCGGCACCCCGGTCGAGGTGCACGGCGTCGTACAGGACCTGACCGCCCGGCGCCGGGTGGAGCTGGCCCTGGACGAGAGCGAGCGGGCCATCCTGACGCAGCACGACGTGCTGCGCGCCGAGCGGACGCTGGCGGCAAGGCTCCAGCACGCGCTGCTGCCGCTGCCGAAGCGGTCCATGCGGCTGGCCGGGCTGCACGTCGAGGTCGCCTATCTGCCCGCGCAGTCGGGCGTCAACGTCGGCGGCGACTGGTTCTCGGCCATCGAGCTGCCGGGCAGCGAGGCCCTGTTCGTCGTCGGAGACGTCGCCGGGCACGGCATCGACGCCGTCGCCACCATGGCCCAGCTCCGGTTCACCGCCAAGGGCATGATCATCACGGGTTCGTCGCTGACCGGCGCGCTGACCCGGCTCAACAGGCTGCTGCTGCACTCCCGCGACTCGCACGGCACGGCGACCATGGTCCTCGCCCGCTACCAGCCCGAGGGCCGCCGGCTGGTCTGGGCGCAGGCGGGTCACCCGCCGCCCCTGCTGCTGCGTGACGGCGTGGCGAGCTTCCTCGACCGGCCCAGAGGAGTGCTGCTCGGGGCGAGCGCCACGCCCGTCTTCGACGAGGGCGAGTGCCTCCTCCGGCCGGGCGACCGGGTGCTGATGTTCACGGACGGCCTGGTCGAGCGGCCCGAGGAGCCCATAGACCGGGGCCTGGAGCGGCTCGCCCGGGTCGTCGAGGCGCACGGTGGCCACACGGACTCGCCCCTGGAGCCGGTGCTCGCCGTGATGCTGGAGGAGGAGCGGCGGGACGACGTGTGCGTGCTCGACATCCGGGTGCCGGACGACGTTCCCGACGAGGTGCGGCCCCAGTAGGGCCGGGTGTCGGCGCCAGCCGGGGCCAGTAGGGCCGGGTCTCGGCGCTTCAGTCGACCGGGTGGCCCGGCGCGATGTCCCGGGCGTCTTCCAGGCGCAGCAGCGGAGCGCCGCCGGACTCCCGCTCGCCCCACTCCACCGGGTCGAGGACGAATCCGATGTGGTCGCCGCCCCCGGCACGCAGCACCACCCGGCCGACGAACCAGGCCGCGGCGTCTTGGAGCACGACGGCCCCGCCGTACCCCTCCCGCACACGGGCCCGCGCGAGTTTGTCCTCCCGGTCGCCGGTGCGTCCGCCGAACAGCTCGGCCAGGTCGTGCTGGTCACGGGTGAGGAGGTGGACGGCCAGCACGTCGGCGGAGCGGGCCACCCGGTAGGTGTGGTTGACCTCGGACAGCCACACCACGAACCGCATGGGATCGAGGGAGCACTGCGAGGCGAAGCCGACCAGGCAGCCCCCGCGCTCGCCGCCCGCCGAGGCGGTGACCACGCACATGTCGGGGTTCAGCCGCCGAGTGAACGCGTCCATGTCCGCCATGCCGTCGCCGTCCCCTTCCGTGCCCGGTACCTGTCGTCCGACGGGTTCCCCGTTCCGGCCCGCCATGGCACCCGGGGCCGTGCCGTCGCGGGCGCAGGCGGGGCCGGCGGGGTCAGTGTGCCGCGAGGAAGCGGTGCAGGGAGGCCGTCAGCGCGGCGACGAAGGCGTCCCGCCGCGTGTCGTCGAGGGCGTCCAGCGACAGGTAGGGGTTGAGGTCCTCCAGCTCGACCAGCAGCAGTGCGCCGCCGGGCGCGCGGCAGGCGTCGACCCGCTGGACGCCGTGGTCGATGGCGTTCCAGTCGATGAAGCGGCGGGCGAACTCCAGGTCCGCCACGGTGGGTTCGTAGGGCCGCAGCTCCCAGCGCCGGCCGGGGTCGGGCGCGTACAGGGCGTACTGGAAGTCGTGGTCGACGAAGTAGAACGAGACCTCGTAGGCGAAGTCGACGTGCGGCTGGACGAGGACCTCGCCGCTGATCTCGCCGCGGACGCGGTCGGCGGGCACGATCCGCAGGCCTATGGAGTCGGCGCCCCGCCTGGGCTTGACGACGTACTGGCCGGCCGCGGGCAGCAGGTGCAGGTCCTCGGCCCGGTCGACGGTGGGGATGACGGGGTGTCCCGCGGCGGTGAGGTCGAGCAGGTACTGCTTGCCGGCCATGTCGGCGCGGCCGGAGAGCTGGTTGTAGACGCGCGTTCCGCGCTCGGCGGCCCGCGCGCGGAACGCGTCGTACGCGTCCTGGTAGTCCAGTACGGGTCCGCTGTTGCGCACGACCACGGCGTCGAAGGCGTCCATGAGGGCGACGGCGTCCCGGGGATGGCACAGGGCGAGGTCGAAGTCCGCGCGCAGGCGGGCGGTCAGGAAGATGTCCTCGTCGCAGTAGCGGCGCCCGCGGGCCGGATAGGCGAGGTCGGTGACGTATAGGAGGCGGGGGCGGGCGGGCGGCATGCGGGGCTCCTCGGCGGTGGCGGGAAATGATCGTATGCGACCCGGCGACCCCGCCCCGAGAGGGAGGTACTCAGTTCCCTCTTGAGGCAGCACTGAGTGCCACTCGAGGCCGGCAGGTGCTACGTTCCCCTTCATGAGCTCCAGCAGTGCGGCGCCCCGCCGCGACGAGAAGGCGCAGGCGGCGGCCGCGAGGCCGCCCATGCGGGACGCGCTGGTCGCGGCGGCCTTCCGGCTGTTCTTGGAGCGCGGCTACGAACAGACCACGGTCGACGACATCGTGGCGCTCGCCGGCGTCGGACGGCGGTCGTTCTTCCGCTACTTCCCCTCCAAGGAGGACGTGGTCTTCCCCGACCACGAGCGGTGCCTGGCGGACATGACGGCGTTCCTCGCGTCCTGCGGCGACGAGGGCGAGCCGGTGTCGCGGGTCTGCGAGGCGGCGCGGCTGGTGCTGGGCATGTACGCCGAGAACCCGTCCTTCTCGGTGCAGCGGTACCGCCTCACCAAGCGGGTCCCCGGGCTGCGCGCGTACGAACTGTCGGTGGTGTGGCGCTACGAGCGTGCCCTCGCCGATTACCTGCGCGGACGGTTCGCGGGCCGGCGGGACGGCACGCTCCAGGCGGACGTCGTCGCGGCCGCGGTGGTCGCGGCGCACAACAACGCCCTGCGGTCCTGGCTGCGTTCGGACGGAAAGGGCGATGCGAGCGCCGCGTTCGACCATGCCGTGGGGTTCGTGCGGTCCGCGTTCGGCAGCCCGGCCGCGCCGCCCGCCGACGAGCGGCCCGAGGACGTGGTGGTCGTGGTCTCCCGGCGCGGGGCGCCGCTGTGGCGGGTCGTCCAGGAGATCGAGACCACGCTCGGAAGGGACTGAGCGGCGCTCGGGCGGGCTCGGCGGAACGGTTCCGATCCAAAGGGGTACGCAGTACCTTTACGTCTGGCACTCAGTGCCATACCCTGAGGCTGTGCACGGTGGCACGGCGAACCGGGCACGCGCGTGCCCGGGCGTCCGCGCACGCGCCATTCCGGCCGAGCGCAGGGAGTTGACAGCGTGTACCACCACTCAGGAAGCGCCGCTCAGCAGGCAGCCGGCTCCGCGACGGGCGTCCTCGCACCCCGGGCCCAGGACAAGGACGCGATCCTCTACCAGCGCTGCGCCTGGTGCGGCACCGCCATGTACCACCGGCTGCTGTGTCCGGTGTGCCGGGGCAGCGACCTGCGCACCGAGCGCAGCGAGGGCACGGGCACGGTCCGCCACTCCACGGTGGTGCACCGCAACACGCCCGCCGCGCGCAATGTGTCGCTGATCGAGATGGCCGAGGGCTTCGTCGTGCGGGGCCGGGTGATGGGCCCGCCCGTCGGCATCCACAGCGGGGACCGGGTGCGGCTGTCCACCGCGAAGGACCCGGTGCGGGGCGAGCCGGTCTTCCAGCTCGTTGACGAGCCGTACCGCGCCTGGACCTGACGGAGGGGCGGGCCGGTCGGGGCCGGGTCCGCGTCAGCCGGCCAGGGTGACCCGGATGCCGACGGTGCCCTTCAGTCCGCGGCGCAGCCTGCTGCCCAGCAGGGTGAGGCGTCCCACGAGGCCGTACTTGCGGGTGATGAGCTGCCGGTAGCGGGCGACCGTGGCCTCGTCGACGACCTCGGCGGTGGCCGGGAGCTGATCGCCGGTCGGGTTGCCGCGCAGGTCGCAGGGGCCGGCGAGGACGTCGGCACGGGCCCGGATCCGCTTCACCTTCCACGAGTCGGCGGCCGTCCAGACGCCGAGCGCGTCGCCGTCGCGCACCACCCAGACCGGCGTGGCGACCGGCGTGCCGTTCTTGCGGTAACTGGTGAGGAGCAGGTACTTCCCGGCGGCGAGCCGGTCGAGCAACGCGTCGTCCATGGCGGGCAGTCTAGGCCGTGGCCGCCGAGGGGCACCTGCCGCGCGGCCCGGCTCGGGGCGGACTCCGCGCGGCCGTCCCCCGGTCGACGACGCCGCCTTGCGGACAGGGTCCGCCGGACCGGCCCGCTCATGACGCCGCTCCGGTCGCCGCCGTCATCCGCCGTACCGCCTCCGTGAGGATCTCGGGTGACGTGGCCAGGTTCAGGCGGACGTGGCCCGCGCCGCCGGTCCCGAAGGGCAGACCGGAGTTCAGCGCCACCCGGCCGTCGCGCAGGAACACCTCCGCCGGGTCGTCGCCGAGGCCGAGGGCACGGCAGTCCAGCCAGGCCAGGTAGGTGGCCTCGCCGGGCCGGTGGGCGATCGCGGGCAGGTGCTCGGCCAGCAGCCCGGCGAGCAGCCGCCGGTTGGCGTCGAGCCCGGCCAGCAGGGCGTCCAGCCACGCGGTGCCGTCCCGCAGGGCCGCCGTGTGGGCCAGGATGCCGACGTGGCTCGGGCCGTGGCCGACCTCCTCGGGCAGCCGGGCCAGGTCGGCCGCGGCGCCGGGTCCGGCGAGGGCGAGGGCCGCCTTCAGACCGGCCAGGTTCCACGCCTTGGACGCCGACATCAGCGACAGCCCGCGCTCCGCGCCCGGCACGCTCAGATACGGCACGAAGTCGACGCCGGACGCGACGAGCGGGGCGTGGATCTCGTCGGCGACGACACGGACGCCGTACCGCTCGGCGAGGCCGGCGACGGTGGCCAGTTCGGCGGCGGTGTGCACGGTGCCGGTCGGGTTGTGCGGGCTGCACAGCAGGTACGCCGCCCGGCGGCCCCCGGCGACGGCCCTCGCGAAGGCCTCCTCCAGGGCGGCGGGGTCGAGGCGGCCGTCGGCACCGAGCGGGGCCTCCACGACCGTGCGGTCCAGGTGCCGCACGAACTGGAAGAACGGCGGGTACACCGGCGGGTTGACGACGACCGGGTCCCCGGGCCCGGTGACCAGCTTCAGCATCTCCACCACGCCGAGCATCACGTCGGGCACGAGCGCGGTGCGCCGCACGGCGAGCCCGTCCCAGCCCCACCGCTTCTCGGCGAACGCGGCCAGGGCCTCGGCGTAGGCCGGCCCGGCCGGATAGCCGGTGTCGCCCAGCGCGAGGGCGTCGGTGACGGCGCGGACGACCGGTTCGGCGAGCGGCACGTCCATCTCGGCCACCCACAGCGGCAGCACGTCCTGAGGATGGGTGCGCCACTTCATGCTCGTACGGCGCCGGAGGTCGTCAAGAGTGAGGGCGCGCAGCGGATTCGGTTCACCGGACGTCTCGTGCGGGATCCTGGTCATGGGGCACAAGATAGGGGGCCTTGGCGGTGACGTGGAATCACGCGTACGGGATGCCGGACGGGGCGGGCGGTGTGCCGGTGGAGATCGCCTGCGACGAGTCGGGGTCGGACGGCGAGAACCTCACCGGCGGCAACACCGACGTGTTCGCGCATGCCAGTGTGCGGATCCCGGTCGAGTCCGCGGCGGCGTCCGTGCGGGAGGTCAGGAACCGGATCCGCTCGCCCGCCGAGGAGTACAAGGCGGGCCATCTGCTGCGGGAGAAGCACCGGGCGGTGCTGGAGTGGCTGCTCGCCCCGGCCGGGCCCCTCCACGGGCGGGCGCGGGTGCAGCTGACCGAGAAGGCGTTCCTCGTCGTGGACCGCGTCGTCGGCCTGCTGCTGGACGATCCGGGTGCGGCCGTCGTGCTGTTCCGGGCGGGCCGGCCGGCCTTCGGGGACGCCGGGTGGCGGGAGTTCCTGCGGGCGGCCAACCGGCTGCTGCGGGCCCGGAACGACGGAGCGCCCGAGGGGCCCGTCGACGAGTTCTTCGGCCTGGCCGAGAGGCTGCTGCGCGCGCACGCCGGCACGGAGGCGGCCAGGGTCCTGGCGCGGCTGGTGGCGGCCCGGCCCCGGGCGGACACGTACCGCGGCGGGCTGCTGGAGCGCCCGGCGCTGATTCCGGTGCTGAACCCGCTGCTGCCCGCCATCGTCAGGACGGCCGCCGACTGGAGCGGGGACGGGCGGCTCGTGTATCTGGTGCACGACCGGCAGAACATGCTGACGCCGGAACGCATCGCCTGGATCGAGGAGACCGCGCGGCCGGCCGGTGCCGGCCTCGCCGGTATGCGCCTGGTGGCCGCGCGGGACGACCCCAGGGTGCAGCTCGCCGACTTCCTCGCCGGGATCGCCCGCAAGATCGCCTCCGACGAACTGAACGGGCGTGGCGACGCCCGACTGACCGCGCTGCTGCGGCCGTACACGGGTGATGCGGCCCTGTGGGGCGACGCGCGCAGCCGGGCCGCGATCTGGCCGGCGGCAGAAGGCGCCGAACCCTCGCCAGAGATCAACTCACGGGTCTAAATTGCTCTTTGTCCGCGCACGTCACCCAAACCGGGAGTTCCCGTGTCCAAGAACCCGTCGGCCGGGCAGCAGGCCCAGCGACAGCTGCTCGACCGCATCAACACCGCTCAGCCCCACACGGCCCGCATCTGGAACTACTGGCTCGACGGCAAGGACAACTACGAGGTCGACCGCGCGGCCGGCGACCAGATCCGCCAACTGCACCCGGGCATCGGCGAGTACGCCCGCGCCGACCGGCTGTTCCTGGGCCGGGCCGTGCGCCACCTCGTCGCCGAGGCAGGGATCCGCCAATTCCTCGACATCGGCACCGGGCTGCCCACCGCGGACAACACGCACGAGGTCGCCCAGCGGATCGCGCCGGAGTCCCGCATCGTCTACGTCGACAACGACCCGCTGGTCCTCACCCACGCCCGCGCGTTGCTCACCAGCACGCCCGAGGGCCGCACCGACTATCTGGACGAGGATCTGCGCAACGTCGACGCGATCCTCGAACACGCGGCGCGCACCCTGGACTTCACGCGGCCCGTCGGGCTGATGCTGCTCGGCGTGGTCATCTTCCTCGGCGACGACGAGGACCCGTACGGCGTGGTGCGGCAGTTGCTCGACGCGCTGCCCTCGGGCAGCCATCTGGTGCTGTCGCACACCGTCACCAGCCCGTCGATGCCCGACGTGGACGAGGCGGTCAAGTTCTGGAACGAGCACGGCACTCCGAAGCTGACCCAGCGCAGACCCGAGGACGTCGCGCGCTTCTTCGACGGCCTGGACCTGCTGGAGCCCGGCGTCGTGTCCTGCTCCCGCTGGCGTCCGGAGCCCGACGACGGGCCCGAGCCGGCCGAGGTGGCGATGTTCTGCGGAGTGGGCCGCAAGAGCTGAGGCGATGCCGGGCGCGGTGAACGCGCCCGGCCCGGGCCCCGTATGG
Source organism: Streptomyces sp. DH24 (assembly GCF_029813775.1). Taxonomy (GTDB): domain Bacteria; phylum Actinomycetota; class Actinomycetes; order Streptomycetales; family Streptomycetaceae; genus Streptomyces. Next base: position 50,841 of record NZ_JARVKW010000031.1, on the reverse strand, counting down.
AGGGAAGGGCCCTCGACTCCGAGAGTGCCCCGCGGTGTTGAGGCCGCGCCGTCCGGGGCCCGGGAGTCAGGCATGAGGCACGCACGACGACGTACCGTCCGGCGAGTGACGCGGCTGGCGGCCGTCGGCGGGCTCTTGCTCGGCACGGTGATGGTGACCCGTGCCGTCGCGAGCGAGCCCGGCGTCCCGCCGGCCGTGCCGCACGCGGGCCCGCGCACCACGGCCGGCGCGGAGGTGGTGGCGCGGCTCGGCACCTCCCGTACGGCGGGCAGCTGGGTCGGGGACGACGGGCGGCCGGTCGTCGCGGTCACCGACCGGGAGGGGGCCGCCGAGGTGCGGCGGGCCGGCGCCGAGGCGGAGGTCGTGCGGTACAGCATGCGCGATCTGAAGACGGCCACGGCGACGCTGCGCGCGGCACCCCGGGTGCCCGGGACGGCGTGGGCCGTGGACTACCGGAACAACCGGGTGGTGGTCCGCGGCGACCGCACGGTGTCCGCGTCCGACTGGTCCCGGCTGACCGGTGTCGCCGAGCGCATCGGCGGCTTCGTCCGCATGGAGCGCACCGAGGGCGTCTTCACGACCCGGATCAACGGCGCCCGGCCGATCCTGTCCGCGGCGGGGCGCTGCTCGGCGGGGTTCAACGTGACCGACGGGCGAACCGACTTCATCCTCACGGCCGGTCACTGCGGCCCGAACGGCTCGGTGTGGTTCGCCGACGACCGGGGCGACCGGCAGCTGGGCACGACGGTCGCCGGGAGTTTCCCGGGCGACGACTTCTCCCTGGTGAAGTACGACAACGGCAGGGCGGGCGAGGGCGCGGACGTGGTCGCCGTCGGCGGCGGCGAGAGCGTGCGGATCACCGGGGCGGGCGAGGCGTCCGTGGGACAGCGGGTGTTCCGCAGCGGCAGCACGAGCGGGCTGCGGGACGGGCGGGTCACGGCGCTGGACGCGACGGTCAACTACCCGGAGGGCACGGTCGGCGGCCTGATCGAGACGGACGTGTGCGCCGAGCCCGGGGACAGCGGCGGCCCGCTGTTCTCCGAGGGCGTCGCGCTGGGCGTGACCTCGGGCGGCGACGGCGACTGCGCCAAGGGCGGTACGACGTTCTTCCAGCCGGTGAAGCAGGCGATGGCCGCGCTCGGTGTGCGCCTGGTCGTGGCGCCCGCCGGGGCGGGCTCCGGCGGGCGCTCCTCCCCCGCGCCCTCCCCGTCGAGCCCGCAGGGGGCCGCCGCGCCGGACGGTGCGGCGTCGGGAACGTCGGCGCCGGTCACGGGCGGCACGGACGTGTCGGCACTGCTGTCGCGGCTCACGGACCGCAGGAACGCCGGCCCGGGGCTGCTGGTCGTCGCGGGCAGCCTGGTCGCGCTGGCGGCCACGCGCTGGATCCGCGTCGAGCGGGACCGCGCCGCCTGCCGCCGGCACTACTCGGCGACGTGGGGCTGATCAGCCCAGCGTGAGCAGGACGGTGGCCGCTGCGGCGCCCGCCAGGCCGAGGGCCTGCCACCGGGTGAGGTGTTCGTCGAGGAGGGCCAGGCCGAGGACGACGGGAATGGCCGGGCAGAGGGACGCGAGCACCACGGCGACCGCAACGAGCTGTCGCTGGGCGGCGAGCAGGTAGAGGATCAGGCCGAGGGCGGCGCCCGCGCCGATGACCAGGGCCTGGGCGGAGCGGCGGAGGCGGCAGTCGCAGGAGCCGGGGGTGGCGTGCGGCGCCCGGCAGCAGCAGGAGTACGGCGGCGACGCGGCCGGCGGCGACGGGCCACAGTCCGCTGCCGGGTCCGGCCTGGCCCAGGGCGATGTACTGCACGGCGACGCCCGCGCCGGCGACGAGGCCGTCGGTGACCTCGGAGCGCGGTCCGGCGGAGCCGCCGGACACCAGCCACAGGGCGGGCACCGTGACGGCGATGCCGGCCCGGGCGAGGGCGCCGCGCCGGTCGCCGAGCAGGAGGACGCCGCAGAGCACGGACAGCGCGACGTCGGTGCCGGCGCTCACCGGCACGACGACGCTCATGGCGCCCCGGCTGAGTCCCCGGTTGAGGACAAGCATGGCGGTGCCGCTGCCGACGCCGGACAGCGCGCCCCACAGCAGATCGGCGGGGTGCGCGGCGCCGGCGGGCACGAGAAGGGCGGCCAGGCGGGCGAGCAGAAGCCCGCCGACCTGGCCGAGGAAGGTGACGGCCGCGTAGGAGACGCGTCTGGACAGCAGCCCGCCGGCGAAGTCGACGATGCCGTAGCAGACGGCCGAGGCCAGTGCGAGGAGGGCACCCGTCGGATGAGGGGTGCCCGGGGACGAGGATGCGATGCGCGGGGTGGTCGGGCGGCGCTCAGGCCGCCGGCACCCGCTGCGGGGCCGCGGCGGCCCATTCGAGGACGAGGCGCTGGTACTCCTCGCGCTGTTCGACGCTCAGTGTCCCGCCCGACCGGCGCCACAGGGCCCGGATCTCCTCGTTGACCTCGTCAGCCGATCGCTCGGAGGAGGGTTCAACAGTGGTGGACATGGTGTGAAGCATACGGCGCCGAAGGTGAAGGCGCTGTGAGTAAGCACGCGCAAAAGGTACATATCGGACCGTGTCCCTGCTCACGTCCCTTCAGGCCGTCCGCAGCGGCAGTTGCCCGCTGCCACCGGGGAGTTCACGCCTGGGCCAACCCCAGGACGAGCACCTGGATGGCCAGCACGGCGGCGCCGCGCGCCCAGTCGTGGAAGTCGGACACCTTGGTCTCCAGGGCGACCGGGGCGGCCAGGGGATGCCGGTTGGCGCGGATCGTCTCGCGCACCCTCTCCCCCGCCACGTCCATGAGCCCGACGCCCTCACCGGCGAGCAGGATCTTCTGCGGCATGACGAAGTTGGAGATCTGGGCCACGAGCGTGCCGAGGGCGCACGCGGCCTCGTCCACGACGCGGGCGGACATGGGCTCGCCCTCGGCGGCGAGGGCGAGGATCTCCTCGTAGGTGTGGTCCCGGCCGGTGGCCGCACGGATCTGGTAGCGGATGCTCGGGATGGTGAGCAGCGACACGGCGCTGCCCCGCTGCCCGTCGGGGGTGAGCGGCCCGTCGGGGCGGAGGATCCAGTGCCTGCCGAAGCCGCGGTCCTCCTCGGCGCACGGCACCCGCCTACCGCCCAGGACGAGGCCGTAGCCGAGCCCGGCGCCGATGGTCAGGACGACGAAGCGGTCCAGGCCGCGACCGGCACCGAACCAGGTCTCGGCCTCGACGAGGGAGGCGAGGTCGTTCTCGACGACCACCGGCAGTCCGGTGCGCTCCGCCACGAGTTCGGCCAGGCCGACGTCGCGCCAGCCCAGGAAGGGCGACTCCGCGACCACGGAGCGGTCCCGCACGAGGCCGCCCACGCCGATGCCGACGCCGGCGATGCCGGGGTGGTCACGGGTCAGCTCGGCGGTCATCTCGCCGAGCAGGTCGGCGACTTCCGCGGGTTCTTGCGTGGTGAGGGGCCGGTCGTGACGGGCGACGATCTCGCTGCGCAGGGTGGTGACGACGCCGTAGACCATGTCCCCGGTGATCTTGAAGCCGATGAAGGCGCGTGACTCGGCGACGACGTCCAGCGGCTGCGAGGGCCGGCCCTGGCGCGCCTCCGCCGAGACGCCCGCCTCGGGCACCTCCACCAGCAGGCCCGACTCGATCAGCGGCTTGGTCAGGCGGGTGAGGCTGCCGGCGGAGAGGTCGAGCCGCCGGGCCAGTTCGGTGCGTGACAGCGGGCCGTGGACGAGCACCTCGATCGCCACCGCGCGTTCCCCGGAACTCAGCGGAAGCCAGTTGTCGGCACGTGCGGTCATGATCGCCAGATTCCTCTACTTTTTTTCATTACGAAAACAACGAGGTCAGTCTATGCGGCGGAAGCGGCGGTCAAGGAGGCGTCGCCGCAGTCCTTGACGCCCCGATCCTTCTGCATCAAAAGTAAATGACCGAGGACGAGCCGCCGCTTGCGAGGGAGTCTCCCGATGACCATCGCCTCCAGCAGCCCACCGACGCGCCGGGCGCGGGACCGGGAGAACCGGGGGGACGGAACGCTGGCCGCGGTGTTCGTCGCTCCCGCTCTGCTGGGCTTCCTCGTCTTCCTGCTCTGGCCGACGCTGCGGGGCGTCTGGCTGAGCTTCACCCGCTTCAACCTGCTCACCCCGGCCGAGTGGGTGGGCCTCGACAACTACGTGCGGATGGTGCACGACCCCATCTTCTGGGACTCGCTGACCGTCACCGTCGAGTACGTCGCCATCAACATCGGCGTGCAGACCGTCTGCGCGCTCGCCGTCGCCGTACTGCTGCAGCGGCTGACGCGGTCGGCGGTGCTGCGGGGGATCGTGCTCACCCCGTACCTGATGTCGAACGTCGTCGCCGGCATCGTCTGGCTCTGGATCCTCGACACCCAGCTGGGCATCGGCAACGAGATCGTCGCGGCCGCCGGCCTGGACCGGATCCCGTTCCTCGCGGACGAGACCTGGGCGGTCCCGACGATCGCCCTGATCAACGTGTGGCGGCACGTCGGCTACACCGCCCTGCTGCTGTTCGCCGGTCTCCAGGCCATCCCCGACGACATGTACGAGGCAGCGAAGGTGGACGGCGCGAGCGAGTGGCGGATGTTCTGGCGGATCACGCTGCCGCTGCTCAGACCGGTGCTCGCGGTGGTGCTCATCATGACGGTGATCGGCTCCTTCCAGGTCTTCGACACGGTCGCCGTGACGACCGCCGGCGGGCCGGCCAACGCCACCAACGTGCTCCAGTACTACATCTACGGCGCCGCGTTCGGCCGTTTCCAGTTCGGCTACGCCTCCGCGATGTCCGTCGCGCTGCTCGTCGTGCTGAGCGCCATCACCGTCCTGCAGTACCGGCTCACCCGGGCCGGCCGGACCGACCTCGGCTGACGGGAAGGGAGCGAACCGACATGGCTGCGGTGACAGACACGACGACCGTACGACCCGCGAGGCGCGGACCCTCCCCCGGACGCGTCGCGGCCTGGGCGGCGCTGGCCGCGATCGTGCTCGTCACCCTGCTGCCGTTCTACTGGATCCTGCGCACCGCGCTGTCCTCGAACGCGGGGCTCGCCACCCAGCCGGCCGACCCGCTGCCCGTCGGCCTCACCACCGACGGCTTCGAGCGGGCGCTCGGCCTGCAGTCCACCGAGGAGGCGGTCGCCCGGGGCGGCGCGGGCGGCGGGCTGGAGTTCTGGCGCTACCTGCTCAACTCTGTCCTGGTCTCCACCCTGGTGACCGGTTGCCAGATCCTCTTCTCCGCGATGGCCGCGTACGCCTTCGCACGGCTGCGCTGGCGGGGCCGGGACACGGTGTTCGCCCTGTTCCTCGCCGGGCTGATGGTGCCGGCCGTCTTCACGCTGCTGCCGAACTTCGTGCTCATCAAGGAACTCGGCCTGGTGGACACGCTGCTGGGCATCGCGCTGCCGACGATGTTCATGACGCCGTTCGCGGTGTTCTTCCTGCGGCAGTTCTTCCTCGGGGTACCGCGCGAGGTCGAGGAGGCGGCCCTGCTCGACGGCGCCGGGAAGGTCCGCGTGTTCTTCCGCGTGCTGCTGCCCATGGCGGCCACGCCGGTGCTGACGCTGACGGTGCTGACGTACATCACGTCCTGGAACGACTACTTCTGGCCGCTGATGGTCTCGCACAGCGACACCTCACGCGTGCTGACCGTGGCGCTGGCGGTCTTCCGGGCCCAGACCCCGCAGACCGGCGTCGACTGGTCGGGCCTGATGGCGGCCACGCTCGTCGCGGCCCTGCCGATGCTCGTGCTGTTCGGCTGCTTCGCGCGCCGCGTCGTCGGCTCCATCGGCTTCACCGGGATCAAGTGAGGGAGTGTCCATGCGACTTGGGATGATCCGTACGGCCGGGGCGCTGACCGGCGCCCTGGCGCTGTCGCTCGTGACCGGGTGCGCGGGAGGCGACGCCGGGTCGGCCGGGAACACGGTGACGTACTGGCTGTGGGACGCCAACCAGCTGCCCGCCTACCAGGCCTGCGCGAAGGACTTCGAGCGGCGCCACCCCGGACTCGACGTCAGGATCACCCAGTTGGGCTGGGACGACTACTGGACCAAGCTCACCGCGAGCTTCATCGCGGGCACCGAGCCGGACGTGTTCACCGACCACATCCAGAAGTTCGGCCAGTTCGCCGACCTGAACGTGCTCGAACCGCTCGACGGCCTCGGCATCCGGGACGCCGACTACCAGCCCGGCCTGGCCGCCAACTGGACCGGCCGGGACGGCCGGCGGTACGGCGCGCCCAAGGACTGGGACACCGTGGGCCTCTTCTACAACGCGGAGCTGGCGCAGGCGGCCGGGCTCACCGCCGGGGACCTGGGCAGCCTGTCCTGGAACCCGGAGGACGGCGGCACCTTCGAGAAGGCCGTGGCGCGTCTGACGGTCGACAAGAACGGCCGGCGGGGCGACGAGAAGGGCTTCGACAAGGACAACGTCGTGGTGTACGGGCTCGCCACCAACGGCGGCGGCGCCGGCGACGGCCAGACCACCTGGAGCAACCTGGCCGCCTCCGCGGGCTGGACCTACACCGACAAGAAGCGCTGGGGCACCGAGTACCGCTACGACGACCCGACCTTCCAGTCGGTGATCACGTGGTACTTCGGACTGGCGAAGAAGGGGTACATGGCCCCGCTCACCGAGTACTCCCAGTCCAGTCAGGCCAACGCGCAGATCGCCTCGGGCCGGGCGGCGGCCGCCTTCGACGGGGCGTGGATGCTCTCCACGTACGACGGTTTCAAGGGGCTGGACATCCGCACCGCCGTCACCCCGGTCGGCCCCACCGGCAAGCGCGCCACCATGATGAACGGGCTCGCCGACTCCGTCACGAAGAACGCCCGCAACAAGCCGGGGGCCCTGAAGTGGGTGAAGTACCTGGCGTCCGACGCGTGTCAGCGGACGGTGGGGCGCTACGGCGTCGTCTTCCCGGCCACTTGGGCCGGCACCCGGGCCGCGGTGGCCGCCTACCGGGAGAAGGGCATCGACGTCACCGCGTTCACCAGGCCGGTCGCCGACCGGAAGAACTTCACGACGTTCTCCTACCCGATCACCACCTACGCGGCGGACGTGCTGGCGCTCATGCACCCCGCCATGGAGGACGTGTTCGGCAACGGCGCCCCCGTGAGCAGCCTCGACCGGACCAACGAACAGATCAACCTGATCCTCGACCAGTGACCCGGCCCCGGAACCAGTGACTCGGCCAGCGACGCGGTCTCCGGGACCGGTGACTCGACTGAAGGGCATCCCATCCATGACGTTCTCCATCGGCATCGTCGGCGCCGGACAGTTCTCGGGCCAGTTCGCCAGGCTGTTCCTGGCCCACCCCGGCGTCCGCGAGGTCCACGTCACCGACCTGCTCCCGGAGCGGGCCGAGCGGCTCGCCGCCGCCGAACGGCTCACCGGGACCTTCCCGTCGTACGAGGCGATGCTGGAGTCGGAGACGGTCGACGCCGTCGCGGTCTTCACGCAGCGCTGGACCCACGGCCCGCTGGTGCTGCGGGGCCTGAACGCCGGCAAGCACGTGTACTCGGCGGTGCCCATGGCGATCACCACGGAGGAGATCGCGGCGATCATCGACGCGGTCAGGGCGACCGGTCTGACGTACATGATGGGCGAGACCAGCCACTACCACCCGGCGACCGTACACGCCCGCAACCGGATCGCCGAGGGCGCCTTCGGGCGGCTGTTCTACGCCGAGGGCGACTACGTGCACGACATGGACCTCGGCTTCTACGAGGCGTACCAGTACAGCGGCGGTGAGAACTGGAAGGCGACGGCCAGCTATCCCCCGCTGCTGTACCCGACGCACGCGGTGGGCGGCGTGCTGGGCGCCTGGCGGACGCACGCGGTGAGCGTGTCCGCGATCGGCGTGACCGACGACCGCGGGGACGGCGTGTTCGACCGGGAGGTGAGCCAGTTCGACAACGACGTGTCCAACGCGACCGCGCTGTTCGAGGTGGCAGGCGGCGGCTCGTTCCGTACGAACGAGTTCCGGCGGGTGGGCTACCCCTCGCACATCCGGGAGTCACGCTTCCGGTTCTTCGGGACGGAGGCGAGCATGGAGCAGGTCGCCACCATCGCCCTGTGGCAGGACAAGAAGGGCGTCAAGGACATCACGGAACTCCTGGAGCCGAAGCCCACCCTGTCCCCCGACGACCCCTCGCTTCAGCACATCGCGCCGGAGCTGCGGGCCGCGTTCACCTCGGGCTCCGCGCCCGTGCACGACCGGGCGCGGCTGCCGCGCGAGTTCGACCACCTGCACAACGGGCACGAGGGCAGCCACCACTTCCTGGTGGACGACTTCGTGACCGCCGTCAACCGCCGCGCCCTGCCGTCCGTGAACGCGTGGGTCGCGGCCCGCTACACCCTGCCGGGCATCGTCGCGCACGAGTCCGCGCGGCAGGGCGGGGTCCGGCTGGACATCCCGGACTTCGGGGACGACCCCGAGGCGTGAGCCGGGGCCGCGGGCCGGGCACCGGGCCGGCCGGACGCCGGTCAGGTGCCCGGCTTGCGGCCGTACACGTAGACGTCGTCGCCCTTCTTCAGCAGCGACCAGTACTTCTTGGCGTCGGTGGTGGTCATGTTGACGCAGCCGTGCGAACCAGGCGGGTTCCACATGCTGAGGCTCGCCTGGTGGAAGGCCTGCCCGCCGTCGAAGAACTGGCTGTACGGCATCGGCACGTCGTAGATGGTCGAGACGTGGTCGATGTTGCGCCAGTAGATCTTCTTCAGGCCGGTGCGGGTCTCGTAGCCGTCACGTCCGGTACGGACCGGGACCGGGCCGTATACGAGCCTGCTGCCGTCCTGGATCCAGCTCAGCTGGAGGGTGAGGTCGACGCAGGCGATGCGGCCCTTGTTCACCGGACACTTGCCGGCCTTGTTCGGGTTCGTCCCGACGGCCTTCTGCTTGAGCATCAGGTCCATCACGCCCCAGGTGACGGGACCGGCGTAGCCGATGTTGGGCCGGATGCCGTGTTTGTTCTGGAATGCCTGGATGGCCTTGCAGTCGGCGCTGGACTGCTTGCCGTCGACCGGCCGGCCCAGGAACTTCTCCACCTGCTTCTGGTACGGGCCGGCCGTCGTCGTGCAACTCACGGCGTGCGCCTGCGTGGTGCCGAGCGCGAGCGTGAGCGGTGCCACCAGTGCGGTCACCCCGAGGGCGACGACTCCTCGTCTGCGTATGTCCCCCATGGCTGGTCATGCCTTTCGCCCGGAATGCTCGCAGGATCTGTCTGCGACGTCTGCCCGTTAGACCGCCGTGCGGCCCGTTCGGTTGCGGCGCGGCGGGCGCCGGTACGAAACGGTGACCTCACGGGGCGTCGCCGGCCTCACTCCCCGGCCCGCGCGGCGGCCGCGCGGAACCCGGCGTTGACGGCCGTGAGTCCGCCGTCGACGCACAGGGAGGTGCCGGTGATCCAGGCCGCGTCGCGGGAGGCGAGGAACGCGACGGCGGCGGCGATGTCCTGCGGCTCGCCGACCCGGCCGAGCGGATACAGCTCACGGACCGCCTCCAGTTGGGCGTCGCGCCCCTCCCACGCCGGGGTGCGCACCGTGCCCGGTACCACGAGGTTGACTCGGACGCCCCGGGCGGCGGCGTGTCCGGCGAGGGTGCGGGTGAGGGAGCCGAGTCCGGCCTTGGCGGCGCTGTAGGCGTGGTTGCCGAAGTCCTGCACCCCGTTGACCGAGCCGATGCTGACGATCGCCCCGCGCCCGGACGCGGCCAGGTACGGGAGGGCGGCGCGGCAGCAGCGGTAGGCGCCGGTCAGGGTGAGGTCGAGGTCGCGCGCCCACGTCTCGTCGGGCTCGTCCTCGAAGCGCGGGGCGTCGGGGGTGCAGTGGTAGGCGTTGTTGACCAGGACGTCGAGCGTGCCGAAGGCCTCGACGGCGCGGGCGACGGCCGCCTCGACGGACGCCCGGTCGGCGACGTCGCAGGGGAACGCCTCGGCGGCGAGGCCGTGTTCGCGCAGCGCGTGCGCGGTCTCCCGGGCCGCGCCGAGGTCCACGTCGGTCACCAGCACCCGCGCGCCCTCCTCGGCGAACCGCCGCGCGGTGGCGGCGCCGATCCCGCGGGCGGCGCCCGTGACGAGAACTCCGTGGCCTGCAAAGCGTGTCGTGTCGGTCATGGGCCGACGGTACTGGTCCGGTGATCGGCACGGCAGTGTCCGCGACGCCCTCTGTCCCGCCCGGCCACGGGATCAGCCACGGGATCAGCCACGGGATCGGCCACGGGATCGGCCACGGGCCGCGTCCGGCGTTTCCGGAAGGGCCCCGGGCCCGGGGGGTGTCGGACCGGAGCCGGGCCGGAGGGTCCCGCCGGAGGGCCTCCGACCGGAAGGACCCAAGCCGGAAAGACCCAAGCCGGTAGAGCCCCAGGCCAGGCGGAGCACCGCGCCACGCGAGACACCGGGCCAGGGCCCGTGCCGATTCCCCCGGCCGCCTCCCGGCCACCCAGCCCGCCTCCCGGCCCTCCGCCCCGTCCCGGCCACCCCGCGCGCCCGGCGCCGCCCGCCCGCCGCCGCCCGCCGCCCGCCGCCCGCCCGTGGTCGCCCGCCGCCTTCCCGGCGAACCCTCAGCGGTAGCCGCTGGTGTCCGCCGGGCGGCCCGGGTCCTGGACCTCGACCAGGTAGCGCCAGGCGTCGGGGCGGCTGCCGTCCAGGTCCGTGAAGCCGTACTCCTGGGCGAGGCCGCCGCTGGAGAGTGAACTGCCGTTCCAGCGCGCCACCTCGGGGTCGGCGGCGAGGGCCGCGACGGCGCGGCCGACGTAGTGCGGGGTCTCGGAGATGGCGAAGTGCGGTTCGCGGTCGAGGGCGTCGCGCCAGTTGTCCTCCCGCACACCGAAGGTCTCCAGCATGATCTCCGAGCGCAGCCAGCCCGGCGTGAGCGCGACGGCGGTGGCGCCGCGCGGGCCGAGTTCGTGGCCGAGGGCGAAGGCCATGCGCAGCACCGACGCCTTGGCGAGGTCGTAGAAGAGGTTCACGCGGTAGTTGGCGCGGTTGTACGCGTCGGTGCCGTCGGTGACCTCGACGACCAGGCCGCCGGGGTTGCGCAGCAGCAGGGGCAGGGCGTGGTGGCTGGTGATCGCGTGGGTGTCGACCGCGAGCCGGAGCAGCCGCAGCCCCTTGTCGAGGTCGTGCTCCCAGACCGGGGTGTCCCACTGGAACAGGTGCTCGCCGCCCCAGATGTCGTTGACGAGGACGTCGAGGCGGCCCCGCTCGTGCGCGACGCGGTCCACGAGGGCGCGGACCTGGCCGGGGTCGAGGTGGTCGGTGGGGACCGCGATGCCGTGCCCGCCTGCCGCGGTCACGAGGTCGGCGGTGTCCTCGATGGTCTCGGGGCGGTCGTACTCGGAGCGCCGTTCGCGCGTGGTGCGTCCGGTGACGTACACCGTGGCGCCGGCCGCGCCGAGTTCGACCGCGATCCCCCGTCCCGCGCCGCGTGTCGCCCCGGCGACCAGCGCGACCTTGTCCTGCAGCGGCAGTGGCATGTCCGACCTCCCGTACCCGGTGACCTTCGTGGGTTCGAGGGTGGCGGGTAAGCCGGACATCCTCTGTCGCCTTTCCGGACGCGTCACTCGGCCGGTGGTGTCAGTGACCCCTCGTGATCCACTCGTCCAGGTGCGGTGCCTCGGCGCTGATGGTGGTCGCGTCGCCGTGCCCGGTGAGGACCTTTGTGCCGGGCGGAAGGGTGAGCAGCCGGTCGCGGATCGAGTCGACGATGGTCGGGAAGTGGGAGTAGGAGCGGCCGGTGGCGCCGGGGCCGCCCTGGAAGAGGGTGTCGCCGGTGAACACGGCGCCCAGGCCCGGGTCGTAGAGGCAGACGGCGCCCGGCGCGTGCCCCGGGGTGTGCAGCACGGTCAGGTCGGCGCCGGCGGCCTCGATGACCTGGCCGTCGGCCAGATGGGCGTCCGGCAGGCGGTCCGGGTGGGTCAGCTTCCACAGGGGCAGGTCGTCGGGGTGCAGCCAGATGGTGGCGCCGGTGCGTTCGGCCAGGGCGGGCGCGGCGTTCACGTGGTCGTTGTGGGCGTGGGTGCACACGATGGCGGTCAGCCGGCGGTCGCCGACGGCCTCGGCGATGGCGTCGGCGTCGTGGGCGGCGTCGATGACGACGACCTCGCGGTCGTCGCCGACGAGCCAGACGTTGTTGTCGACGTCCCAGGTGCCGCCGTCGAGCGTGAACTGCCCGGAGGTGACGAGGCGTTCGATGCGCGCGGTCATCACAGCACCACCACCGAACGCAGGACGTCACCGGTGTGCATCCGCTCGAACGCCTTCTCCACCTCGTCCAGCTGGATGGTCTCGGTGACGAACGCGGCCAGGTCCAGGCGGCCCTGGAGATGGAGGTCGATCAGCATCGGGAAGTCCCGCGAGGGCAGGCAGTCCCCGTACCAGGACGACTTCAGCGCCCCGCCGCGTCCGAAGACGTCCAGCAGCGGCAGCTCCAGCTTCATCTGGGGGGTGGGCACACCCACCAGCACGACGGTGCCCGCCAGGTCCCGGGCGTAGAACGCCTGACGGTACGTCTCCGGGCGTCCCACGGCCTCGATCACCACGTCCGCGCCGAAGCCGCCGGTCAGTTCGCGGATCGCGTCCACCGCGTCCGTGGTACGGGAGTTGACCGTGTGGGTGGCGCCCATCGCGCGGGCCGTCTTCAGCTTCCGGTCGTCGATGTCCACCGCGATGATCTTCGCGGCGCCCGCCAGCCGGGCCCCGGCGACCGCCGCGTCGCCGACCCCGCCGCAGCCGATCACCGCGACCGTGTCGCCGCGGCCCACCTGGCCGGTGTTGATCGCCGCGCCGATGCCCGCCATCACGCCGCATCCCAGCAGCCCCGCGACCTGCGGCGCGACAGCCGGGTCGACCTTCGTGCACTGCCCGGCGGCCACCAGCGTCTTCTCCGCGAACGCGCCGATGCCCAGCGCCGGGGACAGTTCCTGCCCGGTCGAGGCCAGCGTCATCCGCTGCTCCGCGTTGTGGGTGTCGAAGCAGTACCACGGCCGGCCCCGCAGGCAGGCCCGGCACTTCCCGCACACCGCACGCCAGTTGAGGATGACGAAGTCGCCTGGAGCGACGTCCGTGACGCCCTCGCCGACCGACTCGACGACGCCCGCCGCCTCGTGACCGAGCAGGAACGGGAAGTCGTCGCTGATGCCGCCCTGCTTGTAGTGCAGGTCCGTGTGGCACACCCCGCACGCCTGGACCCGCACCACCGCCTCGCCGGGCCCGGGATCGGGCACCACGATGGTCTCGATCCGCACCGGCTCGTCCTTGCCCGGTGCGATCACGCCGCGTACTTCCTGCGCCATGGTGCTGACCCCTTCGTCCGTCCGTCGTTCCCGTCGAGCCTACGCGTGAGTGATCGGTAACGGCACGTAAGGGTCGGGCACGGCAGGCCGTCCGGCCAGGAAAATCACGCGTCCCGCGGGGCGCGCCCACGTAGCCTGAGGGCTCCGCCCCCCGAGTGCCCAGGAGAGCCGTGAGCACAGCAGAGACCCGGACCGGCACGCCCACCTGGAGGCTGCTCCTCGGCTACGTCAGACCCCACCGCTGGGCCCTGCTCGCGGGTGCCCTGCTGTCGCTGGTCACGGGCGCCACGGGGCTCGCGCTGCCGCTGGTGGCACGGGAGTTGATCACCGACCTGTCGCGGGACCGGGCCATCACCGGGGCGTTGCTGCTGATGTCGGCGCTGGTGGTCGCCAACGCGGCGGTGGGGGCGCTGGGTTCGTACGTGCTGCGACGCACGGCGGAGTCGGTGGTGCTCGGCGCGCGGCGCGCCCTGTCGTCGTATCTGCTGCGGCTGAGGGTGGCGGCGGTGGACCGCACCGAGCCGGGCGATCTGATGTCCCGCATCACCTCCGACACCACTCTGCTGCGCGAGGTCACCACCGACTCGCTGGTGGGCCTGGGCACGGGCGGGCTCACGCTGGTGGCGACCGTGGTCATGATGGGCCTGGTGGAGCCGGTGCTGCTCGGTGTCACGCTGGCGGTGATCCTGCTGGCGGGCACCGTCCTCGGGGTGATCGTGCCGCGCATCAACCGGGCGAGCCGGCAGGCGCAGGACGCGGTCGGCGTGATGGGTGCCTCCCTGGAGCGGATCCTGGGCGCGCTGCGCACGGTGAAGGCGTCGGGCGCCGAGGACCGTGAGGAGCGCACGCTGCACGCGGCGGCCGAGGAGTCGTGGCGCCAGAGCGTGCGGGCCGCCAAGTGGTCGGCGGCGGCGGGCAACACGGCGGGGCTGGCGATGCAGTGCGCGTTCATCACGGTGCTCGCGGTGGGCGGCTCGCGGGTGGCGACGGGCGCGACCGACGTCGCCACGCTGGTGGCGTTCCTGCTGTACGTCTTCTATCTGATGTCGCCGATCCAGCAGGTCGTCGGCGCGATCACGCAGTACCAGACCGGTTCCGCGGCCCTGGCCCGCATCCAGGAGGCGCTGCGGCTGCCCGCCGAGCCGGCCGCCCGGCCCGTGCCGCTTCCGGCGCCGGGTGCAGAACCCGCGTCGGTCGCCTTCACGGACGTCCGCTTCCGGTACGCCGACGATCTTCCGTACGTCCATCACGGGGTGACGTTCGCGGTGCCGGCGCGCGGCATGACGGCGTTCGTGGGTCCGTCCGGGGCGGGCAAGACGACGGTGTTCTCGCTCGTCGAGCGGTTCTACGACCCCGACTCGGGCACGATCACGCTGGACGGGCGGAACGTCGCCGACTGGGAGCTTCCCGAACTGCGGGCCGCCATCGGTTATGTGGAGCAGGACGCGCCGGTCCTGTCGGGTTCCCTGAAGGACAACCTGCTGCTGGGCCATCCGGAGGCGGACGACGAGGCGGTGGCGCGCGTGGTGAAGACGACCCGCCTGGACGGGCTGGTCGCGCGGCTGCCGAACGGTCTCGACACGCTCGTGGGGCATCGCGGCACCCGGCTCTCGGGCGGGGAGCGCCAGCGGGTCGCCATCGCCCGCGCCCTGCTGCGCCGGCCGCGCCTGCTGCTGCTCGACGAGGCCACCTCGCAGCTGGACGCGGTGAACGAGGCGGCGCTGCGGGACACGGTCGCCGACGTGGCCCGTACGACGACGGTGCTGGTCGTCGCGCACCGGCTGTCCACGGTGACGATGGCCGACCGGATCGTCGTCCTGGACGCGGGCCGGGTCCGCGCCGTCGGCACGCACGCCGAGCTGGTGACCGCGGACCCGCTGTACGCGGAGCTGGCGGCGACGCAGTTCCTGGCGACGGCGGGCTGACGGCGGGCCCTGGGTCGGCGGGGGGCGACGGCCGGCTGGAAGAGGGGGCCGCGGTCGGCGCGAGGTGATGCCGGTCCGAGCGCGCGGCTGCCGGTACCCGGGCGAGGGCGGCCGGACACGTCCGCGAGGGGCCGCCCGTCGGCCGGGCGGCCCCTCGCAGGGTGTCGCGGTCAGTACTGGACGGCCGGCACCAGGCCGAGGACCGGGGCGACCGGCTGGGCGAGCTGGTACAGCTCGCCCAGCCGGTTCAGCTCCCGCACCTTGTTCAGCTCGGCCAGCTGCGCGGAGGGCCGCAGGATCTCGTCCTTGTGCTCCTCGGGGAGGTCCGCGACCGCCAGCGAGTCGAGCACTGCGATCGGGCTCAGCCGGCCGGTGTCCTGGGCCGCCCCGTCGGCCGCACTCGCCAGCGGCGCGGCAAGGCCGGTGACACCGGCGGCGAGACCAACGGCTGCGATGATGCGTCGTGTTGAGATCATGCTGTCAGCAACGGCGGCGGGCCGCCCCCGGACACGGGCGCGCGGCCACGCTCACCCGACAGGCGGAGCCCGGCGGCCGGCCCGCCGCAGCGCTTGCCGAGCACGCGAAGGCGGAGGAGGCTCGAAGACGGGGTCCTCGGCGGCCCGGAACCGTCGGGCCGCGGGCCCCGACGAGGAGGTCACCATGGGCACCATGGCACGCCCCGCCTTCGACACCGAGGCCCTGCGCCGGGGCATCGAGGAACGCACGGCGCAAACCCTCGCGTCGCTCTACGCTGACGACGCCGAGATCCGGATCGTCGACCACAACACCCAGCCCAGCAATCCCAAGGTCGTGCACGGCCGCGACGAGATCGACGAGATGCTCGACGACCTGTACGGGCGGGACATGACCCACAAGCTGGAGCAGTGCGTCGTCCAGGACGACCGGGTCGCCTTCACCGAGTCGTGCCAGTACCCGGACGGCGTGCGAGTCCTGGCCGAGTCGATGCTGACGCTGCGCGACGGCAAGATCGTCGAACAGACGATGATCCAGGCCTGGGACGAGTAGCCGCGGCCGGGCGAAGGGCCGAGGGCACCCGGGGAGGGAGAGTTGTCGTGCACGCGTCTTGCGGTGCGGCAGGAACACTCCTTACTTTTCAGTAAGTTGAAAATGAGGCGTGTTCAGCTTTCGCGTCCCGAGGAGGGAGCAGCCCTTGCCTGCCTTCAGCCCCAGGCACCTGTGCTCCATAGCCGCCGCCCTCGCCCTGACCGCCGGTCTCCCCGCGACCGCCGGTGCCGCCCCGGACGACTCCGCCGCCCTGCGCGAGGTTTTGTTCGTCGGCAACAACTGGGACGGCACCGCCGATGTCGTCGAGTCCACCGGGGACCTGGCGAGGATCGGCCGGATCGACGTCGTACCGGACAAGGAGGAACGGCTCGCGGAGATCAGGGCCGACCCCATCAAGTGGATCTACTTCACGGCCATCCGCAACAGCGTCGGTGAGGGCCACGACCAGTACGTGGACGACATGTACTCCACGCCGGACGGGAGGTCGGTGGTGGTGTCCCGGCCGAGCTTCGCCGACGTCGTCTCCCTCGACCTCGCCACCGGGCGCGTCAACTGGCGTTTCCCCGCGGACGGTTACCGCTCCGACCACATGGCGGTCTCCCCGGACGGCACACGGGTCGCCGTCTCCGCCTCGACCGCGAACACCGTGCACGTCCTGGACATCGCCACGGGCCGGCAGCTCGGGAAGTTCGCCACGGGCGACAAGCCGCACGAGAACGTCTTCAGCAAGGACGGCAAGTACATCTGGAACATGTCCATCGGCGAGGTGAACACCTCGCTGGACGCCCCGTGGCTGGACTGGACGAAGGGCGACCGGCGCATCACGGTCGTGGACGCGACGACGTACCGGCAGGTCAAGGTCGTCGACATGCGCGAGCGGCTCGACGCGGCGGGACTGAAGGACCACTCCGACGCCGTCCGCCCGGCCGTGTTCTCGCCCGACGAGTCGAAGCTGTACTTCCAGGTGTCCTTCTTCAACGGCTTCCTGGAGTACGACCTGGCGTCCGACCGCATCACCCGCGTGAAGACGCTGCCGAAGAACCCGGCGACCAGCGAGGACCGCACCACCTGGGTCAACGACTCGCGCCACCACGGCATCTCGGTGAGCCCGGACGGTGGGAAGCTGTGCGTCGCGGGCACCATGGACGACTACGCGACGGTCGTGGACCGGGCGACCCTCCAGGAGGGCCCGCTCGTCACCGTGTCCAAGCCCTACTGGGCGACGGTCAGCGGCGACGGCCGCGCCTGCGTCGTCTCCGAGAGCGGCGCCGACCGGGTCACGGCCATCGACTTCGCCACCGGCGAGAAGACGGCGTCCGTGCCCGTCGGCGACCATCCGCAGCGGGTGCGCGTCGGCCACGTCGAGCGTGACTGGTCGGGCCCCGCCGGCGGCTGACGGCGGGGCCCGGGGCCGGGGGGGGGTGGCCCGCGCCGGGCGGGCGGTCGTCAGCCGCCCACCCGGCGCGTCACGTTCAGCAGGTACTCCTTGCGGTTCAGCGGGTTGTGGTCGGTGCGCGGGCGGCACGGCACCGCGCCGTGGGTGACGGGCGCGTACTGCTCGAAGGCGCTCTTCAGCTCGCCCTCGCCGCGCGTCAGCCCCGGCAGCCGCTGCTCCAGCTCGTGCACCCGCGCTGCGGGCACCGTGCCCTCCAGGACCCCGGTGTCCCCGCGCGTGGCGGTCGTCCGCGGTACGGCGCCGAGTGCGGCCAGCGCCGGCAGCAGGGCGCCGAGCGTGTCCACCGGCGCCTCCAGGCGGAAGCGGTGCAGCGGCTCGTGCACCCGGGTGCCGGCGCGCCGCAGCGCCTCGATCAGCACGAGCGGGGTGAGTCCGCGGAAGTCGGCGCCGGTGCTCGACATGCTCTTGTCGAAGCCCTGGTGGGCGTGGCTCTGCCGGGGCGAGTAGCCGCTGTGCGTCATGGTGACCGTGCAGTCGGTGACCTGCCAGCCGTACAGCCCCTGTCGAAGGGTCTCGCGCACACTGTCCTCGACGGCCTTGAAGAAGGCGTACGGCATGGCGCCCAGCTCGACCTCCATCCGGAAGTCCACGCCCGAGCCGACCGGCGCCGGGTCGACGCGCAGGCCGACCGTGGCGAGGAAGGGGTTGGCGTCCTTCTTGTTGAACTCCACGGCCGCGCCGGTGCCGACGGGCCGCTCGACGCACAGCGGCGTGGTCTCGCGGAAAGTGACGTCCACGCCGTACTCGTCGGCGAGCGTGGCCTGCACGACCTCCTTCTGCACCTCGCCGTACAGCGACACGGCGGTCTCCTGCCGCACCTCGTCGTGGCGCAGGTCGATCAGCGGGTCCTGCTCGGCGAGCTGGGTGAGCGCCACGTGGAGGGCGCGCCGGTCGGTGCCCGGTCCGGGGACGACGACGGTCTCCAGGGTCGGCGGGGCGAAGAAGCGCTGCCCGCCCGCGCGCGGTGCGCCGACGGCGTCGCCGATCCGGACGTCCGTCAGGCCCCACAGCTTGGCGATGCGGCCCGCCGGGACCGCGTCGCGGCGGACGACCGTGCCGGAGTCGAAGACGCTGATCGCGGTGACCCGGCCCGCGCCGCGGGCGTCGCCGTACTGCACCCGGTCGCGGGCGCGGAGCGTCCCGGAGAACATCCGCGCGTAGGCCACCTTCTCCCCCGCCGGGCCCCGCTCCACCTTGAAGACGGTGCCGGAGACGGGCCCGTCCGGGTCGCCGTCGGCGGTGGGCAGCAGGTCCCTGACGCCGGACAGCAGGGCGTCGACGCCGGCGCCCGTGATGGCCGAACCGAAGTACACCGGATGGACCAGGGCGCGCCGGGTCTGCTCGGCGAGAGCGGCGCGGAGCCGGTCGCCGGTGACGGCCCGCTCGGGGTCCGCCAGGTACGCCGACAGCAGGGCGTCGTCGTGGTCGGCGAGGACGTCCAGCGCGGCGGCCGGGTCCGGGCCGGGCGTGAAGCGGGCGTCGCGGGTGCCGAGGCGGCCGGTGGTGCCCATCGGCACGATCGCCGGGGTGAGGCGGTCGCGGACGGCCCGCAGCACCTCGTCGTGGCGCGCTCCGCGCCGGTCGATCTTGTTGACGAAGAGCAGGGTCGGGATGCGCAGCCGGCGCAGGGTCCGCATCAGGACCCGGGTCTGCGCCTGGACGCCCTCGACGGCGGAGACGACCAGCACGACGCCGTCGAGGACACCGAGGACCCGTTCCACCTCGGCGATGAAGTCCGGGTGGCCGGGGGTGTCGATGAGGTTGACCGTCCGGCCGTCGAGCGGGAAGGAGACCACGGCGGACTTGATGGTGATGCCGCGCCGGCGCTCCAGCGCGAGGGTGTCGGTCCGGGTGTTCCCGGCGTCGACGCTGCCGATCTCGTCGATGGCGCCGACGGCGTGCAGCAGCCGTTCGGTCAGACTTGTCTTACCCGCGTCGACGTGCGCGAGGATTCCCAGGTTGAGCAGGTGCACGAAGCGTCATGTCCTTCGGAGAGTGGGTCATTCCTTCCTGGGGGGACATGAACGATCCGCGCATTGCTCGCTCCTTCGAACGACGTCTTCGGGTCCGTGCAGTGCAGCAGACCGCGGCCGATGACTCAATGGATTAACGCTCAACGAAGCGGGGTGGCGAGCCGGCCGGGTACCCGGCCGGACGAGCCGCGGGAGTCCCTGAAGAGGAGCCGACGATGCGTGACATCCTCCCGGCGCTGAGCGCCTGGTACGCGGCGGGCTCGCCGTTCGGTCTCGCCACGGTCGTCGGGGTGAGCCGCAGCGCGCCGCGCGACCCGGGCGCGGCGATGGCCGTCGGCCCGGACGACGAGGTGGTGGGCAGTGTGTCGGGCGGCTGCGTCGAGGGCGCGGTGTTCGAGCTGGCCCGGGAGGTGGTGGCGAGCGGCGAGGCCCGCCTGGAGACCTTCGGGTACGGCGACCGGGACGCCTTCGCGGTGGGTCTGACCTGCGGCGGCGAGATCACCCTGCTGGTGCGTCCGGTGAGCCCTGCGGCCGATCCGTCGTTCGGGTCGGTGGCGGAGTCGGTGGCCGCCGGTGACCCGGTGACCGTGGCGACGGTGACGGACGGCCCGGCGCCGCGCGGGGCGGCCCTCGCGGTGTGGCCGGACCGGGTCTCCGGCACGCTCGGCGCGGAAGGGCTCGACGCGGCGGTCACCGCGGACGCGCGCGGCGAACTCGCCCTCGGCGCCACCGGCCTGCGGCACTACGGCCCGCGCGGCGAGCGGCGCGAGGACGCGGTGAGCGTCTTCCTGCACTCGTTCGCGCCGCCGCCCCGCATGCTGGTGTTCGGCGCCATCGACTACGCGGCGGCGGTGGCCCGGATCGGCGACTTCCTCGGCTACCGGGTGACCGTCTGCGACGCCCGCCCGGTCTTCGCGACGCCCAGGCGCTTCCCGGACGGCGTCGAGGTGGTCGTGGACTGGCCGCACCGGCACCTCGCGGCCACGGACACCGACGAGCGCACCGTGGTCTGCGTCCTGACCCACGACCCGAAGTTCGACGTGCCGCTGCTGGAGGTGGCGCTGCGCCGGCCGGCCGCGTACATCGGGGCGATGGGCAGCCGCCGCACGCACCAGGACCGGCTCGCCCGGCTCGTCGCGGCGGGTCTGTCCGAGGACGAACTCGCCCGGCTCCGCTCACCCGTCGGGCTCGACCTGGGCGCCCGTACGCCCCAGGAGGTCGCGGTGTCCGTCGCCGCCGAGATCGTCGCGCTGCGCTGGGGCGGCACCGGCGCCCCGCTCAGCGCCACCCGGGGAGCCGTCCATCCGACCGGCCCCGCGCGAGGTGCGGGGCCGGAGACCCCGGAAGGTCGCCACGGCTCCTAGCGGGGTGGCAGCCGGTGCAGTTCCACATCGGTCAGGCGGCCACCGGCGACCGTGGCGGTCATGTACGTGCAGTGGGGCTGACGGCGGCGGTCGGTCGGGGAACCGGGGTTGAGCAGGCGCAGGCCGGTGGGGGCGGTGGTGTCCCAGGGGATGTGGCTGTGGCCGAAAACGAGGACGTCGAGACCGGGGAAGCGGGCCGCGCAGCGGGCTTCCCGGCCCGCAGCGGGACCCGTCTCGTGGACGGTGCCGAAGCGCAGACCGTCCAGCTCGGTGTACGCGATCTCGGGGAGCCGGGCGCGCAGTTCGGGTCCGTCGTTGTTGCCGTACACGCCGACCAGCCTGCGGCAACGGCTCTCCAGCAGGTCGAGGGTCGCGGTGTCGACCCAGTCCCCGGCGTGGAACACGACGTCGGCGCGCGGGAGCTCGGCGAGCAGCGGAGCGGGCAGTTCCCTGGCCCGCTTGGGAAGATGGGTGTCCGACATGAGCAAGAGGCGCACGTGACAAGCGTAGAGGCCGGGGCACTCGTGCGTGGGAGCCGGACCGCGAGGGCACCCGGACGACACGACGACGAAATCGGCGTTGACCCCCGTGATCCATAAGGACAACGCCTGTTGGGGTTAGCATCAGGCCATCCCGTCAAACCCGCATGTTTTCGGCAAGCTATCCAGGGGGGCCCGAAGCCCGATGCCGGTCAAGGTCAGCGTCATCGTCCCGGTGTTCAATCCGGGAACCTACATCGAGGACTGCATCTCCTCGCTGCGGAGGCAGTCCCTGCCGCCCGACGAGTACGAGGTCATTTTCGTCAACGACGGTTCCACCGACGCCACCCCCGCCCGGCTCGACGCGCTCGCCGCCGAGGACCCGCGCGTGCGGGTCATCCACCAGGAGAACTCCGGCTGGTCGGGCAAGCCGCGCAACGTCGGAATCGACGCCGCCCGGGGCGAGTTCGTGATGTTCGTCGACAACGACGACTACCTCGGCGACGAGGCCCTGGAGCGGATGTACGACTACGGCGTCGCCAACGGCGCCGATGTGGTCGTCGGCAAGATGGCCGGCCAGGGCCGCGGTGTGCCGGTGGAGCTGTTCCGCCGCAACCACCCGCGCGCCACCGTCGAGAACGCGCCGCTGATCGACAGTCTGACCCCGCACAAGATGATCCGCCGCGCGTTCCTTGAGCGCACCGGCCTGCGCTTCCCGGAGGGCCGGCGGCGCCTGGAGGACCACGTCTTCGTCACCGAGGCGTACCTGCGCGCGGACAACGTGTCGGTGCTCAGCGACTACGTCTGCTACTACCACCTCAGGCGGGACGACGGCTCCAACGCGGGCTTCGAACGGTTCGATCCCGTCGGCTACTTCAAGAACCTCCGCGAGGCCCTCGACGTCGTCGAGCGGTACACCGAGCCGGGCCAGGTGCGCGACCGGCTGTTCCGGCGCTGGCTGCGCGTGGAGATGGTCGAGCGGCTGCGCGCCCGGCGCTTTTTGAAGCTGCCCGACGACTACCGCAGGGAGCTGTTCAGGGAGATCCACCAGGTCGTCGTCGAACGCTTCGGGCCCGGCGTCGCCGTCGGACTGCAGCCGACGCAGCAGGTGGTCGCCTCGCTGACCGCCGCCGACCGGTACGACGACGTCGTGGCGTTCGCCGAGTGGGAGGCCACCGTCAAGCCCCTGACGGTGCCTGGCACGATCGAGTGGCGGGACGGCGCGCTGCACGTCTCGTTCACCGCCGAATACGCGTGCGGGCGCGAGCCGATGACGTTCCCCGCCGAGGCCGAGCCCGCCATGCTGGAGGACACGCCGAAGGACGTCGCGGACGCCGTCGCGTGGGTGGGCGCCCAGACCGCCGCCCGGTTCCAGCAGGCCACCGCCGACCTGCTGCTCAAGGAACGCGCGAGTGCCGCCCAGTACTTCCAGCCCGTGAAGTTCACCCGCGAGACCGTGCCGGCCGGCGACGACGGCCGGGTGCGGCTGCAGCTGAGGGCGACGGCGACCGTCGACCCGGCGGCCCTGCCCGACGACGGTGTGTGGGACGCGGTCGCCCGGGTGAAGCTCGGCGGCTGGACCAAGGAGATCCGCCTGGGCCCGGTGTCCCGCACGGCCGCTCCCGGGCCCGCCGCGGGGCCGGCGGCCGTCGTCGGCGGCCGTGCCGTCCGGCCGTACTGGACGGAGCCGCACCGCAACCTCTCGCTGGACGTGGGCGCGGGCGGCAAGTGGCTCGGCCTGAACCACGCGCAGATCGCCGTGAGCGACGGCCGGCTGCACGCCACCGTCCCGCTGCACGTGCCCGCCGCCACCGAGGTGCCGATGCTGCTCGCCTGCGCCGCGCGGTCCCTGGAGGTGTCCGCCACGCTCACGCCCGCCGCGCACGGCGCGGTGATCGAGGCCGGACTGCCCGCCGACGCGCTGTCCGGGGAGGCCCTGTGGCGGATCGCGGTGTGCCTCGCCCCGGACGCCGCCGAGCGGCGCTTCCACCGGCTGCCGCTCGCCGTGCGCGTCGGCCCCGGCGGGATCGAGACGGTGAAGGCCCCGCGCCCCGGCCTGCTGCTGCGGCTGGCGCGCAGGGCACGGCGGGTGCTGAACACCGCGCGGGGCAAGGTGGCCGCCCGCGTCAGGGCCGGGAGGGTGTGACATGCGACCGCTGGGAATCGAGGGGGCCTGGGTCCTGGAGCCGAAGGTGTTCCCGGACGACCGGGGCAGCTTCCACGAGTGGTACCGGGGCGAGGAGTTCCGCGAGGCCACCGGCTACGACCTGGGCCTGATGCAGGCCAACTGCTCGGTGTCCCGCCGGGGCGTGCTGCGCGGGGTGCACTTCGCCGACGTGCCGCCCGGGCAGGCCAAGTACGTCACGTGCGTGCGCGGGGCCGTGCTGGACGTGGTGATCGACATCCGGGTCGGCTCCCCCGGCTTCGGCCGGTGGGAGGCCGTGCGGCTGGACGACGACACGCGGCACGCGGTGTTCCTCGCGGAGGGTCTCGGGCACGCGTTCCTCGCGCTCACCGACGACGCCACCGTGGTCTACCTGTGCTCCACCGGCTACGCGCCGGAACGGGAGCACGGGCTGCACCCGCTGGACCCGGAGCTGGGCATCGAGTGGCCCGAGGGGATCACGCCGGTGCTGTCCCCGAAGGACGCCGGGGCACCGACGCTGGCCGAGGCCAGGCAGTCGGGGCTGCTGCCCTCGTACGAGGCCTGCCGCACGTGGTACGCGCACCTGCGCGGCAGGCCTCTCGAGGACTGAGCCGCCGGGTCAGCGGCTGACGCCGACCTGCTCCAGGGCCTGCCGCAGCGGCTCCCAACCACGGGAGCGCGGCAGGCCCATGTTGCGGGCCCGGATGAGACGGCCCCAGAAGCCCGCCTCCAGCAGCGCCTCCGGAGGCACCGCCGCGGCCCGCTCCAGGATCGCCTCGGGCACCTTCTGCGGGTCGGGGACGAGGTACTCCTGGAGGATTTCCTCGTACTTGTCCTTGAGCACCGTGCTGGACGGGTCGGCGCCGAACACCACGAGCTGGCCGGTCGGCTGGGTGTCGACCTGGACCGTCACCAGGTCGGGCCGGTAGCGGGCCAGCACCTCGATGATCTTGTAGACGTCGCCGGTCCACGCGCCGGTGTGCCGGTCGCGGGCCGCCTCGTCGACGTTGCGCGGCAGCATGTCGTCGAAGACGATGACGCTGCCCCAGTCGGAGTGCTTCTCGATGTTGATGAAGTCGCGCAGCGCGAACTCGAACAGGTGCATGCCGTCGATGAACGACAGGTCCAGCGTGGTGCGCCGCCAGTGTCCGAGGGGGCTGCGGCCCCGACGCAGGTTGCGCAGCGGGTGCCGGCCGCCCTTCAAGTGCTGCAGCGGGTTGTCGCGGGCGAAGAAGTCGTCGCTGGTGGCCTTCACCAGGTGGACGTCGCACTTGATCTCCGACACCACCTTGAAGGCGGGGTCGACCGCGATGCTGGGGACGCGGGACAGGCGCAGGCTGCGGCCGTCGTTGACGCCGATCTCCAGGTAGTTGCGGTTGGCGCTGACCTTGTGCAGTTCCCGGAGGAACTCATGGCGTTTCACGAAGGGGACTCTCCTTGCGGATCCTGGGCAGTGCTTCGTGCAGGGCGGCGCGCCAGTCGCGCGGCGCCGGCAGGCCGATCTCCTGCCAGCGGCCGTGCGCGAGCGCGCTGTAGGCGGGGCGCGGTGCGGGCCGGGGGAAGGCCGCGCCGGTGGTCGGGCGGACCCGGTCCGGGTCCGCGCCTATGAGGCGGAACACCTCCCGGGCCAGTTCGTACCAGGTCGCCTCGCCCGAACTGGTGGCGTGGAAGACGCCGCTCGCCGCGCCGCCCAGCCGGGGGCCGAGGTCGGCGATGCGGACGGCGACGTCCGCGCTCCAGGTCGGCTGACCGCGCTGGTCGTCCACGACGTCGACGGTGGGCCGGGAGGCCTCCAGGTCGATCATCGTGCGGACGAAGCTGCGGCCGTGGACGCCGTAGAGCCACGCGGTGCGCACGACGGCGCCCGTCCCGGGGAGTTCCTCCAGCACGGCCTGTTCACCGGCGAGTTTGGTGCGGCCGTAGGCGGTGCGCGGGGCGGTCGGGTGGTCCTCCGGGTAGGGGGTGGTGCGGGTGTCTCCGGAGAAGACGTAGTCGGTGGAGACGTGGATCAGGCGCGCGTCGTGCGCGGCGCAGGCGCGGGCGAGCAGCCTCGGCCCCTCGCCGTTGATCAGCAGTGCCCGCGCCTCGTCGGTCTCCGCGTCGTCCACGGCGGTGTACGCGGCGCAGTTCACGACGAGGGCGGGGCGGTGCTCGGCGAGCGCCCTGTCGAGGGCGTCGGGGCTGGTGATGTCCAGGGCGGCGCGGTCCAGGCCGATGACGTCCTCGCCGCGTGCGGTGAGTTCGGCGACGACGTCGTGGCCGAGCATGCCGCCCGCGCCGGTGACCAGCCACGTCATGCGCGCTCCTCGGCGACGCGCCGCTTGAGGGGTTCCCACCAGGCGCGGTTGTCCCGGTACCAGGCGACGGTGGCGTCGAGGCCGGTGGCGAAGTCGTGCCGCGGGCGGTAGCCGAGCTCGTCGCGGGCCTTGCTCCAGTCCACGGAGTAGCGCAGGTCGTGGCCCTTGCGGTCGGCGACGTACTCGACGCTGTCCCAGTCGGCGCCGCAGGCCTCCAGGAGGAGTCCGGTGAGGTCCTTGTTGGTCAGTTCGGTGCCGCCGCCGATGTTGTAGATCTCGCCGGGCCGGCCCTTGGTGCGCACCAGGTCGACGCCGAGGCAGTGGTCGTCGACGTACAGCCAGTCGCGGACGTTGAGGCCCTCGCCGTACAGCGGGACCTTCTTGCCGTCGAGGAGGTTGGTGACGAAGAGGGGGATGACCTTCTCGGGGAACTGGTGCGGGCCGTAGTTGTTGGAGCAGCGGGTGACCCGCACGTCCAGACCGTGGGTGTGGTGGTAGGCCAGGGCGAACAGGTCGGAGGACGCCTTGGAGGCGGAGTACGGGGAACTGGGGTCGAGGGGGTACTCCTCGGTCGCCGAGCCGGTCTCGATCGAGCCGTACACCTCGTCCGTGGAGACGTGCACGAACGGCTCGACGCGGTGCCGCAGGGCGGCGTCGAGGAGGGTCTGCGTGCCGACGACGTTGGTGAGGACGAAGTCGGCCGCGGTGAGGATGGAGCGGTCCACGTGGGACTCGGCCGCGAAGTGCACCACCTGGTCCGCCTGCGACATCAGCTTGTCGACGAGTTCGCCGTCGCGGATGTCGCCCTGGACGAACTCCAGGCGCGGGTGGTCCAGTTCGAGGTTGTCGAGGGTGCCCGCGTAGGTCAGCTTGTCCAGCACGATGATCCGCGGCGCGTCGGGCGCGTCGGATTCCAGGAGGGTGCGGACGTAGCGCGAGCCGATGAAGCCGGCGGCGCCGGTGACGAGGAGGTTCATGTGTGGATCTGCACCTTGCTGTGGTCGCCGAGGACGAGACGGTGGGCGCTGGGCACGCTGGGCGCCGGGGTCACCTTCACGTGCCGGCCGATCAGCGAGGACTCGATCCGGCCCACCCCGTGGATCGAGGAGTCCCGCAGCACTATGGAGAACTCCAGCTCGCTGTCGGCGATGCGGCAGTTCTCCGCGATGGACGTGTAGGGCCCGACGTAGGAGTCGCTGACGACCGTTCCGGCGCCGATCACCACGGGGCCGACGATGCGGGAGTTGACGATCCGCGCGCCCTCTTCCACGATCACGCGTCCGATGGTCTCGGAGCCGGCGTCGACCTCGCCGTCGATGCGGCGGTCCATGCTCTCCAGGACCGTGCGGTTCACCTCGAGCATGTCGACGACGTTGCCGGTGTCCTTCCAGTAGCCCCGGATGACCGTGCAGCGCACGTCGGCGCTGCGGTCGATCAGGCGCTGGATGGCGTGGGTGATCTCCAACTCGCCGCGCCAGGACGGCTCGATGGAGCGGACGGCCTCGTGGATGGCGGGCGTGAACAGGTACACGCCGACCAGGGCGAGGTCGCTCTTGGGGTTCTCCGGCTTCTCCTCCAGGCCGATCACCTGCCCGGCGTCGTCCAGTTCGGCGACTCCGAAGGCGCGGGGGTCGGCGACGCGGGTGAGGAGGATCTGCGCGTCGGGGCGGTTCTCGCGGAACTCCTCGACGAGGTCGGTGATGCCGCCGACGATGAAGTTGTCGCCGAGGTACATCACGAAGTCGTCGTCGCCCAGGTACTCCCGGGCTATCAGTACGGCGTGGGCGAGGCCCAGGGGGCGCTCCTGCGGGATGTAGGTGATCTTCAGGCCGAACTTCGATCCGTCGCCGACCGCTTCTTCGATCTCCGCGGCCGTGTCGCCGACGATCATCCCGACATCGGTGATGCCGGCCTCGGCGATGGATTCCAGCCCGTAGAAGAGCACCGCCTTGTTGGCGACCGGCACGAGCTGTTTGGCCGAAGTGTGCGTGATCGGCCTCAACCGTGTTCCGGCGCCACCGGACAGTACGAGAGCCTTCATCTGGCTCACCTTAGCCGTGATCTCCGATGAAGTATCGGGATCTGGCCGGTTTCCTGCGACCTTCGATCGGCTGAATTCTCGGTGACGCCGGTTGCCGTCGCGGGGTCAGTCCTCGCCCCGCACGATGTTGCCCTCCGGGACCCCGTCGGCCCCGCGGGACAGGTCACGGTCCGCGACGGCGGGGACCCAGGTGCGCAGGGCGTTCCTGCCCCGCAGGCGGCGGGCCCTTGACCAGCCCGTCTCGGGCCGGCGGGCGGCTGTCTTCTCCTGCGGCTGCGCGATCACGGCGCCTCGACTTCCCTTCTGCTTCCGTCAGTTGTTCCGTGGGAGGGCACGGATGTTCGCCTCCCCGGGCGTACGAGGGCGACCGGCCTCAGTCGTTGGGCCGGGCCACGCTGATGTCGCCGAGCGCGGATTCGGGGTCGCGTTCCATGGCGAGGTCCCCGAGGGAGACGATGCCGACCGGGTGGCCGTCCTCGACGACGGGCACCCGGCGCACGGCGTGTTCCCGCATCAGCTCCACCACGTGGTCGAGATCGTCGTCCGGCGACACCGTCACCAGCTCGGTGTCGCTGCACGCGCCCGCCACGGTGGTGCTTTCCGGGTCTCCGCCCTCGGCGACGGACCTCACCACCAGGTCGCGGTCGGTGACCAGGCCACGCAGCCGGTCGCCGTCCGTGACGAGGACGGCGCCGAGGTTCTGGTCGCGCATGATGCGGGCCACCGCGGCGACGGACGACTGTGGTTCCACGGTCACCGGCGCGCCGGTCATGATGTCGCGCACGTGCTGGGTCATGGCTTCTCACCGTCCCGCTCGGCCGGCCCGCCACCCGATCACCGGGTGGACCGCCGTGCCGGCCGTCAGAGATGTCGGGTACCCGGGAATCCGCCGCGCGCACCTCGCCGCAACATCTCGCGGAACGCGCAACCAGCGGCCGGCGGGGCGTCATTTGACCGCGATCTCGCTCCACACCTGCTTGCCGCCGCTGACGGGCACCGTCCCCCAGGCCGCCGACATGGCCTCCACCAGCAGGATGCCGCGCCCGCCGGTCGCCTCCCAGCCGATGCTGGTCGGCTTGACCGGGCTGCGGGGCGAGGCGTCGGCGACCGCGACGCGCACCCGGCCGTTGACCAGGGTGAGGTCGAGGCGGACCTGGCCGCCGGTGTGCGCGAGGGCGTTGGTGACGAGTTCGGAGACCACGAGGAGGATCGTGTCGATCTCGCGTGTCACGCCCCAGGCGCGCAGGGTGCGGCGGGTGAAACGGCGGGCGTGCCGCACGGCCTCGGGGACGCGCCACACCGTCCAGCTCTCGCGCTGGGGACGGCGGGCCATGCCGTCGTAGCGCACCAGGAGCAGGGCGACGTCGTCGCCGCGTCCGGCGTTGCCGAGGAGGGCGTCGGCGACGAGTCCGAGGTGCGCGGGGTCGGAGACGGCCAGCTCGTGGGCGAGCCGGTCCATGCCGGTGTCGATGTCGGTCTCGGGGGTTTCCACCAGCCCGTCCGTGGCCAGGGCGATCACCGTGCCGGGCCGCAGCCTGAGCGGGCTCATGGGGAAGTCGGCCCGCGCCGTGACGCCGAGCGGCGGGCCGCCCTCCGCCTCCGCGATCTCCGTCTCGCCGCCGGGGTGGCGCAGCACCGGCGGCAGGTGCCCGGCGCGCACGCACCAGGCGGTGCCCTCCTCCATGTCGATGTCGACGTAGGCGCAGGTGGCGAAGAGGTCGGTCTCCATCTCCGTCAGGAGGCGGTTGGCGTGCGAGACGACCACGTCCGGCGGGTGCCCTTCGGTGGCGTAGGCGCGCAGCGCGGTGCGCATCTGGCCCATCAGGGTGGCCGCGGCGGCGCTGTGGCCCTGGACGTCGCCGATCACGAGGGCCACGTGGTTGTCGACGAGCGGGATGACGTCGTACCAGTCGCCGCCGAGTTCCAGGCCGGCCGTGCTGGGCAGGTAGCGGGCGACGGCGACCGCGCCGGGGAGTTTCGGCAGGCGGCGGGGCAGCAGCTGGCGTTGCAGCATGCCGACCAGTTCGTGCTCGGCGTCGAAGGCGTGGGCCCGCATCAGGGCCTGGCCGGCCAGCCCGGCGGAGGCGGTGAGCAGGGCGCGCTCGTCGGGTCCGAAGTCGTGCGGGGTGTCCCAGCCGATCAGGCAGGCGCCGGCCATGCGGCCCCCGGCGGGCAGCGGCAGTACGGCGAGGCCGCCGGGGCCGACCT
Organism: Streptomyces sp. DH24; assembly: GCF_029813775.1. Classification (GTDB taxonomy): domain Bacteria; phylum Actinomycetota; class Actinomycetes; order Streptomycetales; family Streptomycetaceae; genus Streptomyces. The sequence continues at coordinate 20,629 of NZ_JARVKW010000031.1, read as the reverse complement.
CGGCGAGGGCGGGTTCCAGGGCGGTGCCCGCGGGCCAGATCGCCGCGCGGCCGTCGCGCAGCGCGGCGGCGAGGGTGGGCATGGCGCGCACCGGCGCGTCGGGCCACTCGGTGCGCCACTCCAGGCGCCACAGCTCGGGCCACGACTCGGGTTCGGGCGGGTCCAGGACGGTGACGACGAGGCGGTCGCCCTCCAGTTCCGCGAGCGCGATCCGGTCGGCGTGCAGCGGGCCGCGCAGCGCGGACACGACGGCCTGGCTGACGTCACGGACGGTGCCGGCGGTGGCCAGCGCGGCGGCCAGGCGCTGCACGCGGGCCACGTCGGTGACGTCGGAGCGCGTCTTGGAGGCGTCCACGACGGTGCCGACGAGCCGCGGCGACCGGCCGTCGCCGCCGGGCACCAGCCGGCCGCGCAGCCGCAGCCACCGGGGCGGGCCGTCCGGCTGGAGGACGCGGAACTCCAGTTCGCGGTCGCCGATCGACATGTGGTCGGCCTCCACCACCGACATCAGCGACGGCAGGTCCTCGGGCACGGTGAGGCCGAGGAGGGTCTCGACCCGGCCGTCGAAGCGGGTGCGGGCCATGCCGAACAGTTCGAGGATGTCGTCGCCGACCTCGACCCGGCCGCTGTCCATGGCGAGGCTGAAGGCGTTGGACCGCAGTTCCTCGCCCTCGGCCGCGGCGGCCGGGGCGGACCAGACGACGGCCTCGGCGATGAGCTCCAGGCACTTGCGTTCGTCGGTGTCGAAACCGTCGGGGGCCTCGCTGACGGCGAGGAGGCCGCCGCTGTGCTCGCCGCGCAGGGGCAGCGCGCCGACGAAGAACTCGCGGGACGGCACGCGCCGGGACTCGGCCGATTCGGCGAGTTCGGCGGGGCACCGCCACACCGCCTGCCCGGCGCGGTGCGCGTCGGCGACCGGGGAGTGCCCGGCGATCGGATAACTGTCGCGGACGCCGTACAGGGTTCTCGGCACGCCGGCCGACTCCACCAGGCACAGCAGCTGGGGGTCCTCGCCGGGGGTGTAGACGCCGACGAACGCCGCCCCCGCGAAGACCAGCGCCTGTTCCAGCACGCGGCGCGTCCGTTCGGGTGAGGCGGGGGCCGAGGTGAGGGTCCTCAGGGCCGTCTCGGCACGCGGCATCGTCGCTCCGCGTCCCGCCGCGTCCTCACTGGCCACGCCGTCATTACAGCGCTTATGCCGCGCCCGCGCAGCCCCTGCGGACGTTCCGCGGTGGCCGCGGCCCGGCCCCGCGGCACGGCCTGGTGGTGGCACGGTCCGGTGGTACGGGTACGCGGGGGCGCACAGGGCGTACGTACCCCCACCCCGTATGACGCCCGCGCGGGCCGGTCGGGGCGGCCGGCCGTTCGTGGTGCGGAACGGGGGCCGGGGAGGGAGATTTGAGGCCTGGAACCGTCACTGCGCCGGGCGAGGAGGTGGTCGGCGTGCCGGACGGGCCGTCACCGGCACGGGCTTCCGCGGACGCACGGACGCCGCCCGGCCGCCCGCTGCTCTCCCTCGCGCTGGCCTCGATGATGGACGAGGTGCACGCCCACTCGGGTGCCGTGTATCTGCTGGCGCCGGACGAGCCGGTGCTGGAGATGGCGGTGATGGCGGGGCTGCCCCGGGTCTTCGCGGCGCCGTGGGAACGGGTGGGCCTGAGCGCGCCGGTCCCGGTCGCCGAGGCGCTGCGCGAGCGGCGGCTGGTGTGGGTGGGCGGCGAGGAGGAGATGGCGCGCCGTTTCCCGCGCATCGCCATGGTGCTGCCCTATCCCTTCGCGCTGGCCGCGCTGCCGGTCGCGACCGCCTCCCGGGCGTACGGATCGGTCTTCGTGACCTGGCCCGGTTCGCATCCGCCGGAGCTGTCGAAAGGGGAGCGCGACCATCTGCGCGCGGGCTGCGAACGGCTGGCGCTGCGCCTGGAGCGGGCCGCCGAGGAGAACCGCCCGGTGCACCCCGAGCCCGATCTGTCGGCCGAGCCGGCGCTGCGGGGCGCGGCCCACACGCTGGGCTCGGTGGAGGCGGCGCGGATGGTGTCGCGGCTGCCGTACGGGCTGTGCTCGCTCGATCTGCACGGGCGGGTGACGTTCGCCAACCCGGCGGCGGCGGAGCTGATGGGCGCGCAGGTCGGCGAGCTGCTCGGCACCCCGCTGTGGGTGTCGGTGCCGTGGCTGAACGACCCGGTGTACGAGGACCGGTACCGGGCCGCGCTGATCAGCCAGCACACGACCTCGTTCGTGGCGCTGCGGCCGCCCGGCGACTGGCTGTCGTTCCGGCTGTATCCGAGCACCACCGGGCTGAGCGTGCGCGTCAGCCGGGCCCGGGCGGTGACGGAGCTGAACCGGACGGCGCGACACCGTGCCGCCGCACCCCGGCTGGTCACCATCACGCAGGTGCTCACGCTGGCCAGCGCGCTGACGGAGGCGGTGAGCGCGCAGGACGTGGTGCAGCGGGTGGCGGACGACGTCGCGCCGGCCGTGGGCTGCACGGCGCTGGTCGTGCTCGGTTCCCGGGTGGGCCGCATGCACGTGCTGGGACACCGCGGGTATCCCGATCCGCGGATCGTGGAGCGGTTCGACGGCATGCTGCTCACCGAGCGGACGCCGGGCACGCAGGTCCTGCGGACGGGCGTGCCGGCGTTCCTGGAGTCGCAGGAGGAGCTGGAGCGCCTGTATCCGGCGCGGCGCGAGACGCCCGACGGGAACGCGGCGTGGGCGTACCTGCCGCTGATGGCCTCCGGGCGGCCGGTGGGCACCCTCGTGCTGGCGTACGCCGAGCCGCATCCGTTCCCGGCGGACGAACGGGCGGTGCTGACGAGTCTGGCCGGCATGATCGCGCAGGCCCTGGAGCGGGCCCTGCTGTACGACGCGAAGCACCGGCTGGCGCACGGCCTGCAGGAGGCGCTGCTGCCGCACTCGCTGGCGCCGCTGCCGGGCTTCGAGACGGCGGCCCGCTATCTGCCGGCCACGCAGGGCATGGACATCGGGGGCGACTTCTACGACCTGGTGCCGGTGTCCGGGATGGCGGCCGCGGTGATCGGGGACGTACAGGGGCACAACGTGACGGCGGCGGGGCTGATGGGGCAGCTCCGCACGGCGGTGCGGGCGTACACGGCCGTGGGGCAGGCCCCGGAGGAGGTGATGAGCAGCACCAACCGGCTGCTGATCGACCTCGGCTCCGATCTCTTCGCGAGCTGCCTCTATCTGCGGCTCGACCGGGAGCGGGGGCGGGCCGTGATGGCCCGTGCGGGTCATCCGCCGCCGCTGCTGCGACGTCCGGACGGGCGGGTGCGGGTGCTGGATCTCGCCGGTGGCCCGCTGCTGGGGATCGACGCGTCGGCCTCGTACCCGACGACGGAGGTCGACCTCTCCCCCGGCAGTCTGCTGGTCCTCTACACCGACGGGCTGGTCGAGTCCCCAGGCGTGGACTTCGAGGACGCGCTCGCGGCGCTCGGCCGCCGCCTGTCCGACGCCGGGGACCTGCCCCTGGACGAGCTGGCCGACGCCCTCGTGCACGGGAACGCGCGCGAGGGCGAACGGCTCGACGACATCGCCCTGTTGCTGCTGCGGGCCCGGGGCGACGGGTGAGAGCCGGTCCGGCCTCCCGCCGAGGAGCCGGACCGGCCACCGCCCGGCCGGAACCGCGGGTGTGGCCGAGCGGTGCCTGGGTGCCGAGCGGCGCGGAACCGTCGGTACCGAGCCGTGCGGCGCGGAACCGTCGGCGTGGTGCCGCGCTGCGGGTGGGTCAGTCCGTCCGCTCGTGGCCGTTCGCGAGGCCGTTGCCGCGTCCGGCGCCGGGTGCGGTGCCGGGCGCGGTGCCGGGCGCGCCGGGCTCCTCGCCGGTGCCCGCGTCCTCACCGCCGGTCTCGTCGTGACCGACGCCCGCGTCACCACCGACGCCCGCGCCCTCACCGTCTGCCGCGCCATCACCGGCACCGCCTGCCTCGTCACCACCGGCACCGGCGTCCTGGCCGTCGGCGCCCGCGTCGCCCTCGCCGCCGTCGCCGCCGTCGCCGAGGGTCGCGCCGACCGCCTCCAGGGCCGTGGTGACCGGCTGGAAGAACGTCTCGCCGCCGACCGTGCAGTCACCGCTGCCGCCCGAGGTCAGGCCTGTCGCGAGGCCGTCCCGGGTGAACAGTGGGCCGCCGCTGTCGCCCGGTTCGGCGCACACGTCGGTCTGGATGAGCCCGGCGACCGTGCCCTCCGGGTAGTTGACGGTGGCGTCGAGCCCGAGGACCTGGCCGTCGGCGAGTCCCGTGGTGCTGCCCATCCGGAACACCTGCTGGCCGACGACTGCCTCGGCAGCCTCGCTGATCCGGACGGTCTGCCCGCCGGCGTTCACCTCGCTGGGCGCCTCGGTGTCCGGGTCGTCGTACCTGACGAGCGCGAAGTCGCCGGCGCCGGGGAAGGTGGCCCGGTCGACGGTGGCGATCGGCGCCCCGTTCTCCGCGTCGGACCACTGCTCGCTCGCGACGCCGCAGTGCCCGGCCGTCAGGAAGGCGGGCGAGCCGTCGCCCGCGGTGACGTTGAAGCCGAGGGAGCAGCGCGCTCCGCCGCCGAAGACGGCGTCGCCGCCCGAGGCGAAGGTCCTGAAGGTGCCGGCGGACTTCCTGATGGTCGCCATGCCGGAGCCGAGGCCGTCGACCGTGGACTCCAGTCGGTCCCACGCGGCGCCGGTGACGGTGCTGTCGGCGGTCACCAGGATCTTGTTGGTGCGCGGGTCGACGGCCCACGCGGTGCCGGGGACGGCCGCCTCGGACCTCAGCGTCCGCGCGCCGGCTTCGAGCTCAGCGGTGCTGTTGGCGACCTCGCGGACGGCCGCGCCCGCCTTCTTCGCCCGCACGATCACGCTGCTGTCGTCGCCGGGCACGACGTTGACCACGAGCTGCCGCTGGTCCGCGTCGTAGTACGAGCCGGCGAAGGCGTCGCCGAGCAGGCCGGCGAGCCGGGAGGCGAGGTCCGAGGCGTCCTCCGCCTTCAGGGTCCTGGGTGCGGCGGCGTCCGAGGCGTCGTCCTGCGAGGCGCTGGCGTTCGGCAGCAGGATCGTGGCCGCGCCGAGCGCGACCACGGTGCCCGCCGCCAACGCGGCCTTGCGCTTCGCGATTCGCTTGTGACTCAAACTTCTCGACCTCCTGGGGTACGGGGACCGTGCCACCGGTCGGCAGCTGTCGGGGCGCCTGGACGGCAGGTGGTACGCACGGGCCCGGTGGGGCGTTCAATCCCGTCCGCGGGTCCCTGAGTCCGGCGTGCGCGCGGCGCGGGAACCGCCGCGTGCCGCGCCGGACGCGCAATGGGCGTGCCGGGCATCCCTTCTGACCACCATTCAGAAGTCGCGGCGCTCACTTGCGGGCAAACACGGAGCGCAACCGATCGACAACGCTCCGTTCCGGGCAAGGAACGGAATCCAGGCTTCAGGGAATCTGCACACCGACTGCCCAACGCGGTCACCGGGGTTGGCCGACCCGCACACGCGTCCGAGCCGGGTTATGCCATTGGTGCGGGAGTGCCGGAATCGCCGGGAGAGACGCAAGGGGTCGGGCGAACCGATGCCGTGGGGCATGTGAAGAAGTCGCCGCCGCGTCGTGCGCAAGCCTGCACCGTTCGACCCGTCTGTGCGTCAAATGGCCTGATGGGGGGTTTGGTTGATTGGAAGCCCGGACGCGCTGCGTGCTTTGATCCATCGCACCGCAGGGACCGTTCGGACCCCCGGAGACGGGGTGCCCGGTGCCCGCGGTGGCGGCCGTCCGTCTGTCCCCCAGAGGGGGCCGCTCCCCCCTTGTGAATGTCCATACGAAGGGAAAGTTCCATTATGAACACCCCCCAGGTTGAGACCGTTGAGATCTCCGACGCCGAGCTCGACAACGTCTCCGGCGGTCTGTCCGTCAACACCCTCAACAGCGCCACCGGCGCCCTGAACGGTGTTGCCCCGGTCACCCAGACCGTCGACACGGTCGTCGGCACGGTCGAGGGTGTCACCGGCCTGAACGTCGCCCCGGTCCAGGGCCTGGTCGCCGGTCTCTGATCGCGCCGCTGTGCGTATGAGTCCCGGAGCCGCAGCCGGCGGTTCCGGGATTCTCGGTTGTCGTCTTCGATCCGGCCGTTCACCCGGCCGTCAGTCCGGTCGTTCATCCGGCCCGCTCCGCGAGCCCCGCGCCCGCGCCGGCCGGTCCGAGTGGTCTCGCAGGTGAGGGAAAGTCCGTGCAGTTCCGCCAACAGGCCCTCGCCAAGCTCCAGTCGCCCGAAGAGCTGGACCTCCCGGTGCGGTTCGCCCGGCCGCAGGGCTGGCTCGTCATGTCGGTGACGCTGGTCGCGATGGCGGCGGCCTCCGTGTGGGCGACCACCGGCTCGGTGTCCTCCACGGTCAGCGCGCCCGCCGTCCTCACCCACGGCCAGGGCAGTTACCTCCTGCAGAGCCCCGTCGCGGGCCAGGTCACCGCGGTCCTCACCGAGCAGGGCCGGCGGCTGCCCGCCAACTCCCCCGTCCTCAAGGTCCGCACCGAGCAGGGCGAGACCGTCGTCCGTACCGTCGACGCGGGACGCGTCAGCGCGATCGCCGCCACGGTCGGCCAGATCATCCGGACCGGCGCGAACGTCGCCGCGATCGAGAAGGTCGCCCACGCGGACGACCCGCTGTACGCGACCGTGTACGTGCCCGCCGAGAACGCGGCCTCGATCCCCGCGCGCGCCTCCGTCGACCTGACGCTCCAGTCGGTGCCCAGCCAGGAGTACGGCGTGCTGCGCGGCCATGTGAAGTCCGTGGACCGCACCGCCCAGTCCGCCCAGCAGATCGCGGCGTTCCTCGGCGACAGCCAGCTGGGCGAGCAGTTCACCAGGAAGGGCAGGCCGGTGGCCGTGACCGTCCGCCTCGACAAGTCGTCCGGCACCAGGAGCGGTTACGCGTGGTCGACCGCCGACGGGCCGCCGTTCGGCCTCACCTCGATGACCCTCGCCACGGGTTCGATCGAGCTTTCCGACCAGCGTCCCGTCGACTGGCTGCTGCCGTGAGCGCCGCGCAGGACACCCGCTCCCGGCGGCGCGCCGCCCCGCCCAGGCGCAAGGTACCCACGGGCCGGGTGAAGACGGTCCGCACCCCGACGGTGCTCCAGATGGAGGCCGTCGAGTGCGGCGCGGCCTCGCTGGCGATGGTCCTCGGCCACTACGGCAGGCACGTCCCGCTGGAGGAGCTGCGCATCGCCTGCGGCGTGTCCCGGGACGGCTCGCGCGCCAGCAACCTGCTGAAGGCCGCGCGCAGTTACGGCCTGACCGCCAAGGGCATGCAGATGGACACCGCGGCGCTCGCCGAGGTGACGGCCCCGGCCATCCTGTTCTGGGAGTTCAACCACTACGTCGTCTACGACGGCATGGGCCGGCGCCTCGGCCGCCGCGGGGTCTACATCAACGACCCGGGCAAGGGCCGCCGTTTCGTGCCCATGGAGGACTTCGACGGCAGCTTCACCGGCGTCGTGCTGGTGATGGAGCCCGGCGACGGTTTCAGCCGGGGCGGCCGCAAACCGGGCGTGCTGGGCGCGATGCCGGCCCGGCTGCGCGGCACGGCGGGCACCCTGCCCGCCGCGGTGCTGGCGAGTCTGCTGCTGGTGCTGGTCGGGGCGGCGGTGCCGGCGCTGAGCCGCACCTACATCGACATGTTTCTGATCGGCGGCCAGACCTCGCTGCTGGGCGTGCTGTTCGCGTCGATGGCGGCGTGCGTGCTGCTGACGGTGGTGCTGACCTGGCTCCAGCAGGCCAACCTGCTGCACGGCCGCATCATCTCCTCCACGCTGTCCAGCGCCCGGTTCCTGCGGCATCTGCTGCGGCTGCCGGTGACGTTCTTCTCGCAGCGCAGCCCGGCCGACCTCGTGCAGCGGCTGCAGTCCAACGACGCCGTGGCGGAGACGCTGGCCCGCGACCTCGCGGCGGCGGGCGTCGACGCGGTCGTGGTCGTCCTGTACGCGCTGCTGCTGTACACGTACGACCCGCAGCTCACCTTCGTCGGGATCGGCGTGGCGCTGCTGAACATCGTGGCGATGCGGGTCGTCATCCGGTTGCGCGCCACCCGGACGGCGAAGCTCCGCGCGGACACGGCGCGGCTGACGAACACCGCCTACACCGGCCTGCAGCTGATCGAGACGCTGAAGGCGACGGGCGGCGAGGACGGCTACTTCCGCAAGTGGGCCGGGCAGCACGCCACCACGCTGGAGGAGCAGCAGCGGCTCGGTGTGCCGAGCGCCTGGCTCGGCGTGGTCGCGCCGACGCTCGCCACGCTGAACAGCGCGCTGATCCTGTGGATCGGCGGCATGCGCGCGGTCGAGGGCCACATCTCGATCGGCCTGCTGGTCGCCTTCCAGGCACTGGTCACCCGCTTCACGGCCCCGCTCACCCGGCTGAACGGCGTCGCGGGCCGCATCCAGGACTTCGCGGCCGACGTGGCCCGCCTGAAGGACGTGGAGAACTTCAAGGCCGACCCGCTCTACGGCCGTCCCGGCACCGGCGACTCCACGCGCCGGCTGCACGGGCACGTCGAGCTGGAGAACATCACCTTCGGCTACAACCCGCTGGACAAGCCGCTGCTCAGCGGCTTCGACCTGACCGTCGGCCCCGGGCAGCAGGTCGCCCTGGTCGGCGGCTCGGGCAGCGGAAAGTCCACGGTCTCCCGGCTGATCTCGGGCCTCTACACCCCGTGGGAGGGCGTGATCCGCATCGACGGGCAGCGCATCGAGGACATCCCGCGCGGCGCGCTGGCCGCCTCCGTGTCCTTCGTGGACCAGGAGGTGTTCCTGTTCGAGGGCACCGTCCGCGACAACGTGGCGCTGTGGGACCCGTCGATCCCGGACGACGCGATCGAGGAGGCGCTCCAGGACGCGGCGCTCTACGACGTGATCGTGCGCCGCCCGGGCGGAATCCGCAGCCGGGTGGAGCAGGACGGCCGGAACTTCTCCGGCGGACAGCGCCAGCGCCTGGAGATCGCCCGGGCGCTGGTGCGCCGGCCGAGCATCCTGGTGCTGGACGAGGTGACGAGCGCGCTCGACGCGGAGACCGAGCTGGTCGTGATGGACAACCTGCGCAAGCGAGGCTGCGCCTGCGTGGTGATCGCGCACCGGCTCAGCACCGTGCGCGACAGCGACGAGATCGTCGTTCTCCAGCACGGCACGATCGTGGAGCGCGGGCGGCACGACGAACTGGTGGCGCGCGGCGGAGCGTACGCGGCGCTGGTCAGGGAGCGGTGAGATGACGACCGGCCACGAGGGCGACCTCGTTCTCGGCGCGTTCGGCGCGCTCGGCACACCCATCGACTGCGCGGGGCTCAGCCGCCTCGACCTGGAGGGGCCGCAGGTGCTGTGGCTCGTCGCGTCGGGCGCCGTCGACCTGTTCGCGGTGGACGCGGAGCAGCAGGGCCACTGGCACCACCTCGGCCGGCTGGAGGCGGGCTCGCTGCTGCTCGGCCCGGTGACCGGACCGCAGCACACCCTGGTCGCGCGCCCGCTGCGGAACTGCGTCGTGCGCCGCATCGGGCTGCGCGAGCTGTACCAGCCGGCGAGCACCCAGACGTGGTCGTACGACGAGTACGGCAACCCGCAGTACGTGCCGCCGACGACGAGTCCGCTGGAGTACGCGCTCGCCCTCGGCGTGGGCCGCAGCCTGTCGATCCTGTTCCAGGCGCCGATGGCCGGCGACGGGGGTGTGGCGCCCGCCGACGACGACGTGTTCTGGATGCAGGTGCCGCCGGGCAGCGTGCAGTACGGCTCGCTGTACGGCGCGGAGGCGGCGGCCGACCTGCTGATGGACCCGGCGCTGTGGCAGAGCGTGGTCGACCAGCAGTACCGGCTGCTGACCACCCTGGACCGCTGGATCGAGCAGCTGGAGCGCTCCCACGAGACGCGGACGGCGGCCGGCATCAAGGCCGGTGAGGCGGTGCGCGCCCAGGCGGACCGCACGCTGCTCGCCTCCATCGGCAAGCGGTCCGAGCGGCGCGCCACGGCGGCCGACGCCGACGCCACGTACGCGGCGTGCAAGCTGGTGGCCGGTCGGTCGGGGATCGTGCTGGCCGAGCCCGCGCAGAGCGGCACGGGCGGCGACCGGCTGGACCCGGTCGAGCAGATCGCCGTGGCCTCCCGGGTCCGCACCCGCGCCGTACGGCTCGACGGCCAGTGGTGGCGGGACGACGTGGGGCCCCTGGTCGGGCACCGGGCGCTGTCGGGGGCGCCGGTCGCGCTGCTGTGGCGGCGCGGCGGGTACGTGGCGGTGCATCCGTCGACCGGGCGGGAGACGCCGGTCGAGAAGGCCAACGCCGAGGAGTTCGAGCCGCGCGCGGTGATGTTCTACCGCCCGCTGCCGGAGAAGCGGCTCGGCCCTGCGGGGCTGCTGCGGTTCTGCATGCGGGGCACGCGCCGGGACCTCGTCGGCCTGCTGCTGAGCGGTCTGGTGACGGTGGCCATCGGGGCGCTGGTACCGGTGGCGACGGGCAAGGTGCTCGGCGACTTCGTGCCGGCGGCGCAGACGGACCTGATCGTCCAGGTGTGTCTGGCGGTGATGCTCAGCAGCGTGGTCGCGGCGGCGTTCATGCTGCTGCAGAACCTGACGATCCTGCGGCTGGAGGGCCGGGTCGAGGCGACGCTGCAGCCGGCGGTGTGGGACCGGCTGCTGAGGCTGCCGACGAAGTTCTTCACCGAGCGGTCCACCGGTGAGCTGGCGAGCGCCGCCATGGGCATCAGCGCGATCCGCAGGCTGCTGGCGGGCGTCGGGCCCACGGTGGCTCAGTCGGTCACGGTCGGCGCGATGAACCTGGGCCTGCTGCTGTGGTTCAGCGTGCCCATGGCGCTGGCGGCGATCGGCATGCTCGTCGTGATCGCGGCCGTGTTCATGGGGCTGGGGCTGTGGCAGGTGCGCTGGCAGCGGCGGCTCGTGGTGCTCACCAACAAGCTCAACAACCAGGCGTTCCAGACCCTGCGCGGCCTGCCGAAACTGCGGGTCGCGGCGGCCGAGAACTACGCGTACGCGGCGTGGGCGGCCCAGTTCGCGCGCAGCCGTGAGCTCCAGCAGCGGGTCGGCCGCATCAAGAACCTCACGACGGTGCTCGGGGCGGTCTATCTGCCGCTGTGCACGCTGCTGATGTTCATGCTGCTGGCCGGTCCCGCGCGCGGCACCATGTCGGCGGCGGCGTTCCTCACCTTCAACACGTCGGTGACGATGCTGCTGACCTCGGTCACGCAGCTGACCGGCGCGTTCGTCTCCGCGGTGGCGGCGCTGCCGCTGTTCGAGGAGATCCGGCCGGTGCTGGAGGCGACGCCCGAGGTGCGCACCGCGAGCACCCGGCCGGGACCGCTGACCGGCGCGATCGAGGCGCGGCGGCTGTCGTTCCGGTACGCCGACGACGGGCCCCTCGTCCTGGACGACGTGTCGTTCGCGGTGCGGCCCGGCGAGTTCGTCGCGATCGTCGGCCCGAGCGGCTGCGGCAAGTCCACGCTGCTGCGGCTGCTGATCGGCTTCGACCGGCCGGTGTCGGGCAGCGTGCTGTACGACGGTCAGGACCTCGCGGCCCTGGACCAGTCGGCCGTGCGCCGGCAGTGCGGTGTGGTGCTCCAGCACGCGCAGCCGTTCACCGGTTCGATCCTGGACGTCATCTGCGGCAGCGAGCCGTACACGCCGGAGGAGGCCATGGCCGCGGCCGAGATGGCGGGCCTGGCCGAGGACATCCGGCGGATGCCGATGGGCCTGCACACCATCGTCTCGGGCAGCGGGGCCGTCTCGGGCGGTCAGCGCCAGCGGCTGATGATCGCGCAGGCGCTGATCCGCCGCCCGCGGATCCTGTTCTTCGACGAGGCGACCAGTGCCCTCGACAACGAGACGCAGCGCACGGTCATCGAGAGCACCAAGGCCCTCAACGCGACCCGCGTCGTGATCGCGCACCGGCTGTCGACGGTGCTGGACGCGGACCGGGTGATCGTGATGGAGGACGGCAAGGTCATCCAGCAGGGCCCGCCCGCGCAGCTGCTCGCCGACACGGGCGGCCGGCTGCACGAGCTGGTGCGGCGGCAGATGGCGTGAGGGCCGACCCCGGTGCGCGGTCCGCCGGCCCGCTCGCCGCGCGTGCGCGTCCGGCGCGGTGCGGCGGACGTCCCGGTCGGCCGCTCGGGGGCTTCTTTCGGACTTCTTCCCGGGTTCTCCCCTCGTTTTCCCGGAGTTCGGCCGGCTTCGCCCGTTGCTCGCGGGCGTACGCGGGTACTCACCGTTCTATGCGAATCAGCGTCGTGGATGTGGGGTCGAACGCGGTCCGGCTCGTGGTGGCGGACGCGCAGGGCGGGGTTCCGCTGCCGGTGCACACCGCCAAGTGGCGGCTCAGGCTGTCGGAGCAGGTGGCGCCCGGCGGTCCGGTGCCGGAGGAAGCCGTCGAACGACTCGTCGACGCCGTGGCCGCGGCGGCCAGGACGGCCGAGCGGTGGGGCGCCGCCGCGCCGCTGGCCTTCGCCACCGCCGTCGTACGGGCCGCGCCGAACAGTCACGACGTGCTGCGCGCGGTCCGGTCCCGCACGGGCGTCGCCCTGTGCACCCTGCCGGGCGAGGTCGAGGCCGAGCTGACGTTTCTCGCCGCCCGGCGCTGGATGGGCTGGCGCTCCGGGCCGCTTGCGATGCTCGACATCGGCGGCGGCTCCCTGGAGGTGGCGTTCGGCCGGGGCAGGCTGCCGGACTTCGCGGCGTCGCTGCCGCTGGGCGCGGGCCGTCTGACCCACGAGTTCTTCGCCGACGCCGACCCGCCGGCGCCCGAGCAGGTGCGGGCGCTGCGCCGCAGGGTGCGGCACCAGTTGCGCGACGTCGCGGGGCGGATCCGCTGGGAGCGTCCGCAGACGGCGGTCGCCGCCTCGCGCACCTTCCAGCAGCTGGGCCGGCTGTGCGGTGCCCCGCCCGGGCGGCAGGGGCCGTTCGTGGAGCGCCGGCTGCGCAGCGCGGACCTGGGCGCGGCGATCGACCGGCTGGCCGCGCTGCCCGCAGCCGAGCGCGCCCGGCTGCCGGGAATCTCCGCGCCGCGGGCCGCGCAGAGCCTGGCCGGCGCGGTGGTGGGGCACACGGCGATGAAGCTGACCGGCCTGCGGACGCTGACGATCTGCCCGTGGGCGATCCGCGAGGGCATCCTGCTGCGCCACATCGAGGACGGTCCGTCGTGGTGGGCGGAGGTCAGCCGACACGCCGAGGAGCCCGCTCCGCCGGGCCCGGTACCCCTGCGGATCGCGACGGCGACCCACTGAGCGACTGAGCTCCTGCTGGCTGACCCGCCTGGCCACGCCCCGCCCACCGACTCCCTAAGGAGGCTCCGTGACCGACGACCGCAAGCGTTCCGAGGAACAGCCGAACACGGCACTCGAAGAGGTCCTCGCCGAGGTGGAGGAGGCCGAGCGCCGCACCACCGAGACCGACCGGCAGCGACGCCGCAGGGGTGAGGCCGGGGAGGCCATCACCCCGAACACGGGCGCCCAGGAGCAGTCCTCGGGCGACGACTGAGCGGCCGCCTTCCTCGCCCGTGTGGCCGGACCGCGGGCCGGGTCCGTGGAGGCCCTCCGACAGGTGCCCCACACCCGGGCGTGCCGGAGCCCGCTCCGGGTACCCGGGGCGCATGGCGCACGACAGTGAAGAACCACGACTGCCGACGGCCCGGGGCCCGCTCTCCGAGGCCGTCGCGCGGTACCTGCGCGGTGCGGGTCCGCTGCCCGGCCCCGACGCGACGGCGGACGCGGACCCGTACGGCGACGACCTCCAGCTCGCCCTCTACCTGTGCTACGAGCTGCACTACCGCGGTTTCGCGGGGGTGCCCGCCGACCTCGAATGGGACCCGGACCTGCTCCGCACCCGGGCCGCGCTGGAGGGCCGTTTCCTGGCCGCCCTGCGCGCGGACACCCCGGTCCACGACAGCGTGGCGGACGCGATCGCCGACCTCCTGGTCGAGCCGGTGGACGGCACCGGCGTGTCGTACTTTCTGCGCGACAAGGGCGAGCTGTGGCACCTGCGCGAGTACGCGGCGCTGCGCTCCCTGTACCACCTGAAGGAGGCCGACCCGCACGCCTGGGTGCTGCCGCGGCTGTCGGGCCGGGCCAAGGCGGCGATGGCCGCGGTGGAGTTCGACGAGTTCGGCGGCGGTCGCGCCGACCGCGTGCACGCCCGGCTGTTCGCGGACCTGATGACCGACCTGGGCCTGGACACCACGTACGGGCGGCATCTCGACGCGGCCAACGCCGAGGCCCTGGTCACGGTGAACATGATGTCCCTGTTCGGGCTGCACCGAAAGCTGCGCGGCGCGCTCGTGGGGCACTTCGCGGCCGTCGAGATCACCTCGTCGCCCGGTTCCCGGCGGCTGGCCGAGGCGATGCGCCGCACGGGCGCGGGTCCGGCCGCCGAGCACTTCTACGACGAGCACGTCGAGGCCGACGCCGTGCACGAGCAGGTGGTGCGGCACGACGTCATCGGCGGGCTGCTGGAGCAGGAGCCGCACCTCGCCCCGGACGTGGTCTTCGGCATCGACGCCACCGGTCACGTAGAGGACCGCCTCGGGGCACGCCTGCTTGCGGACTGGCAGGACGGCCGCTCGGCGCTGCGGACGCCGCTCCCGACACCCGTCGAGCCGGAATCCTCCCCATGAATCCTGAATGCCGGGGTACCTGGACGGACGTGAATCCACTGGTACTGCCGGGCGTGTACGCCCCTCAGGACGACACCCGGTTGCTGACCGGGGCCCTCTACGACGAGCCGGTTCCGCCCGGCGCGGACGTTCTCGACGTCGGCACCGGAAGCGGCGCCCTCGCCCTGGCCGCCGCGCGGCGGGGAACCCGGGTGACAGCCGTGGACGCGTCGTGGCGCGCGGTGTGCGCCGCCCGCGTCAACGCCCTGCTGGCCGGAGCGCGGATCCGGGTCAGGCACGGGCACCTCTTCGAGCCGGTGCGCGGCGAGACCTTCGACCTCGTGATCGCCAACCCGCCGTACGTGCCGGCGCCCGGCGACGGTCCGCGCGGCGCGGCCCGGGCCTGGGACGCGGGCCGCGACGGGCGGCTCGTCCTCGACGAGATCTGCCGTGAGGCACCCGCCGTGCTGCGTCCCGGCGGTGTTCTGCTGGTCGTGCAGTCCTCGCTCAGCGCGCCCGACCGGACGCTCGGGCAGTTGCGCGCCGCGGGACTGAAGGCCGCGGTGACCCGGCGGCGCCGGGTGGCGTTCGGTCCGGTGCTGCGCGGCCGGGAGCGCTGGCTCAGGGAGCGGGGTCTGCTCGACCCGGCCGAGAACGAGGAAGAGCTGGTGGTGGTCCGTGCCGAACGCCCCGTCTGACCCGCCCCGCAGGATCACCGTCCGGCGCCGGGGACCGATGCTCGTGGAGGGCCCGGTGGAGGTGGAGCTGGAGGACGGCACGACCGTGTCGTCCGACCGCTTCCGGGTCGCCCTGTGCACCTGCCGCCGCAGCCGCCGTTATCCGTGGTGCGACACCAGCCACCGGTCCAGGACGCCGCCGAAGGACCGTTCCGGCGGTTCCCCGCAGGAGCGCCCGGACGACTGAGGCCGGCCCGGTGCGGGAGCCGGCCCCCCCCGGCACACGAACGCCGGGGCGGGCGCCGCCGTCCCCACGGCAGTGGCGTCCCGCCCCGGCACGACCGGCGAACCCACGGGCGGCCCCACTCCGCCCACCGGTCCCCCGGCACGAGATCGCCGGCCCGCGCACAGGCACTCGCGCTCCCCAGCCACGAGTCACCTCAGGTGCGCGGGGACCGCGCGATCCCGGTCCCTCAGAACGTGAAGACGCTCGTTGCGGCGCCCTTCACGCACTCGTTGGAGAAGGTCCGTTCGTAGGAGACCCGGCGGCCCTCCCACACGCCGTCGACCGTGACGACGACGGGGTCGTACTCCCGGGTGCACAGCACGTCGCCCCCGGCGGTCGCGAGCGCGTCGAAGTCGCCTGCGGCCAGGCGCAGTTCCGCACAGGCCTGCCGCGCGGCGGGATGGGTGCCGGCGGGCCGCGGGGCGCAGGACAGGGTGACCGCGCGTTCCGGGGTGGAGGCGGCCAGGCTCTCGCCGTGACCCACGGTCAGGACCAGGGCCGACGGGGCGTAGAGCGAGGCGGGGGCGGCGTGCGGGGCGGCGAGGCCGGCCCCTGCGAGGGGTCCGCAGACGGCGGTGGCCGTCAGACCCAGAATCGTCGCCCAGCGCGCGGTGTTCCGCATTGTGTGCTTCCTTCCGCTCGATTACGAGGAGTGCCGGTCCGTGCCCGGTGAGTGCCGGACCGGCGAGCGCGAGTCTGCCGAGTCCGCTGCGGAAACACACCTCGACCCCATGGGTTTCGGTAACCTTGCGTGTTGAATCAGTGGCTCGAAGTCACAGAATTCGAACGTTGCAGTGCCCTGACAGCGCCAATCTTGATCGCCTTAAGCAGCCAACTGGCGCATTCTGATCGCTCTGCAATAGGCCGGAAACATTCCGATTGGGACCTGTCCGACCCCCGCGGCGGACCTCCCCGGGCCCGTCCCCGGGGCGCGGACCGGTACTTACCCGTGGGTATGGTCTGGGGCGGCGCGTTCTCAGCGACGAGAGACGGGACTTACGCATGGGCAGGCACTGGGCCGACTTCCAGTACGAGATCTACCTGAGCGGCATGACGGGGGCGGTGCCCCGGCTGCCCACCGATCTGACCCGGCTGGAGGAGCTCACCGAGCAGCGCCTCGACCCCGGTCCGGTCGGCTACGTGGCGGGCAGCGCGGGCGACGGCAGCACGGCCCGCGCCAACCGGGCGGCCCTCGCCCGGCGCCGGATCGTGCCGCGCGTGCTGCGCGACGTGCACGACCGCGACCTGTCGGTGGAGGTGCTGGGCCGCGCGCTGCCCGCCCCGCTCGCGCTGGCGCCGGTCGGCGTGCTGTCGATCATGCATCCGGACGCCGAGCCGGCCGCCGCCCGGGCCGCCGCGGCACAGGGCGTGCCGTTCGTCCTGTCCTCCGCGTCCAGCACGCCGATGGAGCAGGTCGCCGAGGCGATGGGCGACGGGGAGCGCTGGTTCCAGCTGTACTGGCCGAAGGACCGCGAGGTGGCGCGCAGTTTCCTGGACCGCGCGAAGGCCGCCGGGTACAGCGCGCTCGTCGTCACGCTGGACACTCCCCTGCTGTCCTGGCGCCCGCGCGACCTCGACCAGGCATATCTGCCGTTCCTGCACGGCGTGGGCACCGCCAACTACTTCTCCGACCCGGCGTTCCGGGCGGGCCTCGCCAAGCCGGTGCACGAGGACCCGAACGCGGCCGTGATGCACTTCGTCGGCATGTTCGCCGACCCCGCCAAGACCTGGCCGGACCTGGCCTTCCTGGGGGAGAACTGGGACGGGCCGATCGTCCTCAAGGGCGTGCTGCACCCCGACGACGCGCGGCTGGCCGCGGACGCCGGGATGGACGGCGTGATCGTGTCCAACCACGGCGGCCGTCAGGTGGCCGGGGCCGTGGCGGCCGCCGACGCGCTGCCCGGAGTGGTCGAGGCGGTCGGCGACCGGCTCACCGTGCTGTTCGACAGCGGCGTCCGCACCGGCGACGACCTCTTCAAGGCGCTGGCGCTCGGCGCGCGGGCGGTGCTCGTCGGACGGCCGTACGTGTACGGGCTCGGGCTGGACGGTCAGGCGGGCGTCGAGCACGTGATCCGCTGCCTGCTCGCCGAACTGGACCTCACCCTCGCCCTGTCCGGACACGCCACACCGGCCACGCTCACCGCCGCCGACCTGGTCACGGACCCCGTGTGACGGCAGCGGGGCGGGCACCCGCGCCGGACGCGCGGTGTCCGCCCCGGAGCCCGGCGCGACTAGGGTCTGCCGGACAGCCCCGACGCCCGGGCGGGCGGGGCGTCCTTGTCCGCGATGGACAGGGAGCCCTCGGCCACCGGGGCCGGATCGGTGCGCCAGCGCTGCGCGTCGGAGCCGTCCCGCACCTTGACGACGACGTCGGCGTTCGCGTCAGGGGTGGTGACGGCGAGGGCCAGCTGCTTCTCCCAGCGCGGCAGCAGCTCACCCCGGACGGTGAGGTCGTAGCGGACGTCGTCGGCGCGTCTGTCGCCCCGTTCGGCGCACGTGCCGAGGATGACGACCCCGGCGTCCGCGCGGGAGTCCAGGCACAGCCCGGGGTCGGCGGCGCTGCGCAGCAGGCCGTCCTCCTCGAACGTCCACTGCTGGGTCCACGCCGGCGAGCAGGCCGCCGGCCGCACGCCCGCCCCTTCCTCGGCCCGGCCGCGCACGTCGAGGCACAGGTCGGCGGCGGCGTTCCGCAGCCGCGCCTGCCGGGGCGCCGTGGGCAGCCCGGCCGGGTCGGGCGGGACGGGGGACGCGGCGCCGGGTGCCGTGGCCCCGCCGCCGGGGGCGCTGGTGGAGGCCGCCGGGCCGGCGCCGCCGTCGTAGGACCACATGTTCGCGATGAGGACGGTGGTCAGCACCACGGCCGAGACGGCTCCGACGCCCGAGAGCAGGGTGCGCGGGGAGCGCGGGACGGGCGGCGTCCAGCGGCCCGGGGCGGGCATCCGCAGCAGGGTCCGGTGCCGGCCGCGGCGCGCGGCGCCCCGCGCGCGGCGTGAGCCGGGTGCCGTCCGGCCGGGCCGCGAGTCGAGATAGCGCCGCGCGCCCCAGCCGAGCACGGCCTCGGCGAGCAGGGTCCCCAAGCCGCTTTCGACGTGGCTGAGTTGTTCGGCGGCGAAGCGGCAGTGCCGGCACTCGGCGAGATGCTCGCGGACATCCGGCAGCAGGGCGCCGCCACGCCGGATCGGGACGTCGAGGAGCCGGTTGTAGAAGCGGCAGTCCTTGGTCGGCGCGAGTTCCCGGTGGGCCCGGACGCAGCCTTCCCGGAATTTTTCACGTGCCTGTTCGAGGACGGCCGACGCGGTGTCGGTGTCCATGGCCAGCAGACCGGCCGGTACGGATATGGCCTCTGCCTCGACCTCGGTGTGCCACAGCAAGCAGCGCGCTGCGGACGGAAGGGACTGAAATGACCGTTGGGCCAGTGTCCGGTTTTCGGGCGTGAGCGACTTCGCCGTGCGCATACCTCGGCCGCCGGCGGGTTTCTGCAAAGGGGGCAGAACGCCGGATGTCCGGTCGTCGGCGGCCCACTCGCGGACCGTGTCCCGGACGGTCACGAGGAGCCGGGGACGCAGTGCGGACGACGGCGCGCCGAGGGCGCTGCGGTCGAGGGCCCGGCGGAACGCGGCCGCGGTGACCATGGCGGCGACGGGCTCCGAGGAGGCCAGGCAGATCACGGCGTAGTCGTGTGCCGCCTGCCAGTGCCGCGCCATCAGCAGGGCGACGGTCCGGGCGGACTCGTCCTCGCTGCGGCCCTTGAGCCGGGCGACCAGGGACTCGTCGGATTCTCCGGGATCGCCGCCGGGCGGCGGATAAGGGGGACGAGGGGGGTGGGGGGTGGGCACTGAGCTGTTTCCTTCCCACGCGCGCGTGACACAGAAGTGCAGCTCGCCGTAAAGGCGCCGGAGTCGGTGCGGACCTTTCGGGCGACGAAGCGGGAGGTGGAATTCACCGACCGCGAATCGCACCCGGTTGGTCGGCCCCGGTACGACGGCCGGCTTTTACCCCTCCGCACGGGGGGTTCACTCTGGCACAAGTCACTCAGGCCCAACAAGGCACTCCGACAACCTCAGCACCGTTGAAAGAAAGTCAGAAAGGCCGCACTCCCGGCGCCGTGCGCAGCGGCTTTCGCCTTTCATGCGCCCCGTGTGAATTCCCCGCGCCCGCCGGGGCTTCGCGCACGCTGCCGGCTCCCACGGCAGCGTGGTCCACTGGAAGCGGCCCTTCGCACCGGGCCCCGCGCGGGACGGCGGCTCTCCCGCGCGACACGGACCGCCGGCCCCGATCCTCCCGCCCTCGGCCGGCGGCCCCGGTGCGCCCGTCAGATCCGCCAGGACCGCAGCGCGCCCGTCAGATCTGCCAGGACCGCAGCCGGTCGGCCGCGCCGTACACGTCGGCCTTGCCGGACATCAGGTCGCGGGCGAGGTCGACGAGGGCGCCGTAGGGCGGGTCGATGCCGGCGCCGCTGACGAACATGTACGCCACGGCCGTCGCGCAGGCGAAGCGGGCGTTGGCCGACGGCAGCGGCTTGAGCAGGGCGAGGGTGTGCAGCAGGGCGGCGGCCCGCCAGGCCGGGTCGGAGTCGACGCCGAGCCGGGGCGGGTCGACCCGGTGCCGGGCGACGGCGGCGACCAGCGCGGAGAAGTCGTTGATCGTGGGCTGCTCCGGCAGCACCTCCTCGTGACGCTGGAGGAGCCAGGGCACGTCGATGTGGATGACGGGTGCCATCGGTCAGGCGACCCGCCCCTCGTCCCCGGCGGCCGGTTCGTCGTCCGGGAAGGCGGCGGCGAACTCGTCGGCGTGGGCGGCGAAGAACTTGCGGAACTCCTCCGCGCCCTCCTGCAGCGCCCGGTGCCGGGCGATGTCGGCCGCGGCGGCCTCCCGGACGAGGGCCTTCATGGACGTACCGCGTTCCTTGGCGATCTGCCGGAGGTCCTCTAGCTCGCGGTCGCTGAACTCCACGTTGAGAGCTGGCATGCGTTCACGGTACCGCTCGGGTACTGTCCCGTAAATATCCGCAGGTCAGTGCCTGGATCGGACGGTACCGCAGGAGCGTTTCCGCACGAGGTCCGGGGG
>NZ_JARVKW010000030.1 GCF_029813775.1 Streptomyces sp. DH24 | reverse complement strand
GCCCTCGGCCCACGCCCCGACGGCCCCCGCCCCACGCCCCGACGGCCCCCGCCCCTACGGCAGCGCGAGCCCCGGATCCATCCCGCCCAGCGCCGACCTGCACAGGCAGTCCCGCTCCTCCGTCGTCGGCAGTGCCGACACCGCGTCGAAGATCACGCCCCGCAGCCGGTCCACGTTCGCCGCGAAGACCCGCAGCACCTCGTCGTGCGAGACACCCTCACCCGTCTCGGCGCCCGCGTCGAGGTCGGTGACCAGGGTCAGCGAGGTGTAGCAGAGCTCCAGCTCACGGGCGAGCGCGGCCTCGGGGTGGCCGGTCATGCCCACCACGGACCAGCCCTGCGCCTGGTGCCACAGCGATTCCGCGCGGGTCGAGAAGCGCGGGCCCTCGACCACGACCAGCGTGCCGCCGTCCACCGCCTCCCAGTCCCGGCCGCGTGCCGCCTTCAGCGCGGCCGTGCGCCCGGTGGGGCAGTAGGGGTCGGCCAGGGACACGTGCACCACGTTCGGCACCGTGCCGTCGGGCAACGGCAGCCCGTCGAAGTAGGAGTTGGCGCGGGACTTCGTGCGGTCGACGAGCTGGTCCGGCACGAGCAGCGTGCCCGGACCGTACTCGGGGCGCAGCCCGCCCACCGCGCACGGGCCGAGGACCTGCCGCACGCCCACCGACCGCAGCGCCCACAGGTTGGCCCGGTAGTTGATGCGGTGCGGCGGCAGATGGTGGCCGCGTCCGTGCCGGGGGAGGAAGGCGACCCGCCGGCCGGCGACCTCGCCGAGGAAGAGGGAGTCGCTGGGCTGCCCGTAGGGAGTGTCGACCTCTATCTCGGTCACGTCGTCCAGGAACGAGTAGAAACCGGAGCCGCCGATCACGCCGATCTCGGCGTTCGCCTTGTTCGCCATGCCCCGACCCTAGCCGCACGGCCATGACACCCGGGCCCCCTCGGCCCGACTGCCACACCCCACCCCCTTACCCTGACCGCCGCACCCGGCCCCCTCGCCCCGACCGCCGCACCCTCGACCGCCGCACCCGGCCGCCTCGCTCCGTCCGCCGCACCCCGCCCCCTCGCGCGACCGCCCAGACCCCCGGCCCCGCCCTCACCAGGCACGCAAGGACCCCGTCGCCCGATGGCGACAGGGTCCGTGAGGAATTCGGCGTGCGCGTGAAGCGCGCGGTGCTACGCGGCGGTGCTGCTGCTCGTGGAGCTGCCGGAGCCCGACGAGGAGGAGCCCGAGTCCGAGGAGGACGTCGACGACGAGGACGACGAGGACGACGACGAAGACGACTTCGCGGACGCCGGCGTGCTGCTCGACGAGGAGCCGCGGCTGTCGTTGCGGTAGAAGCCGGAGCCCTTGAAGACGATGCCGACTGCCGAGAACACCTTCTTCAGGCGCCCCTTGCAGTTCGGGCACTCGGTCAGGGCGTCGTCGGTGAACTTCTGCACCGCCTCGAGGCCCTCGCCGCACTCGGTGCACTGGTACTGGTAGGTCGGCACTGTCTTCCTCCTGGCACTCTCACTCGATGAGTGCTAACGACGGTCCATAGTGACGTATTCCGGCCGCTCAGTCCACTGCCACCGGCACGCGGTGACCCACGCCACGTGCGACCGTGCGCCCGGGGGAGCGTGCCACCAACCGGGAGCGCAGCGCCAGCAGGGTGATCAGGGCGAGCAGTGTGCCGCCCGCCGGGACCAGGAAACCGGCACCGCCCCAGTAGCGGTCCTCCAGTTGTCCGGCGACCGTGACGGCCGCCGCCTGCCCGAGCGCCACGGCGCCCGTCAGCCAGGTGAACGCCTCGGTGCGGGCGCCGGCCGGGACCAGGTCCTCGACCAGGGTGTAGCCGGTGATCAGCGCGGGCGCGATGCACATGCCGACCAGCAGGCCGAGCCCGGCGAGGAGCAGCACCGAGTGGGCGGCCCACAGGCCGGACGCGGCCAGCGCGAGCGCGGTGTAGCCGACGACCAGGCGCCGGTGCGGGGCGGCCTTCCAGGCGATGGCTCCGCAGGCGATGCCGGAGAGCATGTTGCCCGCGGCGAAGACGCCGTACAGGACGCCGTTCAGGCCGGGCTCGCCGATCGACTCGGTGAACGCGGCGAGGGAGACCTGCATGCCGCCGAAGACGGACCCGATGCCGAGGAACGTCACGATCAGCACGCGCACGCCGGGGACGCGCAGGGCGGAGACGTGCTCCACGCGTGCGTGCCCGCGGGGCGCGACCGACGGCTGGGTGGTCTTCTGCGCGGCGAACAGCAGACCGCCGACGAGGGTCAGCGCGGCCTCGGTCACCAGCCCGGCGGCCGGGTGGACGGCCGTGCACAGGGCGGTGGCCAGCAGCGGTCCGACGACGAAGGTCAGCTCGTCGGTGACGGACTCGAAGGCCGCCGCCGTCGTCATCAGGGGCGAGTCCTTCAGGGTGACGCCCCAGCGGGCGCGGACCATGGGGCCGACCTGCGGCACGGAGGCACCGGTGGGGACGGCCGCCGCGAACAGCGCCCACAGGGGGGCGTCCGCGAGGGCGAGCGCGGTGAGCGTCAGGCCCGACAGGGTGTGCAGGAGCACGCCGGGGATCAGGACGGAGCGCTGCCCGTAGCGGTCGGCGAGCCGGCCGGTGAAGGGCGCGAACACCGCCATGGAGACGCCGGTGACGGCCGCCGCGGCGCCGGCCGCGCCGTAGGAGCCGGTGGTGTGCTGCACCAGCAGCACGATGGAGATGGTGAGCATCGCGAACGGCTGGCGTGCCGCGAAGCCGGGGAGCAGGAACGTCCAGGCGCCGCGGGTGCGCAGCAGCTGGAGGTATCCCGGGCGGGAGGCCGCCGCCGAGTTCTTCGACGAGGTGACCGTGGTCGCCACGGCCCGTGCCTTTCTGCCGCCTGGTAGCGCGGCCCCGTGCGTGCGGGGGCGGCGCCGAGAGCTGTCCTCTTGCGCGGAACTGCGGTAGATACCGGGCCCGCTTCAGCAGGGGCGTGCCGGCCGCCATACGGTCGCGCCAGCTCTGCGTCAGGCAGAGTTGGTTCGATCTGGTGCGCCTTCATCGTACAGGTAACTGGCGGCGGTGTTCCTGTGAAAATGAGCACCATCAGGGGCCCCGCCTGCGAATATCCGGCGTTGGCGCGGCTGGGGGCGGCGCGGTGTCAGGGCGCGGGCCCGTCCGCGCCGAGCCAGCCGGCCAGCTTGCCGCCGTGTCCGACCGCGCGCAGGCGGCGTTCGGCGGCGTCCCGGACCGGGTCGGTGGCGACCACCAGCAGTTCGTCGCCGCGTTGCAGCACGGTCGTCGGCAGCGGCACGAAGGACTGCCCGTCGCGCACCACGAGGGTGACGGCCGCGCCGGGCGGCAGCCGCAGCTCGCCCACCTCGACGCCGTGCATGCGCGAACCCTTGGGGATCGAGAACGACAGCAGATGCCCGCGCAGCCGCTCCAGCGGCGCCGACTCGATGCCGAGGTCGGCGGCCTCGGCGTCCTGGCCCAGATGCAGCTTGCGGGCCAGCCACGGCAGCGTCGGCCCCTGGACCAGGGTGTAGACGACGACCAGCACGAACACGAGGTTGAAGATCCGGCGGCTGCCGGCGACGCCCTCGACCATGGGGATCGTCGCCAGGATGATGGGCACGGCGCCGCGCAGCCCGGCCCAGGACATCAGCGCCTGCTCCTGCCAGGGCACGCGGAACGGCAGCAGGCCGAGGACGATGCTCAGCGGGCGGGCGACCATGGTCAGCACCAGGCCGATGAGGAGGGCGGGCAGGAAGTCGTCGGCCAGTTCGTGCGGTGTGACCAGCAGGCCGAGCAGGACGAACATGCCGATCTGCGCCATCCAGCCGAGCCCTTCGGCGAAGCCCCGGGTGGCGGGCCAGTGCGGCAGGCGCGCGTTGCCCATCATCATCGCGGCGAGATAGACGGCGAGGAAGCCGCTGCCGTGCGCGATGGCGCCCGCCGCGTACGCCGTGACGGCGATGGCCATGACGGCGATCGGGTAGAGGCCGGAGGCGGGCAGCGCCACGTGCCGCAGTCCCCAGGCGCCGAGCCAGCCGACCGCGAGGCCGATGGCGGCGCCGATGGCCAGCTCCAGGAGGATCTCGCCGATCAGGACGTACCAGTGCTCGATCGGACCGGCCGTGGAGAAGGCGACGACCAGGATGACCACCGGGGCGTCGTTGAAGCCGGACTCGGCCTCCAGCGTGCCCGTCACGCGCGCGGGGAGGGGCACTTTGCGCAGCACCGAGAAGACCGCCGCGGCGTCCGTCGAGGACACCACCGCCCCGATGATGAGCGCCTGGCGCCACTCCAGCCCGATCAGGTAGTGCGCCGCGGCCGCCGTGACGCCGACGCTCACCGCGACGCCCACCACGGCCAGCGCGGACGCCGAGGGCAGCGCCGGTTTGATCTCCGACCACTTCGTGCCGAGACCGCCCTCGGCCAGGATCACGACGAGGGCCCCGTATCCGATGACCTGGGTCAGTTCGGCGTTGTCGAAGTGGATGCCTGCGATGCCGTCCTGGCCCATGGCGACGCCGATGGCCAGGTAGATGAGCAGGCTGGGGAGCCCGCTGCGCGAGGAGATCCGGACCGCTGCGACGGCGACGAGCAGGACGAGCGAGCAGACGAGCAGGAGCTGGTTGAGGTCGTGGACAGTCAGCGGCCGTTTCCTTCCTGGCTACGCGCACGCACGCGTGAGCACGTACATCGCACACGAAACTGCGGTTCACCGCAGCCAACTACTTCGTTACCTTACCTAACTCTTGACGATTTCTTGACACTCGTCGGGGGCGAGATCGAACGTTCGTCCGCGCCCGTTCCCGACTCCGCGTCAAGTGCCGGTGGGCCCTGCGCCTATCGTTGCTCCAGCGCTCAGTTAAAAGCACAGCCCGACCTGCCGCTCGCGTTAGGACAGCAAGGACAGCGATGCCCCCGAACACCACCGCCTCCACGGGTCAGCAGCCCGGCAAGTCCGGCAGGAAGAAGGGGCGCAGAGCCCGCCTGTTCGTGCTCGTTCTGGTGCTGGCGATCGTGGGCGGCGTCGCCTACGGCGCGTACTGGTCCATCAGTACCGTCCGCGCCTCCTTCCCGCAGACCAAGGGCTCGGTCACCCTCGACGGCCTGTCGGGCCCCGTGGACGTCAAACGCGACGACCACGGCATCCCGCAGATCTACGCCTCCTCCGACGAGGACCTGTTCAAGGCGCAGGGCTACGTCCAGGCGCAGGACCGGTTCTACGAGATGGACGTGCGCCGCCACATGACGGCCGGACGCCTGTCGGAGATGTTCGGCAAGGACCAGGTCAAGAACGACGAGTTCCTGCGCACCCTCGGCTGGCACCGGGTCGCGCAGCAGGAGTACGACACCAAGCTGTCGGCCGACACCAAGAAGTACCTCCGGGCGTACGCCGAGGGAGTCAACGCGTACCTGGCGGGCAAGGACGGCGCGGACCTCTCCCTGGAGTACGCGGCGCTCGGCTTCAGCAACGACTACAAGCCGGAGAAGTGGACCCCGGTCGACTCGATCGCCTGGCTGAAGGCGATGGCCTGGGACCTGCGCGGCAACATGCAGGACGAGATCGACCGCGCCCTGATGACCAGCCGCCTCGGCCCCCAGCAGATCGCCGACCTGTACCCGCGCTACCCGTACGGCCGGAACAAGGCGGTCGTGCAGGAGGGCCAGTACGACGAGCTGACGCGGACCTTCGAGCAGGGCGGCGGCACCGGCACGGCAGGCGGCGCGAGCGGCACCGGTACGGCGGCGGGCGGCGCGGCGACCGGTGGCACCGGCTCGGCCGCGGGCGGCACCGCGGCGGGCGGCGCGGCAGGCACCTCCGGCGACTCGGCGGCGGCCGGCCTGCAGAGCCAGCTCGGCGGCCTGTACGAGGTGCTGGACGACCTGCCCACCGCCGTCGGCGTCAACGGCAACGGCATCGGCTCCAACGCCTGGGTCGTCTCCGGCGCGCACACCATCACCGGCAAGCCGCTGCTCGCCAACGACCCGCACCTGTCGGCCTCGCTGCCGTCCGTCTGGTACCAGATGGGCCTGCACTGCCGCAGCGTCTCCGCCAAGTGCCAGTACGACGTCTCCGGTTACACCTTCGCGGGCATGCCCGGCGTGGTCATCGGCCACAACCGGGACATCGCCTGGGGCATGACCAACTCCGGCGTCGACGTCACCGACCTCTACCTGGAGAAGATCACCGGCGACGGCTACCTGTACGACGGCAAGGTCCGCCCCTTCACCACGCGCGAGGAGACCATCGAGGTCGCCGGCGGCGAGGCCGAGAAGATCGTCGTCCGCGAGACCAACAACGGGCCCCTGCTGTCCGACCGCGACAGCGACCTCGTGCGGGTCGGCAAGCGGGCCACCGTCGACACCGCCGCGCCCGACCGGGGCGACGGCTACGGCGTCGCGCTGCGCTGGACCGCGCTGGAGGCCGGCACCACCATGGACGCCGTCTTCGCGATGGACCGGGCGCGGAACTGGAGCGAGTTCCGCAAGGCCGCCGCCCTGTTCGACGTGCCCTCGCAGAACCTCGTCTACGCCGACACCGAGAACCACATCGGCTACACCCTGCCGGGCCGCATCCCGGTGCGCGCCGAGGGCCACGACGGCTCCGTCCCGGCGCCCGGCTGGGACCCCGACTACCGCTGGACCGGCAAGTACATCGAGCAGGACGAACTGCCCCACGAGTACGACCCGGAGCGCGGCTACATCGTCACCGCCAACCAGGCCGTGGTCGACGCGGACGACTACCCGTACACGCTGACCACGGACTGGGGCTACGGCACCCGCAGCCAGCGGATCACCGACCTGGTCCAGGCCAAGACCAAGGACGGCGGCAAGATCTCCACCGACGACATGCGTCAGATGCAGATGGACAACAGCAGCGAGATCGCCAAGCTGCTGGTGCCCCAGATGCTGAAGATCGACGTCGGCGACCCGGACGTCCGCGAGGCGCAGAAGCTGCTGGAGGGCTGGGACTACACCCAGGACGCCGACTCGGCGGCGGCCGCGTACTTCAACTCGGTGTGGCGCAACGTCCTCAAGCTCGCCTTCGGCAACAAGCTGCCCAAGGAGCTGCGGGTCAAGGGCCAGTGCCTGTGGGTGGAACCGGTCAACACGACCGGCCCCGCCGACGAGGCCGAGAAGGTCCGCGAGTGCGGTCTGCGCGACGCCGACCAGGCGCAGCCGGACGGCGGCGACCGCTGGTTCGAGGTCGTGCGCGCGCTCATGGACGACGAGGACAGCGACTGGTGGAAGACGTCCGGGGCGGGCACCCGCCCCGGCGCCGAGGACCGGGACGGGCTGTTCAAGCGGGCGATGATCGACGCCCGTTGGGAGCTGACCGCCAAGCTCGGCAAGGACATCGACTCCTGGAGCTGGGGCCGGCTGCACCGCCTGTTCCTGAAGAACCAGACCCTGGGCACCGAGGGCCCCGGCGTCCTGCAGTACGTCCTCAACCGCGGCCCCTGGAAGCTCAGCGGCGGCGAGGCGGCGGTCAACGCGACCGGCTGGAACGCGGCCGGCGGCTACGGCGTCGTGTGGGTGCCGTCGATGCGGATGGTGGTCAACCTCGGCGACCTCGACAAGTCCCGCTGGATCAACCTCAGCGGCGCCTCGGGGCACGCCTACAGCTCCCACTACACCGACCAGACCGGCAAGTGGGCCAACGGCGAACTGCTGACGTGGCCCTTCTCGGACAAGGCGGTCGAGGCAGGCACGAGCGACACGCTGTTGCTCAAGCCGTGACCCGGGACAGCTGACGACAGCGGCCCCCACGCGTGCGTGGAGGCCGCTGTCGCGTTCCGGGCGGCAGCACCGGGCCGACGCCCCGGGCCGGCCCGGACCAGTCGGACCAGCCCGTGACCGGTCGGACCGGCCCGGATCGTCGGACCGGCCCGGATCAGTCGAAGTGCCGTACCCCCGACGGCGTCACCACCGCGTGCACCGGCCGGTCGTGCGGCTCCGCGGGGACGCGCTCGACGACCTCCGTGTCGTACAGCAGCACCACCAGCGCCGGATGCGCGTCGGCGCGCTCCAGCCGGGCGAGCACACGGTCGTAGGAGCCGCCGCCGCGCCCCAGCCGCATCCCGCGCGCGTCGACCGCCAGGCCCGGCAGCAGGACGACGTCGGCGCCGGTCACCGCCTCCGGTCCCAGACGCTCCCCGGCGGGCTCGTGCAGGGCCATCTTCCCGCCGTGCCGCACGCGCGCGAGGGCGGCCCGCGTCTCGTACTCGCCCCAGTCCAGGTCGTTGTCGGGCAGCAGCACCGGCAGCAGGACGCGTACGCCCCGCGCGCGCAGCGCGTCCAGCAGTGCGAGCGTGCCGGGTTCGCTCCCCACGGAGACGTACGCCGCCACCGTGCGCGCCCCGGCCAACTCGGGCAGCGCGAGCGCCCGCCCGGCCAGCGCCGCGGCCGATTCCCGCACGTCATCGGCCGTCAACCTGCTCCTCACCGAGAGGAGCTCTCGCCGCAACGTTCGCTTGTCAGGCTCGGCCGCGCGTCTGCCGTGACTCATAGCTCGCTCCCGTACCGTTCCAATTGCGCTCATATGAGAGCCAAATAACCGGACCTGCGGATTCCACACAAAGTCACCGGTTAAGGTGGCGGGCATGACTCAGTCGCACCCCAGGATCAGCAAGGCTGTCATCCCCGCAGCAGGCCTCGGTACCCGGTTCCTGCCGGCCACCAAAGCCACTCCCAAGGAGATGCTGCCGGTCGTGGACAAGCCGGCGATCCAGTACGTGGTCGAGGAGGCCGTCGCCGCGGGTCTCGACGACGTCCTCATGGTGACGGGCCGCAACAAGCGCCCCCTGGAGGACCACTTCGACCGCAACTACGAACTCGAGTCGGCCCTGGAGAAGAAGGGCGACGCCGAACGCCTCGCCAAGGTCCAGGAGTCCAGCGACCTCGCCACGATGCACTACGTCCGCCAGGGCGACCCCCGGGGCCTCGGCCACGCCGTGCTGTGCGCCGCGCCGCACGTCGGCAACGAGCCCTTCGCGGTCCTCCTCGGCGACGACCTGATCGACCCCCGCGACCCGCTGCTGCGGCGCATGGTCGAGGTCCAGGAGCAGCGCGGCGGCAGCGTCGTCGCGCTCATGGAGGTCGCCCCCGAGCAGATCCACCTCTACGGGTGCGCCGCCGTCGAGACCACCGAGGACGGCGACGTCGTCAAGGTCAGCGGCCTGGTCGAGAAGCCCGACCCGGCCGACGCCCCTTCCAACTACGCCATCATCGGCCGCTACGTCCTCGACCCGCACGTCTTCGACATACTGCGCAAGACCGAGCCCGGCCGCGGCGGCGAGATCCAGCTCACCGACGCCCTCCAGCAGCTCGCGGCGGACGAGAAGGTCGGCGGCCCGGTCCACGGCGTCGTCTTCAAGGGCCGCCGCTACGACACCGGCGACCGTGGCGACTACCTGCGTGCCATTGTCAGACTCGCGTGCGAACGTGAAGACCTGGGCCCGGAGTTCCAGGCCTGGCTTCGCAGGTACGTAGCCGAGGAGATGTAGCAACGTTGAGCAGCGCCGCGCCCCGCGTCATCGGCCAGGACCACCTCTGGTCGGTGGACGAGCACCTGGAGGACGTCCTCGCCACGGTCCGCCCCCTCGAACCCATCGAGCTGAACCTCCTCGACGCCCTCGGCTGCGTCCTCGTCGAGGACGTCACGGTGCCGGTCTCCCTGCCGCCGTTCGACAACAGCTCCATGGACGGGTACGCGGTACGGGTCGCCGACGTCGCGGGCGCGAGCGAGGAGTTCCCGGCCGTCCTTGAGGTCGTCGGCGACGTCGCGGCGGGCCAGGCCGACCTGCTGCACGTCGGCCCCGGCCAGGCCGCCCGCATCATGACCGGCGCCCCGCTGCCGCCCGGCGCGGAGACCGTCGTCCCCGTCGAGTGGACCGACGGCGGGCTCGGCGAGGGACCTGGCGTGTCCGGCATGCGCGCGAGCAGCCTCGCCCCCGAGGGCGCCACCGGACGGGTCCACGTGTACCGCCCGGCACCGGCACGCGCGCACGTGCGCGCCAAGGGCAGCGACGTGAAGGCCGGCGAGCGCGCCCTGGAGGCGGGTACCGTCCTCGGCCCGCCGCAGATCGGCCTGCTCGCCGCGATCGGCCGCGGCACGGTCCGGGTGCGCCCGCGCCCCCGCGTGGTCGTGCTCTCCACCGGCAGCGAACTCGTCCAGCCCGGCGAGGAACTGCGCAGCGGCCAGATCTACGACTCCAACAGCTTCGCCCTCACCGCCGCCGCCCGCGACGCCGGCGCCATCGCCTACCGCGTGGGCGCCGTCGCCGACGACGCCGACACCCTGCGCTCCACCATCGAGGACCAACTGGTCCGCGCCGACCTGATGGTGACCACGGGCGGCGTCAGCGTCGGCGCGTACGACGTCGTCAAGGAGGCGCTGTCGTCCGTCGGCGACGAGGACGAGCCCGGCAGCGGCGTGGAGTTCCGCAAGCTCGCCATGCAGCCCGGCAAGCCCCAGGGCTTCGGCTCCGTCGGCCCCGACCACACCCCGCTGCTGGCGCTGCCCGGCAACCCGGTGTCGTCGTACGTCTCCTTCGAGCTGTTCGTCCGCCCCGCGATCCGCGCTCTCATGGGCCTGGCCGACGTCCACCGGCCGCGCACGCGCGCGAAGCTGACCGCGGACCGGGCGCTGACCTCGCCGAAGGGCCGCCGCCAGTTCCTGCGCGGCAGGTACACCGGCGGCACCGTCACCCCGGTCGGCGGCGCCGGCTCCCACCTGGTCGCCGCCCTCGCGCAGGCCGACGCGCTGATCGTCGTCCCCGAGGACACCGAGTCGGTGGCGCCCGGCACCGACGTCGAGGTGGTCCTGCTCGGCTGAGCGTCCCAGGTTGGCGGTACCGTGTCGCGCACAACAGGCCCGCGCGCCGCACCGCGCCGGGCCCGGACCGGGAGCGCCACGATCATGACTGTGCCTTCCCGGGGGGAGACCCCCGGACCTTCTGAGCAGGACCGGCTGACGCACATCGACGAGGCGGGCGCCGCCCGCATGGTCGACGTGTCCGGCAAGGAGGTCACCGCGCGCACCGCCCGCGCCTCCGGCCGCGTCCTGGTCTCGCCCCGCGTGGTGGAACTGCTGCGCGGCGAGGGTGTGCCCAAGGGCGACGCGCTCGCCACGGCGCGGATCGCGGGCATCATGGGCGCCAAACGCACCCCCGACCTGATCCCGCTGTGCCACCCGCTCGCGCTGTCCGGTGTGAAACTGGACCTGTCGGTCGCGGACGACGCCGTGGAGATCCTGGCCACGGTGCGGACCACGGACCGCACGGGCGTCGAGATGGAAGCGCTCACCGCGGTCTCGGTCGCCGCGCTCACCGTGATCGACATGGTGAAGGCGGTCGACAAGGGAGCGGTCATCACGGACGTGCGGGTGGAGGAGAAGACGGGCGGCAAGTCGGGCGACTGGAGCCGGTCATGACGCCGGCCGCGCCGGCCGGCGCGGCGCTGCTCGCGCCGTACGCCGCCCTGGTGGTCACGGCCTCCAACCGGGCCGCCGCCGGTGTCTACGAGGACAAGGGCGGCCCGCTGGTCGCCGCGGGCCTCGAACGCTTCGGGTTCGCGGTCGACGGCCCGCAGGTGGTGCCCGACGGCGACCCGGTGGAGGCCGCCCTGCGCGCGGCCGTCGAGGCCGGGTACGACGTCGTGGTCACGACCGGCGGCACCGGCATCTCGCCCACCGACCGCACGCCCGAGGCGACCCGCCGGGTGTTCGACCGCGAGGTGCCGGGCATCGCGGAGGCCGTCCGGGCGTTCGGCCGGGACAAGGTGCCCACCGCGGCGCTGTCCCGGGGCCTGGCCGGAGTGGCGGGCGGCACGCTGATCGTGAACCTGCCGGGCTCCACCGGCGGGGTGAAGGACGGGCTGGCCGTCCTGGAGCCCCTGCTCGTCCACGCCGTGGACCAGATCCGCGGCGGCGACCACCCCAGACCTACCCCCAGTGCCTCACCGGCCTGGGAGGTTCCCCCGGGGGGTGCCAGCTGAACAGCCCATCCTGGCCCGTCGAGCTGGTGGACGGCGACGTCCGTCTCCGGCCGATAAAGATGCGCGACCAGCGGGCCTGGCGCGAGGTCAACCGGCGCAATCGCGACTGGCTGCGGCCGTGGGAGGCGACCATACCGCCGCCCACGCCGGGTGGTCCGTTCACGCACCGGCCGACCTACCGCCAGATGGTCCGGCATCTGCGCTCGGAGGCGAACGCGGGCCGGATGCTGCCGTTCGTCATCGAGTACCAGGGGCGGCTGGCCGGTCAGCTGACGGTCGCCGGGATCACCTGGGGCTCGATGTGCTCGGGGCACGTCGGGTACTGGGTGGACGAGGCGGTGGCCGGCCGCGGGGTGATGCCGACAGCCGTGGCGCTGGTCGTGGACCACTGTTTCCGCACGGTCGGTCTGCACCGCGTGGAGGTCTGCATTCGCCCCGAGAACGGGCCCAGCCGCCGGGTCGTGGAGAAACTCGGATTCCGCGAGGAGGGCCTGCGTCCGCGTTATCTCCACATCGACGGAGCCTGGCGGGACCATCTCGTCTTCGCCCTCACGGCGGAAGAGGTGCCCGAAGGGCTGCTGAGGCGCTGGCAGCGCGCACGCTCCAGGAACGAGCCGCGCAACCCGGGAATCACGCACGGACCCGGTAATTGAATAAACGTTCGAAATTGATCGGTGAGTGACCGACTCGGGGTGTCGAATTTCGTCCCGGGTGATCCGCTGATCACACTCCTCACAAAAAATGCTCGAAATATCAGCCAGATCGTGCGACACACCGGCGCAATTGGCGGATGGCCTCACACAAACCCCTCTACCGTGTGAGGCGTGAGCAGCAGCGGCCTCATCTACGCAGTCATCGTCGGGGCCTGGGCCGCCTACTTGGTGCCCATGTGGCTCCGTAGGCAGGACGAGCTGAACGAGGCCCGTCCAACGGAACGCTTCAGCACCGCCATCCGGTTGCTGTCCGGACGGGCGGCAATGGAGCGCCGATACGCCAAGGACCTGCGGGAGCGCTCCGCCGACGAGGTGGAGTACGACGTGGTGGACCCGGACGCCGTCACCGACTCGGTGGACGTCCGGGCCTTCGCCGTGTCCAAAACCCGCCCCCAGACCCAGGTGCCCGTGTCCCCGCCCGCCCCCGAGCGGCCGGCACCGGCCACCCGGGACCAGCGGGAGCGGCCGGCCGAACCGGCGCACGAACGCGCGTTTGCCCCGGCACCCGAACAGGGCACCGCCGCCCCGCAGCGGGGACGCGTCCCGGCCGCCCGCCGCGGGCCTTCGTCGCAGGCGGCCCAGGAGGCCGCCGCACGCGCCCGGCGCTCGAAGGTGCTCGCGCGCCGTCGGCGCACCACGGTCGTGCTGTTCCTCGCCTTCACCCTCGGCGCGATCGTCGCCGCCGTCGGAGGACTCGCGTTCCTCTGGGCGCCCGGCGTGCCCGCCGTACTGCTCAGCGGCTACATCGCCTACCTGCGCTCGCAGGAGCGCCGCCGCTTCACGTACCAGATGGACCGCCGCCGGGCCGAGGCCGCGGCGCAGCGGCTGCGTGAGCGGCACCGCCAGCCGCGCCGCCGCCCCGCCGCCGAGACGGTGGCCGACGAACCGGAAGAGGGACCTGCCCCGGCGACGGACCCGGGCCTGTCCGCGCTCGCCGCCGACCGGCGGGCCCTCGTCGAGCAGACCGACCACGCCGAGTGGGTCGACCAGCAGCGCGAGCGGCAGCGGCTGCCCGGGCAGGGCGAGAGCTGGGACCCCGTGCCGGTGCCGCTCCCGACGTACGTGACCGCGCCGGTCGCACCGCGCGCCACGGCCGACGTGGACCTGACCGGGCCGGACGCGTGGAGTTCGGCGCGGTCCAGCGCCGTCGCCCGGGACCGGGAGGACGAGCCGGGCGAGCCGGGCGGGCCGGAGGAGACCCCGGCCCGCACCGCCGAGTCGGCGGCGCCGACACCGGTGCCGAGTCCCGCGCCGAGTCCGGCACCGAGGACCGGGGCGAGGGCGGTGGCCGCAGCGACGCCCGCCGGGCCGCGTCCGCCCGCCGGGCGCGGGAGCGGGGCCACACGCCGCTGTTCGACCAGTACGAGGACGGCGGCAGGCCGCGCGCCGCCAACGAATAACCGCACGACAAGGCGCCGGCCGGGGTCCTCACGGTCCCCACCAGCACCCCTTCCGCCGGCCGCCCGGGAACGGATTTCCAAGCAGGCCGATCGGGGTGCTAAAGTTCCACTCGTTGCAAGGGCCTGTGGCGCAGTCCGGTAGCGCACCTCGTTCGCATCGAGGGGGCCAGGGGTTCAAATCCCCTCAGGTCCACCGCAACAACTGCCAAGAGCAGTTGGAAAGATCCCGCCCGATCGAAAGATCGGGCGGGATCTTTGTCG
Source organism: Streptomyces sp. DH24 (assembly GCF_029813775.1). Taxonomy (GTDB): domain Bacteria; phylum Actinomycetota; class Actinomycetes; order Streptomycetales; family Streptomycetaceae; genus Streptomyces. The sequence continues at coordinate 69,733 of NZ_JARVKW010000030.1, read as the reverse complement.
TTCCGGGAAACCGCAGGACCCCGCCCGTCACCGCCCGCCGACGATCACGAGGGACAGCCGAGATGAGCAGCACGACCGTGAACGGCGCCACGCTCCACTACGACGACCTCGGCCCCTCGGACGGAACCCCGGTCGCCCTGATCCACGGCCACCCCTTCAACCGCACCCTGTGGGCGCCGCAGGCCGAGGCGCTCGTGGCGGCCGGACACCGCGTGGTCCTGTTCGACCTGCGGGGTTACGGGGACAGCGACGTCACGCCCGGCAAGGTGCTCCTGTCCGACTTCGCCGACGACCTCGCCGCCCTCCTGGACCACCTCGGCATCGAACGCGCCGTCGTGGGCGGCGTCTCCATGGGCGGGCAGATCGCCATGGAGTTCCACCGTGCCCACCCCGGGCGGGTGCGTGCCCTCGTCCTGTCCGACACCTCCGCCCCGGCCGAGACCGAGGAGGGCAGGGACGTCCGCAACCGCCTCGCCGACCGGCTGCTCGCCGAGGGCATGGACGGTTACGCGGACGAGGTCATCGGCAAGATGCTCGCCGCCTACAACGTCAGCGCCCTGCCCGAGGTGGCCGCGCGGGTCCTCGCCATGATGCGGGCCACCGATCCGAGGGGCGCCGCCGCGGCCCTGCGCGGGCGGGCCGAACGCCCCGACTACCGCGACAGCCTGCCCGCCGTCGACGTGCCGACGCTGGTCGTCGTCGGCGCCGACGACGTCTACACGCCGGTCGCGCAGGCCGAGGACATCTGCCGGCTCGTCCCGCACGCCACGCTGAGCGTCATCGACGACGCCGGTCACCTGCCGTCCGCCGAGCAGCCCGGCCGTTTCAACGCCGCCCTGCTGGAGTTCCTGCGGGGCGTGTGAGCCGGCGGGGCCGGATCAGAGCCGCTTCGCGTAGCAGCGGCTCGACTCGTGGAAGCGGTAGTAGCCGAACTTCTCGCACGGCTCATAACCGCTGGACGTGTACAGCGCTATGGCTTCCGGCTGCTTGGTGCCGGTCTCCAGGATCATGCGGGTGCGGCCGGCCGCGCGGGCGTCGTCCTCCAGGGCGGCCAGGATGCGGCGGGCCAGGCCTCGGCCGCGCATCACCTCGGTCACGAACATCCGCTTCAGCTCGGCGTCGCCGTCCCGGTAGCCCTCCTCGCTCGTCTCCTGGGCACGCCAGCCGCCCGTGGCGACGGGGGAGTCGAGCTCGTCGTACGCGATCAGGTACAGGCCGTTCGGCGGCTCGAAGTCGGCCGGGTCGAGCGGGGTGGCGTCGCCGCCGTCTCCGTAGCGCAGGTCGTACTCGGCCTGTACCTCGTCGTTCAGCTTGACGGCGTCGGGGTGGTCGAAGGCGACGCGGCGAATGTTCATGCTGGGCACCGTATATCAATTCATTCGTGTCGTTCCAGAGCGGGATCCTGTCCAGTGTGCCGGTATCGTGCCGGGGTGCTGACTGTGACCTCTGTGAACGTGAACGGACTGCGGGCCGCCGCGAAGAAGGGCTTCGTGGAGTGGCTCGCCGACACCTCCGCCGACGTGCTCTGTCTGCAGGAGGTGCGCGCGGAGCCGCAGCAGCTGCCCGAGCCCGTCCGGGCGCCCGACGGCTGGCACGTCGTCCACGCGCCCGCCGCCGCCAAGGGCCGCGCCGGCGTCTCCCTCTACACCCGCCGCGAGCCCGACCGGGTCCGGATCGGCTTCGGCTCGGCGGAGTTCGACGGCAGCGGGCGCTACGTCGAGGCCGACCTGCCCGGTGTGACGGTCGCCTCCCTCTACCTGCCCTCCGGCGAGGTCGGCACCGAGCGCCAGGACGAGAAGGTCCGCTTCATGGGCGAGTTCCTGGCGTACCTCAAGGACCTGCGCGACCGTGCCGCCGCCGACGGGCGCGAGGTCCTGGTCTGCGGCGACTGGAACATCGCCCACCGGCAGGCCGACCTGAAGAACTGGCGCGGCAACACCAAGAACTCCGGCTTCCTGCCCGAGGAACGCGCCTGGCTCGACCAGGTCCTCGCCCCGTCCGACGGCGGCTACGTCGACGTGGTGCGCGCCCTGCACCCGGACGCGGAGGGCCCGTACTCGTGGTGGTCGTACCGGGGGCGGGCGTTCGACAATGACGCGGGTTGGCGCATCGACTACCACGTCGCGACGCCGGGGCTGGCCGGACGGGCCGTCAAGGGGTACGTCGAGCGGGCGGCCACGCACGCCGAGCGGTGGTCCGACCACGCGCCGGTGACCGTCGTCTACGAGCGTTAGCGTGCGTCCGACGCGTGGCGCGGGCGGGTCCTAGCCGTGTTTGCGCAACCGCCGGTCCAGGGCCAGGGACAGTTCCGCCTCCACCACGCTCTGTGCCAGCGGGCGCAGGCGCTGGAGGTCTTCCTCCGCGGCGTGGTGCAGGACCATGTCGGCGAAGATCTCGGCGAGGGCGTTGGCGTGGTCGCGGACGCGGCGCCCCGCCGTGAGGACCTCGGCGAGCGGGATGCCCTCGCGGACCAGGGCCGAGGACACCTCCAGCAGACGGCGGCTGATGTGGACGAACTCCTCGCCGTCGGTGCCGAGATAGCCGAGTTCCATAGCGGCGGCGAGGTTCTCGGGGGTGACCTCGCCCTCGAAGCGGGCGGCGAGTTCCTCGGGGGTGAGGCGGACCGGCTCCTCCTCGGTGGGTTCGCCGAGGCCGAGGAGGTCGCCGACGTCGCGGCCGTGGTCGAAGGCGTCGGCGAGTTCCGCGATGCCGTTCAGGGTGTGGCCGCGTTCCAGCAGCGCGGAGATGGTGCGCAGGCGGGCCAGGTGGTGGTCGTCGTACCAGGCGATGCGGCCCTCGCGGCGGGGTGGCGGGATCAGCTTGCGCTCGCGGTAGAAGCGCAGGGTGCGCACCGTGATGCCGGCCAGTCTGGCCAGTTCCTCCATGCGGTATTCGCGTCGTCCGTGTCGCTCGCCGTCTTCTGCCACATGGGAAGCCTATGGCGTACCGCCGGTAACTTTCTTTGGACGGACCCCTACCGGTCGGTACGCACCTGTTCTACTCTCCCCATTGCGCCAGTGTTCACTGGCAGGGTCGTGAGTGATGCGTGGAGGCGTCGGGATGACCGAGCACGAGCATGTCAGGGTGGCGGTGATCGGGTCCGGATTCGGCGGGCTGGGGGCCGCCGTGCGGCTGCGCCGCGAAGGAATCACCGACTTCGTCGTCCTGGAACGGGCCGACAGCGTCGGCGGGACCTGGCGGGACAACAGCTATCCGGGGTGCGCGTGCGACGTGCCGTCGCACCTGTACTCGTTCTCGTTCGCGCCCAACCCCGACTGGCCGCGCACCTTCTCCGGGCAGGAGCACATCCGCGCCTACCTGGAGCACGTCACCGACACCTTCGGGCTCCGGCCGCACATCCGCCTCAACTCCGAGGTCAGGGTGATGCGGTGGGACGGCGAGAAGCTGCGCTGGAACATCGAGACCGCCGCCGGCACCCTCTCCGCCGACGTCGTCGTCTCCGCCACCGGACCCCTGTCCGACCCGAAGGTCCCCGACATCAAGGGCCTGGACTCCTTCCCCGGCAAGGTCTTCCACTCGGCCCGCTGGGACCACGACTACGACCTGCGCGGCAAGCGCGTCGCCATGATCGGCACCGGCGCGTCCGCCATCCAGATCGTGCCGTCCATCCAGCCGGAGGTCGGCCGGCTCACCCTCTTCCAGCGCACCCCGGCCTGGGTGATGCCCCGCATGGACCGGGCGATCAGCGGCGTGGAGCGCTCGCTGCACCGCACGCTGCCCTTCACCACGCAGCTGCGCCGCGGCCTGCTGTGGGGCATCCGGGAGCTCCAGGTCCAGGCGTTCACCAAGCACCCCAACGAGCTCGGCTTCGTCGAGCAGCTGGCCAAGCGCAACATGTACCGCGCCATCAAGGACCCGGCGCTGCGCGCCAAGCTGACCCCCGACTACCGGATCGGCTGCAAGCGCATCCTGCTGTCCAGCACGTACTACCCGGCACTCGCACGCCCCAACGTCGACGTCGTCGCGAGCGGTCTGAGCGAGGTGCGCGGCTCCACCCTCGTCGCCTCCGACGGTACCGAGGCCGAGGTGGACGCGATCATCTTCGGCACCGGATTCCACGTCACGGACATGCCGATCGCCGAGCGGGTCGTCGGCGCCGAGGGCCGCACCCTCGCCGAGACCTGGAAGGGCGGCATGGAGGCCCTGCGCGGCGCGTCCGCCGCCGGGTTCCCGAACTGGATGACGATCATCGGCCCGAACACCGGCCTCGGGAACTCGTCCATGATCCTGATGATCGAGTCCCAGCTGAACTACATGGCGGACTATCTGCGGCAGTTGAACGTCCTCGGCGGCCGGGCCGCCCTCGACGCCCGCCCCGCCGCCGTGTCCCTGTGGAACAACCGGGTGCAGGAGCGCATGAAGCGCACCGTGTGGAACACCGGCGGCTGCACCAGCTGGTACCTGGACGCCGCCGGCCGCAACACCACCATCTGGCCCGGCACGACCAGTGAGTTCCGCAGGGCGACCCGGCGCGTGGACCTCGCCGAGTACGAGGTGCTGCGGGCGCCAGCGGCCCGGCCCACCGAGGAGCCGCAGCTGGAGGTGGGCGCGTGAGCCGCCTCACCCGCGTGGCCGCCGGACCCTACGCCCCGCCCGTCCCGGCCCGCGAGCTGACCGCCGTGTCCGCCGACGGCGCCCGGCTGCACGTCGAGGTGCACGGGCCCGAGTCGGCGCCCGCCGTCGTCCTCGCGCACGGCTGGACCTGCTCGACCGCCTTCTGGGCGGCGCAGATCAGCGCCCTGTCGGCCGACCACCGGGTCATCGCCTACGACCAGCGCGGCCACGGACGCAGCCCCGCGAGCCCCACCAGCAGCACCGACGCGCTCGCCGACGACCTCGAAGCCGTCCTCGCCGCGACCCTCGCGCCGGGCGAGCGGGCCGTGATCGCCGGGCACTCCATGGGCGGCATGACCGTCATGGCGGCCTCGCGGCGGGCGGGCTTCCGGGAGCACGCGGCAGCCGTCCTGCTGTGCAGCACGGGCAGCTCGGACCTGGTGGCCGCCTCCACGGTCGTACCGATGCGGCCCGGCCGCATACGCACCTGGCTGACCCGGAAGATACTCGGCTCGCGCGCCCCGCTCGGCCCCGTCACGCCGCTGGCCCGCCGCATCCTCAAGTACGGGACCATGGGCCCCGGTTCGGCGCCGGACATGGTCGAGGCGTGCGCCCGCATCGTGCACGCCTGCCCGCGCCGGGTGCGCCACGCCTGGTCGCAGGTGCTGGACCTGCTCGACCTCGACCACGGGGTGCGGGAACTGAACGTGCCGACGGCGGTCGTCGTCGGCACCGCCGACCGGCTCACGCCGCCGGTGAAGGCACGCGCCGTGGCCGACGCGCTGCCGGACTGCCTGGGGCTGACGGAGCTGCCGGGCATCGGCCACATGTCGCCGGTCGAGGCGCCGGAACCGATCAGCCGGAAGATACGCGAACTGGTCGACACCTACGTCCGGGTGGACACCCAGGTGAAGGAGGACGCATGAGCAGGGTGAGCCTGGAGGGCAGGGTCGCGGTCGTCACCGGGGCCGCGCGCGGAGTCGGCGAGCTGCTGGCCCGCAAGCTGTCCGCGCGGGGCGTGAAGGTGGCCCTCGTCGGCCTCGAACCGGACGAGCTGAAGCAGGTCTCGGCGCGGCTGCACAGCGAGAGCGAGCACTGGCACGCGGACGTCACCGACCCCGAGGCGATGGCGCGGGTGGCCCGCGAGGTCCAGGAGCGCTTCGGCAAGGTGGACATCGTGGTCGCCAACGCGGGCGTCGCGACCGGCGGCCCGTTCGTCGACTCCGACCCTGAGTCCTGGCGGCGCGTCATCGAGGTCAACCTGATCGGCTCGGCGGTGACCGCCCGCGCCTTCCTGCCCGCGCTGATCGAGAGCCGCGGCTATCTGCTCCAGGTGGCCTCCCTCGCCGCGATCACGCCGGCGCCCATGATGACGGCCTACTGCGCGTCCAAGTCCGGCGTCGAGGCGTACGCGCACAGCCTGCGGGCCGAGGTCGGGTACCGGGGTGTGAAGGTCGGCGTCGGCTACCTGTCGTGGACCGACACCGACATGGTGCGCGGCGCCGACCAGGACGACGTCATGCGGGAGCTGCGGCAGCGACTGCCGTGGCCGGCGAACAGGACGTACCCGCTGGGCCCGGCCGTGGACCGGCTCGTGGAGGGCATCGAGCGGCGGGCCGCCCATGTGTACGGGCAGTGGTGGCTGCGCGGCATGCAGGGGGTGCGCGGTTATTTGCCCGGCGTCATCGGAGTCGTCGGGCAGCGCGAGATGCGGCGGTTCGCCGACCGGCTCGTGGGGATGCGCACGGGGCTGGTCGGGGCGGGCGGCGCGGCCGACGAGCAGGCCCGGACGGCCGCCCGGCGGGACTGAGCAGGCGGCGTTACGCACCGTTGTTGATCGAAATGCGCAGCGTGTCCGGGCGTGCAAATCTGGTCGAGCCCGATTCCCTACCTGACCGGGAGTGAACCCGCATGGGTATGAAGGACCAGTTCCAGGACAAGTCCGAGCAGTTCCAGCAGCAGGCCAAGGAGAGGATGGAGCAGGGCAAGGACCAGCTCCAGAACCGCGGCCGTGGCCGGGACGAGGAGACGGAGCGCTCGCGCCAGGACCAGGAGTCCGAGGAGCGCTTCGACCAGGACTACGAGTCCTGACCTCGCGCTCGGACGTCAGCTCCTGACGTTGCGTATCGCGTACATCGTGTAAAGGGGTGCCCCCTCGCCGGAGGGGGCACCCCTTCGCGTCGCCCCGGGCCCGGCCGGCCTCGGCATGACGGCGTGGTCAATCGGCCGTACGGGGCGGCAGCTTGGGCCGGGAGCGGTCCGGTACGTCGCCGAGGTCCGGAGGGGTCGCGGGCGGCGTCGTCTCCAGCAGTTGCAGCGCCAGCCGCACGGCGTCGTCCAGTTGGGCGTGCCGGCCCTCCGCCCAGTCCAGCGGGGTGCGCAGCGCCTCCAGGTCGGGGGCGACGCCCCGGTTCTCCACCGACCAGCCGTACGCGTCGAACCAGGCCGCGTTCATCGGCACCGTGATGACCGTGCCGTCCCCGAGGCGGTGCCGGCCGGTCATGCCGACCACGCCGCCCCAGGTGCGCTGGCCGACGACCGGGCCGAGCCGCAGCAGCTTGAACGCGGCCGTGATCATGTCGCCGTCGGACGACGTCGCCTCGTCCGCGAGCGCCACCACCGGCCCGCGCGGCGCGTTCGAGGTGTACGACACCGGCTGCGCGTCCCGCGTCAGGTCCCAGCCGAGGATCGTGCGGGTCAGCTTCTCGACGACCAGCTCGCTGATGTGGCCGCCCGCGTTGCCGCGCACGTCGACGATGAGGGCGGGCCGGGAGACCTCCATGCGCAGGTCGCGGTTGAACTGGGCCCAGCCGGAGCCGCCCATGTCCGGGATGTGCAGATAGCCGCACTTGCCGCCGCTCAACTCCCGTACCACCTGGCGGCGTTTGGCCACCCAGTCCTGGTAGCGCAGCGGCCGTTCGTCGGTCAGCGGGACGACCGCGACGCGGCGGGCCGGCCCGGCCTCGCCGTCGGCGGGGGTGAACGTCAGCTCCACGGTCGTCCCGCCCGCGCCCGCCAGCAGCGGGAACGGGCCCGTCACCGGGTCCACCGGGCGCCCGTCGACGTGGGTGAGGACCGCGCCCTCCCGGATGCCGGTGCCGGCCAGCGGTGAACGGGCCTTGGAGTCGGAGGACTCGCCCGGCAGGATCCGCTTCACCACCCAGTTGCCGTCCCGGCACACCAGGTTGGCGCCCAGCAGGCCCTGCCGGCGCCGGTAGTGCGGCGGCCCCTCGTTGCGGCGGGCCGCCGTGACATAGGCGTGCGAGGTGCCCAGTTCGCCCAGCACCTCGCGCAGCAGGTCGGCGAAGTCGTCCGGGGAGGCGACCTGTTCGACCAGCGGACGGTACTGATCGAGCACCGCGCCCCAGTCGATGCCGCACATGTCCGGGTCCCAGAAGTAGGCGCGGGTCAGCCGGCCCGCCTCCGCGTAGGCCTGCCGCCACTCGGCGGCCGGGTCCACCACGTGCAGGATGCGGCGCGTGTCGATCCACACCGTCGAGTCGCCGTCGCCCGGCTCGGTGGACGGCACCGCCCGCAGGTCGCCCTCGTCGACCACGACCAGCCGGCTGCCGTCGCCGCTGACCGCGAACCAGTCCAGGTGCCCGACCAGTTCGGACTTCTTCGCCTTGACGATGCCGAAGTGCTCCAGGGTGGGCCGCCCGCTGGTGTCGTCCGGGTTCGCGAACGTCTCGCCCAGCGCGCCCGAGATCGGCCAGCGCAGCCACACCAGGCCGCCGCCCGCGACCGGGCACAGCGCCGAGTACTTGGAGGCGGCCACCGGGAACGGCGTGACCCGGCTCTCCAGTCCCTCCACCTCGACGGTGACCGCGCTGCCGTCGCCGGGCTCGTCCTCGGCCGGGTCCAGCCCGCCCGCCGCCGGCCGGCCCTCGGGGCTCAGCGCGAACGGTGACGGCGTCGCCGACGACAGCGGCACCAGGTAGGGGCGGCAGCCCAGCGGGAACGACAGGTCGCCGGTGTGCACGTCGTACACCGGGTCGAAGCCGCGCCAGGACAGGAACGCCAGATAGCGGCCGTCCCGCGTGAACACCGGGTTCTCGTCCTCGAACCGCCCGCCCGTCACGTCCACGACGAACCGGTCCTTGATGCGGGCCAGCTTGATCTGCCGCAGCGACCGCCCGATGCCGGGGTGCGACCAGGCCAGCCAGGTCCCGTCGGGGGAGAAGGCGAGGTCCCGCACCGGCCCGTTGATCGACCGGATCAGCTCCGTCACCTCGCCGCCCGAGTCCTCCGTCGCGTCGATCAGCAGCAGCCGTCCGTCGTGCGAGGCGACCGCGAGCCGCTCGCCACGCGGGTCCGCGACCAGCTCCAGCACCCGGCCCAGCTCCCCGGACGCCGGCCGTCGCGGGGCCCGGTCACCGGTGGCCCGCGGCAGTTGGGCGATCTCGACGGCGTCCTCGCCCTCCGCGTCCGTCACGTACGCCACCTGCCCGCTCGCGCCGAGCATCTCCGGCAGCCGCACCCGCACGCCCGGGGTGTCGGTGATGGTGCGCGCCGGGCCGTCCCGGTGGGTGAGCCAGTACAGGCTGCCGCGTACGACGACGGCGCTCGCGCGTCCCGTCTCGTCCACGGAGACGCCGTCCACGTGTTGCGCGGCCGGCACCTGGTACGGCCGCCGCCCGGCCCGCGCCCCGCTGAGCCGCACGTCCAGCCGCCGGGGCGCGGCACCCGGGGCGAGATCGTCGACGATCCACAGCTCACCGGCGCACTGGTACACCACGCGGGTGCCGTCGCTGGAGGCGTTGCGGGCGTAGAAGGCGTCGTGGTCGGTGTGCCGGCGCAGGCCGGTGCCGTCGTACGCGCACGAGTACAGGTTGCCGACGCCCTCGTGGTCGGAGAGGAACGCGATGCGGCCGGCGACGAACATGGGCGCGTCCAGATGGCCTTCGAGACCGGCCAGCAGGCGCTGTCCGTGCAGCCACAGGCGGCCCGTGGCGCCGCCCCGGTAGCGCTTCCAGGCGGCCGGTTCGTGCGGCGGCGTGCCGGTGAGCAGCAGCGTCCTGCGCTCCCCGGCGAGGTCGGCGACCTGGAGGTCGGTGACCGGGCCCCACGGCAGCTTGCGGCCCGGGTCGCCGTCGGGGGCCAGCTTGTAGGCCCAGGTGAAGTGGGAGAACGGCTCGCCGTGCGAGGCGACGGCGAGGATGTCGCCGTCCGGGGTCCAGCCGCAGACCCGGGTGTCGGCGCTGCCCCAGTGGGTGAGCTGCCGGCCGGGACCGCCGTCCACCGGCACCAGGTGGACCTCCGGCACCAGGCTGCGCCAGCTCGTGTACGCGACGCTCCTGCCGTCGGGGGAGAAGCGCGGGTGGCCGAGCTTGGTGCGGTCGACGGTGAGCCGCCAGGCGCGGCCCGGCCCGTCGAGGGGGGCGAGCCAGAGGTCGTCCTCGGCCACGAAGCACACCTGGTCGTCATGGAGGTGCGGCAGGCGCAGATAGCTCACCTTCCCCATGCTTTGCCGCGCGCCGGGGCGCAGCAACTCGTGGGGCGACCGCGGGCCGGCCGGGGGCGGCCCGCGCCCGGTCCTCGCCGTCCTTACACGGTCCTCACACACGTGAGCCAGACCACGTACGAAACGGTTTCGTTTCGATGGGCGCCAGGGCTATATTCGTTCTGTACGACTTGTGTACGAAACCGTCTCGTTCCGGGAGGCATCCGGACGGGACCGAGCGGCGAAGGGGTGAGTGGAGATGGCCGGACTCGCAGCGCCGCGTCGCAGCCGGATCACTCCCGAGCGCGAGGCCGAGCTGTACGAGGCCGTGCTCGACCTGCTCCGCGAGGTCGGCTACGACGCCCTGACCATGGACGCCGTGGCGGCCCGCACCCGGTCCAGCAAGGCGACGCTCTACCGGCAGTGGGGCGGCAAGCCCGAGCTGGTCGCCAGGGCGATCCGGCACAGCAAGCCGGGCCGCGCCGGCGACATCGACACCGGGTCCCTGCGGGGCGACCTGTACGCGCTCGTGACCCGCGAGGACGACTGCGCCATGGAGCGGAACTCCGCGCTGATGCGGGGTCTGGTCATGGCGGTGCACAACAACCCCGACCTGCTCCAGGCGTTCAAGGAACTGCTCATCGAGCCGGAGCTGGACGAGTTCCGCCGCATGCTGCGGCGGGCCGTCGACCGGGGCGAGGTCCCGGCGGACAACCCCGCGCGGGAATTCGTGGTGCACATGATGCTCGGCGCGTTCGCCACGCGCGCGCTGATCGAGGACCGGCCGCCCACGCAGGACTTCCTCACCTCGTACATCGACGCCGTGGTCCTCCCCGCCCTCGGCGTTCCCGCCAAGACCCCTCGCTGACGTCCCCACGTCAGCCACCACCTGACGCCACCGCTCACGTCGTCGGGCCGAACACCCCTGCCCAGAAGAACCCCACGACTGACCGGGAGAAGCCCTCGTGGCCACGTTCCTCTACAAACTCGGCCGACTCGCCTTCCGGCGACGGCACTTCGTCGCCCTGATCTGGGTGGCCCTGCTGACGCTCGCGGGCGCCGGCGCGGCGAGCGCCCCCGCAGCGGGCTCGTCCTCCTTCTCGATCCCCGGCACCGAGGCCCAGAAGGCCTTCGACCTGCTGGAGGAACGCTTCCCCGGCATGAGCGCCGACGGAGCGACCGCGCGCGTCGTCTTCAAGGCGCCCGACGGCGAGAAGATGACCGACGCCGACAACAAGGCGACCGTCCGGAAGGCCGTCGAGGAACTCGGCGCCGGCTCCGAGGTCGCCTCCGTCGCCGACCCCTACCAGGGCCGGGCGGTGAGCAAGGACGGCACGATCGCCTACGCCTCCGTCAGCTACAAGGTCTCCGGCATGGAGCTCCAGGACGCCTCCAAGGAAGCCCTTGAGGAGGCCGCGCAGGACGCGCGTGAGGCCGGGCTCACCGTCGAGATCGGCGGCGACGCGCTCCAGACCGTGCCCGAGACCGGCTCCACGGAGATCATCGGCATCGCGGTCGCCGCGGTCGTCCTCGTCGTCACCTTCGGCTCGCTGGTCGCCGCCGGGCTGCCGCTGCTCACCGCGCTGATCGGCGTCGGCATCGGCGTCTCGACGATCACCGCCCTGGCCAACGCGCTGGACCTGGGCACCACCACCTCGACGCTGGCCATGATGATCGGCCTCGCCGTCGGCATCGACTACGCCCTGTTCATCGTCTCCCGCTACCGGGCCGAACTGGCCGAGGGCCGCGAGCGGGAGGAGGCGGCCGGCCGGGCCGTCGGCACCGCGGGCTCGGCGGTGGTCTTCGCCGGCCTGACCGTCGTCATCGCGCTGGTCGGTCTCGCGGTCGTCAACATCCCGATGCTCACCAAGATGGGCGTCGCCGCCGCCGGGACGGTCGTCATCGCCGTCCTCATCGCGCTGACGATGATCCCGGCGCTGCTGGGCTACGCCGGACGCCGGGTCATGCCGGCCGGCCGCAAGAGCAGGCTGCTGGGCGGCGGCCGGGCGGACAGGGCCGCGGCGAAGGCGGCGCCCGGGGGCGAGCCCGCCGCGCCGGGCGCCGGGGCCGGCCCCGCCAAGCCGAACCTGGGCACCCGCTGGGCCGGATTCGTCGTACGCCGTCCCGTCGCCGTCCTGCTGCTGGGCGTGCTCGGCCTCGGTGCCGCGGCCGTCCCGGCGACCTCCCTGGAGCTGGGTCTGCCCGACGACGGCTCGCAGCCGACGTCCACGACGCAGCGCCGGGCGTACGACCTGCTGTCGGAGGGCTTCGGCGCCGGGTTCAACGGCCCGCTCATGGTCGTGGTGGACGCCAGGGCGAGCGACGACGCGCAGGCGGCCTTCACCGAGGTCTCCGACGAGATCAAGGGTCTGAAGGACGTCGTCACGGTGACCCCGCCCGCCCCGAACAAGGCCGGCGACACGGCGACGATCACCGTCGTGCCCGACGCCAAGCCGTCCTCGGCGACCACCGAGGAACTGGTGCACGCCATCCGTGACGCCGGCACCGGCATCGAGGCCGGCACGGAGGCCGACGTGCTGGTGACCGGCTCGACGGCGATGAACATCGACGTGAGCCAGAAGCTGAACGACGCGCTGCTGCCGTACCTGGCGCTGGTGGTGGGCCTCGCCTTCCTCCTGCTGATCGTGGTCTTCCGCTCGGTCCTGGTCCCGCTGAAGGCGGCCGTCGGCTTCCTGCTCAGCGTGCTCGCCGCGCTCGGCGCCGTCGTCGCGGTCTTCCAGTGGGGCTGGCTCGCCGGCCTGCTGGGCGTCGAGGAGACCGGCCCCGTCATGTCGATGATGCCGATCTTCATGGTCGGCGTGGTCTTCGGCCTCGCGATGGACTACGAGGTGTTCCTCGTGACCCGGATGCGGGAGGCGTACGTCCACGGCGAGAAGCCGAGCCAGGCGGTCGTGACCGGTTTCCAGCACGGGGCGCGGGTCGTCACGGCGGCGGCCGTCATCATGATGGCGGTGTTCGCCGGCTTCATCGGCTCCAGCGAGTCCATGGTCAAGATGATCGGCTTCGGCCTCGCGATCGCGGTGTTCTTCGACGCGTTCGTGGTCCGCATGGCGCTCGTCCCGGCGGTGCTGGCGCTGCTGGGCAAGAAGGCCTGGTGGCTGCCGAAGTGGCTGGACCGCGCCCTGCCCAACGTGGACGTCGAGGGCGAGGGCCTGCGCACCGCCGGGGAGCGCGGGCGCGCGGGCGACGCCGACGAGGACCGCGGCATGGTCCGCGTCTGACGGCACCCGTCAAGACCAGCCGGTGAGGGCCCCGTGGGGACGGGCAGGCCCTCACCGGCTTCCCCTTTTCCGGAGCCGGACCCCGGTCCGTACGGCCCGTTGCCGCACCCCACGGCCACTTGGTAACTCGTTGGCACCGGCTCGCCGGCCGCGGCTACCGTGCCGGGCATGACCACGAGTGACAGGACCGAGACCGCCGCCGCCCACCCCCGCTTCGCCGAGGCCCTCCGGGAGCTGGGGCTCGACGAGGTCAACGGGCGGATCCGGCGGTTTCCCGAGGCGACGCGGACCGCCGCCGAGGCGGCCGCCGCGATCGGATGCGAGCTGAGCCAGATCTGCAAGTCCCTGATCTTCGCGGCGGACGGCGTGCCCGTGCTGGTGCTGATGGACGGCGCCTCACGCGTCGACCTCGGCCTGGTCCGGGAGGCGCTCGGCGCCCAGAACGTCACCCGGGCCGACGCCCGGGCCGTACGCGAGACCACCGGGTACGCCATCGGCGGGGTGCCGCCCTTCGGACACCTGACGAGGACGCGGGTGCTGGCCGACCGCGGGCTGCTGGAGCACGACGTCGTCTGGGCCGCCGCCGGAAATCCGCACGCCGTCTTCCCGATGGACCCCGAGACGCTGGTCGCCCACGCGGGCGGCACTGTGGTGGACGTGCGCGAGCGCACCGCGTGACACCGCTGGTCACCGCGGCCGTCCTGCTCGCGGCGGTGACGCACGCCGGCTGGAACGCCATCGCCCACCGGATCACCGACAAGCTCGTCGGGTTCACGCTGATCTCCGGCGGCGGACTGGTCATCGGGCTGGCGCTGGCGCCGTTCGTGGCGTTCCCGGCGGCCGGGGCGTGGCCGTACCTCCTCGCCTCGGCCGCGATCCACCTGGCGTACTACCTGCTGCTGATGACGTCCTTCCGGCTGGGCGACTTCGGGCAGGCCTATCCGATCGCGCGGGGCACCGCGCCCCTGGTCGTCACGGTGCTGGCCGCCGTGTTCGCGCACGAGGTGCCCGACGGGTGGGCCGCCGCCGGCGTCGTGGTGTCCTGCGCGGGGCTGACCGGCGTCGCCCTGTGGGGGCTGCGCGGACAGCGGCCGGACTGGGCGGCGATCGGGGCGGCGCTGGCGACCGGGCTGACCATCGCCGCGTACACCGTCGTCGACGGACTGGGCGTGCGCGCCTCCGGGTCCTCCCTCGGCTACATCGCCTGGCTCATGGCGGTCCAGGGCTCGCTCGTCCCGGCGTACGCCCTGTGGCGCTGGCGCGGGCGGACCGGTGCCGTGCTGCGGCCGGCCGCCGGGCTGGGGCTGTTCGGCGCCGTGCTGTCCGTCGCCGCGTACGCCCTCGTGCTCTGGGCGCAGACCAGGGCCGAACTCGCGCCGGTCGCCGCGCTGCGCGAGACGTCGATCATCGTGGGCGCGGCGATCGGGGCGGTCTTCTTCAAGGAGCGGTTCGGGGCGCCCAGGATCGCCGCCGCCGCGCTGGTCGTCGTCGGGATCGGGCTGATGCTGCACACCGGCTAGCGGGCGGCCGAGTCCCCCGCGTCGGCAGCCGTGCGTTCGCCTGTCCCGAGGAGCACCCTGGAACTAGGCAATCCGGAGGTGACCGTCATGATGCACACCGCAGTGGGATGGCATGTCGAGCTGGAATTCCAGGAGGACGACCAGCACACGCGCGCCGCCGCCATGGTCCGGCTGCCCGACGGGAGCGAGATACGGGCGCACGGGCACGCCAGCCGGCACAACTCCGACACCAATCAGCCACGGGTCGGGGAGGAGATCGCCGGTGCGAGGGCGCTCAACGAGCTGGCCATGCGGTTGCTGACCAAGGCGCACGACGAGATCGACAGGGCGTCCGGGCGGACGTCCCACCCGATCCACGTGTGAGCCTGCCGCGCACCCCGCCCGGCCTCGCGGCGGGTCCGTCCGGCAGGCTCAGCGTCGTTGCCCGTCCTCGTCGGGCAGCCGTTCGTGGGCGCTGCGGGGCGGCGTCGTCCCGGTCAGGTGCTCCAGCACCTCGACCAGTTCCTGACAGGCCCGCTCCACGGACCGCCTGGTGTTGCGCTGCTCGGTGATCACGGCCGACAGCAGCAGCGCGGTGAGCGCCATGGACCCGTTGAAGGCCTGGAGCTTCATCATCACCTCGACGTCGGTCAGCCCTCTGAAGGGGCCGGCCCGGTCCGTGGCCGCGATCGACGCCATGACGGAGGCGAACAGGGCGCACAGCATGCTGCCCGCGTGCTCGAAGCTCAGGGCTCCCCAGACCAGCAGCGGGAACACCAGGTACAGCAGGCTCACGGGACTGTGCGTCGCCAGCCACACCAGGGCGCCGGTGATGACGGTCAGCGCCACGGCCTGCACCCAGCGCCGGGGCCGTGCGGGGGGCCACCGCACCCGCGTGAGCAGCAGGAGCAGGGGCGTGACGATGACGACGCCCATCGCGTCGCCCACCCACCAGGCCAGCCAGACCGGCCAGAAGCTGTCCGTGTCGAGCTTGCCCGCGTGAATGAGGGCGCCGACGCCGATGGACGCGCTGATCAGCATGCTGGCCAGCGCCGCCAGGAAGACCAGCGCGAGGCCGTCCCGGAGCCGGCTGAGGTCGGTGCGGAAGTCCGCGCGGCGCAGCAGGAACAGGGCGCAGACCGGGCCGGCGGTGTTGCCGAACAGGGTGACGACCACGCCGGGAGTCAGCGACGTGATCGACGTGATCGACATGATCACGAAGAGGGCGCCGAGCACGATGCCGGGCACCGCGCGCAGGCCGAGGACCAGCAGGCAGGCGACGGCCAGTCCGGTGGGCGGCCAGACGGGGGTGACGACGGCGTCCTCGACCGACAACTGCCGCAGCAGGCCCAGCCGCCCCGTCGCGTAGTAGGAGGCCGAGACGGCCAGGGTCTCCAGGGCGAGGACGACCGGCCGCGGCCAAGCTCGAATGCCCGCCACAGCAGTCATCAGACACCGGCGGTGCCGGGACGGCGAGGCGGGAGGGTCCGCGTCCCGCCCTACGGCTGAACCTTTCGCCCGTCGTGCGCCACCACCAGCACGGCGGCGTCGTCCTCGTGTCCGACGCGCTCGGCGTTCTTGATGACGGCGGCGGCCAGCGAGTCCGCCGTCAGACCGGCCACGGCGGCTATGCCGGCCAGGCGCATGACCTGGTCCAGCCCTTCGTCGATGCTCAGGGCGGGGCCCTCGACCACCCCGTCGGTCAGCAGGACGAAGACTCCGCCCGTGGTCAGCCGGTACCGGGTGACCGGGTACGTGATGCCCGCGAGGACGCCCAGGGGCGGGCCCCCCTCGTCGTCGGAGACGCCGGACTTGCCGTCGGCCGTGGCCCACACGCTGGGGGTGTGCCCGGCCCGCGCGCTCTCCAGTACTCCGCTGACCGGGTCGAGGCGCATGAACGTGCAGGTGGCGAAGAGGTCGCCGCCCAGCGATATGAGCAGGTCGTTGGTGCGGGTGAGGAGCTCGCCGGGCTCGCTCGTGACGGAGGCGAGCGCCCGCAGGCCGACGCGGACCTGCCCCATGAAGGCCGCGGCGTCGATGGTGTGGCCCTGGACGTCGCCGACGGAGAGCCCGATGCGGCCGTCGGGCAGCAGGAAGGCGTCGTACCAGTCGCCGCCCACGTTGAGCCCGGAGAAGGCGGGGGAGTACCGCATGGCCAGGTGGAAGCCGGGCACGGTGGGCATCTCGCCGGGGAGCATGCCGCGTTGCAGGGCGATGGCGAGTTCCACCCGGGAGCGCTGCCGCTCCGCCTGCTCGCGCGCCTGGGCCGTCAGCGAACCGAGTCTGGCCAGCAACTCGTCGCCGTCGTCCATCTGACGCCTGCGGGACATCGATTGCTCCGAAGTGATGGGGACCGCCTGAAATAGACCGGTATGGGGCTTTTGTCCGACCGTTCGATCGTAACCGGATCCCGGCCGGCCACCCGGGGCCGCGGGCGGGCCCGGGTCGGCTGCCGGGGCGCCGCTACCGGTCGAGGGACGCCCGCACCGCCCGGACCAGCGCCTGCGCCCGCGGGTCCGCCGTCACGGTCTTGCGGAAGCCGTTGGTGACATAGCCGAAGGCGATGCCCGTCTCCGGGTCGGCGAAGCCGAGGGCGCCGCCGCGGCCCGGGTGCCCGAAGGAGCCGGGGCCGAGGAAGGGGGAGGCGCCGCCGTGCAGCATGTAGCCGAGGCCGAAGCGAGTGTTGACGACGAGGACCCGGTCGGGTCCCGACGACTCCTCGGCACGGGCCAGTGCGAGCGTGGCCGGGTCGAACAGCCGCACCCCGTCGACCTCGCCGATCAGCGCGGCGTAGAAGCGGGCCAGGCCGTCGGCCGTGGCGATGCCGTTCGTCGCGGGCAGGGCCGACGCGCGGTACGCCGGGTCGTTCTGGTCGGGGCACGGCGTGATCGCGGCGAAGGCGCGGCGGGTGAGGGAGTCCGGGTCCTCGTAGGCCTCGGTGACCGCGCGCCGGGGACGGGCGCGCAGCACCCCGGAGGCCGGCTCGGGCGCCTCGGCGCGTCCGACCCGGCCCGCGCGGCCCGCCGCCTCCTCCGCGGCGGGCAGCCCCAGCCACAGGTCCAGGTCCAGCGGCGCGGCGATCTCGGCGGCGATCCACTCGCCGGTGCCCCGGCCGGTCACGCGCCGCACCAGTTCGTCGAGCATCCAGCCGTACGTCAGCGCGTGGTAGCCGTGGTCGGTGCCCGGCTCCCACGCGGGTGCCTGCGCGGCGACCGCCTCCGGGCCGCGCAGCGGGTCCAGCGCCTCGGCGGGCGTGAGCGGCCGGTCGAGCACGGGCAGCCCGGCCCGGTGGTTCAGCACGTGCCGCACCAGGACCCCGTCCTTGCCGTGCGCCTTGAACCGAGGCCAGTACTCGCCGACCGGCGCGTCCAGGTCCAGCTCCCCGCGCTGGTGCAGCAGCAGGAGTACGGCGGCGGCGACGCCCTTCGTCGCGGAGCGCACGACCTGGGCGGTGCCCCGCTGCCACGGCTCGGTGCCGTCGACGTCCCTGGTGCCGCCCCACAGGTCGACGACCCTGCGCCCGTCGCGGTAGACGGCGACGGCCGCGCCCCGGTCCCCGAGCGCCTCGAAGTTCCGCGCGAACGCTTCCCCGACCGGCTCGAAGCCCTCGGCCACTGTGCCGTGCACGTCCACGTCCCGCATCCCTTCCGATGGGCCAACCGCCTGCGACAGTGCGTGGAACACCGCCCGTCCGCCTGCGATTCCTGGGTCCGGCAGCCCGCGTGCGATCGTTATGCCGATGTTGCCGGGGCGTGCGGGGCCAGGACCAACCGTGATCAGCGGGCGCGGCCGGCCGCCGACCCGGCCCGCTCGGCGAGCCGCCACAGCTCCCCGCGCAGCCTCGCCACCTCACCGCCCCCGACGCCGGTCGCCGCGAGCAGCGCGCCCGGCACCCGCGCCGCACGCTCGCGCAGCTCCTCGCCGCGCCCGGTGCACGCGACCAGCACCGAGCGCTCGTCGTGCGCGGCCCGCTCCCGGCGCACCAGACCCGCGCCCTCCAGCCGCTTCAGCAGCGGCGACACCGTGCCGTAGTCGAGGCGCAGCGCGGCGGCCAGGTCCTTCACCGTGGTCTCGCCGCGCTCCCACAGCACCAGCAGCGCCAGGTACTGCGGGTAGGTCAGCCCCAGACCGTCGAGGAGCGGGCGGTACGCGGCCGTCACCGCGCGCTGCGCCGCGTACAGCGCGAAACACAGCTGGTCGTCCAGCAGCAGCGAGCCCTCGTCGCCCCGGATGCCCTCGTCCTCGTCCGTCACGCGCCCATTGTCACGGACCGCGGGTCGAATCCGAACGGCAGCTCCAGCCGGTTGGCGCGCATCAGCTCGTCGTCGGCGAGCAGATCGGCCGTCCGGCCGTCCGCCGCGATCACGCCGTCGCTCAGGATCAGGGAGCGCGGGCACAGCTCCAGGGCGTACGGCAGGTCGTGCGTGACCATGAGCACCGTCACGTCCAGCGAGCGCAGGATGTCGGCCAGTTCGCGCCGGGAGGCCGGGTCGAGGTTGGACGACGGCTCGTCCAGGACGAGGATCTCCGGCTCCATCGCGAGCACGGTCGCCACGGCCACCCGGCGCCGCTGCCCGAACGACAGGTGGTGCGGCGGCCGGTCCTTGAACTGTGCCATCCCGACCTGCGACAGCGCCCGGTCGACGCGCGCCTCCAGCTCCGGGCCCTTCAGCCCGGCCGCCGCCGGTCCGAACGCCACGTCCTCCCGCACGGTCGGCATGAACAACTGGTCGTCGGGGTCCTGGAAGACGATGCCGACCCGGCGCCTGATCTCCGCCATGTGCTGCTTGCCGACCGGCAGCCCGGCGACCTTCACCGTGCCCGTGCCGCCGGTCAGGATGCCGTTGAGGTGCAGCACGAGGGTCGTCTTGCCGGCGCCGTTCGGGCCGAGCAGCGCGACCCGCTCGCCGCGCGCGACGGTGAAGTCCACGCCGAACAGCGCCTGGTGCCCGTCGGGATACGCGAAGGCCAGCGAGGCCACTTCCAGTGAAGGTGTCACAGGACCCATCCCAGCAGACGGACGACGAGGGCGGCCGAGGGCAGGGCGAGGGCGTACGACCACTGCGCCCGGGACGCGGTCACCTCGTCGATCACCGGCATCGAACCGGCGTAGCCGCGGCTGATCATGGCGAGGTGCACGCGCTCGCCGCGTTCGTAGGAGCGGATGAACAGGGCGCCCGCCGACTTCCCGAGGACGCCCCAGTGGCGCGGGCCGCTCGCCTCGAAGCCGCGGGACTCGCGGGCGATGCGCATGCGCCGCATCTCGTCGGCGATGACGTCGCCGTAGCGGATCATGAAGGACGCGATCTGCACGAGCAGCGGGGGCAGCTTGAGGCGTTGCAGGCCCAGGAGCAGTTCGCGCAGTTCGGTGGTGGCGGCCAGCAGGACGGAGGCGGCGACGCCGAGGGTGCCCTTGGCGAGCACGTTCCAGGCGCCCCACAGGCCGTTCACGCTCAGCGACAGCCCGAGGACGCCGACGCGCTCGCCCTCCGCGACGAACGGCATGAGCACCGCGAACGCCACGAACGGCACCTCGATCAGCAGCCGCTTGAGCAGGAAGGCGGCGGGCACGCGCGCCGCGTACGCGACGCCCGCGAGGAGCACGGCGTACAGCCCGAACGCCCACATCGCCTCCCGCGGCGTCGACACCACGATCACCACGAAGGCGAACACCGCGGCCAGTTTGGTGTGCGGCGGCAGCGCGTGCACGGGCGAGTGCCCGTGCCGGTAGAGCTTGTGGGCGTGCCCGGCGCCCATGTCAGAGCCCGGTGTTCGTGGGCGAGGTGTCGGCCGTGCGGCGCCTGCGGACCGCCCAGAACACACCGCTTCCGGCCACGACCGTCACACCCACGCCGATCACGCCCGCCAGGCCGCCGGACAGCCGGGCGTCCTCGACGTCCCTCACGCCGTAGTCCGCGAGCGGCGAGTCGGCGGCGGCGTGCTCCTCGGCGCCCTTGTCGAAGCCCTGGTCGGCGGCGACCTTCTCCAGGCCGTCCGGGTCGGCGGAGGCGTAGAAGCTGACGAATCCGGCGAGGACCAGGGAGGTCACGAGCCCGGCGATCCAGAACGTGCGGCGCGAGGTGCGGGCCGCCACGGGCACCGGCTCGGCGTCCGGCGCGTCCACGAGCTCGCCGTTCACCCGCAGCTTGAGCTTCTGCCGCAGGTCGCGCGCGCCGTGCACGAGGTCCGGGCGCACGGCGACGACGGCGCCCACGGTCAGCGCGGTGATCGCGGCCTCGCCGATGCCGATGAGGACGTGCACGCCGATCATCGCGGTGGCGACCTTGCCGATCGACACGTCGGTGGTGCCGCCGACGGCGTAGATCAGCGTGAAGGCCAGGGCGGAGGCCGGCACGGAGACGAGGGCGGCGACGAAGGAGGCGGCGGTCACCGACCGGCGGCCCCGGGGCAGCACCTTGACCAGGCCGCGGAACAGGGCGTACGCGACGACCGTCGTCACGATGGCCATGTCCGTGATGTTCACGCCGAGCGCGGTCAGACCGCCGTCCGCGAAGAGGATGCCCTGCATCAGCAGGACCACGGAGACGCACAGCACCCCCGTGAAGGGGCCGACGAGGATCGCCGCGAGCGCGCCGCCGAGCAGGTGGCCGCTGGTTCCCGCGGCGACGGGGAAGTTCAGCATCTGCACCGCGAAGATGAACGCCGCCACGAGGCCCGCGAGCGGCGCCGTCCGTTCGTCGAGCTCACGGCGGGCACCGCGCAGGCTCACGGCGACGGCACCGGCGGCGACGAGACCGGTCGCGGCGGAGGTGGGGGCGTCTATGAATCCGTCAGGCACATGCACTGTTCGATGATAGTGGCTTGTTGCGAACCTCTTGCAAGAGCGAGGGCCTTGTCAACGAGCCGCCGTCGAAGCGGTGAGGTGTTCCGCACGGGAAGGCATGATCCGGGAAATATGGGACATTGGGTAAGGGCGGGGTGCAGAGCTTTCCACAGAGGTAGCACAGCGTAAGGGGCCGTCCGATGTCGGTAGTCGAACAGTACGCACGAGCCCACATCGTCACGGACGCCGACGACCGTGTGGACGAGGAGCGCGGCGCCGTCCGCGTGGCGCTGCGCTACGACCCCGAGGAAGACCCCCGCGCCGTCCGTGTGGGGCTGCCGCCCGGACCCGGCTCCCGCGAGTGGACCTTCTCCCGGTCCCTGCTCGAACAGGGGCTGCGCGCCCCCGCGGAGAGC
The DNA here is from genome assembly GCF_029813775.1 of Streptomyces sp. DH24. Taxonomy (GTDB): domain Bacteria; phylum Actinomycetota; class Actinomycetes; order Streptomycetales; family Streptomycetaceae; genus Streptomyces. Next base: position 47,774 of record NZ_JARVKW010000030.1, on the reverse strand, counting down.
GGCTCGGTACGGGTGTGGCCGTGCGGGCGCGTGCAGGCCGTCGTCGAGTTCCACTCGGCGCAGGGGTGCTCGGTGGTGCAGTTCGAGACGAAGACGCTGCTGCGGTTCCTGCGGCGCACCTACACGGCGGCCGCGGAACCGGCGCACAGCGTGTCCGGCTGAACAGCGTGTCCGGCCGAACAGCCGGCGTCATGTCCCGGGCGGGTTCACGCCCAGGGGCGGCGCCACGGCCGGGCGGCGTCGGCCGTCAGCCGCCCGACGTGAGCCGTTCGCCGTCAGCCGCCCGCCGTTGGCCGCCCGCCGTTGGCCGCCCGCCGTTCGCCGTCAGCCGCCCGCCGTTCGCCGCCCGCAGTCAGCCGCCCGCCTTCAGCAGTGCCGCGACGAGCGGGCCCGCCGTCTCGCCGCCGTGCCCGCCCTGCTGGACGACGCCCGCCGCGGCCAGGTCCCCCCGGTACGCGGTGAACCAGCCGTTCGGCTTCTTCTGGCCGTCGACCTCCGCCGAGCCGGTCTTGGCGGCGCCGCCGCTGATCCCCGCCATCGCCTCAGCGGCCGTGCCGTACGACGCCGTGTACGACATCAGTGCGCGCAGCTGCTTCAGCGTGCCGTCGGACAGTTTGCGCGAGGCCGTGGCGAGTTCGCGGTTGTCGACGTCGGGTGACACCAGGTACGGCTGGCGGAACGTGCCGGACTGCACGGTCGCCGACACCGAGGCCATGTTCAGCGGGTTCATGCGGACCCCGCCCTGGCCGATCAGGGACGCGGCCATCGGCGCCGCCGACTGCACCGGCACCGCTCCGTCGAACGTGGGCACCCCGATCGCCCAGTCGTTGCGCCCCAGGCCGAAGACCTCCTGGGCCTGCTTCGTCAGGTCGTCGTTCTCCAGCTTCGGGGCCTGGCTGATGAAGGCGGTGTTGCAGGAGCGCGCGAAGCTCGCCGTGAACGTGCCGTCCTTGATCTCGAACTTGTCGTCGTTCTGGAACTTCCAGCCGCCGTAGCTGAAGTACTTCGGGCACGGGTGCTTCTTGTCCGCCGACGCCAGGCCCTTCTCGATCAGCAGCGACGACGTGATGACCTTCATCGTCGAGCCGGGCGCCAGGGAGCCCTGGAAGGCGACGTTGAAGCCGTGCGAGGAGTTCGCCACGGCCAGGATCTCGCCCGTCGACGGCCGCACCACGGCCACCGAGGCCCGCTTGCGCTCGGCGACCTCCTTCTCCGCCGCCGCCTGGAGGTCCGGGCTGAGCGTGGTCTTCACCGTGCCCGGCGTGCCCTCGCTCAGTTCCAGCAGCGTCCTGTCGGCCAGTTCGGCGGCCTTGGACGCCTTGCCGCGCTCCACGCGCAGCTCGACGCCCGCCGTGCCGCCGGCGGTCTCGCCGTACTTCTCGCGCAGTCCGTCCAGGACCGTGCCGAGCGAGGGGTACTTCTTGGTGGTCAGTTCGCCGCCGTCCCGGTCGAGCGCCTTCACCGGCGGGGTGCCCGCCTCGCCGGTGACCAGCTTGTCGCCGTCCTTCAGATCGGGGTGGACGACGGAGGCGTGCCAGTCCACGACCGGCCGGTCGTTCTCGGCGCGGACGACGGTGAGCGCGCTGTCGTACCCGAGCGGCTTGCTGGTGTCCTCGTACGACACCGTGCCCTTGACCTTGAACGGGATCTTCGCGCCGGTGGGCCGGCCCACGGTGAACGCCGCGTCCTTCACGCGGGCGTCCTTGGCGAACGAGGTGAGCATCGCGCCGGCCGCCGCGGGGTCGTCGGTGGCGCCGGCCGCCTCGGTCACCCTGCCGTCCTGCCAGGCGGTGAGGAAACGCTGAGCGGCGGTGGTGACCTCCTGCGTCGACAGCGGGCCCGGCTTGAACGTCCTGACCACCGTCTGCTCGCCGTCCGCCGCCCACACCGCGTAGCCGCCGGCTCCCGCGCCGACGACCACCACCGCGATGGCACCCCCGAGCACGGCCGGCCGCCTCAGGTACTGCCTGTACCGCGAGGACCGCCGCTCGGCGACGCGTCTTCTGTTGCCCACTGCTGTCCGTCCTTCGTACGACCCCTGGTGCCCGCCTGGTGCCCGCTGCCCGTCGGCCCAGCCGTCCAACGACGGCGACCACCCTAGGGCCTGTCGTCACATTCCCGCCTGTCGCGCGGGGTCCCGCCCGCGTCGCCGTGGGCGGGACGGCGGGCGCCCGGCGCGACGGCCCGTTGACCGCGCTGCCGATCAGCCGCCCGCCGCCAGGACGGCGCGCACGATCGGGCCCGCCGCGTCGCCGCCGTGGCCGCCCTTCTCGGACATCGCCGCCGCCGCGACGTCGCCGCGGAAGCCGGTGAACCAGCTGTTGGGAGCCTCCTGCCCGTCGACCTCGGCGGAGCCGGTCTTGGCGCCGATGTCACCGCCGAGACCCGACATGATCCCGGCGGCCGTGCCCTGCGTGGCGGTGAGCCGCATCATCTGCTTCAGCTGGGCCGCGGTGCCGCCCGGCAGGCCCTTGGCGGTGGCGAGGCGGCGGCCGTCGAGGTCGGGCGACACCAGATAGGGCTGGCGGAAGGCGCCGGTGATGGCGGTCGCCGTCACGGACGCCATGTTCAGCGGGCTCATCTGGACCTGGCCCTGGCCGATGGCGTTCGCGGCGCGGTCGGGGCCGCCGGACGCCGGGACGCGGCCGTCGAAGGACGCGATGCCGGTCTGCCAGTCGTCGCGGCCGAGCCCGAAGCGCTCCTCGGCCTCGGCCGTGAGGGAGGCGTCGGTGAGCGGCTTCTCGTCGACCAGCTTGACGAAGGCGGTGTTGCAGGACCGCAGGAAGCTGTTGGCGAGGGTCGCGTTCCCGTTGGGCGGCATGCCCGTGAGGTTCTCGAAGGTCTGGCTCTGCCAGGTCGCCCTGTCGGGGCAGGGCGCCGGGCCGTTCATCGAGGTCACGCCGTTGTCGATGAGCATCGCGGCGGTGATGATCTTCATGGTGGAGCCGGGCGCGACCTGGCCCTGGAACGCCGCGTTGAAGCCGTCCCCGCGGTGGTTCGCGACGGCCAGGACCTCGCCGGTGCTGGGCTTGACGGCCACCACGGACGAGTCGTCGTGGCCGCGCACCGCCTTCTCGGCCGCCGCCTGCACGCGCGCGCTGATCGTCGTGCGCAGCCTGCCGGGCTCACCCTCGGCGAGGGTCAGCAGCGGAGTGTCCGGGGTGCCGTCGGCGGCGTGCCGGACCGCCAGCTCGACGGCGGGCTCGCCGCCCGCCTTGTCGCCGTACCGGGCGCGCAGCTGGTCGAGGACGGGGCCGAGCGACGGGTACTTCTCCTTCGTCAGCACGGCGCCCGCCCGGTCGACGGCCTCGATCGGCGGATCGGCCGACTCCTCCGTCACGAGCGTGTCGCCCTCCTTCAGCTCCGGATGGACGACGGACGGCTCCCAGTCGACCAGCGCCCGCCCCGTGGTGACCCCGCGCACGACGGTCAGCTCGCTGCGGTACGACAGCGGCTCGGACGTGCCGCCGTGGGACACCTTGGCCTTCACCGTGAACGGCACGGTCGTCCCGCTCACCTTGCCCGGCGTGATCCGTACGCCGGTGATGCGCGCGTCCTCGCCGAAGGCGGTGAGCAGCGGTTCGGCGGCGCCGTCGTTGTTCGTGTAGGACGCGGCGGTCACCGCGTCGCCGTTCTCCCAGGCCGTGAAGAACTTCTCGGTCGTCTCCCCGACCTCGTCCGGGCCCGGCGTCCCGGACTTCGCCGACGCGGTCCTCGCGCCGCCGCCACCGCCATCGCCGCTCAGCGCGGTCACGATGTTGTACGTGCCGTACCCGGCGCCGCCCACCATCACCGCGAGCACCCCGCCGACCAGACCGGTCCTGACCCCCCTGCGCATGACGCGCTCCCCCCGTCGCCCCTCCCCCACGCCTTCTTGAACACGTTCAGAAAGGCGCCCTTGTGAGCACTCTAGGCACAAGGAGCGCCGGAACGGGGTACGTGCCCCCGACATTGACCGAACAGAGACCGCTTTCCGGCCGAACCCCGCGGCACGTCCCGACGGGCGCCGTCAGACCCAGGTGTCCAGCCACATCCGCGCCCGCCAGTCGTCGATCGGGATGGCCTGGCCCGTGTAGAGGGGCCAGAAGTAGATGAAGTCTGCGCGATCCGGCCCCGTGGGGCCCCGACCAGGGCGTTTTCCTCTGGCCGGGACCGTCTCAGGCGGCTTGGGCCGTCTCTGGGCCGTGATCTTGAGGATTCGACCCCAGATAGAGGCTGTCGACCGCCTTCCGGGTGCGGCCCTCGCTGCTCGGCATGAGGTGCGTGTAGGTCCGTAGCGTGAACCCCGGGTCGGCGTGACCGAGGTACGAACTCAGGGCCCGGATGCTCTCGCCGGCGTCCAGCAGGACGGACGCGTAGAAGTGCCTGAGCGCGTGCATCCCGTGCTCGCGAGCCGACGCATAGCGCTCACCCGCCTTCGCTTCGGGGATGATGCCGGCGGCGGCCAGAGCGGGCTTCCAATGGTGATCGTTGAAGACGCTCACGCGTACGTGGTTGCCCTCGACTCCACTGAAGATGAGCCGCTTGGTCACGAGAGGGCCGTCCGGCGTACGCCAAGGAAGCGTCACGTCGATCGGTTCGCATTTCTTGGAGTGGTCCCGGAGCACGGTCGCCACAGCCTTGGGAAGCGGCACGTCCCGGACCTTGCCGCCTTTGGGCAGAGCGAAAACGTACTTGCCCCGAATCCGCTTGAGCTGGTGGCCCACGGCCAGCCATCCGCTCTCGAAGTCGAGTTCGTCAATGGCCAAACCGAAGATCTCGCCCTGCCGCAGCCCACAGCCTGCTCCGACATCCACGGCGGCCTGGTAGCGGCGGGGTAGGGCGGCGCGCACTCCGAAGACCTGCTCTGTCGTCCACGGGACGACCCGCGGTTTGCCGAGTTTGGGGAGCTGCACCGTGCGGGCGCGGCAGGGGTTCTTGCTGAGTAGCCCATCGTCCACCGCCGCGCTCAGTGCAGCGGAAACGGTGCCCACGATGATGCGTCGGTGCGATTCCGCCGGCACTGTGGCTTCGAGGGCGGCGATCCAGGCGCGGATGTGCTCGGGCTTGAAGGAGCCGAGCGGGCGCGAACCGATGTGAGGGTAGGCGTGCAGCCGGAGCCGACGCTCCGCGGCCTCACGGCTGTTGATCTCGCCGGTGTGCGTCTGCACCCAGCGTTCCGCGTACTGCCGGAACGTCGTCCGGGACGCTCGGGGGTCGACATACTGACCGCGGGACATGTCCGCCTCGACGTGCGCGAGCCACTGCTTGGCGAGCCGCAGTTCCTTGTCCCGGAACGACTTGCTCTTCTCGGTGCCGTCCGGGCCGACGTACCGGGCGCGGTAGCGCAGACCCGTTCCGTGCCGCGCGGTCTTGACCTTGACGGGCTTCCCGTCCGGGCTGCTGACGGTCTTGAACCATCGGTCTTGGATGTGGCCAGCCATGTAGGCGCGATCCCTCCTGAGTATGGGAAGGGGAGGGCCACGGATTGGCCCTCCCTGGTGCGGTCTTGCGCGTGTTAAGCGGCGTTGACGTCTGCGTTCTTGCGATTGGTCACGTAGGCGCGTACGTCGGCGGGGTCGTAGCGGAGGTGCTTGCCGATGCGGAAGCCGGGCGGGCCGGTCCGCTTCTTGCGCCACTGGTAGACGGTTTCGATGGGCACCTCGAACAGCTCGGCGATGTCGTCGGGGGTGAGGTACCGGTCCGGGAGTCCCCTGCGGAGGGTGGCGCGGGGGTCGTCTTGGACGGAGGCGGGGGCGCTCACTTGGTCCTCCACGAGTTGGAAATACATTGCTCTGAGTCGCGACTCATCGGCACTCAGCGGCTCTCAGAGGGGCCTTGAGACGCGATGAGTCGCGACTCAGGCAAATGTGGTTCGGACATGTTCAGCGTGATGCCGGTGTAGGTGACCACCTGCCGGCCGTCCGCGTCGCGGGGGCGGGAGCGGCTGAGCTGGGGGACTACGGACAGGAGGTTGCGGCCGAACACCTGCTTCGTGCCTGGGCGGACGCCGTTGTCTTCGGCCCACTCCCGCCAGACGGCCCACAACGCCTCCACGGGCACGCTGCACGTGGGTCCGGTCGTGCAGCGCTCGCGGATGAACGCGCTGGTGGGTGAGGCGGTGTCCTGCATGGTGGTGACCGCTTCGCGGCTGGAGGCCGGTTCAGTGATCCTCCGGGTGCGCTGGAGGCGGGCGAGTCCTTCCAGTGCCCAGTTGAGGATGCCGGGCATTTCGGCGGTGAGCCGGTCGAAGAGGGTGGGGTCTTCCTTGCCCAGCCACGACACCCGCATGTTGAGCAGCACGAAGCGGCGGGCGATGACGCCGGAGGAGTCGCCGAAGTGCGGCAGCTCGTTGGAAAGGATCACCAGTCGGGTGGGTAGCTTGCCGGTCCACACCGCGCGGTACTTGCGGTCGATGTCGATGGTGTCCTCGCCGGAGATGGTCAGCAGTCGTTCCACGACCTGGCTGTTGTCGTTGCCGGACAGGCGGGCATCCGAGATGACCGCGAGCGGCTTGCCGATCAGGGTGGACAGGCCGAAGTTCGTGCCCAGTCCGGCCAGGGTGGGGCCGGCCAGGTTCTCCCTGCCGACCAGCTCTTTGAGGACGCGGGCGATGGTGCCCTTGCCGGAGCGGGATGGCCCGACGATGAGCAGGATCTTCTGTTGATCGGTGCGGCCTGAGAGGACGTAGCCGAACCACTCCTGAAGTGCGGCGACGGCGTCCGGATCGTCCGGCCAGATCTGCGCCAGGAAGCGTTCCCATGTCGGAGCCGTCGCGGCGGGGTCGTAGGCGAACGGGACGGAGACGAGGTTGAAGAACCCGGGCCCATGCGGGAGCAGCGTGCGGTCCCGAATCCGCAACAGTCCGTTGTCACAGGCCACGATCGGCCCGTCGTCCGGCTCGCCCCTGCCGTCGATCCAGGTGGGGGCGTCGGTGTCGGTGGGCAGCAGGGTGATGGCTCCGAGCGCGTCGAGAAGGTTGCTGATCTTCTGTTTCGTCGGTGCCCAGTCGCGTTCCTCGGTCTGTCCGTCCTTGCCGGGGGCCTGGTAGACGGCGTGTTCGAGGCGGGCGTACATGCTCGCGCGCATCTGGTCTTCGTCCAGCTCGCGCCAGCAGGTTCCGGTCCAGCGCATCCACGATGCCCGCCAGCGTCGGCAGACGAGGTGTCCGTCTTCGGTCTGCCAGTCGGGCAGGAGGCGGCGGGCGACGGCCAGGGGGTTGGACGGCGGCGGCAGTTCCTCGGTCTCGGTCGTGGGGTTGGTCATGCCGCGTGCCTCCCTTCCTGGGGGTTGCGGAGCGGGCAGTTGTCGCGGTGGGCGGTGTGGTCGGTGATCAGCGCGAGGACCCGCTTGCGGCCGGCGGCGCTGCGGTGCCAGCCGCACAGGCACGTCGATGTCGCGCTCCGAGTGGCCCCGTGCGGTGCGCGGATGTGCAGCCACGCGACGGGGTAACGGCCGTCTCCCGCCTGCGAGTCAGGGCGAAGAGTAGAAAGGACGCCCTTACGGGCGACGCCCTTCGGCTCGCCTACGGCGGCCTGTGGTGCGGCCTGCACGGCGCCCTGTGGGCCGTTTGCTGGGTTATCCGATGGTTTGGTCATGCCGCACGCTCCGGGGCCCTCTCAAGGCCGTTGGCGACGGCGCGGCGGGCGTAGGGCTCGGGGACGCCGACGAAGACGGCGGCGGCCACGATCTCTTCCCCGATCGCGTCCAGCCCGCACGGGCCGGGGCACTGCGTGTGCTGGGCGGCGAGGAACCGCGCCACCCCGAACGCCTGTGACCCTGCGCCCGATTCGGTGCGAGCGCGTACGAGGGCGAGGCCGCGTTCCAGGCCGGTGCGGACATAGCGCTCGGTGTGGCGGCATCCGGTGGCAACGCTGCGGTCCCAGGCGGTGCGCGCGGAGACGGAAGACACCACCATCCGCCGGGGCGGGGTGGTGTCTTCCATCCCCACCAGGGCGCGCACGGCGGGCGGCAGGTCGGTCATGCGGCCGGTGCCGGGTCCGAGCCAGCGGGCGTACTGCATGTGTGACTTGATGTCCACACCGGGCCGGACCGCGTTGGCTGACCGCATGGCGCCCTGGTAGATCCAGTGTTCGCCGCGAGTCGTCGGCACGGTCCGGGTGGCGGGCAGTGTGGCACGGGCCCAGGCGATGGCTTGCGCGTCGTCCAGGTCCACCACGGTCAGACCGGCGCCGCCAGGGTGGTATGCGAGGGCGACGGCCCGCCGCCATGCGGTCGTCCAGGCCGGGGAGGTGAGGACGGCCGGGTCGGTGGTGGCGGCGGCCCATCCGTGGCATGGGGCCGGGCAGCAGCAGGGCCCCGGTGTCTTCATGTTCGGCCGGCCGCCGCACGCGTTGTCGGCACACGAGGGGCAGTTGCCAAACGGCACTTTGCCCCGCCGCAGGGGCATCACCGGCACCCCGGACGCTGTCAGGCTCAGCGCGGTGGGCAGGGGATTGGAGGTCGCACTCATGCCGCCACCTCCAGGGCGGGGGCGTGGGCGGCGAGGTAGGCGCGGCCGATGTGCTCGGTGTAGGCCGGGGGGATGGCCTCGGTCAGTTCCTCGCGCACGTCGGTCCAGTCGATGCCCATCGCCGCTTGCAGCTCCGGGACGGTCGGTTTGCCGCCGCCGTTGCCGTACGCGGCGACGTAGGGGCCGTCGTAGTACCGGCCGTGCCGGTAGCCGCGCACGCGGCCCCGGTGCGGGCGGTGCGCCGGCCGGGCGATGGTCCAGCCGCCCAACTCGAAGTTGCGGTGCCGGATGACCCCGAGGCCGAACATCTCGCCGCGCAGGGTGAGGTCCTTGCGGATCTTCGCGCGGCCGTTGGGCTGCTCGATGACGTAGGGCAGGCCGGTGGCGTCCAGCAGCTCGCGCGTGGGTGCCACGAGGTCGACGTGCGTGCCTCCCCAGCCCTGTGAGGCGTTCGTGCCCACCGTGAGCGCGCATCCGTGCTGGCAGGGCGGGGAGGCGTGCACGAACGCGTACCGACGGATCCCGCCCGTGGCGATCAGGTCGGCGAGGTAGGCCAGCGCGTCGCCGTGGTGGCGGGGGAAGGGGTAGTTGGGCCGGTCGACGATGTCGCAGCCGTCAACGGCGAATCCGGCGCGTGCGTAGCCGGTCCCGGCGCCGCCGGCGCAGCAGAAGAGATCCAACAGGCGCGGCCGGTGACCGGGCACTCGCCGGATGAGGGCGGGTTGCGTCATGCTGGGGAACCTCCACAGGTCAGTTGGATGGCAGGTGGACAAGAGCGGCCCGAGGCTTTGGCGAGACGCGGGCCGCTCTTGGCGTTGCTAGCCGTGGAAGTGGTTGCGCTTGATCACGGCCTTGCGGATGTGCACGGTGGTGCCGCCCTGGTGGCCGCTCGCACTGAACACCTGGACGGCGATCCAGCCGCCGAAGATGACGGCGGCCAGGATGATGAGCTGGGTGACGAACGCGGTGAGCGCGGCGATGAACGAGGTGAGCAGCAGCAGTCCGCCGCACACGGCGAGGAAGCCGACGCCTCCGAGGGCGACGTTCACCGCAGTGCGGGAGACGAGCGGCTTGACCGCGACCGGCTGGGGCTGGGCGGGGTTGATGGCGTAGCCGGTGACGACGCGGCCGTCGGGCAGGACGATGCTCGCCACTGCCGGAACGTGGCCCGGTTGCACCGGCACGACCGGCGCCGGGACGGCGATGGCGGGCGTGATCGGGGTCGGGTGGTGGACTTCCACGGCCCCCTGTGCCAGGGCGTGGCTGGTGTTCTCGGAGTACATGCGGAATCCCTTCCGGTGCTGGTTCAGGGAGGCGGGGGCACCCGCTTCGGGGTGCCTCGTGGAGGGGCGTTTCGGGGGTCTGACCTGCGTGCCTCCCTGACTCCCTGGACGATCATTTGTGCAGGTCAGCGGGAGGGAGGCGGGTCAGGGAGGGGGTGAGGGAGTTCTCCCTGCCTCCCTGACCGGTGTGGGGTCGGTTCCCTGCCGTCAGTCGGTGGAAGCGGAACCTTCGGTGTCGCGGTTGGCGAGGGCGCGGGCGACTCGGTCGCGGGCGACGACCATCACGCCGTCGGACTTGTACGGCCCGGCGCCGGCGTCGTCCAGGACGCGCTTGAGGTCGAGGAACGACCACTCCCCGTACGCGCCAGGGTTGCGGGTGGCGAGGCGGGCGAGGACGTCCTTGGTGCGGACGCGGGGCGCGTCGCCGATGACGGCGGCGATGTCGGCGAGCGCGTCGTGCTCCTCTTTGCGGTCGATGGCGTGGAGGGTGGTGACGCCGTCGCGCATCGCCTTGGCCCGGTCGGTGATGGCCTTGGCAGCGTCGTCATCGATGTAGTGCGTGCGCACCGTGATGGAGGACTGTCCGGCCGGGATGGTGATGCCGTCGGAGGCGACGACCAGGGTTCCCCGGTCCAGGCCCGGTCGCAGCAGGTTGGGGGCCGCGCCGCCGTCGACGGCCTTGTCCCCGAGTGCCATGCGGGCCTGCGACTCGGTGCCCAGGGCGAGGGATGCGCGGGTGTGGGCGCCCTCGCGCACGAGCTTGGGAAGGTTCTCGTTGGTGGGGTCCTGGGTGCCCTGCCACATCAGCACGTTCACGGCCCGTCCCTGGTTGTGGATCTTGCGGACGGCCATGAAGTACCGGGAGTTGGCCTTGGACCCGCCGTAGGGGCGCTTTTCCTCGTCCTTGGCGGGGCACATGAACGCCACCTGCGCCTCGTCCACCAGCACGATCAGGGGCGGGAACTGCGTGCCGGGCGGGGCCTGGATGCGGCGGTTCATCTCGTCCACCGCGCTCTCGACCATCTCGGTCACCTGGATGACGTGCTCGTCCGTCGGGCCTTGGATCAGGGTGGTGGCGAGCCCGTCGAACATGGCCCAGTCGCCGACACCCTTGAGGTCGCCCATGAGGAACTGCACCGACTTGTCCAGCGACAGCCACAGGGCCAGGGAGCGCAGTGCCACGGTCTTGCCCTGGTTCGACAACCCTGTGATGAGCAGGTGCCGCTGATACAGGCTCAGGGCGGCGGCGTCGCCGCGCAGGTCCTGGCCCCAGGGTGCCTTGCCCTTGGCGTAGTCGGCGGTCATCGTCTCGTCGGTGACCAGCGGCGAGGGGCCGATCGGCTCGTCCAGCGCGCCCGAGTCGGCGATCCACAGCCGCACGGTGCGGGCGGCCTGCGGGATGGTGATGAACACCTCGTGCTCGTGCCGGGTCAGGTTCTCGGCGAGCTTGCGGCGCCGGTTCTGCACCTCCACCGTGGAGACCCCGGAGGGAAGGGTGACGTCGACTTCCACGCCGCATCCGGCGATGGTGATCGGTCCGAGCATGCTCGCGCCGGCGTCGCCCATCTCCTTGATGGCGTTGCGCAGTGCCGGGACGCCGAGGTCGCGCAGGGCCTTGACCACGATGGACGGCGTGATCGGCTCGCCCTCGCCGTTGCGGGCGTTGGCGGGCAGGGCCCACTGGGGTGCGGCCTGTTGCTTGCTGCCGACGGCCCACAGGGCGAGCAGGGCGAGGAACGGGCCGATGGTGAGGGCCGGGCCCCACACCACCTGAACGATGCGGATGAGCAGGGCGATGAAGTCGATGGTTGCGGACAGTGGGGTGATGACGTCGCCGACGTGGCCGGTGTTGATGGCCATCACGATGCCGAGGGCGACCAGCGTGCCGATGCCCATGCCGGTGCCGACGGCCACACCCTTGGCCGCGTCGACCGGGGAGTGCAGCAGGTCCATGCGGCGGCGGTGCCGCGCCTCGCGGAAGCGCTGCAGCCGCTCTTCCCACTCTTCGGCCGCTTCCAGGTTCCCCGCGGCTTCCGCTGCCCGGAGCATGCGTTCGTAGCGGGCGCCGGTACGGCCGTCCCAGGTGCGGCGGGCCACGATCCGCCCGCCGTTGAACGTGTACAGGCCATGGCGGATTACGGCGCGGCCGGCCGACCGGGTGCGCTCGTGCGTGACGGCGGTCTTCACGGCGCGGCCGGAGCGCACCCACAGCGGCACCGGCGGTGCCGGCGGCGCGTCGGGCACCACGGTCAGGGTGGTCACGTTCGCCGGTTCGGCGGGCGGGTCGGTGGGCTTGTGGAGGTGGACGACGTTCTCGGTCATGCTGGGGGTTCTCCTGACTGCCCTTGTGGGGCGGGATGGGGGAGAGCCGGGGTGGCCGGGTCCGTGGAAAGTCACGGCCACCCCGGCGTGCGGGGGTTGGCTGGTCACCACCAGCCGGAGGACTTCTTCTTGGCCTTGGCGCGGGCGGCCTCGGTGATGAGCCGCTGCCGCTCGCCGTGCAGGGCGGCCAGTTCCGCGGTCAGGCGCATCTCGGCGCCGCTGCTCGTGGACTCGATCTGCTGCTCGGCGCGGCCGGTGCTGCGGCCGCGGGCGGTGCGGTAGGCGCCGGCGGCGATGGCGCGGGTCATGGCGCGGCGCTCGCGGCCGTTCAGCGGCCACAACTCGCCCCGGCGCACGGCCTCCAGCTTCTTCGTGGTCGCCTGGATCTCGCGGTCCAGGCGGCGCAGGTCGGCGTTGCTCAACGGGTGCTCCCTTCCGGTCCGTTCGGGCCGGGGTAGGCGCAGGGCACGCAGGTGCCCAGCGCGGCGGGGATGACGTATCCGGCATCGCGCCGGCATGCGGTGCAGATGCGGCGGGCGGCGTTGGCCTTGGCCAGCGCCGCCCATTTCGCAGGGGTCATCGGCCGCACAGGCTTGGCCAGGTCGACGCGGTACAGGTAGGCGACCAGCGGGCCCCGCCGGCGGCGGGGGCGTTCGAGTTGCGCGGCCACGTCCTGGCCACCCGGCCGCAGCCCGGCAGCGCGGAGCTGGCGGCGGGTGGCCAGTCCGTCCGGGGCAAGGCGCCACCGGTAGACGGGCAGGGTGCTCATGCCGTGCGACGGCGGCCGGGCCGGCGGCCGGTGACGGAGGCGAGCAGACGGTCCAGGGCGGCCCGGTGGACCGGGACAGGTGCCCGCTTGGCCGCGTACATGGCCTCGTCCGCGCGCCGCAGCAGGGCCGACAGGTCCTCGTCGGGGTGGTCGGCCCGTCGCACCCACCCGAGGGAGACGCTGGTGTGCACGTCGGGGGCGTTGTCGACCGGGCGGGCCAGGATGCGGCCCAGGATGGCGAGTTGGTCGGCGGCGGTGCCGTCTCGGTCGACCAGGACGGCGGCGAACTCGTCCCCGCCCAGCCGGCCGACCACACCGGAGCGGCCCACCGCGTGAGCGAGCCGGGCGGCCGTGGCGGCAAGGAGCGCGTCCCCGGCGGCGTGGCCGTGGGTGTCGTTGACCTGCTTGAAGCGGTCCACGTCCGCGAGGACCACGACCGCGTGCCGGTTGCGCAGCAGACGGCGGGCCTGGCGGGTGAAGGCGTCCCGCGTCCACAGACCGGTGAGCGGGTCCCGGCGGGCGGTCCGCAGACGACGCGACATCCACACCGTGTGGAGGCCCCACGCCGCCGATAAGGCAGCTATCAGGGACAGGGCCGGGGTGTTCATGCGGCCGTCTCCTTCCGGGTGACGCGCCCGAAGGAGGCACGCAGCCGGGTCTCTCCGGCACTGTGTCCCCGGGCCCGGAAGCGGGCCGACAGCTCGCGGTAGGGCATTGCCGTGCCCTCGGCGTTGAGGATGTCGGCGACGATGGCGTCCAACTCGTCGTTGGTCAGCGAGGGCACCGCGCCGATGGCGGGGACCGGCTCGCTGGGGCCCCAGACGGGGAGCTTCCACATCGGCTGTGACGCGGGCGTGACGCGCTCTGTGACGCACGTCAGGGCCCGGTTCGTGCCGTCGCCCTGGCGGGCCGTCTCCAGCGTCGACCACGCCCCGGCGAGGGTGGCGGCGGTCTTGGCCTGGACGCGTGCGACGCGGGCACCGGCCTCGGTCACGGCCGTCAACCGGGTCTCCTCCGTGGCCGCTTCCGCCCGCAGCCGGGCGCGGGCCACGGCCGCCTCATCGCGCGCTTCCTGCTGAATCCCACGGATCGCGTCCAGCGCGACCGGAGTGAGCGCGGTGCGCTCCCACAGGCTGTGCACCAGCCACAGGGCCTTGGCCGCGATCGGCAGCCATGCCACGGCCAGCCACGCCCCACGGGCGCCGTCCGTGGTGAGCGCGTGCGCGATGAGGACGCCGGTGGCGATGAGGCCGAAGGACCAGCCGACGGCGGTCACGGCCCGGTTGCGGTCGCCCTGGGCGGCCAGACGCCGTTCGTAGGCGAGGGTGGCCAGCCATCCGCCGTCGATACCCAGACCGACGACCACGGCCACCGGCCACGGCACCGCGGTGCCCAGCCACATCACGACCACGGCCAGGGTCAGCACCATGGACACGGCCGTCATCGCGACGGCTGGCATGACGGTCTTGGCGTTCACAGCGCACCTCCCGCGGTGAGCAGGGCGGCGAGGATGAGCAGCGCCCCGCCGGCGCGGATGAGGTCGACCGCGCGGCGCAGGCAGGTGAACTTGGTGACGGCCAGCCGGGACAGGCTGGCGATGTCGGCGGCCAGGTCGGCAGAGACAGCGGCGCTGATCTCCTCCGCCGTGAGCGTGGCCCACAGCGGAAAGCCGTGCCGGCCGCTGACGTTCGGGCGGACCGAACGCAGCAGCAGACCGGCCGCCGCGACCAGCAGCGCCATACCGGCCCCGCCCACGACAACGGCGGGCCAGTTCAGCGGCAGGTCACGGGCGACCGTCCACGCCCCAGCCAGCACAGCGCCGACGAACGCCAGCAGCAGCGCCGTCTTGCTGTCCGTGCGCGTGATCTCCGCCTTCACCTCGGCGTGCGCGGCGATCAGGTTCCGTTCGGTGGCGCTCACGCGGCACCCCCGGGCAGGCTCGCGGCCGTGGTGCGGTTGAGCAGCGCGACGCGGGCGGCCAGCGCGCGGCGGCGGGCCCGGCGGATCCGGCGGACGTCCAGCTCGGTCGGCGTGCGGTCCAGCGTGACGATGTACGCGTCGAGCAGGTCGACGTCCGCCAGGATGACGGGCATCTCCAGCTCGATCGCGTCCAGCTCCGCGGCCGTCGGCTCCATGAAGTCGGCGAACGCGGTAACAGCGTCCTGAACAGTGACGATGTGACTCATTGGGTCGTGGTCCTCTCACAGATGGAACGGCCCGACAGCGGTCCCCGGGGTGCCACCCGGGGACCGCGCGCCGTTGGTGAGGCAGCCGGGGTTCCGGCTGCGGGTGGAACGTGGGCAAGGTCAGCGCTGGACGACGTCCTTGTCCAGGTCGCGGTGATGCACGGTGACCTGGTGTCCGGCGTCACGCAGCAGTTCGGCGAGCGCGAGGGCGAAGACGGGCGCGCGGTGGCGGCCCCCCGCGCAGCCGTCGGCGATCCGGATGAGCCCCCAGGAAGGGCCCGACGCGTACGCCTCCACTGCCGCAGCGGTCGCCAGTGCCAGCGCCGCGACCCCGGGGGTGCTCAGCACGGCCGTGCGGACGGGCTCGTCGTGGGCCGTCATGTACCGCAGCTCCGGACTGACGTGCGGGTCACGGAAGTGCTCACGCAGGTCGATGGTCAGGTGCGCGGCGGGCGGCTCATCGTGCAGGTAGCCGAACGAAACGATCTCAACGGCAGCAGCCATCAGGGCTCCAAAGAGGCGAAGGGGTGTTCCGGCTCCCCGCACTCCCGCCCGTACATCCCTCACGCAGAGCGCGGAACGGACGGACGGGAGAGGCAGCCGGCCGCAGCTTCAGCACTGCGAAACCAACAAGCGGACCGGCACGCTGTACGGGTGCCGCCGGCCGGTCCGGTCTCCAACGGCACCCAAGGTCTGTCATCGGTTCACACCGAACTGCCCGTAGATCGCGGGGAAGTCGGCTTGATCTCTCGCGGCTCCGTACGCGCCTTGCTCCGCCTCCCTCCGACGGCGCGCCATTGCCGTGCCGCTCAGTCGTCACTCGCTGAACGGCGCTCCCATCCCTCGCGGGTGTCATGGACCGGGTGCAGCCCAATCACCGGGATCCCCGTGATCCGGTCCCTGGGTCTCCGCCCGAGGGTCAGACCAGCGGCTTAGCCGATGACACCGATCGATCCGTGAAGGCGACGGACTTCTACGCCTCCCCTGCCGCTCGGGCCGCGTGTAAGCGGGCCCGGCGGGGTTGTTCCGCGCACCAGGGGCCTGAGCCAGCCCCGCAAACTGGTGCGCACCAGAAGGTTGGCATCTGGTGCGCACCAGAGTCAAGGCGGTTCGCCGTTTCGGGTGCCTTTCACTCCCTGCGGTGCCTCTCCAGAAGACAGCTCAGAGCGGGGTCGTCGGTAGCCAACAGCGCTTAACATCCGGCCTGTTAACCCCTGTTGACCTGCGGCAATGTGCGGCATGCTGAGAGCGCCAGTGAGGGCTATTACCGGCGGACGGTGATCTGTGGGCGCAGGACTTCGAAGCGCGCGGGCGGCGCGCGGCTGGTCTCAGGAGCGACTGGTTCGCGAGATTGAGCAGTACGCCCGGTGGAACGTCACGGACGTTGCCTCAACCGCGAGCCTGCGGGTGTACGTGTCCGAGTGGGAGAACGGGAAGCGGACGCTCTCAGACCGGTATGCGGGCATTCTGAGGAAGCTTCTCGGCGTCACTGACGCAGAGTTGAGAAGCGCCGCATCGACGCCGGCGGTCGTTTCCGCCGACGGCTACGACGAACTACTCAGCCGGATCGACGCGGCCGGCAGCGTGGGTGAGTCCATGGTCCAGGCGTTCAACGATCAGACGGAGTTGCTCCGCACCATGGACAGGCAGAGGGGCGCGGCCAGCCTGGTCGACCAGATGACAGGGCATCTTGCTGCCCTGGAGGACGCGCTCAACTTTGCTGTGCTGCCGACCGCGCGCCGCCCCGTGGCGCTCGCCCTCGCGGGTGCGTCGACCCTCGCGGCGTGGCAGGCCATCGACTCCGGAGCCGTCGAACGGGCGTGGCGGCACTACGAACTTGCGAAGCGAGCGGCGCGTGACGCTGAGGCTCCGATGTATCTCGCCCACGCCATGGCGGAACAGGCGTACGTGCTCTGTGAGGCCGGTCGGCCCGCGCTCGGGGTCGAGCTCGTACGCGACGCTCGGCGAACCGTTGGCCAGTCGGCTTCCGCCCGATTGCGGGCGTGGCTGTACGCCGCTGAAGCGGAGATGTGCGCGTACGCCGGCATGCCGGACGATTCTCGGCGCGCGCTCGATGCGGCTCTGGCTGCCATCCCACCGGGTCCGGAGGACAGAGACCCGGACATGCTGAGCATCTTCCTGAACGGCACCCACCTTGCGCGGTGGCAAGGCAACGTGCTCGCCATGCTCGGTGACGGCGAGGCAGTCACGAGTCTGTACGGAGCGCTGGAAGACATGGACCCGTCGTTCGTCCGGGCGCGCGCTGGACTGCACACGGACTTGGCGCACGCGCACCTGGCGCGAGCCGAGTACGACGACGCCCACACCCATCTGAAACAGGCCCGGCTACTGGCGGGCCGCACCGGTTCGGTGCGGCAGCGCCGTCGTGTCGACATGCTCAGCGCGCGGCTGTGACTCCCTGCGCGCGCCGGTTGGCCAGGATGTACAGCAAGGCAACTAGGGTGCCCGATCCCATTAGCTCACCGCGGGCCATGAGCCCCGGAATGTCTGCGAGGGGAACCCATTCGATGTGGCCGGCTTCCTCCAGGTCGGTCGGTTCACCGACTCGTTCAGCCCCGTGGCCAACGAAGATTTCGTGAGGCGAGTCGACCATGCCGACCATGGGCTGATAGCTCACGACGTGTTCCAGTGCCTTCGGACGCCACCCGGTTTCCTCGACCACTTCCCGCAGCGCTGTGTCTGCCGGTTCCTCACCGGCATCGACGATGCCGCCCGGGAGCTCCCAGCCGAACTGTTGGGGTACGAAGCGGTAGCGCCACATCATGAGTACACGGTCCTGGTCGTCCAGAACAGCGGTGATGGCCACATGTTGCAGCTTCACCACGTGGTGCTCAAACGACTTCATGCCGGGCGGTTCCACGTCCCAGAGCTGAAGCTTCACCCATCGGTTGTCGTACAAGTCGCGCTCACCGTGGATGCGCCACGGCTCCAACCCGTCCGGTGGCGACACGCTCACCGTACCTGGCACCCGATACGAGCTACGTCCCCGCACCTCCAGGGCACCCTCGGCCACGAGACGAGCGAGAACCTGCCGGAGCGCGGTCCGGCCAATTGCCATTTCCTCGGTCAGTGTGCGTTCAGAGGGGATCTTGTCTCCGGGCCCGCCGTACTCGCCTTCGGCAAGCCGCTGTCGCAGCGTCTCGTAGACCTTGGTCGTCTTGGGTCCCATCCGCGGAGCACTCTCCGTTCTCAAGTGGTGCGTACCAGAGTAGCGTCACCGGCATGCCGAGCTTGGCGCGCCTCATCTACTGGGGGATGGGGATTACTTCAACATCGACATCCGCATTTTCTAGTGCGTTAATCGCGCGCATCAAGGCAACCTGGGAGAACGTGAACAGGCTCTTCCGGGTTACTGTGGAATCCCTTTTGATAGCGATTCCGTAGATCAGTTTTTTCGGTTTGAAGTCCGGGTTATAGGGGTGAGTCGCGCTCCGCTCCCTGACGCGTTTCAGTAGCTTTTCCCGGGCTTCGCGATCCGATCGTAGCGCCTCCATGGAAACCCACCCTTGCATGAACAAATGGCTCAAGGGGCCGGAACTGGAGGCTCGTTTGATGTGTATCAGCTCGTTATTTGGTCCGATGATGTCACAGGCTTCGATGCCGTACGGATGCTGCAAGGTGTGAATTTTCTTTCGGTCCAGACAGACAGATCCGCTTATAAGTTTGGTCGCCTCTCGGTTATAGTCCTCCTCTTCCTCCCAAGTTGGCTCCCACTTGGGTAGGGGGATGGAGGCCGGACGGTTAAATATCTCGTCCAGTCGTTTGTGTAGGAACTCTAGGTAGTTATCTCCGACTTCAAACCACTTGCCTTGATGGTAGAAGAAGTGACCGGAATTGAGTGAAGCCTCAAAAGCTAGCCACTTGTGAGTCTTAACCTGCCGGCTTACCTTTTCTTTTCCTTCGGGGTCCGAACACATCTGGATGTAACCTGCGCGCAGAGCTTCCAGGCGGTCGGTCACGGCAAGAGGGCTGACTCTATCTAGAACGGCGGATATGGCCAGTTCGTCTACTACCTCGAACCGGTCAGAAGCTAGCTTGATCCGGTAAGACTGTGCTGTGTGTTCGTACTCCTCGCACTCGGCCGGCAGGGTGAGCGCAATAGGCGCTGCGGTTGTCGAGGTCAGTGCTCTGGCGAGCTGTTTTTCTAGCTGTTTGACGGTCTTATTGTTCGACTTCAATCCGCGGATTTGATCGATGAAACCGAGTTCCGGGACGGGTGAGGCAGTTTGAGTGATTCGAGTGATCTCTTGTAGGTCGCTCAATAGGTCTACGGGTTTGACGCCGAGTGGTATTTTGAGAGAGTCTGCCGCGGCTATGCTAACTTTCCTGGGATTTGACCTGTTGAACGTCATCTGAATAGATCCCAGGGTGCCAGCGAGGCGGCTAACAACCTCACCGTAATGTTCGATGCCGAAGCCTCTGATTGACTGCCCGCCAGGAACGGTACTGCGATCCACCCTTGCGCGACTGTCGAGTATGTTTCGCGTGATCTGACGAATCTCGGTCGGCTCGATGGAGCGTATGGAGAAGGCGAGGCCGAAACCAGGGTCGATTCTTGCTGCGTCGATTAGAAGATGGCCCATTCCGTACGTTATGGCGTACGGTCCTCCAGGCGCTGCTATGAGGATGGCTGCAGCAGAAGCTACGTTGGCAACTGCTGCGTCCATACCGGTAAGTGATTTGAAGGTCGCGCACCAATCGGCGCGTTCTTTCTTGCCGACGACGCCCCAAATGGTGACGGCGGGCACTGTGTCTAGTTTGGTTGACGATACCGTGAAGTTGCTGTCCTCCGCATAGTACTTGACCAATGCCTCTTTCAAGTCGTCGCTATTTGCCTCAGTGTCGATGAGTCGATAGAGCGTAGAACGACGTGCCGTACCCTTAGACCCGCCCGCTTGGTTCGTCACAGGACCCCCCCTGATTCGATCTCGGAATCGTGGATCGTACATCCATACTCTCGCATTGGCATTCGAACGTAAATCGAACTAAAGGTTCAATCCGGAGTAAGGTAGAGGCGAACGAGTCGGCAGTGACAGATGAGGCCTGACGGTATTCGGGCGATGGTGACCACTGGCGGCCACGCCCTTGCTGCTCGGCCTCGGTGGCATCCGTGGGGAGCCTGAAGTTCAATCCGTGAGGATGGGCGTTCCCCTGATTGACGGTGCGACGGCCTGCGACGATGTGAGCATGCCGACGCCTGGAATGCCCCTCCCGCCTTCCCTCATCCCCGACTGCACCGAACCGGAGGCTCACCGCGCGGCCTACAGAAGCGCCAAGACCAACGACGCGATCTTTGTGTGCGTCGCTCGGCAGGGCCGGCGCTGGAAGGTGGTGCTTGACGCTATGACCAGCAGCGGGCCCACCATCCCGGACGAAGCAGTGACAGTCCTGGGGTCCGCGGCTGAGGCGCTGGTACTCACGGACACGGTGACGCAGGCCAGCATTGCGCCTGGCTACATCTCCTTGAGGGTGATCGAGACTGAGCAGAGGGCGCGTGAGATCGCGGCTGCGTTCCATGCTGCTATGCACGGTCTCCGGCTGCTGTACACCGCTGTTCCGAGCCAGCGCTGAAGGGCCTAGCCGGTCGCGTGTGGACGAGGTGCTGGCGGTTGGCGTCGCAGGGCAGCCGGGCCGTCACTGGGCCGTGCGAGGGGGACCAGCAACGCCCACCGACGACCAACAACACCCATGAGGGCGGGGCGCTCCGCCGCACCCTCATGGGATGTCTGTCCAGCTAGACCCACGTATCGAGCCACATCCGTGCCCGCCAGTCGTCCATCGGGATGGCCGTGCCGGTGTAGATGGGCCAGAAGTAGATGAAGTTCCACGCGATCAGCAGGACCAGGACGCCCGTCGCTGTCGCGCCCGCCACCCGGCGGGTGTCCGAGGATTTCGCCGGGCCGACCAGGGCGCCCAGGAGCATCGCCACCGCCAGGCACAGGAACGGCACGAAGACGATCGCGTAGAAGTAGAAGATCGTGCGCTCCTGGTACAGGAACCAGGGCAGGTAGCCGGCCGCGACGCCGCAGGCGATCGCGCCCGCCCGCCAGTCGCGGCGGAACGCCCAGCGCCACAGGACGTAGAGCAGCGCGGCGCAGGCCACCCACCACAGCAGCGGCGTGCCGATCGCCAGCACCTCGCGGGCGCACTTCTCGCCCGCGTCCACCGGGCAGCCGTCCTTGCCGGGCGCCGGCGACTCGTAGAAGTACGACACCGGGCGGCCGGTGACGATCCAGCTCCACGGGTTCGACTCGTACGTGTGCGGCGAGGACAGCCCGACGTGGAACTCGTACACCTGGTGCTCGTAGTGCCACAGGCTGCGCCACCAGTCCGGGAACAGCCACGACCAGTCGCTGTCCTTGCCGTCGGTGGCGGCCCAGTTGCGGTAGTAGCCGCCCTTGCCGTTCGTCGGGGACATGATCCAGCCGGTCCACGACAGGACGTACGTGACCACCGCGACCGGCACCGTGGCCAGGAACGCCAGGCCCAGGTCGTGCTTGATCACCGCCAGGTAGGGGTGCCGCGCGCCGGCCACCCGGCGGGAGGCCACGTCCCACAGCACCGTCATCACGCAGAACGCGGCCAGGACGTACAGCCCGTTCCACTTGGTGCCGATCGCCAGGCCCAGCATGAGGCCCGCCGCCCAGCGCCACGGCCGCCACAGCAGGGACGTCGTCTCCGCCGTGTGCGCGTCCGGCCGGACCCGCCCCTCGTCGTCGGCGGGCAGCGCGGCGGCGAGTTTCGCGCGCGCCCTGTCCCGGTCGATCAGCAGGCAGCCGAACGCCGCCAGCACGAAGAACATCAGCACCCCGTCGAGCAGCGCGGTGCGGCTCATCGCGAAGTGCAGCCCGTCCACCGCCATCAGCGCGCCCGCGAGGCAGCCGAGGAACGTGGAGCGGAACAGCCGGCGCCCGATGCGGCACAGCATCAGGACGGACAGCGTGCCGAGCAGCGCCGTCATGAAGCGCCAGCCGAACGGGTCGAAGCCGAACATCAGCTCGCCGAGCCCGATGACGTACTTGCCCACCGGCGGATGCACGACGTACGCCGCGTCCGCCGGGATCGGCACGTCCCCGTTGGTCGACAGGATCAGGTCGTTGGCGTTCTTGTCCCAGTTGACCTCGAAGCCGCGGTGGACCAGCGCCCACGCGTCCTTGGCGTAGTACGTCTCGTCGAATATCACCGCCTTCGGGCTGCCCAGGTTCCAGAACCGGAGCACCCCGGCCAGCAGCGTGACGAGCAGCGGACCGACCCAGCCGGACCAGCGCGCCAGCCGCGCGGTGACCGGCTTCGGCAGGCCGAGCGCCGCCCACATCCGCGGGCTCGGCGCGGTGTACGGCGGCACCAGCCGGTCCCGGACGTCGCTCGCCGGCCGGGCCGTGTGTCCGAAACGGCGCAGCCGCTGCTGCCACGACGGCTGCTCGTCGTGCGGTTCCTGGCCCTGCCGGATGTCCGTGGAGGACGCGGTACTGGTCACCGCGCCATCGTAGGGAACCCTTCTGTGTGAGTCCCGCGCATGTCCGGTACCCGTCCGGATGCGTCCGCCGTGTGCCGCCCCTGCGAGGATGGAAACGTGACTGGAACCCTTGTTTTGGCGGGCACCCCCATCGGCGACGTCCAGGACGCCCCGCCCCGGCTCGCCGCCGAGCTGGCCGGCGCCGACGTCGTCGCCGCCGAGGACACCCGCCGGCTGCGCCGCCTCACGCAGGCACTCGGCGTCACGCCCAAGGGGCGCGTCGTGTCGTACTTCGAGGGCAACGAGTCCGCCCGCACGCCCGAACTGGTCGAGGAACTCGTGGGCGGCGCGCGCGTGCTGCTCGTCACCGACGCCGGGATGCCGTCCGTCTCCGACCCCGGCTACCGGCTGGTCGCCGCGGCCGTCGAGAAGGACATCCGGGTCACGGCGGTGCCCGGACCGTCCGCCGTGCTCACCGCGCTCGCGCTGTCCGGGCTGCCCGTCGACCGGTTCTGCTTCGAGGGATTCCTGCCGCGCAAGGCGGGCGAGCGGCTGTCCCGGCTGCGCGAGGTCGCCGGGGAGCGCCGCACCCTCGTCTACTTCGAGGCGCCGCACCGGCTGGACGACACCCTGGCCGCGATGGCCGAGGCGTTCGGCACCGGCCGGCGGGCCGCGGTCTGCCGGGAGCTGACCAAGACGTACGAGGAGGTCAGGCGCGGCCCGCTGGGCGAGCTGGCCGACTGGGCGCGCGACGGCGTGCGCGGTGAGATCACCGTCGTCGTCGAGGGCGCCCCCGAGAAGGGGCCCGGGGAGCTCGACGCCGCGGAACTGGTGCGCCGGGTGCGGGTGCGCGAAGAGGCGGGGGAG
Organism: Streptomyces sp. DH24; assembly: GCF_029813775.1. Taxonomy (GTDB): domain Bacteria; phylum Actinomycetota; class Actinomycetes; order Streptomycetales; family Streptomycetaceae; genus Streptomyces. The sequence goes on along the minus strand of NZ_JARVKW010000030.1, from coordinate 24,418 downwards.
CGGCGCAAGGAGGCCATCGCCGCGGTCGCCGCCGAGGTGGGCGTGCCCAAGCGCGAGGTGTTCGACGCGGTGGTCGCGGCGAAGAACGCCGGGGCCTGAGCGGCGCGGGGCCAAAGGGCCTGTCCGGCGACGGTGAGCCGAGGCGGCGGGGAGTTCGTGAGGTACGTCGCGGACGGCCGGCCGCGGGGCGGGCCGGGCGGGCGGCTCCGCGGACCGGTCCGGCGGGCCCCTTTCGTAGGATCGGGGCATGCCTGCGAACGCCGCCGACCCGGCCGAGAAGAACGCCGCACCGCCCCTCCCGGAGCCGCTCCGGGTGCCGGTCGCCGACTCCCACACCCACCTCGACATGCAGTCCGGCACGGTGGAGGAGGGCCTGGCGAAGGCCGCGTCGGTCGGGGTCACCACGGTCGTGCAGGTCGGCTGCGACCTCGCCGGGTCCCGCTGGGCCGCCGAGACGGCCGCCGCGTACGACGCCGTCCACGCGACCGTCGCCCTGCACCCCAACGAGGCGCCGCGCATCGTGCACGGCGACCCCGACGGCTGGTCCCGGCAGGGCGCCCGCGAACCGGGCGGGGACGCCGCCCTGGACGAGGCGCTCGCCGAGATCGACCGGCTGGCCGCGCTGGAGCAGGTCAAGGGCGTCGGCGAGACAGGCCTCGACTATTTCCGCACCGGTCCCGAGGGCAAGGAGGCGCAGGAGAGGTCCTTCCGCGCCCACATCGAGATCGCCAAGCGGCACGGCAAGGCCCTCGTCATCCACGACCGCGACGCCCACGCGGACGTGCTGCGCGTCCTGAAGGAGGAGGGCGCCCCCGAGCGGACGGTGTTCCACTGCTACTCGGGCGACGCCGAGATGGCGGAAGTCTGCGCCCGCGCCGGGTACTTCATGTCCTTCGCCGGCAACGTCACGTTCAAGAACGCCCAGCACCTGCGCGACGCCCTCGCCGTGGCGCCGCTGGAGCTGGTCCTCGTGGAGACGGACGCGCCGTTCCTGACGCCGGTGCCGTACCGCGGACGGCCCAACGCGCCCTATCTCGTTCCGGTCACGGTGCGGGCGATGGCCGCGGTGCGGGGCATCGGGGAAGACGCCCTGGCGACGGCGCTGGCGGCGAACACGGCACGCGCTTTCGGTTACTGAGGGTCAGGGAACCGGGCGGTCGACGACCGCGCGCCACCGAGAACCCGCCGGTTTTCCTGACGTCGCGTAGTCGCGTCGCTTTGGAGAGTGACCGTCGCTCCACTAGGTTCTGGCCCCGATCCGGACCCCGTCCGGTCCGGCTCATCGGCCTTTGGAGCGTGTCGGCGTGGGCAGTACGCAAGACGAGACGGATCTGTACGAGCGGAATCCGCGCAGCGCGGAGACGACGGAACGCGGGTACGCCGTGCCGGGCGCGAGGCGGCGGCCGGGACACCGGCGCAAGGGCCGGTCCGCCGAGCGCGCGGAGGGAGCCGTGCGCCGTCTGCTGCCGCAGGCGCTGGTCGTCGCGTTCCTCGCGGGCGGCACCAGCGCGTTCGTGGCCAAGGACAAGGCGATCGAGCTCAACGTCGACGGCCGGGCCCGCACCCTGCACACCTTCGCCGACGACGTCGGTGAACTCCTCGCCGAGGAGGGCGTCCGGGTCGACGCCCACGACGTGGTGGCGCCCGCGCCGGGTGCGGAACTGGCGGACGGCGACGAGGTCGTGGTGCGCTACGGGCGTCCCGTGCGGCTCACCATCGACGGCCACCGGCGCGAGGTGTGGACGACCGAGCCGACCGTGAAGGGCGCGCTCAGACAGCTCGGGGTGCGTGCCGAGGGCGCGTACCTGTCGGCGTCGCGCTCCCGGCGCATCGGGCGCACGGGGCTCGAACTCGCGGTGCGCACCGAGCGCACGGTGACGATCCTGGCCGACGGCCGGGCCCGCACCATCCGCACGAACGCCGCGACCGTACGGGAGGCCGTCGAGGCGGCCGGGGTGACGCTGCGCGGGCAGGACACGACGTCCGTGCCGCAGGACGGCTTCCCACGCGACGGGCAGACGGTGACCGTGCTGCGGATCAGGGCGGGCAAGGAGGTCCGCGAGGAGGCGATCCCGTTCCCGGTGCGGCGGGTGGCGGACCCGTCGCTGTTCCGGGGCACGGAGGTCGTCGAACGCGCCGGGCGGCCGGGGGTGCTGCGGGGCACGTACGCCGTGCGGACCGTCAACGGGGTACGGCAGAAACCGCGCCGGACCGGCTCCGAGGTGCTGCGCGAGCCGCGGGCGCGACTGGTGAAGGTCGGCACGAAGCCGCAGCCGCGGTCGGCCGGCGGGGCGGACGACCTGAACTGGCGGGGGCTGGCGCAGTGCGAGTCGGGCGGCCGGGCCGACGCGGTGGACCCCTCGGGGACGTACGGGGGCCTCTACCAGTTCGACCGCCGGACCTGGCAGGCGCTCGGCGGGACGGGCCGCCCCCAGGACGCCCCCGCCGCGGAGCAGACCTACCGGGCGAAGCTGCTCTACCAGCGGCAGGGCACCAGCCCGTGGCCGCACTGCGGCAGCCGTCTGCACAGCTGAGCGGGCCCTGCCGCCGGGCTCGGCGGCACCGGCCCCCGCCACCGACCCGTACCCTTGTCCCGTGACCAGCCCCACCCCCGACGCGCTTCTCGGGCCCGCCGACGTGCGTGAACTCGCCGGTGCCCTCGGTGTGCGTCCCACCAAGCAGCGCGGCCAGAACTTCGTGATCGACGCGAACACCGTCCGCCGTATCGTCCGTACCGCCGACGTCCGCCCCGACGACGTCGTCGTCGAGGTGGGCCCGGGGCTCGGCTCCCTCACCCTCGCGCTGCTGGAGGCCGCCGACCGCGTCACCGCCGTCGAGATCGACGACGTGCTCGCCGCCGCGCTGCCCGCCACCATCGAGGCCCGCATGCCGGACCGCGCCGACCGCTTCGCGCTCGTGCACCGCGACGCCATGCAGGTCACCGAGCTGCCCGGCCCGGCCCCGACGGCACTCGTCGCGAACCTCCCCTACAACGTCGCCGTCCCCGTCCTGCTGCACATGCTCGAAACCTTCCCGAGCATCGAGCGCACCCTGGTGATGGTCCAGTCCGAGGTCGCCGACCGCCTCGCCGCCGCCCCCGGCTCGAAGGTGTACGGCGTGCCGTCCGTCAAGGCCAACTGGTACGCCGAGGTCAAGCGCGCCGGCGCCATCGGCCGCAACGTCTTCTGGCCCGCGCCGAACGTCGACAGCGGACTGGTGTCCCTGGTCCGCCGGGCCGAGCCGCTGAAGACGACGGCGTCCCGCAAGGAGGTCTTCGCGGTCGTGGACGCCGCGTTCGCGCAGCGCCGCAAGACCCTGCGCGCGGCACTCGCCGGCTGGGCCGGATCGGCGCCCGCCGCGGAGGCGGCCCTCGTCGCCGCCGGGGTCTCCCCGCAGGCGCGCGGCGAGGCCCTCACCGTCGAGGAGTTCGCCCGCATCGCCGAGCACAAGGCAGCCGCCCAGTCCGAGGAGCCCGGTCAGCAGTGAGCGTCACCGTCCGCGTCCCCGCCAAGGTCAACGTCCAGCTCGCGGTCGGCGCCGCCCGCCCCGACGGCTTCCACGACCTGGCCAACGTCTTCCTGGCGGTCGGTCTCCACGACGAGGTCACCGCCACGCCGGCCGGTGAACGGCGCGTCACCTGCGAGGGCCCCGACGCCGATCAGGTGCCGCTGGACCGCACGAACCTCGCGGCCCGCGCGGCCGAGGCCCTCGCCGCGCGCCACGGCCGCAGCCCGGCCGTGCACCTGCACATCACCAAGGACATCCCCGTCGCCGGCGGCATGGCGGGCGGCAGCGCGGACGGCGCCGCCGCCCTGCTCGCCTGCGACGCGCTGTGGGGGACCGGCGCCTCCCGCGAGGAACTGCTCGACCTCTGCGCCGGACTCGGCAGCGACGTGCCGTTCAGCCTGGTCGGCGGGGCCGCCCTCGGCACCGGGCGCGGTGAGCGGCTGACCGCCCTGGACGTCGGCGGCACCTTCCACTGGGTGTTCGCGATGGCGGCACGCGGACTGTCCACCCCGGCCGTCTTCCGGGAGTTCGACCGGCTCGCCGAGGGCACCGACATCCCCGAGCCGGTCGCCTCGCCGGACCTGCTCGACGCCCTCGCCAAGGGCGACCCGGATGCGCTCGCCGCCGCCGTCTCCAACGACCTCCAGCCCGCCGCGCTCTCCCTCTTCCCGGAGCTCGCCGACACCCTCGCCGCGGGCCGCGCCGCCGGCGCGCTCACCGCGCTGGTCTCCGGCTCGGGCCCGACCACGGCGTTCCTCGCCCGGGACGCCGGGTCGGCGACGGAGATCGCGAATTCGCTGCGCGCCTCCGGCACCTGCCGCACCGTCCGCACCGCGTCGGGACCGGTGCCCGGAGCGACCGTGCTGTAACCATCCGGCCACCCGGCCCTCATGGCCACCGCGCCCGGCCCTCACCGGTACCCGGGCCGTCACCCGACCGGCGCACACTACGCTGGGAGGCTGACCGAACCCCCTGCGCAGGAGAAAAATGGCCGTCAACCTGGTCAATGTCGAGAACGTCAGCAAGGTCTACGGCACCCGTGCCCTCCTCGACGGCATCTCGCTCGGCGTCTCGGAAGGGGACCGCATCGGCGTCGTCGGCCGCAACGGCGACGGCAAGACCACCCTGATCCGGATGCTGGCCAAGGTGGAGGACGCCGACTCCGGACGCGTCACGCACTCCGGCGGGCTGCGCCTCGGCGTGCTCACCCAGCACGACTCCCTCGACCCCGCGGCCACCGTGCGGCACGAGGTCATCGGCGACATGGCCGACCACGAGTGGGCCGGCAACGCCAAGGTCAGGGACGTGCTCACCGGCCTGTTCGGCGGCCTGGACCTGCCCGGCTTCCCCAAGGGCCTGGACACCGTCATCGGCCCGCTGTCCGGTGGTGAGCGGCGCCGGATCGCGCTCGCCAAGCTCCTCATCGAGGAGCAGGACCTCATCGTCCTGGACGAGCCGACCAACCACCTCGACGTCGAGGGCATCGCCTGGCTCGCCGAGCACCTGCGCGACCGCCGGTCCGCGCTCGTCGTCGTCACCCACGACCGCTGGTTCCTCGACCAGGTCTGCACCCGCATGTGGGACGTCCAGCGCGGCGTCGTCCACGAGTACGAGGGCGGCTACTCCGACTACGTCTTCGCCCGCGCCGAACGCGAGCGCATCGCCGCCACCGAGGAGGTCAAGCGGCAGAACCTGGTCCGCAAGGAACTGGCCTGGCTGCGGCGCGGCGCGCCCGCCCGCACCTCCAAGCCGCGCTTCCGCGTCGAGGCCGCCAACGAGCTGATCGCGGACGTGCCGCCGCCCCGCGACAGCAGCGAGCTGATGAAGTTCGCCTCCTCCCGGCTCGGCAAGACCGTGTTCGACCTGGAGGACGTCACCGTCCAGGCCGGTCCCAAGGTCCTGCTCAAGCACGTCACCTGGCAGCTCGGCCCCGGCGACCGCATCGGCCTCGTCGGCGTGAACGGCGCCGGCAAGACGACCCTGCTGCGCGCCATGGCCGACGCCGCCCGCACCCAGGGCGAGGCGCAGCCCGTCGGCGGCAGCATCCGCGTCGGCAAGACCGTCAGGCTCGCCTACCTCTCCCAGGAGGTCGCCGAACTCGACCCGGCCTGGCGGGTGCTGGAGGCCGTGCAGCGGGTGCGGGAGCGCGTCGACCTCGGCAAGGGGCGCGAGATGACCGCCGGGCAGCTGTGCGAGACGTTCGGGTTCGGCAAGGAGAAGCAGTGGACGCCGGTCGGTGACCTGTCCGGCGGTGAGCGCCGCCGCCTCCAGCTGCTGCGGCTGCTCATGGACGAGCCCAACGTGCTGTTCCTGGACGAGCCCACCAACGACCTCGACATCGAGACGCTGACCCAGCTGGAGGACGTCCTCGACGGCTGGCCCGGCTCGATGGTCGTCATCTCCCACGACCGGTTCTTCGTCGAGCGGACCACCGACCGGGTGTTCGCGCTGCTCGGCGACGGCGCCCTGCGGATGCTGCCGCGCGGCATCGACGAGTACCTTGAGCGCCGCCGGCGCATGGAGGAAGCGGCCGCCGCCGCGGCCCCGGCCGCCGTCCGGGCCGACACCGGGGCGGCCCCGGAGCGGAGCGCCGCCGACCAGCGCGCCGCGAAGAAGGAACTCCAGAAGATCGAACGGCAGCTGGACAAGATCTCGGAGAAGGAATCCCGCCTCCACGCCCAAATCGCCGAGAACGCCACGGACTTCGCGAAGGTCGCCGGGCTCGACGCCGAACTGCGGGAACTGGCCGGGCAGCGCGAGGAGCTGGAGATGCGCTGGCTGGAACTGGCGGAGGACGCGTAGCCGCCCGTGAAGGGCGCGTGAAGGGACGTAACGAGGGCATCACGGGCCGGTCCTCCCTTGGGAACAGGCGAGGATCCGGCCCCGTGGTATGTCGGCGCCGGGTGATAGAAAGAGCCGACTGAGAACCGACCAACTGTCTGAGTGCGACTCTGAGTGGCGCTTCCGTACCTCGGGGCGTGGCTAAAAATCAGTGAGTAAACGAGGGGGAACGAGCTGATGACTCAGCCGCCCAACCAACCGCCGCACGGCGGTTTCGGAGCACCGCAGGATCCGCCGCCGCAGGGAGGCTTCGGGGCACCGACCCCGCCGCCCCCGCAGGGCCCGCCGCAGACCCCGCCCCCGCAGGGCCCGCCGCAGCCCGGCTACGGCTACCCGCAGCAGCCCGGCCAGCCGGGGCCCTACGCGCAGCCGGGCCCGTACAACGCGGGCCCCTACGGCCAGCCGCCGCAGCCCGGTCCGTACGGCCAGCCCGGGTACGGCTACCCGCAGCAGCCGCAGTACCCCGGTGCGCCCGGCACCCCGCCGCCCGGCTCCCGCAACCCGTTCAAGAACCGGACGGCGCTCGTCGTCGGTGGCGCGGTCGCGGCCCTCCTCGTCATCGGCGGCACGGTGTTCGCCGTGGCCGGCGGCGGCGACGACAAGGACGACAAGCCGGTCGCGGGCAAGAGCGACGACCCCAAGCCGTCGGTGTCCGGCGCGCCCGTCAACCCCGGCGACGGCAGCGGCGACGGCGGCGAGGACCCGGACAACCTCAACGAGGGCCGCAAGGCCGGCGAGGCGAAGGTCCTCTGGTACAAGGAGGCGCCCGACGCGCCCGGCTCCGGTGCCGAGGCCGAGGGCATGTGGATCACCGACAAGACCGCGGTGAAGGCGGCGTACAAGCAGCTCTTCGCGTACAACGTCGGTGACGGCAGGCCCACCTGGGACGCGATCACCTTCCCGCAGAAGGTCTGCGCGACCACGCCGCAGAAGACGTCCGACGACAAGATCGTCGTCGCGTACATGAGCGGCAGCAGCGACCGCGCCAAGTGCAACCAGCTCCAGCAGATCGACCTCAACACCGGTGAGAAGGGCTGGCAGGGCGAGGTCGCCGAGGGCGGCCTGTTCGACTCCACGCTCTCGCTGGGCCTGACCATCACGGGCGACACGCTGATGGTGGGCCGCTCCCAGTCCGGCACCGCGTACGACGTGAAGTCCGGCAAGAAGCTGTGGGACAAGAAGAAGTACGGCGACGCCTGCTTCCCGACCGCGTTCGCGGGCGGCCAGAAGCTCGTCGCCGTCTCCTCCTGCGGCGCGAGCACCTCCAACGAGCACGACGAGGTGCAGGAGCTCGACCCGCGCACCGGCCAGGCCAGGTGGACCCAGAAGTTCGACAAGGGCTGGCGGGTCGCGCGCACCTACTCGGTGGACCCGCTGGTCGTCTACAGCACCCACCAGGACAAGAAGGCCTGGAACATCTCCACCCTCGGCGACGACGGCAAGTTCCGTTCGCAGGTGGAGGTCGACGAGGACTTCGCCCCCGAGTGCGGCTGGGCCATCCTGGAGCGCAACCTGCAGGGCTGCCTGGGCGTGGCCGCCGACGACGACACGCTCTACCTGCCCACCGAGGCGACGGCGAGCGCCAACGAGATCGTGGCGATCAGCCTGGACACCGGCAAGGAGAAGTGGCGCGTCAAGTCCCCGGCGGACGAGTCGATGCTGCCGATCAAGACCGAGGGCGGCAAGCTCGTCGCGTACGTGCAGCCGTCGTACGACGCGGGCGGGCAGATCGTGTCGATCGCGACGGCCGGCGCCGGCCACCAGCCCACGAAGCTGCTGCAGAACCCGGTCGGCGCCGCCGACATCGAGAACGGCTTCTTCTCGAAGGCGATCGACTGGGTCGACGGCCGCTTCTACATCTCGACCACCCGGCTGAACGGCAACGACGACGCCAAGGAGAAGTTGATGCTCGCCTACGGCAAGTGACCCGGCTTCCTCCCCTCCGCCCGCCGCTCGACCCGTCCCCGAGGTAGTGACGCCATGACCCAGCCGCCGCCCCCGCCGCCCAACCAGCCCCCGCAGGGGGGCGGCTTCGGCCCGCCGCAGAACCAGCCGCCCCAGCCGCCGCAGACCGGCGGTCCCGACCTCGGCAAGGCCCCGCAGCCGCAACCGGGTTACGGCTACCCGCAGGCGCCGCAGAACCAGCCCCCGGCCGCCCCGCCGCAGCCGCCGCCCGCGCAGCCGGGCTACGGCTACCCGCAGGGCCCGCCCCAGACCCCGCCGCCCGGCACGCCGGGCTACGGCCAGCCCGGTGCGTACGGCCAGCAGCCGGGCGGGTACGGCCACCCCACCCCGCCCTACGGCCAGCAGCCCGGTTACGGCTATCCGCAGCAGCCGACCATGCCGATGCAGCCGCAGCCGGGCGGCGGGCGGAAGACCAACGCGCAGCTGGCCATCATCGTGGCGGCCGTCGTCGCGATCGCCCTGATCGTCGGCGGTGGCGTCTGGTACGCGTCCGGCAAGGACGACGGCAAGAAGGACGACACCGCCAACTCCAGCGGCGGCACCGGCGGCACCGACCCGAAGGGCGGTTCCGGCACGGGCGGTTCGGGCGGCGGCAAGGAGAAGGCGCCGTCCGACCCGAGCTCCAAGGTGCTCTTCCAGGTGCCGGCGCCCGAGGTGAAGAACGACAGCAGCGTCGTCGTCTCCGGCTCGTGGGCCACCGACAAGGTGTACGCCAAGAGCGGCGTCGCGGAGATCGTCGGCTACGACCCCGTCAAGGGCACCAAGCAGTGGACGATCGACCTGCCCGGCCCGGTGTGCCAGGCCAGCAGGCACATCACCGAGGACAACAGGACGGCGGTCACCTTCCAGCCCGCGATGCCGACCAAGGCCGACCCCTCGCACGGGTGCAGCCAGGTCGCGGCGATCGACCTGGACGCCGGCAAGAAGCTCTGGACGAAGACGCTCAAGACCGGTGACCAGCTGGTCAACTTCGACAACGTCACGCTCAGCGGCAGCACGGTCGCCGTGGGCGGCACCAGCGGCGGCGGCGCCTTCGACATCGCGTCCGGCAAGACGCTGTGGAGCCCGAAGCCGACCGACTCCTGCTACGACGCCGGGTACGGCGGCGGGGAGAAGCTGGTCGCGCTCCGCAAGTGCGGCTCGTACGACAACCGCCAGCTGCACATCCAGACCATCGACCCGAAGTCCGGGAAGGTGATCTCCGAGTACAAGATGGCGGCGGGCATCGAGTACGCCAGCATCGTCTCCACCGAACCGCTGGTCGTGGCGTCCGACGTCGGCGATTCCGCGGGCGACGGCAGCGGCATCTCGGACTTCTTCTCCATCGACAACAAGACCGGCAAGCTGCGGGCACGCATCTCGGCCCCGGGCGAGCAGTTCGCCGCCAAGTGCGACGGCATCAGCCGCATCGACCACTGCCTCATGCTCGCCGTCGGCAACGACCGGCTGTACATCCCGACCGAGGAGCACGACAGCAGCGGCGGCAACTACAGCCGGACCAACGAGATCGTCGCCTTCGACCTGGCCACCGGCAAGCAGACCGGCCAGCGCGCCGACGCGGGCGACGGTTACACGATCACCCCGCTGCGCATGGACGGCGGCAACCTGCTGGCGTACAAGCGTCCGCCCTACGACAAGGGCGGCCAGGTCGTCAGCATCGACGGCGGCTCCTTCAAGCAGACCGTCCTGCTGGAGAACCCGGCCACGGAGTCCGTCCGCGACGTGGAGACCAGCCTGCTCCCGGAGTACGCGGAGCTGCTGTTCTCCCAGGGCCGCTTCTACATGTCGGCGGTGTACGCCAGCGAGCGGCGACCCAGCTCGGACGAGAAGGAGTACCTGGTGATCGCGTTCGGTACGGACTGAGCGCTTCCGTGCCGTGACCGCGGCCCCGTCCCCGTCCGGGGGGGGGGGCCGCGGTCGTGTATCCGGGCGTTTGTCGCCGGTAGGGGGAGCGCGACGGGGAACTTGCGTGTAGCTTCCGGGGGCACTGACGCGTCCGCACTGGGGGATTCACGGTGCGGCGGTCATAGTGGGGTCCACGAGGATCCGTTGGGGGGACTGGGGGGTTGCTCGATGGCAGCGCGGCTCATCGTGGTCGACGACCACCGGTTGCTCGCCGAGGCGCTGGCCTCGGCGCTGAAGCTGCGCGGGCACCGGGTGCTCGCCGCGACGGCGCCGACCTCCGGTGCGGCGGAGCTGGTGATCAGCCGGGCGCCGGAGGTGTGCCTGCTGGGGACGGCGACACCGGCGGAGCCGGGCATCTTCGACCCGGTGGCGCGGATCAAGCGGGAGCGTCCGCAGGTCGCGGTGGTGGTGCTGGGCCCGGTACCCGGCCCGCGGGGCATCGCCGCGGCGTTCGCCGCCGGGGCGTCGGGGTACGTGCGGCACGACGAGCGCATCGAGGGCGTCGAGCGGGCGATCATGAAGGCGCGGGCGGGTGAGGCGGCGGTCGCCCCGCAGCTGCTGCAGGGCGCCTTCGCCGAACTGCTCAACCCCGCCGCCCAGCCGGACGACGAGGGCCGGCGCCTGCTCCAGATGCTCACCCCGAGGGAGGCCGAGGTCCTGGTCCGCGTCGCCGACGGGGAGGACACCCGCGTGATCGCCGCCGGCATGGGCATCGCGCCCTCCACCGCCCGCACCCACGTCCAGCGGGTGCTGATGAAACTGGGGGTCGGCTCACGTCTGGAGGCGGCGGCGCTGGCGGCGAGGACGGGTCTGCTGGACAGGGCGGGTCCGGTACGGCGGCCGGAACGCTGACCCGCTGTCCGGGACACGCCTGCCCCGGACAGCGGTAACACGTCAGCGGAGGGCGGTCACCGCGCCGCCCCGTCCTCGTCCTCCGGTTCCTTGGGCACGAGGTCCGGCGGCGGGGGAGCCACCGGACGCAGTTTCAGCCACGCCAGGAAGAACAGGCCGAGCAGCAGCATCCCCAGCCCGGTCCAGAGGTTGATGTTGACGCCCTCGGCCTTGTCGATGTCGGCGTCGGACGCCGTGAGGCCCGCGATCGTCACGATCACGCCGTAGAGCACGAACAGTCCGCCGATGATCCGCCGGATGTCGAACAGCCGCGCGGCCGTGGTCGACTTGGTCTCCAGTTCGGAGACCTCCCGCTGGACGTCTTTGTCGGAGTAGTGGTGGGACATGGTCTCTCCATCCTCCCGCGATCAGAACGAGAACGGGATGTAGCAGGCGGCCGCGAGGATCACCGCGCCCCAGCCCAGCAGGGCCGGCTTGCGGTACCAGGCGTCGTCGCCGGCGGCGGCAGGCTCGGACATGCCGGGCGAGGTGGTGCCGTACACCAGCCCCTGGAGCTCGTCGGCCGGCTTCGGCGCGGTGAACAGGGAGACGGCCACCATGACGACCGCGCCCGCGACGAACCCGGCGATCGCGGAGACGAAGTTGGCGCCCTGGTCGGACGGGATGTCGACGATGCCCTGCTTGTAGATCCAGAAGTAGTTCACCATCGCCGCCGTGGTGCCCGCGACCAGGCCCCAGAAGCCGGACTTCATGGAGGCGCGCTTCCAGAACATGCCGATGATGAAGACGACGAACATCGGGACGTTGAAGAAGGAGAACAGCGTCTGGAGGTAGCTCATGATGTTCGAGAACGACGACGCCAGGAACGCCGTGCCGATCGAGGCCAGCACGCCGATCGCGGTGATGAGCCGCCCGAACCGCACGTAGTAGCCGTCCTCGCGGCCCCTGACCACGTACTTCGACCAGATGTCGCTGGTGAAGACGGTGTTGAAGGACGACACGTTCGCCGCCATGCCCGCCATGAACGCGGCCAGCAGACCGGTCACCGCGATGCCCAGCACACCGTTGGGCAGCAGTTGCTCCATCAGGTACGGGATGGCGTCGTTGTACTGGAGGTCGGAGTCGGGCGTGCCGATCCGGGGCACCAGCACGGCGGCGACCAGGCCCGGGATCATCACCAGGAAGACGATGAAGATCTTCGGGAACGCGGCGATCAGCGGGGTGCGCTGGGCGGCGGACAGGTTCTTCGCGGACAGCGCGCGCTGCACCTCGGCGAAGTTCGTCGTCCAGTAGCCGAAGGACAGCACGAAGCCGAGGCCGAGGACGATGGTCAGCCAGTTCGCGCCGAGCGGGTTGTCGCTGCCGATGCCGGTGCCGCCCCACGCGGACATGAAGTCATCGCCGCGCGACGCGGTCAGCGAGTCGGACAGGCCGTCCCAGCCGCCGACGCTGCGCAGACCGAGCACGGTGATGGGGATGAGCGCGGCGAGGATGACGAAGAACTGCAGGACCTCGTTGTAGATCGCCGAGGACAGGCCGCCGAGGGTGATGTAGGCGAGCACGAAGAAGCCGGCGACCACGATCGCCACCCACTGCGGCCAGCCCAGCAGCGCCTCGACGACGATCGCGAGGGCGTACAGGTTGACGCCGGCGATCAGGATGGCGGCGAAGGCGAACAGGATCGAACTGAGCAGGTGCGCCGCCCTGTCGAAGCGGAGCAGCAGGAACTCGGGGACCGACCGGACCTTGGAGCCGTAGTAGAACGGCATCATCACCAGGCCCAGGAAGACCATCGCGGGGATGGCGCCGATCCAGTACCAGTGGGTGGTGTAGACGCCGTACTGCGCGCTGTTGGCGGCCATGCCGAGGATCTCGGTGGCGCCGAGGTTGGCGGCGATGAAGGCGAGACCGGTGACCCAGGCAGGCAGGGAGCGGCCGGAGAGGAAGAAGTCGAGGCTGGTCTTCACCGACCGGCGGGCGGCGAAGCCGATGCCGAGGACGACGACGAAGTAGATGCCGAGGATCGTGTAGTCGAGCCAGTTCGTGGGGAGCCGTAGCTCAGCTGCCAGATATGTGGGGGTTTCCATAAGCACTCGCTTCGTTGCGCGAACTGATCCGGTGCGGAACCTACGCCTCCGCCTTCAGTAATTGAACACTTCTGTTGGTGCTCTTTGTTTGATTGTGATGTGAGCGCTTCTCTGGTGAGTTGTGTTTTGGTATGTTGGGTTCTGTTTGAAGCATGTGGCAGCCCGATGCGGCTCGAACGAGGAGTCCGGCGTGAAGAAGACCTCGACCCGGCTGGCCGACGGTCGCGAGCTCATCTACTACGACCTGCGCGACGACACCGTGCGGGACGCGGTCGACCGGCGCCCGCTGGAGCGGACCGTCACCACGTCCGAGGTCCGCCGCGACGTGCTGCTCGGCGACAGCGTCGCCATCGCCTCGCACCGCCAGGGCCGCACCTACCACCCGCCGGCCGACGAGTGCCCGCTGTGCCCCTCGCGCGGCGACCGGCTCAGCGAGATCCCGGGACCGTCGTACGACGTCGTGGTCTTCGAGAACCGCTTCCCCTCCCTGGCCGGCGACTCCGGCCGCTGCGAGGTGGTCTGCTTCACCTCCGACCACAACGCCTCCTTCGCCGACCTGAGCGAACAGCAGGCGCGCCTGGTCCTCGACGCGTGGACGGACCGCACGGCGGAGCTGTCTCATGTGCCCTCCGTCGATCAGGTGTTCTGCTTCGAGAACCGCGGCGCCGAGATCGGCGTGACGCTCGGTCATCCGCACGGGCAGATCTACGCCTACCCGTTCACCACACCCCGCACCGCCCTGATGCTCCGTTCACTCGCGGCACACAAGGAGGCGACCGGCGGGGAGAACCTGTTCGACGCCGTGCTGGAGCGCGAACTCGCCGGCGAGCGGGTCGTCCTGGAGGGTGAGCACTGGGCGGCCTTCGTGCCGTACGCCGCGCACTGGCCGTACGAGGTGCACCTGTACCCCAAGCGCCGGGTGCCGGACCTGCTCGGACTCGGCGATGAGGCGCGCACAGAGTTTCCCCAGGTGTATCTGGAACTCTTGAGGCGCTTCGACCGGATCTTCGGCGAGACCGAGCCTCCGACGCCGTACATCGCGGCCTGGCACCAGGCCCCGTTCGGCACGCTGGAGGAGTTCGACGGCGTCACGCGCGACGACTTCGCGCTTCACCTCGAGCTTTTCACCATCCGCCGCACTTCCGGCAAGCTGAAGTTTCTCGCGGGTTCCGAGTCCGGCATGAACGTGTTCATCAACGACGTGCCGCCGGAGCGCGCGGCCGAGCGACTGCGAGAGGTAGCGAGTTCATGAGCGGGAAGTACCTGGTGACGGGCGGCGCGGGTTACGTCGGCAGCGTGGTCGCCCAGCACCTGCTGGAGGCGGGTCACGAGGTCGTCGTGCTCGACAACCTCTCCACCGGCTTCCGCGAGGGCGTGCCCGCCGGCGCCGCCTTCGTCGAGGGCGACATCCGCGACGCCGCCAAGTGGCTGGACTCCTCCTTCGACGGCGTGCTGCACTTCGCCGCGTTCTCCCAGGTCGGCGAGTCGGTCGTGAAGCCGGAGAAGTACTGGGACAACAACGTCGGCGGCACCATGGCGCTGCTGGACGCCATGCGCACGGCCGGCGTGCGCAGGCTGGTGTTCTCCTCCACGGCGGCGACGTACGGCGAACCGGACCGGGTCCCGATCGTCGAGTCGGCCCCGACGAAGCCCACCAACCCCTACGGCGCCTCCAAGCTCGCCGTCGACCACATGATCACCGGCGAGGCCGCGGCGCACGGCCTGGGCGCGGTGTCGCTGCGCTACTTCAACGTGGCGGGCGCGTACGGCGCGTACGGCGAGCGGCACGACCCCGAGTCGCACCTCATCCCGCTGGTGCTCCAGGTCGCCCAGGGCCGGCGCGAGGCCATCTCCGTCTTCGGCGACGACTACCCGACGCCGGACGGCACCTGCGTGCGCGACTACATCCACGTCGCCGACCTGGCCGAGGCCCACCTGCTGGCCCTCGACGCCGCGGAGCCCGGCGAGCACCTGATCTGCAACCTCGGCAACGGCAACGGCTTCTCGGTCCGCGAGGTCGTCGAGACGGTCCGGCAGGTCACCGGCCACCCGATCCCCGAAGTGGTCGCCCCCCGCCGGGGCGGCGACCCGGCGGTGCTGGTCGCGTCGGCCGACACCGCCCGCGAGAAGCTGGGCTGGAACCCGTCGCGCGCCGACCTCGCGGGGATCGTCGCGGACGCCTGGGAGTTCGCGCAGCGGCGCGGCAACTGAAACGTACGGAAAGGGTCAGGGGTCAGGGCATGAGCGAGTCCAGCGAGGCCGTCGCGGAGTTGGTCGCCGAGCGGTTCGAGGAGCTGTACGGGGCCGCGCCGGACGGGGTGTGGGCGGCACCGGGCCGCGTCAACCTCATCGGCGAGCACACCGACTACAACGACGGCTTCGTCATGCCGTTCGCGCTGCCGCACACCGCGGTCGCCGCGGTCTCCCGGCGCGCGGACGGCGTGCTGCGCCTGCACTCGCAGGACGTGCGCGGCGGCGTGGTGGAGTTGGGCCCGGACGCCCTGGCCCCCGGGTCGGACAAGGACTGGACGGCGTATCCGGCGGGCGTGGTGTGGGCGCTGCGCGAGGCCGGTCACGCGGTGACCGGCGCGGACATCCACCTCGCCTCGACGGTCCCGGCGGGCGCGGGCCTGTCGTCGTCGGCGGCCCTGGAGGTCGTGGTCGCCCTCGCGCTGAACGACCTGTTCGAACTGGGCCTGCGCGGCTGGCAGTTGGCCCGCCTGTGCCAGCGCGCGGAGAACGTCTACGTGGGCGCCCCGGTCGGCATCATGGACCAGACGGCCTCGGCGTGCTGCGAGGAGGGCCACGCCCTCTTCCTCGACACCCGGGACCTGTCCCAGCGTCAGATCCCCTTCGACCTGGCCGCCGAGGGCATGCGCCTGCTCGTGGTCGACACGCAGGTCAAGCACTCCCACAGCGAGGGCGAGTACGGCAAGCGCCGCGCGGGCTGCGAGAAGGGCGCGGCCCTGCTGGGCGTCGACGCCCTGCGGGACGTCCCGTACGCCGAACTGGACGCGGCCCTGGCCCGCCTGGGCGACGAGGAGGAGGTGCGCCGTCTGGTCCGCCACGTGGTCACGGAGGACGAGCGCGTCGAACGGGTCGTCGCCCTGCTGGAGTCGGGCCAGACGCGCGCGATCGGCCCGGTGCTGGTCGAGGGCCACGCCTCGCTGCGCGACGACTTCCGCATCTCCTGCCCGGAACTGGACCTGGTCGTCGACACGGCCCTCGCGGCCGGCGCCCTCGGCGCCCGCATGACGGGCGGCGGCTTCGGCGGTTCGGCGATCGTCCTGGCCCAGGAGGCGGACACCGACCGCATCACCAAGGCGGTCGGGGAGGCCTTCGCGGCCTCCGGGTTCACCGCCCCCCGGGTCTTCGAGGCGGTCCCGTCCCCGGGCGCCCGCCGGGTCCGCTGACGCGGGCGGCCCTCAGCCCAGCCGCTTCGTCAGCGTGTACTCCGTGATCCCCGGCGGGTAGTCGGGGATCACGCACACCACCTCGTAGCCCTGCTTCGTGTAGAAGCCGGGGGCCTGGAAGTCCCAGGTCTCCACGCGTGACGAGCGGCAGCCGCGGTCCTGCCGGGCCGTCCGCTCGGCGCGGGCGAGCAGGCCGCTGCCGAGGCCCGCGCCGCGGTGGCGTTCGTCGACCCACAGGTACGTCACGTGCAGCCAGGTCGCCCAGGTGTGGCCGACCAGACCGCCCGCGAGGCCGCCGGCGCCGTCCAGGGCCCAGACGTGCAGCGGCGACTCGCGCTCCCCGGGGCTGCCGCGCAGGGCGCGCAGGACAGGCGACGCGGCCGTGTTGGTGTCCCGGAGGCGGGCGCGGAGCAGATCCCGTCGGGCCTTGTCGACTTCTGTCTCGAAACGAAACATGCGGCACACCATAAACGCGTCCCGGGAGGCAGTTCCGCACTTGGTCTTCCGCTGCCGGGCGCAGTCCGTACGCTGATGAACGGCGCGCCGGTGGGGGCCGGCGCCGATCAGGGGGCGAAACACCGGGTACGGCGCCCGAAGCGGGGGTAGCAGTTTCTGCACGGCGGCGGCTGTGCGGCCGCGGCGACCCGTCCCGGGCAGTGGCCAGTCGGACACCTGGCCCGTCGGGCGCCGTATCCGTGCCGTGTCGTCCTCCGGCAATGGGTCACCCCTGCTCCTCGGGAGCGTGGGGAAGGGGGTTTCGTGGTTCGCATCCGAGTCCTGGTCGTCGACGACCACCGCATCTTCGCCGAGTCGCTGGCCGCGGCCCTGGCCGCCGAGCCCGACGTCGAGGTGTCCGCCGCGGGCAGCGGGCCCGCCGCGCTGCGCTGCCTGGAGCGGGCGGCGGGCGAGGGACGCCGCTTCGACGTGCTGCTCGTCGACGCCGACCTCGGCGGCAAGGTGCCGGGCGCGCGCCCGGCCGTGCCGGTCCGCGAGGGCGACGAGGACGGGCTGGTCGACGGGATCTCCCTGGTCGCCGGGGTGCGTACCGCGCAGCCGCACGTCCGGACCGTCGTCCTCGCCGAGCGGGACGACCCGCACCGCGCCGCGCTGGCCCTGCAGGCCGGGGCCTCGGGCTGGGTCGCCAAGGACTGCTCCCTGTCCCGGCTGCTCAGCGTCATCCGGGGTGTCCTGCGCGACGAGACGCATCTGCCGCCCGCCCTGCTGACCGGCGTGCTGCGCGAGCTGACCGCCGCCCGCAGGAACCGCTCCGAGAGCGAGCGGCTGGTGGAGTCGCTGACCCCGCGCGAGCGGGAGGTGCTGCGCTGCATGGTCGCCGGGCTGGGGCGCAAGGCCGTCGCCGAGCGGCTGTATCTGTCCCCGCACACCGTGCGCACGCACATGCAGAACGTGCTGGGCAAGCTGGGCGTGCACTCCACGCTCGCCGCGGTCGCCCTCGCCCGCCGGGCCGGGGTCGGTCCGGCGGACCTAACCGGGGATGTTGTCGAACGGGGCGGTCAGCTGGCGTAGCAGACCGGCCAGTTCGGCGCGCTGGGCGCGGGACAGCTCCGCGAGGATGGCGCGCTCCTGGTCCAGCAGTCCGGCCAGCGCCTGGTCGGCGCGGTCGCGTCCCTCGTCGGTCAGCCGCACCAGCACGCCACGGCGGTCGCTCGGGTCGGGCAGACGCTCCACGAGCCCCTTCTTCGCCAGGCGGTCGATCCGGTTCGTCATCGTGCCGGAGGTGACCAGGGTCTGCGTCAGCAGCTGCCCGGGGGAGAGCTGGTACGGGGTGCCCGCGCGGCGGAGCGCCGTCAGGACGTCGAACTCCCAGGGCTCCAGGCTGTGCTCGGCGAACGCCAGCCGGCGCGCGCGGTCCAGATGCCGGGCCAGCCTGCTCACGCGGCTGAGCACCTCGAGCGGTTCCACGTCGAGGTCCGGGCGCTCCCGGCGCCACGCTGCGACCAGCCGATCGACCTCGTCCTCCATGACGATCAGTGTAGTGGTTGTGTCGACATGAAGTCTCTTGACATCAAGTATCTTGACGTCAAGGGGAAGTGTGGGTGACGCTGGGTGTCCGTCGAGTACGGCACTCAGGAGGACAGACCCATGCCCGCCGCCCCCACCTGGGACCCCGCCCAGTACCTGCGCCACGCCGGCCACCGCGCCCGCCCCTTCACCGACCTCCTCGCCCGCGTCCCGGACCTGCCCTCGCACGCGCCCCGCATCGCCGACCTCGGCTGCGGCCCCGGCAACGTCACCGCCCTGCTCGCCGAGCGCTGGCCCACCGCCCGCATCACCGGCTACGACAACTCGCCCGAGATGCTCACCCGCGCCCGGGAGCACGCCGGACCCACCCCCGGCGGCGGCCGGCTCGACTTCGCGCACGCCGACGTCCGCACCTGGACACCCGCCGAGCCGTACGACCTGATCGTCAGCAACGCCACCCTCCAGTGGGTCCCCGGACACGCCGAACGCTTCGCCGAGTGGACCGCCTCCCTCGCCCCCGGCGGCACCCTCGCCTTCCAGGTGCCCGGCAACTTCGACGCCCCCAGCCACCGCCTCATGCGCGACCTCGCCGACGCCCCGCACCGGCGAGACCACCTCACCGGCGTCCTGCGCCACGACGACGCCGTCCTCGCCCCCGAGGCCTACCTCGCCCGCCTCACCGCCCTCGGCTGCGCCGCCGACGTGTGGGAGACGACGTACGTCCATCTGCTCCAGGGCGAGGACCCCGTGCTCGACTGGGTCATGGGCACCGGACTGCGGCCCGTGCTCGACGCCCTGGCCGCCGACCCCGACGCGCGGGACGACTTCGTCGCCGCGTACCGGGCCGCCCTGCGCGAGGCCTATCCGGCCGGGCCGTACGGCACGCCGTTCCCGTTCCGCCGGGTGTTCGCCGTCGCCCGCAGGCAGGCCTGACCTCCACCGCCGGCGATCACGTCGGGCCGCGGACGCACGGAGCGCCGGTCACCCGGGACGACGTATCTCCCGGCCACCGGCGCTGCCACTCCGAAAACTCCGGCGGCGGCCGCTGGAGTTCCCGAACCGTTCACACTGCGTAACTCTGTCCAACCTTGTCCATGCTCTGTCTAGCTCTTGCGGTGACCTATCAACCGCGGCTTCGGCTCCAGACCGTCCAGGCCGTGCCACGCCAGGTTCACCAGATGGGCCGCCACCTCGGCCTTCTTCGGCTTGCGGACGTCCAGCCACCACTGGCCGGTCAGCGCGACCATCCCGACCAGCGCCTGCGCGTACAGCGGCGCGAGCTTCGGGTCGAAGCCGCGGCTCTTGAACTCCCGGCCCAGGATGTCCTCCACCTGCGTGGCGATGTCCGAGATGAGGGACGCGAAGGAACCCGTCGACTGGGGGATGGGGGAGTCCCGGACGAGAATGCGGAAGCCGTCCGTGTACTCCTCGATGTAGTCCAGCAGCGCGAACGCCGCCTGCTCGCACAGCTCACGCGGATGACCCGCCGTGAGCGAACTCGTCACCATGTCCAGCAGGCGCCGCATCTCGCGGTCCACGACGACCGCGTAGAGCCCCTCCTTGCCGCCGAAGTGCTCGTACACCACCGGCTTGGACACCCCGGCCTTGGCCGCGATCTCCTCCACCGACGTGCCCTCGAAGCCCTTCGCGGCGAAGAGGGTCCGACCGATCTCCAGCAACTGCTGGCGGCGCTCGGCACCGGTCATCCGGGTGCGACGGGTCCGCCGCGGCTTGTCATTGCTGGTATTGCTGCTGGAGTCGGTCGCCACGGCGTCAATCATGCCGCTTCGGCGGTCGCCTTCCCTCGCCGGGAGCCGCCTTCCTCGCTGGTGCGGCGCGAATCGATACGCGAGCGTGACGGCCACCTCACGTCGTACGCCCAGCCGAGCTTCTCGAACCAGCGGATCAGCCGCGCCGAGGAGTCCAGCTGGCCCCGCTCCACCCCGTGCCGGGCGGACGTCGGGTCGGCGTGGTGCAGGTTGTGCCAGGACTCGCCGCACGACAGGATCGCCAGCCACCACACGTTGCCCGAGCGGTCACGCGACTTGAACGGGCGCTTGCCGACCGCGTGGCAGATCGAGTTGATCGACCACGTCACGTGGTGCAGCAGGGCCACCCGGACCAGCGAACCCCAGAAGAACGCCGTGAACGCGCCCCACCAGGACCACGTCACCAGACCGCCGATCAGCGGCGGCAGCGCCAACGACACGAACGTCCACAGCACGAACTGCCGGGAGATCGCCCGCATCGCCGGGTCCTTGACCAGATCCGGCGCGTACTTCTCCTGCGGCGTCTGCTCCTCGTCGAACAGCCAGCCGATGTGCGCCCACCACAGGCCCTTCATCAGGGCCGGGACGGTATCGCCGAACCGCCACGGCGAGTGCGGGTCGCCCTCGGCGTCGGAGAACTTGTGGTGCCTGCGGTGGTCCGCCACCCAGCGGACCAGCGGGCCCTCGACGGCCATCGAACCGGCGATCGCCAGCGCGATCTTCAACGGCCGCTTGGCCTTGAAGGAACCGTGCGTGAAGTGCCGGTGGAAACCGATCGTGATGCCGTGGCAGCCCAGGAAGTAGAAGAACACCATCAGGCCGAGGTCCAGCCAGCTCACCCCCCAGCCCCAGGCCAGCGGCACCGCCGCGAGCAGCGCCAGGAACGGCACGGTGATGAACAGCAGCAGCGCGATCTGCTCGATCGAGCGCTTCTGCTCGCCGCCCAGAGTGGCGGGCGGAAGGGAATCGTCGGGCGCCTTCGGGGCGTCTTTGATCACGTCGGAGGTTGTCGTCATGGGCGTCCTCTGTGAGGTCTCGGGAACGGTAGGGCGGCGCCGGGCCGCGGGAACCGGCGGAGAAGTTCCCTACGGTTCCGTAACCTACGGCGTCGTAAGTATGTCAGCGTGTTGCCCGGCGGCAAGAGCCCGTCGGCCAGTGCGTCCGGCCGGCGACCTATCCTTGGAGTCGGTCGGACAGCGCGGTCCGCTCTGAACTTTTCCCGGATGTCCGGACCGTAAGCGGCACCCGCCGCGCGAGACGCCGTCCGGGTTCCCTCCCAGACGAGCTTCAACACTGCAAGGAGCCGCACCTGTGAGCAGTGCCGACGACCAGACTGAGTCCCGAGTGACCACCAACAGCGAGCTGCGCGCCGACATCCGCCGGCTGGGTGATCTCCTCGGTGAGACGCTCGTGCGGCAGGAAGGCCACGAGCTGCTGGACCTTGTCGAGAAGGTGCGCCGCCTCACCCGAGAGGACGGCGAGGCCGCAGCGGAGCTGCTGCGCGGCACCGAACTGGAAACCGCGGCCAAGCTGGTCCGCGCCTTCTCCACCTACTTCCACCTCGCCAACGTCACCGAACAGGTCCACCGCGGCCGCGAGCTGCGCGCCCGGCGGGCCGCCGAGGGCGGTCTCCTCGCCCGCACCGCCGACCGCCTCAAGGACGCCGACCCCGAACACCTGCGCGAGACGGTCAAGAACCTCAACGTCCGCCCCGTCTTCACCGCCCACCCCACCGAGGCCGCCCGCCGGTCCGTGCTGAACAAGCTCCGGCGCATCGCCGCGCTCCTGGAGATGCCGGTCATCGAGTCCGACCGGCGCCGCTACGACACCCGGCTGGCCGAGAACATCGACCTCGTCTGGCAGACCGACGAACTGCGCGTCGTCCGCCCCGAACCCGCCGACGAGGCCCGCAACGCCATCTACTACCTCGACGAGCTGCACGCCGGAGCCGTCGGCGACGTCCTGGAGGACCTCACCGCCGAACTCGAACGCGTCGGCGTCACCCTCCCGGACGACACCCGCCCGCTCACCTTCGGCACCTGGATCGGCGGCGACCGCGACGGCAACCCCAACGTGACCCCCCAGGTCACCTGGGACGTGCTGATCCTCCAGCACGAGCACGGCATCAACGACGCCCTCGACACCATCGACGAGCTGCGCGGCTTCCTCTCCAACTCCATCCGCTACGCCGGCGCCACCGAGGAACTCCTCGAATCCCTCCAGGCCGACCTGGAGCGGCTGCCCGAGATCAGCCCCCGCTACAAGCGGCTCAACGCCGAGGAGCCCTACCGGCTCAAGGCCACCTGCGTCCGCCAGAAGCTGGAGAACACCAAGCAGCGCCTCGCCAAGGGCACCCCCCACGAGCCCGGCCGCGACTACCTCGGCACCTCCGAGCTCCTCGCCGACCTGCGCATCATGCAGACCTCGCTGCGCGAGCACCGCGGCGGCCTCTTCGCCGACGGCCGCCTCGCCCGCACCATCCGCACCCTCGCCGCCTTCGGCCTCCAGCTCGCCACCATGGACGTACGCGAACACGCGGACGCCCACCACCACGCCCTCGGTCAGCTGTTCGACCGGCTCGGCGAGGAATCCTGGCGCTATGCCGACATGCCGCGCGAGTACCGCGCCAAGCTCCTCGCCAAGGAACTGCGCTCCCGGCGGCCCCTCGCGCCCACCCCCGCGCCCGTCGACGCCGCAGGCGAGAAGACCCTCGGCGTGTTCCAGACCGTCAAGCGCGCCCTGGAGGTCTTCGGACCCGAGGTCATCGAGTCGTACATCATCTCCATGTGCCAGGGCGCCGACGACGTCTTCGCCGCCGCCGTCCTCGCCCGCGAGGCCGGACTGATCGACCTGCACGCCGGCTGGGCCAAGATCGGCATCGTGCCGCTGCTGGAGACCACCGACGAGCTCAGGGCCGCCGACACGATCCTGGAGGACATGCTCTCCGACCCGTCCTACCGGCGCCTGGTCGCGCTGCGCGGCGACGTCCAGGAGGTCATGCTCGGCTACTCCGACTCCTCCAAGTTCGGCGGCATCACCACCAGCCAGTGGGAGATCCACCGCGCCCAGCGCCGGCTGCGCGACGTCGCCCACCGCTACGGCGTCCGCCTGCGCCTCTTCCACGGCCGCGGCGGCACCGTCGGCCGCGGCGGCGGCCCCTCCCACGACGCGATCCTCGCCCAGCCCTGGGGCACCCTGGAGGGCGAGATCAAGGTCACCGAACAGGGCGAGGTCATCTCCGACAAGTACCTCGTGCCGTCCCTCGCCCGCGAGAACCTCGAACTGACCGTCGCGGCCACCCTGCAGGCCTCCGCCCTGCACACCGCGCCCCGCCAGTCCGTCGAGGCCCTCGCGCGCTGGGACGCCGCCATGGACGTCGTCTCCGACGCCGCCCACGCCGCCTACCGGCGCCTCGTGGAGGACCCCGACCTCCCGGCGTACTTCTTCGCCTCCACCCCCGTCGACCAGCTCGCCGACCTCCACCTCGGCTCCCGCCCCTCCCGGCGGCCCGACTCCGGCGCCGGGCTCGACGGACTGCGCGCCATCCCCTGGGTGTTCGGCTGGACCCAGTCCCGGCAGATCGTGCCCGGCTGGTTCGGCGTCGGCTCCGGCCTGAAGGCCCTGCGCGAGGCCGGTCTCGACACCGTGCTCGACGAGATGCACGAACAGTGGCACTTCTTCCGGAACTTCATCTCCAACGTCGAGATGACCCTCGCCAAGACCGACCTGCGCATCGCCCAGCACTACGTCGACACCCTCGTGCCGGACGAGCTCAAGCACGTCTTCGACACCATCAAGGCCGAGCACGAACTCACCGTGCAGGAAGTCCTCCGCGTCACCGGCGAGCGGGAACTGCTGGACGCCACCCCCGTCCTCAAGCAGACCTTCACCATCCGCGACGCCTACCTGGACCCGATCTCCTACCTCCAGGTCGCCCTCCTCAAGCGCCAGCGCGACGCCGCGGCCGCCGGTGAGCAGCCCGACCCGCTGCTCTCCCGCGCCCTGCTGCTGACCGTCAACGGCGTCGCGGCCGGCCTGCGCAACACCGGCTGACCCGGACCGCGACACGGCGGTGCCCCCCCCCCCCCCCCCCCCC
>NZ_JARVKW010000002.1 GCF_029813775.1 Streptomyces sp. DH24 | reverse complement strand
GCTGGAGACCGTGCCGCCCGGCGGCATCCGGGTGTGCGCCGCCACCCGCGCCGGCAGCGAGCGCGTCATCGCCTACGGGCCCGTCGCCGGCCCCGACGGTGCCTGCGAGCCGCTCGGAACGCGCCCGTCCGGCACACCGTGCCCGGCGCCGCTCCTGGGCCGGGACCGCGAGCTGGAGCAACTGCGCGGCGCGCTCGGCGACATGGTCCGCAAGCAGCGCCCGTACCTCCTCACCGTGCTCGGCGAACCCGGGGCGGGCAAGTCCCGGCTGGCGCGCGAACTCGGCCGCCTGGCCCGCCGAACGCCGGGCGGGTGCACCGTGCTGACGGCCCACGGCTCCTGGTGCGACCGGGACCGCCCGCTGGCCCTGCTGGAACGGACGCTGGCGGCGGCCACCGGGACCGGCCCCCGCGACGACCGGCCCGGCCCGTCCGACGGCCCCGCACACGGTCGTCCACCGCTCGCCGGCGCCGGGCGTCCCGCGGCGCGGCCGTCGCGCGGCGCCCCCGACGGCCACCGCCCGCCGTCGCCCGCCCGCCCCGGTCCGGCCCTCACCCCGGACGACGCCCTGAGCCGCACCGTCCACGCCCTCTTCGGCACCGGCGACCGCGGCACGTGGCTGCTCGACCGGCTGCGGCCGCTGCTGCTCGACCGGCCGCCCGCCGCCCCCGCCGACTGGCCCGGCATCGCCGCCGCCTGGCGGTTCTTCCTGGCCGGACTCGCCACCGAACGTCCCCTGCTGCTCGTCCTGGAGGACGTGCACACCGTGCCCGACGCCGTCCTGGACGTCGTGACCGACCTCGCCGGCGCCGTCGGCCCCGTACCGCTGCTCGTCGCGGTGACCGCGCGGCCCGAACTCCTCGACCGCAGGCCCGCCTGGGGCGGCGGCCGGCGCGACGCCCTGACCCTCACCCTCGACCCGCTCGACGAACCCTCCTCGGCGGCGCTGCTCGACACCCTCCTCGGCGCCGACGGCCGGGACCTGCCGCCCGAGTTGCGCCGCGACGTCCTCGCGCGCGTCGGCGGCAACCCGCTGTACGCCGTGGAGTACGCCCGCGAGCTGACCGGCGCCGACCCCGGACGCCACCCGGCCGGACCGCCGCCGATGCCGCGGCACGTCCGCCAGGTCGTCGCCGCCCACCTGGACACCCTGCCGCCGCGAGCCAAGGCCGTGCTGGTCGACGCCTCCGCGCTGGGCGGCGTGTGCTGCGCGGACGGCGTCGCCGCGGTCGGCGGCGGCGACCGCGACGACGCCGCCCGGTGGCTGGACTACCTGGAGCGCCGGGACTTCCTGCGCCGCTCCCGGCACACCTCCGCGGACGGCGCCCCGCGCTACGCCTTCCGCCACCCGGCGACCCGCGAGGTGGTCGACTCGCTGGTGCCCCGCACGGTGCGCGAGGACCGCGGGCGCCGCGCGGCGGCCTGGACCGAGCGGACGGCCGCCCGGCGGGCGCTCTGACGCGCCCACCCCTCCTTGCCCCTCGCCCCTCGCACCGCGTTCCAGGCATGTCCCGAGCCGCGAACACCCTTGTCCGGGTTCGCGCATTCCGCCGATTACCCACCGATGGAAACACCCAACTGGGGGCCTGCCCGCCCATCCCCTAAGTTCGGTGCCGAGCGGCGTGGAAAGCCCGCCGGAACACTCGGGAAAACACCGAGCGCGGCGGCGCATGATGGCCTGGCCGACGGCCCGGCGGCGCGCATCGCCCCAATTCCCCGCCCCGTTCCGCCGAAGCCACCCGACGTCGCTTCCCGTACGGAAAGGAATGGTTGTGCGCATTCTCTGCAGTCTCGCGCTGTCGCCCTCCAACGCCCGCGCCCTGCTGCCGCTGGCCCGCGCCGCGGCGGAGGCCGGCCACGAGGTCACCGTGGTCTCGCCGCCGGAGATGGCGGGCGTCTTCGAGGGCGAGAAGATCCGCGTCCTGCCGCTGTTCACCGACATGGCCGAGATCGTGCTCAGCCTGCTGCAGCAGAAGCGCATCGACTTCGTCCCCGCCGACCCGTTCTCCGCGCAGACCCTGCTCGCCACCGCGTGCGGCCCGCACGTCACCCACGCCTACCGGCAACTCCTGGACGTCGCCGAGGAGTTCAAGCCGGACATCATCCTGCGCAGCGGTGTCGAGTTCGCCGGTCACCTCGTCGCCGAGACCCTCGGCATCCCGGACGTGGCCGCGCCGTCCGGCGGCGGCCAGTACCTCGACCCGACGCTCGCCCTGGCCGAACTGAACGAGCGCCGCGGCGAACTCGGCCTGCCCGGGCAGGACTCGGCCGCCTCCATCCACGCGCACGGCCGCTTCGACTGCATGCCGCCCGAGTACGCGTTCACCGCCCACGACATCGACGGCACGTTCGCCTACCAGCAGCCCGCCACCATCGTGCGCACCGAGACCGGGCCCGGCTGGCTGCGCGACATCCCCGGCGACAAGCCGCTCGTGGTGGTGTCCAGCACCAACGTGTTCGCGTCGCTCATGCACAGCACCGTCTTCCCGCGCATCCTCGACCTGTTCTTCGACGGCATGGTCGCCGGGCACATGTTCGAGGGCCTGGACGTCGCCGCCGACCCCGGCATGGTCGTCAACGCCCTCATGCCCGGCGACGCCAACCCGCTCACCACCATCGTCAAGGGCCTGTCCCAGGTGGACTGCACGGCCGTCGTCGCCACCCGCGGCATGCCCCTCGACCCTGCCGCCGTCGGCGACAACGTCCTCGTCCACGACACCGTCCCGCAGCCGCTGCTGCTGGAGACCGCCCAGCTCCTGTTCACCCACGGCGGCTACAACAGCGTCCGCGAGGCCGTGCGCGCCGGAGTGCCCATGGCCGTGCTGCCCGAACTGAGCGACCAGGCCCACAACGCCTCCCGCGTCACCGACCTGGGCCTCGGCCTGCGCGTGCCGAGCGCCGCCGCCGACGACGTGGCCGACACCGTCAACCGCCTGCTGTCCGAACCGGGTTACGGGCACGCCGCCCGCACCGCGCAGCGGCACATGCTGGCGCTGCCGCCCGTGACCGCCGCCGTCGACCACCTCGTCGCCCTCGCCGGCCGCTGAGACCCAGACCCCGACAGGAGCAGGCAGATGGAAGCACAGTACCTCCGGGCGTTCTACGACCTGGCCTCGTGGATCCGGCTCGCCCCGCTGCTGAACGGCCCGTACCTGCCGTTCTCCGCGTGGTCGCTGCGCCCCGGCGCCCTGGTCAAGCTGCTCGACGACATCGCGCTCAACGACCGCAAGGTGATCGTGGAGTGCGGCAGCGGCACCTCCACGATCGTCTTCGCCCGCTACCTCGCCGAGCGCGGCCACGGCAACGTGCTCTCCCTGGAGCACGACGAGAAGTGGGCCACCTGGGTCGACCGGCAGCTGACCCGCGAGGGCCTCGGCGACGTCGCGCGCGTCGTGCACGCCCCGCTCGCCGAACACCCCGCCGCCGTCAAGCGCGTCGAATGGTACGAGCCGGACACCGTCACCGCCGAGGTCGGCGCCTTCACCGGCAAGCACGGCCCCGTCGAGCTGCTGCTGGTCGACGGCCCGCCCGGCTGGGAACAGGACCGCAAGATGGCCCGCTACCCGGCCGTGCCGGTCCTGAAGGACCTCCTGGCGCCCGGCGCGAGCGTGATGCTCGACGACGTGAACCGCTCCGAGGGCGTGGAGATCACCAAACGCTGGGCTGACGAGTGCGGGCTCCGGATGGACCTCGACCCGTACGGCACCCGCACCGCCTTCGGCACCTACCCCGGCTGACCCCGAGCCCTCGTGGCGAACCCGACAAGGAGAGCCCATGCTGGCCCTGAACGGCGGCCCCAAGGTGCGCGAACGGCCCTACCCGCGCTGGCCCGAGTACGACGAGACCGAGAGCCTCGCCCTGATCCGCGCCCTGGAGCAGGGCGACTGGTCCCGGCACGGCGGCAAGGAAGTGCAGGCCTTCGAGCGGGAGTTCGCCGAGCTGCACGCCGCGCCCGCCGCGCTCGCCGTCACCAACGGCTCGCACGCCCTCGAACTCGCCCTGGAACTCGCCGGCGTCGAACCCGGCGAAGAGGTCCTCGTCCCCGCGTACACCTTCGTCGCCACCTCCACGGCCGTCCAGCGGCGAGGCGCCGTACCGGTGCCCGTGGACGTCGACCCGGACACCTTCTGCCTGGACCCGGCCGCACTCGACGCCGTCGCCACCGACCGCACCCGCGCCGTGATCCCCGTCCACATCGGCGGCCACGTCGCCGACATGGACGCCATCACCGCCTGGGCCGGCCGCCGCGGCGTCAGGGTGATCCAGGACGCCGCGCAGGCGCACGGCGCGACCTGGCGCGGCCAGGGCCTCGGCGCGCTCGGCTCCGTCGCCACGTTCTCCTTCCAGAGCTCCAAGGTGCTCACCGCGGGGGAGGGCGGCGCCCTGCTGCTGCCCGACGACGACACCTACGAGAACGCCTGGACGCGGCACAACTGCGGCCGCACCCGCGAACTCCGGCTCGCCACCGCCTCCTCCAACTTCCGCATCTCCGAGTTCACCGCGGCCGTGCTCCGCGCCCAGCTCGCCCGGTTCCCCGCGCAGAACGCCCGCCGCGCCACCCGGTACACCGAACTCGCCGCCGCGCTGAGCACCGTACCCGGCATCCGGCTCCAGGGCCGCGACCCGCGCTGCACGACCACCCCGCACTACATGACCACGTTCGTCCTCGACCAGGACGAGCTCGGCGGCGTCGACCGCGACACCGTCGCCCTCGCCCTGCTGATGGAGGGCATCCCCGCCTTCGGCAGCTACCCGCCGCTGCACCGCACCGACGCGTTCTGGACCGGCCCCACCGGCGACGTCCGCCGCGCGGAGCTGGCCGAACGCTGCCCCAACGCCGAACGCGTCGGCCGCGACGGCGTGATGATCCCGCACCAGGCGCTGCTCGGCACCCGCCGGGACGTCGAGGACATCGCGACGGCCCTGACCAAGGTCCTCACCGAACTGCCCCGCACCGGCACGACACCGGCGGCCTGACCCCCGCCGGCCCCGCCACCGACCCCCACGAACCCTCCGTCACCGACTCCGACACCCCGCGCCCGGCGCGGCGTTCACAGGATGGGAACGAAAGCGATGACCAGCGACAACCCGGCCGGCCGGACCTTCGAGGTCCTCGTCGTCGGCAACGGTGTCCTCGGCCTGTCCCTGGGCCTCACCCTCGCCCGCCGCGGCACCCGCGTGGCTGTCCTCGGCCGCACCGACCGGCCCTGGGCCGCCTCCACCGCGGCCGGCGCCATGCTCGGCACCTTCGGCGAGGTCACCTCCACCCTCGTCGCCAGCGAGCAGGGCCGCGCCAAGCTCGACCTCGGCGTCCGGGCCACCCGCCTGTGGGACGACTGGCTCGCCCAGCTGTCCGAGGACACCGGCGAGACCGACGACCTGCGCTGCGCCGACGGCACCGTGATGCTGCTCAACTCGGTCGGCGTACCCGGCATCGACTCCGCCAACTACGCCGCCATCCGCAAGACCCTCGACGAGTACAAGGAACCGTACGAGGACATCGACCCGGCCGACCTGCCCTGGCTCGACCCCGACCCGCTGGCCCGCCCCCTGATGGGCATGTTCATCCCCGGCGAGCACGCCGTCGACTCCGGACGCCTGCTGGCCCGCCTGGAGACCGCGTTCCTGAACGCCGGCGGCACCCTCCTCGACGGCTTCGGCGAAAGCCTCGTCACCCACGGCGACCGCGTCGACGGCGTGCGGCTCACCAGCGGCGACACTCTCAGCGCCGGTCAGGTCGTCCTCGCCTCCGGCGCCGCCTCCCAGGCCCTCCTCGACACCGTGCCCGCCGTCGACGGCACCGTCCCCCGGCTGTGCGCCGGCGTCGGCGTGTCCGTCCTCGCCCGCGTCGACCCCGACGTGCCCGGCCCCACCAGCGTGCTGCGCACCCCCAACCGCGCCTTCGCCTGCGGCCTGCACCTCGTGCCCCGCGGCCAGGGGCACGTCTACCTCGGCGCCACCAACGCCATCGAGCCCGAGCCCGCCGACGTGCCCTCCATCCGCGACGCCACCTTCCTCCTCGGCTGCGCCCTGCGCCAGCTGCGCCGCGACCTCGACACCGCCGGCATCGAGAAGATCCAGGTCGGCAACCGGCCCGTCGCCTTCGACGGCTTCCCGCTCGTCGGCAGCACCGGCGTCGACGGGCTGTGGATGATGACCGGCACCTACCGCGACGGCCTCCACCTGTCGCCGCTGCTCGCCGACGAGATGGCCCGCCGCATCCTCGGCGAGGACACCCGGCACGACCTGTCCGTGTTCCGCCCCGTCCGCAGGCCGACCCAGGCACACAGCCGCGCCGACGTCGTCGAGACCGCCGTCACGCACCTGCTCGCCACCGGCTACGAGGACGAGTGGCGGATCCCCAACGCCTGGCCCGCCGTCATCGAGACCCAACTGCGCGCCGGATTCACCAAGTTCGCGGGCGACCTCGACGACGAGTACACCCCGCCCGCCGAGATCCTCGCCAAGGCCCAGATGAACCCGCGGTTCGCCCAGCAGGTCCGCGCGTACTACGCCGCGAGCCGCGCCGCACAGTGACGCGGCCCGCGCCCCGCACGGCCACCACCGCACAGAAGGAGAGTCGCACCGCCATGACCCGTCCCGAACTTCCGCCGACGGTCGATCTGCTCGTCGTCGGAAGCGGCCCCGTGGGGTCTGCCATCGCCCGCAGGGTGTACGACGCCGTGCCGCACGCCCGCGTCCTGATGGTCGACCTCGGTCCGCGCCTGACCGGGCAGGCCGGCCTGCACCTCGGCAACCTGCCCGCCGAGGAACGCGCCGCGGCCCAGGCCCGCTCCCAGGGCCGCGACCCCGAGACCGCGCCGGGCGAGGACGGCGCCCTGGTGAAGAAGTACGCCGACCGCGGCACCCACCTGCTCAGGCCCCGCCGCGCCGAGGAGCCCGAACAGAACGGGATGCCCGCCGCGGTCATGTCCAGCAACGTCGGCGGCATGGGCGTCCACTGGGCGTGCACCGCGCCCCGCCCGCTCGACAGCGAACGCGTGCCGTACCTGTCCGACGGCGACCTCGACGGGGCCCTGAACGTCGCCGAGCACCTCATGGGCGTCACCCGCGACGCCTACCCCGCCACCCCGGCCGGCGACCTCGTCCTCAAGACGCTCGGTGAGCTGTTCGACGGCGACTACCCGGCCGGCCGCCACGTCGGCCCCATGCCGCTCGCCTGCGTCCCCCGCCCCGGCCGCCGGCCCCGGTGGGCGGGCCCCGACACCCTCCTCGGCCCGCTCGCCGACGCCGGCGCCACCGCCGCCGACGGGCGGTTCCGCATCGCCGACGAGACCATGTGCCGCCGGCTGCTGTTCACCGGCCGCCGGGTCACCGGCGCCCTCCTCGAACACCTGCCGACCGGCACCGAGTTCGCCGTGCGCGCCTCCGCCGTCGCGGTCGCCGCCGACGCGCTGCGCACCCCGCAGCTGCTGTGGGCGTCCGGCATCCGCCCCGAGGCGCTCGGCCGCTACCTCAACGACCAGCCCAAGACGGTCAGTTCCGTGCACGTCAAGGACGGCCCCACGGCCGGCGTCGACGCCCGCGGCACGGTCGACTTCGGCGGCGACATCCGCGACCTGGAGACCGGCCGCTTCTGGGTGCCGTTCGCCGACCCCGGCCGCCGCAACCACGGCCAGGTCATGACCATCGACACCTCACCCCTGGAGGGCGTCGACCCGGCCCTGTTCGTCGGCATGGTCTGGTACGGCGCCAAGGAGATCCGCGCCGAGGACCG
This sequence comes from Streptomyces sp. DH24, assembly GCF_029813775.1. Classification (GTDB taxonomy): domain Bacteria; phylum Actinomycetota; class Actinomycetes; order Streptomycetales; family Streptomycetaceae; genus Streptomyces. Next base: position 306,137 of record NZ_JARVKW010000002.1, on the reverse strand, counting down.
CATCGAGTTCTCCACCAGCGAGGCCGACGCCTACGGCATGCCGAGGATGACCCTCCACTACGATTTGACCGACCGCGACCGCGAGGGCGCCGGACAGGCCCGCGACGACCAGGAGAGGATCGCCGAAGCACTCGGCGGCGAGTTCCTGGAACGCCCCGAACTGTTCCCGGCCGGCAGCTCCAAGCACTACCAGGGCACCGTCCGCATGGGCCCCGCCGACGACGGCACCTCGGTGTGCGACACCGACAGCCGGGTGTGGGGCTTCGACAACCTCTACGTCGGCGGCAACGGCGTCATCCCGACGTCCACCGCCGTCAACCCCACGCTGTTCAGCGTGGCCCTGGCCGTCCGCGCCGCGGCGTCCATCAGCGCCCGGCTCATCGCCGTCTGACCGCGGCGACGCTCGGCCGGCTCCGCTTCGTCGTCGGCGCCGCCGAGGCCGTACGGGTCCTGGTCACCGAGTGGCCCGCATACCGGGACCCGGACCGGACCCGGATCGCGGCCGGGCCCCACCGCCCGGTCGTGGTCGACACCCGCAACCACCTGGACCCGCACGCGCTCAGCGCCGCGGGCCTCGCCCGGCACGGGACCGGCACGGCCCCGGTCGAGCCCGCCGCCCCGACCCCCGCCCAGAAAGGTTCACCCCCATGCGGGTGCTGTGCAGCATCACCGGATCGCCCTCCCACGTCCGCGCCTGTCTGCCGCTGATCCGCGCGCTCGGCGAGGCCGGACACGACGTCCTCGTCGTCACCGCCGACCGGCTCGCGCCGATCCTGGACGGTGACAAGGCCCGCGTCGAGGGCGTCTACCCGGACATCACCGCCCAGGGCATGCGGCTGCTGTTCGAGGGCGAACTGCCCATCCCGAAGGAGTTCAGCCGCTTCGCCCACGACCTGTGGGCCTGTCTGGCCTGCGGCCCCCAACTCGCCGACGCCTACGGCCTGCTGCTGCCCCTCGCACGCGACTTCCGGCCCGACGTCATCCTGCGCGACGGCTACGAGTTCGCCGCGCTCCTCGTCGCCGAGACCCTCGACGTGCCGCAGGTGCCCGCGCCCTCCGGCTCCGGCCAGTTCCTCGACCCGGAGCTGATCCGGCCCCTCCTGAACGACCGGCGCCGCTCCCTTGGCCTGCCCGAGGCGGACGACCCGGCCGCGGTGTACCGGCACGGCCGCCTCGACTGCATGCCCGCCGCCTACTCCTTCGCCCGCCCGCTCGCCCCCGACGCCGTCACCTACCGCCAGCCCCGCACCGTCACCCGCGGCGAACGCCTCCCCGACTGGTTCACCGACCTGCCCGCCGACCGGCCCCTGGTGCTGGCCTCCCTCGGCACCGGGCTGCCCGCCACGGTCCTCGAGTTCCTCGACAAGGCACGCGAGTTCGGCGCGCCCATCCCCGTGTACGACCCCGCCGAACCCCTCAACACGGTGGTGGAGGCGCTGTCCGAACTCAACTGCACGGCCGTCGTCTCCACCCTCGGCATGCCCGTCGACACCACCCGGGCCGCACCCCACGTCCGCGTCGTCGCCCGCTTCCCGCAGCAACTCCTGCTGGAACACGCGGCGTTGTTCCTCACCCACGGCGGCTACAACAGCATCCGCGAGGCGGTGCGCGCCGGAGTGCCCCTGGCGGTGCGGCCCATGTTCGGCGACCAGCAGTACAACGCGCTGCGCGTCGCGGACCTCGGACTCGGCGAACACGTCGCGGCCCGCGGCCCGCAGGCCATGCTCGACGCCTGCCGCCGGCTGCTCGCCGGCGACCGGGCCGCCGTCGAGGCCCGGCGCGCCCAGCACCAGATGCTCGCCCTGCCGGGCATCGACGCGGCCGTGGCGCACCTCCAGCGCCTGTCCCTCACCTGACAACCGCCCCGGCGCCCACCTCCGCAGGTCAGCACCGCCGTACGCCGACGCGCCCGCCCGGGCCCGTCGGCGTCGCCGTGTCCGCCGCCGCACACCGTCGTGCTTGTAGGGATTCCCCCAGTCGCCCGTCCGAATAATCGGAGCCGTAAGCGCGAACGGATCAGGCCACCCCCCACCTCCCCGGCCGCCGCGCGCCCAGACGACCCCCACCGGCCCGGCCCAGTTCCGAACACGTGGCGCACGAGTCACCCGCGGGAGAGAACGTGTCCGATCAAGCTCGCTCCACCTCGGCCGCCCACCCGTTCCCGGGCCCGGGCCTGCCACGCCCCTGGCTCCTCACCGGACGGGGCACCCGGGCCGTACGGGAGCAGGCCCGCATCCTGCGCACCCTCGTACGGGACGGCGCACCGGCCCCGATCTCCGCCGCCCTGCTGCGGGCCGCCGATCCCGGCCACCCCTGCCGTGCCGCGATCACCGCCGCCGGCACCGCCGAACTCGCCGCCGCCCTGGACGCCCTGGCCGAGGGCGTCCCGTCCCGCCACGTCACCGAGGGCAGGCACACCGCCCACGAGTGCGGGCCCGTCTTCGTGTTCCCCGGCCATGGCTCCCAGTGGCCCGGCATGGCCCGCGAACTCCTCGCCGACTCGCCCGTGTTCGCCCGGCGGATGACCGAGTGCGCCGACGCCCTCGCCCCGCACGTGGGGTGGAACCTCCTGGAGCGTCTCGACGACGGCTCGGACCTCACCGGCCCCGAGGTCACCCAGCCCGCGCTGTTCGCGGTGATGGTGTCGCTGGCCGCCCTGTGGGAGGCGGCCGGGGTGCGGCCCGCCGCCGTCGTCGGACACAGCCTGGGCGAGATCGCCGCCGCCTGCGTGTCGGGCGCGCTCACGCTCGACGACGCGGCCCGCGCCGCCGCGGCCTGGGGCACCGCCCAACGCCCGCTGCACGGCCGCGGCGACATGGTCTCCGTCCTGATGCCGGTCGAACGGCTCAGGGAACGCCTCGCACCCTGGCGGGGCCGGCTCGTCCTGGGCGCGGTCAACGCGCCCGGCACCGGCGTGGTCTCCGGCGACGCGGACGCCGCCGCCGAACTCCTCGCCGAGCTGACCGCCGAGGGCGTCCGGGCCCGCCGGGTCGACTACGGCGTCGCCGCGCACTCCCCGCACATCGACGCGATCACCGGCCACCTCCGCACCGAACTGGCGGACATCGCCCCGCGGGCCGCGCGCGTCCCCTTCTACGCCGCCTCCGCCGGCGGCCCGCTCGACGGGGCGGTCCTCGACGGCGACCACTGGGCCGCCTGCCTGCGCGACACCGTCGAGTTCGTCGCCGCCGTCGGCGCCACCCTCGACGCCGGGCACCGCCACTTCGTCGAGATCAGCCCGCACCCGCTGCTCACCCCCGCGCTGGAGACCATCGCGGGCCGCGCCGACGTCACCGTCCAGGGCACCCTGCGCCGCGACGACGGGGGAGCGGACCGCTTCCTGCGCGCCGTCGCCGAGTACTGGACGAGCGGCGGCGCCCCGGACTGGGCCGCCCTGCACGACCCGGACACCGTCCCGGCCGAACTGCCCCCCGGCCTCGCGGACGCCGCCACCGCCGAGGACGCCGACGCGGACGGACACCCCGGTGGCGTCCAGGCCGCCGCGCTGCGGGCCCGCCTGGCCGAGCTGCCCGAACGCGACCGGCGCGGCGTCCTCGTCGACCTGGTCCGCACCCAGGTCACCGACCTGCTCGCGCTGCCCGCCCCGGCGCCCGCCCACGTGTCCTTCCGGGACCAGGGCGTCGACTCCGCCACGGCCGTCGCCGTCCGCGACCGGCTGCGCTCCGCCACCGCACTGCCGCTCGCCCCCACGGTCGCCTTCGACTACCCGACGCCCGCCGCCCTCGGCCACCACCTCCACGAGCAGCTCCACGGCCAGGCCGGACCCCTTCCGGCCGCGGTTCAGGGCCCCGGCCACCGCGACGAACCCATCGCCGTCGTCGGCATGGCCTGCCGCTTCGCCGGCGACGCCGACTCGCCCGAGGCCCTGTGGCGGCTGCTCCTGGACGGCACCGACGCCGTCTCGGCCCTGCCCGACGACCGCGGCTGGGACATCGCCGGCCGCTACGACCCCACCGGCACCGAGCCCGGCGGCTTCTACCAGCGCGAAGGCGGATTCCTGCGCACGGCAGCCGACTTCGACGCCGGATTCTTCGGCATCAGCCCGCGCGAGGCCCTCGCCATGGACCCGCAGCAGCGGCTGCTGCTGGAGACCTCCTGGGAGGCCCTGGAACGGGCGGGCATCGACCCGGCCTCGCTGCGCGGCTCCGCCACCGGCGTCTACCTCGGCCTGATGACCGCCGACTACGACCGCGCCGCCGACACCTCCGCCACCGACGTCACCGGGCACGTCCTCACCGGCAACGCCGTCAGCGTCGCCTCCGGCCGCATCGCCTACACCCTCGGCCTGGAAGGACCGGCGCTCACCGTCGACACCGCCTGCTCCTCCTCCCTCGTCGCCCTCCACCTCGCCTGCGAGGCCCTGCGCGGCGGCGCCGCCACGGCCGCCCTCGCCGGGGGCGCCACCATCGTCCCGAGCCTCACCATGCTCGCCGAGTTCTCCCGGCAGCAGGCCCTGGCGGCGGACGGCCGCAGCAAGGCGTTCTCCGCGCGGGCCGACGGCTTCTCGCTCAGCGAGGGCGTCGGCATGCTCGTCCTGATGCCGCTGTCCGAGGCCCGCCGACAGGGCCACGAGGTCCTCGCGGTGATCCGCGGCAGCGCCGTCAACCAGGACGGCGCCTCCAACGGGCTCACCGCACCCAGCGGACCCGCGCAGCAGCGCGTCATCCGGCAGGCGCTGGCGTCGGCCGGCCTGCGCCCGTCCGACGTGGACGCCGTGGAGGCCCACGGCACCGGCACCCGCCTCGGCGACCCGATCGAGGCCCACGCCCTGGCCTCCGCCTACGGCACCGACCGCCACACCCCCCTGTGGCTCGGCTCGGTCAAGGCCAACATCGGTCACACACAGGCCGCCGCCGGCGTGGCCGGAGTCATCAAGATGGTGATGGCGCTCGGGGCGGAGCGCCTGCCGCGCACCCTCCACGCCGACGAGCCCTCCCCGCACATCGACTGGACGGACGGCCCGCTGCGCCTGCTCCAGGACGAACGTCCCTGGCCGCGCGGCGAACGACCGCGCCGGGCGGGCGTGTCGTCGTTCGGCATCAGCGGCACCAACGCACACCTGATCCTCGAAGAGGCACCCCGGGAGACGCCCGCGGAGGAAGAGGCGCCCGCCGTCCGGCTGCCGCTCGTGCCGTGGGTGACGTCCGCCCGCTCGCCCGAAGCCCTGCGGGCGCAGATCGAGCAGTTGGCGTCTCTGCCCGGCGACCCGCTGGACGTGGGCTGGTCGTCGGCCACCACGCGCGCCGTACTGGAGCACCGGGCCGTGCTGCTGCGCCCCGGCCCCGTGATCAGCGGGGTCGCAGGCGAGGGACGTACGGCATGGATGTTCACCGGTCAGGGCAGCCAACGCCCCGGCACGGGACGCGAGTTGTACGACGCCTTTCCCGTGTTCGCCGCCGCGCTGGACGAGGTGTGCGGGCTGCTGGACGCGGAGACGGGCTTCGAACGGCCGGTGAAGGAGGTGCTGTTCGCGGACACCGCCGAGGACGGCACCGGATACGCCCAGTCGGCACTGTTCGCGCTCCAGGTCGCGCTGGTCGCGCTGCTGCGGTCCTGGGGGACGGCCCCCGGCCTGGTGCTCGGCCACTCGGTGGGCGAGTACGCCGCCGCCCACGCCGCCGGGGTGTTCGAACTCCCCGACGCGGTTCGGCTGGTGGCGGCGCGGGCCCGGCTGATGCAGGCCCTCCCACGGGGCGGGGCGATGGCCGCGGTCGAGGCGGGGGAGACGGAAACCCGCGAGTGGCTCGTGGACGGCGCGGTGATCGCCGCCGTCAACGGGCCCCGGTCGGTCGTGGTGTCCGGCGCCGAGGCGGCCGTCGAGTCGGTCGCGGAGCGGGCCCGCGCACTCGGACGCCGCGTGTCCCGGCTGCGCGTGTCGCACGCCTTCCACTCGCCGCTGATGGAACCGGTCCTCGCCGAGTTCACCGCGGTGGCCGGGCAGGTGACGTACCGTCAGCCGTCCGTGACCGCCGTGAGCACGCTCACCGGAGCCCCACTGGGCGACGGCGACTGGACGACCCCCGGCTACTGGGCCGACCAGATCGTCCGCCCCGTCCGGTTCCACGACGCGCTCACCGCCGCCGGCGCCCGGGGCGCCACCCGCTTCCTGGAGATCGGCCCCGACCCCGTCCTGACCGCCATGGTCGCGGACGCCCCGGCCGCCGCCACCCTGCGCGCCGGCCGGCCCGAGGCACAGACGCTGCTCGCGGCCGTCGCCGACCTGTTCGTGCGGGGCACCGACGTCGACTGGGCCGCGCTGTTCCACGGGACCGGCGCCCGCCGCGTCCAGCTGCCCACCTACCCGTTCCAGCGGCAGCGCCACTGGCTGCCCGACCACGCGCGCCCCACGCGGCGGGCCGGGACGGGCGAGCCCTCCGACGACGGCTTCTGGGAACTCGTCGACCGCGGTGACGCGGACTCGCTCGCGGGCGAGCTGGGCGTGGCGAGCGCCGCCCCCCTGGACGCCGTCCTGCCCGTGCTCTCCGACTGGCGCCGCAAACGCCGCGAGGACTCCGAGGCGGCGGGCCGGCGCTACCGGGTCGGCTGGCGGCCCGTCCGGGTCCCGGCGGCCGGTGCGCTGTCGGGTTCCTGGCTGGTCGCCGTCGACGAAGGCGCCCCGGCCGAGACGGCCGTCCGGGCACTGGAAGCCGCCGGCGCCGAGGTGACGGTCGTGTCCGGGCCGCCGCCCGCCGGGGCCACGCCGGACCACGCGCTGTCCCTCCTCACCGACCCGGCCGACCTCCTCGCCCTCCTGCGGGCCTGCCCCGGGGCCCGGGTGTGGTGCGTGACGCGCGGTGCCGTCGCCGTCGCGGCGGACGAGGCACTTGAGCGTCCCGAGCAGGCCGCCCTGTGGGGACTCGGCCGGGTCGTGGCGCTCGAACAGCCGGACCGCTGGGGCGGCCTGATCGACCTGCCCGCCGACGCCGGACCCCGGCTCTGGCAGCGGCTCGTCGCCGTCCTCGCCGACCAGGACGGCCACGAGGACCAGCTCGCCGTCCGGTCCACAGGCGTCCACGCCGCCCGGCTGGTGCGCGACGGGGACGGACGGCCCGTACGCTCCTGGCGCCCGCGCGGCACCGTCCTCGTCACCGGCGCCACCGGCGCCCTGGGCGGACACGTCGCGCGCTGGCTCGCGGACGGCGGCGCGCAACGGCTCGTGCTCCTCTCCCGGCGCGGCGCCGACGCCCCGGGAGCGCCCGAACTCGCCGCGCAGCTCGGCGCCTCGGGAACCGACGTCACCTTCGTCGCCTGCGACGTCACCGACCGCGAAGCCCTCGCCTCCGTGCTGGCCGCCTACCGGCCGACCGCCGTCGTGCACGCCGCCGGCGTCCTGGAGGACGGGCTCGCCGCCCACCTCACCCCCGAGCGCCTGGCCCGCGCCGTCGCCGTGAAGGCCGACTCCGCGCAGCACCTGCACGACCTGACCCGCGGGCGTGACCTGGACGCCTTCGTCCTCTTCTCGTCCGTCACGGGCGTGCTGGGCAACGCCGGGCAGGCCGCCTACGCCGCCGCCAACGCCCGCCTCGACGCGCTCGCCCGGCACCGCCGCGCCCTCGGCCTGCCCGCCACCTCCGTCGCCGGGGGGCCGGGGGCCGGCGCCGGCCTGGCCGCCGACGCGACCGTCACCGAGCACTTCCGCCGACAGGGCATACGCCCGCTGGAACCGTCCCGCGCCGTCGCCGCCCTGCAACGCGCCCTGGACGAGGACGCCACCTGCACCACGGTCGCCGACGTCGACTGGGCGCGGTTCGCCGCCGCCACCGCGCACGCCCCGCGACCGCTGCTCGCCGACCTGCCCGAGGCCGCCCCGCCCGCCCGCACGGACCCCGGGCAGAGCCCCGCGCCGGGCCGCGGCACGCTCGCCGCCGAACTGCGCGGCAGGCCCGCCGCCGCACAGGACCGGCTGCTCCTCGACCTCGTCCTCGACCACGTCGCCGGCGTCCTCGGACACGCCGACCGCACGGCCGTCGACCCGGGCCGCGCCTTCAAGGACCTCGGCTTCGACTCGCTGACCGGCGTCACCCTGCGCCACCGTCTTGCCGCCGCGACCGGCCTGTCCCTGCCCGCCACGCTCGTCTTCGACCACCCGACCCCCGCCGCGCTCGCCGCCTTCCTGCGCACGCACGTCCTCGGCGTCACCACGGACGAGATCGAACGGGGCGGCCCCGCCCTCGCCCCCGTCGGCGCCGACGACGATCCCGTGGTCGTCGTCGGCATGGGCTGCCGCTTCCCCGGCGGCGTCACCTCGCCCGACGAACTGTGGGACCTGCTCGCGGCGGGCGAGGACGGCCTGACGCCGTTCCCCGAGGGCCGCGGCTGGGACGTGGAGCGCCTCTACCACCCCGACCCCGGCCACCCCGGCACCACCTACGCCCGCCTCGGCGGATTCCTGCACGACGCCGCCGACTTCGACGCGGACCTGTTCGGGATCTCCCCGCACGAGGCCCTGGCGATGGACCCGCAGCAGCGGCTCCTGCTGGAGACCTCGTGGGAGGCCCTGGAGCGGGCGGGCATCGACCCGCTGTCGCTGCGCTCCACCGCCACCGGTGTCTTCGTCGGCACCAACGGCCAGGACTACCGCGACACCGCCCACGACCGCGGCACGGACGTCGAGGGCTACGTCGCCACCGGGTCGGCGGCCAGCGTCCTGTCCGGGCGAGTCTCCTACGCCCTCGGCCTTGAGGGCCCCGCCCTCACCGTCGACACCGCCTGCTCGTCCGCGCTGGTCGCGCTGCACCTGGCCGCGCAGGCCGTCCGCCGGGGCGAGTGCCGCACGGCCCTCGCCGGTGGCGTGACGGTGATGGCGACGCCGGGCATCTTCGTCGAGTTCTCCCGCCAGCGCGCCCTGGCCGCCGACGGCCGCTGCAAGGCGTTCGCCGAGGGAGCCGACGGCACCGGCTGGTCCGAGGGCGCGGCGGTCCTCGTGCTGGAGCGCCTGTCCGACGCCCGCCGGCAGGGCCACCCCGTGCTGGCCGTGGTGCGCGGCAGCGCCGTCAACCAGGACGGCGCCTCCAACGGCCTGACCGCACCCAACGGGCCGTCGCAGCAGCGCGTGATCCGGCAGGCGCTCGCCGCGGCGGGCCTGGACCCGGCCGACGTCGACGCCGTCGAGGCGCACGGCACCGGCACCGGCCTCGGCGACCCCATCGAGGCGCAGGCGCTGCTGGCCACCTACGGCGGCGGCGAGCGCGACGAGCCGCTGTGGCTGGGCTCGGTGAAGTCGAACATCGGGCACACGCAGGCGGCGGCGGGCGCGGCCGGCGTGATGAAGATGGTGCTGGCCCTGCGCGCCGAGCAACTGCCCCGGACGCTGCACGTGGACGAGCCGTCCAGACGGGTCGACTGGGCGGCCGGCGCCGTGCGGCTGCTCACCGAGCCGCGACCCTGGCCGCGCGGCGAACGGCCGCGCCGGGCCGGGGTGTCCGCGTTCGGCATCAGCGGCACCAACGCGCACGTCGTCCTGGAGGAGCCCCCGGCCGCCCCCGCCCCCGCCGTGCCGGAACAAGCCGACGGGACGGTGCCCTGGGTGCTCGCCGGGCACACCCGGCAGGCGCTGCGCGCCCAGGCCGCCCGGCTCGCCGCGCACCTCGACGGCGGGCCCGGTGCCACGCCCCCCGACATCGGCCGCACCCTCGCCGCCTCCCGTGCCGCGCTCGACCACCGGGCCGTCGTCGTCGGCGACGACCTCGACGGGCTGCGCGCCACCGTCACCGCCCTCGCCGACGGCGACACCGCCGCACTCGTCACCGGCGTCGCGGGCGAGGGCCGCACCGTGTGGGCGTTCACCGGGCAGGGCAGCCAGCGCCCCGGCATGGGCCGCGAACTTCACGACCGCTACCCGGTGTTCGCGCAGGTGCTCGACGACACGTGCGCCCTGCTGGACGCCGAACTCGCCGGCGCCGACGGTTTCGACACACCGCTGCGGGCCGTCCTGTTCGCGGACGCGGACCGTCCCGAGGCCGCCCTCCTGGACCGCACCGGCTACGCCCAGACCGCCCTCTTCGCCGTCCAGGTCGCCCTCGCCGAGCTGCTGCGTTCCTGGGGCGTGACCCCGGACGCCGTCCTCGGCCACTCGATCGGCGAGGTCGCCGCCGCCCACACGTCCGGGGTCCTCGAACTGGCCGACGCCGCACGGCTGGTCGCCGCCCGCGCCCGGCTGATGCAGGCGCTGCCCGGGGGCGGCGCGATGGCCGCCGTCGAGGCGGACCCGGACGACATCGTGCCCTGGCTGCCGGACGGCGCGGTGATCGCCGCCGTCAACGGGCCCGGTGCCGTCGTCGTCTCCGGCAGCGAGAGCGCCGTGAACGCCGTACTGGACCGGGCGCGCGAGCACGGCCGGAGGGTCACCCGGCTGCGCGTCTCGCACGCCTTCCACTCGCCGCTGATGGAGCCGATGCTGGCCGAGTTCGCGGCCGTCGCCGCCGGCCTCACCTACCGGCCGGCCCGGCTGCCCGCCGTCAGCACCGTCACCGGCCGGGCCCTCCGCGCGGACGACTGGGCGCACGCCGACTACTGGGTGCGCCAGGTCCGACAGCCCGTCCTCTTCCACGACGCCGTGCGGACCGTCACCGGCGAACTCGGCGCCACCCGGCTCCTCGAACTCGGACCGGACCCCGTGCTCGCCACGCTGGCCCGGCAGACCTCCCCCGACCTCACGGTCGCCGTCGCCGCCCTGCGCACGGGCCGCCCCGAGGCGCGGACGCTGCTCACGGGCGTGGGCGAACTGTTCGTGCGCGGCGACCGGGCCGACTGGGCCGAGGTGTTCACCGGTACGGGCGCCCGGCTCGTGGACCTGCCCACGTACGCCTTCCAGCGGGAGCGCTACTGGCTGCCCGACCGGGCCGCCGACGAGACCGGCACGGACGGCACGTCCACCGGTGACGGCGCGGACGCCGCGTTCTGGCAACTGCTCGACACCGCCGCCCCGGCGTCCGTGGCACACGAGTTGGGCCTGCCCGAGAGGGCCCCGCTCGACGCGCTGCTGCCCGCGCTGGCCGACTGGCGGCGCCGGCACCACGACCGCGCCGCGCTGGACCGCCGTCGCTACCGCCTGGTGTGGAAGCCGGTGCCGCTGCCCGGCGAGGGCCGCCTGAACGGCCGTTGGCTGGTGGCCGCCCCGCACGACTGCGACGACGCCGCCCCCTGCCTCGAAGCGCTGCGCGCCGCCGGCGCCGACGCAGGTCTCCTCCCGCTCACCGCCGACGACACCCCCGCCACCCTCGCGGCCCGCCTCCCGCACACCGCCCCGACCGGCATCGTCGTCCTGCCCGGCACCACCGGCCCCCTGCCCACCCGGACCACGCCGCACCTCCCCCTGCTCCAGGCCCTCCACACCGCCGGCCTGGAGACCCCGGTGTGGGCGGTCACCCGGTCCGCCGTCGCCGTCGCGGCCGGCGAACCGCTCGGCCATCCCGACCAGGCCCAGATCTGGGGCTTCGGCCGGACCGCCGCACTCGAACAGCCCCGCCGCTGGGGCGGCCTCGTCGACCTCCCCGCCGACGAGACGGACCCCGACCCCTGGCAGCGACTGGCGGCCGTCCTCGCCGCCCCCGGCAACGAGGACCAACTGGCCGTACGCGCCTCCGGCGTCCACGCCGCCCGCCTCACCCGCGACACCCGGCGTGGCCCCGGCACCACCAGCCGCTTCCCGGCACCGCGCGGCACGGTCCTGATCACCGGCGGCACGGGCGCACTGGGCGGCCACGTCGCCCGACGCCTCGCCGACCTAGGCGCCCCGCACCTGCTGCTCGTCTCCCGCAGCGGCGAGCACGCGCCCGGCGCCGTCGGCCTGCGCCGCGACCTGACCGCGCGAGGCGCCCGCGTCACCATCGCCGCCTGCGACGTCAGCGACCGCCAGGCCCTGCGCGACCTCCTCGCCACCCTTCCCGCCGAGACACCCCTCACCGGCGTCGTCCACACCGCGGGCCTCCCGCAGAACACGCCGCTCACCGACACCACCCCCGCCCACCTCACCGAGATCGTCGCCGCCAAGGTCACCGGCGCACACCACCTGCACGAACTGACAAAGGACCGCGACCTCGACCTGTTCGTGCTGTTCTCGTCCGTGGCGGCCGTGTGGGGCAGCGGCGGCCAGGCCGCCTACGCCGCCGGCACCGCCTACCTCGACGCGCTCGCCCGGCACCGCCGCGCCCTCGGCCTGCCCGCCACCTCCGACGCCAGGGGCCCCTGGGACGGGGGTGGCATGGCGACCGACGACGGCGTGGCCGAGCACCTCGGCGAACGGGGCCTCGCCCTCCTGCCGCCCGAAACCGCCCTGACCGCACTGGAACAGGCCCTCGCCGAGGAACGCACCTGCGTCACCGTCGCCGACGTGGACTGGGAGCGCTTCGCCCCCTCCTTCACCTTCACCCGGCCCAGCGCGCTCATCACCGACCTCGCCGCGCCCCCGGCCGACACCCCCGACGCCCTGGACGGCGAACTCGTCCGCGAACTGCGCGCCCTGCCCGCCGCCGAACAGGACCGGCACCTGCTCGACCTCGTGCGGACCCAGGTCGCCGCCGTCCTCGGCCACACCTCACCCGCCGCCGTCGACCCCGAACGCGCCTTCAAGGACCTCGGGTTCGACTCCCTCACCGCCGTCGACCTGCGCGACCGCCTCGGCACGGCCACCGGGCTCACCCTCCCCACCACCCGGGTCTTCGACCACCCCGCCCCCGCCGTCCTCACCCGCCACCTCCGCGAACGCCTCCTCGGCGCCACCACGCCGGACGCCGCCCTCCCGGCCACGCCCGGCCACGCGGCCGTCGACGAACCCGTCGCCGTCATCGGCATGGGCTGCCGCTTCCCCGGCGGCATCACCTCGCCGGAACAGCTGTGGGAGGTCGTGACGGCCGGCGAGGACCGCATGTCCCCGTTCCCGGCGGACCGGGGCTGGGACGTCGCCGGCCTGCTGGAGTCCACCTCCGCGGCCCTCGGCACCCCGTTCGCCGGACTCGGCGGCTTCGTGTCCGACGTCGCCGGCTTCGACGCGGAACTCTTCGGGATCTCACCGCGCGAGGCCCTCGCGATGGACCCGCAGCAGCGGCTCCTGCTGGAGACCGCCTGGGAGGCCCTGGAACGCGCCGGCATCGACCCGCTGTCGCTGAAGGGTTCGGCGACCGGCGTGTACGCGGGCATCTCCGCCAACGGCTACGGCGGTTCCGTCCACGAGGCCGACGGCGAGGCCGCCGGATACCTGCTCACCGGCAGCACCCCGAGCGTCGCCTCGGGCCGTCTCTCCTACGTCCTCGGCCTCGAAGGCCCCGCCGTGTCCGTCGACACCGCCTGCTCCTCGGCGCTCGTCGCCCTGCACCTGGCCTGCCAGGCCCTGCGGTCCGGCGAGTGCGACACGGCCGTGGCCGGCGGCGCCACCGTCATGGCCAACCCCACCGCGTTCGTCGAGTTCTCCCGCCAGCGCGGCCTCGCCCCCGACGGCCACTGCAAAACCTTCGCCGAGGCCGCCGACGGCACCGGCTGGTCCGAGGGCGCCGGTGTTCTCGTCCTGATGCGGCTGTCCGAGGCCGAACGGCGCGGCCACCGCGTGCTGGCCGTGGTGCGGGGCAGTGCCGTCAACCAGGACGGCGCGTCCAACGGCCTGACCGCTCCGAACGGCCCCTCGCAGCAGCGTGTCATCCGGCAGGCGCTCGCCGCCGCCGGACTGGCCCCCGCCGACGTGGACGCCGTCGAGGCACACGGCACAGGAACCCGCCTCGGCGATCCCATCGAAGCGCAGGCCCTCCTCGCCACCTACGGCCGGGAACGGGACGAACCGCTGTGGCTGGGCTCGGTGAAGTCGAACATCGGGCACACGCAGGCCGCCGCCGGCGTGGCCGGTGTGATGAAGATGGTGCTGGCGCTCCAGGCGGAACGCCTGCCGCGCACCCTGCACGTGGACGAGCCGTCCTCCCACGTCGACTGGACGTCGGGCGCGGTACGCCTCCTGACCGAGGAACACGCCTGGCCACGGGGCGCACGCCCGCGCCGGGCCGGGGTGTCCTCCTTCGGCATCAGCGGCACCAACGCCCACGTCGTCCTGGAGGAGGCCCCGGCGACCACCGCCCCGGCGACCACCGCCCCGGCCGCACCGCGCGACCGCGCCGCGCTCCCGGTGGTGCCGTGGGTGGTGTCCGCCCGCAGCGCCGCCGCCCTGCGAGCCCAGCTCGACCGGCTGGCGACGGCCGCCGGCGACCCGCTCGACGTGGGCCTGTCACTGGCGACCACGCGCGCGACGGCGCTGGAGCACCGCGCCGTGACGGGGCTGACCGGGTCGGCCGTCACCGGCACGGCGACCGACGGCCGCACGGCGTGGATGTTCACCGGCCAGGGCAGCCAACGGCTTGGTGTGGGCAGGGAGTTGTACGAGTCGTTCCCTGTCTTCGCGCGTGCGCTGGACGAGGTGTGCGGTCTGCTCGATGCCGAGTTGGGCTTTGAGCGGCCGGTGAGGGAGGTGCTGTTCGGGGACGACGCGGATGTGCTGGCCCTGACGGGTTACGCGCAGTCGGCGTTGTTCGGGGTGCAGGTGGCGTTGGTGGCGCTGCTGCGGTCGTGGGGGATGGGTCCGGATGTCGTGGTGGGGCATTCGGTGGGTGAGTTCGCCGCCGCGTATGCCGCCGGTGTGTTCGAGCTGGGCGATGTGGTGCGTCTGGTGGCGGCGCGGGCGCGGTTGATGCAGGCGTTGCCGGTGGGCGGGGCGATGGCCGCTGTGGCGGTGAGTGAGGCGGTGGCTTCCGGCTGGTTGCCGGACGGTGCGGTGATCGCGGCCGTCAACGGGCCGGCCTCAGTGGTGGTGTCCGGGGCGGAAGCCGCCGTGGAGGCGGTGGTGGAACGGGCCCGCGCCGAGGGCCACCGCGCCACGCGGCTGCGGGTCTCGCACGCCTTCCACTCCCCGCTGATGGAGCCGGTGCTGGACGACTTCCGGGCCGCAGCACAGCAGGTGACGTACCGTCAGCCGACGGTGGCCGCCGTGAGCACGCTCACCGGTGCCGCGCTCACCGAAGGCGACTGGACGAGCCCCGGCTACTGGGCCGACCAGGTCATCCGGCCCGTCCGTTTCCATGAGGCGCTGACCACGGCCGGCGCGCAGGGGGCGAGCCGTTTCCTGGAGATCGGCCCCGACCCGGTCCTGACCGCCCTGGCCACCGACGCCACGGCCGCCGCGGCGACCCTCCGCAAGGACCGGCCCGAGCCCGAAGCCCTGCTCACGGCCGTCGCCGAACTCTTCGTGCGTGGCACGCACGTCGACTGGGCGGCCCTGTTCGACGGCACCGGCGCCCGCCGCGTCGACCTGCCCACCTACGCCTTCCAGCACCGCCGCTACTGGCTCGAACCCGCCGGGCCCGCCCTCGACGCGGGCGGACTCGGGCTCGGTGTCACCGAGCACCCGATGCTCGGCGCGTCCGTACGGCTGGCAGGGTCCGGCACCGCCGTACTCACCTCACGGCTGTCCGTTCGCACGCACCCCTGGCTCGCCGACCACACCGTCGACGGCACCGTGGTGGTTCCGGGCACCGCACTGGTCGAGCTCGCCGTGCAGGCCGCCGACCACGTCGGCCGGCACGCCGTCACGGAACTCGCCCTGCGCACGCCCCTCGTGCTGCCGTCCGACGGTGCCGTACAAGTGCAGACCTCGGTCGAGCCGGCCGGCGCCGACGGCACCCGCGCCCTCGCCGTCCACGCCCGTCCGGACGGCGCGCCCGAGGACGAGCCGTGGACCCTGCACGCCACCGGCACCCTCGGCACCGCCGAACCGGCCGCCCCCGGCTGGGACCTGCGGGCCTGGCCGCCTGCCGGGGCGCTGTCCGTCGCCGTGGCCGAGCTGTACCCGAGGCTCGCGGAGACCGGCATGGTGTACGGGCCCGCCTTCCAGGGGCTGCGCGCGCTCTGGCGGGACGGCGCCGACCTGTACGTCGAGGCCGAACTGCCCGAGGGGGCCGCCGAGGACGCGTCGGACTTCGCCCTGCACCCGGCCCTGCTCGACGCCGTGCTGCACGCCCTCGGCGTCGAGGACACCGAGTCCGACACGGACGCGGGGGAGGGACGCCGCAAGGTGCTCCTGCCGTTCCTGTGGTCCGGGGTGTCCCTGACCGCCGTCGGCGCGTCCGCCGTACGGGCCAGGATCACCGTCCGGGCCCCGGGCGCGGTGACGCTGCGCGTCGCCGACACGACGGGCGAACCGGTCGCCGAGGTCGCCGAGTTGGTGCTCCGTCCCGTGTCGGCGGGCGACGTGACCACGGCCCACGGCGCCACCGCGAGGGCCCGGAACCTGTACCGGCTGGACTGGGTCCCGGCACCGCCCACGGCGTTCCCGGCCGCGCCCGTCACGGACCTGGCCGCGCCTGTCACGGACCTGGCCGCCCTGTGCGCCGCCGACGCCGTTCCGCCCGGCGTCGCCACCTGTCCCGACCTCGCCACCCTCACCGCCGCCGGCACCCGCCCCGCGGCCGTGCTCCTCCCCGTGCCCGCCGGAGGGACCCCGGCCGACACCGCGAGCGGTGTCCTCGCCGCCCTCCGGGCCTGGCTCGCCGAACCCGCGCTGGCCGACAGCCGGCTGGTCGTCCTCACCACCGGCGCCCTCACCGACCCGGCGGGTGCCGCCGTGTGGGGCATGGTCCGTACGGCGATCAGCGAGCACCCCGACCGGTTCGTCCTGGCCGACATCGACGGCGAGCCGTCGTCCTGGCAGACGCTGAAGGAGCGGCTCGGCACCCTCGTGGCGGCAGGCCCCACCCACCCCGCCTGCCACGACGGCCGCGTTCTGCTGCCCCGCCTGTCCCGCGCCGAGGCGCCCACCGGCCTGCACGGCCCCACCGGCCTCGGCCGCTCCATCGGCACCGACGGCCCCACCGACACCGACAGCCCCACTGGCACCGACGGCACCGACGGCACCGACGGCGCCGTATGGCCCACCACCGGCACCGTGCTGATCACCGGCGGCACCGGCGGCCTGGGCGCCCTCGTCGCCCGCCACCTCGTCACCGCGCACGGCGTGCGCGACCTGCTGCTGCTCTCCCGGCGCGGCCCCGACGCCCCCGGCGCCGACGAGCTGGTGCGTGAACTCGCCGCGCACGGCGCCCGGGTCGCCGTCACCGCCTGCGACGTCACCGGCCGGGACGCCCTGGAGGCGGCGCTGACCGGCGTACCGCTGAGCGCGGTCGTGCACACCGCGGGTGTCCTGGACGACGGCGTGCTCACCGACCTCGCCCCCGAGCGGCTCGCCCGGGTCCTGGCCGCCAAGACCGAATCCGCGCTGTACCTCGACGAGTTGACCGCCGACCGGGACCTGCGCGCGTTCGTGCTGTTCTCCGCGATCGCCGGTGTCGTCGGTTCCTCGGGGCAGGCCGCCTACGCCGCGGCCAACGCCTCGCTCGACGCCCTCGCCGCCCGCCGTCACGCGCGGGGCCTGCCCGCCCTGTCCCTGGCCTGGGGCATGTGGGAGCACACCGGCGGCATGGGCGGCCGTCTGACGGACGCGGACGTGGCCCGCATGCGCCGCCTCGGCTATCTCGCGCTGGCCACCGACGACGCGCTCGCCCTCCTCGACACGGCACTGCGCACCGGCACACCGACCGCCGTGCCGGCCGCTCTCGACACCGGTGCCCTCGGCGCCCGCGGCGACAGCCTGCCCGCCGTACTGCACGGCCTGGTGCCCGCCGCCCGCCGCAAGCGGCTCGCCCACCGGACCGGCGGACCCGGGGAATCCGCTCTCGCCGCACGGCTGCTCGCCCTGCCCGCCGCCGAACGGGACCGGCTGCTGCTCGACCTCGTGCGGACCCAGGTCGCGGCCGTCCTCGGCCACTCCGGCGCGGACGCCGTCGACCCCGGGCGCGCCTTCAAGGACCTGGGCTTCGACTCGCTCACCGCCGTCGACCTGCGCAACCACCTCGGCACCGCAACCGGCCTGCGCCTGTCGGCCACCCTCGTCTTCGACCATCCCAGCCCGGCCGCCCTCGCCGCCTTCCTGCGCCGGGAACTCCTCGGCGACACCGCCGCCGAGGACACCGCCGCGCGGACCCGGGCCGAGACCGACGAGCCCATCGCCATCGTCGGCATGGGCTGCCGCTACCCGGGCGGCGTCACCACCCCCGAGGACCTGTGGCGCCTGGTCGCCGACGGCGGCGACGGCATCACGGGCTTCCCCACCGACCGCGGCTGGGACCTCGACGGGCTGTACGACCCCGACCCGGCACGGCCCGGCACCGCGTACGTCCGCGAGGGCGGCTTCCTGCACGACGCCGCCGACTTCGACGCCGAACTGTTCGGCGTCAGCCCTCGCGAGGCGCTCGCCATGGACCCGCAGCAGCGGCTGTTGCTGGAGACGTCCTGGGAGGCGCTGGAACGGGCCGGCATCGACCCGCACTCCCTGCGCGGCACCGACACCGGCGTGTACGCGGGCCTGATGTACCACGACTACGCCGCCCGCCTGCACACCGTGCCCGACGAGGTCGAGGGCTACCTCGGCAACGGCAACGCGGGCAGCGTCTTCTCCGGCCGCATCGCCTATGTCTTCGGCTTCGAGGGCCCCGCCGTCACCGTCGACACCGCCTGCTCGTCCTCCCTCGTCGCCCTGCACCTGGCCTGCCAGGCGCTGCGCTCGGGGGAGTGCACCACCGCACTGGCGGGCGGTGTGACCGTGATGGCCACGCCGACGACGTTCGTGGAGTTCTCCCGGCAGCGCGGCCTCGCCTCCGACGGCCGCTGCAAGTCCTTCGCCGACGGCGCCGACGGCACCGGGTGGGCGGAGGGCGCCGGTGTTCTCGTCCTGATGCGGTTGTCCGAGGCCGAACGGCGCGGCCACCGCGTGCTGGCCGTGGTGCGGGGCAGTGCCGTCAACCAGGACGGCGCGTCCAACGGCCTGACCGCTCCGAACGGCCCCTCGCAGCAGCGTGTCATCCGGCAGGCGCTCGCCGCCGCCGGACTGGCCCCCGCCGACGTGGACGCCGTCGAGGCGCACGGAACGGGCACCCGTCTCGGCGATCCCATCGAGGCGCAGGCCCTGCTCGCCGCCTACGGCCGGGAACGGGACGAGCCGCTGTGGCTGGGCTCGGTGAAGTCCAACATCGGGCACACGCAGGCCGCCGCCGGGGTCGCCGGTGTGATGAAGATGGTGCTGGCGCTCCAGGCGGAACGCCTGCCGCGCACCCTGCACGTCGACCGGCCGTCCTCCCACGTCGACTGGGACGCCGGCGCCGTGGAGCTCCTCACCGAGGACCGGCCCTGGCCACGCGGCGGACGTACGCGCCGCGCGGGTGTCTCCTCCTTCGGCATCAGCGGCACCAACGCCCACGTCATCGTCGAGGAGCCGCCCGCCGAGGAGCAGCCGCACGGCCACACCCCGTCCACCGGGTTGCCCGTGGTGCCGTGGGTGGTGTCCGCGAAGAGCGCCGACGCCCTGCGCGCCCAGGCCGCGCGCCTGACGACCGTCACCGGCGACCCGCTCGACGTGGGCCTGTCGCTGGCCACCACCCGTGCCGCGCTGGAACACCGCGCGGTGATCCTCGGCAGGGACGGAGCCGCCCTGAAGTCCGGACTCGCCGAACCGCCGATCACCGGCACGGCGACCGACGGCCGCACGGCGTGGATGTTCACCGGCCAGGGCAGCCAACGGCTTGGTGTGGGCAGGGAGTTGTACGAGTCGTTCCCTGTCTTCGCGCGTGCGCTGGATGAGGTGTGCGGTCTGCTCGATGCCGAGCTGGGCTTGGAACGGCCGGTGAGGGAAGTGCTGTTCGGGGACGACGCGGATGTGCTGGCCCTGACGGGTTACGCGCAGTCGGCGTTGTTCGCGGTGCAGGTGGCGTTGGTGGCGCTGCTGCGGTCGTGGGGGATGGGTCCGGATGTGGTGGTGGGGCATTCGGTGGGTGAGTTCGCCGCCGCGTATGCCGCCGGTGTGTTCGAGCTGGGCGATGTGGTGCGTCTGGTGGCGGCGCGGGCGCGGTTGATGCAGGCGTTGCCGGTGGGCGGGGCGATGGCCGCTGTGGCGGTGAGTGAGGCGGTGGCTTCCGGCTGGTTGCCGGACGGTGGGGTGATCGCGGCCGTCAACGGGCCGGCCTCAGTGGTGGTGTCCGGCGCGGAAGCCGCCGTGGAGGTAGTCCTCGAACGGGCCCGCGCGGAGGACCGTCGTGCCACTCGCCTGACGGTATCCCACGCCTTCCACTCCCCGCTGATGGAACCGGTGCTGGACGACTTCCGGGCCGCAGCACAGCAGGTGACGTACCGTCAGCCGACGGTGGCCGCCGTGAGCACGCTCACCGGTGCCGCGCTCAGCGAAGGCGACTGGACGAGCCCCGGCTACTGGGCCGACCAGATCGTCCGGCCGGTCCGATTCGCCGACGCCCTCACGGCAGCGGGCGCACAGGGCGCGAGCCGTTTCCTCGAAATCGGCCCCGACCCGGTCCTGACCGCCCTGGCCACCGACGCCACGGCCGCCGCGGCGACCCTCCGCAAGGACCGGCCCGAGCCCGAAGCCCTGCTCACAGCGGTCGGAACGCTGTACGTCCACGGCACGCACGTCGACTGGGCGGCCCTGTTCGACGGCACCGGCGCCCGCCGCGTCGACCTGCCCACCTACGCCTTCCAGCACCGCCGCTACTGGCTCGACGCGCCGGGCCCGGTGTCCGACGCCGACGGCCTGGGCCTCGGGCGGGCGGACCATCCGCTGCTGGGCGCGGCCGTGCCGGTGGCCGGTTCGGACGCCGTGCTGCTCACGGCCAGCCTGTCCGTGCGGACGCACCCGTGGCTCGCCGACCACGCGGTGCGGGGCCGGATCGTGGTGCCCGGCACGGCGTTCGTGGAACTCGCCGTCCAGGCCGGTGACCGTGCCGGATGCGGCCACCTCGCCGAACTCGCCCTGCGCACACCGCTCGTGCTGCCCGCCGACGGTGCCGTACAGCTCCAGGTCGCCGTCGCGGCCGAGGGAGAGGAAGAGACACCGGACGGCGGGCGCACGGTGAGCATCCACGCCCGTCCGCGCAGCGCCGACGGCGACGAGCCCTGGACGCTGCACGCCACCGGCACCCTCACCGACGCCGAGGACGCCGCACCCGACTGGGACCTGCGGGCCTGGCCCCCGGCCGGCGCGGAGCCGGTCGACACGGGCGCCCTGTACGAGCGGCTCACTGCGGCGGGCCTCGGCTACGGGCCCGCGTTCCGGGGCCTGAAGGGCGTCTGGCGTCACGACGGTGAGCTCTACGCCGAGGCCGAACTGCCCGACACCGTGGCCGCCGACGCCGACTCCTTCGCGCTGCACCCCGCGCTGCTGGACGCCGTTCTGCACAGTCTCGGGCTGCGTGAGGAGATCGCGGAGGGTCCGCTGCTGCCGTTCCTGTGGTCGGGTGTGTCCCTGACCGCGGTGGGCGCGGGTGCCGTGCGTGCGCGGATCACGCCGCGCGGCGCCGGTGACGTGGCCCTGCGCCTCGCGGACGCGGCGGGCGAACCGGTCGCCGAGATCGACTCGCTGGTGCTGCGCGCGCTCTCGGCCGACGGGCTCGCCGCCGGCGGGCCGGACAGCCTGTACCGCGTCGCGTGGACCGAGGCCCCCGAGGACCTCGCGGCCGGGCCCCGCCCGGCGTGGGCCGCCCTCGGCAGCGCGCCCGCCGGCCTCCCGGTCACCGTCCACGCCGACCTCGACGCGCTGGTGGCGGCAGCGGACGCGACGGGTGCCGCCGTGCCCGACGCCGTGCTGCTGCCGGTCGTCCCGTCGGACGCGGCGGACCTCCACGCGACCGTCGCCGGTGTGCTGGCGCGGGTGAAGGAGTGGCAGGCCGACGAACGGTTCTCGGGTCGCCGTCTCGTGGTGCTCACGTCCGGTGCCGTCCGCGTCGACGCGGCGGGCGACGGGGCACCCGATGTCGCCGCGGCGGGCGTGTGGGGCCTGGTCCGCGCGGCCATCAGCGAGCACCCCGGCCGTTTCGCCCTCGTGGACACCGACGACGACCCGGCTTCGCTGAGCACCCTCGCCCGGCTGCTGCCCGATGACGGCGACCCGCAGCTGGCGGTGCGCGGCGGCCGGGTGTGGCTGCCCCGCCTCGTGCGCATGGCCGGGGAAGAGGTGCTCGTCCCGCCGGCCGGAGCCGGTGACGCCTGGCGGCTGGACATCGTCGCGCAGGGGCGGCTGGACGGCATCGCGTTCGTGCCGGAGCAGCCGCGCCCGCTCGCCCCGGGCCAGGTCCGCGTCGCGATCCGCGCCGCCGGCGTCAACTTCCGTGACGTGCTGAACGTACTCGGCATGTACCCCGGCGACGCCGGCCGGATGGGCCTGGAGGGCGCGGGAGTCGTCGTCGAGGCCGGGCCGGGCGTGGACCGCTGGGTCGTCGGGGACCGCGTGATGGGCATGCTCGACGGGGCGTTCGGCCCCACCGCCGTCGCCGACGCCCGCGAACTCGCGCCGATCCCGAAGGGCTGGACGTACGAACAGGCCGCGTCCGTGCCGATCGTGTTCCTCACCGCGTACTACGCCCTGGTCGACCTGGCCGGTCTCCGGGCCGGCGAGTCGGTGCTGATCCACGCGGCGGCGGGCGGCGTCGGCATGGCCGCCGTCCAGCTCGCCCAGCATCTCGGCGCGGAGGTCCACGCCACCGCGAGCGAGGCCAAATGGGCGGCCGTGCGTGCACTCGGCGTGCCGGCCGAGCGCATCGCCTCCTCCCGCACCACCGGGTTCGAGCAGAGCTTCCGGCCGGGCGTGGACGTGGTCCTGGACTCCCTGGCAGGGGAGTTCGTGGACGCGTCGCTGCGGCTGCTGCGGCCCGGCGGACGGTTCGTCGAGATGGGCAAGACCGACATCCGGGACGCGGGCGAGGTCGCCGCCCAACACGGCGTGTCCTACCGGGCGTTCGACCTTGTCGAGGCCGGCCCGGACCGTATCGGCGAGATGCTGACCGCGCTGCTGGAACTGTTCGAGCAGGGCGCGCTGCGGCCCGTCCCGGTGACGGCGTTCGACATCGCCCGCGCCCCGGAGGCACTGCGGCTGCTCCAGCAGGCCAAGCACGTCGGCAAGGTCGTCCTGACCGTGCCCGCACCCTGGTCCGGGCCGGGCACCGTCCTCATCACCGGCGGCACCGGCGGCCTGGGCGCCCTGCTCGCCCGGCACCTGGTCGCCGAGCACGGCGTACGGGACCTGCTGCTGCTGTCCCGGCGCGGCCCCGAGGCGCCCGGCGCAGCCGAACTGCGCGCGGAACTCGCCGCGTCGGGAGCCCGCGCCGACATCGTCGCCTGCGACGTCAGCGACCGCGACCAGCTCGCGGCCGTCCTGGACGAGGTGCCGCTGACCGCCGTCGTGCACACCGCGGGCGTCCTCGACGACGGCATCCTCACCGACCTCACGGACGAGCGGCTGGCCCGCGTACTGGCCGCCAAGGCCCAAGCGGCCCTGCACCTGCACGAGCTGACCGCCGACCGGGACCTGGACGCGTTCGTGCTGTACTCGTCCGTCGCCGGTGTGATCGGCTCCCCGGGCCAGGCCGCCTACGCCGCCGCCAACGCCTCCCTCGACGCGCTGGCCGCCGCCCGCCGCGCCCACGGCCTGCCCGCCGTGTCACTGGCCTGGGGCATGTGGGACACCGCCGAAGGCATGGGCGGCACCCTGTCCGACGCCGAACTCGCCCGCATGCGCCGCCAGGGCTTCCCCGCCCTGCCCGGCGACGAGGCGCTCGCCCTGCTCGACGCCGCGCTGCGCGTCAACGAACCGGTCGCGGTGCCCGTCTCGCTGCGCACCGCCGCCCTCGCCGAACGCGCCGACACCCTGCCCAGCGTGCTGCGCGACCTCGTGCCCGTCACGCGCAGGCGCCGCGCCGCCGGGCGGACCGCGCCCCGCGCCGCCGAAGGGCTGACGGCACGGCTCGCCGCCCTGCCCGCTCCCGAACAGGACCAGCTCCTCCTCGACCTGGTCCGCACCCAGGTGGCCGCCGTACTCGGCCACACCTCGGCCGCCGCCGTCGAACCGACCCGTGCCTTCCGCGACCTCGGCTTCGACTCGCTGACCTCCGTCGACCTGCGCAACCGGATCGGCGCCGCCACCGCGCTCACCCTCCCCGCCACGCTGGTCTTCGACCACCCGACCCCCGAGGACCTGGTGGGGCTGCTGCGCGAGCGGCTCCTCGCCGGGTCCTCCGCCCCCGCACCGGCCGCCCCCGCGGACGACGCCATCGACCCCCAGGTGCGGGAACTGCTGACCGCCGTCCCGGTGGCCCGGCTGCGCGAGTCCGGCGTGCTCGACATGCTCCGCCGCCTCGCCGACCGCCCCGGCCCCGCACCCGACGGCACCCGCGCCGACCCCGCAGAACAGCCCCGCAAGCCCGAATCCCTGGACGCGATGGGCGCCGACAGCCTCGTCCAGCTGGCCCTGAAGCGCGTGCAGCGGCCGGTGTGACCGGCAGCCGCCGGCCCACGGGCACCAGGCCCGCCGGCCGGCGCCGCCGGCCCCGCCCCTCTCGCTCACCGCGACCGTGGAGAACGACATGACTGCATCCTCCGAAGAGCTCGTCGAAGCCCTGCGGGAGTCCCTCAAGGAGAACGACCGGCTCTGGCAGCGCTACCAGGACCTCGTCACCGCGTCCCGGGAACCCGTCGCCGTCATCGGCATGGGCTGCCGCTTCCCCGGCGGCGCCACCACACCCGGGGCGCTGTGGGAGCTCGTCGCCGGTGAGCGGGAGGGCATCTCGCCGGTCCCCGAGGACCGCGGCTGGGACCTGAGCGCCCTCGGCGACACCACCGCCGTGGGAGGCTTCCTCCACGAGGCGCCCCTGTTCGACCCCGACCTGTTCGGCATCAGCCCGCGCGAGGCCCTCGCCATGGACCCGCAGCAGCGGCTGCTCCTGGAGACGTCCTGGGAGGCCCTGGAGAGCGCCGGGATCGACCCGCACACGCTGCGCGGCTCCCGCACCGGCGTCTTCTCGGGAGTCTCCGGCAACGGCTACGGCGGTCACCTCCACGAGGCCACCCCCGAGACCGAGGGCCACCTGCTCACCGGCAGCATCCCCAGCGTCGCCTCCGGCCGCGTCGCCTACACCCTCGGCCTGGAGGGCCCCGCCGTCACCGTCGACACCGCCTGCTCCTCCGCGCTCGTCGCCCTGCACCTGGCCTGCCAGGCCCTGCGGTCCGGCGAGTGCGACACGGCCCTGGCGGGCGGCGCGACCGTCATGGCGAACCCGGGCATGTTCCTGGAGTTCTCCCGGCAGGGCGGGCTCGCCTCCGACGGCCGCTGCAAGTCCTTCGCCGACGCCGCCGACGGCACCGGCTGGTCCGAGGGCGCCGGCGTCCTCGTACTGGAGCGGCTGTCCGACGCCCGCCGCAACGGCCACCCGATCCTGGCCGTCGTACGCGGCAGCGCCGTCAACCAGGACGGCGCCTCCAACGGGCTCACCGCCCCCAACGGCCCGTCCCAGCAGCGCGTCATCCGCCAGGCCCTGGAGGCCGCCGCCCTGTCCGCCGCCGACATCGACGCCGTGGAGGCACACGGCACCGGCACCCGGCTCGGCGACCCCGTCGAGGCACAGGCCCTGATGGCGGCCTACGGCCAGGACCGGGACGAACCGCTGTGGCTGGGGTCGGTGAAGTCCAACATCGGGCACACCCAGTCCGCCGCGGGCGTCGCCGGCCTCATCAAGACCGTCCTGGCCCTGCGCGCCGAACTGCTGCCCCGCTCCCTGCACTCCGACGAGCCGTCCTCCCACGTCGACTGGACCGCGGGTGCGGTCCGCCTGCTGACCGAGGCCCGCCCCTGGCCGCGCGGCGACCGCCCCCGCCGCGCCGGAGTCTCCGCCTTCGGCATCAGCGGCACCAACGCCCACGTCATCGTCGAGGAGGCCCCGGCCGCCGAGGACGCGGAACCCGAGCCGCGCACCGTGACCCGCCCGCCGGTCGTGCCGTGGGTGCTGTCCGCCCGCAGCCACGAAGCCCTCGGCGCCCAGGCCGCCCGCCTCGCCGGCCACCCCGGCGACCCCGCCGACATCGGCCTGTCCCTCGCCGCCGGCCGCGCCCGCCTCGACCACCGCGCCGTCGTCCTCGGCACCGGCCCGGACGAACTGCGCGAGCGCACCGCCGCCCTCGCCGGGCAGCTCCCCGACGCCGTGACGGGAACGGTCACCGACGGCCGCACCGCCTGGATGTTCACCGGCCAGGGCAGCCAACGCCCCGGCATGGGCCGCGAGTTGTACGACACCTACCCGGTGTTCGCGGCCGTCCTGGACGTCGTGTGCGAAACCCTCGACACCGCCCTCGCCGACGACCCCGGCTTCGAACTGCCCGTCCGCCAGGTCATGTTCGCCGCCGCCGGCAGCCCCGAAGCCGCCCTCCTGGACCGCACCGGATACGCGCAGACGGCCCTGTTCGCCCTGCAGATCGCCACCGTCGAACTGCTGCGCTCCTGGGGCACCACCCCCGACGTCGTCCTCGGCCACTCCGTCGGCGAGTACGCCGCCGCCTACGTCGCCGGCGTCCTCGACCTCGCCGACGCCGCCACCCTCGTCGCCGCCCGTGCCCGCCTGATGCAGGCCCTGCCCGAGGGCGGTGCCATGGCCGCAGTCGAGGCGGACGAGTCCGGCATCACGCCGCTGCTCGACACTCCGGACGTCACGGTCGCCGCCGTCAACGGCCCGACGTCCGTCGTCGTGTCGGGCACCGAGGAAGGCGTCGAACGCGTCATGGCCGCCGCCCGCGCCCAGGGCCGCCGCGTCACCCGGCTGCGCGTCTCGCACGCCTTCCACTCACCCCTCATGGCACCGGTCCAGGCCGAGTTCACCCGCATCGCCTCCGGCGTCACCCTCCGCCCGCCCACGCTCGCCGCCGTCAGCACGGTCACCGGCCGGGCCCTCGCCGACGGCGACTGGACCACCCCCGCCTACTGGGCCGACCAGATCGTCCGCCCCGTCCGCTTCCACGACGCCCTCACCACCGCCACCGGCCGCCAGTCCGCGAGCCGCCTGCTGGAGATCGGCCCCGACCCCGTCCTCACCGGCCTCGCCCGGACGGCCCTCGACACCGCCGCCGCGCCCGTCCTCCGCAAGGGCCACCCGGAACCCGAGTCGCTGCTCACCGCCCTCGCCGAGATGTACGTACGCGGGGCCACCGTCGGCTGGGCCGAGATGTTCCACGGCACCGGCGCCCGCCGCGTCGACCTGCCCACCTACGCCTTCCACCACCGCCGCTTCTGGCTGCGTCCCACCCGCACCGTCACCGACGCCGGCGGCCTCGGACTCGGCACCGTCGCACACCCGCTGCTCGGCGCCACCCTGCGCCCGGCCGGCACCGACACGGTCCTGCTCACCGCCGCCCTGTCGGCCGACACCCACCCCTGGCTCGCCGACCACACCGTCGCGGGACGGACCGTCGTCCCCGGCACCGCGCTGGTCGAACTCGCCGTCCAGGCAGGTGACCAGGCCGACTGCGGCACCCTCGCCGAACTCGCCCTGCACGCCCCGCTCGTCCTGCCCGAACACGGCACCGCCCACGTCCAGATCTCCGTCGAGCCCGGCACCCCGGACGGCACCCGCGGCCTGCGCATCCACGCCCGCCCCGACGACGCGCCCGCCGACACCCCCTGGACCCTGCACGCCACCGGCACCCTCGCCCCCGCCGGCCCGTCCCCGGACGGGAACCTGCGGGCCTGGCCCCCGGCCGGGGCCGAACCCCTCCCGCTCGACGGCCTCTACGAGCGGCTCGCCGAGGCGGGCCTCGACTACGGCCCGGCGTTCCGCGGACTGCGCGCCGCCTGGCGGCACGACACCGACCTGTACGCCGAGGCCGAACTGCCCGACACCACCGGCGACCCCACCGCCTTCGGCCTGCACCCCGCCCTCCTCGACACCGCCCTGCACACCCTCGCACTGGCACAACAGGACGCGGACCAGGCCCGGTTGCCGTTCCTGTGGTCCGGCGTCCGGCTGCACGCGGTGGGCGCGCGCAGCCTGCGCGTCCGCATCACCCCGCACGACGACGACACGGTGACGCTGTACGCGGCCGACGAGACCGGTGAGCCGGTCGCCGACGTGAACGGCCTGACACTGCGGCCGCTGTCCGGCATGGCGGACACCCGGCACCCGACCGGCGCAGGCAGCCTCTTCCGGCTGGAGTGGACCCCCGTCGACCTCCCGCCGGAGCCACGCGACGACACCGCCGAGCCCGCGTGGGCGGTGCTCACCGACGCCCCCACGGCCTGGGCCGCCCTTCCCGCCCACAGCGACCTCGACGCCCTCGTGGCCGCCCTCGACGCCGACCCGGACACGTCCGCGCCCCGCACCGTCCTCCTCCCCGTCACCGGGGACGGAACGGAGACCGTCACCGCGACCCTGCCCGTCGTGCAGCGCTGGGCCAGGGACGAGCGCTTCCGGCATTCACGCCTCGTACTGGTCACCACCGGCGCGGCCGGCGACGACGTCACCGACCCGGCGGGCGCCGCCGTCTGGGGCCTGATCCGCACCGCGGTCAACGAGCACCCCGACCGCTTCGCCGTCGCCGACACCGACGGCACCCCCGAGGCACACCGCACCCTCTGCGCCGCCCTCGCCGCCCTGGACGCGGACCAACTCCTCGTCCGCGGCGACCGGGTCCACGTACCCCGCATGACGCGCGTGACGCGACCGGCGGCGGACCCGCACCCCGCGCCCTGGCCGGAGTCGGGCACCGTGCTCGTCACCGGCGGAACCGGCGGCCTGGGCGCCGTCGTCGCCCGCCACCTCGTCACCGCCCACGGCGTACGCGACCTGCTGCTGCTCTCCCGGCGCGGCCCGCAGGCGCCCGGCGCCACCGAACTCGCCGCCGAACTCACGGAGGCCGGCGCCCGCGTGGCCGTCCTCGCCTGCGACGTCACCGACCGCGCCGCGCTGACGGCCGCACTGGACGGCGTACGGCTCGGCGGCGTCGTCCACGCGGCCGGCGTGCTCGCCGACGGACTGCTGGCCGACCTCACGCCGGACCGGCTGACCCACGTGCTCCACGCCAAGGCCACCTCCGCCCTGCACCTCCACGAACTGACCGCCGGCCAGGACCTGCGCGCCTTCGTACTGTTCTCGTCCGTGGCGGGCGTGCTCGGCAACCCCGGGCAGGCCGCCTACGCCGCCGCCAACACGGTCCTGGACGCCCTCGCGGTCGCCCGCCGCGCCCAGGGCATGCCTGCCGTGTCCCTGGCCTGGGGCATGTGGGAGACCGCCGACGGCATGGGGGGCCGGCTCGCGCAGGCCGACCTGGCCCGGCTGCGCCGCCAGGGCTTCCCGCCGCTGCCCACCGACGAGGCACTGACGCTGCTCGACGCGGCACTCCTGGCCGACGAACCCGTCACGGTACCCCTCGCCCTCGACACCACGGCCCTCGCCGCGCACCGCGAGACGATCCCCGCCGTCCTGCACGACCTGATCCCGACGGCCCGGCGTCGCGCCGCCGCCCGCACCGGCACCGACACCGGGAACGCCCTCGCACGCCGCCTGCGCACGCTTCCGCAGGACGAACAGGACCGGCTGCTGCTCGACCTCGTGCAGACGGCGGTCGGCGGAGTGCTCGGCCATCCCGGCAGTACGACCGTCGACCCCGGCCGCGCCTTCAAGGACCTCGGCTTCGACTCCCTCACCGCCGTCGATCTCCGCAACCGCCTCAAGACGGTCACCGGCCTTCACCTGCCCGCGACCCTCGTCTTCGACCGCCCGAGCCCGCTCGCCCTCACCGCCCACCTCCGCACGGAACTCCTCGGCGCCGCCGCCACGGAAACCACGGCCGCCCCCGGCCGAACCCCGGTAGGCCCGGACGAGCCCATCGCGATCGTCGGGATGGGGTGCCGTTTCCCGGGTGGGGTGGATTCGCCGGAGGCGTTGTGGGAGTTGGTGGCGTCGGGGGGTGAGGGGGTCTCGGGGTTCCCGGTCGACCGGGGCTGGGATCTGGCGGGGTTGTTCGGTGATACGGGGCCGGGCACGTCGTCCGCGCGGGAGGGTGGTTTCCTGCATGACGCGGCGGAGTTCGATGCGGGGTTGTTCGGGATCAGTCCGCGTGAGGCCCTCGCCATGGATCCGCAGCAGCGGTTGCTGCTGGAGACGTCGTGGGAGGCGCTGGAGCGGGCGGGTGTGGACCCGCTGTCGCTGCGGGGTTCGCGGACGGGTGTGTTCGCCGGCCTGATGTACCACGACTACCACGCGCGACTGCACAGCGTGCCCAGCGAGGTCGAAGGCCTCCTCGCCAACGGCAATGCGGGCAGCGTGTTCTCGGGTCGTGTGGCGTATGTGTTCGGGTTCGAGGGGCCTGCGGTGACGGTGGACACGGCGTGTTCGTCGTCGCTGGTGGCTTTGCATCTGGCGTGTCAGTCGTTGCGGTCGGGGGAGTGTGACGCGGCGTTGGCGGGTGGTGTGACGGTGATGGCCACGCCGGCGACGTTCGTGGAGTTCTCGCGGCAGGGTGGGTTGGCGTCGGACGGTCGGTGCAAGGCGTTCGGGGAGGGTGCGGACGGTACGGGCTGGTCCGAGGGTGCGGGTGTTTTGGTGCTGATGCGGTTGAGTGAGGCGCGTCGGCTGGGCAGGCCGGTGCTGGCGGTGGTGCGGGGCAGCGCGGTCAACCAGGACGGGGCGTCGAACGGGCTGACCGCTCCGAACGGGCCGTCGCAGCAACGCGTCATCCGACAGGCCCTGGCGAACGCCCGGCTGGCACCGTCGGACGTGGACGCCGTGGAGGCACACGGCACCGGGACCCGGCTCGGCGACCCCATCGAGGCGCAGGCCCTCCTCGCCACCTACGGGCGGGAGGACCGGGACGAACCCCTGTGGCTGGGCGCGGTGAAGTCCAACCTCGGGCACACCCAGGCCGCGGCGGGAGCGGCCGGTGTCATCAAGATGGTGATGGCCCTTCGCGCCGAGCGCCTGCCGCGCACCCTGCACGCCGACGAGCCGTCGTCGCACGTGGACTGGTCGTCGGGGGCGGTGGAGCTGCTGACCCAGGAGCGGGCGTGGCGGCGTGGTGAACGGCCGCGGCGGGCCGGTGTGTCGTCCTTCGGTATCAGCGGCACCAACGCCCACGTGATCATCGAGGAGCCCCCGGCCTCGCGTGAGGTGCGGCCGGGTCCTGCGGGTGCGGGGTTGCCGGTCGTGCCGTGGGTGGTGTCGGCGCGCGGGGCGGAGGCGTTGCGGGCGCAGTCGGAGCGGCTCGCGTCGGTGGACGCGGACCCGCTGGACGTCGGCCTGTCGCTGGCGGCCACGCGTGCCGCGCTGGAGCACCGGGCGGTGGTGCTCGGCGGGGACCTGCCCGGTCTGCGTGCGGGACTCGCCGAGCCGACCGTCACGGGATCGGTGGTGGACGGGCGCACGGCCTGGATGTTCACCGGCCAGGGCAGTCAACGCCCCGGCATGGGACGGGAGTTGTACGAGGCGTTCCCCGCGTTCGCCGCCGCGCTCGACGAGGTGTGCGAGCTGCTGGACGCGGAGCTGGGTCTCGAACGTCCCTTGAAGGAGGCGCTCTTCGAGGACTCCCGCGCCGGGGCGCTGGACGACACCGGATACGCGCAGCCGGCCCTCTTCGCCGTCCAGGTGGCGCTGGTGGCGCTGCTGCGGTCGTGGGGGATGGCTCCGGAGGTCGTACTGGGGCACTCGGTCGGCGAGTTCGCCGCCGCTCATGCCGCCGGGGTGTTCGACCTGTCCGAAGCGGTACGTCTGGTGGCGGCCCGCGCCCGGCTGATGCGGGCGCTGCCCGAGGGCGGCGCGATGGCCGCCGTGGAGGCCGACGAGGCGGAGGTGACCGGCCGGCTGCCGGACGGCGCGGTGATCGCCGCGGTCAACGGACCGACGTCCGTGGTGGTCTCGGGCGATGAGGACGCCGTCGAGGCGGTGCTGGAGCGGGCGCGTGCGGCGGGCCGCCGGGCCACGCGGCTGCGCGTCTCGCACGCTTTCCACTCGCCCCTGATGGAACCCGTCCTCGCGGGGTTCACCGAGGTCGCCTCCCAGGTGACCTACCGACCTCCTCGGGTGGCTGCCGTGAGCACCGTGACCGGCGCGGCACTGGACCAGGACGACTGGACGACACCCGCCTACTGGGCCGAGCAGATCGTGCGGCCGGTCCGCTTCCACGACGCGCTCGGCGCGGCGGCCTCCCAGGGCGCGAACCGCTTCCTGGAGATCGGCCCCGACCCGGTCCTGACCGCCCTGGCCGCCGACGCCCCGGTCGCCGCGGCCACCCTCCGCACGGACCGTCCCGAACCGGAGGCCCTGCTCACGGCCGTCGCCGAACTCTTCGTACGCGGGACCCGCGTCGACTGGGCGGCCGTGTTCGACGGTACGGGGGCGCGGGAGGTGCCCCTGCCGACGTACGCCTTCCAGCGGCGCCGCTACTGGCTCGACGCGCCGCGTACGGCCGTGGACGCCGGTGGCCTGGGACTGACGGCGGCCGAACACCCGCTGCTGGGCGCGGCCGTGCCGGTCGCCGGTTCGGACGCCGTGCTGCTGACGGCCAGGCTGTCCGTCGCCGATCACCCGTGGCTCGCCGACCACGTGGTGGCCGGTTCGGTGATCGTGCCGGGCACGGCGCTGCTGGAACTGGCCCTGGCCGCAGCCGACCGCGTCGGCTGCGACCGCGTCGACGATCTCACCCTCCAGGCGCCCCTCGTCCTCCCCGAGACGGACGCCGTCCAGATACAGCTCGGCATCGAGGCCCCCGACGCCGCCGGCCGGCGACCGCTCAGCGTGTACGGACGCGCCGACACGACCACCGACGACCACTGGACACTGCACGCGACGGGCGTCCTGGCGCCGGGCGCGTCCGGGGCCCAGCCGGACTGGGACCTGCGGGCGTGGCCTCCGGAAGGGGCCGATCGGGTCGAAGTGGGCGGACTGTACGAGCGGTTGGGGTCGGCGGGCCTGTCGTACGGTCCGGCGTTCCGGGGGCTGCGGGAGGTGTGGCGGTCCGGCGACGACGAGTGGTTCGTGGCGGCGGCGCTGCCGGACTCCGTGGCGGGCGGCACCGCGGGGTTCGGTGTGCACCCGGCGCTGCTGGACGCGGTGCTGCACGTCCTGGGGCTGTGGGAGCGGGACGGTTCGCAGGCGTCGCTGCCGTTCCTGTGGTCGGGGGTCGAGCTCACGGCCACGGGAGCGTCCTCGGTACGGGTCCGGGTCTCGCGGCAGGGCGAGGACGCCGTCGCGCTCCGCGTCGCCGACGCCACGGGCGCACCCGTGGCCGGCATCGAGTCCCTGCTCCTGCGGCCGGTGACGGCCACCGCGTCGGCAGCCGCCACGGCCGTACGTAACAGCCTGTTCAGGCTCGACTGGGTGCCCCTGCCGGACATCGCCCCCGGCTCGACCGAGGCGTGGGCGGTGCTCGGCACACCCCCGCCGACGCTGGACGGCCGGGTCCGCCACTACGACGACCTGACCGCGCTCACGGACGCGCTGAACGCCGACGACGCGCCCGGCACCGTGCTCGTTCCCGTACGTACCGCCGGACGCGCCGTGACCGACGTGGCTGCCGAGACACTCGCCCTCGTGCGGGGTTGGCTCGCCGAACCCCGGCCGACCGGGGCCCGTCTCGTGTTCGTCACGTCGGGCGCGGTCGGCACCGAGGCCACGGACCTCGCCGGGGCCGCCGTGTGGGGACTGGTGCGCTCCGCCGCGAGCGAGCACCCGGGGCGCTTCGCCCTCGCGGACCTGGACGCCTCGGCGCAGTCGTACGACGCCCTGGCCGGCTGCCTCGGCTCCCACGGCGAACTCCTCGTCCGGGACGGCCGGGTACGCGTCCCGCGCCTCGTCCGGGCGGCGACCGACGACGTGCTGCTCCCGCCGGACGGCGCGGGCGGCGGCTGGCGGATGGACGTCGTCGCCAAGGGCCGCCTGGACGGTGTCGCGCTGGTCCCGGAGGAGCCGCGCCCGCTCGGGCCCGGCGAGGTCCGCATCGCCGTGCGCGCGACGGGTGTCAACTTCCGCGACGTGCTCAACGTCCTCGGCATGTACCCCGGCGACGCCGGCCGCCTCGGATACGAGGGCGCCGGAGTCGTCCTGGAGGCCGGTCCCGGAGTTGCGGAACTGGCCGTCGGCGACCGGGTGATGGGCCTGCTGGACGGGGGGTTCGGACCGACCGCGGTGACCGACGCCCGGCTGCTGGCCCGGATGCCCGGAACCTGGACGTTCGAGCAGGCCGCATCCGTGCCGATCGTGTTCCTGACCGCGTACTACGCCCTGGTCGACCTGGCCGGTCTGCGGGCGGGCGAGTCGGTGCTGATCCACGCGGCGGCCGGCGGCGTCGGCATGGCGGCCGTGCAGCTGGCCCGCCACCTGGGCGGCCGGGTGCATGCGACGGCCAGTGAGCCGAAGTGGCCGGTGGTGCGGGACCTCGGTGTCCCGGACGACCGGATCGCCTCGTCGCGCACCACCGAGTTCGAGGAGCGCTTCCGGCCGGGCGTGGACGTGGTCCTGGACTCCCTGGCGGGGGAGTTCGTGGACGCGTCGTTGCGGTTGGTGCGTCCTGGCGGCCGGTTCGTGGAGATGGGCAAGACCGACGTCCGGGACGCGGAGGAGGTGCTGGCCGAGTACGGGGTGTCGTACACCGCGTTCGACCTCATGGACGCGGGCCCGGACCGGATCGCCGCCATGTGGGCCGCCCTGTTGGACCTCTTCGAGCGGGGCGCGCTGCGGCCCAGCCCGGTCACCGCCTACGGGATCGCGCGGGCGCCGGAGGCCCTGCGCCTGCTGGGGCAGGCCAAGCACGTCGGGAAGGTGGTCGTCTCGGTTCCGGCTCCGTGGCAGGGGCCGGGGACGGTGCTGATCACGGGTGGTACGGGTGGGCTGGGTGCTGAGGTGGCCCGGCATTTGGTGAGTCGGCATGGTGTGCGGGATCTGTTGCTGGTGTCCCGGCGTGGGCCCGAGGCGCCGGGTGCGTCCGAACTCGCGGCGGAGCTGGAGGGGTTGGGCGCCCGGGTGGCCGTTGAGGCCTGTGACGTCACCGACCGCGAAGCCCTGGCCCGCATCCTGGAGGGCGTCCGGCTGAGCGCTGTCGTCCATGCGGCCGGTGTCCTGGACGACGGTCTGATCGCGGACCTGACTCCGGAGCGGCTGGCGCGTGTCCTCGCCGCGAAGGCGGAATCGGCGCTTCACCTGCATGAGCTCACCCGTGGCCATGATCTGTCGGCGTTTGTGTTGTTCTCGTCCTTCGCGGGCGTGGTCGGGAACGTCGGTCAGGCCGCGTACGCCGCCGCGAACAACGTCCTGGATGCCCTGGCCGTGTCCCGCCGCGCTGCGGGTCTGCCCGGTGTGTCGTTGGCGTGGGGTATGTGGGAGACCGCCGAGGGCATGGGCGGCACGCTCGCCAAGGCCGAGCTGGACCGGATGGCCGGCCAGGGCTTCCCCGCCCTCGCGACCGGTCACGGCCTCGCCCTCCTTGATGCCGCCCTGCTCCTCGACGAGCCGGTCGCCGTCCCCGTGGCCCTGCGTATGCCGGCGCTCGCCGAGGCCGGGCGTGACGCGCTGTCCGCCGTGCTGCACCAGCTCGTGCCCGCGAGCAGACGACGCCGTGAGGCACGGCAGCCGGACGACGCCGGCGGAGAAGGACTGGCCGCGCGGCTGCGTGGGCTGCCGCCCGAGGAACAGGAGAGGGCGCTCCTCGACACCGTGCGGGGGCAGGCCGCCGCCGTGCTCGGGCACACCTCGGGCGGGGCGATCGACGCGTCCCGCGCCTTCAAGGAACTCGGCTTCGACTCGCTCACCGCCGTCGACCTGCGCAACCGTCTGCGATCCGCGACCGGCGTCGCCCTGCCCGCCAGCCTCGTCTTCGACCACCCCAGCCCGGCCGCCCTCGCCGCGTTCCTCCGCGGCCGACTGCTGGGCGACGACGAGGCCACCGACAGGCCGGCGCCGGCGACGGCGCCGGCCGGGGCCGACGAGCCCATCGCCGTCGTCGGCATGGGGTGCCGCTTCCCCGGCGGCGTCGACTCGCCCGAGGCGCTGTGGAAGCTGGTCGTGTCCGGCGGCGACGCGATCACGCCGTTCCCGGCGGACCGGGGCTGGGACGCCCGCGCCCTGGAAGGCATCGCGGCCGTCGGCGGGTTCGTCGCGGGCGCCGGGCACTTCGACGCCGAACTGTTCGGCATCTCACCCCGCGAGGCACTCGCCATGGACCCGCAGCAGCGGCTGCTCCTGGAGACCGCCTGGGAGGCGCTGGAACGCGCCGGCATCGACCCGACGTCGCTGCGCGGCTCGGCGACCGGCGTCTTCGCGGGCGTGTCCGGCAACGGCTACGGCGGTCACCTCCACGAGGCGAACGCCGAGACCGAGGGCTACCTGCTGACCGGCAGCACCCCGAGCGTCGCCTCGGGACGGCTGTCGTACGTGTTCGGCCTGGAGGGACCGGCCGTCTCCGTCGACACGGCCTGCTCGTCCGCGCTGGTCGCCCTGCACCTGGCCTGCCAGGCGCTGCGGAGTGGCGAGTGCTCGCTGGCGCTGGCGGGCGGCGCGACCGTCATGGCGAACCCGGGCATGTTCCTGGAGTTCTCCCGGCAGGGCGGGCTCGCCTCCGACGGCCGGTGCAAGTCCTTCGCCGACGCCGCCGACGGCACCGGCTGGGCCGAGGGCGCGGGCATGATCGTCGTGGAGCGGCTGTCCGACGCCCGCCGCAACGGCCACCCCGTGCTGGCCGTCGTACGCGGCAGCGCGGTCAACCAGGACGGCGCCTCCAACGGGCTCACCGCCCCGAACGGGCCGTCCCAGCAGCGCGTCATCCGTCAGGCGCTCGCCGCCGCCCGGCTGGAACCCTCCGAGGTGGACGCCGTGGAGGCACACGGCACCGGGACCCGGCTCGGCGACCCCATCGAGGCGCAGGCCCTGCTCGCCACCTACGGGCAGGCGCGCAGCGGCGACGATCCGCTGTGGCTCGGGTCGGTGAAGTCGAACCTGGGCCACCCGCAGGCGGCGGCCGGTGTCGCCGGTCTCGTGAAGATGGTGATGGCCCTGCGGGAGGAAGTCCTCCCGCGCACCCTGCACGCCGAGGAGCGGACCGCCCACGTGGACTGGTCGTCGGGGGCGGTGGAACTGCTGACCCAGGAGCGGGCGTGGCCGCGTGGTGAACGGCCGCGCCGGGCCGGTGTGTCGTCCTTCGGTATCAGCGGCACCAACGCCCACGTGATCATCGAGGAAACCCCGGCCTCGCGTGAGGTGCGGCCGGGTCCTGCGGGTGCGGGGTTGCCGGTCGTGCCGTGGGTGGTGTCGGCGCGCGGGGCGGAGGCGTTGCGGGCGCAGTTGGAGCGGCTCGCGTCGGTGGACGCGGACCCGCTGGACGTCGGCCTGTCGCTGGCGGCCACGCGTGCCGTGCTGGAGCACCGGGCGGTGGTGCTCGGCGGGGACCTGCCCGGTCTGCGTGCGGGACTCGCCGAGCCGACCGTCACGGGATCGGTGGTGGACGGGCGCACGGCGTGGATGTTCACCGGCCAGGGCAGTCAACGCCCCGGCATGGGACGGGAGTTGTACGAGGCGTTCCCCGCGTTCGCCGCCGCGCTCGACGAGGTGTGCGAGCTGCTGGACGCCGAACTGGCGGACCACAGCGGCTTCGGCACGCCCGTCCGCGACGTCATGTTCGCCGACGAGGACAGCCCGGCGGCGACGCTAGTGGACCGCACCGGCTACGCGCAGACGACCCTCTTCGCTCTCCAGGTCGCCTCCGTTGCGCTGCTGCGGTCGTGGGGCGCCCAGGCGGACGTGGTGCTCGGTCACTCCGTCGGTGAGTTCGCCGCCGCCCACGTGGCCGGGGTCTTCGAACTCGCGGACGCGGCGCGGCTGGTGGCGGCCCGTGCCCGGCTGATGCAGGCGCTTCCCGAGGGCGGGGCGATGGCTGCGGTGGAGGCGGACGAGGCGGAAGTCGCCGAACTGCTCAGGGGTACGGAGGATGTGGCGGTCGCGGCTGTCAACGGGCCGCAGGCCACGGTGGTTTCGGGTACGGAGGCCGGTGTCGAGCGTGTGATGGCAGCCGTAGCCGGGCGTGGCCGTCGGATCACCCGGCTGCGCGTCTCGCACGCCTTCCATTCCCCGTTGATGGAGCCGATGCTCGCCGAGTTCGCCGGGATCGCCGCCGGCATCGACTACCGCCGGCCGACCATGGCCGCCGTCAGCACCCTGACCGGTGCGGCACTCTCCGACGGCGACTGGACGACCCCCGACTACTGGGTACGGCAGATCCGGCAGCCCGTGCGGTTCCACGACGCCGTCACCGAGACCGTGACCGCACAGGGCGCGGTCCGGCTCCTGGAGATCGGCCCCGACCCGGTGCTCACCAGCCGCGTCGAACCCGCCGCCGACCGCACGGCCGTGTCCGTGCTGCGCGCGGGCCGCCCCGAGGCCGAGACGTTCCTCGGAGCCGTCGCCGAACTGTTCGTCCGCGGTGCCGCCGTCGACTGGGCGGCCGTCTTCGCCGGCACCGGAGCACGGCCGGTGGAACTGCCCACGTACGCCTTCCAGCGGCAACGGTTCTGGCTGCGGCCCGGCCGCTCCCGGACCGACGCCGACGGGCTCGGCCTCGACACCGCCGGACATCCGCTGCTCGGCGCCGCCGTCCCCGTCGCCGGGTCCGACGCGCTGCTGCTCACCGCACGGCTGTCCGCGACCGGTCACCCGTGGCTGGCCGACCACGTCGTCGCCGGGCGCGTCGTGGTGCCCGGAACGGCGCTCCTCGAACTCGCCGTCCAGGCCGGTGACCACGTCGGCTGCGAGTACCTCGCCGAACTCGTCCTGGGGGCGCCGCTGGTCCTCCCCGAGGACGGCGCCGTACAGATCCAGATCGCCGTCGACCCGCCGCAGGAGACGGACACCGGCGCGGCACCGCGCGCCCTGCGCATCCACGCCCGCCCCGACGCCGCCCCCGTCGGCACACCCTGGACCCTGCACGCCACCGCCACCCTCACCACCCGGGCCACCGAACCCGACTGGAACCTGCGGGCCTGGCCGCCCACCGGCGCCGAACCGCTGCCCCGCGACGGACAGCTCGACGGCCTCTACGAGCGACTGGCCGCCGCCGGACTGGCCTACGGGCCGACGTTCCGCGGCCTCACCCGGGCGTGGCGGCACGGCGAGGACCTGTACGTGGAGGCCGCGCTGCCGGAGTCGGACGCCACGGCACGGGCCGCCGAGTTCGCCCTGCACCCGGCGCTGCTGGACAGCGTCCTGCACGCGCTCGGCCTGCGCACCCCGGACAGCGGCGAGGCACTGCTGCCGTTCCTGTGGTCCGGCGTGTCGCTCACGGCCGTCGGCGCCACGGC
This sequence comes from Streptomyces sp. DH24, assembly GCF_029813775.1. Lineage (GTDB taxonomy): Bacteria > Actinomycetota > Actinomycetes > Streptomycetales > Streptomycetaceae > Streptomyces. Next base: position 266,938 of record NZ_JARVKW010000002.1, on the reverse strand, counting down.
CGTACGGGCCCACCTCGCGCCCACCGGCGAGGGCGAGTTCACCCTGCGCGTGGCCGATCCCGCCGGCGAACCCGTCGCCGCCGTCCAGTCGCTGCTGCTGCGGCCGGTGTCCGCCGCCGGCATCCGGGCGCCCGGTGCCTCCGACAACCTGTACCGGACGGAGTGGGTGGCCGCGCCCCACTGCCCGGACGCAGACGAACCGCTCCCCGCCCGCCGTTGGGCCCTGCTCTCGCCCGACGCACGGGCCGGGGACCCGTGGTCTGCCGCCGGCGTGCCCGTGACCCACCACCGCGACCTGGACGCCCTGATCGCCGCGCTGGACGCGGGCGCCGAGGTGCCGGACGTGGTCGTCCTGGGTGTGCCGGGGGCCGGGTCGGGGGCGGTGCCAGGACCGGCGGTACGGGACGCGGGGCGGGGCGCAATCCCCCTGTCCGGGCAGGCCCCGTCGTCCGTGCCCGACCTGTTGTCCGAGCCGGAACCGCCGTCCGTGCCCGACCTGTTGTCCGAGCCGGAACCGCCGTCCGTGCCGGACCCGTCGTCCAAGCCGGAACCGCCGTCCGTGCCGGACCCGTCGTCCAAGCCGGAACCGCCGTCCGTGCCGGACCCGTCGTCCATGACGGGTGCCCTGTCCGGTGCGGGTGGATCGGCCGGGATGATCACCGGCAACTCTGGTGAAGTCCTGGGTGGGATTGCTGATCTCCTGGGTGCCATGCGGACCTGGCTGGCGGACGAGCGCCTCACCGGATCGCGTCTGGTCGTCACGACCACCGACGCGATGCCGGTCGGGGCTGCCCACCGCACGGCGGGGACCGGCACGCACCTGACCGGCGCCGGTGCCTGGGGCCTGGTGCGCTCGGCGATGAGCGAGCACCCCGGCCGGTTCGTCCTGGCCGACCTGGACGGCGACCCCGCGTCCCACCGGACGCTCGCCCGCCGACTGGCCGCCGGCGAGGAACCCCAGCTCGCCCTGCGCGAGGGACGGGCCTGGCTGCCCCGCCTGACACGGATGGCGTCCGACGACGTGCTGGTGCCGCCCGCCGGCGCGGGCGACGCGTGGCGACTGGACGTCGTCACCGAAGGGCGCCTGGACGGGGTAGCGCTCGTCCCCGAGGCTCCCCGCCCGCTGGCACCGGGCCAGGTCCGCGTCGCGGTCCGGGCGGTCGGCGTCAACTTCCGCGACGTGCTCAACGTCCTCGGCACCTACCCCGGCGACGCCGGCCGCCTCGGCTACGAGGGCGCCGGTGTGATCACCGAAATCGCTCCGGACGTCACCGGCCTCGCGGTCGGCGACCGGGTGATGGGCCTGCTGTGCGGGGCGTTCGGGCCGTCCGCCGTGACCGACGCGCACCTGCTGGCCCGCGTGCCGAAGGGCTGGACGTTCGAGCAGGCCGCGTCGGTGCCCGTGGTGTTCCTCACCGCGTACTACGCCCTGGTCGACCTGGCCGGCCTGCGGGCGGGCGAGTCGGTGCTGATCCACGCGGCGGCCGGCGGCGTCGGCATGGCGGCCGTGCAGGTAGCCCAGTACCTGGGCGCCGAGGTGTACGCCACGGCGAGCGAGCCGAAGTGGCCGGTGGTGCGGGAGCTGGGCGTGGCCGAGGACCGGATCGCCTCGTCCCGGACCACCGAGTTCGAGAAGCGGTTCCAGCCCGGCGTCGACGTCGTCCTGGACTCCCTCGTGGGCGAGTTCGTGGACGCGTCGTTGCGGTTGGTGCGTCCCGGCGGCCGGTTCGTGGAGATGGGCAAGACCGATGTCCGGGACGCCGAGCGGGTGCGTACCGAGTACGGGGTGTCGTACACCGCGTTCGACCTCATGGACGCGGGCCCGGAGCGGATCGCCGCCATGTGGGCCGCACTCCTGGACCTCTTCGAGCAGGGCGCGCTGCGGCCGATCACGGTCACCGGGTACGACATCGCGCGGTCCGGTGCGGCCCTGCGGCTGCTGGGCCAGGCCAAGCACGTCGGCAAGGTCGTCGTGTCCCTGCCCGCCCCGTGGCAGAAGCCCGGCACGGTACTGATCACCGGTGGTACGGGTGGTCTGGGCGCGGAGGTGGCCCGGCATCTGGTGACCCGGCACGGCGTACGGGACCTGCTGCTGGTCTCCCGGCGCGGCCCCGGGGCACCGGGCGCCGGCGAACTCGCCGCCGACCTCACCGCGTTGGGCGCCTGTGTGCGCGTCGAGGCGTGCGACGTGGCCGACCGGGCCGCGCTGGCCGCCGTACTGGACGGCGTCCGGCTGAGCGGCGTCGTACACGCCGCCGGTGTCCTCGACGACGGTCTGGTCGGCACGCTGACACCAAAACGGCTGGCGCGAGTGCTGTCGGCGAAGGCGGAGTCGGCGCTGCACCTGCACGAGCTGACCTCCGGCCAGGACCTGGGCGCCTTCGTGCTGTTCTCGTCGTTCGCCGGGGTGGTGGGCAACGCCGGACAGGCCGCCTACGCCGCCGCCAACAGCGTGCTGGACGCCCTCGCCGTCGCCCGCCGCGCCCAGGGCATGCCTGCCGTGTCCCTGGCCTGGGGCATGTGGGACACCGCGGACGGCATGGGCGGCCGGCTGGCGGAGGCCGAGGTGGCGCGGCTGCGCCGGCAGGGCTTCCCGCCACTGGCCACCGACGAGGCACTCGCCCTGCTGGACACCGCGCTGCTCGTCAATGAGCCGACCGCCGTTCCCGTCGACCTCCGTACGTCCGTGCCGGCCGAACGGCGCGACCAGGTGCCGTGGCTGTTGCGGGACCTGATGCCGGCCGGGGCACGGCGACGCGCGGCGACCACGACCGTCATCGGCGGCGACGGGCTGACGGAACGGCTGCGCGGGCTGGGCCCGGTGGAGCGGGACCGGGTGCTGCTGGACGTGGTCCAGTCGCAGGTCGCGGCCGTCCTCGGACACGCCTCCGCCGGCTCCGTCGACCCGTCCCGCGCCTTCAAGGAACTCGGCTTCGACTCGCTCACGGCGGTCGACCTGCGCAACCGCCTCAACTCCGTGACGGGTCTGCAACTGACCGCCGGCCTCGTCTTCGACCACCCCACCGTCGCCGACCTCGCCGCCCACCTGCGCACCGAACTGGACCGCGTCGAGGGCGGCGACACGCCGGGCCTCGCCGACCTGGACCGGCTGGAGACAGCCGTGTTCGCCCTGGCCGACCGGGACGGAGGGGCACGCAGGGAGATGCGCGAGCGCCTCCGGGCCATGATGGCGCGCCTCGACGACGAACCCGGCGCCGCCGGAACCGAGCAGGACAACGACGACATCGACTCCGCCTCCCTGGACTCGATGTTCGCGATCATCGACCGGGAACTCGAGGGATGACGCCGCACCCCGGCGTCCCCCTCACGTGACAAAGGGACAGGGTTCACGTGCCCACTGACGAGAAGACTCTGACGTACCTCAAGCGGCTCACCACCGACCTTCGCCAGACCCGTCAGCGGCTGCGTGAGGTGGAGGCCAGGGACCACGAGCCCATCGCGATCGTGGGGATGGGGTGCCGTTTCCCGGGTGGGGTGGATTCGCCGGAGGCGTTGTGGGAGTTGGTGGCGTCGGGGGGTGAGGGGGTCTCGGGGTTCCCGGTCGACCGGGGCTGGGATCTGGCGGGGTTGTTCGGTGATACGGGGCCGGGCACGTCGTCCGCGCGGGAGGGTGGTTTCCTGCATGACGCGGCGGAGTTCGATGCGGGGTTGTTCGGGATCAGTCCGCGTGAGGCCCTCGCCATGGATCCGCAGCAGCGGTTGCTGCTGGAGACGTCGTGGGAGGCGCTGGAGCGGGCGGGTGTGGACCCGCTGTCGCTGCGGGGTTCGCGGACGGGTGTGTTCGCGGGCCTGATGTACCACGACTACGCCTCCCGGCTGCCCGCCACACCGGACGAGGTGGAGGGCCTGCTCGCCAACGGCAATGCGGGCAGTGTGTTCTCGGGTCGTGTGGCGTATGTGTTCGGGTTCGAGGGGCCTGCGGTGACGGTGGACACGGCGTGTTCGTCGTCGCTGGTGGCTTTGCATCTGGCGTGTCAGTCGTTGCGGTCGGGGGAGTGTGACGCGGCGTTGGCGGGTGGTGTGACGGTGATGGCCACGCCGGCGACGTTTGTGGAGTTCTCGCGGCAGGGTGGGTTGGCGTCGGACGGTCGGTGCAAGGCGTTCGGGGAGGGTGCGGACGGTACGGGCTGGTCCGAGGGTGCGGGTGTTTTGGTGCTGATGCGGTTGAGTGAGGCGCGTCGGCTGGGCAGGCCGGTGCTGGCGGTGGTGCGGGGCAGCGCGGTCAACCAGGACGGGGCGTCGAACGGGCTGACCGCTCCGAACGGGCCGTCGCAGCAACGCGTCATCCGCCAGGCGCTCGCCGCCGCCCGCCTCACCGCCGCCGAGGTCGACGCCGTGGAGGCACACGGCACCGGGACCCGGCTCGGCGACCCCATCGAGGCCCACGCACTCCTCTCCACATACGGGCAGGCGCGCGGCGAGGACGGCGAACCCCTGTGGCTCGGCTCGGTGAAGTCCAACCTCGGGCACACCCAGGCCGCCGCAGGCGTGGCCGGTGTCATCAAGATGGTGATGGCCCTTCGCGCCGAGCGCCTGCCGCGCACCCTGCACGCCGACGAGCCGTCGTCGCACGTGGACTGGTCGTCGGGCGCGGTGGAGCTGCTGACCCAGGAGCGGGCGTGGCCGCGTGGTGAACGGCCGCGGCGGGCCGGTGTGTCGTCCTTCGGCATCAGCGGCACCAACGCCCACGTGATCATCGAGGAAACCCCCGCGCCCGAGCCGCCCGCAGCGGACCCCGAGTCGCCGTCCGAGAACCCGGAGAGCCAGAGCCTCCCCGACCGGAACGTCCAACTGCCCGTGATCCCCTGGGCGGTGTCCGCGAAAAGCGCCGACGCACTGCGCGCCCAGACCGAACGACTGGCCTCCGCCGCCCTCGACTCCGCGCTCGACACCGGCCTCTCCCTCGCGACCACCCGTGCCGTACTCGACCACCGGGCCGTCATCCTCGGCCACGACCTCGACGACCTGCGCACCCAGCTGGCCCAGCCGATGGTCAAGGGCGCGGTGACCGACGGCCGCACCGCGTGGATGTTCACCGGCCAGGGCAGCCAGCGCCCCGGCACCGGACGCCAACTCGCCGCCACCTTCACCGCGTTCGAGAACGCCCTGGACGAGGTGTGCGCCCTCCTCGACACCGAACTCGGCCTCGCCCTCCCCCTCAAACAGGTCCTCTGGAGCGACGACCACGCCGAGACACTGCGGGACACCGGCTACGCCCAGGCGTCCCTCTTCGCCCTCCAGACCTCCCTCGTACGGCTGCTGCGCTCCTGGGGCATGGAACCGGACGTCGTCCTGGGCCACTCGGTGGGCGAACTCGCCGCCGCGTACGCCGCCGGCGTCCTCGAACTGCCCGACGCGGTACGCCTCGTCGCCGCCCGCGCCCGCCTGATGCGGGCGCTGCCCGAGGGCGGGACGATGGCCGCGATCGAGGGAACCGAGGAGGAGATCGCCGCCCTGCTGACGGACGGCGTGGTCGTCGCCGCCGTGAACAGCGCGACCTCCGTGGTCGTCTCCGGCCGGGAACACGCGGTCGACCAGGTGCTGGCCGCGGCGGACGAGCAGGGCCGCCGGACCACCCGGCTGCGCGTCTCGCACGCCTTCCACTCACCACTGATGGAACCGATGCTGGCCGCGTTCGCGGAAGTCGCCGGCCAGATCACCTACCACCGACCCTCGACGCACGCCGTCACCACCCTCACCGGCACCGTGGTCACCGGCGGCGACTGGACCACCCCCGACTACTGGGTGCGGCAGGTGCGCGAGGCCGTCCGCTTCCACGCCGCCACCGAAACCGCCGTCCGGGAACTGGACGTCGCGCGCTTCCTCGAACTCGGCCCCGATCCCGTCCTGTCCGCACTGGTCGACCCGGCACCCGCCGCCTGCCTGCTGCGCCGCGACCGCGACGAACGGGAGACGGCACTCACCGCCGTGGCGCAGACCTTCGTGCGCGGCGCGCGGGTGGACTGGGCGGCCGTGTTCGCCGGCACGGGGGCGCGGGAGGTGCCCCTGCCGACGTACGCCTTCCAGCGGCGCCGCTACTGGCTCGAAGCACCCCGCACCGCCACCGACGCGGCAGGACTCGGCCTGCGCGCCGCCCGTCACCCGCTGCTCGGCGCTGCCGTGTCCGTGGCCGACTCCGACGCGGTGCTGCTGACCGCCAGGGTGTCCGTCGCCGATCACCCGTGGCTCGCCGACCACGTGGTGGCCGGTTCGGTGATCGTGCCGGGCACGGCGCTGCTGGAACTGGCCCTGGCCGCCGCCGACCGCGTCGGCTGCGACCGCGTGGACGAACTCACCCTCCGGACACCCCTGGCCCTTGCCACGGACCACGCCGCCGAACTCCAGGTCGCCGTGGCAGCCCCGGACCCCTCCGGGCACCGAACACTCCGCATCCACGCCCGCCCGCACGACGCCGCGGACGAACAGCCCTGGACGCTGCACGCGACGGGCGTCCTGGCCCCGAGCGCTGCGGCGACCGAGCCGGACCGGGACCTGCGGGCCTGGCCCCCGGAAGGGGCGGAGCGGATCGAAGTCGACGGCCTGCACGACCGACTGGAGTCGGCGGGTCTGTCGTACGGTCCGGCGTTCCGGGGGCTGCGGGAGGTGTGGCGCGCCGGGGACGACTGGTTCGTGGCGGCGACACTGCCGGAGCCGGTCGCGGGCGGCGCCGAGGGCTACGGAGTCCATCCGGCCCTGCTGGACGCGGTACTGCACGTCCTGGGGCTGTGGGAACGGGACCGTCCCGGAGCGCTGCTGCCGTTCCTGTGGTCGGGAGTCGAGCTCACGGCCGTGGGAGCGTCCTCGGTACGGGTCCGGGTCTCCCGGCGGGGCGAGGACACCGTCGCACTGCGCGTCGCCGACACGACCGGCGAACCCGTCGCGACGATCGACAGCCTGCTGCTCCGCCCCGTCGCCCCCACCGACCTGCGGACCGGTGACCCGTCCGTACGGGACGCCCTGTTCAAGGTCGAGTGGAAACCCCTGCCCGAAACGGCGAACGGGCCCACCGCCCACTGGTCGCTGATCGGCGACCTTCCCGACGGACTGGACGGCACCCGCGCACGCCGCTACGAGAACCTGGACGCCCTGCGCGCGTCCCTCGACGACGGCACCGAGCCACCCGGCACCGTCCTGCTGCCGGTCACGACGGCCGGACGCCCACTGCGCGAACCGGTGACCGCCACCCTCGGCACGATCAGGGACTGGCTCACGGAACCACGCCTGACCGACACACGCCTGCTGGTCGTGCTGCCGGCCGCGCACCAGAACGACGAGTCCTCGACGGACCCCGCCACGGCCGCCGTCCGGGGCCTGGTCCGCTCGGCGGCCACCGAACACCCCGGCCGGATCGCCCTGGCCGTCACCGACCCCGCCCCCGCGTCCTGGGACGCCCTGGCCCACCTTCCGCAGGACGCGACCGAGGCCCTTGTCCGCCAGGGGACGGCGCACGTACCCCGGCTGGTCCGCATGACCGGCGGCGACGTCCTCGTGCCGCCTGTGGGTGTGGGTGACGGCTGGCGGATGGATGTGGTGGAGCAGGGTCGGCTGGACGGTGTTGCGCTGGTTGCGGAGGAGCCGAGCCCGCTCGCGCCGGGCCAGGTACGGGTCGGTGTGCGTGCGGCGGGCGTCAACTTCCGTGACGTACTGAACGTGCTCGGCATGTATCCGGGTGATGCGGGGCGGCTCGGTCATGAGGGTGCCGGTGTGGTGTTGGAGGTCGGTCCGGGGGTTGAAGGGCTGGCGGTCGGTGACCGGGTGATGGGTCTGCTGGACGGTGCGTTCGGGCCGACGGCTGTGACGGATGCCCGGTTGTTGGCGCGGGTGCCTGTGGGGTGGTCGTTCGAGCAGGCGGCGTCTGTGCCGATCGTGTTTCTGACGGCGTATTACTCGCTGGTGGATCTTGCCAGGTTGCGGGCGGGTGAGTCGGTGCTGGTCCATTCTGCCGCGGGTGGTGTGGGGATGGCTGCGGTGCAGTTCGCCCGGCATTTGGGTGCGGTGGTGTATGGGACGGCGAGTGAGCCGAAGTGGCCGGTGGTGCGCGAGCTCGGCATTCCCGAGAGTCGGATTGCCTCTTCTCGTACCACGGACTTCGAGTCCCGTTTCCAGCCCGGTGTGGATGTTGTTCTGGACTCTCTGGCGGGGGAGTTCGTGGATGCGTCGTTGCGGTTGGTGCGGCCGGGTGGCCGGTTCGTGGAGATGGGCAAGACGGATGTTCGGGACGCGGAGGAGGTGCGTGCGGAGTTCGGGGTGGAGTACACCGCGTTCGATCTTATGGATGCGGGTCCGGAGCGGATCGCGGAGATGTTCGCCGCTCTGGTGGAGTTGTTTGAGCGGGGTGTGCTGAGGCCGAATCCGGTGGCGTCGTTCGGGATTGCTCGGGCGCCTGAGGCGTTGCGGTTGCTGGGGCAGGCCAAGCACGTCGGGAAGGTGGTCGTCTCGGTTCCGGCTCCGTGGCAGCAGTCCGGCACGGTGCTGATCACGGGTGGTACGGGTGGGCTGGGTGCTGAGGTGGCCCGGCATCTGGTGAGCCGGCATGGCGTGCGGGACTTGTTGCTGGTGTCCCGGCGTGGTCTCGAAGCCCCGGGCGCTCGCGAACTCACTGAGCAGCTGAGTAGGTTGGGCGCGCGGGTGAGCGTCCGGGCCTGTGACGTCAGCGACCGTGAGGCGCTGGCGGGTGTGCTGGAGGGCGTCCGGCTGAGTGCTGTCGTCCATGCGGCCGGTGTCCTGGACGACGGTCTGATCGCGGACCTGACTCCGGAGCGGCTGGCGCGTGTCCTCGCCGCGAAGGCGGAATCGGCGCTTCACCTGCATGAGCTCACCCGTGGCCATGATCTGTCGGCGTTTGTGTTGTTCTCGTCCTTCGCGGGCGTGGTCGGGAACGTCGGTCAGGCCGCGTACGCCGCCGCGAACAATGTCCTGGATGCCCTGGCCGTGTCCCGCCGCGCTGCGGGTCTGCCCGGTGTGTCGTTGGCGTGGGGTATGTGGGAGACCGCCGAGGGCATGGGCGGCACGCTCGCCAAGGCCGAGTTGGACCGGATGGCCCGGCAGGGCTTCCCCGCACTGCCGACCAGTCACGGCCTCGCCCTCCTGGACACCGCCCTGCTCGTCAACGAACCGGTCGCCGTCCCCGTGGCCCTGCGTGTGCCGGCGCTCGCCGAGGCCGGGCGTGACGCACTGCCCGCCGTGCTGCACGATCTGGTTCCGGCCAGGGTTCGTCGGAGGTCGGCAGGCGGTGCCGCCGCCACGGGGGGTGAGCTCGCCCGCAGGCTCACCGGGCTGGCGCCTGCCGAACAGCGGCGGTTGCTGGTGGAGTTGGTGCAGCAACACGCTGCCGGGGCCCTGGGGCATGCCTCGGCCGGGGCGGTCGACGCGGCGCGCAGTTTCAAGGACCTCGGGTTCGACTCGCTCACCGCCGTCGACCTGCGCAACCGCCTCGGCTCGGCCACCGGCATCACCCTCCCCGCCACCCTCGTCTTCGACCACCCCAACCCGAACTCCCTCGCCGAGTACCTCGCGGAGCGCGTCCTCGGTGAGGTGGCGACGCGGGCGCAGGCCACGCAGCGTGCAAGGGCCGGAACCGACGACGATCCGGTGGTTGTCGTGGGGATGGGCTGCCGGTTCCCGGGCGGGGCGGAGTCGCCCGACGGGCTGTGGCAGCTCGTGGAGGAGGGCCGTGACGCACTCGCCCCCCTGCCCGCCGACCGGGGGTGGGACCTGAACGCGCTGGCGGACACGACCGCGGCCGGAGTCGGCGGCTTCATCGGTGATGCCGCGTCGTTCGACGCGGAGCTGTTCGGGATCTCGCCGCGTGAGGCGCTGGCGATGGACCCGCAGCAGCGGTTGCTGCTGGAGACGGCCTGGGAAGCGCTGGAGGACGCTGGCATCGACCCGACCTCGCTGCGGGGTTCGGCGACCGGCGTGTACGCGGGTGTCTCCGCGAACGGTTACGGCAGCGGGACGGTGGACGACCCGCAGGGCAACACCGAGGGGTATCTGCTCACCGGCAGCACGCCCAGCGTGGCATCGGGCCGGCTGTCGTACGTGTTCGGGCTTGAAGGGCCGGCGGTCTCCGTCGACACGGCGTGCTCGTCCGCGCTGGTGGCTCTCCATCTGGCGGCGCAGGCTCTGCGCGCGGGGGAGTGCGATCTCGCCCTGGCCGGTGGCGCCACCGTCATGGCCACACCGACGATCTTCCAGGAGTTCGCGCGGCAGGGCGGGTTGGCCGGCGACGGTCGGTGCAAGTCGTTCGCCGAGGCTGCCGACGGCACTGGTTGGGCCGAGGGTGGCGGCATTCTGGTGCTGGAGCGGTTGTCCGACGCCCGCCGTAATGGGCATCCCGTGCTGGCCGTCGTGCGGGGCAGCGCGGTCAATCAGGACGGGGCGTCGAACGGGTTGACCGCGCCGAACGGGCCGTCGCAGCAGCGGGTGATCCGGCAGGCGCTCGCCGCCGCCCGGCTGGAACCCTCCGAGGTGGACGCCGTGGAGGCGCACGGGACCGGTACGCGGCTCGGCGACCCGATCGAGGCGCAGGCATTGCTGGCCACGTACGGGCAGGGGCGTAGTGACGACGAGCCGCTCTGGCTGGGGTCGATCAAGTCCAACATCGGTCATGCGCAGGCGGCTGCCGGTGTGGCCGGTGTGGTGAAGATGGTGATGGCGTTGCGCCGGGAGCGTCTGCCGCGCACGCTGCACGTGGACGAGCCGTCGTCCCACGTGGACTGGTCGACGGGTGCGGTCGCGCTGCTGACGGAGGATCGTGCCTGGCCGCGTGGTGACCGTCCGCGGCGGGCCGGTGTGTCGTCCTTCGGTATCAGCGGCACCAACGCCCACGTCGTCCTGGAGGAAGCACCGAGCGCACCCTCGCCGCAGCCGCAGCCGCAGCCGCAGCCGCAGCCGCAGCCCCAGCCCTCGGCCGCTGTCCCCGTCATCCCCTGGCTCCTCTCGGGCCGCACCGCAGACGCCCTCCGCGCCGGGGCCGAGCGGCTGTCCCGGTACCTCGAAGAGGACGCCCCTCACCCCGTCGACGTGGGCCTGTCGCTCGCCACCACGCGCGCGGCGCTGGAGCACCGGGCGGTCGTACTGGGCCCCGACGCCGAAACCCTGCGCGCCGGACTCACCGCACTCACCGGACCGGCTGAACTCGGCGGACCGGCTGAACTCGCCGGACCGGCCGTCACCGGCGTCGTCACCGAGGGCCGCACCGCGTGGATGTTCACCGGACAGGGCAGTCAACGCCCGGGTGCGGGACGCGAGTTGTACGCCGCGTACCCCGAGTTCGCCGCCGCGCTCGACGAGGTGTGCGCCCTGCTCGACGCCGAGCTCGCCGGTCACCCCGGCTTCGGGACGCCGGTCCGCGACGTCATGTTCGGTGCCGAAGGCGGCCCGGAAGCGGCGCTGCTGGACCGTACCGGCTACGCGCAGACCGCGCTGTTCGCTCTGCAGACGTCCTTGGTACGGCTGCTGCGTTCATGGGGCGCCGAACCCGAGGTGGTGCTCGGCCACTCCGTCGGTGAGTTCGCCGCGGCGTACACGGCGGGGGTCTTCGAACTCGCCGACGCGGTGCGGCTGGTGGCTGCCCGTGCCCGGCTGATGCAGGCGCTGCCCGAGGGCGGGGCGATGGCCGCGGTCGAGGCGGACGAGGCGGAAGTCGCCGCACTGCTCAGGGGCGCGGAAGACGTGGCGGTCGCGGCCGTCAACGGGCCTCGGGCCGTCGTGGTGTCCGGCAGTGAGGCAGGCGTCGAGCGGGTCATGGCGGCCGTGTCCGGCCTGGGCCGCCGCACCACCCGGCTGCGCGTGTCCCACGCCTTCCACTCGCCGCTGATGGAGCCGATGCTCGCCGAGTTCGCCGGGATCGCCGCCCGCGTCGACTACCGCCGGCCGGTTCTCGCCGCGGCCTCGTCGGTCACCGGCGAGGCCGTCGGCGAAGCGGACTGGGCCACCCCCGCCTACTGGGTGGAGCAGATACGCCGCCCCGTCCTCTTCCACGAGGCGCTGCGCGGCACCACCGGGCCCCTCGCCGCGGGCCGGCTGCTGGAGATCGGGCCCGACCCGGTGCTGACCGGGCTGGCCGACCCGGCGACCGCGCCGTCCTTCGCCGTGCTGCGCAAGGGCCGCCCGGAGGCCGCGACGCTGCTCACCGCCGTCGCCGAACTGTTCGTCCGGGGCGCCACCGTGAACTGGGCGGCACTCTTCGCCGGTTCCGGCGCGCACCGGGTGAAGCTGCCCACGTACGCGTTCCGGCGCCGGCGGTACTGGCTGGAGCCCGCCCGTGCCCGCGTCGACGCACGCGGTCTCGGCCTGGGCACCACCGGGCATCCGCTGCTCGGCGCGTCCGTCCCGGTGGCCGGTTCCGAGACCCTGCTGCTGACGTCCCGGCTGTCGGTCCGTACGCATCCGTGGCTGGCCGACCACGTCGTGGCCGGCAACGTCGTCGTACCCGGCACGGCCTTCGTGGAACTCGCCCTCCAGGCCGGCGACCGGGCCGCCTGCGCACACCTCGCCGAACTCACCCTCCAGGCGCCCCTCGTCCTCCCGCAGGACGGCGGTGTGAGCGTCCAGGTCGCCGTCGAGCCGCCGGACACGGACGGCGACGGCAGCCGCGCGGTTCGGGTGTACGCCCGTCCCGACGACGCCGCCCCGGACGACGCCGCCCCCGACCAGCCGTGGACCCTGCACGCCACCGGCCTGCTGGCCCAGGAGACCGGGCCCGGCCGGCCCGGCGCGGACCGGGACGCGAGCGAGCTGCGCGCCTGGCCGCCCGCCGACGCCGACGAACTCCCCCTGGACGCGCTCTACGCACGACTCGACCGCTCCGGGCTCTCCTACGGCCCCGCCTTCCGGGGCCTGGACCGGGTCTGGTCGCGCGGCGACGACCTGTACGTGGAGGCGGCCCTGCCCGAGCAGGTGTCCGGGCAGGCGGCCGACTTCGCACTGCACCCGGCGCTGCTGGACACCGTGCTGCACGCCCTGGCCCTGCGAAGGCCGGAAGAGGAGCGGGAGGCGCTGCTGCCGTTCCTGTGGTCCGGCGCGGCGCTGCACGCCGTCGGCGCGAGCAGGGTACGGGCGCGGATCACACCGCGCGGCTCCGGCGAGTACGCGCTGCACGTCGCCGACGCGGCGGGCGGGACCGTGGCCGTGGTCGACTCCCTGCTGCTGCGCCCCGTGTCCGCGGCCGGCCTGCTGCGGACCGCCACCGGACCGGAGAGCCTGTACCGGCTCGACTGGAGCCCCGCACCCGCCGCCCACGGCCGGGACACGGGCCCCTGGGCCGTGGTGGGCGACAGCACCGCGAGGACTTCCTGGGCGGAGGCCGCACCGGCCGCGTCGCACCACCCGGACCTGGCGGCACTGACCGCCGCCGTCGAGGCCGGGGAGACACCCGCGCCCTCGGCCGTCGTGCTCGCCGTCGGCGCGAACTCTGGTGAACTCCTGGGTGGGGTTACTGGTGTCCTGGATGCCATGCGGACCTGGCTCGCGCAGGAGCGGTGGGCGGACACGCCCCTGGTGGTGACGACCACCCATGCGGTCGTGCCGCGCCCCGGCGTCGGCACGCAGACCCCCGACCCGACGGGCGCCGGGGTGTGGGGACTGGTGCGATCGGCGATCAGCGAGCACCCCGGGCGTTTCGTCCTGGCGGACGTCGACGGCACCGCCGCCTCGTACCGTGCTCTCGCCGCCCGGCTCGCCCCGCGGGACGAGCCCCAACTGGCCCTCCGCGACGGCGAGGCGCTGGTGCCGCGCCTGGTGCGGATGGCGTCCGGGGGTGTGCTCGTGCCGCCGCCGGTGACGCCGGAGATGTCCTGGCGGATGGACGTCGGACAGCGCGGCACCCTGGACGGCGTCGCGCTGATCCCCGAGGCACCCCGCGCCCTCGCACCGGGGCAGGTCCGGGTCGCGGTGCGGGCGGCCGGCGTCAACTTCCGCGACGTCCTCAACGTCCTGGGCACCTACCCGGGCGACGCGGGCCGCATGGGCCTCGAAGGCGCCGGCGTCGTCACCGAGGTGGGCCCGGACGTGACCGGCCTGGCGGTCGGCGACCGGGTGATGGGCCTGCTGGACGGGGCGTTCGCGCCGACCGCCGTCACCGACGCCCGGCTGCTGGCCCGGATGCCGGACGGCTGGACGTTCGAGCAGGCGGCGAGCGTGCCGGTCGTGTTCCTGACCGCCTACTACGCGCTGGTCCACCTCGCGGACCTGCGGGCGGGCGAGTCGGTACTGATCCACGCGGCGGCCGGCGGCGTCGGCATGGCCGCCGTGCAACTGGCCCGGCACCTGGGCGCCGAGGTCCACGCGACCGCGAGCGAGCCGAAGTGGCCCGCCGTGCGCGAACTGGGCGTACCGGACGAGCGGATCGCCTCCTCCCGGGACACCGGGTTCGAGCAGCGCTTCCGGCCCGGCGTGGACGTGGTCCTCGACTCGCTGGCCGGGGAGTTCGTGGACGCCTCCCTGCGGCTGCTGCGTCCTGGCGGCCGGTTCGTGGAGATGGGCAAGACCGACGTACGCGACCCGCAGCGGGTGCGTGCCGAGCACGGGGTGTCGTACACCGCGTTCGACACGTTCGACGCGGGCCCGGAACGCATCGCCGCGATGTGGGCGGCGCTGCTGGAGCTGTTCGAGCAGGGCGCGCTGCGTCCCGTCCCCGTGACGGCCTACGACCTGGCCCGTGCCGGGGACGCGCTGCGGCTGCTGGGCCGGGCCGGCCACACCGGCAAGGTCGTCCTGTCACTGCCCGCCCCCTGGCAGCGGCCCGGCACGGTGCTCGTCACCGGTGGCACGGGCGGACTGGGCGCCGAGGTGGCCCGGCACCTGGTCACCCGGCACGGCGTCCGGGACCTGCTGCTGGTCTCCCGGCGCGGCCCGGACGCGCCCGGCGCCACTGACCTGGCCGAGCGGCTCGGGGAGTTGGGCGCGCGGGTCCGCGTCGAGGCCTGTGACGTCGCCGACCGCGAGGCCCTCACCGCCGTACTGGACGGCGTCCGGCTGAGCGGCGTCGTGCACGCGGCGGGCGTCCTCGACGACGGTCTCGTGACCGCGTTGACGCCCGAGAGGCTGGCGCGCGTGCTGGCGGCGAAGGCCGAGTCCGCCCTGCACCTCCACGAACTCACGCGCGGCCACGACCTGTCGGCGTTCGTGCTGTTCTCGTCCTTCGCCGGTGTGGTCGGCAACGCGGGCCAAGGGGCCTATGCCGCCGCCAACAACGTCCTGGACGCCCTCGCCGCGACCCGCCGCGCGCAGGGCCTGCCCGCCGTCTCGCTCGCGTGGGGCATGTGGGAGACCGCCGACGGCATGGGCGGCCGTCTCCCCGAGGCGGACGTGGCGCGGCTGCGCCGGCAGGGCTTCCCGCCGCTGCCCACCGACCGCGCCCTGGCCCTGCTGGACACCGCACTGCTCGTCAACGAGCCCGCGGCCGTCCCCGTGGAACTGCGCACCCCGGCCCTGGCGGCACGGCGGGACCAGGTGCCGTGGGTGCTGCGGGACCTGCTGCCCGCCGGACGGCAGCGCCGGGCCGCCGGCGCGGCCGACGGTGCCGGCGAAGGACTCGCCCGCAGGCTGCGCGGGCTGGGCCCGGCCGAACGGGACCGGGTGCTGCTGGACGTGGTCCAGTCGCAGGTCGCGGCCGTCCTCGGACACGGCTCCGCCGGTTCCGTCGACCCGTCCCGCGCGTTCAAGGAACTCGGGTTCGACTCGCTGACGGCGGTCGACCTCCGCAACAGGCTGAACACCGTCACCGGACTGCACCTGCCCGCCACCCTCGTCTTCGACCACCCGACGATCCTCTCCCTGCGGGACCACCTCGCCGCCGAACTGGCCCCCGCCGACGACGGTGACGCCGCCTTCCTCCTCGGCGAGCTGGACAAACTCCGCGGCGTTCTCGCCGAGGCCGCGCCGGCCGCCGGCGACGACGTGCGCACGGAGATCGGCAACCGCCTCCAGCACCTGCTCACCACCTGGTCGACGGCCTCCGCCGCCGAGGACGGCGGACCGGAAGCACACCAGGACGACCGCGTCGAGCTGGACAACGCCAGCGACGACGAACTGTTCGCACTCCTCGACGACAAGCCCTGGGCGGCCAACTGACGCCTCCCGGGCGCCCCCACCAGTCTCGGTCTCTGCGCACTCTCGAAGGACAAGGAACACATGGCGAACGAGGACAAGCTGCGCGAATACCTCAAGCGTGCGATCGCCGACGCCCAGGACGCCCACCTTCGTCTGCGCGAGGCCGAGGCCAAGGAGCACGAACCCGTCGCCGTCGTCGGGATGGGCTGCCGCTACCCGGGCGGCGTCGCCTCCCCCGAGGACCTGTGGCGGCTGGTGAGCGGCGGCGAGGACGGCATCACACCGTTCCCCACCGACCGCGGCTGGGACCTCGACGCCCTCTTCGCCGCCGACACCGACCGGGCCGCGGGCACCTCCGCCACCCGGGAGGGCGGATTCCTGCACGACGCGGCCGAGTTCGACGCCGAGGCGTTCGGCATCAGCCCCCGCGAAGCCCTCGCCATGGACCCCCAGCAGCGGCTCCTGCTGGAAACGTCCTGGGAGGCCCTGGAACGCGCCGGCATCGACCCGCACTCCCTGCGCGGCACACCGACCGGCGTCTTCGCGGGACTCATGTACCACGACTACGCCGCCCGGCTGCGGGAAGTACCCAAGGACGTCGCGGGCTTCCTCGCCAACGGCAACGCCGGCAGCGTCTTCTCCGGCCGCATCGCCTACGTCTTCGGCTTCGAGGGCCCCGCCGTCACCATCGACACCGCCTGCTCCTCCTCCCTCGTCGCCCTCCACCTCGCCTGCCAGTCGCTGCGCAGCCGCGAATGCGCCACGGCACTCGCCGGCGGCGTGACCGTGATGGCGGCGCCCACCACCTTCGTCGAGTTCTCCCGGCAGGGCGGCCTCGCCTCCGACGGCCGCTGCAAGGCCTTCGCCGACAGCGCCGACGGCACCGGCTGGGCCGAGGGCGCCGGCGTCCTCGTCCTCGAACGCCTCTCCGACGCCCAGCGCCTCGGCCACCCCGTACTCGCCGTCATCCGGGGCAGCGCCGTCAACCAGGACGGCGCCTCCAACGGCCTCAGCGCCCCCAACGGACCGGCACAGCAGCGCGTCATCCGCCGAGCCCTGGAAGCCGCTCGACTCGGCACGGCCGACGTGGACGCCGTCGAGGCGCACGGCACCGGCACCCGGCTCGGCGACCCCATCGAGGCACAGGCACTCCTCGCCACCTACGGCAAGGGACGCGACGAACACGACCCCGTCTGGCTGGGGTCCGTCAAGTCCAACATCGGCCACACCCAGGCAGCGGCCGGTGTGGCCGGCGTCATCAAAATGGTCATGGCCCTCCGCGCCGAACGCCTGCCCCGCACCCTGCACGCCGGCGAACCCTCCACACACGTCGACTGGTCCGCCGGCGCGGTACGGCTCCTGACCGACGAACGCCCCTGGCCGCGCGGCGAGCGACCCCGCCGGGCCGGCGTGTCCTCCTTCGGCATCAGCGGCACCAACGCCCACCTCGTCCTCGAAGAACCCCCCGCACGGCACCACACGCCCGACGACGCACCCGCCCACCTGCCCCACATCCCGTGGGTGCTCACCGCCCGCACCGCGACCGCCCTCGAAGCGCAGGCCGAACGACTCGCCGCCCACCTCACCGCCTCGGACGCCTCCGCCCTCGACATCGGCCACACCCTCGCCACCGGCCGAGCCGTCCTCGAACACCGCGCGGTCGTCCTCGGCCCCGACCGCACCAGCCTGCACACCGCACTGGCCGGCCTCACTGGCACCCCGGGCACGGGCACGGCCGTGACCGGCATCGTCACCGAGGGCCGCACCGCCTGGATGTTCACCGGCCAGGGCAGCCAACGCCCCGGCATGGGCCGCGAACTGTACGCCGCACACCCCGCCTACGCCCGCGCCTTCGACGACATCTGCGCCCTGCTCGACGCCGAACTCCGGGGCGCGCCCGGCTTCGACGTCCCCGTGCGCGACGTGTGCCTCGCCGCCCCCGGCACACCCGAGGCCGCCCTCCTCGACCGCACCGGCTACGCCCAGACCGCGATCTTCGCCGTCGAGACCGCGCTCGTCACCCTGCTGCGCGCCTGGGGAGCGGAGCCCGACGTCGTCATCGGCCACTCCATCGGCGAGATCGTCGCCGCGCACACCGCCGGAGCGCTCGAACTGCCCGACGCCGTACGGCTGGTGGCCGCCCGCGCCCGGCTCATGCAGTCCCTGCCCGACGGCGGCGCCATGGCCGCGATCGAGGCCGACGAGACCGAGGCCGCAAGGCTCCTCACCGCCGCCGGGGAGCCGGGCACCGCGGTGATCGCGGCCGTCAACGGCCCGCGCGCCGTCGTCGTCTCGGGCACGGAACACGCCGTCGAGCAGATCACGACCGCCGCCCGGGAACGCGACCTCCGGACGACGCGGCTGCGGGTCTCACACGCCTTCCACTCACCGCTGATGGAACCGATGCTGGCCGAGTTCGCCGACGCCGTCGCCGGCATCGGCCACCGCCGACCGCTACTCCCCGCCGTCAGCACCCTCACCGGCCGGGCCGCCGACGACGACTGGGCCACCCCCGGCTACTGGGTCCGGCAGGTCCGCGAGGCCGTCCGCTTCCACGCCGCCGTGCGCACCGCCACCACCGACCTCGGCGTCAGCCGGCTCCTCGAAATCGGCGCCGACCCCGTCCTCGCCGGCCTCGCCCAGTCCACCGCCCCCGGCACACCCGCCGTGCCCACCCTCCGCGAGGGCCGCGACGAGTGCGCCGCCGTGCTGACCGCGCTGGCCGAAATGTTCGTCCGCGGAGCCGCCGCCGACTGGGCCGCCGTGTTCCACGGCACCGGCGCCCGCCACACCGACCTGCCCACCTACGCCTTCCAGCGCCGCCGCTACTGGCTCGACGCCGGCCGGTCCGGCACCGACGCCCGCGGCCTCGGTCTCGGCGTCGCGAGCCACCCGATGCTCGGCGCCGCCGTCGCCGTCGCCGGCTCCGACACCGTCCTGCTCACCTCCCGGCTGTCCCTCGCCACCACCCCCTGGCTCGCCGACCACGTCGTCGGCGGTCTCGTCGTCGTCCCCGGCACCGCCCTCGTCGAACTCGCCCTCCAGGCCGGCCTCCGCGTCGACTGCGACCACCTCGACGAACTCACCCTCCAGGCCCCGCTCGTCCTCCCCGACCAGGGCGCGGCACAGGTCCAGATCGTCATCGACACGGCCACCGACGACGGCCGCCGCACGGTACGGATCTTCTCCCGCACCGAGGACGCCGAGGTCGAACAGGCCTGGACCCTGCACGCCACCGGAACGGTCAGTACCGGCACCACCCGGCCCGCACCCTGGGACCTGCGCGCCTGGCCCCCCGCGGCAGCCGAACCCGCCGACCTCACCGGTCTCTACGACCGGCTGACCGAGGCGGGCCTGCGCTACGGACCCGCCTTCCAGGGCATCGACCGGGTCTGGCGGGCCGGCGACGACTGGTACGTGGAAGCGGCCCTCCCCGAACCCGTCGCCGACGACGCGGAACCCTTCGGCCTGCACCCCGCCCTCCTCGACACCGTCCTGCACACCCTGGCCCTGCGAACGCCCGGCGACGACCACCGCGCGCTCCTGCCGTTCCTGTGGTCGGGCGTGACCCTCACGGCCGTCGGCGCACCCGCCGTCCGGGCACGGCTCACCGTCCGCGGTGACGGCGAGATCACCCTGCGCGTCGCCGACGCGGCGGGCGACCCCGTCGCCACCGTCGACTCCCTCCTCCTGCGCCCGGTGGACACGGCCGAACTCACCGTGCGGCGGGCACCGTCCGGCGCGGACCACCTCTACCGGCTGGAGTGGACCCGGGCCACCACACCGACGAGCGAGCAGCCTGCCACCGAACCGGTCGCACTCGGCACCCGCATCCCCGGCCTCGAAACGGCGACCCTCCACTCCGGTCCGGAAGCCCTGATCGCCGCGATCGACGCCGGAGACGCAGCCCCACGACGCGCCCTGCTGCCCGTCGGCACCGGCCCCCTGACAGACGTTCTCACCCGCACGCTGCATGCCGTGCAGCGATGGCTGGCCGAACCGAAGCTCGCCGGCACCCGCCTGGTGATCGTGACGTGCGGGGCCGTCCCCGTACTGCCCGACGAGACGGCCGACCCGGCCGGCGCCGGCGTCTGGGGCCTGATCCGCTCCGCCATGAACGAACACCCCGGCCGCCTCGCCCTCGTCGACGTGGACGACACGGGACTGACCCCCGCCGTCCTCGCCACCACCGACGAACCCCAACTCGCCGTGCGCAAGGGAGAGGTATGGGCGCCGCGCCTGGCCCGCATGGCATCGGGCGGCGTGCTGGTGCCGCCTGTGGGTGTGGGTGACGGCTGGCGGATGGATGTGGTGGAGCAGGGTCGGCTGGACGGTGTTGCGCTGGTTGCGGAGGAGCGGCGGCCGTTGGGGCGGGGTGAGGTCCGGGTCGGTGTGCGTGCGGCGGGTGTCAACTTCCGTGACGTGCTGAACGTGCTCGGCATGTATCCGGGTGATGCGGGGCGGCTCGGTCATGAGGGTGCCGGTGTGGTGTTGGAGGTCGGTCCGGGGGTTGAGGGGCTGGCGGTCGGTGACCGGGTGATGGGTCTGCTGGACGGTGCGTTCGGGCCGACGGCTGTGACGGATGCCCGGTTGTTGGCGCGGGTGCCTGTGGGGTGGTCGTTCGAGCAGGCGGCGTCGGTGCCGATCGTGTTTCTGACGGCGTATTACTCGCTGGTGGATCTCGCGGGGTTGCGGGCGGGTGAGTCGGTGTTGGTCCATTCTGCCGCGGGTGGTGTGGGGATGGCTGCGGTGCAGTTGGCCCGGCATTTGGGTGCGGTGGTGTATGGGACGGCGAGTGAGCCGAAGTGGCCGGTGGTGCGGGGGCTGGGGGTTCCGGAGGAGCGGATCGCTTCGTCCCGTACTACAGACTTTGAGGAGCGCTTCCGACCGGGCGTGGATGTTGTTCTGGACTCTCTGGCGGGGGAGTTCGTGGATGCGTCGTTGCGGTTGGTGCGGCCGGGTGGCCGGTTCGTGGAGATGGGCAAGACGGATGTTCGGGACGCGGAGGAGGTGCGTGCGGAGTTCGGGGTGGAGTACACCGCGTTCGATCTTATGGATGCGGGTCCGGAGCGGATCGCGGAGATGTTCGCCGCGTTGCTGGAGCTGTTTGAAAAGGGTCTGCTGAAGCCGAACACGGTGACCTCGTTCGAGATCGCTCGGGCGCCGGAGGCGTTGCGGCTGCTGGGGCAGGCCAAGCACGTCGGCAAGGTGGTCGTCTCGGTTCCGGCTCCCTGGCAGCAGTCCGGCACGGTGCTGATCACGGGCGGTACGGGTGGGCTTGGCGCTGAGCTGGCCCGGCATCTGGTGGCCCGGCATGGTGTGCGGGACTTGTTGCTGGTGTCCCGGCGTGGTCTCGAAGCCCCGGGCGCTCGCGAACTCACCGAGCAGCTGGGTGTGTTGGGCGCGCGGGTGAGCGTCCGGGCCTGTGACGTCAGCGACCGTGAGGCGCTGGCGGGTGTGCTGGAGGGCGTCCGGCTGAGTGCTGTCGTCCATGCGGCCGGTGTCCTGGACGACGGTCTGATCGCGGACCTGACTCCGGAGAGGCTGGCGCGTGTCCTCGCCGCGAAGGCGGAATCGGCGCTCCACCTGCATGAGCTCACCCGTGGCCATGATCTGTCGGCGTTTGTGTTGTTCTCGTCCTTCGCGGGCGTGGTCGGCAGCACAGGTCAGGCCGCGTATGCCGCCGCGAACAACGTCCTGGACGCGCTCGCCGTGTCCCGCCGCGCTGCGGGTCTGCCCGCAGTCTCGCTCGCGTGGGGTATGTGGGAGACCGCCGAGGGCATGGGCGGCACGCTCGCCAAGGCCGAGTTGGACCGGATGGCTCGGCAGGGCTTCCCAGCTCTCGAAACCAGTGAAGGGCTTGCCCTCCTGGACACCGCCCTGCTCGTCAACGAGCCGGTCGCCGTCCCCGTGGCCCTGCGTCCGTCCGCCCTCTCAGCCGTCCGGGACACGCTGCCGACCGTTCTGCACGACCTCGTTCCCGCTTCCGACCGCCGGCGTCGCGCTGCGGGAAGCGCCACCGCGGGGACCGGGACCGCTCTGGCGCGCAAGCTCGCCGGACTCCAGGACACCGAGCAGGAGCGGCTACTGCTCGACCTCGTGCTGACGCAGGTGGCGGCGGTGCTGGGCCATGCCTCGGCCGGGTCGGTCGATCCGGCCCGCGCCTTCAAGGACCTCGGGTTCGACTCGCTGACCGCTGTCGACCTGCGCAACCGGCTCGGCTCGGCCACCGGTATCACCCTCCCGGCCACCCTCGTCTTCGACCATCCGACGCCCGCGTCGCTCACGGCCTTCCTGAAAACTCAACTGCTGGGCTCGGCGGACCGGACCGACGGCGCACCAGCGGTCGGCTCCCGCGCCCGAGTGGCCCTGGACGAGCCGATCGCCGTCGTCGGCATGGGGTGCCGTTTCCCCGGCGGTGCGGACTCGCCGGACGCGCTCTGGGATCTGGTCGCCGAGGGCCGCGACGGTCTCACCGCCCTCCCCGCCGACCGTGGTTGGGACCCGGCCCTCCTGGACGGCCTGACCTCAGTGGGCGGGTTCGTTGACGATGTCGCCCTTTTCGACGCGGAGTTGTTCGGGATCTCGCCGCGTGAGGCGCTGGCGATGGACCCGCAGCAGCGGTTGCTGCTGGAGACCGCCTGGGAAGCGCTGGAGGACGCTGGCATCGACCCGACCTCGCTGCGGGGTTCGGCGACCGGCGTGTACGCGGGTGTCTCCGCGAACGGTTACGGCAGCGGGACGGTGGACGACCCGCAGGGCAACACCGAGGGGTATCTGCTCACCGGCAGCACGCCCAGCGTGGCATCGGGCCGGCTGTCGTACGTGTTCGGGCTTGAAGGGCCGGCGGTCTCCGTCGACACGGCGTGCTCGTCCGCGCTGGTGGCTCTCCATCTGGCGGCGCAGGCTCTGCGCGCGGGGGAGTGCGATCTCGCCCTGGCCGGTGGCGCGACGGTGATGGCGACGCCGGGGATCTTCCTGGAGTTCGCGCGGCAGGGCGGGTTGGCTGGTGACGGTCGGTGCAAGTCGTTCGCCGAGGCTGCCGACGGCACTGGTTGGGCCGAGGGTGGCGGCATTCTGGTGCTGGAGCGGTTGTCCGACGCCCGCCGTAATGGGCATCCCGTGCTGGCCGTCGTGCGGGGCAGCGCGGTCAATCAGGACGGGGCGTCGAACGGGTTGACCGCGCCGAACGGGCCGTCGCAGCAGCGGGTGATCCGGCAGGCGCTCGCCGCCGCCCGGCTGGAACCCTCCGAGGTGGATGCCGTGGAGGCGCACGGGACCGGTACGCGGCTCGGCGACCCGATCGAGGCGCAGGCATTGCTGGCCACGTACGGGCAGGGGCGTAGTGACGACGAGCCGCTCTGGCTGGGGTCGATCAAGTCCAACATCGGTCATGCGCAGGCGGCTGCCGGTGTGGCCGGTGTGGTGAAGATGGTGATGGCGTTGCGCCGGGAGCGTCTGCCGCGCACGCTGCATGTGGACGAGCCGTCGTCCCACGTGGACTGGTCGACGGGTGCGGTGGCGCTGCTGACGGAGGAGCGGGCCTGGCCGCGCGGTGACCGTCCGCGCCGCGCCGGTGTGTCGTCCTTCGGTATCAGCGGCACCAACGCCCACGTCGTCCTGGAGGAAGCACCGAGCGCACCCTCGCCGCAGAGGCAGGCGTCTCCTGTCCCCGTCGTCCCGTGGGTGCTGTCCGGCCGCAGTGAACAGGCGGTCATCGCTCAGTCCGAGCGGCTGGCCGAGTTCCTCACCGGACGGCCGGACGTCTCGCCGCTCGATGTCGGGCTCTCGCTCGCCACCACCCGGGCGGCGCTGGAGCACCGGGCGGTCGTACTGGGCCCCGATGCCGAAACCCTGCGCGCCGGACTCACCGCAGTCACCGGACCGGCCGAACTCGCCGGGTCGGCCGTCGCCGGCGTCGTCACCGAGGGCCGCACGGCGTGGATGTTCACCGGCCAGGGCAGCCAGCGCATCGGCATGGGGCGCGAACTCCACACCGCCTACGCCGAGTTCGCGCGCGCCTTCGACGAGGTCGCCGAACTGCTGGAAGCCGAGCTGGCCGGGGCGGACGGCTTCCCCCTGCCGCTGCGCGAGGTGCTGTTCGCGGACGACGACTCGACCGCCGCCGCTCTGCTGGACCGGACCGGCTACGCCCAGGCCGCCCTCTTCGCCGTCGAAACCGCGCTCGCCGCGCTCCTGCACTCCTGGGGCGTACGTCCCGACGTGGTACTCGGCCACTCCGTCGGCGAGTTCGCGGCCGCCCACGTGGCCGGGGTCTTCGAACTCGCGGACGCGGTGCGGCTGGTGGCCGCTCGTGCCCGGCTGATGCAGGCGCTGCCCGAGGGCGGGGCGATGGCCGCGGTGGAGGCGGACGAGGCGGAAGTCGCCGAACTGCTCAGGGGTGCGGAAGACGTGGCGGTCGCGGCCGTCAACGGGCCGCAGGCCATGGTGGTTTCGGGTACGGAGGCAGGCGTCGAGCGGGTCATGGCGGCCGTGTCCGGCCTGGGCCGCCGCACCACCCGGCTGCGCGTCTCGCACGCCTTCCACTCGCCGCTGATGGAGCCGATGCTCGCCGAGTTCGCCGGGATCGCCGCCCGCATCGACTACCGCCGGCCGACCATGGCCGCCGTCAGCACCCTGACCGGTGCGGCACTCGCCGACGGCGACTGGACTACCCCCGACTACTGGGTGCGCCAGGTACGCCAGGCCGTCCGCTTCCACGACGCCGCCCTCACCGCAGTCGGCGATCTCGGCGCCGTACGCTTCCTCGAACTGGGCCCGGACCCGGTGCTGTCCGCCCTCGTGGAACCCGCCCACGCCGTCCCCGCCCTCCGCAGGAACCGCCCCGAGGCCCACAGCCTGCTGCACGCGGTCGCCGAACTGTACGTACGCGGCACACCCGTCGACTGGGCGGCCCTGTTCACGGACAGCGGCGCCACACCGACCCGGCTGCCCACCTACGCCTTCCAGCGCGAGCGCTACTGGCTGCGCGACGCGGGCGGGTCCGCCGACGCGCGCGGCCTAGGCCTCCGGGCGGCCCAGCACCCGCTGCTCGGCGCTGCCGTCCCCGTGGCCGGTACGGACGCCGTCCTGCTGACCGCCAGGCTGTCCGTCGCCGCCACGCCCTGGCTCGCCGACCACGTCGTGGGCGGGACCACCGTCGTCCCGGGCACCGCGATGCTCGAACTCGCCCTGGCGGCAGCCGAACGCGTCCACTGCGACCGCGTCGACGAACTCGCCCTCCAGGCCCCGCTGATCCTCCCCGACCGAGGCGCCGCGCAGGTGCAGATCGCCCTCGACGCCCCGGACGACACCGGCACCCGCTCCCTGCGGCTGTACGCCCGCCCGGACACCGCCGACGACGACAGCACCTGGACCCTGCACGCCACCGGCGCGGTGAGCGGCGATGCGACCCCGTCCCGGCCGTCGGACCTGCGGACCTGGCCCCCGGCCGGCGCCGAACCGGCCGACGTGACCGGCCTGTACGAGCGGCTCGCCGACGCGGGCCTGCGGTACGGCACGGCCTTCCGCGGCCTGCGCAACGTCTGGACGCACGGCGACGCCCTGTACGTGGAGGCCGCCCTGCCCGAGGCGGTGGCGGCCGAGGCGCCCGCGTTCAGTCTGCATCCGGCGCTGCTGGACGCCGTTCTGCACGCCCTTGCACTGCGTGCCGACGACCGGGAAGGCACACTGCTGCCCTTCGCCTGGTCGGGAGTCACCTGCCAGGCCGTGGGCGCCGACCGGGTGCGGGTACGCGTCGAACCGCGCGGCTCCGGCACCTACGCGCTGCACGTGGCCGACGCCGCCGGCGACCCGGTCGCCGCCGTCGAGTCGCTGCTGCTCCGCCCGGTCTCCACCGGTGAGCTCGCCGCACAGAGCGCCGCCGCCAACGCCGCCGAGGACCTCTACCGGGTCGAGTGGACTCCGCTCGTGCCGTCCGGCGAGCGTACGGCGGCACCTTCCGACCGGGTGACCGTCCTGCGTGCACCGGAGGCCCCGGAACCCTGGCAGGCGGCCGGCCTCACCCTCGCCGGCTGCGACGACGCCGTACCCGACACGGTCGTCCTGCCGATCGCCGCAGGAGCGGGAACCGCGGCGGTCGGCGACGCCCTGGCAGCCGTACGCGAGTGGCTCACCGAGGAGCGCTTCGCCTCCGCACGGCTCGTCGTCGTGACCAACGGCGCCGTGGCGGTCCGCGACGGCGAGACACCCGACGTCGGCGGCGCCGGAGTCTGGGGCCTGGTCCGCTCCGCCATGAACGAACACCCCGGACGCTTCGCCCTCGTCGACACCGACGACGCCCCCGAGTCGTACCGACTCGCCGCCACCCGCACCGACGAAGACCAGATGGCTGTCCGCGAGGGCAAGGTGTGGGTGCCGCGCCTGGCACGGATGGCCTCGGGCGGCGTGCTGGTGCCTCCTGCGGGTGTGGGTGACGGCTGGCGCATGGACGTCGTGGACCAGGGGCGGCTGGACGGTGTCGCCCTGGTCCCCGAGCAGCCGATCCCGCTCGCGCCGGGCCAGGTACGGGTCGGTGTGCGTGCGGCGGGCGTCAACTTCCGTGACGTACTGAACGTGCTCGGCATGTATCCGGGTGACGCGGGGCGGCTCGGTCACGAGGGCGCCGGTGTGGTGTTGGAGGTCGGTCCGGGGGTTGAGGGGCTGGCGGTCGGTGACCGGGTGATGGGCCTGCTGGACGGTGCGTTCGGGCCGACGGCGCGGGCGGATGCGCGGATGGTGTGCCAGGTCCCGGAGGGCTGGTCCTTCGAGCAGGCGGCGTCGGTGCCGATCGTGTTCCTCACGGCGTACTACTCGCTGGTCGACCTCGCGGGGTTGCGGGCGGGTGAGTCGGTGCTGGTCCATTCCGCCGCAGGTGGTGTCGGGATGGCCGCGGTGCAGCTGGCCCGGCACTTGGGTGCGGTGGTGTACGGGACGGCGAGTGAACCGAAGTGGCCGGTGGTGCGAGGGCTGGGGGTTCCGGAGGAGCGGATCGCTTCGTCCCGTACTACGGACTTCGAGACACGTTTCCAGCCCGGCGTGGATGTTGTTCTGGACTCTCTGGCGGGAGAGTTCGTGGACGCGTCGTTGCGGTTGGTGCGTCCTGGCGGCCGGTTCGTGGAGATGGGCAAGACCGACGTACGGGACCCCGAGCAGGTGCGTGCGGAGTACGGGGTGGACTACACCGCGTTCGATCTGATGGACGCGGGTCCGGAGCGGATCGCGGAGATGTTCGCCGCGTTGCTGGAGCTGTTTGAAAAGGGTCTGCTGAAGCCGAACACGGTGACCTCGTTCGAGATCGCTCGGGCGCCGGAGGCGTTGCGGCTGCTGGGGCAGGCCAAGCACGTCGGCAAGGTGGTCGTCTCGGTTCCGGCTCCCTGGCAGCAGTCCGGCACGGTGCTGATCACGGGCGGTACGGGTGGGCTGGGCGCTGAGCTGGCCCGGCATCTGGTGGCCCGGCATGGTGTGCGGGACTTGTTGCTGGTGTCCCGGCGTGGTCTCGAAGCCCCGGGCGCTCGCGAACTCACCGAGCAACTTGAGGAGTTGGGCGCCCGGGTGAGCGTCCGGGCCTGTGACGTCACCGATCGCCAAGCCCTGGCCCGCATCCTGGAGGGCGTCCGGCTGAGTGCTGTCGTCCATGCGGCCGGTGTCCTGGACGACGGTCTGATCGCGGACCTGACTCCGGAGCGGCTGGCGCGTGTCCTCGCCGCGAAGGCGGAATCGGCGCTTCACCTGCATGAGCTCACCCGTGATCATGATCTGTCGGCGTTTGTGTTGTTCTCGTCCTTCGCGGGCGTGGTCGGGAACGTCGGTCAGGCCGCGTACGCTGCCGCGAACAACGTCCTGGATGCCCTGGCCGTGTCCCGCCGCGCTGCGGGTCTGCCCGGTGTGTCGTTGGCGTGGGGTATGTGGGAGACCGCCGAGGGCATGGGCGGCACGCTCGCGAAAGCAGAGTTGGACCGGATGGCCCGGCAGGGCTTCCCCGCACTGCCGACCAGTCAGGGCCTCGCCCTCCTGGACACCGCCCTGCTCGTCAACGAGCCGGTCGCCGTCCCCGTAGCCCTCCGCCCGGCCT
Organism: Streptomyces sp. DH24; assembly: GCF_029813775.1. Classification (GTDB taxonomy): domain Bacteria; phylum Actinomycetota; class Actinomycetes; order Streptomycetales; family Streptomycetaceae; genus Streptomyces. The sequence continues at coordinate 238,788 of NZ_JARVKW010000002.1, read as the reverse complement.
CCCTGGCCGCCGTGCGGGAAACCCTCCCGGCCGTCCTGCACGGCATCCTCCCCGCCCCCGACCGTCGGCGCCGCGTCGCAGGGCACGCGGCCGGTGGCGGTGCCCTGGCCCGGCGGCTGCGTGAGCTGTCCGTCGAGGAACAGGAACGCGAGCTGCTGGACCTCGTGCGGACCCAGGTCGCCGCCGTCCTCGGCCACGCCTCACCCGCCGCCGTCGACCCCGAACGCGCCTTCAAGGACCTCGGGTTCGACTCGCTCACCGCCGTCGACCTGCGCAACCGCCTCGGCTCGGCCACCGGCGTCACCCTCCCGGTGACCGTGATCTTCGACCACCCGACGCCGGCCGGTCTCGCGACATGGCTGCGGGAGAAGCTGACGGGTGCCCCGGCCGAGGGCACGGGGGAGGGCCGGGACACCACGACACCCTCCGCGCCGGCGGCCGACGAGCCGATCGCCGTCGTCGGCATGGGCTGCCGCTATCCCGGAGGCGTGGACTCTCCGGAGGCCCTCTGGGACCTGGTGACCACCGGCGGCGACGGCATCGCGCCCTTCCCACTGGACCGTGGCTGGAACACGCGGGCGCTGGACGGTGTGGCGGCGGTCGGCGGATTCGTGGACGGGGCCACGGAGTTCGACGCGGAGTTGTTCGGGATCTCGCCGCGCGAGGCGCTGGCGATGGACCCGCAGCAGCGGTTGCTGCTGGAGACCGCCTGGGAGGCCCTGGAACGTGCCGGCATCGATCCGCTGTCGCTGAAGGGTTCGGCGACCGGCGTGTACGCGGGTGTCTCCGCGAACGGCTACGCCAGCGGGCAGGAGGACGACGACGCCGATCCGGAGACCGACGGCTATCTGCTCACGGGCAGCACCCCGAGCGTCGCCTCGGGCCGGCTGTCGTACGTCTTCGGGCTGGAGGGCCCGGCCGTGTCCGTGGACACCGCGTGTTCGTCGGCGCTGGTCGCGCTGCATCTGGCGGCGCAGGCCCTGCGCGCGGGGGAGTGCGACATGGCGTTGGCCGGTGGTGCCACCGTGATGGCGACGCCCGGTATGTTCCTGGAGTTCGCGCGGCAGGGCGGGCTGGCCGGCGACGGCCGGTGCAAGTCGTTCGCCGACAGCGCGGACGGCACCGGTTGGGCCGAGGGCGGCGGCATCCTCGTGCTGGAACGGCTGTCCGACGCCCGCCGCAACGGCCACCCCGTGCTGGCCGTCGTACGCGGCAGCGCCGTCAATCAGGACGGTGCCTCGAACGGCCTCACCGCGCCCAACGGGCCGTCCCAGCAGCGGGTCATCCGGCAGGCGTTGAAGGCCGCCCGTGTCTCGCCCGCCGAGGTGGACGTGGTGGAGGCGCACGGCACCGGTACGCGGCTCGGCGACCCCATCGAGGCGCAGGCCCTCCTCGCCACCTACGGCCAGGCCCGCAGCGACGACGAACCGCTCTGGCTGGGGTCGGTCAAGTCCAACATCGGGCACGCCCAGGCGGGCGCCGCGGCGGCGAGTGTCATCAAGATGGTCATGGCGCTCCAGCGGCGCCACCTGCCGAGGACACTGCACGTGGACCGTCCGTCCAGCCACGTCGACTGGGAGTCGGGAGCGGTACGGCTGCTGACGGAGCCCCGTGACTGGCAGGCGAGCGGCGACCGTCCGCGCCGGGCCGGCGTCTCCTCGTTCGGCATCAGCGGCACCAACGCCCACGTCATCCTGGAAGAGGCGCCGCCGCCCGCCTCCACGCACGCCCCGGCGGTCGCGGTGCCGGGCGGGAACGGTCGTGCGCCGCTCGTCCCCTGGCTCGTGTCCGGCCGTACCGCCCAGGCGACCCGGGCGCAGGCGGCACGGCTCGCCGGTTTCCTCACGAACGGACCCGAGCGGTCCCCGTACGCCGTCGCCCACGCCCTGGCCACCACCCGGGCCGTGCTGGACCACCGTGCCGTGATCCTCGGCTCCGACACGGACCAACTGCGCGCCGGGATGCACGCCTTGGCCACCGACGGTGAGTCGGTCACCGGGCACGCGACCGTCGTGACCGGCACGGTCGGAGAGGGCCGCACGGCGTGGCTGTTCACCGGGCAGGGCAGCCAGCGTCCCGGCATGGGCCGCGAACTGCACGCCGCCTACCCGGTGTTCGCGCAGGCCCTGGACGCCGTCTGCGACCTGCTCGAAGCGGAGCTCGGCGGACCCGAGGCCGGATTCCCGCGCCCTCTGCGCGACGTCCTGTTCGCCGACCCCGCCGCGCGGGAGGACGACGGACTGCTCGACGCCACCGGTTACGCGCAGACCGCACTCTTCGCCCTCCAGGTGGCCCTGGCGGAACTCCTGCGCTCCTGGGGCGTCCGCCCCGACCTGGTCACCGGCCACTCGGTCGGCGAACTGGCCGCCGCCTACACCGCCGGTGTCTTCGAACTCCCGGACGCCGTACGGCTGGTGGCCGCGCGGGCGCGGTTGATGCAGGCGTTGCCCGGGGGTGGGGCGATGGCCGCGCTGGAGGGCTCGGAAGCCGAGGTGACGGAGTTGCTGAAGGGCCTTACTGGCGGTGGGCAGGTGGCTGTGGCTGTCGTCAATGGGCCGTCCTCGGTGGTTGTTTCGGGTGATGGGCATCTGGTTGAGGAGGCGTTGGCGGTGGCCCGGGAGCGGGGCCGTCGGGTGTCGCGGCTGCGGGTCAGCCACGCCTTCCACTCGCCGCTGATGGAACCGATGCTCGACGACTTCGCCGCCGTGGCCCGGACCGTCACGTACCGCCGCCCGACGGTTGCCGCCGTCAGCTCCGCCACCGGCGAGGCCGTCACGGCGGAATGGGCCACCGCCGGATACTGGGTGGACCAGGTGCGGCGGCCCGTGCGGTTCCACGACGCGCTGACCACGGCCACCGGTGACCACGGCGCGACCTGCCTGCTGGAACTGGGACCGGAGCCCGTCCTCACCGCCCGCGCCCGGTCCGCCTCGGACGGCCGCAGCACCGCCACCGCCGTCCTGCGGACCGGCCGGCCCGAACCCGAAAGCCTCCTCACGGCCGTCGCCGAACTGTTCGTGCGCGGCATGAAGACCGACTGGGCCGCCGTCACCACGGCCGCCGACCGGACCACCGCCACGACCACCACCTCGGCTCTGGCCACGGCCGTCACACCGGCCCCGGCCACCACTACCGCCGCCACACCGGCCCCGGCCCCGGCCACGGCCGCCGCCCCGGGCACCGTCACGGCCGTCACTACGGCCCCCGCCACGCCCCCCGCCACGCCCCTCACCACGGCATCCGACCGGACCACCGTCATGGTGGCCACCACGGCCGCCGACTCAACCACTGCCGTGGCCACCACTGCCGTGGCCACCACTGCCGTGGCCACCACTGCTGCGGCCACCGCGACGACCGCCGACCCGGCCGTCGCACCGGCCACCGACGGGGCCGGCGTCGCGCCACCGTGGGAACGCCTCGACCTGCCCACGTACGCCTTCCAGCGCCGCCGGTACTGGCTGCGCGACCGCCGGACTCAGCGGCGGGCCGGCGGTGCGGACGGCGCCGGCCGCACCGGAACGGACGACGGGTTCTGGAGCCTGGTCGAGGACGGCGACACCGCCGCGCTCGCCGACCGGCTGGGCGTGGCACCCGATGCCTCCCTCGACACGGTGCTGCCGGTGCTGTCCGACTGGCGCAGGCGGCAGCGCGAGGCGTCGGAGCTGACCGCCTGGCGCTACCGGCTCACCTGGAAGCCGATCGGCGTCCCGGCCGCCGCCTCCGCACTCACCGGGCACTGGCTGGTCGCCGCCCCGGAACAGGACGCGGCGGACCAGGACGGCTTCCTGGAACAGTGCACGCGGGCCCTGCGGGACGCCGGCGCCCAGGTCACCGTCCTGACCGTCGGCACCCACGACAGCCGCACCGCGCTCACCGCCAGGCTGCGCGAACTCGCCCCGGACGGTGTGCTCTCCCTGCTCGCCTCGGCCGACGAACCCGCCTCCGACGACGGGCTGCCCCCTGCCGCCACCGCCCTCACCCTCCTCCTCGCCCAGGCCTGGACGGACGCGGCCGGCGGAACCGGCGCCCCCCTGTGGTGCGTGACCCGGTCCGCCGTCTCGGTCGGCTCCGGCGATCCCCTCCACCACCCCGCCCAGGCCCAGCTCTGGGGACTCGGCCGCAGCCTGGCCCTGGAACACCCCGACCTGTGGGGCGGGCTGACCGACCTCCCCGCCCGCCCCGGACACCGGGAAGTGACCCGGCTCGTCCAGATCCTCGCCCACAGCGGGTCCGCCGACTGGCGGGAGGACCAGCTCGCCGTCCGCGCGGGAGGCGGCGTCTTCGCGGCCCGGCTCGTCCGGGACGACAGCGCCCGCCACTCCGCCCCGTCACCGGCCCGGAACCGCGGGACGGTGCTGATCACGGGCGGCACGGGAGCCCTCGGCAGCCACGTCGCCCGCCGGCTCGCGCACCAGGGCGCCGAGCACCTGCTCCTCGTCTCCCGGCGTGGCGCCGACGCCCCCGGCGCCACCGGGCTGCGCGACGAACTCGCCGCACTCGGCGCCCGCGTCACCCTCGCGGCCTGCGACCTCACCGACCGGGACGCGCTGCGCGACCTGCTTGCGGGCATCCCCGAGAACACGCCGCTGACCGGGGTCGTCCACGCGGCGGGCGTACCGGCCAACGGTGTCCTCGCCGACCTCACACCACAGCACCTGGCCGCCGCACTCGCGGCCAAGGCCACCGCCGCCGACCTGCTGCACGAACTGACCACCGACCTCGGTCTCGACCTCGACTTCTTCGTCCTGTTCGCCTCCGTGACCGGAGTCCTCGGCAACGCCGGCCAGGCCGCCTACGCCGCCGCCAACGCCCACCTCGACGCCCTCGCCCAGTACCGCCGCGCCCAGGGCCTGCCCGCCGCATCCGTAGCCTGGGGGCCCTGGGCCGGTGACGGCATGGCCGCCGACCGGGCCGCCGAGGAACGCATCCGGCGCTCCGGGCTGCGCCTGCTGCCGCCCGAGCGTGCCCTCGCCGCTCTGGACCAGGTGCTCGCCGACGACCAGCCCTGCACGACCGTGGTGGACGTCTCCTGGGACCGCTTCGCCACGGCGTTCACGCTCACCCGTCCCAGCGCCCTCCTCTCCGACCTGCCCGACGCCGCACCGGCCGGCCGCTCCGACGCCGCCGCACCGGGCGCCGGGGCAGGTGAACTCGTCAGCAGGCTGCGCGACCTGCCGCCCGCCGAACGCGAACGCGCCCTGGGTGACTTCGTCCTGGCCCGCGTCGCCGCGGTCCTCGGCCACGAGTCACCGGCGGCACTCGACGCCGACCGCCCGTTCAAGGACTTCGGCTTCGACTCCCTGACCGCCGTCGACCTGCGCAACCAGCTGATGGCCGGCACCGGCCTGCGGCTCGCCACGACCCTCGTCTTCGACCACCCCACCCCCGTCGGCCTGGCCCGCCACCTCCACGCCGAGCTGTTCCCGGCCGACACCGCGGAGCTCTCACCGCAGGACATGGACGAGGACCGCGTCCGCCGCCTGCTCGCCTCGATCCCGCTCACCCGCCTGCACGAAGCAGGCCTCCTGCCCGGCCTGCGGACCCTGCTGGCCGAGGCCGACGACGAGCAGGCCCGCAGCACGGACGACACCGACCGGTCCTGGGCCGACGACGACCCGGACGGCGAGGACCCCGCCATCGCGGACCTGGCCGTGGAGGAACTGGTGCACCTGGCACTCGGCGACGACATGCCCGATGAAGACGCCGACACGGATGCCTACATCGACTCCGACACAGATCCCGACACAGGGCCCGACACAGGTCTCGATGCAGATCCCGACACAGATCCTTACACCGACGCCGACCTCGCATTCACCGACCGAGACTGACTGAGGGACCGATGAGCGCACCGTACGAGAAGGTCGTCCAGGCCCTGCGGAAGTCCCTGGAGGAGACCGAGACGCTGAAGAAGCGCAACCGGCAACTCGTCGCCTCCTCCCGCGAGCCCATCGCGATCGTCGGCATGGCATGCCGCTTCCCCGGCGGCGTCTCGTCCCCGGACGACCTGTGGGACCTGCTGGCCGAAGGCCGCGACGGCATGACCCCGTTCCCGGCCGACCGCGGCTGGGACCTGGACGAGATCTTCGACCCCGTACCCGGACAGTCCGGCCGCACCTACGTGAACGCCGGTGGGTTTGTGCGGGGTGCGGCGGAGTTCGATGCGGGGTTGTTCGGGATCTCGCCGCGTGAGGCGTTGGCGATGGATCCGCAGCAGCGGTTGCTGTTGGAGACGTCGTGGGAGGCGTTGGAGCGGGCGGGTGTGGATCCGGTGTCGGTGCGGGGGTCGGTGTCGGGTGTGTTCGTGGGGACGAACGGTCAGGACTATGTGCTGGCGTCGCAGGGTGGGTTCGGTGAGGTGGAGGGTTTTGTCGGTACGGGGTCTGCGGCGAGTGTGATGTCGGGGCGGGTGGCGTATGCGCTGGGTTTGGAGGGGCCTGCTCTGACGGTGGATACGGCGTGTTCGTCGGCGTTGGTGGCGGTGCATCTGGCGGTGCGTGCGTTGCGGGCGGGTGAGTGTGGTCTGGCGTTGGCGGGTGGTGTGACGGTGATGTCGACGCCGGCGGCGTTCGTGGAGTTCTCGCGGCAGCGGGGGCTTGCTGCGGACGGTCGGTGCAAGGCGTTCGCGGAGGGTGCGGACGGGACGGTGTGGGGTGAGGGTGTGGGGATGCTGGTGTTGGAGCGTCTGTCGGACGCCCGCCGCAACGGTCACCCGGTGCTGGCCGTCGTACGGGGCAGTGCCGTCAATCAGGACGGTGCGTCGAACGGTCTGACCGCCCCGAACGGCCCTTCCCAACAGCGCGTGATCCGGCAGGCGTTGAAGAACGCCGGAGTGAAGGCAGCGGACGTCGACGCTGTCGAGGCGCACGGCACCGGCACCTCCCTGGGCGACCCGATCGAAGCACAGGCCATCCTCGCCACCTACGGGCAGGACCGGCAAGAGCCCCTGTGGCTGGGGTCGGTGAAGTCCAACCTCGGGCACACCCAGGCCGCCGCCGGAGCCGCCGGCATCATCAAGATGGTTCTCGCGTTCCAGCGCGAGTCCCTGCCCAGAACGCTGCACGCCGACCGTCCGTCCTCACACGTCGACTGGGAGGCGGGCGCCGTACGCCTGCTCACCGACCCCCGGCCGTGGACGCGCGGCGACCGTCCGCGCCGCGCCGGCGTCTCCGCGTTCGGCATCAGCGGCACCAACGCCCACGTCGTCCTCGAAGAAGCCCCCGCCGAAAAGACCGAGCAGCCCCGGCCCACTGCTCAACTCCCCGTGACTCCTTGGATCGTGACGGGACGCGACGCCGACGCCCTTCGCGCCCAGGCCGCACGCCTCGGCGCACACCGCAGCCCGCAGCCCGCGTCGCAGGCCGACATCGGCCTCTCCCTGGCCACCACCCGCGCCGTCCTCACCCACCGGGCCGTCGTCCTGGGCCCGGACACGGACACCCTGCGCAGCGGCACACGCGCCCTCGCCGACGGCGACCACCACCCCGCCCTCGTGACGGGCCAGATCCTCAAAGGCCGCACCGCGTGGATGTTCACCGGGCAGGGCAGCCAGCGCCCCGGCATGGGACGCGAACTCCACGACGAGTTCCCGGAGTTCCGTCGGGCGCTCGACGAGGTGTGCGACCTCCTCGACACCGAACTCGGAGCAACCGACCCCACCCACACCCCCCTCCGCGACACGATCTTCACCGCTGAGCCGGAGCTCCTCGCCCGCACCGGCTGTGCCCAACCCGCCCTGTTCGCCCTGCAAGTGGCGCTCGTGGCGCTGCTGCGCTCATGGGGCATGCGGCCGGACTGCGTCCTCGGTCACTCGGTGGGCGAGTTCGCCGCCGCCCACACGGCGGGCGTCTTCGCACTGCCCGACGCCGTACGGCTGGTGGCCGCGCGGGCGCGGTTGATGCAGGCGTTGCCCGGGGGTGGGGCGATGGCCGCGCTGGAGGGCTCGGAAGCCGAGGTGACGGAGCTGTTGAAGGGCCTTACTGGCGGTGGGCGGGTCGCTGTGGCTGTCGTCAATGGGCCGTCCTCGGTGGTTGTTTCGGGTGATGGGCATCTGGTTGAGGAGGCGATGGCGGTGGCCCGGGAGCGGGGCCGTCGGGTGTCGCGGCTGAAGGTCAGCCACGCCTTCCACTCGCCGCTGATGGAACCAATGCTCGACGACTTCGCCGCCGTCGCGGCCGGTGTCGCCTACCGAGCCCCCGCACTGAACGCCATCAGCACCGTGAGCGGGGAAGCCGTCCGGGACGGCGACTGGACCACCGCCGCCTACTGGGTCGAACAGGTCCGGCGCCCCGTCCGGTTCCACGACGCCCTCACCACCGTGACCGGCCCGCAGGGCGCCACCCGGCTCCTGGAGATCGGGCCGGAGCCCGTCCTCACCGCCCTCGCCCGGGAGGCCGGGCACGCCGCCGCGGCGACCCTGCGCAAGGGGCGGGCGGAACCGGAAACCGTGCTGACCGCCGCCGCGGAGATGTTCGTGCGGGGCGCCGACGTCCGCTGGGCCGCGCTCTTCGACGGCACGGGCGCGCGCCGCGTGGACCTGCCCACGTACGCCTTCCAGCGCGAGCGGTACTGGCTGCCCGACCACGCCGTGACCACGAGCGACCGGGGCGCGGGCGGTGACGACGGTGCCGTCGAGTCACGGTTCTGGGACCTCGTGGAACGCGGTGAGACCGACACACTCGCCGAACGCCTCGGCGTCGACACCGGCGACGCGCTGGACACCGTGGTGCCCGCGCTGTCCGAGTGGCGCCGCCAGGGCCGGCAGGCACGCGAACAGGCGGCACGCCGTTACCGTGTGCGCTGGCGCCCCGCACGCCTCGGCGCCGCCGACGGGCCCCGCCGCACGGGCCGCTGGCTCGTGGCCACGACGACCCCGACCGGTGCGGACATCGACCCGGCCGGTGCGGGCATCGACCCGCCCGGTGAAGACATCGCAGCCGCCCTGCGCCGGTCGGGCGCCGAGGTGGACCTGATCCACGTCTCCGACACGGACACACGCACCGACCTCGCGCACCGCATCCCCGCGGACAACTCCCCGACAGGCGACTCCTCGTACACCTCCGTCCTCGCCCTCCTGCCGTCCCCGGCCCAGACGCTCGCCCTCTGGCAGGCACTCGCCGACACCGCACCCACGGCCCGCCTCTGGTGCGCCACCCGCTCCGCCCAGTCCGTCGGCGCGGGAGACACCCCTTCCCGGCCCGCCGAGGCGGCCGTGTGGGGCCTCGGCCGCACCCTCGCCCTGGAACAGCCCGACCGCTGGGGCGGACTCGTGGACCTGCCCGCCGACCCGGACGCCGACGACGCCGAACGCCTCGCCGCCGCGCTGACCGCACCCGGCGACGAGGACCAGCTCGCGCTGCGCCCCACCGGCGTCCTCGCCGCCCGCCTCGAACGCGACACCGCCCCCGGCGGCAGCCCGGACAAGGACCGCGGCACCCGCTTCCACGGCACCGCCCTCGTCACCGGAGGCTCCGGCGCGCTGGGCCGGCACATCGCCCACTGGCTCCTCGACCGCGGCGCCGACCACCTCGTCCTCGTCTCCCGTCGCGGCGCCGACGCGCCCGGCGCCCGGGAACTGCACGCCGAACTCGTCGGACGCGGCGCCGAAGTCACCCTCGCCGCCTGCGACATCACCGACCGGAACGCCCTGGCCGGCCTCCTGCACGCCCACCCGCCGACCGTCGTCGTCCACGCGGCAGGCGTCCTCGACGACGGGCTCGCCGCCGACCTCACCCCCGAGCGGCTGGCACGCGTCCTCGCCGTGAAGGCCGAAGCGGCCCAGCACCTCCACGAACTGACCGCCGACCGCCCGCTCGACGCCTTCGTCCTGTTCTCCTCCACCGCGGGCGTGACCGGCAACGCCGGCCAGGCCGCCTACGCCGCCGCCAACGCGCGCCTGGACGCCCTCGCCCAGTACCGCCGCGCCCAGGGGCTGCCCGCCACATCCGTCGCGTGGGGGCCCTGGGCCGGTGACGGCATGGCCGCCGACCCTGTCGTCACGGCACACCTCGGCCGGCTCGGCATCCGCCCGCTCGACCCGGACACCGCCGTCGACGCCCTCCAGCGCATCCTGGACGACGACCGGGTCTGCGCCACCGTCCTCGACGCCGACTGGTCCCGCTTCGCCGCGACCACCGCGTACGCGCGCCGCGGCTCCCTCCTGCGCGAACTCACCGAGCCGGCCAGGACGAAGACGCAGTCCGGCGGCACCGGCCCCGAGCAGTCCACACCCGACGGGGGTGCACTCGCCACGGCCCTGCACGGCCGCCCGGCCGCGGAACGCGAACGCGTCGTCCTCACCCACGTGCGGGACACCGTCGCCGCGGTCCTCGGACACGCCTCCGGCGCCGCCGTCGCGCCCGACCGTCCCTTCAGCGACCTCGGTTTCGACTCACTGACCTCCGTCGAACTCCGCAACCGCCTCGGCGCCGCGACCGGCCTGCGCCTGCCCGCCACCCTCGTCTACGACCACCCCACCCCGGCCGCCCTGGCCGCCCACGTCCGCGCCCAACTGCCCGGCGACCAGGCGAACGAGGGCTCCCAGGACAGTCCGGGATCACCCACCGCCCCCGGTGCCGACGCCGACCCGGTCGTGATCGTCGGCATGGCATGCCGCCTCCCGGGCGGCGTGGACTCCCCGGAAGCCCTGTGGGACATGCTCGCGGCGGGCCGGGACGGTCTGTCCCCCTTCCCCGAGGACCGGGGCTGGGACATCGACCGCGTGTACCACCCCGACCCCGGCAACCCCGGAACCTCCTACGTGAACGCCGGTGGGTTTGTGCGGGGTGCGGCGGAGTTCGATGCGGGGTTGTTCGGGATCTCGCCGCGTGAGGCGTTGGCGATGGATCCGCAGCAGCGGTTGCTGTTGGAGACGTCGTGGGAGGCGTTGGAGCGGGCGGGTGTGGATCCGGTGTCGGTGCGGGGGTCGGTGTCGGGTGTGTTCGTGGGGACGAACGGTCAGGACTATGTGCTGGCGTCGCAGGGTGGGTTCGGTGAGGTGGAGGGTTTTGTCGGTACGGGGTCTGCGGCGAGTGTGATGTCGGGGCGGGTGGCGTATGCGCTGGGTTTGGAGGGGCCTGCTCTGACGGTGGATACGGCGTGTTCGTCGGCGTTGGTGGCGGTGCATCTGGCGGTGCGTGCGTTGCGGGCGGGTGAGTGTGGTCTGGCGTTGGCGGGTGGGGTGACGGTGATGTCGACGCCGGCGGCGTTCGTGGAGTTCTCGCGGCAGCGGGGGCTTGCTGCGGACGGTCGGTGCAAGGCGTTCGCGGAGGGTGCGGACGGGACGGTGTGGGGTGAGGGTGTGGGGATGCTGGTGTTGGAGCGTCTGTCGGACGCCCGCCGCAACGGTCACCCGGTGCTGGCCGTCGTTCGGGGGAGTGCCGTCAATCAGGATGGTGCGTCGAACGGTCTGACCGCCCCGAACGGCCCTTCCCAACAGCGCGTGATCCGGCAGGCGTTGAAGAACGCCGGAGTGAAGGCAGCGGACGTCGACGCTGTCGAGGCGCACGGCACCGGCACCTCCCTGGGCGACCCGATCGAAGCACAGGCCATCCTCGCCACCTACGGGCAGGACCGGCAAGAGCCCCTGTGGCTGGGGTCGGTGAAGTCCAACCTCGGGCACACCCAGGCCGCCGCCGGAGCCGCCGGCATCATCAAGATGATCCTCGCCCTGCACGCCGAGCAACTGCCACCGACCCTGCACGTCGACGCGCCGTCCAGCCGCGTCGACTGGGAGGCGGGCGCCGTGCGCCTGCTCACCGAGCCCCGGCCGTGGACGCGCGGCGACCGTCCGCGCCGCGCCGGCGTCTCCGCGTTCGGCATCAGCGGCACCAACGCCCACGTCGTCCTCGAAGAAGCCCCCGCCGAAAAGACCGAGCAGCACGGGAGCGGTACGCGACTGCCCGTCGTCCCCTGGGTTCTCTCGGGACACCGCCCGGAGTCCCTGGCCCGGCAGGCCGCACGCCTCGGCGCGGCACTCACCGACGACCGGTCGCCGTACGACGTCGGATTCTCCCTGGCCACCACCCGCGCCGTCCTGACCCACCGGGCCGTCGTCCTCGGCCCCGACACACCCACCATGGCCGCCTCCCTCGCGGACCTCGGCACCGAGAACCACGGCATCGTCACGGGCACCGCGTTTGAGGGCGGCACGGCCTGGCTGTTCACGGGGCAGGGCAGTCAACGTGCGGGCATGGGCCGGGAGTTGTACGCCTGCTTCCCGGTCTTCGCCCGGGCGCTCGACGACGTGTGCGCCTGTCTCGACGGCGAGTTCGACGGTGTCCCCGGGTTCCCCACGGCCGTACGGGACGCGGTGTTCGCGCCCGGGAGTTCCGATGCGGCGAGCCTGCTGGGACGTACGGGCTACGCACAGGCCGCGCTGTTCGCCGTGCAGGTCGCCCTGGTGGAACTGCTGCGCTCGTGGGGCATGCGGCCGGACTGCGTGGTGGGTCACTCGGTGGGCGAGTTCGCCGCCGCCTACGCCGCCGGCGTCTTCGAACTGCCCGACGCCGCACGGCTGGTGGCCGCCCGCGCCCGGCTGATGCAGGGGCTTGCGGAGGGCGGGGCCATGGCGGCGATCGAGGCCACCGAGGAGGAGATCACCGGATCACTGGACGCGGCGGTGACCCTCGCCGCGGTCAACGGGCCCCGGTCCGTGGTGGTGTCGGGCGCCGAGGACGCCGTGGCGAAGGTCGCGGCGGCCTTCCAGGCACGGGGGCGCCGGGCGACCCGGCTGCGGGTCAGCCACGCCTTCCACTCGCCGCTCATGGCACCGGCGCTGGACGGCTTCGCCGCCGTGGCGGCCGAAATCCCTTACCGCACACCGACGCTGCCCGCCGTGAGCACGGTGACCGGCGAGGCGGTGCGCGACGGCGACTGGACCACCGCCGCCTACTGGGCCGAGCAGATCGTCCGCCCCGTCCGGTTCCACGACGCGCTGACCACCGCGACCGGCCCGCAGGGCGCCACCCGGCTCCTGGAGATCGGCCCCGACCCCGTCCTCACCGCGCAGGCCCCCGACGACGCGGCCGTCGCCGTGAGCGTGCTGCGCCGCGACCGGGAGGAGACCGCGAGCCTCCTCACCGCCGTCGCCGAGGTCTTCGTGCACGGCACGGACGTCGACTGGAAAGCGGTGTTCGACGGGACCGACGCCCGGCGCGTCGACCTGCCCACGTACGCCTTCCACCGCCGCCGCTACTGGCTGCCCGACCACGCCGCCGACAACGGCGCCCGGTCCTTCCTCGGCGCCGCCGCCGGCCCCGGCACCGAACCACCGGCCCCCACGGACCGGCTGCGCGACCTGCCGTCCGCCGCGCGAGAGAGCGCCGTCATGGACCTGATCCTCTCCCAAGTGGCCCATGTCCTCGGCCACACCGACCCCGGCGAGATCGACCCCACCCGGCGCTTCCTCGAACTCGGCTTCACCTCCCTCTCCCTCGCCGAACTCCGCACCCGCGTCAACCGCGCCTGCGGCGTGCGCCTGCCGACCGGCACCCTCTACGACCACCCCACCCCCCGCGCCCTGGCCGCCCACGTGACCGGCGAGTTGCGGAGCCAGGACGTGCGACCGGCCGCCGCGCCCGCGGACTCCGTCAGCACGCTGGTCCGGTACGCCTTCGAACAGGGGCAGTACGACAAGGCGCTCGACGTCCTCAGCCTGGCCGCCGCCATGCGCCCGGCCCCCGGCGGACACCCGGACGCCCCGCCCGCCCCCGAACCGGTACGGCTCGCCACCGGCACGCGTGCCGGGGCCCTGCTCTGCCTCCCCTCACTGGTGGCACCCGTCACCCCCTACCAGTACGCCCGCTTCGCCGCCGCCCTCCAGGGCATCCGCGACGTCTGGGTGCTCCCCGCGCCCGGCTACGCACCGGGCGAGCCGCTGCCCGAGAGCCCCGAGGCGGCCGCGGCGTGCCTGGCGCGGGCCGTGCTCGCCGCGTTCGGCGACACCCCGCTCACCCTCGTCGCCTACTCGTCCGGCGGCTGGCTCGCCCATCTCCTGGCCGCCCGCCTCACCGGGGCCGGTGCGCCGCCACGCGCCCTGGTCCTGCTGGACTCGCCGGCGGCACCCGAAAAGGAACTCGCCGCCGCCATGGTGGGCACGACCTGCCGGCTGATGCGGGACTTCCCCGAGGTGCCCGTCGACGCCGACCAGTTGACGGCCACCGCCCACTACGGCCGGCTGTTCACCGGATGGCGTCCCGCACCCGGGTCCGCGGCGCCGCGCGCGCTGTTCGTCTCGGCCGCCGACCACGACCCGGCGCTGCTCATGGGCGCCGACCGTCCCTCCTGGCCGCTGCCCCACGAGGCCGTTTCGGCCCCCGGCAACCACGTCACGCTGCTGGAACGCGACGCGGAGAGCACCGCGCGCATCGTCCACGAGTGGCTGCTGAAGCCGTGAACACACTCGTGCGGCAAGCACGGCGAAGGGCCGCCGCACCTTGCGTGCGGCGGCCCTCGGCGTGGCGCGTCCCGTGAGGTCAGCCGTCGAGCAGGGCGATCGGGTCCCGCTGCTCGTACCAGCCCAGGAACGGCGGGCACAGCCCCCACCCCAGCAGCCGCTGCAACTCCTCGGGATACTCGCGGACCATCTCCCGGGGCACGGCGAGGTACTGGTTCTCCTCCTGGCGCAGGTTGCCGCGGACCAGGGCCAGCGTCAGGCCCGTGCGCGGCTCGTCGGCGAGGTTGGCGCCGCCGCCGTGGAAGAGGCCGCCCACCCAGATCAGACACGAACCGCGGTCCATTTCGGCGGGCACGGCCTCCTCGGGACGCGGGGCGCGTTCCGCCTCCCACGTGTGGCTGCCCGGGTAGACCATCGTCGCGCCGTTCTCCTCGGTGAACTGGCTCATCGCCAGCATGATCTGCACCCGGTTGGTCGGCCCGGGGCAGGGCAGCAGATGGGCGATGTCGTCGCGGTGCGGCGGCTGCGGCGTCTCGCCGGGCCAGATCTGGATGGCCTGCGTGATGCTGACCTGGACGTTGGGGGCGAGGTCGGTGCGCTGCCTGCCGAACCAGTTGGTGGAGGGACGCTCGATCAGGCTCCGGGCGGCGCCCAGGAACAGCGGATCGAGGGCGATGCGCTCCATGCGCCGGGAACGGGCGAACAGGGAGCTGATCCGCTTCGTGCGCTGGCCGGTGAAGGAGATGTCGCCGTATCCGGCGGCGTCCAGCGCGGGACCGAGATCGTCCCACAGCCCTTTCAGGGTCGTTTCGTCGACGAGGTCCTCGACGATCACACCGCCGTCGCGTTCCAGGACGGTGGTGACATCGGCCACCGAGGCGGTGGCGGGAAGCCGGGTGAGGTCTGCGGACATACGAGTTCCTGGTTCTGTCGGTCGGGACGGCGATGCGGTCACCAGCGCACCGGCAGGGCGGCGAGCCCGTACAGCACCCCGTCGTCCTTGTACGGCAACTCCTCCACCGGGCAGGCGAGTCGGAGCGTGGGCAGCCGGTCGAAGAGGATGCGGTAGGCGAGCTCCATCTCGACGCGGACGAGATGCTGGCCCAGACACTTGTGCCGGCCGTGGCCGAACGCCACGTGCCCCTGGGCGGAGCGGCCCGGGTCGAAGGCGTGCGGGCAGCCGAACCGGGTCTCGTCGTAGTTGGCGGCGGCCACCAGCGGCGCCACGCCCTCACCGGCCCTGATCAGCTGACCGCCGATCTCCACGTCCGCGACGGCCACCCGCAGCGGCACGAGGTCGGCGACGGAGTAGAACCGCAGCAACTCGTCCACGATGCCCTCGTCGCCGATCCACTCCGGACGCGAGACGAGGGGCACCGCGCCGAGCGCGATGTTGTTGGCGGTGGTCTCCTGACCGGCGATGAGCAGCAGGAGCGCCGCCCCGCCGACCTCCATCGGGGTCAGCTCCCCGGACTCGATCATCGTGCTGATCAGGTCGTCCCCGGGCCGCCGCCGCTTGATGGTGACCATCCGGCCCAGATAGCGCAGCAGTTCCGTCGTCGCCCGGTCACGCTGCTCGTCGGTGGCGGCGAGCGTGACGAGGACGGCGATCCGGGACTCGAAGAAGGCGCGGTCGGCCCGGGGCACGCCCAGCAGCTCGCAGATCACCAGCGACGGGACGGGCACCGCGAAGTCGGCGACCAGGTCGGCCGGGCTGCCCTTGGCGGCCAGTGACTCCACGCACTCCTCGACGACCCGCTGGATCCGGGGCCGCAGCTCCTTCATCCGGCGTGCGGTGAAGGGCTGCATGAGCACCTTGCGGTATCGCTCGTGCTCGGGAGGGTCGAGCGTGGCGAACCACCCCGGGATCTGCGTCTGCGAGGGCGGACCTCCGGTGCGGCCCGGCGTCGGGAAGCCGTCGTTGCGCGAGTCGGAGCTGAGATGCGGGCTGAGAAGCGCCTCCCGTACGTCCTCGAACCGGGTCAGCAGCCAGACCCGCTGGCCGCCCGGCATCATCGACCACACCAGCCCCTCGCGTTCGCGGTACGCGGAGTAGCTGGGCGGCGGGAAGGGCTCACCGGGGCGGCGGAACGGGAAGTCGACCCGCCGCGCTGCGTCGCCCTGTACGTCTGTGGCTGTCACGTGCCATCCCCTCTCACCGGGACGTGCCACCGGGACGCCGGGGCGCCCGGCGTCGAACGAAGGATGGGGGAGACCCGGCGGGCAAATCCCTAGTCATCTCCGGGGAATCGGTGCCGGACGACCCTCGCCTCCGGACCGGCCCGGGGCAGCTGGCTACCACACCACCGGTAACGCCTCCGGGCCGCCGACCAGCCGCCCCGCGCCGGTCACGAGCCGTTCCTCCGGCACCGCCGGGCGCAGCGCGGGCATGCGGCCGAACAGGGCCGTGAACGCCTCGGCCAGTTCCCTCCTCGCCAGCGAGGCCCCGATGCAGTGCCACACCCCGTGCCCGAAGGACAGATGAGGGTTCGGGGACCGGGTGCCGTCGAAGGCGCCCGGGTCCGCGAAGACCCGCTCGTCGTGGTTGGCGAGGGCGAAGTCCAGCAGGACCAGCTCACCGGCCCGGACGGTGACTCCGCCCACCTCGATGTCCTCGCCCGCGTACCGGGGGAGGACGGAACCGGACTGCTTGCCGGACCTGAGCACCTCCTCCACCAGCCCCGCCATCGCCCCGGCGGAACCGAGCGCCGCCTCGTGCTGCGCGCCGTGCCGGGCGAGCAGCACCACGCCCAGGTCGACATGGCTGACCACGCTCTCCAGGCCCGCGAACAGCAGCGTCGCGGCGAGCGCCGCGGCCTGCTCGTCGGGCACTCTGGAGGCGACCAGCCGGGACAGGACGTCGTCGCCCGGGGCGGTCCGGGCCGCCGCCGCCAACTCGCGGAAGAGGGCGAACAGGCCGCCCGGACCGGTCGGTGGTTCCTGCGCGGTCCCCACCCGGCCAAGGTCGCGGAGCAGCGCCGCGCAACGTCCCCGCTCGGCCTCCGGGACGCCGATCAGGTCGTGCAGGACACCCAGGGCGTAGGGGAACGAGAAGTACGCGTGCAGGTCCGCCGGCCGCTCACGCCCGGCGAAGTCCGCGGCCAGGGCCTGCGCGGCCTCCGCGACGCGCGGGCCGAACTCCCGCATCCTGCGGGCCGCGAACTGCGGGGTGAGGAGCGTCCGGACCTCCCGGTGCAGCCGACGCGCCTCGTCCGCGTCGTCGAGGATCAGCATCTCGACCAGCGGGTTGTCCACGTAGCGCGCGGCCGAGGCCGGGTCGGGGTGATGGCGGCCCAGGCGTTCGTCGCGGAGGAGTTCCTTCGTCTCGGCGTACCGGGTGACGAGCCAGGCATCGTCCCCCGCGGGCGTGCGCACCCGGCACAGGGGCGCCTCGTCCCGCAGGGCGGACAGCGGGCCGGGGTCCAACACCGGCCGCGACCCGGTGGTCAGCCGAGGCAACTCCGTGCCGTTCGGGGTGTTCTCCATGGATTCCTGACGGGGAAGAGAGGACGGGATGCCCAGAATGCTCCCGGCCGCTCCGCCGCGAACGGCCCTGCCCGCCCGACACTGGGGAAAGCCGTAGGAAATCGGTGACCACCGTCCGGGGGTCGGTGTGTAATGCGACACACGGCAAAATTGAAACTTATTCACTTTCCGGTCCGGATGCTGCTCCGGACGACGCTCCGGATGCCGCTCCGGATTCAGCGAATGTTCTCATTCCTGCGGGCCTCGGGCTGCCTGTGCCCGCCTGTGGATGCATTTGACATGCATTTCGTTGGCGATCGTGAATTTGCGACGGGTTGTCCGGCTCGTGCCGGAGGCGGGGCGCGCCGCCGCGATTCTGGTTGTCCGTCGCCCTGAGAAGCGGCCCGGAGACGTGCGTATGATCGGACATGCAACGCAGTTCTGACCAACCCCAACTCCCTTGTGTGATGGGGCAGTACAGGAGTCACGGTGGCCTCACCCATCGGCGCGCAGACGGCTGACGAGCCCGGACTTGTCGGCCGGGACCTGGAGCTCTCGCTGGTGCGTGAGCACGTCCACGGCGCCGGTGAAGCCCGGGCGGTACTGCTGCGCGGCCCCGCCGGCATCGGAAAGACCCGGCTGATGTCCGCCGCGCTCGGCGAGCCCGCCGACGCCCACGTCCTCACCGTGAAGTGCCAGGAGAGCGGGGCCGGCGCGTACGCCGCCGTCCGCGCCCTCTTCGCGCCCCTCGGCCTGACGGCGGGGGACCGTGCCGGCCACCCGCTGCTGAGCGGCAGCGCCCGGCTGGCCCTGCCCGCCCTGACCCTCGACGGGGCGCCCGCCGCCGTACCCGCCGACACCTACGCCGTCATGCACGGCCTGTACTGGCTCACCGCCGGACTCGCCGCCGACAGACCGGTCGTCCTCGCCGTCGACGACGTCCAGTGGTGCGACGAGGCGTCGCTGCGCTGGCTCGGCTTCTTGCTCAGGCGCGCCGAGGACCTGCCGGTCGCCCTGTTCATGACCCTGCGCAGCGAGGTCGAGATCGCCCGCCCCGAGGTCCTCGACGAGATGGCGGACGCCGCCTCCTGCCTCACCGTCGACGTGCAGCCGCTGCCCGCCGACGCCGTGCGCGACATGCTCACCGCGGCCCTCGGCGCGGCGCCCGCCCCGGCGCTCGTGGACCGCTGCATGGAGATCACCGGCGGCACGCCGTTCCTGGTGCAACTGGTGGCCGGCGAGCTGAAAAGCCTCCCGCCGGTCACCGGACTGGCCGCCGCGGCGCTGTCAGTCGGCTTCGGCCACGGTGCGGTCGCCCGCTTCCGCGTCGACCGGCTCACCCCCGAACGGCTCGCCGTCGCCAAGGCCGTCGCGGTCCTGGAGACCGACGACCTCGAACCCGTCGCCGCGCTCGCCGGCACCCGGCCGGGGCCCGCCAGCCGCGCCGTCGACGCGCTGCGCGACGCCGGCCTGCTGCACACCGACTCGCTCGGCTACCGGCACGACCTCATCCGGCAGGCCGTACTGGACGCCACACCGGACGCCGAACTCGTCGAACTGCGCGAGCGCGCCGCCCGGTTGCTCAACGACTCCGGCAGCCCCGCCGAACAGGTCGCCGTCCAGCTGATGCGCCTGCCCGACATCCCGGAACCCTGGATGGTCACCGCGCTGCGCTCCGCCGCGCTCGGCGCCGAACAGCGCGGCGCGCCCGCCGTCGCCGGCCAGTACCTCACCCGCGCCCTGCGCCACGACCCCGACGACGTGGAGCTGTTGTCGGAGTCCGCCCGCACCCTCGCGAGCAACGACCCGCGCACCGCGCTGAGCAGGCTGGAGCACGCGCTCACCCTCGCGACCGAACCGCGCCTGCGATGCCGGCTGATCCTCCAGTACGTGGTGACCGCGCTCGGCGCCCAGCACTCCCTGCGCGCCTTCGAACTGGTCAACGAAGCCCTGGAGTTGTGCGAGTCGGAACTCGGCGACTCCCCGGCCGACCAGGCCCTGCGCACCCGGGTGGAAGCCATGGTGCTGGTCGCCGGACTGGACGAGAAGACGACCGTACGGCGGGTGAGCGAGCGCTTCCGGGACCACGCGGCGCCGGCCGGCGAAAGCGCCGAGGAACGCCTGCTGCTGGGCATGCTGTGCGCGCTCGGCACGCTGGAGGGCAGGCCCGCCGCCGAACTCGTACCGGCCGCCGAACGGGTCCTGCGCGTCGGCGACGTGTCCCTCGGCGGCTGGGGCGCCCTCGGCTCCAGCCTCACCCTGTACCTGGCCGACGAGATCAAACCGGTCGACGCGGCCCTCACCGCCCTCCTCGAGCACGCCCAGAAACGCGGCGAGGCCTGGATCTGCGCCCTGGCCTCCACCACACGCGCCCAGGTCCACCTGTGGGCCGGCAACATCACGCAGGCGCTGTCCGACGCGCAACTGGCCTTCGACCTGGCCCACGGCGACCTGCGCGTGTTCAGCGCGGTCGGCCCGCAGTGCGCGCTCGCCGAGGCCCTGGTGCACCGTGGCGAGGCGCACCGCGCGGAGGAACTGCTCGACATGATCGGCAGGCCCCGGCTGGACCAGTTCTCCCTCGAATACCACACGTACCTGGTGACCCGGGCACGGTCCCGGGCGGCGCTCGGCGACCTCGACGGAGCCCTGCGGCACCTTCGGCAGTGCGGCGACAGCCTCGCCGGGGCGGGCATCGGCAACCCCGTGCTGGCGCCCTGGTGGTACGACGCCGCCGAGGTCCTCGCCGAACTCGGGCGCCGGGACGAAGGACTGGAGATGATCGAGGAGGTCGCGCCTGCGGTGCGGCGCTGGGGCACGCCCCGGGCGCGCGGCATGCTGCACTACGCCCGCGGCGTCCTCACCGAGGGCGACGCCGCCGTCGACGAACTGACGGAAGCCGCCCGCCTCCTCGACGGCAGCGCGGGCCGGCTGGAGAGCACCCGCGCCGAATACCTGCTCGGCCGGCGGCTGCTCGACCGCGGCGACGCCGAAGGCGCACGGGAACGGCTCCGGCGCTCCATCGACCTTGCCGTGCTGTGCGGAAGCAAGCTCCTCCTCGACCAGGCGGTGCCCGTCCTGGCGGCAGCGGGCGGGCGGTTGCGGCACAGCACCGAGTCACCCACCGACGCACTTAGCGGAAGCGAACGTCAGGTCGCCGAGCGGGCGGCGGCCGGTGCCACCAACCGGGAGATCGCCGAAGCGCTGTTCCTGACCCAGCGCACCGTCGAGTTCCATCTGACGAGCGCCTACCGAAAGCTCGGCATCCGGGGCCGGCAGGAGCTCGCCGACGTTCTCGCCGGCAGCTGGAAACCGGAGCGGTAACCCACCGGACCCACCGCATTCCTCCCGCATCCCAGAGCATTTCCGTGCTTCGGGTTCTTATCAACGCGCGTTGCGTCGCAAGGGACCTTCCCGGCAGCGTGTGTTGATTCGTCGGTAACCTCAAAAAAAGCTCAGGGTTCCCGGCGAGAACCTGTAATGCGGCGGCGGGGTAGGTAATCTCCCATTCGCAGGAAGAGCAGGTCACCCGCTGTCGTGAGACGAGAGGTGCGCATGCGGAACCTTCTGGTGCGGCGCACCGTCCGTCCCCCGGCTCCCGACGCCGGCGGCAGGCGCGACACGGGCCGCCGGGTGCACCCGTGACGGCGCCCCCCGCGCTCGTGTCCACCCGCCTCGTCGGCCGGGACGCCACCCTCGGCGCGATCGACGGATTCGTCACCCGCCTGGAGAACGGCGCCCGCGAACTCGCCGTCGTCACGGGCCCCGTCGGCGCCGGACGCAGCGCCGTCCTCGACTGGGCCGTCACCCGGGCCCGCGCCGCCGGCCTCGCGGTCGGCGTCGCCCGCTGTTCACCCCGCGAGTCCCGCATCCCGTACGGCACCGTCACCCAGCTGATGGCCACCCTGTGCCCGCCGTCCCGCTTCGGCGCGCTCGCCGGCGCGCTCGGCCGCGGCACCCGGCCCACCGCCGCCGTCGCCCACACGTGCGACGCCCTGCTGACGGAGTCGGCCGGGCGCCCCGTCCTGCTGGCCGTGGACGACGTCCACCTCGCCGACCCCGACTCGCTGCGCTGGCTGGTCGAGCTCGGCAGGCGCAGCCACGGGGGCCCGGTCCTCGCGCTCGGCACCTCGCCCGTACCGGACCGGCAGGTCCTCGCCGCCGCCGGCGTGCCGGCCCGGGCCGGCACGTGCCCGGTGCACACCCTGCGCCTCGACCCGCTGACCGGCGACGAGGCGCACACCCTGCTGGCGACCCGCGCCGGGCGGCCGGTCCCGAAGGCCGTGCTGGCCGCGACCGCCGTGGCCGGGGGAGCCCCGGCCGTCCTGCGCGCCGTCGCCGACCGGATCGCCGAACTGGCCGGTCCGCTGGACACCGACGCCCTTCCCCACCTCGTCGCCACCGCGCGGGCCGCCTGGTCCGCACGCGCCCTGGCGACCGCGCGCGGCCTCTCTGACAACGCTGTCGGACTGCTGCGGGTGGTCGCCGCCGTCGGCCACCTGCTCGACTTCGGGCAGATGGCGGCCATCGCCGGACTCGACGCCACCCCGTTCGACGACGCCGTGGCCGCCCTGCGCGCCTGCGGGCTGCTCGCCGACGCGGACACACCCCGGCTCGCCCACGCCTGGTTCGCCGACGACGTACTTGCCGGCCTGACCCGCGCCGAACGCGACACCCTCCACCTGAGGGCCACCGCACTGCAGGGCGGCAGCGGCGCGCGGATCGGCACCGTCGCCGACATGCTCGGCGCCGTCACCGGACTCGTCCGCCCCTGGACCGCGTCGGACAGCGGCCCGGCCACCCGGCCCCGCCCGGCCGACGTCACCACCGCCGCCCTGCGCCACGCCCTGCGCGAGCCCGTCACCGACACCGAGCGGGCCCGGCTCCTGCTCCGCCTGGCCGCCGTCGAAGCCGTCACCGCACCGCAGGCCAGCGACGGCCGGCTGCGCCAGGTCATGCTCCGCCACGCCACCCCCGAGACCTGGCCCGCCGTCCTGCACGCCGCCGACCTGCTGCTCAGCCGGGGCGACGCCGAGACCACCCGCTGGGTCATCGCGGACGTGCACCAAAGGGCCCTGACGGTGATCCCCGACGCCCAGCTCCGCCCGCTGCGCGCCCTCGGCCGGCTCGCCGGGGACGAGAAGGGCGGCCCGCCCCTCGTCGCCCCGCCGCCCGTCCACACCGACCACCCCGGCCACCCCGCGCAGGCCGCCGTCCTCGCCTGGACCCTGGCCGCCCGCGCCGACGACCGGGTCCGGGTGCTCGACCTGGCCCGCACCACCCTCGCCGAACCCGCCGCCGTCCCGCTCATGTGCCGCATCGCCGCCGCCCGCGCCCTGCTGTGCGCCGGCGACGTCACCGGCGGCCTGGACCGCCTCGACGCCGTCGTCACCGACGCCCGACACACCGGCGCCCGCGCCGCCGCCGCGCAGGCCCTGCTGACCCGGGCCGAGGTGGCCGTCCGCCTCGGCCGCCCCGAGGACGGCCTGCGCGACCTGGCCACCGCCACCCGCGAACTCCCGCCCGCCTCCTGGCACACCCTGCTGCGCCCCCGGCTGACCGCGGCGGAGATCCTCGCCCTGATCCGGTGCGGACGCGTGGACGAGGCCCGACGCGTCGCCGAGCGGGCCCGCACCCGGCCCGAGGGCCACAGCGTCACCTCCGGCTTCCTGCTGTACGCGCGCGCCGAACTCGCCCTGATCGACGGCGACGCCACCCGCGCCCTGCTCCTGCTGGAGGAATGCGGCAGGCTGCTCCGCTCGAAGCGGTGGCGCAACCCCATGCTGATCGCCTGGCGCGGCACCGCGGCCGTCGCCCACCACCAGCTGGGCGCCCCGGCCACCGCCGCCGAACTCCTCACCGAGGAACACCGCGTCGTGGAACGCTGGGGCACCGCGAGCGCCTTCACCGCCGTGCGCACCCGGACCCACGACACGCTGGCCCGCTACGGCGTCGACCTGCCCGGCGCGCCGCACCGCGACGAACCCGCCGACACCCCGGCGGAAGCCGGCGGCGAGGCACTCTCCGCCGCCGAACGCGCCGTCACCGACCTCGTCGTGCAGGGACTCGGCAACCGCGAGATCGCCGGCCGGCTCGGCCTTTCCACCCGGACCGTCGAGCTGCGCCTCACCAAGCTCTACCGCAGGCTCGGCGTCAAGGGCCGCCCCGCCCTCGTCACCCGCCTCCTGGCCGGACAGGAGGACGGCTGACCGATGCTGCTGGAGCGCGAACAGGAGCTGACCGTCCTCGACAAGGCCGTCGCGGAGGCACAGTCGGGTTCCGGCGCGCTCGTCCTCGTCGACGGCGGCGCCGGCACCGGCACCACCGCGCTCCTGCACCGGCTGGCCGACCTCGCGGCGGCCTCAGGCGCGCTCGTGCTGCGCTCCGCCGGCGCGTTCGGCGAACGCGCCGTCCCGTTTGGCGTCGTACGGCAGCTGGTACTGCCGCTGCTCGCCGAGCCGGGCGTGCACATCCCGTCCCTCGCCGGCCCGCTGCTCGCCCCGGGCTGCGACCCGGGCCCCGGACCCGACCGCGGGCACGCCGCGGCCCACCCCTCGCTCCCGGCGCCGGGGGAGACACCGCGAACCCTCGACGGCGCGCCCTGCGCACCCGACATCGCCCCCGCCGACCTCGCCGACGCCCTGCACTGGCTGCACATCGCGCTCGCCGGGATCAGCGCCGAGCGCACCGTGGTGCTCGCCGTGGACGACCTCGGCTGGGTCGACGACGCGTCACGGCACGCGCTGGCCCACCTGGCCGCACGCCTGGAGGGCATGCGCGTCCTGATGGCCGTGGTCCGCAAGGACGGTCTGAGCGCCCGCGATCCGCTCGTCCGGGACATCGCCGCGACGGCCACCCACCACGTGCGCGCCCGCGCCCTGTCCCGCCGGGCCACGGGCCGGCTGGTCGCCGACCGGCTGGGGCCGCACTGCCCCGAGGAGTTCACGGCCACCTGCCACGAGGTGACCGGCGGCCGGCCCAAGGACCTCAGGACGCTGTGCGACCGGGCCCGGCTCCGTCGGCTGGGCGCACCCGCCTGGCACACCGCGCGGCTGACGGAACTCGGCGAGTCGCTGCGCCGCGAGCGACTGCTCGTGCTGCTGCGCCGCGAACCGGTCGTGGAGGCGTTCGCCAAGGCGACCGCGGTCCTCGGCGACCAGGCGACGGACGACCTCGTCGCACGGCTCGCCGGACTCACCCAGGAACAGTGCGACCACGCCCGCGACATCCTCGCCCGCACCTGGCCCGGCACCGACGACGACCCCGCGTCGGCCGTCCGCGCGGTCGCGGGAGTCGTCCTGGGAGCCATGGGCGACGAGGAGAGCTCCCACCGGCACCGACAGGCCTCGGTCCTGCTGGACGAGTGCGGCGCCGACCCCGAGGAGGTCGTCGCCCCGCTGCTCCACGTCGACCGGCTCGGCGGCGCCTGGGAGATCCACCAACTGCGCGCCGCCGCCGCTGCCGCCCGCCGCAGGGGCGCCCCCGACGCGGCCGTGCGCTACCTCAGCCGCGCCCTCGTCGACGTACCCGCCGGCGGCGGTGCGCGGGCCGAGCTGCTCTTCGAACTCGGCGTCACCGAGGCGGAGTCGGGGTCGCCCTCGGCGGTACGGCACCTCGTGCAGGCCGCCCGGCTCATGCCGCGGATCAGGCGCCGGGCGGAGGTGGTGTCCAGCACCCCGATGCACATCGTCGGCAGCGACCCCCAACTCGCCGATCTGATCCGGGAGACGGCCGCCGGCCTCGGCACCCCGCGCGAGGCCGACCGGCACGGCAGATACCTGGCGATGCGGCTGGAGGCACGCGCCCGCTACGCCGGGCTGCACGAGCCCCGGTACGTGGCGTCGGCACCGCGGCGACTGCGCGAACTGGGCGAGCGGCACACCGGACCGTCGTCGTCCGAACGGGAGTTGCGGATCGTCCTGCTGTTCTCCGCCGCCATGGGCGGACAGGCCGTGCACCGGGACATCGCCCGCATGGCCCGGCAAGTACTGGAGCAGGAACCGGCCCACGCCGCCCTGCCCGGCCCCGCGCTGGACATGCTGCCGCCGGTCCTCTACGCGGTGGACGCCCCGCACGCCGCCGCCTCCTGGCTCGACGCCGCGCGCCTGCACGCCGCACGGGAGGGCGCCCCGGGCCTCATGGCACGGGTCGAGGCGCAGCGAGGGCTGCTCCTGGTGGCCCGGGGTGAGATCGCCCTGGCCCGTGAATGCGGCACACGCGCCGTCACGCTCGCGGAAGGCGTGCCGTCCGAGGAACGGCTGCTCCCCGTCCTCACCCTGGGCCGGGTCGCGCTCGAACTGGAGGACCCGGAGCTCGCCGCGCAGCTGACCGGCACCCTCGAACCGGCCGCCGACCTGCGGTTGTTCGCGCTGCACAGGGCGTTGCGCGGGCTGCGCGCCGAGGCCCGCGGCAATCTCCCGGTGGCCCTCGCCCAGTACCTGGACTGCGGCCGCGTGCTGGAACGGGCCGGCTGGCTGAACCCGGCGATCGCCGACTGGCAGGTGCGGGCGGCGTTCGTCCAGCACCGTCTCGGCCGGACCGCCGACGCCGCCGCCACGGCCGACGAGTGCCACGAGCGCGCCCGGACCTGGGGCGCGCCCACCATGCTGGGCCGGACCCTGCGGCTGCGCGGCACCCTCACCGAGGGGCCGCGCGGGGTCGCCCTGCTGCGGCAGGCCGTCGACATCCTGGAATCCGGGGGCAACCGGTTCGAACTCGCGCACGCCCTGACCGCCCTGGGCAAGCGGCTGCGGCGGACCTCCGACGCCGAGGGTGACCGGCTGCTGAATCGCGGACGGCGACTGGCCGTCGAATTACAGAACGCGCCGTCGGACATCCGCTCAGGAATGACGGCGCGACCGGTCCGGGCGATCGTCGCCGGGCTCACCCCTGCGGAAACGAAGGTGGCGGAACGCGCCGCGCGCGGACTCAGCAACCGCGAGATCGCAACGGAACTGGGCATCAGTATGCGTGCCGTGGAAAGGCATCTGACGAGTTCCTATCGCAAATTCGGGATCTCGGGTCGTGACGAGCTGGCCCGTACTCTGGGGTAACCGCGGCTCGCGCATTCCCGGCCGTCCGCTCATTTACTTTCTCTCCTTTTCCGTGTCGTTACCGATGGGTAACTGCGTGCTCCCCCGGATATCGCCGAGGTCTTCGCCCGTGCGGGCCCGAGGCTTCGACGATCATGTGCCTGACGTGCGCAAGCCCTTTCATCCGCGGACGTTTCCCCGCGTCCCGAAATGACCCGGCCGCAGGGACCGCAAGGGGCACCGAACCGTCGTTGTGCGGTACCGCAGTCTTAGGTGCGAAAGGGCTGGTGGGAACTTTCTCGGCCTTGACACGGTTTTTCCATCGATGGCAATGTCATGGGTAAAGAACATTCCGTTCGACGGGATGGTCTGCTGGTCATCAGCTCCGAGAGAGAGTGGCCCACCCCCCATGAAGAACGCAGGCCTCGACTCTGCAGAGAAACATTCCGAAGCGACGCGCAGCTGGACTTCGGAACCGTATCGCGACAGTTACTGGGCGCTTTTTGAGCAGTCCTTCGTGTGTATGGCCAACCTGGATCTGGAATTCAGGATCCTGGAGGCCAACCAGTCCTTCGCCCGCCAGTTCGGCTGGAGTCCCGGGCGCGGGTCGGGAAAGAACTTCTGCGAGTTCCTCCACCCCAGCGTGCAGGGCAAGCTGAAGAACGAGCTGATCCGGTTGGCGGACGGCCAGAGCCCCCGGTTCGCCGACCACATGGTCGCGCTGGACGCGAAGGACTCCGTCTTCCTCGGCGAGATGACCGGCATCGCGGTACGCAGCGGCGCCGGCCGGGTCGACCGCATCCTCGTCATGGTCGACCCCGAGGAGTCCGGGACCGGACCGCAGATCGTCAGCGCCCGGCGGAAGCTGTTCAGCCCGATGCACGCGCGCATCCTGGAAGGCGTGGCCGCCGGAGAGTCCACGGTCCAGCTCGCCACGAAACTCTTCCTCAGCCGCGGCGGAGTCGAGTACCACGTCTCGTCCCTGCTGCGGAAGATGAAGGTCACCAACCGGCCGGCGCTCATATCGAAGAGCTACTCCATGGGAGTGTTCGCCGTCGGCCAGTGGCCGCCCCGGGTGCGACCGGAGTTCGTGTCCGAGTGACCCCGGGCCGCACAGGACCGCGGAGGACCCCCACCCGCGCGGGGGGCCTCCGCGGCCGGCTCAGGACACCGCCGCGCGCGCCGCGTCGAGCTCCTTGTGGATCTCGGCGTTCACCTCGTTCTGATGGTCGGTGAGGAAGAAGTGACCGCCGGGGAAGACCTGCATACGGAACGCGCCCTCGGTGTGCTCCCGCCACGCCGACGCCTCCTCCAGCGTCGTCCTGGGGTCGGAGTCACCCGTCAGCACGGTCAGCGCGCACCGCACCCGGCGCCCGGGAGCGCAGGTGTACGTCTCGATGGCGCGGTAGTCCCCGCGGATCGCCGGCATGGCCATCCGCAGCAGCTCGTCGTCCCCGAAGACGGCGGAGTCGGTGCCGTTGAGCAGCCGCAGCTCGGCGACCACACCGTCGTCGTCGCGCTGATGGACCCGCTCGTCACGCCGGGTCGACGGGGCGCGGCGCCCCGAGGCGACGACCGCACGCGGCGCGTTGCCGCCGGACGCCTCCAGCCGCAGCGCCGTCTCGAAGGCGAGGACGGCGCCCATGCTGTGCCCGAAGAACACCGTCGGCTTCCCGCTCAGGGCGCCCACCTCCTCCGCCACCCGGTCAGCGAGCACGCCGATGTCCTCGACGCACGGCTCCCTGCGGCGGTCCTGGCGCCCCGGATACTGCAGGGCCACCACGTCGACCTCCGGGGCGAAGCGCACCGAGACCGGGTGGAAGAAGCTGGCCGAACCACCCGCGTGGGGAAAGCAGACGAGCCGTACGGCGCTGTCGGCGGACGGATGGTAACGGCGGATCCAGGCCGTGGTGGCGTCGTCGGCGATACGCGACATGGCGTCCCTTTCCGAAAGGCTTCGTCGGCGCGGCGGCCGGCGGTGCGTCCGCCCGCCGTCGCCCGGCCATTGAAAAGGGCTTCCGACCCGCAAAATCCCTACACTTGCCGCCCGCCCGGCCCGGCCGGGCACACGATCCGGCCGGAACGGCACGCGCCACCGGCCGAAAGACTGGCATTCCGTCCTGACTTGCTATTTTAGAGTGACACCACCAGTTCAGGCGAACAGTGGACCTGTGAGGTACTCGCGAACCATGCCGACCGAAACGTTTGAGTTCCAGGTAGAGGCCCGTCAGCTGCTGCAGCTGATGATCCACTCGGTCTACTCGAACAAGGATGTCTTCCTGCGGGAGCTCGTCTCCAACGCCTCCGACGCGCTGGACAAACTGCGCCTCGCCTCCCTCCGGGACGACGCACCCGACGCCGACGTGACCGACCTGCACATCGAGATCGACATCGACAGCAACGCCCGCACGCTCACCGTGCGGGACAACGGCATCGGGATGTCGTACGACGAGGTCACCCAGCTGATCGGCACCATCGCCAACTCCGGGACGGCCAAGTTCCTGAAGGAGCTGCGCGAGGCGCAGGACGCCGCCGGGGCCGACGGTCTGATCGGACAGTTCGGCGTCGGCTTCTACTCCAGCTTCATGGTGGCCGACGAGGTCACCCTGGTCACCCGGCGGGCCGGCGAGACCCAGGGCACCCGCTGGACCTCACGCGGCGAGGGCACGTACACGCTGGAGACGGTCGACGAGGCGCCCCAGGGCACCTCGGTCACGCTCCGCCTCAAGCCGGCCGACTCCGAGAACCAGCTGCACGACTACACCTCCACCTGGAAGATCAAGGAGATCGTCAAGCGGTACTCGGACTTCATCACCTGGCCGATCCGGCTCGTCCCCGAGGCGAAGGACGGCGAGGACGAGGCCCGCGAGCCCGAGACGCTGAACTCGATGAAGGCCCTCTGGGCGCGCCCGCGCGACGAGGTGTCCGACGACGAGTACCACGAGCTGTACAAGCACATCAGCCACGACTGGCGCGACCCGCTGGAGACGATCCGCCTCCAGGCGGAGGGCACCTTCGAGTACCAGGCGCTCCTCTTCGTCCCTTCCCACGCCCCGCACGACCTGTTCACGCAGGGCTACCAGCGCGGCGTCCAGCTGTACGTGAAGCGCGTCTTCATCATGGACGACTGCGAGGAACTGCTCCCGCCGTACCTCCGCTTCGTCAAGGGCGTGGTCGACGCACAGGACCTCTCGCTCAACGTCTCGCGCGAGATCCTCCAGCAGGACCGCCACATCCGCATGATGCAGCGCCGGCTGACGAAGAAGGTCCTGGCCACGGTCAAGGACCTGCGGACCCAGGACCCGGACCGCTACGCCACGTTCTGGCGGGAGTTCGGCGCCGTCCTCAAGGAAGGCCTGGTCATCGACTCCGACAACCGTGACGTGATCCTCGCCGCCGCCTCGTTCGCGAGCACGCACGACGCGCAGGAGCCGACCACGCTCCAGCAGTACGTGGAGCGGATGAAGGACGGCCAGGACGACATCTACTTCATGACGGGCGAGTCCCGGCAGGCCATCGAGAACTCCCCGCACATGGAGGCCTTCGCCGCCAAGGGCATCGAGGTGCTGCTGCTCACCGACCCCGTCGACGAAGTGTGGGTCGACGCGGTCGGCGAGTTCGAGGGCAAGAAGCTGCGGTCGGTCGCCAAGGGCGAGATCGACCTCGGCGCCGACGAGGACGGCAAGGCCGACGCCGAGAAGGAGAAGCAGGGCGAGGAGTACGCCGGGCTGCTCGGCTGGATGACGGAACACCTCGGCGAGGACGTCAAGGAGGTCCGCCTCTCCTCCCGCCTCACCGTCTCCCCGGCCTGCGTCGTCTCCGACGCGGGGGACCTCACGCCCGCGCTGGAGAACATGTACCGGGCGATGGGCCAGGAGGTCCCCAAGGCCAAGCGGATCCTCGAACTCAACCCGGAGCACCAGCTCGTGAAGGCCCTCAACCAGGCCTACACGGAACGCGACGACCGCACCGAGCTCACCGAGACCGCCGAACTCCTGCACACCCTCGCGGTCCTCGCCGAGGGAGGCCAGCCGAAGGAGCCGGCCCGGTTCGTGAAGCTGGTGGCGGACCGGCTCGAACGCACCCTGTAGCCCTGCGGCACCGGCAGCCGGACCGGCAACTGCCCGAGCGGCGCCCGCGGTTGACGCGGGCGCCGCTCAGGGTTTGCGGCCGATGGCGCCGTACATGGCGATGTCCTCGTCGCGAATGCCCTCGCACGTCGCGTCGGGCCGCCACTTGTGCACCTGGGTCAGGCCCGGTGCGACGAGGTCGAGTCCGGTGAAGAACTCGGCGGCCTCGGCGTGGGTGCGCAGCCGCATCGGCATGTCGCGGGCCGCGTACTCCTCGGCGACCCGCCCGACCTCGTCCGGCGCGAAGTCGGCGGTCCCCACGGACATGGCCAGGCAACTGCCCGGGGGCAGCGGTTCGAGCAGCTTGCGCACGATGCCGTACGCGTCGTCCTCGTCCAGCACGAAGTGCACGATGGCGATCACCGTCAGCGCGATCGGCTGCGACAGGTCCAGGGTCTCCCGCAGCGCCGGAGCCGTCAGGATCGCGGCCGGGTCGCGCATGTCGGCCTCGATGTAGGCGGTCCGGCCCTCCGGGCTGCTCTTGAGGAGTCCCTGGGACAGGGTGAGCACGATGGGGTCGTTGTCGACGTAGACCACGCGGGAGTCGGGCGCGACCTCCTGGGCGATCTCGTGGAGGTTCGGGGAGGTGGGGATGCCCGTACCGATGTCGAGGAACTGGCGGATCCCCGCCTCGGCGGCCAGATGGCGCACCGCGCGGTGCATGAAGTCGCGGTTGGCCCGCATGTGGACGGGCAGGGCGGGCCACTCCCGGCACAGCGCGTCACCCGCCTCCCGGTCGGCGGGGTAGTAGTCCTTGCCGCCCAGGATGTAGTCGTAGATGCGCGCGGAATGGGGACTGGCGGTGTCGATCCGGTCAGCGGGCCATCCGTCGTCGAGCACCAGCACTCCTTCGTGTCGGCTTCACTTCCATTCACGCACGCCGCCCTCACCGGGTTCACCGGAATACGGAAAGATGCCACCCCGGTTCGCATGAAGCTGCCACTGCGGTGCGCCGCACACCGAGGAAGGGCGAGCGGCGCTCAGAACTCCTTGCGGAGGATCTCCAGGGTCGCCGCGGTGGCCCTGGCCGACGGTGCCTGGGCGCTGAGACGGTCGAGCGTCTCCCGGTAGACCACCACGTCGTCCTGCTTGTCCAGGTAGACGTCGCCGATCAGACCGCTCAGATAGACGACGTCGGGCATCTCCCGGGCCAGGAACCGGAACAGGTGGAAGGCGCCCGCCGGCATGGCCGGGTGGGGCCCGCGGTCGAACCTCATGATCTGCAGCACCACGTGCGGCAGTTCCACGAGGGCCAGCAGGTGATCGATCTGCGTGCGCATCACCTCGGGGCCGCCGATGGGCCAGCGCAGCGCCGTCTCGTCCATGACGACCCACAGATGCGGCGGATTCCGCTGGTGCAGCAGGTCCTGCCGGCGCATGCGCAGCGCGACCCGGCGCTCGGTCGCCTCCTCGGAGGCGTGCGGGTTGCCCGCGCTCAGCAGCGCGCGGACGTACGCCTCGGTCTGCAGCAGCCCGTGCACGAACTGGGGCTCGTAGGCGCGGATCTGCGTCGCGGCCTGCTCCAGGCTGAGATAGGCGGCGTACCAGTCGGGCATCACGTCCCGGTAGGTGTGCCACCAGCCGCGCTTACCGGCCTCGTTCACCGACTGGAGGAACGTGGCCGTTTCCTGCTCGTCGGTGACCCCGTAGACCCGCAGCAGCTTCTCGACCTCGGCCGGGCGGAGGCGGGCGACCTTGGCGTTCTCCATCCGGCGGATCGTCGCGTCGCTCACGCCGATCGCCTGCGCCGCCTGGGCGTAGCTCAGGCCCGCGCGCTTGCGCAGTTCCTCGAGCTGCTTGCCCAGGATCAGCCGCAGGACGGCCGGGGACGTGTCCCATCCGGCCCCGTCGGTCACAGCTCGCCTCCCGTCTCCGTTGCCCGCCAGAATTTCACGTGCCGCCTCACGACGCCGCAACAAGTCACCGTTCAACTTCTTGAAGGAGAGCCAAAATTCGTCAATCTGCAAATTGCAGTTTGCCCTTTGCATCTCTCCTCCGTACGACAGTATGGTCGGCACCACACCTCAATCCGCTTGTGTGCCACCGGCCTCGGTCGGCTCGACAGGTTGCAGGTCACCAGCCGTGCCCCGTTGACGCCGCCCGCGGGCCTTCGAGAGCCCTCTCCCAGCCGGGGCCGGTCACGGGGGAGTTCCGGCACACCGAGACGCGGGTGTCGCCGTTACGTCCCCGACTCTGCACGACGAGAGGCCGCCCCCCATGGCTCCCCCCTCCCCAGTGGGCCCGTCACCGCGACACCCGGACGCCGGGCCCGAGCCGAAGAGACGCTGGCTGCTCCCCGCGCACGACGGGTCGGTCGCTCTCGCCCGCCGCCACGTCCGTGACGCCCTGGCGCAGTGGGAGGGGCACCCCGAAGTGGCCGACGACGCCACCCTGGTGGTGTCCGAACTGGCCACGAACGTC
Source organism: Streptomyces sp. DH24 (assembly GCF_029813775.1). GTDB lineage: Bacteria > Actinomycetota > Actinomycetes > Streptomycetales > Streptomycetaceae > Streptomyces. The sequence continues at coordinate 205,351 of NZ_JARVKW010000002.1, read as the reverse complement.
ATCGCGCACACCGGCAGTCCCGTCCTGGTCCTCACCCTCCACCTCGACGCGACCCGCCTCCGCATCGAGGTCGAGGACCGGTGCGGCGAGAGCGGCAGGCCGCGGCCGGGCCTGTGCGACCCGGACGACGAAGGCGGCCGCGGGCTGCTGATCGTGGCGCATCTCGCCGCCACCTGGGGCGTCACCGCGTGTCCGACCGCCAACGGCTCCCTCGTGTGGGCCGAGTTGCCATGGCGCCGGGCGGGCGCGCCGGACGGGCACGGGCACGGAGAGCGAGCCGAACGGGACGACGGCGTGCGACCGCTGCCGGGCCCAGGCGAGTCCACCGCGACCCGGTGCCCGGCCCCGGGTCACTCCCTGCCGGGCCGGCTGTCCCGACCGGCCCACTCGCCCCACGCCCACTCGCCCCACGCACACGCGCACCGGCCACCGGAAGCGGGGCCCGTGCGGGCCTGATGTTCGGCCGCCCCCTCCCGGGCGGCCGCGCGGCCGACGCACGGCCAGGGGCGCAGCGTCACCAGGAGCAGCCGGACGTGCTCGGCGGTGCCGGTGGTGTCCGCGTCGATCGTCGATGCCGTGGAGCCGGTCGGCGAGCACCATGGACACCGAGTGGGACGCCGAGCCGGGCTCCGGGCAGGACGCCGAACCGGGGCTCCGGGCCCGAACGCCGGGCCGGGCTTCGGAGCCTGGCTCAGTGCTCGGCCGGCGACGCCACCAGGCCGAACAGCGACGCCACGGCCCTCGCCAGCCCACCCGCACCCGCGGCGGCAGCCTCGGCGGGCACCGACAGTCTCCGCAGCGCCCCGCACAGGACGTCCTCCAGCAGCGCCACCTGCCCGCCGAGCATCCGCGCCCCGGAAGCACCGTTGCGGCCCCGCCCGGCGAGCTGCGTGAGCACTTCCTGCGCGGAGAGCTGCAGTTCCTGAAGGACCTCCCACTCCGCCTTCGACGCCTTCCCCTTCCCCTGCCTCAGTACCTCGGGCAACTGCTGGATCACGTTCGTGTGCCACAGCGCCAGCGAGCCCTCCATCTCCGCGCGCAGCCCGTCGAGACAGAGCCGCAGGACGGCCGCGCCGGTCGTCACGCGGACCGTCGGAGCGCTGCCCGCCCTGGGGACGGCCGGTGCCGCGGGCCGCGCGCCCAGGTAGTTGCGCAGGACGACCGGCATGACCTCCGCCTCGGAGCCGGACGCGGGCCTGTCGGGCGCCAGCACCGCGCATACCGGGGCGAGGGACTGGGCGGCCTGTTCGGCCGCCGTGTGGCATGCGTAGTCCGTGGGCACGATGCGTTGTTCCTTTCGGGCGTCGCCGGCTGCGGTCGGTCCGTGTCCGGTTGCACGCTGTGAGACGGCGATTGGTTCACCGAAAAGCCGGAAACCCGCGAATTCACAGGAATTCGTGCGCTCCCCCGGGGTGCGAACCCGCTTTTTCCGGGGCCGGTTCGCACAGCCGCCGACGGGGCCGCCGCGTCCCTGACCGCGAGCGCGCGCCGCGCCGGTTGTCAGTGGTGGCTGTGATCCTGGCCGTCATGGACGAACGGGAATTCATGCGAGGCCGGGTCTACGGCGCCGACCACGAGGACGCCGCGCCCCGGTCCGGTCGCGTGTACGCGGAACTGGTGGGCGGCCCGCTGGACGGCCTGCTGCTGGACGTCACCGACCGCCCGGAACGCGAACTGCGCAGCGGTGTCACCCTGCCGACGGAGATAGGCCGCCACGGTCCGGGCGGCAGCGCCGTGTACGCGCCGCGCGGCCCGGGGGCACGCCGCTTCGACTGGCGCGGGGACGTGCCGTGAACGGACGTCGGGGGCAGGGGCGGACGGCCGCCCGCGGTGCGGCGTACGGCCACGCCGTCGGCCTGGCGCGCGCTGAGGGCCGGGCGCGCGGGCCGTCGCGGTCACGAGGTCCCGGAAAGCGGTGAGCGGGTCCCCCGGTTCACCCGGGGAACCCGCTCGGCGCTGTTCAGAAGTGCGGTCGGACGGTCAGATGCCGCAGGTGGGCGCCGACCAGTACCGGCTGCTGCGGTGGTCGAGGTGGGTGTGGTCGTTGTGGTCCGGGTAGCCCGGGCCGAGGATGCCGTTGAAGCCGTGGTTGCGGGCCTGCTTGGCCAGGGTGCACAGGGAGTGCGGTCCGGCGCCGAGGTCGGCCGCGTCGCCGTACAGGTGCCGGCTGCTGCTGGAGCCGCCGACGGCGCTGTTGCAGGAGTAGGAACGGAAGCCGCTGGTGACCGTGATGGGCTGGTCGCCGAGCGCGTGCCGCAGGGCCTCCAGCTTCCACATCGTCCGCAGCGCGTTGGCCTTGGCCGTCGCCGCGCTGACCGCGCCGCCCGACCAGTCGGAGTTGCAGCGGTTCAGCTCGGCGTAAGTGAAGTGGATCGGCGTGCAGTCGTCGTCCTGGAGGGCGTACAGCTTGTTGTAGGTGTTGGTCCCCGCGACGCCGTCGGCGGACAGGCCGTACGCCGACTGGAAGCGCTTGAGGGCGGCCGAGGTGGCCGGGCCGAAGCTGCCGTCGACGGCCAGCACGGTCCCGTAACCGGCGTAGCCGCCGAGCCGGATCTGGAGCTGGGTGACATCGGCGCCCGAGGCACCCTGGGAGAGGGTACGGGTCCAGGTGTAGCAACCGTCGGCGTGCGCGGTTCCCGCGGTCGCGACGGTTCCCACCACCGCGCCAGACATGATCATGACAAACGCGGCGAGGAGTCGGGCGGTGCGTCTGAGCATGCGATCTCCTGTAGGAGGAACGTGAGTTGGGGCTGAGGTCGAGCTGTGTTACGCGCGTCAACCATGGAGCACGCGGGCCGCAGGACGCAAGAGCAACTGCAGAGACCTGCCTTCCGCTCCGGTGCCGACTGCGGCGCCGGAGCGGAAGGCGCGGGGGGTGGTCCGGCCGGGGTCAGGGACTGGCGCAGGTGAGGCTGCTCGGTGCCGACGCGGAACCGCCGTTGACGGTGAAGCCGAACGTGACGGTGCCGTTGGCCGCGACGGTTCCGTTCCATGGTGTGTTGCGTACCGTGACGGATCCGCCGGTGCCGGTGTGCACACCGTTCCAGAGGCTGCTCATGGACTGACCGGAGGCGAGGGTCATGCCGACCGTCCAACCGGCAAGCGCAGCGGTGCCGTTGTTCCGGACCGTCACCTCGCCCTGGAAGCCGCCGGACCACGAGGTGACCGTCCGATAGGCCGCGGTGCAGACGGCGCCCGGCTCGCCGGGACCACCGCCCGTGCTGCCGCCGGACGTCGAGCCCGCACTGGAGCCTCCGGTCGAACCGCCGGTGGTGCCTCCGGTCGAACCGCCGGTGGTGCCTCCGGTCGAACCGCCGGTGGTACCGCCGGTCGTGCCGGAGTCGGTGAGCGTCGGGGTCTGCCAGTCCCGCCACTGGGACAGGTTGCCGGCCTTGGCGGGCGAGACCCGGAACACGCCCGGAGCGGTGCCCGAGTCCCGCAGGAACCTGGCGATGCTCTGCTGAAGGGGTGCCTTCCACTCGGGCCTGACGGCGCAGTGCGTGCCGTCCTGGACGTCGGACCAGTACGAGATGTTGGACCCGGCCCCGAGTGCCTTGTAGACCTCGGCGCCGCCCAGGGCCGCGACGCTCCCGGACCGGGCGCCCAGCCAGTCGACGTGCGGGTTCTCCATGACGAAGAGCCCGCGCGGCGCGACCATGGCCACGACCTCGTGGGTGTCCACCGGCAGCGTGGCGGGATTGCCGGTGAAGGAGCCGAACGCGTCGCCCAGCCACGGCTGTTCGGAGTAGGCGCTGCTCAAGGGCTGGGCACCGCTCTCGCCGGGAATCCCGCGGAAGATGCCCGTGCCCGCGCTGCCCGACTCGATCGGCATGGTCAGGTCGATGCGCTGGTCGAACGCTCCGGCCGCGAAGGCGCCCTTCCCGAACCGGGAACACCCCGTGACCCCGGTCGCGTCCGCCCGCAGGACACTGCCGCCCGACTGCTCGATGACGTCGATGATGCGGCTCACGCCCCACGACCACGCCATCAGCAGCCCCGAACTGCTCGATGAGCCATAGACGCTGTAGAAGGCGCCCTGCTTGTTGTTGCGCGGTGTGCCCTCCTTGCCCACCGTGTACGGGTCGAAGTTGACGACCGCCGCACCCGAGGCCTTGATGGTGGCGGTGTCCGCCCCGAGCCCGCCCAGGACGACGACCGCCGGGAACGGGCCGGTGCCGCTCGGCAGATCGACGCTCGCCGAGAAGGACGCGGTCCTGCCCCGGTGGGTGACGTTCACGGTGATGCCGGTGCGCGAGACCGTGCCCGTCACGCTCTCGGGCTTGCCGGGCTTCTGGCCGTACACCGACCGCTCCGCCAACTCCTTGATCTCCGCCCGCCGGCACCGCCAGTCGGACGTGGTGGAGATCCGCGTGCCGTCCAGCTTCCTGAACGGGTCGGGAAGCCGGGAGTCGGCGGCCGGTGAGCCGGGATCGGGTACGGGGCAGTCGGCACCGTCGTCCTCGACGCCCGGCTCGGCCTGCGCGACGGCGGTCACGAGACTGTCGGCGGCGTCCGCCTGCGGGACGAGCGTGGTGCCGGCGAGGCCGGCCGCGGCGACGAGGACCGCCGCCGCCCATAGCCGGGGCCGATGTCTGGGCAGGCGCATGAGACCTCCTGGAGGCAGGGCGCGGATGGGTGGGAGCGCTCCCAGGCTAAGAAGGGGGTCAGGGCGTGACAACAGGTCGGTGCGGGGTGCTTGAGGTTGTCCGCTTTCGGCTTCCTGTCGAAAGTTGAGTGAACCGGTGAACTGGCGAGGACGTGGAAAATGGCCCGGCCGACTGCCGATTGACAGTCGGCCGGAAGGGCGAAAGTTTCGTTCGTCGATCCACGGGGCGAGGTCACCTTTTGCGTCGGTTTACGACGGGTGCTTTATCGGCCATTGATGCTGGGGCGTGTGCGCCTCCCGCCGGTCCCGCGTCTCAAGGGGCCGACGGCGGCGAAGGGTTGGCCGGTCGCACCGTGGTGACGGCCCGGTTCGGGGCTGACGGGTCCTGGTGGGGCGAGGTGGTGACGGCCGTGAAGGCGATGAGGCCGGCGAGTGCCGCGGTCGCGCCGAACACCGTCCGGGTGAGGGTGCGCATGCGCTCCTCGCCGCCGGTGCGCACGGACCGGGCGCTCGGCAGCGTCGCCGTCGACACCGTGCAGACGAGCGCGTGGAGCCGCCGCTCCAGCTCCTCCGGATCGCGCAGCTCCGGAACGCGCTCCGCGATGCGGGCATGCGCCAGCCGCAGCCGGCTGCTCGCGGCCCGGGTGCTGGCCGCCGTCTCCGCGGCCGCCTGCGTCACGCTCATGCCCAGGCCTTCACACAGGAGAACGGTCCGGCGCCACAGGGGCGGCAGTTCGAGCAGGGCCGCGGTGAGCGGGTCGACGGGCTGAGTCCCGGTCCGCCGCTTGGGCGTACGCCGCAACCGGTGCCAGGGCGACAGGGCGTACTCGTGGGCGTGCGCCCGCACCCATCCGACCGGATCGGGATCGACGGCGATCTCGGGCCAGTGGTCCCAGGCCAGGTGGAAGGCGTGCTCGACGGACTCGAAAGCGCGCCCGCGGTCCCCGGTCAGGAGATACGTCTGATGGACGGCGGCCGGGGCCGCGTGGGCGTACAACGCGTCGAAGGCCTCCTCCGGGGTGCGTGCGGAGCGGAGTCGCGGGTGCGGGGCGCGCCCGGCGGGCCGCACTGCGGCAGGAGCGGCACCGGCGGACTGGGACATGTGCATACGCATATCTTGCGCGATCATGATGCCGTTCGTCCGCAGCGTTCGAGGTACCGGCGATTGTGTTCACCAACGCCGTTGATTCGGACCGGAATTGATCCGATCTGATGATGACCGTCTCCTTGGCGGGATGCTGCCGAACGCCATGTCGGCATCCCGGCCGGACCGGCCGGGCGGCGGCGAGGGGGCGAGCCGTACCGGGCCGGGCGGACTCCGGCGGCGCGGAACGGGGCATCATCACCTGGTGTCCGACTTCCATCCGCCGCCGCTCGAAGTCGACGGCCGGGGCAACGCGTTGGTCGCCTTCTTGCGCGGGGACGAAGGGGCGGCCCCGCGCGACGCCCCGTCGCCGGCCGCGTTGGTCGCTCTCTGGCACGGCGGCCGTGTCGTCATGGTGTTCGACAGGTTCCGTGGGCAGTGGGAACTCCCGGGCGGGCGCCGGGAAGTGGGGGAGTCTTCGCGACGGGCCGCTGTCCGGGAGCTGTTCGAGGAGAGTGGCCAGCGGGCCGACGGGCCGCTGCGGTTCGTCGGCCACGCCCGCTTCGCCCTCGCGCCGGACGGCCGGGCCGAGTACGCGGCGCTGTTCACCGGCCGCACCACCCGCGTCCGGCGCTTCGAGGCCAACGAGGAGATCGCGGCCATCCGCTGGTGGGACCCCCGGGAAGCCCTCACCGGACGTGCGCAACCCCTCGACGCCCGCCTGGCCCGGCTCACCCGAGATCCCGGTCCCGGCGGCTGACGTCACCCGGCCGTGGCGTTCTCCGGCTCGGCGTCCTCGGCGGCTCCGGGTTCCTCCGCCTCCCAGCGCAGCAGGTCGCCCGGCTGGCACTCCAGCACCTCGCACAGTGCGGCGAGCGTCGTGAAGCGCACCGCCTTGGCGCGGCCGTTCTTCAGTACCGCCAGGTTGGCGGGCGTGATCCCGACGCGCTCCGCGAGCTCGCCCACGGACATCTTCCGCCTGGCCAGCATCACGTCGATGTCGACGGCGATCGGCATCAGATCACCTCCGACAGTTCGGCCTGCAACTGCGCCGCCTCCACGTCCCGCGCGACGGCCTGGGCGAGCAGCATCCGCAGCACGAGCACGATGAGCGCGACCCCCAGGATCGCCACGCCGACCCCGCCGATCAGCAGGACCACACCCGGGGCGACCGCCTCGCCCGGCGCCAGCACGGTCCCGAGCGCGAACACCAGGAGGGCCGCCGCCACGACGGCGCCGGTCACGATGTGCACGTAGCGGAAGGCGGCGTGGGAGAAGACCGTTCCGCGTCGCACCATCGTCACCAGCCGCCAGACGCAGACCAGGACGACCTGGGCCGTCACGACGCCCAGAACCGTGATCACCAGGACCGGGGTGCGCAGGTGCGCCACGTCCGGGTCGAGGTCCTCCAGGTCCGTGGCCAGCAGGGGCACCATCACCGCCTGCACGAACACCGAACCGGCCAGCAGCGCCACGAGCACGGCGCGCAGCGCGAGGACCGTCAGCTTGCCCATAGTTTCTCCTTCGATCGAGCCACGATGGAAATCTATCGAAAATCGATAGGTGACGGCAAGTGGGCCGACGGCAGGCAGTCGGCGGCGGGCCAGGTGTCTCACCGCGCGGTCGGGGGGTACTCGCCCGCCACCGCAGCAGACCACCGACAACGTCGAACGGCCCAAGCGGCCGGGATGAAGGAGAGTGCACAGCGATGACCCAGCCGCCCCACGACGAACCCACCGCCGCAGGCCCCGAGGAACTGCGCGAGCAGGTCGAGCGGACCCGCCACGAACTGGGCGGTACGGTCGAGCAGCTGGCCGCCAGGGCGGACGTCAAGGCGCGCGCCCAGGAGACGGCGGCCGCAGTCAGGGAACAGACGCTCGCCCTCAAGGAACAGACGGCCGCGAAGGCGACGGAGCTGACCGGACAGGCCAGGACCAAGGCGGCCGAGGCCGCGCACGTCCTGCAGGACAGGCTTCCCGAGCCGGTCAAGGACAAGGCCGCGGCGGCCGCCGAACAGGCCAGGGCCACGGCGGGCCGGGCCGGGCAGGTGTGGCAGGACAAGGCCCCCGAACCGGTGCGCGACAACCGCACCGCGCTGATCGCCGCCGGCGCGGCACTGCTCGTCGTCGGCATGCTGCTGCGCCGAAAGAAGCAGTGACGCGGGTGCGGCGGCCTCCGGCACCGGGTGGCCGCCGCACCAACGCACCCGTACGAAAGGCTCTGATCGTGTCTGCTCGTCACGCGTGGCCCGCGCTGACCGCGGGCGCGGCCACCGGCCTGATGCTGCTGCTGCGACGCGCCTCGGCCCGCTCGTGGTGGGGCGGCAGGCGGCATGGCCCCAGTGCGGCCCGCCCACCGTGGCGTCGCACCCCGACCGCCGACTACCCCGCATCCACGAACCACGGCCCCCGGGACCCGGAAAGCCGCGAAGCCGCCGTCCTCGTGGAAGAGGCCGAGGAGCACGTCTACCGGTACTGGAAACAGCTGCGGACACAGCAACCTCCGCCGGACTGAGGCCCGACGGCCGGCCGCCGTGGTGTGAGCCGTCCCCGCCACGCGAACCCTCGCGTGGTGGGGACGGCTCACACGGCCGTTCCCGCCACGGTCTCGGATGCCCCGCGCCCCGGGACGCGCAGCACGAGGACGGCCATGTCGTCGTGCCCGTCGCCGGGGTGACGGTCGGCGAGCGCCCGGCACAACTCCTCGACCGGCGCGCCGGCATGGCCGTGCACGGTGGCGAGGAGGGTCTCCAGGCCCCACTCCAGCGGCTTGTCGTGGCGTTCCACGAGACCGTCCGTGTAGAGGACGACGGTGCTGCCCGCCGGCAGGTCGCAGGAGTGGTCGGGCCGGGACATCGCCGCGTCGACGCCCAGCGGCAGCCCCGGCTCCGCCTCCAGGATGCGCGCCGGTCCGTCCGGCGGGAGCAGCAGCGGCGGCGTGTGCCCGGCGTTGCTCCAGCGCAGCGTCCACCCGTCCGGGCCCGCCGGCTCGATGCGGGCGACGCAGGCGGTGGTCATCAGAGGGCCGCCCGTCACCTCCATGATGCGGTCCAGCCTGCGCAGCGCTGAGCCGGGCGCGGTGCGCCTGTCGAACGACAACGCCCGCAGCATGCTGCGCGTCTGGGACATGGCGGCCGCCGCCTGCATGTCGTGACCGATGACGTCGCCGATGACGGCGACGCACGAGCCGTCGGACAGCTTCACGGCGTCGTACCAGTCGCCGCCGAGATGACCGGGTGCGGTGGCCGGCCGGTAGACCGCGCACGCCTCGAACGGCGTGAGGTCGAGCAACTGGGGCAGCAGCAGGCGCTGGAACTGCTCGGAGGTCGCACGGACCTGCTGGTACAGGCGCGCGTTTTCGATGGCGACACCCGCGGTCCCGGCGAGCGCCAGGATCACGCCCTCGTCGTGCTCGTCGAACGGCTTCCCGTCCCGCCGGTCGGACAGGTACAGGTTCCCGTAGATCCGGCCGCGCACGGAGACGGCGACGCCGAGCAGCGTACGCATCGGGGGATGCCCGGGAGGGAAGCCTGCCGACTCGGTGTGCTCGGCGATGTTCCGCACCCGCAGTGGCGCGGGATGACTGATCAGGTGCCCGAGCAGACCCCTCCCGCGCGGCAGCTCCACCCCGGACAGAGCGGCCAGCTCCCGCGAGGTGAGGCCGAGGGGGATGAACTCGGCGAGGAACTCGCCCTTGTCGTCCAGCACGCCCAGCGCCCCGTACCGCGCGCCGACCAGGTCCATCGCGGTGCGCACGATCCTGCGCAGCACCGACGGCAGCTCCAGCTCGCTGCTGATGCCGAGCACGGCGGCCAGCAGACCCTGGAGGTCGCGCTGGGCGCGGGCCAGGGCGTGCATCTGCTCGCCGATGCGGTCCAGGTCGGAGCTGAGCGGCAGATTGAGCAGCGACATGTAGGGCACGTCCGGCCCGCCCGCCTCCCTCTCCTCGCCCCTGTCCTCGGCCACGCGCTCGCTCCCTCCGGGTCCTTGGGCGACGGCTGTCTTCGCACAAAGGGCGATTCTCACCCATAGGAACACGAGGCAGACATCAGGTTCCGCCTTTCGGCCGCGTCGGGCGGGTGGCGCCGCCCGAGCCGGGCGCCGGACACGTCCCGGACGAGTCGGACCGCGCGAACACTGGTGATTTACGCGATGCCGCGCCCCCGGCGGCTGACGAGACTTCGGTGCCTGCTACCGCCCCCTTCCGATGGAGGTGCCGATGTCCGGCCCGCTCACCACACACCTGGCGTGGACTCGCCGCCGAACGTTATGGACGCGACGAGTGGGGGTGCTGATCTGCGCACTCCTGCTGTCGGTCGCCGGAACTGCCCTCGTGCCCGCCGCGGCGGCCGACGGACCGACCGCCACCACCCGCCACGGCCAGGTGCGCGGGAAGGCGGGGGAGACCGCCACCTCGTACCTCGGCATTCCGTACGCCGCCCCGCCCGTCGGGCAGCGCCGCTGGAAGCCGCCGGCGCCGCCCGAGCGCTGGTCGGGCGTCCGGGACGCCACCACGCCCGGCAACCCCTGCATGCAACGCGTCCAGTCCAGCCCCTGGGGCAACCTGGCGGGCCCCGGCACCCCCAGTGAGGACTGCCTCTACCTGAACGTCTACACACCCGCCCAGCGTGCCGCGCAGAAGCGGCCGGTGATGGTGTGGATCCACGGCGGCGGCTTCACGGTCGGCTCCGGGACGTTCTACGACGGCGGCACCCTCGCCGCCAAGGGCGACGTGGTCGTCGTCAACTTCAACTACCGTCTCGGCGCGTTCGGTTACTTCGCCCATCCGGGCCTGGCAGCCGAGTCGCCGCTGGGCCTGTCCGGCAACTACGGGCTGCTCGACCAGCAGGCGGCGCTGCGCTGGGTGCGGGAGAACATCGCGGCGTTCGGCGGCGACCCCGGCAACGTCACGATCTTCGGCGAGTCGGCGGGTGGCGGCAGCGTCTGCCAGAACCTGATCTCGCCCCGCACGACCGGCCTGTTCCACCGCGCCGTCGCCCAGTCGGGCTGCGGTTTCGACCTGCCCACCCAGGAGTCGCAGCAGACCAACGGCACGGCCTGGGCGAACTCCCTCGGCTGCGCGGACGTGGCCTGCCTGCGCGCCAGGCCGGCCGGCGAACTGCTCACCGCCGCGGCGAGCCCCACGGCACGCTGGGTCCCCAACGTCGACGGCAAGGTGCTGCCGCTGCAGGTGACGGACGCGCTGGAGAGCGGACGCTTCCACCAGGTGCCCGTCCTGCAGGGCACCACCGCCGACGAGGGCCGGCTCACGGTGGCGACGACGTACGACCTGGCCGGTCGGCAACTGACCGCGGCGGGCTATCCGGTGGCCGTGCGCGCCGTCTACGGCGACCGGGCCGACGCCGTCCTGGCGCGGTACCCGCTCACGGACCACGGCACGCCCGCCGAGGCGCTGGGCGCGGTGTTCACGGACTCGCAGTTCGCCTGCCTCCAGTCGCGGACCGCACGCCTCATGGCCGAGCACACCCGCTCCTACCAGTACGAGTTCGCCGACCGTCACGCCATGGACCACCTCGGCCTGCCCATCGGCTTCCCGCTCGGCGCCCCGCACGGCTCGGAGATCCGGTACGTCTTCGGCGGTGTCTCGGGCACCCCCGCCCAGAACGCCCTCGCCGACAGGATGCTGGGCTACTGGACCAACTTCGCCAGGACCGGCGTCCCGTACGCCGCGGACGCCCCGCGCTGGAACCTCTTCCCGAAGGTGCAGACCCTCGCCCCCGAAGGGATCACCGCGGGGACCACGTTCCCGCAGGACCACAAGTGCAACCTGTGGGACGGCCCCGTGACGCGGGGCTGACCGTCGGGAACCGTCCTCGGCCCGGCCGCCGCCCGGTCCGGGGCCGGGCCGGGGACGCCGCCCGGCCGTCACGCCCCGCGCAGTGCGCGAGGGGGGCGGCGCCGTCCGATGTGCGGGGCCGTGCCGCACGGGGGAGTCTGTGGGGCATGCAGCGAAAGGGCGCGGGCCGCGGGCGCGGCGGTGAACGGGACGTCGAGGCGGTGCTCGACGAGTTGTACGTCACGCGGCCGTCCGAGTTCGTCGCGCGCCGCGAGGAACGGGCCGTGGCCGCCAGGACGGCGGGCCGCGCCGAGGACGCCCGCCGCATCCGCGCCGCACGGCGCCCCACCACGGCGGCCTGGGCGGCGAACCTGCTGCTGCGGTCCGCGCCGGAGGAGAGCCGGCAGTTCCTGGAGCTGGGACGGGAACTGCGCGAGGCCTACCGGACGCTGGACGCCGCCGGGCTGAAGGAGCTGTCCGCGCAGCGCCGGCGGGTCGTCTCCGCGCTGTCGCGCGAAGCAGCCGGGCTGGCCCGGGACGCGGGGCTGCGCCTGTCGGCGGCGGTGCAGCAGGAGGTCGAAGCGACCTTGCAGGCGGTGCTCACCGACCCCGAGGCGGCGGATCGGTGGGCCACCGGCCGCCTGGAGGGCGCCCTCACACCGCCGTCGCACTTCCCTGCCGGAACGGGACCTGTGAAGAGGACCCGGACCGGCCCCGCCCCGGCCGAGGCGGCACCGCGGCCCGCCCAGCGGCGGACGAAGGACGAACTCGCCGAGCGGCGCCGCCGACGGCAGGAGGAACTCACCCGGGCCCGCAAGGCGGCCGAGGCGGCCGAACGGCAGCTCGGCGACCGGCGTTCGGACCTCGCGGACGCCGAGGAGTCCCTGCGGCGGGCACGTGACCGCCACGACGAGGCCGAACAGCGGGTCGCCGCCGCCGAACGTCACCTGGAAGAAGCACGCGAGGAGCTCGAACGGGTCGGCCGCGAGCGGCACGAGGCCGGGAAACGGCAACGCTCGGCCGCCGACGCGCTGGCCCGGGCCGAGCGGGAGGCACGCGAGGCGGCGAAGGAAGCCGAGCGACTGGCCGGCCCCCGCCGCGGCTGACCAGCGGTCTGCCCGGCCGTTTGCCCGGCTCTCACCGTGAGGTCACGTCCCGCAGCGCGGTCAGCAGGGCACGGATCGCCGGCCGGGACAACGACGCCTCCCGCACCGCCGCCTGGATCGCCCTGACCGGTTCGGGCCCGCGCACCCTGCGCACCACGACGTCGGAATGCCGGCCGGCCAGCCCCATGACCGGGACGAGACAGACACCGAGACCGGCGGCGACGAAACCCTGCGCCGTGGCGTAGTCCTCGCTCTCCACCACGAAGTTCGGGCTGAAGCCCGCCGCGGCGCAGCTGTCGACCACCGTGTCCAGGCAGGGGCCGGGCCGGTCGCTGCGCACCCACGGCTCGTCGGCGAGGTCGGTCAGGTCCAGCACCCGTTTCGCGGCGAGCCGGTGCCCGGCGGGAAGCACGGCACGGTACGGATCGTCGAGCAGATGCACGAAGCGGACGCCCTCGTGCGGCTGCCCGCGCGGCCGGACCACCACCGCCAGGTCGGCCTGCCCCTCGGTCACCTCGGGCAGCGGGTCGTGCGGGTCCGTCATCCGCAGATCCACCCGCACGTCCGGGTGCTCCCGCCGGAGCCGGGCGAGCGCGGGCGCCATGAGCGTGGCACCCGCCGTGGCGAAGTAGCGGAGCGACAGCAGTCCCGTCGTACGGGCCCGCAGCCCCGCCAGTGCCGACTCCGCCTCGGCGACCTGCCTGCCGATGACGGCCGCGTGCTCGCTGAGCAGCTCACCCGCCTCCGTCGGCCGCCCCCCGCGCCCGACCCGCTCCAGCAGCGCGATCCCGGCCTGCTTCTCCAGCGCCACCACCTGCTGACTGACCGCGGACGGGGTGTACCCCAGATTCGTGGCCGCCGCCGTGATCGAACCGCTGGTGACGACCGCCCGGAGGACCTGCATACGCCGCACATCAAGCATGTAGCTCAGCTTAAAGGTCATGCAGAACCCTTCGCTTGTCCTGTTGTGAAGTCCCCGGCAGCATCAACGCCAACGAACCGAACCGGAGGCGTCAAGTGACCCGAGGCCGACGTGGCCCGCTGATACGCGTGGCCGGACTCGCCCTGCTGTGGGGCTCGGCGTTCCTGTGGATCGAGCTGGCGCTCAACAGCGGGCTGACGCCCTTCCAGATCGCCTTCGCCCGCGCCGCCCTCGGCTCGGCCGTCCTGCTGGTCCTGACCCGCGGCGCGCACCAGCGGCTTCCACGGGACCGCGGAACGTGGGGGCGGCTCGTCGTGGCCGCCTTCTTCTGCAACGCCCTGCCGTTCCTCCTCTTCGCCATCGGCCAGCGGACGGTCGACTCGGGCCTGGCGGGGGTGCTGCACGCGACGACGCCGCTGTGGTCCGTGCTGATCAGCACGGTTGTCGGCACGGAGCGGGCCATCGGCCCGGTCCGCCTCGGCGGACTCGTCCTGGGATTCGCCGGGACCCTCCTGATCTTCGCGCCCTGGCAGGCGACCGGACTCCTCAGCGGCGGCGCGCTCGTCCTGCTGGGGGCGTCGGCGAGCTACGCCGTCGGATTCGCCTACATGGGCAGCAGGCTCACCGGCCGGGGCACCGGGCCGCTCGCGCTCTCGGCGGCGCAACTCCTCGCCGCGACGGCGCTCTCCTCGCCGGCCGTGCTGATCGAGGGCCCGGTGCCCACGGACCTCGATCTGCGGGCCGTGGCCTCGGTCGCCGTTCTCGGAATCTTCAGCACCGGGTTCACCTTCTACCTGAGCTACCGGCTCATCGCCGACGAGGGGGCCACGAGCGCCGCCACGGTCGGCTACCTCCTGCCGGTCGTGTCCGTGGCCCTCGGCGCGGTCGTCCTCGACGAGGAACCGGGCCTGCGTGTCGTCGCGGGAGCGGCCGTCGTACTCGCCGGCGTCGCCGCGACCCGGTGGCGCGGGTGGCGCGGGGACGAGGACGCCGCCGGCCAGCGGCCCGCCCCGGCCGGTGCGGGCCGGGACTGATCACTTCGGGGTGCCGGCGTTCCACTCACCGGTCCGGGGACCGCGCCACTCGATCAGAGCGGACTGCCGCACCCAGTCCTCGTCCACGTGCTCCAGGCCGGCCTCGCGCAGGAACTCGACGACGTCGAGCAGGCCGTACGCCATCCCGACGAAGTGGCCGTCGACGCGGACTCGCCGACCGCCGTCCTCGGCGGGTGGGTAGATCACGATCGGCTGTGCACTTGCCATGCCACCAGCGTGCGGTCCGGCACCCCGGCCCGCAGGTCGGGCGGCCCGGCGCGGCCGGCGCCTTTCCCGGCACCACCGCGGCGCCACCTCGCGAGGAACAATTGTGTGGCGGCCCCGGGCCGCCGCGGAGGACCATGCGGCATATGAGTGACCAACCCGCACGCTGGACCCGGGCCACCGTCTACCCCGACATGTGGACCGACCCGGAGGACGACCCCCGCAACTCGGAAGGCACCAGTCCGGACGGCGAGCTCGCGACGCTGGACGACTTCCTGTCGGGCTACCGCATGACCCTGCGGATGAAGTGCGAGGGCCTGGACGCGGAACAACTGGCCCGCCGGTCGGTCCCGCCGTCCACGATGTCGCTGCTCGGCCTGGTCCGGCACCTCGCCGAGGTGGAACGGGACTGGCGCAACTGGATCACCGACGGTGACCCCCTGCCCAAGCTGTACGGCCGCCGCGACGCGGACTTCGAGGACGCTGCCGCCGACCCGGCCGTGGTGGACGCCGCGTACGCCGACCTGGAGCGTGAGCAGGCGGCGACCGACACCGCGCTGGCCGGACACCCGGACCTGGGCGAGCGGGTGGGCAGGGACGGGATCGCGGTCGGGAGCTGATGGTGCACCGCATCGAGGAGTACGCCCGGCACTGCGGGCACGCCGACCTGCTGCGCGAGTGCGTCGACGGACGGGTGGGCCAGTGACGGGGGCCTGACCCGCTCCGTGCTCTACGGCACGGCGCTGCCCAACGGCCCGTTCCCCATGGCGAGTCGGGCCACCCGGTCCGTCGCCGGGCCGACGACGCCGAGGCCGTTCCCGTACCCGTCGCGGGTGAAGCCGCCCGAGACGTGGGCGGTGCGGCTGTCGGGCGACTGGGCGACGGACTCGTGCGGGCCGTCGAGGGGGACGATTCCTGGCGTCCGGGACGGCTGACGGCGGTGTCGTCCCGTCGCACCGACCCGCCGGGCATCGGGTCGGTGCGACAATGGACGTTTGCCCACTTCGCAGGGGGTGCCGCGCGGCGGCCTCAGCGGCCGTGCGCTGCCCGCGGCCCCACCCGCGTGTCACCCGATTGGCCCGCCCCGGCTTCGTCGGACCGTCGGCGCGGGGTGTGATGAGGGCTGAGAAGGGCGTCCAGAGGGGAGGCCGATCATGTACGAGATGTGTGCCGGCTCCGAAAAGCCGGGTGAAGCACTGGTATGGCACGTCATGGCGAAACCGGCGACCACCACCCTGTGCGGGCAGCGGCTCGCGCACCGGGTCGAGGCTCCCAAGGCGCAACGTGCGGCCCACTGTCCGGACTGCATGGCGTCCTTCGCGAAACTCATGACCGCCACGACCTGAACCCACGTCCCCGGCGCGCGGGCGACAGCCGTGGGCGCCGGGCCCAGGCCGGTCAGGGGCCGGCTGCCGAACCGACGGTGAGACCGCGTCCCGGGCGGCCGGGAACGTTCGCACCCGGACGTGCGGGAGCCCGGGTCACCAGTGGTCGTAACGGCCGCAGGCCCGCGGTTCTCCTCCGGCTGGACGGCCGGCCAGTCCGTGGGCCTCGGCGCGGAGCCCCGACGTCTGGCCTTCCAGGAGCAGTTGACGGCACGGCGTGGCCCGGTTCAGTTCCCTCGCGGTGGCAATCCCCGACCCGGGATTCCGCCCCACCGGCCCGCGACCGCCGCCGCGCTCCCGCCGCCCGGTCCCCAGAGGGCCTGGATGATCCGCCGCGGCGGGGCGTCGGCCCGGACGGGGGTTCAGCGCTCGCCGGCGTCGTACCGCTGACGCCACTTGTCGATCAGGGCCGCCATCTCGCGTTGCATGAAACCGTAGAAGTCCTGCATCTCGTCGAGCCTGCGGCCGGCGACGCTGTCGTGGCCCGCGGCCTTGATGCCCTCGGCCGCGGCGTTCCACATGCTGTCCAGCAGGGCGTTCTGGTTGCCCATCAGGGTCGCCCACGCGTGTTCGCGGAAACGGTAGTGGTCGCGGCGGCTGCCGGGTGCCGGTACGCGCTCGATCATGCCGGTCGGGATGAGCTGGTTCACGGCGCCGGAGACCGCGCCGCTGCTGATCTTCAGCTCCTCGCAGAGGTCGGCGGCGGTCAGCGTCTCCTGCTGGGTGAACAGCAACGCGGTCATCACCCGGGCAGTGGTCCTCTGCATGCCGCTCTGGGCGAGCGTCAGCGCGAGCCGCTCCGCGCATTCTCGCAGCTGGGTGTCCCTCTCGTCCATCAATGCCCTCCTCTTGACGAGTTCTTATCATACCGAGCGCCTCGAAAACTCAAAGCGTTTACAGATCTCTGAACGTTCGCTATGTTGCAATCATGGAGAACGTGATCGAGCTCCGGGAGCTCACCAAGACCTATGGCACGCGCCGCGGCCTGGTCGACCTCACCCTCGACGTGCGGCGGGGCGAAGTGTTCGGCTACCTCGGTCCGAACGGAGCCGGCAAGTCCACCACCATCCGGCTGCTGCTCGACCTCATCCGGCCCACGTCGGGCCGGGCGACGGTGCTCGGACTGCGTCCGCTGGAGGACGGTGTGGAACTGCGCCGCCGGGTCGGCTACCTGGCCGGTGACTTCGTGTGCGACGGCCGCCAGAACGTCCGCAGCTATCTGCGCTTCCTGGCCGCCCTGCGCGGTGGTGTGCCCGAGGCGCGCATCGACGAGCTCGCCGAGCGGCTCGGCCTCGACCAGACCACCAGGATCAAGAAGCTCTCCAAGGGCAACCGGCAGAAGGTCGGCCTCGTCCAGGCCTTCATGCACACGCCGGAGCTGCTCGTGCTCGACGAGCCCAGTTCCGGGCTCGACCCGCTGGTGCAGCAGACGTTCCTCGACATGGTGGCCGAGGCCCGGGACGCCGGTCAGACCGTCTTCATGTCGAGCCACATCATGAGCGAGGTCGAGGCGGTCGCCGACCGGGTCGGCATCATCCGCGACGGCCGTCTCGCCGCCCTCGACACCGTGGCCAACCTGCGCACCGGGGCCGTCCGCGACATCGAGGTCACCTTCGAGACGCCGGTGCCGGCCGAGGCGTTCGCGCGCGTGCCCGGCGCCGACCGGCTCAGCCTCGACACCGAAGGCACCACGCTCACCGGCCAGATCTCCGGCAGCCCGGACGCCCTCGTCAAGGCCCTCGCCCAGTACACCGTCACCAGCCTGCGCGCCACCGAACCGGCCCTTGAGGAACTGTTCCACAGCTACTACGCGGGCGCCCAGGACGCGCCCCGTACCGAGACGGCACCCGCCGCCTGACGGCGTCGCCGTCGCCGCTCGAGAACCGTACCGAAAGGACAAAGGACTTCCGATGAGCGCCGCTATCCTCACCAAGTACCTCTCCGACAGCCGACGGAGCCTGACCGGCTGGGCGGTCGGGACGGCGGTGGTCGGCATGGTGTACGCCAGCACGTATCCGTCGCAGCGCGAGAACACCGCGAACCTGCCCGAAGCCCTGCGCGAGGGGCTGAACATCGACCAGAGCGCCGCGGGTTACCTGCACGCCAGCGTGTTCGGCGTCATCCTCCCGCTGCTCGCCATGATCTACGGCGTGACCGCGGGCACCCGTGCCGTGGCCGCCGAGGAGGAGTCGGGCCAGCTCGACCTGCTCCTCGCCCACCCCATCACGCGCACACAGCTCGCGGTCCAGCGCTTCGGGGCGCTGATCGCCGGCGCGTTCGCCATCGCGGCGCTGGTCTGGCTCGGTCTGCTGGCCATCCGCAACGGCTCCGAGCTGACCAGCATCACCCCGCTGGAGTTCCTCGCCCAGTGCTTCCACCTGGCCCTGCTGGCGGTGCTGTTCGGCGCGCTCGCCATCGGCCTGGGCGCGGCGATCGGCCGCAAGGCGGTCGTCCTGGTGACGAGTGCCGTGGTCGGCGTGGTGTCCTACACCCTGCACACCTTCGCCGGCCAGCTCGGCGCCGACTGGCTCGCGTACGTGTCGCCCTTCCACTACTACATCGGCGGCGAACCGCTGCGGCACGGCTTCCAGTGGACGGACGTGCTGGTGCTCGTGGTGGCCTCGGGGCTGCTGTTCGGCCTCGGCGTGCGGCGGTTCAACCAGCGGGACATCAACAGCTGAGTCCCCGGTGGGCGAGGTCGGGCACGAGGCTCTGGGGTGGGTGCTGGGGGATACCCCAGTGTGCGTTCCAGGGCCTCCTCGCAAGGCTGCAACGACCGACCCGCCTGCCAGGAAAAAAGGTGATGGGGTGTCCACGACAGACATCGAGATCGCGCCGCAGCCCAACGTGAACGACCCGGCGATCTACGACTGGTACCGCATGATGCGCGACGAGCATCCCGTGCACCGGGACCCCACCACCGGCTGGTGGGTGGTGTACCGGTACGCCGATGCCCGGCACGTCCTGACGACCCCGGGTACGTACTCGTCCGAAATGCACCGCATGGGCTTCCCCGAGTCCGGGCTGGAGAGCCTGCCGCAGATGGACCCGCCGCGGCACACCCGAGTGCGTCAGATCCTCAGCACGGCGTTCACTCCCGCATCGATCGCGGCCTACGAGCCGGCGATCGTCCGGCTGACCCACGAGATCGTGGACGAGATCGCCGACCGCGGCCAGGTGGACCTGGTGGCCGACCTCGCCTACACCGTGCCCATCGCCGTAATCCTGGAGATTCTCGGCCTGCCGGCCGAAGACCGCGTCCTCTTCTACGACTGGGCCCGCAAGGTCATGAACGTGACCCCGGAGGAAATGGCGCAGGAAGGGTACCTGGAGGCGCTCGGCGAACTCCAGCAGGAAGCGATTTCATACCTGCGTGAACGGGTGCGTGAACGCAAGAATAAGAACACCGACGACATGCTCACCCGGCTCGCCAACGCGGAACTCGACGGCGACCGGCTGACCGAGGACGAGACGGTCAACTTCGCGAATGTGATGTTCGCCGGCGGTCATATCAGCACGACCATGACCATTGCCAACGCGGTCGATCTGCTGGACCTGAATCCCGGCGCACAGGCGGAGCTGCGGGCCAACCGCGACCTGATTCCGCAGGCCGTCGAGGAGGTGCTGCGGCACCGGCCCCCGATCACCACGGGCCTGCGGGCCTCGACCCGGGAGGTGGAGCTGGCCGGGGTCGTCATCCCGGAGAACCAGCACGTCGCCGCCAGTTTCTGCTCGGCGAACCGCGACGAACGGCAGTTCCCCGACCCCGAGGCCTTCGACATCCACCGGCGCAGCGAGGGCCGGCACTTCGGATTCGGGTTCGGCACCCACCACTGCATCGGAAACGCCCTGGGCCGGCTGGAGACCAGGCTGGTCCTGAACGTCCTGTTCGACCGGTTCAAGGAGATCGCCGTCGACCGGGACGGCGACCTCGCCTGGGCGATCCCGCCGCAAATGGTGGGCTTCGACAAGCTTCCGGTCTTTCTGAGTCCCGCCTGATCCGGTCAAAAGGATCGAGCCACCCCTTGTCGGCCAGGACAAGGGGTGGCAATGCCACTTTCCGGCCTCCTTGGCCATATTGGGAAGGTGATTTTGACGCTTCCTTAACGCTGCTTCGTGCAGCGCTCGCGGTGGCGTCATGTGTTAACTTGTGAATCAGTCCTGATCGGCGAGACGTCATGAGGACGGGGGAATGTGTCACGACCGCCAAGACCACAACAGAAAAGCCACACACCAAAAAGGCGCAGATTCTCTGCGCGCTTTCCCTTTTCTGGAACCTTTCCAGTCTCTCGACTTTCCACCAAGGGGTGTGGCAATGCAGGAATTCCTGCTTCTGGAACGTGATCGCGAAATGGACCTCATACGGGCGGGGGTGCGGCAGGCGCGCGGCGGGGACGGCGCGTTCGTCGTCTTCGAGGGGGGCCGCGGAGCGGGCAAGACGCTACTGCTCGCGGCCGCGCGCCAGGAGGCCGAGAAGGAAGGGTTACAGGTGCTCCAGGCGCGGGCGGGCGCGCTGGAGCGGGGGTTCGCCTGGGTCGTCGTCCGCCAACTCTTCGAACACTGCCTCAACGCCACAGGACGCACCGACCAGGACGACCTGCTCGCCGGCCCCGCGGCTCTCGCCGGCAGCATCTTCGACTACGCCGATCCCGACGGCATCAGCTCGACGCCCCAGGAGGACGGGGGGCTCTACCGCGTCCTGCACGGGCTCTACTGGCTCTGCAGAAACCTGTCCGCCTCTGCTCCCCTGATGCTGCTCATCGATGACGCCCACTACTCGGACACCGCCTCGCTGCGGTTCGTCAACTACCTCGTCAACCGGCTGGAGGGCAGCGGCGTCCTGCTCGTGCTCACCAGCGCCCCCGACGTGCCCGGCGAAGCCCAGGAACTGCTCCTGTCCGCCAGCCGCTCCCCGCTCGCCCGGCACGCCGTGCTCGACCCGCTCGGCAGGGACGCGGTACGCGAGGCCATCACCGTACGGCTCGGCGGCACACCCCACGACGACGTGACCGAGGCCTGCCTCGTCGCCAGCCACGGCAACCCCTCCCACCTGACGGAACTGCTCGACGAGATGCGCCGCCGCGGCATCACCGCCGAGCAGCCGGCCGCCGACGAGATCCTCAGCCTCGCGCCCGCCCGCATCGCCAAGGAAGTGGCCAGCCGCTTCCAGCAACTGCCGCCCTCCGCACGCGGCCTCGCCGAAGCCGTGGCCGTCCTCGGTGACGACGCGGACCCCCGGCACTGCGCGGCGACGGCCGCGCTGGACAACGGCGTCGCCCACGACGCCGCGAACGCCCTGCGCGAGGCCGACCTGCTCAACCCCGGGGTGCCGTACACCTTCCGGCGTCCCGTCGTACGGCAGGTCGTGTACGCGCAGATGTCGGCGGACGCGCGCAGCCGCGCCCACCGGCGCTCCGCCCACTCGCTGCACACCGCCGGCGTCGACCTCGCCACGGTCGCGGAACACCTGTGCCGTACCGAACCCGCCTGCGACGCCTGGACCGTCAGGACCCTGCGGGCCGCCGCCGTCGAGGCCATGCGCCGGGCGTCACCGGCGGACGCCACCCGGTACCTGCGCCGGGCACTGGCCGACTCCAGCGCCGAGCACGACCCGTGGATACTGGGGCAGTTGGGGTCGGCCGAGTTGCGCGCCCGGCAGTCCTCGGCGATCGAGCACCTCCGCGAAGCCCTGCGCCGCACCCACGAACCGGCCTTCAGAAGCCGGCTCCGCCTCGAACTGGGCCTGGCACTGACCGCGTCGGGCCGCTACGACGAGGCACTCACCCTGCTGGCGGAACCGGGCCCCGCCCGGCCCGACGGGAACGAGCCCGCCGAGCAGGCCGTACGCAGCATGGCCGCGGTGGTGGCCCGCATCGCTCCCGGCCGGCGTGCGTCGACCCTGCCCCGTCTGCCGACCGCCACCGCCGCGCCGCGCGCGCACGCGGCCATCGAGGCGCTGTCACGCGGGCGCCCGGTCCACCGGGTGGCACGGCTGGCCGCCGCCGCGATCGCCGACGAGGCGGCATCGTACGGCGAGGACACGGAACTCACCGACACGGCGGTCGCGGCCTGGACCCTCGCCCAGTGCGACGAGGCGGAGCAGGCCGAGAAAGTGCTGCGCGAGGCCGCCCGCAAGGCGTCCGACGCGGGGCAGCTGCTCGCCGCGGCCACGGCGACGAGCCTGCTCGGTGGAGTACTGCTCGACACCGGCCGGCTCGCGGAGGCCGAGGCCGGCGCACGGCGACTGCTGCAGCAACAGGAGTGCTGTTCGCTGACGCTCGCCTGCGTGCCGCTGGCCGCCGCCGTACTCACCCACTGCCTCATCGAGACCGACCAGCTCCAGGAAGCCGAGGACACCCTGTGCCGGACCGGGCTGACCGGACCTCTGCCGCAGTCGGCGCTGTCCGTTCCGCTGCGGATCGCGCGCGTGCGGCTGCGCATCCGGCAGGACCGCTTCGAGGACGGGCTGCGGGAGCTCACTGAATGCCGTGACCAGGCCGGACAGGAGGGCTGGCTGTACCCGTCCGCGTCCTCGGAGTACCTGTCGGACGCGGCGCGGGCCCTGGCCATCACCACCGGACCGCGGGCGGCCCGCAAACTCGCCGCCGACGTCACCGAGCGCGCCCGGGCCTTCGGCGCCGTCCGCCCGCTGGCCGCCGCCCTGCGCACACACGGCGAGATCGCCGGGGGAGAGGAAGGACTGGAGATGCTGGAGAACGCCGACCGGCTCCTCGCGCCCACGCCCTACCTGCTGGAACGGGCGCGCGTCCTGGTCGCGCTCGGCGCGGCGCTGCGGCGGCAGGGCCGGCGCGGCGCGGCCCGCGGCCGCCTCACGGCCGGAATGGACATGGCCCAGGCCATCGGCGCCTCCGTACTGGAGGACACGGCCCGCGCCGAGTTGCGCCTGGCCGGAGTCCGCCAGGTCAGGAGCGGCCCGCAGCAGAGAGCACCGCTGACACCCGCCGAGGAGAGAGTCGCGCACAAAGCCGCGGCAGGGCTCAGCAACCGGGAGATCTCACAGGCGCTGTTCGTCACCGTCAAGACGGTGGAATGGCACCTCAGCCAGGCCTACGCCAAGCTCGGCATCGCCAAACGGGCCGAACTGACCCGGGCCCTGGCCACCGGCCCGGCACCGCACGGCGAGACCGTCCCCCGCTCCGCCTAGACCGGACCACACCACACCGCACGATGCGGCGGGCGCCCCTGGTGGGCGCCCGCCGTCGTGTCGGCATGCCCGCGGCCCGGGCGTCTCGCGGACCGGCCGTACTGGGGTCGCTGCTGGGGGAGTTCCGGGGGCGGGCCGGGGCCCCGGTCCACCAGTCTTGGCTGCCGGTCCCGCCGGGCGCGACAGTTCCCGACCGGACACCGGGACCGGCCACATGCCTAACCGAAGGGCGGGACACGTGACCAGCACGACGGACAAGAGCTACGCCACCCTGACCGAGGCCGAGCGGTCGTTCGTGGACGAAGTGGCGCGGCACTACCACGAGGCACACGGCGTGACCTGGGAGAAGGGCCGGGTCATGGCGTGGATGATCATCAGCGACCCGATCGAGCAGACCCTGGCCCAGATCTGCGCCGCGGTCGACGCCGAACCGGACAGCATCGAGCAGCTCATCGAGCAGCTGACCCTGGCCGGCCTGTACCGGCGCATCGAGACGCCCGGCGAGGAGACCCGCTACCGGCTCGTCGACGACGGCTACCCCAAGGCCGGCGCCGACACCTTCGCGAGCTGGCCCGAGTACCACCAGATCTTCCGCTTCGGCCTCGACGTGCTCGCCGACGCCGACGACGCCCGGCGCAGGCGGATCGCCGAGATCGAGGAGCTGTTCGGCCACATCGTCGGGGACCTCGCCGACATGTCCAAGCGCTGGGAAGAGCACCGCCGCACCGCTGCCGCCTGACCGACCGCCCGGACGCACCGCGAGGAGAGCTCATCATGACCGAGCAGACCGCCCCCACCACCCTCTCCGAGGGCGAGCAGGCTTTCGTGGAGAAGGTCGCCCAGTACTACTTCGAGAACGACGGAATGCCGCACGACCGCGGCCGTGTCGTCGGCTGGATGATGATCTGCGACCCGCCGGAGCAGACCGCCGCCGACATCGAGAAGGCCCTCGGTGTGCCGCGCGCCGCGATCGACCGCATCGTCGACCAGCTGACCCCGGAGAACGACCCCCTCAGCGTCTTCGAGCGCACCGGATCGCTCCAGGAGAACTACACCGTCCGGCTGCGCGAGAACAGCTGGGGCCCCAAGGTCCGGGGCATCTTCTCGGAGTTCCCCGACTTCCACCGCGTCGCCGCCGCCGGGCTGACCGCCCTCAGGGCCGAGAACGCCTCCGAGGAACGCCTGCTGCGGCTGGCCAACATGGAGCGCTTCCTGGGCTTCGTCAGCGCCGAGATGCCCGCCATCCTCCAGCGCTACGAGCAGAGCAAGGCCGGCGCCGGCCGCTGACCGCGGGCACCCGCCGGGACCGGCGGGTGCCCGACCAGGCCAGGGCCCCGGACCCCGGGGCCGCACGCCGACGGAGCCCGGACGCGGCACAGACAGGACGGGGCACAGATGACCACATCGCTCGTGCGGGCCGGCCGGACGGCCGGGGACGACGGCCGCATCGGCCCGGAAGCGCTGGGCAGCGCGGCCTTCCGCGCCGACCACGGGGTCCGCTACGCCTACGCGGCCGGCTCGATGTACAAGGCGGTCGCCTCCGAGGAACTCGTCGTACGGATGGGCAGAGCCGGCCTGCTCGGCTACTTCGGCACCGGCGGCCTGCGCGCCGACCGGGTCGTCGCCGCCATACGCCGCTTCGAGCGGGAGATCGGCGACGGCCCCTGGGGAGTCAACCTCCTCGCGTCGCACGAGAACCCGGCCAGGGAACAGGAGCAGGTACGGCTGTTCCTGGAGCACCGGGTCCGCCGGGTGGAGGCGGCCTCGTTCATCGTCCCGACCCGGCCGCTGGTCCAGTACCGGATCAGCGGCCTGCGCACGGCACCCGACGGCTCCGTGCACGTGCCCCACCGGGTCATGGCCAAGGAGTCGCGGCCCGAGGTCGCGCAGTACTTCCTCGAACCGCCGCCCCGGCACCTCGTCGAGGAACTGCTGGCCGACGGCGCCGTCACCGCCGAGGAGGCGGCCCTGGCCGAGCGCGTCACCCTCGCCGACGACCTGTGCGCCGAGGCCGACTCGGGCGGCCACACCGACCAGCGCCAACTCGTCGTGCTGCTGCCCGACACGGTCCGCCAACGCGACCGGGCCGCCGCCCGGTTCCCCGCCGCCGGGCTGGTGCGGGTCGGCGCGGCGGGCGGACTCGGCGTGCCGGAGGCGGTGGCCGCCGCGTTCGTCCTGGGCGCCGACTTCGTCCTCACCGGCAGCATCAACCAGTGCACCGCCGAGTGCGGCACCAGCGACCGCGTGAAGGACATGCTCCAGCAGGCCGAGGTCCAGGACATGACCGTCGTCCCGGCCGGCGACATGCTGGAGACCGGCGCCCGCGCACAGGTGCTGCGCCGCGGCCTGTTCTACCCGGCCCGCGCCAACCGGCTCTACGAGCTCTACCGCCGCCACGACTCCCTCGACGACCTCGACGAACGCACCGCCGACCAGCTCCAGCGCCGCTACTTCCGGCGGACGTTCGACCAGGTGTGGGAGGAGACCCGCGCCTACTACGCACAGGCCAACCCCGCGTCGCTGGCCCGCGCCGAGCAGGACCCGAAGCACAAGATGCTGCTCGTCTTCAAGGCCTACTTCGTGCAGTCGATCCGCCTCGCCATGAGCGGCTCCGAGGAACACCAGGTCGACTACCAGATCAACTGCGGCCCCGCGCTCGGCGCCCTCAACTCCCGGCTGCGCGGCACCGACCTGGAGCACTGGCGCGACCGCCACGTCGACGAGCTCGCCGACCTGCTGATGCGCGGAGCGGCGGACGTCCTGACGGCACGGCTGGCCGGCCTCACCACCGCCACACGGAACGGGAGCCGAACGTGACCGTCGCCCACCTCTTCGCCGGACAGGGTTCCCAGCGCGTCGGCATGGGAGCCGAGCTGCTCGCCACGTACCCCAACCTGGTGCGCCAGGCCGACGACGCGCTCGGCTACTCCGTCGCCGACCTGTGCCTGAACGGCCCGGCACCACGCCTGTCCGACACCCGTTTCACCCAGCCCGCCGTCTACGTCGTCGACGCCCTCGCCTACCTGGACTCGGTGCGCAGAACCGGCGTCATACCCGACGTGGTGGCCGGTCACAGCCTGGGGGAGTACGCCGCGCTGTTCGCCGCCGGCGCCTTCGACTTCCGCACCGGCCTGGAGATCGTCGCCCGGCGCGCCGCCCTCATGGCCGACGCCGGGCCCGGCGCCATGGCCGCGGTCATCGGACTGGACGAGTCCGGCGTGCGCGACGTCCTCGCCGCCGAGGGCGACGACATCGACCTCGCCAACCTCAACGCCCCGGACCAGATCGTCGTCTCGGGCGGCACCGAAGAGGTGCGCCGGGTCTCGAAGGCGCTGGCCGCGCAGGGCGGCACGGTCGTCCCGCTCACCGTGAGCGGCGCCTTCCACTCACGGAGGATGCGGCCGGCCGCCGAGCACTTCGCCCACTTCCTGAGCGGCTACGTGTTCGGCCGCCTCAAGATCCCCGTCATCGCCAACGCGACCGCCCGGCCCTACGGCGACCACGAGGTGCGCGACCTGCTCTGCCGCCAGCTGTGGTCCCCCGTCAGGTGGTCCGACACGGTGCACCACCTGCTCACACTGCCCGACCCCGACCTGCGGGAGATCGGCCCCGGCAACGTGCTCACCGGCCTGACCCGCCGCATCAGCGCGGCACGCGAAGCCGCACCGGCAAGCAGCTGACGGGCCGCACCGGTCGGCGACCGGAACCCCAGGACTGCCGGGAAGACCGGACGAGAAGACCGGACTGGAGGAACAACGGCGCATGAAGCCCAACGTCGTCACGGGTGAGTTCCGCGTCACGCGAGCAGATGTCCTGGCCTTCGCGGAAGCGGGCGGGGACCACAGCCCGCTGCACGTCGACGCGGCCTACGCCCGCCGCACACCCTTCGGTCAGCCGGTGGCGCACGGAGCGCTGTGCACCCTGCGGGCGCTGGCCCTGGCCCCCGCGCCGGGCACCGGACTGCGCCTCGCCTCGCTCCGGGCACGGTTCCCCGGACCGGTGTACCCGGACCAGCTCTACCGCTGGGAGGCGGAGCACGCCGCCGACGGCCGGGTCTGCGTACGCGTCCTCGACGGCGGGCGCACTCTGGCGGAGATCGAGGCCCACTACGCCGAAGGCACCGTGCACGCGCCGCCCGCCAGGCCCGCCCGGCACCGGTTCACCAGCGAGCCGGCCCGCACGCCGGTGACGGAACTCGCCCCCGGCGCGCAGGTGGGCACCCGCTACCGCCCCGACTGGCAGGCGCTGCTGCGTCTCGTGGAGGCGGAAGGGCTCGGGGACCGGGGAGTGGGCGTGGACCACGCCGCCGTGCTGGCCTGGGCGAGCCAGCTGGCCGGCATGGAGGCCCCCGGCCGCGCCGCCCTCGTCAGCGGCATCGACGCCGACTTCGAACCCCTCGCCGCACGGCGGGGCTTCTCCGCACGGGCCGTGCTCGCCGACGTGGACCCGCGCTACCGCTCCGTGCGGCTCACGGGCGACGTGACCGGCGGACACACCACGGCACGCGTGCAGGTCCGCGTCTTCGCCCGGCGCGAGTCCAACGCGCCGGACCCGGACCGGCTGCGCGCCCTCGTACCGCAAGACGGGCCCCTGCTGGGGAGGACCGCCGTCGTGTGCGGCGGCAGCCGCGGACTGGGCGCGGCGCTCGTCCAGGCGCTTGCCCTGGCCGGCGCCACCGTCCACCTGGTCTACCGGGACAGCACCGCCGAGGCCGAGGCCCTCGTCGCCGCACTCGGCCCCGACGGCACCCGCGTGCGCCTGCACCGGGGGGACGTCGCCGACCCGGCCTGGTGCGCCGAACTCGGGCGGGCCGTGCGAGAGCGGGACGGAGCCGCCGACCTGCTGATCCTCAACGCCGGGCCGCCGGCCCGGCCGATGGACGTGCACCCGGACACGGCCGCACGGGCCGGCGAACACGTGGCGGCGGCGCTGCGGCTCGCCCAGGCGCCGCTCGCCGCGTTCGCCGGGCACATGGCGGACGGCGGTGTCGTGGTCGCCGTGTCCTCGGCGTACGCCCACGCACCCCGCCGCGGACTGTCCCACTACACGGCCGCGAAGCGGGCCCTGGAAGGGCTCGCGGAGGCGGTGGTCGTCGACAGCCCCGGCCTGGCCGCCCTGATCGTCCGGCCGCCGCGCCTGGCCACCACCTTCGCCGACAGCGTGGCCGACGACAGCGCCCTGGACGTCGAGCCCGTCGCCGCCGCGGTGGTCCGGCGCGTCACGGACGGCGTCACGGCGGGAACCGCCGAGGTGCTGGCCGACTTCCACACACCCGAGCCGTGGAGCGGGGGCGAGGGCGGGCAACCGGCCGGGAGCGCGGGCACCGGCGCACCGGGCCGCCGCCGGGCCGGGGAGGACGAGCCGGGGCACGGGGCCGGGGACGGCCGGCAGGAACCCCGCGCCAGCGACGGCCGGCCCGGGCGCCGGGCCGCGGAGGGCGGGCCGGAGCACCCGGCCGGTGCCGGTGAGCCCCGGCAACCCGAGGCGGCCGGTGCCCCCGAGGCCGGTCACGCCGGCAGCCTCGTCGTGGCCGCCACCTTCACCACCGACCCGCTCCACCCCGTCCTGGCCCACTGGTGCGAACGGCTCGGCCTCGACCTGGCCGTGCGGCCGGCGGCGTACGGCCAGGTCTTCCAGGAACTCCTGGACCCGACCGGCGCGTTCGCCACCAACCGGCGCGGCTGCAACGTGGTGCTCGTGCGCGTGGAGGACTGGCCCGAGGGAGCCGAGGGCGAGCGCACCGCCGACGAGTTCGCCGCCGCGGCCCGCACGGCGGCGGAACGCCTCCCGGTGCCGCTGCTCGTCGCGCTCTGCCCCGCGTCGCCGCCCGCCCTCGCCCGGCGCGCGACCGCCCTCCGGGCCCTGGAGGACCGCCTGTGGCAGGCCCTCGACGGAACCGGCGGCCTGCACCTGACCCGGCCGGCGGACCGGGGCGACGGCCACTGGGTGCGCGACCACCACGACGCGGCCCGGGAGGAACACGCGCACATCCCCTACACCCCCGAGGCCTGCACGGCCCTGGGCACGGCCGTCGCCCGCACCGTCCACGCCCTGCTCGGCCGTCCGTACAAGGTGCTCGTCCTCGACTGCGACAACACCCTGTGGCGCGGCGTCTGCGGCGAGGACGGCCCTCTCGGAGTGGAACTGGCAGATGCCCACCGCCACCTTCAGCAGTGGGCCGTACGACGGCACGACGAAGGCGTCCTCGTCTGCCTGGCCAGCAAGAACTCCGCCGAGGACGTGGACGAGGTGTTCCGGCTGCGCCCGGACATGCCGCTGCGCCCCGAGCACGTCGCCGCCCGCCGGGTCGACTGGAACCCCAAGGCCGGCAACATCGAGGCGCTGGCCCGCGAACTCGGCGTGGGCCTTGACTCGTTCGTCTTCCTGGACGACAACCCGGTCGAGACCGCGGCCGTACGCTCGGCCCTGCCGCAGGTCCTCACCCTCCGACTGCCCGCCGACGAGGCGGAGTGGCCCGCGTTCCTCGCCCGGATCTGGGCCTTCGACCGAACGCGGGTCACCGACGAGGACCGCAGGCGCACCGACATGTACCGCGCCGCCCGGCGCCGTGAGGAGGCCAGGGACGCGGCACCGTCCCTGGCGGGCTTCATCGCCGGGCTCGGGCTGCGTGTCGACGTCCACGAGGCCCGGGACGACCAACTGGCCCGCGTCGCCCAACTCACGCAGCGCACCAACCAGTTCAACCTGGCGCCGCTGCGCCGGACCGAGGCCGAACTGCGCGGCGTGCTCGCCGACGGCGCCCGGTGCTGGGTGGCCGAGGTCGGCGACCGGTTCGGCGACTACGGACTGGTCGGCGCCGCCGTGACCCGCGAGGAGGGCGACCGGGTCCTGCTCGACACGTTCCTGCTGAGCTGCCGGGTCCTCGGACGGGGCGTGGAACACGCGTTCCTGGCCGCCGTGGCCCGCGCGGTCACCACCGAGGGCGGTCCCGGCGTCCTGAGCGCCGAACACCGGCCCACCGACCGGAACACCCCCGCCCGTACGTTCTTCGAGGCGGCGATGGGCGAGGCCGCGCACGGCGGGGACGGGGCGCGGCTGCACAGCGCGCCGCTCGACCGTCTCGCCGGGCTGGTGTTCCGGCCCGACGACGGACCGGCGCCGCAGGACACCACGGCGGAGCGCCGCCCGGCACCGGCCGGCGCCGGACCCGCCACGGACACCGCCCGGCGTGCCGCGCTCGCGCAGCTGGCGGCCGAGCTGACCGACATGACCGCACTGCACGACGCCGTCACCGGTGGACGCGAGCCCGCTCCCGGGCCGTCGGCCCGTCCGCACGTGGCCGGGCGCGGCGGAGGCGATCCCTTCGACGCCGTACGGGCCGTGGTGAGCCGGCTCAGGCGGATTCCCGCCGCCGAACTCACCCCGGACACCACGCTGGAGTCCCTGCGGCTGGAGTCGCTGGAGATCGTCGACGCGACCGTCGCCCTGGAGAAGGACTTCGGGCGGCTGCCGAAGACGCTGTTCTTCGAGCACCGCACGCTCGGGTCCGTCGCACGCGCCCTGGAACCGTCCGCGCCCGCCGACCGGCCCGGGAGTTCGCAACCCCTGCCCGTGCCCCTGCCCGCGCCCGCGGCCCGGCCGACCCCCTCCGGCGCCGCGCCCGTGGCCCGCGCCGACGACGTGCCGGACGACGACGGCATCGCCGTGGTCGGCATCGCCGGCCGCTATCCCGGGGCGGACGACGTCACGCGGCTGTGGGAGAACCTCAAGGCAGGCGTCGAGTCGCTGAGCGACGTCGCCGTGCGCTGGGAACAGCGGGACGTGGTCGACCCCGACGGCGGCCCGGCCCGCACCTACAGCTCGGCCGGCGGACTCCTCGACGGCGTCGACGAGTTCGACGCGCTGTTCTTCCACCTCGCCCCCAGCGAGGCGGAGACCATGGACCCGCAGCAGCGCCTCTTCCTCCAGACGGCCTACCACGCGGTCGAGGACGCCGGACACACCCCGACGAGCCTGGGCCACGACGTCGGCGTCTACGTCGCCTCCATGGGCCCGGACTACGCCGTGCTGAGCGCCAACGCGGCCCTGGACGGCCACAGCCGGTACCCGAACAGCGACCTCTACCAGATCGCCAACCGGGTCTCCCACTTCATGGACTTCACGGGACCGAGCGTCGCGGTCGACACGGCCTGCTCCGGATCGGGCGTCGCCCTGCAGCTCGCCTGCGACGCGATCCGCGCCAAAACCGTCTCCGCCGCGCTCGCCGGCGGCGTCAACCTGATCCTGCACCCGGCCCGCCGCATCCAGTACGCCCAACTCGGCATGATCTCCCGCACCGGCCGGTGCATGCCCTTCGGCGCCGACGCGGACGGCATGGTGACCAGCGAGGGCGTCGGCGCGGTCCTGCTGCGCCCGCTGCGCGACGCGCTCGCCGACGGCGACCACGTCTACGGCGTCATCCGGGCCGTCGGCGCCAACAGCGACGGGCGCACCAACGGCTTCACCGTGCCCAGCCCGCGGGCGCAGGCCGACCTCATCGCCCGCACCCTCCGCCAGGCCGGCACCGACCCGTCCGCCGTCGGATACGTCGAGGCCCACGGCACCGGCACCCCGCTGGGCGACCCCATCGAGATCCGCGGCCTGAGCGAGGCATACGCCTCCGTGCGCACCCCTGCCGCGATCCCCGTCGGCAGCGTCAAGGGCAACATCGGACACACCGAGGCGGCCGCCGCCCTGGCCGGGCTGACCAAGGTGCTCCTGCAACTGCGGCACCGCACCCTCGTGCCCTCCCTGCACTCCGAACGCCTCAACCCCGACATCGACTTCGCGGCCACGCCCTTCCACGTCCAGCAGACCACGTCCCCCTGGCCCGCCGCTCCCGACGGCACCCCGCGCATCGCCGCGCTCAGCTCCTTCGGCGCGGGCGGGGTCAACGTGCACCTCGTCGTCGAGGAGGCGCCGCCCGCCCCGGCGGCCGGCGCGGCACCGGCCGGACCCGAACTCGTCGTACTGTCCGCACGGGACGAGGAACAACTGCGCCGCTCCTGCGCGCGGCTCGCGGCCCGGCTGCGCACCGCCGGACCCGAACTCCGGCTCGCCGACGTCGCGTTCACCCTGCGGGAGGGACGCGAGCACTTCGACACGCGCCTCGCGCTCGTCGTCACCGGGCCGGGCGAACTCGCGGACCGCCTTGAGCAACTCGCCGCGCCGGGCCGGGAACTGCGCGAGGCCGTGCGGGACACCGCCGGCGCGACGCTCGGCCGACTGGACGACGGCGGCCGGCTCGGCGACGTCTTCGACGGAACGCCGGGCGCCACGGAGGTCCTGCGCGCCCTCGCCGACCGCGGCGAACTGGTTAAGCTCGCCCGGCTCTGGTGCCAGGGCGCCCGGCTGGACTGGCGGGACGTCCTGCGGTCCGCCGACGGCCGGCGCGTGCCACTGCCGGGTTACCCGTTCGCCCGCGCACGCCACTGGCTGCCCCGGACCGGCGCCGGTCCGCAGCCTGCCGCACCGGTCGCCCCGCCGCGGCGCGCCGAACTCCACGTCCCCGACTGGACGCCCGTACCGGCCCCCGCGACGGCACTTCCGCCGGACGCCACGGTGATCGTCGTCGGCGGCACGCCGGACTGGGCGCGGCACGCGCACCACTGGGTCGCCCATCCCCGCGAGATCACCGAGCTGGTACGCGGTCACCGTCGAGTCGTCGTGGTCGACCGCCGCGCCCTCGACCGTCCCGCCGAGCCCCTCGCGCAGTCGCTGACCGAGGCGATCGACACGCTCGGCACCCTGGCCGGCCTCGCCGACCACGGCCGGTCCCTCATCCACGTCACGCTCACCCCACCCGAGTGGGCGGATCCCGCCCCCGCCCTGGCCGTCGGGTTCGGACGCGCCCTGGAGCACGAGGTCCCCGGGTTCCGCTCGGTGCGCTGCGAGATCGGTGCCGACGAACCGGACCTGACGCAGGTGCTGTCCCTCCTGGCCACCGGCGCCCCCGAACTGCTCGTGGACGACGCCGATCACCTCGTCCGAGCGTGGCGCCGGGCCACCGTACCCGCCGGACAGGCCCCGCCCCTGCGGCACGGCGGGCACTACGTCCTCACCGGCGGCGCGGGAGGCGTCGGTCGCCTGCTGACCGCGTACCTCGTCGAGCGGTGGGCGGCGCGGGTGACGTGGGTGAGCCGTTCCGGCGCTGACACCCGGCCCGGCGGGGCCCTGTTGCGGTCGGCGGCCCGAAGCGGCGGCGCGGTGCGGCAGGTGCGGGCGGACGTGACCGACCCGGACGCCCTCGCCACCGCGCTCGCCGACGCACGCGAGGCGTTCGGTCCCGTCCACGGCGTGGTCCACGCGGCCGGAGTCCTCAACGACGGCGCCGCCCGCGACCGTTCGACGGACGACATGCGCGCCGTGCTGGCGCCCAAGACGTGGGGCACCCTGGCCCTGGACGAGGCCACCGCCGGGGACCCGCTCGACTTCTTCCTGCTGATGTCGTCGTTCGTCGGCATCCTGGGCAATGCCGGGCAGACGTCGTACTGCGCCGCCAACCGCTTCCTCGACGCCTTCGCGGACCACCGCGCATCCCTGGTGGCGCGGGGAGAGCGGTCCGGCCGGTCGGTGTCCGTCGCCTGGCCGCTGTGGCGGGACGGCGGGATGGAGATGCCGTCCGCCGTCCGGCGCCTGACCGAGACCACGCTCGGGCTCACCCCGATCGACACGGCCTCCGCCCTGGCCGCCCTGGAGGACGCGCTCCGCCTCGGCCGGACCCGCGTCCTGGTGGGCTTCGGCGACCAGGAACGGATCAGCGCGGCGCTCGCCGGACGGCACGGGGCGCTCGGCGGGGGCGGGGTGGTCGGCGGGCGCGAGGCGTCGGCCGGTTCTGCGGGTTTCGTCCCCGTGCGGCCGGTTGGGCCCGGGGCACCAGCCGGGTCCGAGGCGTCCGTCGTGCCTGAGGCGTCCGTCGTGCCTGCGGCGGCAGCCGGGCCCGAGGCGTCCGTCGTGCCTGCGGCGGCAGCCGGGCCCGAGGCGTCCGCGGTGCTTGCGGCGTCCGCCGTGGCAGGGGCGTTGCCGCAGGCGGGCGGTGGGGAGCGGGGAGTGGCGGCTCCGGGCGCCGTCCGTGATCGGCTGCGCGATCGGCTGCGGGACCTGCTGCGCGAGGAGGCGGCCGGCCTGGTCAAGGTCCCGGCCGAACAGGTGCGTGTCACGGCCGAGTTCGGCGACTACGGCTTCAACTCCCTGCTGTTCACCGACTTCGCCAACCGCCTCAACGACCGCCTGGGGCTGGCCCTCACGCCGGTGGTCTTCTACCAGCACTCGACCGTCGAGGCGTTGACGGCGGCGCTGCTGGAGAGCGCGGCCCCCGCGCTGACCGTAGCGGCGGAACCTGCCGTACCGGCGGAGCCTGCCCCGCCGCCGGCACCCGCCGTGCCGGTCGTGGCCGGGGCCCCGGTGGCGGCCGGGGCCGCATCGCGCGCCGAGCCGGAGCCGCCCGCCGCGTCGGACCCGAACCCGGCCCCGATCACCGGGCCACGCCCCGCCTCCGGCCGCGCGCACCCCGGCACCATGCCCCCGGTCGCCGTCATCGGCATGGCCGGCCGGCTGCCCGGATCGCCGGACCTGGACGCCTACTGGGCACATCTGATCAAGGGCCACGACCTCGTCGTGCCCGCGCCCGGGGACCGCTTCGGCGACTCCGTGCCGGCCGGCGGGTTCCTCGACGACATCCTCGCCGTCGACGCCGAGTTCTTCGCCGTCTCCCCCCGCGAGGCGCGCCTGATGGACCCGCAGCAGCGGCTGTTCCTGGAAGCCGCCTGGCACGCGGTCGAGGACGCCGCGATCCGCCCGTCGTCCCTCGCCGGCAGCCGCACCGGCGTCTTCGTCGGAGCCACCCTGTCCGACTACGCCGACCTGCTCGGCCGGGCGGGCGAGGAGGTCGCCGCCCACAGCATCACCGGACACGTCCAGAGCGTCATCGCCAACCGCCTGTCGTACCAGCTGGACCTGCGCGGGCCGAGCGAGGTGGTCGACACCGCCTGTTCCAGTTCGCTCACGGCACTGCACCGGGCGCTCGGCGCGCTGGAGGCGGGGGAGTGCGAACTCGCCGTCGCCGGTGGGGTGAACGCGCTGTTCTCCCCGGCGTGGTTCGACTCGCTCGGCCAGGCCGGGATGCTGTCCGCGACCGGCCGGTGCTGGACCTTCGACGAGCGCGCCGACGGCTTCGTACGGGGCGAGGGCGTCGGCGTCGTCGTCCTCAAGCCCCTGGACCGGGCCCTGGCCGACGGCGATCCGATCCGCGCGGTCCTGCGGGGCAGTGCCGTGAACCACGGCGGGCGGGCGCACTCCCTGACCGCGCCCCGTCCCGAGGCCCAGGCCGAGGTCGTCACCGCCGCGCTGAACCGGGCCGGCGTCGACCCGCGGACCGTCACGTACGTCGAGACGCACGGCACCGGCACACGCCTCGGCGACCCCATCGAGATCGCCGGCCTGACCGCGGCCTTCGACCGGCCGGGCGCACGTGCCGCGGAACCCTGGTGCCACCTGGGCGCCGTGAAGGCGAACATCGGGCACCTGGAGTCCGCCGCCGGCATCGCCGGACTGCTCAAGGTGCTGCTCGCGCTGCGCCATCGCACCCTCCCGCCGAACGCCGTGGGGGAGCGCGCCAACCCCCATCTGCGGCTCGACGGCACCCCGTTCCACGTCCTGCGCGAGGCCCGGCGGTGGCGGCCCGCCGACGAGGCCGGGGCGCCCCTGCCGCTGCGCGCCGGGATCAGCGCCTTCGGCTTCGGCGGGGCCAACGCCCACCTGGTCGTGGAGGAGCCGCCCGCCCTCGTCGCGGGGACGACGCGGCCCGCGCCCGCCGGGGAGCACGCCCTCGTCGTCCTCGTGCTGTCCGCCCCCGACGACGACCGGCTGCGTGCCTACGCCCGGGCGGTGCGCGACGAACTGCGCCGTGAACCGCAGGAGTCCGACTTCGCCGACCTCGCCCACACCTCGCGGGTCGCCCGCGACCCGATGCCCGCCCGGCTGGCGCTGGTCGTCCCCGGCCGAGCGGAGGCCGTGGCCGCGCTCGACGCGTACCTCGACGGCCGTGCAGCCCCGGGACTGCACACCCGGACCGCCGCGCTTTACACCGACGGCACGGTCCCGGGGCCGCTTCCGGACCCCGGGCCGCTTCGGGGAACGGCACTGGTTCGGGGTACGGCACCGGTTTCGGGTGCCGAGCCGGTGCCGGGTGCCGGGCCGGTTTCGGGTCCGCACGAGGCGGCCCGCCGGTGGGTCGCCGGTGAGGACGTCTCCTGGCCGCTCGAACCGGGCCGGCGCCGAGTGCCGTTCCCGGCCCGCCCGTTCGACCACTCCAACCAGTACGGTCCCGTGGCCCTGACGGCTCCGACGGCTCCGACGGCTCCGACGGCTCCGGCGGCTCCGATGACCCCGACCGCTCCGACCGCTCCGGCGGCATCGGCGGCCCCGATGGCCCCGACCGCCTCTGCGGCTCCTGCGGCCCCTGCGGCTCCGACGCCCCTGTCCGCCTCCGTCGCCAAGGAGGAGCCTTCCGACGACGACGCCGGTACGGCGTCCCTGCGGCTGCTCGCCCGTGTCTGGGCGCCGCAGCCCGCCCGAAGCGGGCCGCCGCCGTCCGCCGGGCGCCTGACCACCCTCGTCCTCGTCGGCGCGGAGGCGGACGCCGGACTGGCGGAGGAACTGGCGGGGCTCGACGGACACGACGTCGTCGTGCTCCGCGAGCCCTCACCGCTGCCCCTCCCGTGCGCCCGCACCGTGGAGGCCGACCTCGACGACCGGGAGCGCACCCGCGACGCCCTGACCGGCGAACTGGCCGCGCACGGGCCGTTCGACATCGTCATCGACGCGGTGGACGCCCTCGCCGCGCCGGGACGGCCCTCCCGCCACGCGGGCCGGATCGCCCTGCTCCAGGAGCTGGCGGCCCGCGCCCGGGACCACGCGGTCACCGTGGTCCACGTCCGGCCGACGGCCGCGACCCGGCCCGCCGAGACAGGGCAGGGCGACGCGGTACTCACCGCGGCCCGCATGGCCGGCTGCGTACGGGCCGTCGGCGCGGAGTACGCCGCCGTCACCGCCGTGACCGTCGAGTACGACGCCGTACCGGAAGGGCTGCCCGGCCCGGTGGCGCTCGCCGCCGCCGAACTCGCCGCCGGGACAGCGGCCGAGGGCGCCGAGATCCGCCACGTCCGGGGCACACGTCACGTGGGACACCTGGAGGCGATCCCGGTACCGGACGCGGGGCACGGTCGTCGCCTCGGGTCCGTCGCCCTGACCGCCGACCGCCCCTACGTGATCACCGGTGGCACGGGCGGCCTCGGGATCGCCGCCGCCGAACTGCTCGTCGCACGCGGCGCCCGGCGGATCGCCCTCACCGGCCGCCGTGCCCTGCCGCCGAGGGAGCGCTGGGAGCAGGCGACGGCGGACGACTGGTGGGCCGCCCGCACGGCCGCGGTCACCCGCATGGAAGCGGCGGGAGCCCAGGTGCTCCTGCACCACGGTCCCCCCGACGGGCTGTCCGCGTTCCTCGACGAGGTGCGCGCCCGCTTCGGGCCGCCGGCGGGCGTCCTGCACTGCGCGGGTGCCGTGTCGCCGACCCCCGCCTTCGTGCACAAGCCCCCGCACGAGTTCGACATGACGTGGGAGCCGAAGGGACCGGCGCTGGCCGCGCTCGACCGGGCGCTCGGCGCCGACGAACCGGACTTCGTCGTGCTCTACTCCTCCGTCTCGGCCCGGATGCCACGGCTCGCCGTCGGCCTCAGCGACTACGCCGCCGCCAACGCGGCCCTGGACGACTACGCCGAGTTCGCCCGGGCCCGCGCCCGTGCTCGCGGCAGCGCCACCCGCTGGCTGTCCCTCGCCTGGGGCAGCTGGTCCGGCATCGGCATGGGCGAGGTCACCACGCCCCGTTACGGAGAGGCGGGCCTGGTCCCGATGAGCCCGGAGGACGGACTCGCCCTGCTCGACGCCGCGCTGGCGACGGACCGGCACGCCGCGCTCGCGGCCGTCGCCACCCGGTCCGGGACCAGTGCCGACGACTCGCCCTCGCGGCAGACCTCACAGGCGGACCCCCGACTTCGGCCGGCGGCCGGACCGACGGCCGACGGGATCGACCCGCCGTCGGCGCCGGACGACACCCGGCTCGTCCGACGCTGCGCCGACCATGTCACGGACGTGCTCGCCGAGGTGCTCGGGACGCCGCGTCACCGCATCGCCCCCGACCGGCCGTTCGCCGATCTCGGGGTCGACTCGATCCTCATCGCCAGTATCGTCGTCCGGCTGGAGGCAGCCACCGCCGCACCCCTCGACCCGTCCGTCGTCCTGGAGCACCCCACGGTCGAACGGCTCGCCCGCCACCTGGTCCACGCCCACCGCGAGGGCATCACCCGCTGGGCCGCCGAACCCGACGGAGCCACGGGACCCGCCGGGCAATCGAAGGCCGAGGCCGCGCCCGCGCCCGCCGAACCCACGGGACCCGCCGGGCAATCGAAGGCCGATGCCGCGCCAGCCGGTCCCACGGGGCCCGCCGCGCCCGCCGCGCCAGCCGGTCCCACGGGGCCCGCCGCGCCCGCCGCGCCAGCCGGTCCCACGGGGCCCGCCGCGCCCGCCGCGCCCGCCGCGCCCGCCGGGCCCTCCCGGCCTCGGCCCACCACCCTGCCCGCGCCTGCCGGCGCACCGGCTCCCGCCCACGGCCCCGGCATGCCCCTCGCCGTCATCGGCATGGCCGGCCGGTTCCCCGGTGCCCCCGACACCGCGGCGTTCTGGGACCTGCTGCGCGACGGCCGGTCCGGCATCCGCGAGGTGCCGCGCAGCCGCTGGGACGTGGCCTCCCGCTACTCGCCCGAGTACGCGCCCGGCATGAGCATCAGCAAGTGGGGCGGCTACCTCGACGGCATCGAGGACTTCGACCCGGCGTACTTCGGCATCGCCGAGGCGGACGCCGCCCACGTCGACCCGCTGACCCGGATCTTCCTGGAGACGGCCGAGACGGCCATCGCGGACGCCGGGTACCGGGGCGAGGAGCTGAACGGCCGGGCCGTCGGCGTCTTCGTGGGCTCCGGGACCAGTACGTACGCGTCCCGCGTCACGGTGCCCGGCCGGGCCACCGCGACCGGGCTCAACCAGAACTTCATCGCCGCCCACCTCGCCCACCTGCACGACCTGCGCGGGCCCAACCTCGTCGTGGACACGGCCTGTTCGTCGTCGCTGTCCAGCCTGCACCTCGCCCGGCAGGCGTTGCAGCTCGGCGAGTGCGAGATGGCCGTCGTGGGCGGCGCCGACCTGCTGCTGGACGAGACGCCGTACCTGTCGCTCAGCGCCGCCCGCGCCCTGTCGCCCGACGGCACGTGCCACGTGTTCGACGCGTCCGCCAACGGCTTCGTGCCCGGCGAGGGCGTCGGCGCGGTCCTGGTGAAACCGCTGGCAACCGCCCTCGCCGACGGGGACCGCGTCCTCGCGGTGATCGAGTCGACGGCCATGAACAACGACGGCCGCACCATGGGCCTGACCACCCCCAATCCCGACGCACAGCAGGCGGTCGTCCGCGAGGCGCTGCGCCAGGCCGGCGCGGACCCGGCGAGCGTGTCGTACGTCGAGGCCCACGGCACCGGCACCATGATCGGCGACCCCATGGAACTGCGGGCGCTGACCGGCGTGTTCGCGCAGTCCACCGACGAGCGGCAGTTCTGCGGCGTCGGCAGCGTCAAGTCGAACGTGGGACACCTGCTGATGGCGGCGGGCATGGCGGGCCTTCAGAAGATCGTGCTGTCCCTCCTGCACCGGCAGCTGCCGCCCACCCTGCACTGCGACCGTCCCAACCCGCGCTTCGCGTTCGACACGTCGCCGTTCCGCATTCAGGACCGGCTGGAACCCTGGCGGCCCCGGCAGGGCGTACGCCGGGCCGGCCTCAGCGCGTTCGGCTTCGGCGGGACCAACTGCCACGTCGTCCTCCGCGAGCCCGTGGGCCCCGAGGAGACCGGTCGGACGGCCGTACGGACGCCCCTGCCGCCGCCCGTGTTCCAGCGGCGCCGGCACTGGGTCGAGCGCACCGGCCAGGACGACCCCCTGCGCATCACGCCCCGTCCGCTGCTCGAGCTGGAGGAACTGATCTAGTCATGCCGCAGAACCGGTCATCCGTCCAGCGCTCCCACGACCTGCTGCGCCCGCTCGCCGGCCGCCGCGCCACCACCGGCGTCGGCGCCGACGACCCGGCCGTCCGGGACCACCTCGTCCACCAAGTGCCGGTGCTGCCCGGCGTGTTTCTCCTCGACCTGGTGCTGCGGACCGTCCAGCGGGCGGGCGTCGACCCCGGCCTCGTCGTGCTGCGCCGCATCGTCTTCCACGCGCCCGTCGTCGGCGCGGGCGAGCGGTGCGCCGTCGAGGTCGTCCTCGGCGACGCGGACCCCGGGCAGCCGCTGCCCGTCACCGTGCGCAGCCGCCCCGCGGGAAGCGACCGGGCACCGTGGGAGACCAACTGCACGGCCGAGATCCACCCGGCCGACGGCGCGCCGTGGCGGCGGATGGACCCGGCCGGCCTGGTGGCGCAGGCGACCCGCACCGTCGACGTCGACGAGCTCTACGGCTTCGTCCGCGCCCTCGACATCCACCACCGCGGCTTCATGAAGGCGTCCGGCACGGTGCACGTCGCACCGGGTCACGCGCTGGCGCGCATGCGGCTCGCGGACGAGGCGACGGAGCACGTGGGCCACTTCCACGCCCACCCCGCGGTGCTCGACTTCGCCACGCTCGTGCCGATGCTGCTGTTCCCGGAGCAGGACCTGGGCACGCCCCGGCACGCCTACATCCCCCTCTACATCGAGTCGCTACGGGCCCGCACCGGCGTGGGCGCCGAGAACCTCGTCCACGTGCCGGGACCGGTCGCCGGAGGATTCGACAGCGAGCTGTTCCAGGCCGACATCGAGGTCTGCGGCCCGGACGGCGAAGTCCTGGCCGAGCTGACCGGTTTCCGCGCCAAACGGGTCCGGTCCGCCGCGCTCATCACGGACCGCGCCCGGCCGCCGGCCGACCGGCCCCAGGCGCCGCCGCCGACGATGCCGGAGCCCGCTCCCGTCGGGGCGTTCGAGGAACGGGTCGCGGCGCTGGTCGCGCGGCGCCTCGGCGTCGAACCCGACCGCGTCGACCGCGAACTCGGCTTCTACGAGTGCGGCCTCAGCTCGGTCGACCTGCTGAGCCTGGTCGGCGACCTGGAGGAGATGCTCGGTACGGACCTCTACCCGACGCTGCTGTTCGAGCACCCCACGGTCAGACGGCTCGCCGACCACCTGCGGGCCGAGTACCCGGACGTGGACCAACCGCCGTCCGGCGCGAAGCAGATTGAGCAACCGCGGGCCGAGCACCGGGACGTGGACACGGCGCAGGCTGAGCAACCGCGGGCCGCGGACCGGGAAGCGGACCGGGTGCGGGCCGCCGCGATGCGGGTGACCGGCCCGCCGTCGGTGCCCGCCGCGGTTCCCGACTCCGCCGCCCGCGCGGCCGACGGCGACCCCGAGCCGCTGGCGATCGTCGGCCTCGCCGGCCGCTACCCCGGCGCGCGGACCCCGGAGGAACTCTGGGAGGTGCTCGCCGACGGCACGGACCGGGCGACGCCCGTCCCGGCCGACCGCTGGGACCACGAACCGTACTTCGACCCGCGCCGCGGCACACCCGGACGCACGTACTCCCGCTGGGGCGCCTTCTGCGACGGCGTGACGGAGTTCGACGCGCCCTTCTTCCATCTGAACGCCCGCCAGGCGGAACTGATGGACCCTCACGAACGGCTGCTGCTCCAGGCGGCATGGGAGGCGATCGAGGACGCGGGACACACCCCCGAAGGACTCGCCGCCCAGACCGACCGGTCCGTGGGCGTCTTCGCGGGCGCCATGTGGAACGACTACCAGCTGCACGGCCTGGAGCGGCTGCGCGCCGGGACCGCCGACATCGCCGGCTCCTGGTCCTCCGCCCTGTCCAACCGGCTGTCGTACTCCTTCGACTTCGCCGGACCCAGCATCACCGTGGACACCGCCTGCTCCGCGAGCCTGGCCGCGCTGCACCTCGCCGCCGACGCGATACGGCGCGGCGAGTGCCGCGCGGCCCTGGTCGGCGGGGTGAACCTGTCCCTGCACCCGTACAAGTACCTGCGGCTGGCCGAGCTGGGGCTGCTGTCACCGACCGGGCGCTGCCGCCCGTTCGGCAGGGACGCGGACGGCTACGTGCCCGGTGAGGGCGTCGGCGCCCTGCTGCTGCGGCCGCTCTCCGACGCGCTGGCCTCCGGCGACCACGTCTACGGGCTGCTGCGCGGCTCGGCGCTGCTGCACAGCGGGCGGACCGGCGGCTACTCCGTACCGAGCCCCGAGGCCCAGGCACGG
The DNA here is from genome assembly GCF_029813775.1 of Streptomyces sp. DH24. Taxonomy (GTDB): domain Bacteria; phylum Actinomycetota; class Actinomycetes; order Streptomycetales; family Streptomycetaceae; genus Streptomyces. The sequence continues at coordinate 162,691 of NZ_JARVKW010000002.1, read as the reverse complement.
GTGGTGTCCGCCGCCCTCGCCGACGCCGGAGTCCCGCCGCGCACCATCGGCTACGTGGAGGCGCACGCCTCGGGCACCGTCCTCGGCGACCAGATCGAGGTGGAGGCGCTCACCTCGGTGTACGCGCGGCACACCGGGGACCTCGGGTACTGCGTGATCGGCTCCGCCAAGCCGGTCGTCGGCCACCTGGAGGCCGCGGCGGGCATGGCGGGCCTCACCAAGGCGCTGATGGCGCTGCGGCACCGCACCCTCCCGGCCGCCGGCGACATCGGCGCGCCCGCCCCGGGAATCCGCTGGGAGGCGACGCCGTTCCGGCTGCCCGCCGAACCCGAGCCCTGGCCCGCCCCGGTCGACCCGGACACCGGACGCCCGGTGCCCCGGCGCGCCGCCGTGAGCGCCTTCGGAGCGGGTGGCGCCAACGCCCATGTCGTCATCGAGGAGTTCACGGCCGCGGACGTTCCCGAGCGGACCGGCACCGACCGGCCCCTCGCGTTCCCGCTGTCCGCGCGGACCGCCGACCGGCTGCGCGAGCAGGCCGGGCGACTGGCCGACCACCTGCGGGCCCGGCCCGGACTGCGCCCGGCCGACGTGGCGCACACCCTGCGCGCCGGACGCCGCCCCATGGAGCACCGCCTCGCCGTGGTGGCCGCCTCGACGTCCGAACTCGCCGACGCGCTGCGGGCGTTCGCGGACGGACGCCCGCCGGCCTGCCCCGCGTACGCCGGAACCGCGACCGTGGGCACGGGCACGACCGTGGGCACGGGCACGACCATCGGCATCGGCACCGGCACGACCGGCACGACCGGCACGGCCGGGGAGACGGACGCCGCCCGGCACTGGGCCGCCGGCGGCCCCTCCGACTGGCCCGTCCTCGACGAAGTACGCCGGATCTCGCTGCCGACCCACCCCTTCGAGCGGCGCCGGTACTGGCTCGGCGACCCCGGGCCGGGGAAACCGTCCCCGGCGCGCGAGGAGCCCCGCACCGCCGGGCCGGACCGTCCCGCCACCCTGCTGTACGTCCCGGACACCCGCCCCCTGCCCCTGCCGGACCGCGCGACCGCTGCCGTGCCGGACGGTCCGCTGCTGCTCCTGGACGCCGACACCGACCGCGTGCGGGACTTCCGCGCGCTGCACCCCGAGGTGGTCCGCGTCAGGCCCGGCATGTCCTACCAGCGGCTCTCCGCCGACGAGTTCGAGATCGAGCCCGGCGACGCCGAACACTACGTCCGGCTCGTGGAGACCCTGCGCGCGGAGCACCGCGCCCCGCGAGCCGTCCTCCACCTGTGGCCGCTGGCCGGGGACACCACCGGCGACACGAGCACCGGCGGCGTGGTGTCCGCGCTCCTGCTGTGCCGCGCCCTCGCCGTCGGTCCGACCCGGCCGCTGCCGGTGGTGTACGCCTACCCCGCCCGAGGCGCGAGCCCGGCGCACGCCGCCGTGGGCGGACTCGCCCGCAGCATCCGCCTCGAACAGCCGAAGCTGCTGCTGAAGACGGTGTGGCTCCCGGCGCCGGCCGTCGAGGCGCGGGAACTGCTCGCCGAGGTGTACGCACCGGCCGACGTCTACGGCACCGAGATCCGGCACACCGGCCGGGGCCGCCTCACGGAGGCGTTCGTGCCGGCGGGACCGCCCGACGCGTCCCGCGACCCCGTGCGCCTCGCCCGTCCCGGCGGCGTCTACCTGATCACCGGCGGGGCCGGCGGGCTCGGCCTGCACACGGCCCGCCGCATCGCCGCGTCCGGTGACGTCGGCGTGGCGCTGCTGGGCCGTTCAGCCGGTGGCGCCCGCACGGACCGGGCCGTCGCCGAACTCCAAGCCCTCGGCGCGCGTGCCGCCTACTTCTCCGCCGACGTGACCGACCGGACCGCGCTGTCGGCCGCCGTGCGGGACGTACGGGAACGGTTCGGACCGCTGACCGGGGTCGTGCACGCCGCCGGCGTCCTGGAGGACTCACTGGTCGTCAGCAAGAGCCGTCCGGCGGTCGAGCGGGTCCTCGCCCCGAAGCTGCCCGGCGTCGCCGCCCTCGACGCCGCCACGAGCGACGACCGGCTCGACTACCTGCTGCTCTACTCCTCGCTCGCCGCGGCGGCGGGCAGCGCGGGCGGCGCCGACTACAGCGCCGCCAACCGCGCCCTGGACGCCTACGCGGCCTGGCGCGAGGAGCTGCGCCGGGCCGGCGAACGGCACGGCGTGACCGTCTCGATCGACTGGCCGTTGTGGCAGGACGGCGGTATGGGCATCGACCCGGCGCTCCAGGACCGCGTCCTCGCCCGCACCGGGTCGGTCCCGCTCGACACGGCCACCGCCCTCGACACCCTCGACACCGTCCTCGGTCTCGGCGCCGAACGCGTCGTCGTCCTGCACGGCGACGCCGCCCGGCTCAGGGCTTCGCTGGAGACGCCGCGCGCCGGCTCGGACTCCGGCGACACCACTGCTGACGCCGGACCGGCCGACGCCCCGGACCTGCGTGGCCCACTCGACGCCCACGTCCTCGCAGCGCTCACCGCGGCACTGCGCCGCGGCGGCAAGTACGTGCAGCCGTCGTCCGTACGGGACGCGGGATTCATGTCCCTGGGACTCAGCTCGCTCGAACTCGCCTCACTCACGGCCGAGTTGGGTTCCTGGCTCGGGGTCGACCTGCCGGCCACGACACTCTTCCGGCACCCGGACACCGACCGCCTGGTGAACCACCTGCTCGACACCCACCCCGACGCCGTGCGCGCCGCGCTGCGCCGCGAGGCCGCCTCCGCACCCGACGGGATCGTCTCCGCACCCGACGGAACCGCCTCGGCAGCCGACGAAACGGCCTCCGCATCCGACGCAACCGCCCCCGCGTCCGACGTGGCCGCCCTCGCCGACGCGCCGACACGGCAGCCCACGGCACCGGCGCCCCGTGCCGTCGCCGACGACCGGGACGGCGCGCCCCGGCCGGAACAGCCCGTCGCCGTCATCGGCATGGCGGGACGCTTCCCCGGCTCCGACGACCCCGCGGGATTCTGGGCCGACCTGCTCGGCGGGCGCGACCTGGTCACCGAGGTCCCCGCCGACCGGTGGGACCACCGCCTCTACCACGACCCGCACGGCGAGCGCCCGGACGCCACCGACTGCGGCCACGGCGGCTTCCTCGCCGACGTCACCCGCTTCGACGCCGCCTTCTTCGGACTCACCCCCGCCGAGGCCGAGGGCCTGGACCCCCAGACCCGCCAGCTGATGGAGGTGCTCCACCGGACGGCCGAGGACGCCGGTGTCGCCGGCCGCCTGCGCGGCTCGGCCACCGGCACCTTCGTCGGCCGCTGCTTCAGCGACTACGACCAGGCCATGACCGCCGCCGGACGGCGGATGGGCGCCCACGACGTGACCGGCACGTCCGTCACCATGGCCGCGAACCGCATCGCCCACCACTTCGACCTGACCGGCCCCTCCCTCGTCGTCGACACGGCCTGCTCCTCGTCCCTCTACGCCCTGCACCTGGCGGTCGCCGCCGTGCGCCGCGGCGAGTGCGACATGGCGTTCGCCGCGGGGACCAACCTCATCCTCGACCCGCGGCACTACGTCCGCAGTTCCGCGCTGGGCGCCCTGTCGCCGTCCGGCCGCTGCCACACCTTCGACGACCGCGCCGACGGATACGTGCCCGCCGAAGCCGTCGTCGCCGTCCTCGTCAAACCCCTCGACCGGGCCCTCGCCGACGGCGACCCGATCCACGCCGTCGTCCGCGAGGTCGGCGTCAACCACGGCGGCCGGGCCGGATCGGTCACCGCGCCCAGCCCCGCCCGCCAGACCCAACTGCTGCTGGACACCTGGGCGCGCGCCGGGATCGAACCCGACGACCTGGGCTACCTGGAGGCGCACGGCACCGGAACCGCCCTGGGCGACCCGATAGAGATCGAGGGCGCCGTCGAGGCGTTCCGCCGCCACACGGCACGGTCCGCGTTCTGCGCGGTCGGCTCCGCCAAGGCCCACCTCGGACACGCGGAGGGCGCCGCGGGCCTCGTCGGCGTCGTCAAGGCCGTACTGCAGATCCAGCACGGCGTGATCCCGGCCATGCCGGACTACCAGCGCCCCAACCCGCACTGCCGCTTCGAGGACACTCCGCTCCACGTCAACACACGCCCCGTCGACTGGCGCACCCGCGACGGACGGCCGCGCCTGGCCGGGGTCAGCTCGTTCGGCTTCGGCGGGTCGTACGCGCACGCCGTCATCGAACAGGCGCCGGTGCGCGAAGCGGCTCCCGTCCCGCGCCTGCCCCGGCTGTTCCCGTACTCGGCCCGCGACGGCGAGGCGCTGCACCGGCTCGTGCGCGCGCACCGCGCCTTCCTCGCCGCGACGCCCGGCATCCCGCTCGACCGGATGGCGGCGACACTCCACCACGGCCGCGAGGCGATGCGGCGCCGGGTCGTTCTGGTCGCGGACTCCCACGAAGGCCTGCTGGCCGCGATGGACGCCTACCTCACCGACCCGGGCGCCTCGGCCGGGGTGCACGTGGCGGCCACCGCCGACGCCCCCGGCGAGCCGCTGCTGGAGGCGGCCCGGGCCTGGGCGGCGGGAGCCGCGCTGCCCGCGACGGCCGCGCCGGACCCCGCGACGGCACGCGTCAGCCTGCCGACGTACCGCTTCGGCGGCGCGCGGTACTGGTTCGCCGAGACGGCGGCCGACCGGGCGGCCACCGCCACCGGGCAGCCCGCCGGACCCGCGGCCGGCCTCCCGCAGCCCGCTGCCCCGGCCGACGCACCCCGGCCCGCTGCCCCGGCCGCCCTCCCGCAGCCCGCTGTCCCGGCGGACGCGCGGCTGGTCGCCGTCCCGGCCGAAGTGCGTGACGCCCAGGAGCACATCCGGCGCAGCGGCTTCGACGGACGCCGTGCCGCCCAGGGGATGGAACGGCTCAACGACCTGCTCAGGCGCTGGTGCGTGCACCTGCTCGCCGACGGCGGCGCCCCTCCGAGCGCGCACCGACTGCGCGCCCTGCTGGCGGACGAGCACCACCACGGCCGCCTCGCCGACGCGCTGGCCGCACTGATGGCCACAGTGCCCGCCGCGTCCCGCACCGCCGCCCCGGACTTCCCGGCCGACGCGTCCCGACTGGCCGCCGAACACCCCGAACTGGCCCCGTGGCTGAAACTCGTGGGGGTCTGCCTGCCCCGGCTGCCCGAGATCCTGACGGGCCGGGCCGACGCGCTGGAGGTGTTCTTCTCACCCGACCACCCCGACCTGCTGCTGGGCATCTACGACGGCAACACCGTGGCCGACCACCACAACGAGATCGTGGCCCGCCTGGTGGCCGGCCGGGTGCGCGCCCTGCGGGAGTCCCGCCCGGACACGCCGGTGCGCCTGATCGAGATCGGCGGCGGAACCGGCGGGACGACCCGCCGGCTGCTGGAGGCCGTCGCCGGGCACGGGGACGCCGTCCAGTACCGGTTCACGGACGTCTCCCCGGCCTTCCTGCCCGCCGCCCGCGCCCGGTTCGCCGACACCCCGGTGGACTTCACCTGCGCGGTCCTCGACCTCGACCGGGACCCGCTGGAGCAGGGCTTCGCACCCGGCGGCGCGGACATCGTCGTCGCCGCCAACTCCGTGCACGCCACCCGGCACCTGGGCGAGAGCCTCGGACGGATCAGGCGACTTCTCGCGCCGTCCGGCGTGCTCGTACTGGAGGAACTGGTCCGCAACCACGACTGCATGACGGCCATGATCGGACCGCTGCCCGGCTACTGGTCGGCGGTGGACGTGGAGGCGCGGCTGCCGCACTCGCCGTTCTTCGACGTCCCGCGCTGGCGCGCGGCGCTGGCCGAGCAGGGCTTCGAGGCGACCTGGGCACTCGGCGCGCCGGACCTGCGGGAAACCGAGTTCGACAACGCGGTGATCTTCAGCCAGGTGCCGGCGGCGGCCGGGACCGCTGGGGGCGCCGGGGTGACCCGCCCGGCGGAGGCCCCTGCGCGGGCGTCCAGCGCGCAGCACCCGGCCCCGCCGGAGCCCGCGCCGCTGGAGCCCCCGTCGCGGGAGCCCGCCCCGCAGGTGCCCGCCTCCCCGGAGTCACGGCCGTCGGACCCGCGCCCCGGCGAGCCGCGCGCACCGCGACCCCAGCGGCAGGGACAGCCCGCCGCCCCGGCGGCCGACGCCGACGAGGTCCGCGAGCGGCTGGTCCCCGTCTTCGCGCGGTTCTTCGGCCTCGCCACCGACCAGGTGGACACCGCCGTCACCTTCGACCACTACGGGATGGACTCACTGAGCGCCATCCAGCTGGTACGCAGCCTGGAACCGGAGTTCGGCAGGCTGCCCAAGGTCCTGCTCTACGAGCACCCGACGATTGACTCGCTGGCCGCGCACCTCGCCGAACACGCGCCGGTCGCGTCGCGGAGGCACAGCCGGGCCGGGACGGCGGCCACCCCGAGCGGCGCCGACGCGGCTCGGCCGCCGCGAGACACCCCGGACACCGAACACGAACCCGCCGCCGCGATCCCCGTGCCCCCGGAACACACGCCGCGACCGCACCCCGCCCCCGCCCCCACGGCCGGCGCGGACGCCGACGATCCGATCGCCATCGTGGGCATGGCGGGCCGCTTCGCCCGCTCACCCGACCTGCGCACCTGGTGGCGCCACCTGCGCGACGGGACGCACCTCGTGGGGGAGATCCCGCCGGACCGGTTCGACTGGCGTGAGGTCTTCGGCGACCCGCACCGCACGCCGGGCACGGTCAACAGCCGCTGGGGCTCCTTCATCGACGGCGTCGACCGCTTCGACGCCGACTTCTTCGGCATGACGCCGCTGGAGGCCGAACTGATGGACCCCCAGCAGCGGATCATGCTGCAGACGGCCTGGCAGGCGGTGGAGGACGCCGGCCACCGCCCCGCGTCCCTGCGCGGCACCCGCACGGGGGTCTTCATCGGCGCCACCTCCCGCGACTACGACTGGCAACTGCACCGGGCGGGCCGCCACCGCGAGGGCCATGTCGTCAGCGGCAACGGCCACTGCCTGATCGCCAACCGCATCTCCTACCAACTGGACCTGCGCGGCCCCAGCGAGGCCGTGGACACGGCGTGCTCCAGCTCGCTCACGGCACTGCACCGGGCGGTGCGCGCGGTCCGGTCCGGCGAGTGCGAGGCGGCGCTCGTCGGCGGGGTGCACCTGTTCCTCACCGCCGACCTGTTCGTCGCCCTCGGCCAGCTCGGCATCATGTCGCCCGACGGCCGCTGCGCCGCGTTCGACCGGCGGGCCAACGGCATGGTGCGGGGCGAGGGCGCCGTGGCGGTCCTGGTCAAACCCCTGTCCCGGGCGCTGGCCGACGGCGACACCGTGTACGCGCTGGTGCGCGGCAGCGGGGTCTCGCACGGCGGCGGGGGCCACATGGACTCCCTGATGATGCCCAACCCGACGGCCCAGGCGGAGCTGATCACCACCGTCTACCGCGACGCCGGCGTGGACCCGCGCACCGTCGGCTACGTGGAGGCCCACGGCACCGGCACCGAGGTCGGCGACCCGATCGAGGTGCGCGGTCTGCGCAAGGCGTTCGCCGCGCTCGCCGGCAGGCCCGACGGCGAACCGGTCGACCCCTGGTGCCTGCTCGGCACGGTCAAGTCCAACGTGGGGCACACCGAGGCCGCGGCCGGACTGACCGGCGTCGTCAAGACGGTGCTGGCCATGCGGCACGGCATGCTGCCGCCCACGCTCCACTTCACCGAGGCCAACCCGCTGCTGGACCTGGACGGCAGCCCGTTCCGCGTCGTGGACCGGCTGACCCCGTGGCCGGCGGGCGGCTCCCCGCGGCGCGCGGGCGTCAGCGCCTTCGGCCTCGGCGGGACCAACGCGCACGTCCTGCTGGAGGACTACCCCGACACCCGGCCCGCCCCGGACGCGTCCGCCGGTCCGGTCGTCGCCCCGCTGTCCGCCCGTACCCCCGAGCGGCTGCGCGCCCAACTGCGGGAATTGCACGGCTTCCTCACCCGGGACCCGGCCGAGCAGGCCGGACCGCTCGCCCTCACCGACATCGCGCACACCCTCGCCGTGGGACGGGACGCGATGGCGCACCGCGCGGCGTTCGTCGTCGCGACGACCGGCCAACTCGCCGACGCGGTGCGCCGCCTGCTCGACCAGGAGCCGGGCCCGGACACCTTCACGGGGTCCGCCGAGCGGGGACCGGACGGACAGGGAGCCAACGGGCGGGCCGACGCCGCCGCACCGGACCCCGACCCCCACGGGGCGGCCCGGCGCTGGGTGTCGGGCGCGGGCCTGCTGCCCGCCTCCCCGGGCCGGCGCGTGTCCCTGCCGGCGTACCCGTTCGAGGCACAGCGCCACTGGGCGGAACCCCTCGAACCCACGGCGGCCGCCCCGGCGACCGCCGTGACACCCGCCCCGGCACCCGCCGTGGCGTTCGCTCCGGCGTCCGCGGACGCTCCGGCGTCGGCAGCCGGGACCTCGCTGCCCGAACTGCTCCAGGCACTCAACGAAGGCCGCCTCTCGGTGGACGAAGCGGAACGGCTCATGGAAGGTGCGCAGTGATCTCCAGGCAGAACCGTCGGGACATCCTCGAGCGCGTCAGGGCGGGGGAGCTGGCCGTCTCCGACGCGGTCGCCCTCATGGGCACGGCAGCCCCCGGCGCACCGGCCGGGGCCGCCCCCGCCGACCCGGCCGTGCCGGCGGGCGCGCACGAGGTGGTGGCGTTCACGTCCGGCTGGGAGCGTACGGCGCCGACCGGGCACCGGGCGCCGCGGCACGGGCGCCCGCCACTGATCGTGCTGGACCCGTCCGCCGCCCGCCGTCCCGGCATCGTGGCGCCGGGGACCGGCAGGGTGGTCGAGGCCGTCGCCGGACCGTTGCCCGCGTCGGACACCGCCGCCGCCCCGATGCCGGGCCCCCGTGTCGTCCAGCTCGGCGACGACGCGTCGTGGGAGCGGCTGTGGGCGGCACTCGCCGCCGCCGACGAGCTGCCCGACCGCATCGTCCTGGTCACCGCCGAGGGGCCCGAGCACTGCCTGGACGTCGTGTACCCGGCCGTGCGCACCCTGATCCGCGGCCGGATCGGCGAGCGCCTCGCCGTCGCCTGCCTCGCGGTGGGGGAGGACAGTGCCCGGGCCGCGGACGCGCTCGGCGGCTTCTGCTCGATCGCCGCCCAGGAGGACAGCCGGCTCCATCCGGTCGCCGTGTCCGCGGACGGCTCCGCCGACCCCGTCGCCCTGGCCCTGGAGGAGCTGGCGGAACCCGTCGCGCCGCTGCACCAGGTCCGCCACGACGCCGGCGGCCGGTGGGTGCGGACCATGACGTCCCTGCGACTGCCCTCCGCCGGACCACTCGCCGCCGGTGTCCACCTGCTGTCCGGCGGTGGCGGCGGCATCGCCCTGAGCCTCGCGGAGCTGCTGGCCCGGACCCCCGGCGCCCGGATCGTCCTGCTGGGCCGCTCCCACCCCGGCACCCGCGTGGCGGAGACCCTGCGCCGCGTCAACGGCACCGGGACGGAGCGGGTCCGGTACGTACACGGCGACGTGACCCGGCCCGACGACGTACGGCGTGCCGTCGCCGAGGCCCGCGCGGCGTTCGGCCCGGTCACCGACGTGCTGCACCTGGCCGGGGTCAACGAGGACGCGTACATTGCCAACAAGGCACCCGGCGCCCACGCGCGCGTGCTGGCGCCCAAGCTGGCCGGCGCCCGCCACCTCGACGAGGCGACCCGGGACGAACCGCTGCGCCACTTCGTGCTGTTCTCCTCGCTCGCCGGATACGCGGGCCATCCCGGACAGGCCGACTACGCCGCCGCTAGCCGTGCGCTGGGCGGCTTCGCGGCCCACCGCGCCGCCCTGGCCGAGGCGGGCCGGCGCAGCGGACACACCGTGTCGGTCGGCTGGCCCCTGTGGGCCGGCGGCGGCATGACCCTCAGCGACACCGACCGCCGGGCCGTCGAAGTGCTCCAGGGCATGGTCGAGATGCCGCCGGACACCGGCCTCGCGGTGATGACGGCGGCGCTGCGGTCCGAGGCGCGCGAGATCGTCGTCGTCCACGGCCACCGCGCCCGCATCGAGGAGTTCGTGCGGGCCCGCCTCACGGGCGCGGCGGCGCCGGGCGGTTCCCGGGACGAGCGGCCGGCCGAGCCCGCGGCCGTACCGGCGGCGGAGCCGGAAGCGGCCGAGGCGGCACGGACGTTCCTGCTGGAGCTGGTGTCGCGACTGACCCGTATCGCACCCGGCAGGCTCCGCTCCGACCAGGAGTTCTCCGCGCTCGGCATCGACTCGGTGATGATCAGGCGTCTCACGGCCGCCCTGGAGGACCGGCTGGGACCGATGCCCGTGACGCTGCTGTTCGAGCACCGCACGGTGGACGACCTCACCGACTACCTGGTGGCCCACCATCGCCCGGCGCTCACCGCGACGGCCGGCACGGCGACCGCTCCGGCCGGGGGGCCAGCGGTCCCCGCCGGTCGGCCCGCCCCTTCGGCCGCTGAACCCGCGGCCCCGGCCGGTCAGCCCGCAACTCCCGCAGTACAGGCCCCCGTCGAGGCCGACACCCCCTCCACCGGCACAGGCCCCGCCCCGCGGGCCACCCCCCGGCCCGCCGTCCGACCGCCGGACGACGACGCCGCGCCCGACGACGCCGTCGCCGTCATCGGCCTGGCCGGCCGCTATCCCGGCGCGCGGGACGTGACACAGCTGTGGCGGATGCTCGTGGAGGGCCGGGACGCCATCGGCGAGATCCCGCCGGAGCGGTGGGACAAGGAACGCTGGTTCGACCGCGGCGACCGTCGGCCGGGCACCAGTTACGGACGCTGGGGCGGCTTCCTGGACGACGTGGCGCGCTTCGACTCGCTGTTCTTCTCCGTGGCCCCGCGCGAGGCCCGGCGCATGGACCCCGCCGAGCGGCTGTTCCTGGAGGTCGCCTGGTCGGCCCTGGAGGACGCCGGGTACACCCGCGCCCGCCTGCACCGCACCACCCGCACCGACGAGGGACACGCCGTGGGTGTCTTCGTGGGCACCACGGGCCTGGCCTACGGCCTGGTCGGCGCCGAGGAGTGGGGCAAGGGCAATCCGGTCCCGGCCTACTCGATGGAGTTCTCCCTCGCCAACCGCCTCTCCTACTTCCTCGACGTGCACGGCCCGAGCCTCACCGTCGACACCGCCTGCTCCGCCTCCCTCACGGCTCTGCACCTGGCCTGCGAGAGCCTGCGGCGCGGCGAATGCCGGACGGCCGTCGTGGGCGGCGCCCACCTCAACCTCCACCCGATGAAGTACGCCATGCTCGCCGAGCAGCGCATGATCTCCCCCGACGGGGTCTGCCGGGCGTTCGGCGACGGCGGCAACGGGTTCGTCCCCGGTGAGGGCGTGGGCGCGGTGGTGCTCAAGCCGCTGGCCGCCGCCCGCGCCGACGGCGACCGCGTCGACGCCGTCATCCGGGCCACCGCCATCAGCCACGGCGGCCACACCAACGGCTACACCGTGCCCTCGCCGCGCGCCCACGCCTCCGTGATAGCCGCGGCACTGCGCCGCTCCGGGATCGACCCGGCGAGCATCGGCTACGTGGAGGCGCACGGCACCGGCACGGAACTCGGCGACCCCATCGAGATCGAGGGCCTGGCCCGGGTGTTCGGCCGGTCCGCCGACGAGGGACAGTACTGCGCGCTCGGCTCGGTCAAACCCAACATCGGGCACGCGGAGGCCGCGGCCGGCATCGCCGGACTCACCAAGGTCCTCCTCCAGCTGAGGCACCGGACACTGGCGCCGACCCTGCACAGCGACCCGCCCAACCCGAAGATCGACTTCGCCGCGACGCCGTTCCGCCTGCAGCGCACCGCCGAACCGTGGCACCCCCGGCCGGGGCACGACCTGCGCCGGGCCGCGCTCAGCTCGTTCGGGGCGGGAGGCGCCAACGCGCACGCCGTGATCGAGGAGTACCGGGACGCCGTGCCGGCCGACGCCGTGCCGGACGAGGGCGGCGATCACCTCGTGGTCCTGTCCGCCCGGACGCCGGACCGCCTCAAGGCCGCCGCCGACCGGCTGGCCCGCTTCCTCACCGCACCCGACGGCGACCGGCTCCGGCTGGACGACATCACCCACACCCTCCAGACCGGGCGCGAGGCCTTCGAACACCGCGTGGCGTTCGTCGTGCCCACCCGCGCGCGGCTGGTGGAGGCGCTCTCGCGGTACGTGACGACCGGCGCCGCCGACGCGGCCGGCCACGTCGCACCCGAGGCACCCCGGCGCGAGACGGCCGACGCGCGCGGCCTGTTCGCCGGGCGCCGCCTGCACGAGCTCGCCGCGCGCTGGGTCGCGGGGGAGGAGTTCGACTGGCCGGAGGCCGCCGACCGGCGTGACCGGCACGGCCGAGCGCCCCGCGCCGTGCCCCTGCCCACCTACCCGTTCGTCGGTCCCGTGCACTGGCCCGACACCGTGGCCCCGGCGGTTGCCGCTGCCTCCGGCCGGACTCCGGTCCCCGCGCAGGCCGACGGGACGGCCGACCGCGCGCCGCTCGCCGAGCTGGGCGTCGCGGCGGACGGGGCGGCCGAGTTCGTGGCCACCCTCACCCGCGACCACCCGTGGGTGGCCGACCACCTCGTCGACGGCCGGCCCGTCCTCGCCGGCGTCGCCCACCTGGCGCTCGCCCGCGCGGCGGCGCAGCGCGTGACCGGACGGCCGGTCACCGAACTGAGCGAGGTGCGCTGGCGCACCGCCCTCGTCCTGGACGCCGACGAGCAGCCCGTCGTACGCGCCCTGCCCGCCGCCGGGGACGGAGCCGTCCGTGTCGAGATCGGCACCGGCACCGGCGAACGGCGCGTCGTCCACGCCACGGTCACGGCCTGGACCCCGCCCCGCCCCGGCGCCCCGCCCCGCGCGCCGAAGCCCCTGGACATCGCGTCCGTCCGGCTCGGCTGCCCCCGGGAGGTGAGCCACGAGGCGTTCTACGACCGGGCCCGCGCCGCCGGCCTCGACTACGGCCCGTCGTACCGGAGGGTGGAGCGCCTGTGGTGCGGCGAGGGCGAAGCCCTGGCCGAACTCGCCGAACCGGCCGAGCGGACGGCACCGCCCGCGCCGACGTCCGGCCGCGCCCCCGGCGGCATCGGCGACCCCGGCGTCACCGACGCCGCCCTGCACGCCGTGCACGGAGCCGTGCCCGCGTGGGAGGAGCCGGCCACGCTGCCGGCGGCCGTCGACCGGGTCCGCCTGCACAGCGCGGACGGAGTCGTCCGCCACGCCCACGCCCGGCTGGTGGCCGCCGACGCCGCACGCGGCACCGTCAAGTGCGACGTGCTGATGACCGACGCCGAAGGCCGGGCCCTCGTCGAGTTCACCGGGCTGACCGTGGTGCGGCCGTCCGGCTCCGCCGGAGTGCCCCATCTGGTGCCCGTCTGGCGCGTGGCACCCCGCCTCGACGTCCCGGACGCCGCACCGGCCGGGGACCAGCCCGGACCTGCCCTGGTGCTCACGGCCGGACACGACGCGGGCCTCGCCGCCGCGCTCGTCCGCCACCACGGCGGCGCGAGCGAGACGGCCGACCTGACGGCACTGCGGGACCGCGACGACCACCTGGCCCTGCTCCAGGCTCACCCGGGCATCCGCACGCTCTACTTCGCCGGCGGCGTCGACACCCGCCGCCACTCCTCCACCGACCTGGCGCATTTGGAGTACAGCCGGCGGCACGGCTGCCTCGCCCTGTTCCACCTGGCGCAGGCCCTGGCCGAGCTGCGACCGCGCGGCCTGCGGCTCGTCGTCCTGACCAGCGACAGCCAGCAACCCCTGCCCGGCAGCCCGGTCGACAACCCGTTCGCGGGATCGCTGCACGGCATGGCCCGCACGCTCTCCCGCGAACTGCCCTTCCTCGACGTGGTCTGCCTGGACCTCGCGCGCACGGACCTCGAAGGATGCCGGGCCTCCGGCACCTGGGCGCCCCTCGTGCGGGCCGTCGCCGCCGAACCGGCCGCCGCACCGTTCACGGAGACCGCGCTGCGCGAGGGCACCAGGCTCGTCAAGCGGCTCGCCCCGGCCGAGCTGCCCGCCCCGGCGGACGACCGGCTGCCCCTGCGGCGCGGCGGACGCTACCTCGTCGTCGGCGGTCTCGGCGGCCTCGGCCGCGTCGTCGGCGAACACCTGCTGCGCGACTGGGACGCCCGCCTGGTGGTGATGGGACGCCGCCCCGAACGGCATCTGCCGGACGGGACGCTCGCGCGACTGCGCGCCCACGGCGGGCAGGTCGAGTACCTGCCGGGCGACGTGACCGACCCCGCCGCCGCGCGGGCCGCCGTCCGCCTGATGCACGAGCGGTACGGCGGCGTCGACGGAGCCGTCCACACGGCGTTCGTCCTCGCCGACCGGACCATCCCCCAGTCGGACGACGCCACCTTCGACGCCGCCTTCGCACCCAAGACGCGGGGAACCGTCGCCCTCGCCGACGCGCTCACCGCCGAACCGCTCGACTTCTTCGCCCTGTTCTCCTCGGCCATCGCCCACACCGGCAACCCCGGCCAGTCCAACTACGCCGCCGGCTCGACGTTCATGAGCTCCTACGGCGCCCACCTGGCCACCCGGCTGCACTGGCCCGTCACCGTCGTCGACTGGGGCTTCTGGGGCGACGAAGGCGCCGTCGCGACCCCCGAGCACCGCGAGCGGCTGGCCCGCTGGGGCGTGCAGCCGCTGACCGCCGCCGAGGGACTGCACGCCTTCCGCCAGGTCCTCGCGGCCGGCCTCACCCAGGTCGCACCCCTGCGCGCGGACCTCGCCGAACTGGGGCGCGTGACACCCCTGGAGCCGGGCACCCGCCACCGGCGACCCGCCGCCCACGGTCCCGCACTCGCCGCCCCGGCAGGCCACGACCGCTCCGCAGCCGCAGACGGCACCGGCAGGGACGTGCTCGCCGCGCCCGCCGCGGCCGTGATGGCGGCGCAGCGCGCGGACGGCGAACCCTACGCGCCCGACTACCTGGACGCCGTCGACGACTACGCACGCCTCGCCCTGCTGGACACCCTGCGCGAAGCCACCGACTGCCTGGCCCCCGGCGCGCACTTCACCCGCGCGGAACTGCTGCGCGGCCTCTCCGTCCACGACGAGCGGCTCCCGCTGTTCGACGCGCTGCTCGCGTCCCTGAAATCGGCCGGCCACGTGCGGTCCGACCGAGGCCGGCTCACGGCACCGACCGCGGCCGACGCGGACCGCCGCCACCTCCTGCGCCACGAACTCCTCACCCGTTTCGTCCACTTGGCGCCCACGCTGGACCTCCTGGACGACTGCGCCGCTGCGCTGCCCGACGTCCTGGCCCGACGGCGGCGCGGTCTGGACGTCCTCTTCCCGGGCGGCTCCGACCGGCGCATGGCCGCCCTGTACGCGGACGATCCGCGCACCCGGCACTTCAACCGCCTCACCGCCACCGCCGTACGGGCGGCGGTCACCGAGGCCGTCGCGGCCGACCCGGCCCGCCGCGTACGCATCCTGGAGATCGGCGCCGGCACCGGCGCCACCACCCGCGCCGTGCTCGACGCGATCGACGACCACCGGGACTCCGTCTCCTACCACGTCACCGACATCTCGCCCTCCCTCGTCGCCGGAACCCGCCGGCGCCTGGCCGACGGCCGGCCCCACACGGACTTCCGCGTCCTTGACATCGCGGACGACCCGGCCACGCAGGGCTTCGACGGCGACCGGTACGACATCGTCGTCGCCACCAACGTGCTGCACGCGACGCGGGACATGCGGCGGACGCTGCGCAACGTCGCCGAACTCACCGCGACCGGCGGCCTGCTGGCCGTCAACGAGGCCACCCGCGTCCTGGACGCGGTCACCCCCGTGTTCGGCCTCACCGACGGCTGGTGGCTCGCCGGGGACGCCGGGCTGCGGCTGCCGCACGGACCGCTGCTCGCCCCGGCCACCTGGCAGGCGCTCCTTGCGGAGGCCGGATTCGACCGCAGCCGGCGGTTCGGCGTGCACGGCTGGACCGACCACCAGGCCGGACAGCACCTCTTCGTCGCCGAACGAGGCCCTTGGCGTACGGCATCGCCCCCCGCCGCCCCGCCGCCCGCGCGGCGGGAACCCGCCGACCGGCCCGTGACACCGGCCGAACCGCAGGCCCCGGCGTCTGCGAACGGGTCCGGGGACCGGCTCCTCGCGGGCACCACGGAGCATCTGCGGAACCTGTTCGCGGACCTGCTCCGACTGCCGCCGGAGGAGGTGGACCCGGCGGTGCCCCTGGCGTCCCTCGGCACGGACTCCCTGACGGTGATGGAAGCGGTCGAGCGCCTGGAACGCGACATCGGCCCGGTGCCGCGGGAACTGCTGGTGACCGGCGAGTCGGTCCGCTCGGTGGCACAGGCCCTGGTGAGCGCCAAGGGAACGGAACTGGCGGCGCTGACGGGAGCCGCCGGCGCGCCGACCGACGACACGCCGTCCCCGGTCCCCACGGCGTCCGACTCCCCGGCGCCGGCACCGGAAGAACCCTCGCCGCACCCCACCACCGCCCGGCCCGCTCCCGAACCGGTCGCGCCTGCTCCGACGGCTCCCGAAACCGCTGCCACCACCGCCCGGCCCGCTCCCGAACCGGTCGCCCTCGCCCCAACGGCCCCCGAAACCGCCGCCACCACTCCCACCGCTCCCGAACCCATCGCCGTCGTCGGCATCGCCGGCCGGTATCCGGGTGCCGCGGACGTCGACACGCTCTGGGAGCACCTGCTCGCCGGGCGCAGCCTCATCACCCCCGTCCCACCCGGACGGTGGAGCGCCGAGGAGTCCGGCGACGGGGCGGCCTGGGGCGGGTTCCTCGACGACGTCGACCGCTTCGACCCCCTCCTCTTCCGCATCTCGCCCCGCGAGGCCGAACGCATGGACCCGGCCGAACGCCTCTTCCTGGAAACAGCCTGGGAAGCACTGGAGGACGCGGCGCTGCCCCCGTCCCGGCTGCGCGCCCGGGCTGCCGGTGACGGCGACAGGACCGGCGTCTTCGTCGGCGTGATGCACCACCAGTACGCGCTGCTCGGAGCCGAGGAACGCGGCCGCGGGAACGCGGTACAGGCCCTGTCCTCCGGCTGGTCCGTCGCCAACCGCGTGTCGCACACCTTCGGCCTGACCGGCCCGAGCATGGCGGTGGACACGGCCTGCTCCTCCGCGCTCACCGCCGTCCACCTCGCCGTGCGGAGCCTGCGCGACGGCGAGTGCGGCACGGCGATCGCCGGCGGAGTGAACGTCATCCTCCACCCCAGCCACCACGCCGACCTGGCCGCCGCCCGGATGCTGTCCCCGCACGGCACACCCCGGGTCTTCGACACGGCCGCCGACGGCATCGTCACCGGAGAGGGCGTCGGCGCGCTCGTCCTGAAACGGCTCTCGGACGCGCTGCGCGACGGCGACCGCGTGCACGCCTGTATCCGCGGCTCGGCCGTCAACGCCGACGGCCCCACCGAGGCGTACGCCGTCCCCCGCGCCGAGGCGCAGGTCGACCTCATCACCCAGGCCCTGCGGGCCTCCGGAGCCGACGCGCGCACCGTGCAGTACGTGGAGGCGCAGGCCACCGGCTCACCGGTCGGCGACCCCGTCGAACTGGCCGCCCTGCGCGAGGCGTACGGCGTCCGGGCCGACGGTCACCGGCTGCGGATCGGATCGGTGAAACCGAACACCGGACACCTCGAAGCCGCCTCGGGCGTCGTCCAGTTGACGAAGGTGATCCTCCAACTGCGGCACCGCACCCTCGCACCCACCCTCGGCACCGACGGGCCGCCGACCGCGGACGGCTTCCTGGTGCCGCGCGAGCCCGTCGCCTGGCCCGAGCCGCCGGCCGGGGAACCCCGGCGGGCCGCCGTCAGCTCCTTCGGCGCGGGCGGCGCCAACGCCCACGTCGTCCTCGAAGGGGCACCCCGGCCCGACCGGGCCGACGACACCACCGGCAGCCGACGGCCCGCCCGGCCGCTCCTGCTGCTCCTGTCGGCCCGCAGACCGGACGCCCTGCGCAGGTACGCCCGGCGCCTCGCCGCGTTCCTGGAGGGTCCCGGAGCCGCCCTGAACCCCGTGGACGTCACGCACACCCTCCGGGCCGGACGCGAACCCCTGACAGCGCGGCTCGGTGCCGTCGTCCACGATCTCGCCGACATCGTCTCGGTGCTCACCGCGTACGCGCAGGAACGCCCGCACGACCGGCTGGTGACCGGCCCCCGGGGCGAGGCGCCCGACCGGCACGACCTGCCGTCCCCCGACGCCGAGGTCCTGGCACAGGCCCGGCGCTGGATGGACGGCGAGCCCCCGGACGGCCTCGCCGCGCCCGAGCCCGGCGCCCGCATCGTCTCCCTGCCGCACTACCCCTTCTCCGACGGCCGCTACTGGCTCCGGCCCACCCCCGCCGACCACGGCACCACAGGCCCGGCCCCGGCGCATCAGGCTCCGGCGCATCCGGCTCCCGCGGATTCGGTGCCGGTGGACCTGTTGGACCCGGTGCCGACCGAGCCGGTCACGACGAGTTCTCTCCCGGTGGACCCCGCCCCCTCGGACCCCGTCCTCTCCGCCGTCACCGCCGAGCCCCTTCCGCCCGCCATCGGTTCCAGCCCTTCCGAGGAGCTCTCCGTGACCCCCACGCACCCGACCGCCGACAGCGCGGGCAGCACACCGTCCGCCGTGCACGCGATGCGGCACGTCGTCACCGAGGCCATCTGCGCACTGGTGGGCGTGACGCCGCAGGACATCGACCCCGGCGACCACCTCAGCGACTTCGGGCTGGACTCGGTGACCATGGTGCAGCTCGCCGACCGTCTCTCGCGGACGACCGGCGCCGACCTCACCCCCGACGTCCTGTACGGCTGCCGGGACATGGCGGCCGTGGTCGACCACCTCGTCAAGGCCACCGCCACCAGGGCCCAGACGCCCGCAGTCACCCCCGCCCCCACCCCCGCCCTCGCCCCCGCACCGGCGCCGGCCGACGACGAGCCGCAGGCCGCCGTTCCCGCTGCTCCCGGCGCGTCCCGGGCCTCGGCCTCCGCCTCCACCCAGGTGGCCGCGACAGCCCCGGCGTCTCCGGCGGTCACGTCCGCCCCCGCCGGATCGCGCCACGACCGCGTCAACGAACCCGTGGCCGTGGTCGGCATGTCCGGGTCGTTCCCGGGATCGCCGGACCTCGACAGCTTCTGGAACAACCTGGTCCAGGGCCGCGACCTGATCTCCGAGGCACCGTCCGAGCGCTTCGCCGCCGCAGCGGGCACGGCCCCCGTCCGCGGCGGGTTCCTGGACGGTGTGGACCGCTTCGACGCCGGGTTCTTCCAGATCACCCCGCGCGAGGCGCGCGTCATGGACCCGCAGGCCCGGCTGTTCCTGCAAACCGTGTGGGCGGCCGTCGAGGAGGCGGGCTACGACCCCGCCGACCTCGCCGGCAGCGCCTGCGGCCTGTTCGTGGGCGTGGCCTCCTCCGAGTACGGCGAACTGGCCCGCGAGCGCGGCGTGGACGTCGACGGCCAGCTGATGACCGGCAACGACCACAGCGTCCTGGCCAACCGGGTCTCCTTCCTGCTCGACCTGCGCGGCCCCAGCGAACCCGTGGACACCGCCTGCTCCAGCGCCCTCGTCGCCGTGCACCGGGCCGTCCGCGCCATCCAGACCGGTGAGTGCGACCTGGCCGTCGCCGGCGGCGTCAACGTCATCGTGGCGCCGACCGCGTTCGAGGCGTTCGGGCGGTCCGGCATGCTGGCGCCCGACGGCCGCTGCAAGTCGTTCGACCACCGTGCCGACGGATACGTGCGCGGCGAAGGGGTGGGTGCCGTTCTGCTCAAGCCGCTGAGCAGGGCGCTCGCCGACGGCGACCACGTGCACGGCGTCATCGCGGGCTCCGCGACGAACCACGGCGGACGTGCCGCCTCGCTCACCGCCCCCAACCCGGCGGCCCAGGCCGAGGTGATCTCCCTGGCCCAGCGGCGCGCGGGGGCCCGGCCCGAGACGATCGGCTACGTGGAGGCGCACGGCACGGGAACGGCCCTGGGCGATCCCATCGAGGTGACCGGCCTGCGCACGGCCTTCGAGACGCCGGGCGCGGACGGCACCGTGTCCGTTCCGAGGCAGTACTGCGGGCTCGGCAGCGTGAAGACCAACATCGGCCATCTGGAGACGGCGGCCGGCATGGCGGGCCTGTTCAAGGTCCTGCTGTCCCTGCGGCACGGCATGCTGCCGCCCACGCTCCACGTCGAACGCGTGAACCCGCTGATCAGGCTCGCGGACTCGCCGTTCCACCTCGTCACCTCGGCCCGCCCCTGGACCCCGTTCACGGACGCCGGCAGTGGGGCGCCGCTGCCCCGGCGTGCCGGTGTCAGCTCGTTCGGCTTCGGCGGCATGAACGCCCACCTGGTCGTGGAAGAGGCTCCCGCGCCCACCGCGTCCGGGCCGTCCGCCCCCGTGTCCGACGGCGACCGGTTGTTCGTGCTCAGCGCCCGCGACGACGAACGCCTCCTGGCCGCGGCCCGCCGCCTCCTCGAACGCCTGGAGCGCTGGGAACGCGACGGACACCTGCACGCCGTGTCGCCGGACGACGTGGCCTACACGCTCCAGGTGGGGCGCCGGCCGCTCACCGCGCGGCTCGCTGTCGCGGCCCCGAGCCTCGCGGACGTCGCCGACGCCCTGCGCACCCACCTCGACGGCGGTGACGACCCGCGCCTGACGAGGAGCCGGGACACCGGCCCGCGTTCCGCCGACGAGGACGACCTGAGCGACGCCGTGCGCCGGGCCGTCGCCGGGGACTTCGGCAGGCTCGCGGCGCTGTGGGCGGCGGGCGCCGACGTCGACTGGCGGTCCCTGCACGCGACGCAGGCCCGCGCCAGGGTCTCCCTGCCGACCTACCCCTTCGCCCCCGAACAGCACTGGCTCCCGCCGGCCACCGCCCCGACGACGACACCCCGGGCCACCGCCCAGACACCCGCACACCGGGCCACCCCACCGGCGCCCGCACCCCGGGCCACCGCGCCCCAAGCCCCCACGGCGCGGCCCGCGCCTCCCGCAACGGCCACCCCGAAAGCCTCGCCCGCCCCGAAACCCGAGCCCACCCCCGAGCCCACCCCCGCACCGCAACCGGCCCGCACGGCAACGAACACCCCGGCGCCGCAACCCGTCCCCGCCCCGCCCGTTGCTGCCTCCGCCTCCACCTCTGCCTCCGCTTCCGCGACCCCCGACCTCCCCGACCGGCTCGCCGGCCTCCGGCAGCACGTCCGTGAAGCCGTGGCGGACGGCATCGGCATCGCGCCCGAAGCCGTCGACCCCGCACGGGACTTCGCGAGCTACGGCGTCGACTCCATCGGCGCCATGCGGATCATGCAGACCGTCCAGGACCGCTACGGCGACCACATCCCGATGGCGGCGATCCTCGAACACCCCAGCGTCGACCGCCTCGTCGTCCACCTCGACCAGAGCTACGTGCTGCCCGACGCCGTACCGGAAACCCTCGACGCCGTCGCCACCGGCCCCGCCCGCAAGGCGCAGCGGCCCCTGCCGGCCGCGCGCCCGTCGGTCGCGGCGCCCCGGCTGGTGCCCCTGACCGGTGACCGCGCCGGAGACCCGGTGTACTGCCTCTTCGGCGACACGGGCGAACTCACCTGGGTGATGCACCTGTGCGGGCACCTCGCCGAGCACGGCCCGGTCACCGGCGTCGAGGCACCGGGCTTCCCGGAGGGCGCGGACCCGGCCGCGGACATCAACCTCCTCGCGCGGGCCTGCGCCGACGCGATCGGCGCGGCCCACCCGGGCGGCTCCTGCCGGCTCGCCGGACACGGAGTCGCCGGCCTGGTCGCCGTCGAGACCGCCCGCATCCTCCAGGACCGCGGCCTGCAGATCACCGAACTGCTCCTCGTCCAGACCCCCGGACCGGGGGAGCAGCCGCTCGCCGAAACCGGGACCGAGTCGCTGGCCGAGGTGGCCGCACCCCTCGCCGGTGTCTGGGGAGCGGACCGGCCGCCCGCCGCCGCGGACCTCGCCGGACTCACGCCGAAGGCCGCGCTGGACCGGGTGACCGGCGCCCTCGGCCCGTCCGCGCCGATGGACGCCGACGCGCTCCGGGGCCGGCTGGAGCGTGCCGCAGCCTGGCGGGCGGCCCTGGTCGCCGCCGCGGCCGTACACCACGCGCGGCCCCTCGGCGGACTGGAGCGGACCGTGGTCGTGCGGGCCGTGCCGGCCGACGGCGGCGACGGCGGGTACCACCGGTGGATCGCACCGCCGCCCGACCTGGTGGACCTCGACGTCGAGCCGTGGCTCCTCGTCTCGGCCGGGAACGCGGCGCGGGTGTGCGCGCCGCCCGCCGCACCCGAACCGGCCGCGCCCCCGGCGCAGACGGCGTCGCCGGTCGTCGCGATCAACCGGCACGGGGACAACCGGCGGTCCGTGTGGGCGCACAACCTGTACGGCGAAGTGAGCTACGCGATCTACCTCTCCCGCCACCTGGGCCTGCACAATCCCGTCATCGGCCTCGAACAGATCGGCGCCGCCGCCGCGGACCGCATGCCCCGCCGGTACGACTCCGTCGAGGACATGGCCGCCCACTACGTCGGTGAACTGCGCGACCGCTTCCCCGGCGAGCCCTACCTCCTGGGCGGCTGCTCCTTCGGCGGCGTCCTCGCCTACGAGATGACCCGGCAACTGCAGCTGGCGGGCGAGGAGGTGACGCACCTGATCGCGATCGACCCGATCATGCCCGGCACCGAGGCCTGGGACAGCGTGGACTGGGGCACCGTCACGGAGGTCGAGGCGGAGGCCTTCTCCCTGGTGATGCTCGGCAACGCGATGTGCCAGCGCTGGGGCGTCGGCGAGCAGATCGGCCTCGCGTCCCTCACCGGCCTGGACCTCCAGGCGCAGCTGGACCTGGTGGCGGGCCACATCCGCGACCGGTCGGCCGCCCGGCCCGACCGGGAGATGATCAAACAGCAGATCCTGGTCCGGCACGAACTGATGCTGCACAACGGCGACCTGCTCCAGGCCTACCGGCCGGCCCCGCTGCGCACCACGGTGCCCACCACGCTGTTCCACGCCACGCAGGGCTTCCTCGCGCCGGGCAACAGCAACGACCTGCCGGCGGTGCCGCGCACCAGCGACGACAAGTCCAACGGGCTCGCCGGGTTCGTCGGCCCGCGCATCACCATCCACGAGATGCACGCCGACCACCACACCATCGCCCACGACGACAACCTCGCCCGCATCGCCCGGATGCTGTCCCCGGTGCTGGCCTCCCGGAACTTCCCGACCAGCCTGTTCCCGGCCTCGCTCAACCCGGCCGGCCCCGACGGCACCAGGTGAGGAGCCTGATGGACTTCAGCGTCTACTTCTTCTCCGCGAACGACCGCAACGACTTCGGCACCCGCTACCGCTTCATCCTGGACGTGGCGCGCTTCATCGACCGGCACGGCTTCACCGCCATCTGGACGCCGGAACGCCACTTCCAGGAGTTCGGCGGCAGCTTCCCCAACCCGGCCGTGCTGTCCGCCGCGCTCGCCGTGGCCACCGAGAACCTGCACCTGCGGGCCGGCAGCGTGGTCCTGCCGCACCACCACCCCGTCCGCGTCGTGGAGGAGTGGTCCCTCGTGGACCAGCTCTCCCGGGGCCGGGTGGGCGTGTGCCTCGCCACGGGCTGGCACCAGGGCGACTTCGTCTTCTACCCCGACCACTACGCCGAGCGCAGGCAGTACACCCTGGACCACGTGGAGACGGTGGCCGCGCTGTGGCGCGGGGAGACCCGCACCTTCCCCGGCCCCGACGGCCGGGCCCTGGACGTGCGCACCTATCCGCGGCCCTGCCGGCCGGAACTGCCGATGTGGCTGGTGCACACCTCCAACCCGCAGACCTGGGTCGACGCCGGTGAACGCGGCCTGAACGTCCTGTCCCTGCTGACCAGTTGGGAGAAGCTGGAGGAGGACGTGAGCCGGTACCGCGCGGCCCGGGAACGCGCCGGCCACGACCCGGCGGCAGGCACCGTCACCGTGGGCATGCACACCTACGTCGGCGACGACGAACAGCGGGTGTGGGACCTGGTGCGCGAGCCCGTCAAGCGGTACCTCGCCTCGTTCATGACCCAGAAGCGCAACGACGACGCGGTCAGCGGCCAGTCCCGCGGCGCCGACGCCGCCGAACAGGACCGGCTCGCCGAGCTGATGGCCGAGGACTACTACAGCCGCCGGTCCCTGCTCGGCACCGAGGACAAGTGCGCCGCCACCGTGGACAGGCTGCGCGCGGTCGGGGTGGACGAGGTCGCCTGCCTCATCGACTTCGGCCTGCCCTTCGACACCGTGACCCGGGCCCTGCCCGCCCTCGACGCGCTGCGCCGCCGCTGCGCCACCACCCGGCCCGAGCCGCAGCCGGCCGGCCCGTCCGCCCCGGCACGGGCCGACGCCGAACCGATGAGCTGGTACTACACCACCTGACCGCGCCGTGCGGTGCCGCCGCGGCGCCAACCGTCATCCGGCACCGCACCACAACACGTGAGGCAAGAGGTACGGGATGATTTCAACGCACCGGTCCAACACCGAGGCCGTGGCCGAACTCTACGACTCGTTCAGCGAGTTGCACTCCCGGGTCTGCGACAGCAATCTGCACCTCGGCTACTGGGCGGACGCGTCGGACCACTCCACCTTCCAGGCCGCGACCGAGCGTCTGACGGCACTCATGGTCGAGCGACTCGCGCCGCTGACCGGCCAGCGCGTGCTGGACATCGGGTGCGGGATCGGCCGGCCGGCCTTCCATCTGGCCGGCGGACACGCGGTGGAGGTCGTCGGCGTGTCCGTCAGCCGCTGCCAGATCGAGCACGCCAGCACCAGGGCCCGCGAGATCCGGCTCGCCGACCGGGTCCACTTCGAGCTGGCCGACGCCCAGTACCTGCCCTACCCCGACGACTCGTTCGACGCGGGCTGGTTCTTCGAGTCGCTGATCCACATGCCCGACAAACCGCGGGCGCTGCGCGAGGCGGGGCGCGTCCTGCGGCCGGGCGCCCGGCTCGTCATCGCCGACATGTTCCACGAGCCCGGCGAGGACTGGTCCGCGATCCACCCCCTGGTCACCGCCTTGCCGCTCGACGCGTACGAACCGCTCCTCGCCGGCGGGGGCTTCGACGTCCTGGACGTCACCGACGTCACGCCGCACATCCGCGTCCCCGAACCGGTACGCCGCAGACTGCGGTCGATGCTGCTCGAACACCGCGCGGAATGGGTGGACCTCGCCGGCGAGGAGGTGGTGCGCACCCTGCTCGACCCGGAGACCGACACCTTCTACACACCCGGCCTCGGCTACGTCCTCATCACCGCACGCCGGCGCTGACCCGCACCCCGGGGGACGGCTCAGGGCACGAGCGCCCGCAGCAGTTCGTCCGTCAGGTGCCCGAGCAGTTCCTCCCGCGACGGCCCCAGGAAGAAGTGGCCGCCGGGCAGCACGGCCGTGGCGCACCCGGCGTTCGTCACCTCCGCCCAGGCGGCCAGCGTCGCCGGGGTGGTCTCGGGGTCCTCGGCGCCGCCGTAGGCGACGACGGGGCAGCCGAGGGGCCGCCCCGGCAGATAGCGGTACGTCTCCAGCATGGTCGTGTCCGCGCGCAGGATCGGCAGGTACAGCGCGCGCATCTGGGCGTCGGTCCGCAGCAGCGGCGGAATGGCCCCGTACCGGCGGTCCAGCACGTCGAGGTACTCGTCGTCCGGCAGCCGGTGGACGCCGCCCGCATACGTGCGCTGCTGCGGGGGATTGCGGGCCGACACGGCGAGCAGGACCGGCTCCGGCAGGCCCCGCTCGCGCAGCGCCCGCGCGGTCTCGAACGCCAGGAACGCGCCCAGGCTGTGCCCGAACAGGGCGTAGGGCCGCGTCAGCAGGGGCGCGAGGGCGTCGGCCAGTTCGCCCGCCGTCGCCACCAGATCGGTGCGCAGCGGTTCGTGCAGGCGGGCGTCGCGGCCGGGCATGCGCACCGCCCACGGTTCGATCACCCCCGGCAGGCGGTCCGCCCAGCCGTGGTAGACGGCGGCGCCGCCACCCGCGTAGGGGACGCAGATCAGCCGCAGCAGCGGAGCGGGCGCCGTCGCCTCCCGCATGCGCAGCGCCCACAGGTCCCCGGGCCGGCCCGGTGCCTCGACCGTCATGCGGCCCGGTCCGGCACGGCCGCCCACGCGGGGACGTCGAGCATCTCCACGACCGCGCACGAGAAGGAGATCCCGGCCCCGGCGCCCAGCAGCATCACGCGGTCGCCGCGCCGCAGCTGACCGGTCGACACGAGGTGGTGCAGGCCGCTGGTCTGGTCGTTGGCGCCCGTGTGCCCGACCGAACGCCCGAAGTCCCACACGCCCTTGGCCACGCCGGCGTCCTCCCCGAAGGGTTCCAGCAGGCGGTGGAGCACGTTCAGGTCGCCGACGAACTGGTGGGCGACGCGGGTGATGTCGTCCGGGGCGAGCCCCGCCTCGTCGAGGGTCTCCTTGATCAGGGCGCGCTGCGTCTCGCCCATCAACTGCCCCGCGTTCACGAGGTCCTGACCGCCCTTGTAGGTGGCGGCGCGGTCCCGCAGGTCCACCTTGACGCCCGCCGTGCACCCCGGCGGGAAGAGCGGTTCGCCGCCCCGGTTCAGTTCCTCCAGTTCCGGCAGTGACACCGCGCGGACGTTGACCAGCCGTGCGAAGCCGGTCCGCCGGGACAGCACGCAGGCCGTCGCCGCGTCCCCGAACAGGCCGCCGGGGGTGGCCCGCCACCGGTCGACCAGCGGATCGCCCCAGTTGTCGGCCGACGTGATCAGGGCGGCCGTACGGTCCGGCGCCGCCGCCAGATAGGCGCCGGCGAGTTCCATCGCGGCGAGGAAGCCGTTGCAGCCCTGGCGGACCTCCAGAGCCGGGATGGTGCCGCCGACGGTGTTCCGCAGGACGTAGTGCTGCGGCGACCACAGGTCGGGGCCCTGGTGGTTGCACGACACGTGCATCAGGATGTCGATGTCGGCGGGTTCGTGCCCGGACACCTCAAGGGCCTGGTGCGCGGCCTCGATCGCCAGGTCCGGGGCGGGCACGTCGCCCGCGACGGCCACCGACTCCCAGCCGAGGGCCTCCGCCTCCGCCGCGTCGTACCACCCGGCGGCCACGGCCTCCTCGGTGGTGACGCGCCCGGGGATGCGGGCGCCCAGACCCGCGATGTACAGGTCGGACAGAAGCATGGTCGAAGGCCTCTCGCTCAGACGGGATCGGTCCGGTGGGCGGGAACCGGGGACGGTTGCTCCAGCCCGTGGTTGCGCAGGGAGAACGTGCGGGTGGTGAGCCGCATGCAGGGCTGGATCAGGGTGTCGACGAACACCAGGAAGCAGATCGTGCCGAGCCCCACCGGCCCGCCGAGGACGTGTCCGCAGCCCAGCAGGACGAGTTCGAGGCTTCCCTTGGCGGCCCAGAACGGCCAGCGCCAGCGGTGCGTCATGGAGATGGCCACCAGGTCCATGGCGCGGATCCCGACCCCGCTCATGATGATCAGCGCGGACCCGTACGTGCACAGCAGGACGCCCACGATCATGACTGCGCCGGGCGGGAGCGGCAGTTGGCCGGCGGCTTCGACGGCCCGCAGCACGTCGATCAGGCTGCCGCACAGGAAGAAGGTGACGAACGGCGACAGCGGGGGCCGCCGCCGGTTCCAGGCCGCCCAGACGACGAGGCACACCAGGGCCACCGCCGCCTGGACGATGCCGATGGTCAACGGGGCGTGTTCGAGGACGCCGAGGGCGAAGACGTCGAGGGGATCGGTCCCCAGGTCGGCGTGGATGAAGGCGGCCGCCCCACTGGAGAACAGCAGACAGCCGCCCAGGTAGACCAGGTGGCGCTGACGGTGGGCCGCGAGGTGGCTGCACAGCCGCAGGAGTGCGCTCTCGCCGCGGGAGGCGTCACTCACGAGGTGCTCCTGGGAAGCCCGGCAACGGGTGCGAGGTCGTCACGGACGACGAGCCTGGCGCACCGGCCGGGACGACCGCCCTGGTACCTGCCCCAGCATCGACCCCAGTTCCGCGTACCCGGTGCTCAGCGGGCGTGCAGGTACACCGGGAGCCGCTGGTGCCCGTTGCTGATCAGGGACGCCACGGGCCGGAGTTGGTCGGCCGGTTCCGCGAGGTGGACGCCGGGGAAGCGGTCGAAGAGACTGTGCAGGGCGAGGGCGACTTCGAGGCGGGCGAGGGGCGCGCCGAGGCAGAAGTGGACGCCGTGGCCGAAGGCCAGATGTTCCTTGACGGTGCGTGCCGCGTCGAACGTGTCGGCGTCCCCGTGCCAGTCGGGGTGCCGGTTGGCGGCGGAGTAGGAGGCGAGGATGGCCTCGCCCCGGGCGATGGTCCGCCCGTCGGGGAGCGGGATGTCGGTGACGGCGTACCGCAACGGCAGGTGTTTGACGGCGGGTTCGTGACGCAGCGTCTCCTCGACGACGTCCTCCCAGGTGACGGCCCCGCTGCGGACCAGTTCCCGTTGGTCCGGGCGGGTCAGCAGTGTGAACACGGCCTGGTCGATGACGTTGACCGTGGTCTCGTAGCCGGCGCTGATCATCAGCAGAAGCGTGTCGCGCAGTTCCTGGGGCGTGAGGCGGGAGCCGTCGCTCTCGTCGTCCCGCGCGGCGATGAGCAGGGACGTCATGTCGTCGCCGGGAGCGCTGGTCTTGGCGGCGATGAGCTGTTCCAGGAGCTCGTACAGGCCGACGGTGTTGGCCTGGGCCTCCTCCGGGCCGAGCGTGGTGTCGAAGACGCGGTCCACGAGGTCGCGGAAGTCGTCCCGCTGGTCCTCCGGCAGACCCATGAGGTGACTGATCACCCCGATGGGCAGCGGGTAGGCCAGTTCCTGGCGCAGATCGACCGGCTCGTGCGCGGGCAGGCCCGCGAGGCGGTCGACGAGCGCGGTCACCATGTCCTCGACGGCCGGTTTCATGGCGGCGATCCGGCGGGAGCTGAAGGCCGGCGCCACCAGCCGGCGCAGCTTGCGGTGGTGGGGACCGTACGCGGTGAACATGTTCTCCACGGCCACCCACAGCGCGAGCGGCCAGGTGCCGACCGCCTCCGCGAAGGCGGGCCAGTGGGCGCGGGCGTCCTTGGAGACGTGCGGGCTGATGAGCAGCCGCTTGAGTAACACGGGGTCGCTGACCGACCAGGCTTCGACGCCGAGTATGTCGACCCGGGTGGCCGGGCCGCGCTCGCGCAGGGCGCGGTCCTCGGCGTGGTGGTCGGCGCCGGTGGGGTCGAGGACGAGCGGAGGCTGCTGCTGGGTCATGACCGTGCTCCTGTCGTGCGGCGGGCGGGGCGAGCCGACGGCCGGGGCCGCCGGGGCGCGGTGGAAGCGCCCCGGACGCCGGGTGAGTTCGGCGACCGGGACCATACCCCTGGCGCTCACGCGTCGTAACAGCCCGGTGACCATGAATGCGGGTGGCCGGGAGTTTGGGCCGAAAATCATCCGCCGGTCGGCAACGCAACGCGCCCCGACCGGGCCGCACCCGCCCACGCCGCGAGGCCGCCCTCCGGGCGACGGCGCCACGTTGCGGTCACGACCTGGATGCCGAACGGCGTGGCGTAGCGGAGCGTGCCGCTCGGCAGGGGGTGGCCGTCGTCGAGGGCGAGCGCCATGAGGGCCTCGTCCGGGACGTCGACGGTCACGCCGATGCCGTGGGCGGAGGCCCGGGTGAAGCCGAACCGCGGATAGTACGACGGATGCCCGAGCACGGTGACGAAGCGCTCGCCGAGCTCCGCGGCGGCCCGCAGCGCGGCACGGACGGCCGCGGAACCGGCGCCGGTGTTCTGGTGCTCGGGCAGGACGGCGACGGGCCCCAGGCACAGGGCAGGAACGGTGCCGATGTGGCAGCGCGTCAGCAGCGCGTGGCCGACGGGCCTGCCGTCCTGACCGGTGGTGACGACGGACAGGCCGTCGATCCACGCCTCGTCGGCGCGCAGGGCCTCGACGAGGTCGGCCTCCAGCGGGGTGTCGAAGGCCGCGAGGTCGATCTCACGGATGGCGGAAAGGTCGGCGCCGGTCTCGGCGCGCGTGATCCAGTCGGGGTGCGCACGCATGGCGGAAGCAGGGTCCGTTTCTGAAGGTGTCGGTTGGCCGTGTGCCGCGAGCCGACGCTCCCGGCGGGGCGGGACAGAACGAGATCAGGCCGTCGCCGGGGACGCGAGGACGATCCGGGCGCCGTGCAGGGCAGTGACCCAGTGACCTTGGGCCCCGCTCACCGGAGGACGGCGTCCTCCGTGCCGCTCCGGGGCCGTGTGCGGAAGGTCCGGCGGTAGGCGTCCGGGGGAACGCCGACCGTGCGGTTGAAGTGGCGGCGCAGCGTCGTGGCGGTTCCCATGCCGGTGGCCCTCGCGATGGCGTCGACACTGCTGTCGGTGTTCTCCAGCAACTCCTGCGCCCGGCGGATCCGTTGGTCGAGCAGCCACCGCAGCGGGGTCGTGCCGGTCGCCGCCCTGAAGTGACGGCCCAGGTTGCGCGAGCTCATCCGTGCCCGACGGGCCAGGTCCTCCACGGTCAGCGGCTGGTCGAGGCGTTCCATCACCCAGGGCAGCAGCTCCGCGAGCGGGTGGTCGTCCCGGGCCGGCACCGGGGACGCGACGAACTGCGCCTGGCCCCCGGCCCGGTGCGGCGGCACGACCAGACGGCGGGCGACGGCGTTGGCGACCGACGAGCCGTGGTCGCGGCGGACCAGATGCAGGCACAGGTCCAGCGCCGCCGCCTTGCCGGCGGAGGTGAGCACGCTGCCGTTGTCCACGTAGAGCACGTCCGGGTCGACCTCCACCTCGGGATGGCGGGCGGCCAGGACGTCGGTGTGCGCCCAGTGCGTGGTCGCGCGCAGCCCGTCCAGCAGCCCGGCGGCGGCCAGCACGAACGCGCCCGTGCACAGCGAGGCCACCCGTGCTCCCGCCTCGTGGGCCACGCGCACCGCGTCGACCAGATCGGCGGGCGGGGCCACGTCGACGTCCGCCCAGGCGGGCACGATCACCGTGTCGGCGTCCCGCAGCCCGTCGAGCCCGCGGTCGCTCTCCAGCCGGAACCGGCCGACGCGCACGGCGCCCGTCCCACAGAGGGCGACGTCGTACCACGGCACGGTCACGGCGTCCGGGGCCGAGCCGAACACCTCGTACGCCACGGCCAGTTCGAAGTGCAGCATGCCGTCGGTGACGGCCAGCGCGACAGTACCCATGTCCGGAAGTGTACGGGGCGTGTCGTTCCGGACACTCACCTTTGGTGGCCCGCCCCCGTCAGGATGTCCGCAGGCCCAGGGGATCGTCCGAGCACGGGAGAAACACATGGCAGCGCGGCAGACGGTCGTGGTGTACGGCGCGTACGGGCACACCGGACGCTTCGTCGTGGCGGAACTGCTGGACCGCGGCCTCGTCCCGGTCCTCTCCGGCCGCGACGCCGGCAAGCTGCGGGTACTCGCGGCGTCCCACCCGGGACTCGCCGTGCGTCCCGCGTCCGTCGACGACCCGGTCTCGCTCGACCGCGCACTGGACGGCGCGGCGGCCGTGATCAACTGCGCCGGGCCCTTCGCCACGACCGCCGCCCCGGTGATCGAGGCGGCCCTGCGGGCCGGGATCCCGTACGTGGACGTCGCGGCCGAGATCGAGGCCAATGCCGACACGTTCGCGCACTTCACGGACCGGGCCCGCGCGGCGGGGGCGGTGATCGTCCCCGCGATGGCCTTCTACGGCGGCCTCGGCGACCTGCTCGCCACCGCGGCGATGGGCGACTGGACGACGGCCGACGAGGCGCACATCGCGTACGGGCTCAGCGGCTGGCATCCCACCGCCGGCACCCGCGCGGCGGGCGAGGTCTCCCGGCGGCGGCGCGACGGCCGACGGGTCCGCCACACCGGTGGGCGCCTGGAGTACCACAACGACGACCTGCCCCACCTGAAGTGGGCCTTCCCCGAACCGATGGGCACCCGCGCCGTCCTCGGCGAGTTCACCATGGCCGACGTCGTCACGATCCCCAGCCACCTGTCCGTCCCGGAGGTCCGCACCTACATGACCGTCGAGGCGGCCCGGGACCTGTCCGACCCGGACACGCCGGCGCCGGCAGCGGTGGACGGGCGGGGGCGGTCCGCGCAGACGTTCCTGGTCGACGCCGTGGTGCGGTCCGGCGGCGCCGAACGCCGTGCCGTCGCCAGGGGCCGGGACATCTACGCCGTCACCGCGCCGCTCGTCGTGGAAGCGGTCCGGCGCGTTCTCGCGGGCAGGACCAGGACCGTCGGAGTGGCCTCCGCAGGTGACATGTTCGACGCCCTGGGCCTGCTGCGGGCCCTCGCCCCGCACATCACCGTCGACATGGACGTGTAGACACAGCCGGCGCGGGCCGGGGGCTGTCGCGGCCTCCGGCCCTTCCTGCGTGCCGGGTCGCTGCCGTACGACCCGGCGCGGTGCTCAGCCGGTGGGGAAGCTGTCCGGGGTCCTGATCCGGTCGCGGATCCACACGCCGGCCGGCTTGAGCGGAGCGGTGCCCGTCCAGGGGCCGTTCGCGTCGCAGGTACCGGTGGTGAAGACGGCGCCGGTGCGGTGGTCGTCGGAGAAGTTCCAGTTGACCCAGCTGATCTGCTTACGGCCCATCAGATCCAGGTACCGCTGGGCGCGGTCGAAGTCGTTCGGCCCGTCGCCGCTGGCCTCCTGGGTGCCGAACTCGGTGACGAAGACGGGGATCCGGTCCGACGCCCGGTCGAGCGCGCTCAGGTACTCCTCGCCGTGCGAGGCCGCGTAGAAGTGGAACGTGTACATGATGTTGCTCGCCCGGACCGGGTCGTTGACGACGTCCGTCTCGTCACGGCCGTCCGAGATGCCGAGGGAGCCCCAGCCGTGGGTGCCGACGAGGATCGGGGTGTCGGGGGCCTGGGCGCGGACGACGGGGATGAGCTGCTCGGCGTAGGACTTGATCCGCGACCAGCTCACGCCGTTGGGCTCGTTGGCGATGTCGTACAGCAGGTTGGTCTTGCCGCGGTGCCGCTGGGCGATCTCGGTGAAGAACGTCTTGGCTCGCTCCAGGTTGTGGTTGGGGTCGCCGGGCGTGAGCTGGTGCCAGTCGACCAGCGCGTACATGCCGCGGGCCGTGGCCATCTCGATGAGTTCGTGCACCCGGTCGGTGAACCCGCGCGGGTCGGTCTCGTAGCCGCCCTCCTGGACGTAGAGCGAGATGCGCAGGACGTCGGCGTTCCAGTCGCCGGCGAGCGCGTCCAGGGAGCCGTCGGTCAGGCACTGGCTGTACCACTGCAGGCCGTGGCTGCTCATGCCGCGCAACTGGATCGGCTTGCCGTACTGGTTGCACAGCTTGACGCCGCACACCTTCAGCCGGCCGTTGATCGCGGCCGGGGTGGCGTTCTCGCTTCCGGTGGGAGCGGACGGGGTGGCGGTGGCGGGGGAGGGGCCGAGGGTGAGGCCGAGGCCGGCGAGCAGCGCGCCGGCGAGGAGAGTCGACAGAGGTGTACGCATGACATCCTCGTGGTGGGGGGTCAACTGGCGTTGGTCTTGCCGGTGGTGGTCGGGGAGCCGACCGGTTGGCGGCCGTGCGTGTTCCGCTCGAACACCTTCGGCTCGACCGATGAGGGGGCGTCAGGGATCTCCTCGTCGTGGGGGCGAGGGGCGTGTTTCCCTGGAGTGACTGTTAGGAAAGTTTCCTTACGGTGCTCGGAGGTTAAGGGCTCTGACAGAACGCGGTCAAGGGTGTGGGCAGGGCGAGCGTTGCGGAGGCGTGTTCAGAGGTCGGCGGCCTTCCCGCCGGACGCGAGGGAGCGTCAGTGGAACGCGACGGGGACGAAAGGCGCGTTGGCGCCGATCGTCGCCGGACGGTGTCGTACCGCCGCCCCGGTGGTCGTCTCAGCCGGCGGCCGACGCCGACGACGACGGCGTCGCGGTGACGGAACCGGGCGACGCGTGGGTCGCCGTGGGGACTCCCCCCGGCGCCCCTTCCAACTGCTCCACGGTGGTGCCGTTCGGTGTGCCGCTCGGCGTGCCCGCTCCGATGGACAGCAGCGACCAGGCTCCGAGGGCCAGGGTGATGGCGGCGGCGGTGGCGATCACGCGGACGACGCGCCGGAGCCTGGCCCGGCCGTCCAACTCCCGCCAGGCCGGGCCGGCCCACGGGTCCTCGGGCTGCCACACGTCGCCCACCGGACGTGTCTCGGGATCCGCCGGCCGGTGCGGGGGCTGCCTGCGGACGTCCTGCTCCGTGGTGCCGCCGTCGGCAGCCCGGTCGACCGCGTCCAGGGGACGGTGCCGTGCCCGCGCCCGTTCCCGAGCGGAGGGCTCCCTCGGGGCGGAGGCGCGGATGGCGCTCTCGCTGTCGGCGAGGAACTTCAGCCACACCTCGTCGGGGACGGGCGGCGTCGGCTCCGGCTCCTCGGGCGTCCTGTCGGCGCCCGGCCCTTGGGTGGTCATGGTCCCCCTCGTCTGCCCCTGGTGTACCGTCCGCGGCCCTGCGAGCGGCGCTGCAGCGGCGCTGCGAGCGGCACGGGAGGGTGCCCCCGGGCCGCGACCGCACCGGCGAGATCATTGCACGGTTGCAACTCGGCTCGGCGGGGCGCGATCGGGGCCGAGCCCCGAGCCGTCTCGGGCGAACCGCCTTCGCGCAGTCCGAAGATGGGAGGACGGCGGGTCCCGGGTAACGCGAGGGCGCGCCCTCGTTGCCTGGTCCCGGCAATGTCGGCACTCCCCGCGCGTCCGGCCGGAGGCAGTGTGCACCGCCGCCCGTTCGGCCAGGATGCGGAGCCAGGGCCGAACGGGAAGAGACAGTGGGGGTGCATGAGGGGTGGCCACGCGGATGAGTCGACATCACCGGCCCGCGCCCGCTCCCGAGCGCCACCTCATGACGCATCTGCGCAGCACGGTGTGGGGGCCGGCGGAATTCATGGGCCTGCCGCCGCGACGGCAGGTCGCCAAGGGCTTCCTCGTCGGATGCGTGGGAGCCGGGCTGATCGTCGGGAGCACCGTCGCCGGTGCCTGGTACGGCGTTCCGGGACTGTCGGACGGCGAGGGCGGCCTGGTGTGCGCCGCCGCGCTGGCCCTCCACCTCTGCCTGGTGCGAGCGGGGCGGGCGCTGATCGGCGTCGTGGTGGTACTCGCGGTCTGCCTCGCCCTGGAGACTCCCCAGGCGGCCGAGAGCCTCGTACTGGCGGTGCGGGGGCGGGTGCAGCCGGTGGTGGTGACGTCCGTCGAAGGTGGGCCCGGGGCCGTCTCCGGCCGGGGCCGCCGTTCGTGCTCGGTGGCCGACCGCGACGGCACACCGCTGAAGCCGCGCGTCTGGCTCGGCTGCGGACCGGCCACCCGGCCCGGCGACGCGCTCGCCGTCGTGTACGACACGGCGGGCAGGGTACCCCCGCGAGGGCTGGACGTCAGGGCCTCCCGCCCGGCGCCGCTGCGTGATCTGTGCGGCTGGGCTGCCGCGCTGGTCACGGGGTGCGTGATCGCGGTCGTACGTTCTTTCCGTCTCTCGCACACCACCGGGCACGCGGCCACCCGTTGATCGTTTTCTTTTCCCTTGCTTTGCATTGTGCAAAGATTGCCGGGTGTCGAACAGGGGTGGCGATCCCGGGGAGGAGATCGGCGTATGGCGGACGCGTTCACGCCGCGGCGACCGAGGTCGGCGGGGCCGGGACTCGGCCCCTGGGACTGCCCGAGTCCCCCCGGAGGGGTGCGGGGCAGGTCCGCCCCGGTCGTCGTGCACAAGCCCTTCTTCGCCGGGGGCCGTCAAGTCTCGCTGATGGGCGAAGTGGTGGGCGTGGCGAGGTGTGTCGCGGACGTGCTGGCCGTTGTGCGGCGGGTCGGCATCATCGTGGGCCACGAGGAGGCGGGTGCCACGCCCCTGATCGAATGGCGGGGCGGGGGCGTCGACCGCTGGCAGTGAGCGTGCCGGGGGCGGGGTCGTGGCCGTGGCCGGGGTCGTCGCTCCGCGTCGTCGGCGAGTGGGGGCCCGGCGAATCGGCGGCAGTGAACCGGTCTGCGTTCAGCGGTGCGGCCAGTGCTCCAGCGCGGAGCGCCACCCCCGCCGGAGGGCGCCCATGAGATGGCGGCACAACGGGCCGCCACGGGGCAGCGGTACCCCGGTCTCCTCCGTCATCTCACGGAAGAAGGCCCGGCCCTCCCGGGTCTGCGGGGTCGTGCTCCACCGGTGACCCGGGTGGCGCGCCAGGAGGGAATGGGTGAGTTCGCGGCCCAGGCCCTGGCGCTGCCAGCGGTCGCCTATCCAGATGTCCAGGATGCGCCCCGTCCGGCACGACGGGCAGACACGGAAACGCAGCCGCCCGACGAGACGGTCGCCGCGATCGAGCAGGACGATCTCGGTCGGAGCCGCAGCGGTGGGCGCGGCAAGGCCCTTCAGCCGCAAGGTCGGATCCACCGGCACCCCTCCTCCCGCAGCCCTCGCCGTCCCCCTCGGGAAAGACAATTCGGTGCACACTATGGAGCATCCGTGTGCGGCTGGTGAAGGGGTCGGACGGTACCGGGCCCAACCTGCCGGCGACGGCCCGGAGCTTCGTTGGTCACGACCGTCGACGGCGAACGCCACCACAGCCCGGTCATCGAACTGCCCGTCACCGAGTTGCCCGCCCCTGAGCTGCGTCACCTGCCGACCGGTGCCGAGCGCGTCCTGGGCGACTTTCTGTGCCTGGCGGCCCGCCTGGACCGCCGGGCACCTGCGTTTCCGGCGTCAGCCCGCGTCCGACCACACGACCGAGTGGGGCGACAGCACGGCGTTGACCACCGCGCGGGACGATCCCATGACGTCGGCCGTGAACCGCAGGCGCCCGAGGCCGAGGCGGCGCAGCGCCGGGCCGTGGTCGACGGCGACGACGAGGGAGCCGGCGAGCAGGAGCAGTTGCCACAGAGCCATCACCGGGCGCCGCACGGCACGGGGCAGTTCGGCCAGCGAAGCGTGCAACCGACGGCAGTGGAAGGGGACGTGGCGCTGCTCGTCGGCCAGGATGCGTCCCGCGACGTCCGAGGTGAGCGAGTCGCCCGCGCCGTCGCGCAGCGCGCGGTAATAGCGCAGGGCCACCACCTCCGCGATCATCAGCACCAGCAGTTCCAGACGCAGGCCCATCAGATGCCGCAGCCGTACGAAGACCGTGTCGCTCCAGTGGCCGTTCAGCGTCGGCATCCCGCCCGCGGCCAGCAGCCGGGCGAGCAGCCGGGCGTGGTTCTGTTCCTCGGCCACGAAGAGGCGGACCGCCTGCGCGTAGTCCGCGTCACCGGCCTCGTCCGCCTTGCCGACGAGGTTGGCGCCGTCTCCGTCCTCGCCGACCTGGAAGCGCTGGATGC
Source organism: Streptomyces sp. DH24 (assembly GCF_029813775.1). GTDB lineage: Bacteria > Actinomycetota > Actinomycetes > Streptomycetales > Streptomycetaceae > Streptomyces. Next base: position 125,539 of record NZ_JARVKW010000002.1, on the reverse strand, counting down.
TCGCCCACACCGCCGGGTGCAGTGCCGCGCCCCGCTCCCAGTCCGGGTCGCCCTGGGCGTGCCTGCGCTCGCGCTCGTCCTCGAACCGCCGTATCCACTTGTCGAACCCGTCCGTACGCACCGGGGTCCTCCTCTCCGGGGCACGGCCGCCGTGTCCCGAAGAGGGACGACGCGGCCGACGGCCGAACCGTTCCACGGCCCTCGGCAGGGCCGCCGCCCAGGACCGAGGCGATCGGTGCCTCCGCCGAGCCGGGATCGCCGGATGCGCGCGGGGACTCCAGGCGATGGCGCGACGCCCCCCGACGGGCGGCCTCGTCAGGCGGGCGCCTCCTCGTTCCGGCCCGCCGTGACGGCGTCGCGGAGGGGGAGGACGACGAGCAGCGCGACGGCGACGAGGAGGGCGCTGGCCCACAGCGGGCCGACGTTCCCGGCCGCCGTGCCGAGGGTGGTCGCGGCGACGAGCGGCCCGGCGGCGGCGCCCGTGTTGAGCGCGGCGGTCGCGTAGGAGCCGGCCATGGTGGGCGCCGGCGCCGCCTCGTACAGGATCCGCGCGATCAGCGTGCTGCCCAGCGCGAACGACAGCGCCCCCTGCACGCAGACGAGGACGAGCAGCGCCGCCGGCCTGTCGGCCAGTACCGCGAGGGCGGGCCAGCCGACGAGGAGCAGCGGGCCGCAGACGGCGACGACCAGGCCCGGACGCCGGTCGGAGTACCGGCCGGCGACGGTCACACCGGCGAAGGAACCGGCGCCGAACAGCATCAGGGCGACGGGCACCCACAGCTCACCCAGCCCGGCGGTGTCCGTGACCACCGGAGCGAGGAAGGTGAAACTCGCGAACGTCGCCGCGTTCACCAGCGCGCCGAGCCCCATGACCACGATCAGCCGCGGACCGGCGAGCTGCGCCAGCTCCGAGCGCAGAGCCGGTCGCCCCGTGCCGTCCTGCCGCACGGGGCGGGCCGGGATGCCCGCGAGGATGCCGAGGGCGGCGGGCAGGCAGAGCACGGCGACCGCCCAGAAGGTGGCCCGCCACCCGAGCCAGGCGCCGAGCACGGCTCCGCCCGGGACACCGGCGATCGTGGCCAGCGTCGTGCCGGACAGCAGCACGGCGAGCGCCCGCCCCTTCTTGGCGGGTGCCACCAGAGTCGTGGCCGTCGTCAGGGCCACGGCCCGGAACCCCGCGTTCGCGAGCGCCGCGGCCACCCGGGTCGCGAACAGGACGGGAAAACTCGACGTGGCGGCGGCCACGGCATGGGCCGCCAAGAACACCCCGACGAACCCCAGAAGGCTGGAGCGCGGCGGCCAGTTGCGGGCGAGCGCGGCCATGAGCGGCGCTCCGACGATCATCCCGACGGCGAACGCCGAGGTGAGTGTGCCCGCCGCCCCGACCGTCACGTCGAGATCCGAGGCGATGTCCGGCAGGAGACCGGCGAGCATGAACTCCGATGTGCCCATGGCGAAGACGGCCAGGGCAAGCACGTACAGGGGGAGAGGCATCGAGAGGCTCCGAGGTGAGGAGAAGCACGAGAAGGAGACGTCTCGTCACCGCGGTCAACACCCCACGGGTCCACGGGGCACACGTGTCCGGCCGCAGCGCGCGGCGGGACGACGCGGTTACCGGATCAGCGGTTACCGGCTCAGTGGTTCAGGGGGCTGACGGCGTGACCGAAAGCCCCCACCTTGGATGCCTCGGGGCTCGACATGGGCTGGATGCTACCCGACGGCGGCCCTGCGAACGCCGGTCGGGTGAGGTCGGCACGACTGCCCTCCCCAACTTCTGCGGGAGGCCGCGTCCGGCACGACTGCCCTCCCCGGCTTCTGCGGGAGGCCGCGTCCGGTACGGCCGGACCGACCGGTCGGGCAGCTGCGCCCGGGCGTCTCAGTCGACGCGGTGCACGCGCTGGTTCGTCAGCTCGTAGCGTGCCCCCACGACCGCGAGGCGGCCGGCGGCCACTCGCGTGGCGAGGTCCGGTTCCGCCGCCAGACGGGCGCGCACCAGCCGCACGTTGGCGTCGACTGTCGCGTCGACACGGGCGTCGCCCTCCAGGCTGTGGTCGATGGCCGGGGTGATCTGATCGGCGAGGTACTGGATGTGGGCGGGCAGCCGCTCGCCGGACTCCTCGGCCTCGACCGCCGCGCGCACGGCACCGCACGACTGGTGACCGAGCACCAGGACCAGTGGGATGTTCAGCTCCAGCACGCCGTAGGCAACGCTGCCGAGCACCGCCTCGTCCAGGACCTCACCGGCGCTGCGCACGGTGAGCAGATCGCCGAGGCCCTGGTCGAACACCAGCTCCGGGGGCACACGCGAGTCGACGCAGCTCAGCACCACGGCGAAAGGATGCTGGCCCGATATCAGCGCCTCACGGACGTCACGCGTCTCGTCCGGGTGCTTCTCACGGTAGGTGCGCCACCGCCGGTTGCCGGCCTCCAGCTCGCGCAGCGCCTCGGCGGGCGTGCCGGGGCGTGGACGCGGACGGGGCGCGGCGGACGCGGGGGAGACGCCGACGGCGAGTGCGGCGCCGACGGCCGCCGCCCCGCTCAGAGCGCCTCGCAGCAGCGAGCGGCGGGCGGGCTTCGGCTCGGCGGGCAGTGAAATGGCCGCAGGAGAAGGAGAGTTCACGAAATGAACGTATGTCTGAATCCCGGTGCCCCTCGCACCGCTACCGAACCGTGGCCGGAGCATGGGGAATCCATGGCCACGCCCTGGTGAGTCCTTGACGGGACAAGGGAGTCGGCGCGGTCAGGGAGCGATGCCCACGCCCTCGATCCCCCTCCAGCCGTGCTCCTGCGCGGCGGTCATCGCGGGCCGGGTGAGCCCGCCCGGCGGGGGCAGGACGCGTGACGCGTACGGCGCCGGGCCGAACTCGGGGCGGTAGAAGCAGCCGTCGCCGTACCCGCTGTCGAAGGCGGGGCGGGAAGCGGCGATCGAGTGCGGGGTCGGCTTGCGGCCCGTGCGCACCCAGGTGTCCAGGACGGCGATCGACGCCGCGTACTCAGCCCGACGACCACGAAGACCCACATCAACCGGGCCATGACCAAGCTCCACGCCCGGGACAACGCCCAACTCGTGGTGCCGGCCCACGAATCGGGCCTGGTGACACCACGGGGCGGCCGCTGAGGGCGACGGCGGTCCCGTAGCCTGCCCGTCATGCGCTACTACGTGACGAGCGGCCCGCGCCGGGGCGCCACGGGGACGATGACCGAGGGGGCGGGAGAGGTCCGGCTGCCGCACCCCAGCACGCCGAACGTGCTGTGCCGGTACAAGGTCCACAGCGCCGATGCACCGACCGGGCAGCCGGGCCCGGAGGCCGCCGGCGCCCGACTGCGCTACGCCGGTGACGTGGCCGTCCGGCCGGGCCGGCCCTTCCGGACGGCCCGCGACGGCTGACGAACACCCCGGACCGGTCCCGCGAGACGGGACGAACAGGACCCGCTCCTTTTACTCCCGGCGTTGCGTGATTCTGCAACTTCCTTGTTTTATCCGTTCGTTGACGGACAGGCTTTGTCATGTTCCGGATGAGAACGTGCCGCGGGTGCCATCACGCGGACGCGATCACGCACACACGAACGGGAGGCACACGACGATGTCTGGTGCGAGCAGGACCTTTCGCAGATTCGCCGCCGTCGCGAGCGCGGTGCTGACGGTGGCCGGACTCGGCCTGGCCGCCGCCCCGCAGGCCGCGGCGGCGGACTACTACTACGAACTCCCCTACCCCGCGGGTGAGGCCTACCAGGTCACCCAGGGCCCCGAGGGCACCTACTCGCACACCGGGCCCTACAACGAGTACGCCTGGGACTTCGGCCTCCCCGCGAACTACGAGGTCTCCGCCGCCCAGGGCGGCACCGTCCTGGTGTCGGACTGGTCGCCGTACTGGCAGAACGGCATCGAGGTGATCATCCGCCACTCCAACGGCCACTGCACCCACTACGCCCACCTCAACCGGGCCATCTACAACACGGGCGACTGGGTCCCGCAGGGCCGCGTCATCGGCTGGTCGGGCAGCACGGGCGCGTCCACCGGCCCCCACCTGCACTTCCAGGTGATCGACTGCAACAGCCGGGTCGGCATCCCGGCCACCCTCCAGGGCTGGACGCCCCCGACCGGCTCCTGGCCGGTCAGCGTCAACAACCGCGCCTGACCGGCTGCCCGGTCGGTCCCGCCCCCGCAGCGAGCGAACACGGGTGCGGGACCGGCACGGCGTGACCCCCGGGCGCCCGACCGGCGGGCGCGAGATCTCAGTCCCGGCCGGGCTCCCGGTCGGTGTGGCCCGTCCAGCGGCTGGACTCCAGCCAGGACCGCGCCGGTTCGGCCGCCCGGGTGGTGTCCACCGTGATCTCCAGACGCGTACCGCCCTCGTCGCCCGCCGGATAACTGCGCTGCTCGCCGGCGGCGAAGCAGTGACGGAGAACCTCCGCCACGCGTCGGGCGACCTCGGGGGACGCGGCGACCACGTGGACTTCCGCGTACCCGGCGGAGGGCGTTTGCTGGGACTCCATGGTGACCTCGCTGTGCGACGGGACGTATCGACGATCACTCTACGTCGGCGTGCCCCCTGCCCCGGCACGAGCAGTCGCGCTCCGCGCAGCGGGCCGAGGAGTACCGTGAAACGAGGACTTCACTTCCGCGTAAGCAGGCGAGCGCCATGCCCGACTCCCAGCCCGGCGAGCCGCACGGGAACCGGCTGCTGCCGGACACCGGCGGCCGCACCGTGCGGCCCGGCTCGGTCGTCGTGCGGCTGGCGACGACGCACGACCGGGAAAGCGTGCTCGACGGGGCCTGGTGGCCGCGGTCCCGGGACATCGCGGCCGAGCTTCCCGCCCTGGTCGCGGCGCTGACCGAGCACCTGGGCCCGGTCGACCGTGTCGGCCTGGACGCCCAGGCCTGGGAAGGGCTGCCGACGCGGCTGACCATCGACGGCCGAGTCGTGCACATCGACTCCTACCCGGTCGGCGACGACACCGTTCTCGTCACCAGGGGAGAACAGGACCACTTCTCCCTCCTCGTCGTCCCGCCGGACGCCACACCCGACGCCGCGCACGCCGCCATGGCCGAAGCCGTCCGCGCGGACAACACCATGAGGGCCGGGGAGATCCTCGTCGACACCGGCACCGACCCGGCGCACGACAGTGACGAAGGCCCACCGGACCGGCCGGGACGGACACACGGAGCCGAACGGTCACTGTCATGACACCGCTCCCGGATCAGTCGAACAGGACGTGAGGACGATGGAGACCCTCGTTGTCGTGGTAGCCGCCGTGGCGATGATCGCCGTCGGCGCGTTCCTCATCCACCGGCTCAACTCGCAGCACGACACCCGCGCCACCGACTTCCACTACGGCCCCTTCGGCTCGGTCCTGCGCGGCCCGGCACCGTCGGTCCCGCGGCGGAAACGCGGCCGGACGCGGCCCCCGCACCGCACCAGAAGGGGACCGCGGGACTAACGGGTCTCTCCGCCGGACCGGGTGCGGGCGCGGAGCAGCGCACCGACCCGGACGCGGAAGGCTTCGTCCTGGCGGATGATGCGGTCTTCCACCCCGGAGCGGACGACGCGCGCGTCGCCGTCGGCCAGAGAGGCGAGGCGCCGAGTGTGGTCGCCGGTCAGGCCGTCGGCACCCAGCGCTTCCAGGGCGTCGCACGCCCCCAGGGGATCGGCTTCCCGTTCGGCCGCGTCGAGCACGGCCGCGGCGAGAGCGGTCCGGTCCAGTGAGCCGGGTTCCGCCGCGGCCACGAGGGCCAGGGTCGCCGCGGGCACCTGCACCGGGTTGTCGAGCAAGGGCTCCAGCCGGCGCACCAGCGGCCGTCCGGCGGCACCCAGCAGCGCCGCGACCCGGGCCGCCCGCACCACGGACCACTGGGACCAGAGGCTCTGCGCGGCCCGGGCGAAGACCGAGTCCAAGATGCCGACCACCGTGGCGGCGTCCCCCGTGACGCGCCACAGCGCCTCGGCCAGTGCCGTGTCCGCGTCCAGTACGGGTGTGGTGGCATCGCTGTCCGCGCCGCTGAGCGCCGCCCGCAGCACCGGGACCAGGGTCGACGCCCGGGGGCCGAGCGCGCCCGCCGTACGGGCGGCCTCCGGGAGTGCGCGGGAGCCCTGGCGCAGATCCCGCTCCAGCAGGTCCAGCAGGAGGCCGGGCTCGCCGGTGAGGTCGTACAGGCCCTTCGCCGCCGGGAGCGAGCCGGACTCGGCGGCGCTCCGCAGAGCCGTCGCCGCCCGCGCGCGCTCGTCGGGCGCGCACTCGCCCGCGACCGAGGCGATCGCCCGGGCGGCCTGGCCGGGAAACCGGGGGAGTGCCGCGTACAGCTGCGGCAGGGCTGGTGCGGCGCGGACACCCCATCCCGCGAGGAGGTTCGTCAGCTGCCACGGCTCGTTGCCGCTCAGCGCCTCCGGCCGGGCGAGGCGCTGACGGACGGCGTGCAGGAGTTCGTCGTCGTAGGGGAACGCGGCGTCGGCGGGCGACGGGAACCCGGCAGCGGCGTCGAGGGCGCGCGGGCGCCGCCCCAGCCCGCGGGCCAGGAGCGGGGCACCCTCGTCCGGTGCCACCCGCACGAGCGCGGCCAGGACACGGTCCGCCAGGTCGTCGTCCTCCCCGGGGTTACGGCCGGCGAGCGGCACCAGGACCGGCGCGGCCGGTGCGGCGGCCGTCCCCAGACGCCCGAGCAGGGAGGCCACCGCGACCACGGCCTCGTCGTCGGCGGCAGCCGCCACCAGGGCGGGCACCAGCCGCCGCGGGGCGCTCCGGGAGAGCATGCAGGCACGGTCGGCCGCCCACAGCGCCTCGGCCCGCACTTCCGCCCGGCCGTCGCGCAGGGCGGTGTCGAGCAGGTCGACAGCGGCCTCGCGGTCCGCGTCGCGGTCGCGGCCCAGCAGCAGGTCCACCACCGCGGCCAGCGGCTCGTTGCGGTCCAGGTCGAGCCGGTCCGCGACCAGAGGGTCGGCGGGCAGGAGGGACAGCATCGCCGCGCGGTGTGTCCCGGTCCACGGCACGGCCGCGTCGAGGCAGGCGAGGACGGCGGCCAGACGCAGCTCCGCCGGGGCGGCGGGGTCAAGGACCGTGGCGGCGGTGGCGGCACCGAGTGCCGGGTCCAGCCGGGACATCCCGGTCAGCACCTCGGCGCGGACGAGCGGGTCGGCCTCCTCCTCCCAGCGTCCGCGCAGCGCGGGAAGCGCCGCCGTCACGCGGGTGTGGGACACGGCCCAGGCGGCGGCCTGCCGGACCCTCGGCGCCGCGGCGCCGAGCAGCGGCAGCAGCAGCGGAAGCTGCCCGGCCACGGCCGCCCGGACCGCGCCCGGTGCGACGCCGTGCTCGTCCTCGCTCTCGGCCATGCCGCCGAGCAGCGTCAGCACGTCCTCCGTACGGTGGCCGGCGACCGCGATCGCGGCCAGGAAGGGCACGGCCTCGGCGCTGGCCGAGTAGACCGTCCCCTGGTGCAGCACGCTGCCGTACAGCTCCGACAACGCTTCGCGCGCCGCTTCCGCGTCGGCCCCGGCCAGGGCGCGCAGTACATCGGGAAGATCCTCCGCACTGCCGTAGGCGTGGGAGAAAGTGGACCAGGGGTGCGAGTCCAGGCCGTCCAGAGGATGCGCGGCGCGGTCGGCGAGTTCCATGCGGAGCATCGTGCCAGGCGGGTCCGACGTCACCGCCGCCGGTCCGCTCCGGCGTTCAGCAGGCCGCCGGCGATGGTCCCGGCGGGCCGGGGGCGGGCCCGGAACCGACCCGAGAAAAAAGATCCCGGGGCGGTGTCGATACGGCGGTGTCCCGTTCGTCGTGATGGTGTGCGGCGAGCCGCTGCGCGAGGATGACGACACGAATTCGAGGAGAGCCGGACCATGAAGTACATGATGCTGATCCACAGTGGCGCGGTCGACGCGGACGGCGGGGCCGCCGAGTGCACCGTCGAGGACTGGACGACCTACGACAAGGCGGTGCGGGACGCGGGGATCTTCGTCTCCGGGGAGTCGCTGGCCGACCTGGTCACGGCCACCAGGGTGCGGGTCGGCGCGGACGGGGAGCGGACCGTCACCGACGGACCGTTCGCCGAGACCCGCGAGGTCCTCGGTGGCTTCTACGTCATCGACGTACCGGACCTGGATGTCGCGCTCGACTGGGCCGCCCGCTGCCCCGGTTCGCGCGGCAGCGGATCGGTCGTGGTGCGGCCGGTCGCCGACTTCGGAGCCTGACGGCCGTGGAGGCGCGGGCAACCGGCGCGGACCGGGCGGTGGAGTCGGTGTTCCGTGAGGAACACGGCCGGTTGCTCGCCTCCCTCGTGCGCCGCTTCGGGGACCTGGACCTGGCCGAGGAGGTCGCCTCCGAGGCGGTCGAGGCGGCGCTGGTGCACTGGCCGGTGCAGGGCGTGCCGGCCAGGCCAGGCGCGTGGTTGCTGACGACGGCGCGGCGCAAGGCCGTCGACCGGCTGCGGCGCGACCAGGCGTACGCCGCCCGGCTCGCCGTCCTTCAGGCGGAGGCGGACCGGGCCGGCCCCGCCCTGCCCGCGGACGCCGCCGCCGACGGAGAACTGCCCGACGAACGGCTGCAGTTGTTCTTCACCTGCGCGCATCCGGCCCTGCTGCCCGAGGCCCGTGGCGCCCTGACCCTGCGGTGTCTGGCCGGGCTGACGACGCCCGAGGTCGCCCGCGCCCACCTCGTCCCGCCGGCGACGATGGCGCAGCGGATCGTGCGCGCGAAGAAGAAGATCCGCGAGGCGCGGATCCCCTTCCGGGTGCCCGGCGCCGACGAGTTGCCCGCGCGCCTGCCGGGCGTGCTCCAGGTCCTCTACTCCCTCTTCACGGAGGGCTACGCGGCCAGCTCCGGCCCCGAACCGCAACGGCTGGACCTCGCGGAGGAAGCCATCCGGCTGGCGCGGATCCTGCACCGGCTGCTGCCCGCCGAACGCGAGGTCACCGGACTGCTCGCGCTGATGCTGCTGGTCCACGCGCGACACGGCGCCCGGACCGGCCCCGGCGGCGAACTCCTGCTGCTGGAGGACCAGGACCGCGGCCGCTGGGACCGCACGATGATCGAGGAAGGGCTGGCGCTGGTGCCCCCGGCCCTCACCGGTGGCCCGCCGGCACCCTACGGCGTACAGGCAGCCATCGCCGCCCTGCACGACGAGGCGGCGGACCTGGCGAGCACGGACTGGCCGCAGATCGTCGCGCTGTACGACGTGCTGCTCGCCCTCACCCCGTCCCCGGTCGTCGCGCTGAACCGGGCCGCGGCCGTGGCGATGCGCGACGGCCCGGAAGCGGGTCTCGCCCTGCTGGACGACCTGGCGGGCGAGGAACGGCTGCGCGGCCACCACCCGTACCCGGCCGCGCGGGCCGACCTGTTGCACCGCCTCGGCCGGTTCCCCGAGGCGGCGGCGGCCTACCGGGAAGCACTCGACCTGGCCGGCACCGAGCCCGAACGCGCCCATCTGCGCAGCAGGTTGAGCGCGGTCGAGCCCTCGGAGCCCGGCTGAGCCGGTCGATTCAGCCTTCCCGCCCGCACTGATCACTAGGCTGCTGCCATGGCCGAGCGGGAGAGCGAAGTGACGGTTGCCGAGGACCAGTTGGACGACGCGGGCTGGTCCCGGACCCGCGCCTGGGTGGAACGCGGTCTTCCGCCCGGAGACCGGATCCGCGCCGTGGCAGCGCTGCGCGGCGGCTGGACATCGCAGATGCGCCGCCTCGACGTCGAGGGGGAGGGCGGGCCGTACTCCCTCGTCCTCCGGTCCTTCGTCAAACCCTTCTACGTGAAGCACGCACGAGGACTGCTCACGCGGGAGGCGGACATTCTCCGTCTCCTCGCGAACGCGAAGGCGAACGCGGACGCGGATGTGCCGGCCGCTCGGCTTCACGCCGTCGACGCGGCAGCGGAGCACTGCGATCATCCGTCACTGCTGATGTCCCTGCTGCCGGGGAGCGTCAGGCTGGACGAGGCGGACGTCGAGCGGACATCGGAGCTTTTGGCCCGGCAGTTGGCGGCGATCCACGGGCTGCGTGTCGCGGAAGAGGCCCGGCCGCGCACCTACGAGGCGTGGACCAGCCCGGAGCGGGTGCGGTTTCCCGTGGGTTCGAGGCGACCGGATCTGTGGGAGCGCGCCGTGGAGGTGATCCGCCGGCCGCCCCCGGTCCACCGGCCTTGCTTCCTGCACCGTGACTTCCACCCCGGGAACGTCCTCTTCGCCGGAACCGGGGCGGGTCTGGCGGTCACGGGTGTCGTGGACTGGGTGGAGACCTCCTGGGGGCCCGCCGACCTGGACGTGGCCCACTGCTCGACCGCGCTCGCCCTGCTGCACGGAGTGCCCGTCGGCATGCGGTTCGCGGACCGGTACGTCGAGGCGGGCGGGACGCTGAGTGACGACCCGGCGGCTCACCTGTACTGGCGTCTGCTGGACGCGCTGGCCTATGCGCCGGACGCGGAGAAGGTCGCCGGGCCCTGGCGGGACCTGGGACGCACTGATCTGACGCCCGCCGTTCTCGCCGGGCGTCTGGAGGAATACCTTCTGGCACTCTTGCGTCGCTACGGCTGACAACGGGCACGTCGGGCAAGGTAAGGGGGTGTCCGCGTCACACCTGCCCGGAGGTTTCGTCCATGCCGTCGTCCGTGTCGGCGACACTGTTCGCCGCCCCGCCTCTGCCCGCACGAAGTTCGTGGGGGAACTGCTGAGGCTGCTCGAAGCCGCCGGCTGGAACGGGGCTCCGCGGTATCTCGGCACCGACGACCAGGGCCGTGAGGTCCTCAGCCACCTCGACGGGCACGTGGCCTGGGAACCGCGGCAGCCCGCGGCCGTCTCGTCCGACGAGAGCCTGGTGGCGGTCGCCCGGCTCGTGCGTGAGTTCCACGACCTGACCGCGGGCACCGCGCTCGCGGGCGATCAGGAAGTGGTGTGCCACAACGACCTGTCGCCCAGGAACACGGTCTACCGGCCCGCCGGCGGCGAGCTCCGGCCGGTGGCCTTCATCGACTGGGACCTTGCGGCGCCGGGGAAGCGCATCCACGACGTCGCCCATGTGTGCTGGCAGTACCTCGGTCTCGGCCCCGCGGTGACCGACATCGGGAACACGGCCAGGCGCATGAGGCTGATCGCCGACGGCTACGGACTCGAGGACCGGTCACGCCTGGTGCCCACGATCCTGTGGTGGCAGGACCGGTGTGTTGGCGGGGCATCGACGCCGGGGCGGACGCGGGCGACGCCGCGATGGTCCGGCTCCGCGAGGCCGGCGTGGTCGGCGACGTGCGGCGGGCGTACGCGTGGGTGTCCGGACAACGGGAGCCTCTGGAAAGCCCGTTGAGGTGAGCGTGCGTCGGTCCGGCGTCCTCGCCGGGCGCCGGGGACCGCGCGTGGCGTTCACGGGCCCGACCAGGGCGTACGTCCGCCACGACCTGCCCACCTGCGCCGCGACTCGGCCGACGGGTGCGCCGCACGCCCGCCGGACGGCTCTCGGGCGTCGGCCGCCGGACGGCTTTCAGGCGTCGGCCGCCGGACGGGCACCGCGCCGCATCGCCCACAACACCGGACCACCGCCCGGCAGTCGCGCCTCCCCGCGCACGATGAAGCCGAAGTGCTCGTAGAACGCAAGGTTGGACGGCTTGGAGGACTCCAGGTAAACGGGCAGGCCCGCGGCGTCGGCCTTGGCCAGCCCCGACCGCAGCAGAGCGGCCCCGTGTCCCTGGCCCCGGGCGGCCGGGTCGGCGCCGATCACCGCCAGGTACCAGTGGGGTTCCTCCGGCGTGTGCCGGGCCGCCGCCCGCACGGCATCGCGGAACAACGGGGCCCGGTCGCCGAGGATGTTCTGGAGCTCCTCGACGGTCCCGGCGTCCGGAACGGCCTTCTCCTGTCCCTCCGGCGGCACCCAGAACGCGGCCGCGGCGTCGGTGCGCTCGCACACCCCGTGCTGGGCGTACTGCCGGGTGAAGAGGGTGGTGAAGTAACGGGCCAGTCCCGCCTGGCGATTCGAGTCGTCGGGGAAGAACCAGCGCATCATGGGGTCGTCGTCGAAGGCGCGGGCCAGCGTGCGGCTGACGGGCTGCGCGTGGTCGATCGTGGCCGCTTTCGGGGTGTTCGTGATCGGCATACGGGTCATTCTGCACCCTTGTTGATCTTCAGCGTCCGGCGGACCGTCCCGGTCCCCGACGGTCCTTGACCGGCACGCGGTTCCTGGCCCGACTGCCGGAGCACCGCGCACGATCTCCCCCCGTCCTGTGCGGGGCTTCCGCGGCTCGTCGAGGCCCGTAGCAGCGAACGAGCTGACTTTGAACTCGTTGATGACAAAGTATGGACGAGCTCAGCAGAAGTCCCTTAGCGTGTCGGCGCAACCGTAGGAGTACTGCCCTGCCGCGCACCCGCGCACGGTATAGCTCGACCGGAGTGCGATCCGGCGGCCTCCGGTCCCGTCCTGGAGGACCGATGCATCCACGGCTGTTCCCCCGTGCCCGAAGAGGGCTCACCACCCTGCTCGTCGGAGGCTTTCTCGCAGGAGGCGTGTGGGCCGCGCCGCCGACCGCCGCCGCTCCCGCCGACATCCCGCCCCAGGAACCGGGCGTCACCCTGCGGGTCTTCGACACCCAGGTCCCGCTCAGCAAGCTCTGCACGCTCAAACCGGGCCAGACGCCCAACCACGACAAGCTGATGCAGACGGTCGACTGGTCCAGCACCGCCGACTTCGGAGGCTTCGCCGACAACTTCTCGGCCGAGGTCTCCGGCCACCTGGTCGTCCCCGCCGACGGAACGTACGCCTTCCGTCTCATCAGCGACGACGGCTCACGGCTCACCGTCGACGACCGCGAGGTCATCGACCACGACGGCCTGCACGCCGCCGAACCGAAGGACGGCACCACCCAACTCACCGCCGGACTCCACCCGTTCCGCATCGACTACTTCGAGCGGGGCGGCGACCAGCAGCTGACGCTCGCGTGGAAGCCGCCGGGCGCGGACGGCTTCAGCGTCGTGCCGCGCGAGGCGCTCAGCACCGACGCCGACGTCGTCCGGGTCACCGCGCCGGGCCGCAAGGAGTGCGAGGCGGGCAGCGACAGCCCGGGCGACGGCCTGCCGCTGACCGACATACGCCCCGACCTCGACCTCACCGACCTGCGGCCGGACGGATTCGAACCCCAGGTCACCGGCATGGACTGGCTGCCCGACGGACGTCTGGCGCTCAGCACCTGGGGCGGTTCCCAGACCACGTCCGGCGAGGTGTACGTCCTCGACCACGTCACGGGTGACACCAGCCGCGACAAGGTCACCGTCAAGAAGATCGCGAGCGGGCTGCGCGAGCCCATGGGCATCAAGTACGTCGACGGCTCGCTCTACGTCTCCCAGAAGCACGAGCTGACGCGACTCGTCGACACCGACGAGGACTTGGTGACCGACGAGTACCGCACGGTCGCCACCTGGCCGTACGGCGGCAACTTCCACGAGTTCGCCTTCGGCCTGCTCTACCGCGACGGCTACTTCTACGTGAACCTGTCCGTCGCCATCAACTACGGCGGGGCCACCACCGTCCCGCAGCCGGCACCGGGCCGCGGCACCACGTTCAAGGTGAGCAAGAAGACCGGGAAGATCCACCCGGTCGCGGGCGGTCTGCGCACCCCCAACGGGATCGGCTGGGGACCCGGCGGAGACATCTTCACCACCGACAACCAGGGCGGCTGGCTGCCCGCGTCGAAACTCGTCCAGATCAAGCAGGACCGCTTCTTCAACCACTACACCGAGCCCTCGGGCCCCTTCGACAGCCGGCCCGTGACGCAGCCGGTGCTGTGGCTGCCGCAGAACGAGATCGCCAACTCGCCCAGCACCCCGCTCCACCTGACCAAGGGCCGCTTCGCCGGGCAGCTGCTCATCGGTGACGTCACCTACGGCGGACTGCAGCGGGCCTACCTGGAGAAGGTCAAGGGCCAGTACCAGGGAGCCGTCTTCCGCTACACGCAAGGGCTCGAAGCGGGCGTCAACCGGATCGTCATGGGTCCCGACGGCGCGATCTACGCGGGCGGTCTGGGCGCCGACGGAAACTGGGGCCAGGAAGGAAAGCTGAAGTTCGGCCTGCAGAAGCTCACGCCGAACGGCGGCAACACCTTCGACATCAAGGAGATGCGCGCCGTACCCGGTGGCTTCGACCTCGAATACACCCAGCCGGTGTCGAAGGCGACGGCCGAGGAACTGGCCAAGCGCTACCAGGCCGAGCAGTGGCGCTACACCCCGACGTCCGACTACGGCGGGCCCAAGATCGCCGAGGAGCGGCTCGCCGTGCGCTCGGCGACCCTCGCCGACGACGGCCGCACCGTCCGGCTGCGCCTCGACGGGCTCAAGCCCGGCCGCGTCGTGCACGTCCGTTCACCGCGCCCGTTCGCGTCGAAGTCGGGCGAGGCGCTGTGGAGCACCGAGGCCTGGTACACGCTGAACGCGACTCCCGGTGAGCAGCCGCCGCCCGCCACGCTGTACGAAGCGGAGGAGGCGCGTCTCACCGGCACGGCGGGAATCAACACCGACCACACCGGCTACTCGGGCAGTGGCTTCGTCGACCGCTACGGCACCGAGGGCAAGGCCGCCACGACCTTCGACGTGACGGTGCCCGAGGCCGGCGACTACGACGTGAACCTGCGCTACTCCAACGGCCCCAACCCCTTCGAGGGCACCAAGTCCCTTTCCCTGTACGTCAACGGGGAGAAGCTGCGGCAGACGAAACTCACCCCGACCCGCACCTGGGACGCCTGGTCGACACAGACCGAACGCGTCACCCTCGACGCGGGCCGCAACACCATCGCCTACCGCTTCGACCCCGGCGACACCGGCCATGTCAACCTCGACCTGATCACCGTCCGACCGCACGGCGCCCCGACCACCCTCTTCGACGGCACCGCCGCCTCGCAGGAGAACTGGCAGCACACGGACGGACGGCGCGTCGAATGGCCGCTGGCCGCCGAGGATTCCATGGAGGTCTGCTGCGGTGACATCCGCACGAAGGAGGCCTACCGGGACTTCAAGCTGCACGTGGAGTTCCGTGTTCCGCGGCTGCCGGACGACGTGACCGGACAGGACCGGGGCAACAGCGGCATCTACCTCCAGGACCGCTACGAGCTCCAGATCCTCGACTCCCACGGCGACCCGACCCTGGACACGAACGAGGCCGGGGCGATCTACCTGAAGAAGGCCCCGGACGTCAACGCGGCGACCGCGCCGGAGACCTGGCAGACCTACGACATCACCTTCCGCGCGGCGCGCTTCGACGCCGACGGCAACAAGACCGCCGACGCGCGGGTGACCGTCGTCTGGAACGGCAAGAAGGTCCACGACGACGTCGCGATCGACGGACCGACGGGCGGGGGCGCGCAGGAGGGCCCGTCGGCCGGCGCCATCCGCCTCCAGGACCACGGAAACAAGGTGCGCTTCCGCGACATCCGCGTGGAACCGCTGGCCTGACACGGGCCCGGCCAAACTCACCCGGGGCTCGTACACGCTCGCCGGGGGAGCGGAGGGCGTCCACGACTCCGTGGGCGCCCTCACCGACCGTGCGCGACCGCGTGACCGGCGCGGCCCGCCCGCGAACTAGCCCTGCGGCGGGTTGGAGAGGCGGTTCAGCCACTCCGTGAGCAGGGCGTCCTCGGCGGGGGAGAGAGCCGGGGAGGAGGACTGGCGGAGCAGGGCGTTCAGCCGGGCCGCCGCGGCGGGTACGTGTGCCGCGTCCGGCCCGGCGGCCGGTTCGGTCGCCCCGGGCGCCGACGACGCAGACGCCATCACGTCCGGGGTGAACACCGCGGCGTGGACCGCGTCCCGCACCCGGCGGGACACCGTCTCGTCCGTGAAGGTCGACGGGCGGGAGACCAGCATCAGGGCCACGCCGACGTTGGCGGACATGATCAGCTGGGCGGCCAGCTCGGGAGCGAGCCGCAACTTGCCCCGTGCGGCCACCCGTTCGAGGTCGGCGGTGAGGATGCGGTGGGACTCCAGGGCCGCCGCCGGAGGCGTACGCATCGCGGGGGAGTTCATCAGGCGGTACAGGTTCGGGTTCCGCAGGGCGAACTCGACGTGCGTGTCCCAGCCGTCCCGGAGGTCCTGGACGGGGTCCGTGCCGGGGGTTCGTGCGCGCTTGGCCGCCAGGTACTTGTCGAAGCCGTGGTCGACCACCGCCGACAGCAGGCCCTCCTTGTCCCCGAAGTGCCGGTAGAGCGCGGGGGCGCCGACCCCCGCGGCCTCGCACACGGCCCGGGTCGAGACGTCCCCGTTCGGGGACCCGGCGACCAGGTCCGCCGCCACTTCGAGGATGCGCGCTTTCGTACTCACGGGAGCGACGCTATCCGAGGTCGCACCGAACCCGTACCGGCGGCCATCTGGTGCGGGGCGAGGAGAGCGCCCAGGCCGACGCGCGTGAGGAACCGGGCGCGGCCCCGGTCGGCGACCCGGCTCACCTGCACCGACCCGTCGTCCGTGCGGCGAGTGCGCCGCAACCGGAACCCGCGCCTGTGCTGACGATCGTCTTTCCCATGACGGAACTCCTCGGGGAAAGAGAGGGACTGAAGAACTTGAGGGAGGTGAGGGAGGGGCGAGGGCTCCGGGGAGGGTCAGACGATGCCGCCGTTGGCGCGGAGCACCTGGCCGTTGATCCAGCGGCCGGCCGGGCCGGCCAGGAAGGACACGACCCCGGCGATGTCCTGCGGCGTGCCGAGGCGCTCCAGCGGCGGCTGGGCCGCCATCCGCGCGATGGTCTCCTCGTCCTTGCCGTCGAGGAACAGGGCGGTGGCGGTCGGGCCGGGGGCCACGGCGTTGACGGTGATGTCCCGGCCCCGCATCTCGCGGGCGAGGATCAGCGTCAGGGCGTCGACCGCGCCCTTGCTGGCGGCGTACGCGCTGTAGCCCGGGATGGCGAGCGCCGGCACGGAGCTGGAGAAGTTGACGATCGCGCCGCCCGCGCGCAGCCGGCGCGCGGCCTCCCGGTCGACGACGAACATTCCGCGGATGTTGGTGCGGTGCATGCGGTCCAGCGCGTCGAGGTCGAGGTCGACGAGGGGTGCCAGGGCCATCACGCCGGCCGCGTGGACCACGACGTCGATGCCGCCGAACGTGGACTGGGCGGCGTCGAAGAGGGCCGACACCTCGGTCTCGTCGGCCACGTCGGCACGGAAGGCGATCGCCCGACCGCCCGCCTCGGTGATCGCGGCGACGGTCTTCCCGGCCTCGGCCTCGTGGCCCGCGAAGTTCACGACGACGGCGAAACCGTCCGCCGCCAGGCGCTCGGCGGTCTCCCGCCCGATCCCGCGGGACCCGCCGGTCACGATCGCGACGCGGCCGCTGTCGACGCCTGTGCTGGTCTGCTCGCTCATGGCGGTGCTCCTTGTCTCGGTGGTAGCGCTGCTCGCATCCCCATGTATCAACGCTAACACAGATGTGTTATCGATGCTACTGTCGGCGGGAACATCGCTACGCCTTCCGTGACCAGCCGCTGCGGATGCGGCGCCGGCGCCGCCACCGCTTGGCAACCCCGGCAGCGCGCCCCGGTGCGTTCTGCCGCGAACCATGCGTGGGCGGGCGCGGGTTGGAGCAGAATCCAGTGGTTCCGTGCCCGTCCCGCTCCTACCTGCTCTGGAGAAGGCATGAAGTCCAGATCCCGACGCCCTGCCCGACGCCCTGTCCGCCGCGGCCGCGCCGCCGCCGTTCTGCTGGCCGCCGTGGCGCTCGCCACGGCGGTACCGGCGACCGCCGCGGGCGCCGACGTCCCCGGCGCCCAGGCCCCGGCCGTACCGCTGCGCGTGGCCACCTACAACATCCATGCCGGGGCCGGTGAGGACGGGGTCTTCGACCTCGACCGCACCGCGCGGGCCGTGCGCGACCTGGACGCCGACGTGATCGGGCTCCAGGAGGTCGACGTGAACTGGGGCGCCCGCAGCGACTTCGTGGACGAGGCACAGGCGCTGGCCGAGAAGCTGGACATGCGGGTGTTCTTCGCGCCGATCTACGACCTGGACCCGGCAGCGCCGGGCCAGGAGCGTCGGCGGTACGGCGTGGCGGTGCTGAGCCGCCACCCGGTGCTGGAGGCCGAGAACCACGACATCACCCGGCTCTCCACCCAGACGCCCGGCGCGCCCCCGGCCCCGGCGCCCGGCTTCGCCGAGGTGACGGTCAACGTGCGGGGCGCGCACGCGCACGTCTACGTCACACACCTGGACTACCGGGCCGACCCGTCGGTCCGCGTGGCGCAGGTGGCGGACATGCTGAAGGTGCTCGCCGCCGACCACGGGCCGAAGATCCTGGTCGGCGACTTCAACGCGGAGGCGGCGGCCCCCGAGTTGGCGCCGCTGTGGGACGAACTGCGGGACGCCTCCCCCGACGGCGGTGGCACGTACCCGGCGATCACGCCCGTCAAGCGCATCGACTTCGTCACCGTCTCGCCCGACATCACCGTGACCGGCGCCCGGACGGTGGCGAGCGACGCCTCGGACCACCGTCCCGTGGTCACGGACCTGGAACTCCACCAGCGCGGCAGCTGAACGACGGGAAACCGGAGGTGCGGGCCCGCGGTTGACACAAAACCGCCGGCCCGTCACCTGCCCGCCCGGCACGGAGCGCGGTGAGTGAGGCGTCCCCGAAGGGCCGCCTCACCTTCCGCGTCATGCCTCGCTTGCGGCGACTCCCGAACCTGAAGCCGGCACCATGCGCAGGCGCAGGGGCGGGACCCGCGCGGGTTCCGGAAGCCGCAACGGCCGGCGACCGGGCGTGATCGAGCCGAGGACGCTGGGGTGGCGGGCACCGGTGCACGCGGGGACCGTCCCCGCCAGCCCGTGCACCGTCAGGAACCCCAGGACGGCGAACGCGTAGGCCTCCTTGGCCGCCGACGGCATGCCGAGGTCGTCGGAGGTGCGCAGCGGGATGCCGCCCAGCGCGGTGCGGAGCATGGCCATGAGGGTGGGGTTGCGGGTCCCGCCGCCCGAGGCGACGACCTCGCTCGCCCCGGCCGAGCGGACCGCGTCGGCGACCGTACGGGCCGTGAGCCCGGTGACGGTGGCGACGACGTCCTCGATCGGGAGCGGGTCGCAGTCGTCCAACGCGGCCCGCAGGTACGGCCAGTGGAACAGTTCCTTGCCGGTCGTCTTCGGCGGCGGCTTCGCGTAGTACGGCTCGTCCAGGAGCCGTCGCAGCAGAGCGGCGTCGACGCTGCCCCGGGCGGCCAGGGCCCCGTCCTCGTCGTAGTCCAGGCGGCCGTCGGTGAGCGCGTGCACCGCCGCGTCCACGAGGGCGTTGGCGGGGCCGGTGTCGAAGGCGACCGGGTCGCCCGGCCCGGCGGCCACCGTGAGGTTGGCGATGCCGCCGAGGTTCAGGGCGGCGGCCACGCCGGGTCGGCCGTGCAGCCACAGGGTGTCGAAGACGCTCACCAGGGGTGCGCCCTGGCCGCCCGCCGCGACGTCACGGGTGCGCAGGTCGGACACCACCGGGCAGCCGGTGGCCTCGGCGATCCAGGCGGGCGAGCCGATCTGCAGCGTGCCGTGCACCCGGCCGTGCTCGACCCAGTGGTAGACGGTCTGGCCGTGCGAGGTGACGAGTTCGGCGCGTCCGCCGCACAACTCCCGGTCGGCCCGGGCGGCCACCGCCGCGAAGGCCTGGCCGATCCGGGTGTCCAGGCGGCACACGTCCTTCATCGTGGTCGTGGCGGGCGGCAGCGCGGCGGCCAGAGCGGCCCGCAACTCCTCCGGGTAGGGCGAGCTCACCATCCCCAGTGGGGTGAGCAGGATGCTGTCTCCCCGGAGTTCCAGATCGGCCGCGGCGGCGTCGACCGCGTCGTGGGACGTTCCCGACATCAGTCCGACGACCCTCATCCGCACACCTCTTTCCCGGCCCGGCGGGCCGTCAGTCGCGCAGCGCCCGGCGGTGGTCGTCGCCGCGCAGGGTGAGGAGGGCGAGCGTACTGACGGCGCAGGTCACGACCACGTAGTACGCGGGGATGTCGATGTTGCCGGTCCGCTGGATCACCTCGGTGATGATCAGGCCGGCGCACCCCGAGAAGACGGCGTTGGACAGGGAGTACGCCAGGCCGAGGCCGGTGTAGCGGGCGCGGGTCGGGAACATCTCGGCGAGCATGGCGGGGCCGGGGCCGGCCATCAGGCCGACGACCGCGCCCGCGGCGAACACGGCGACACCCTTGACGGCCGTCGAGGCGGCGGCGTCCTGCAACACGTGCAGCAGCGGGAACGCGAGGACGGCCACCAGCACCGCACCCGCCGTCATCACCGCACGCCGGCCGATCCGGTCGCTGAGAGCGCCCGCCGGGATGATGGAGGCCGCGAAACCCAGGTTGGCCAGCACCGTCGCGACGAGGGCTTGCTGGAACGAGGCGTTGAGCGTGCTCTGCAGGTAGGACGGCAGCACGACCAGGAACGTGTACCCCGCCGCTGACCAGCCCATGAGCCGGCCGGCACCGAGCGCGATGGCCTTGGCCACCTCACGCGCGGGGGCGGGCGGCACCGCCCGCGGGGTTCCTCCGCCCGCGGACGGAGCCTCCGGCCCGCTTCGGGTCCGCCGGAAGGAAGGCGTCTCTTCGAGCTTCAGGCGCAGCCACAGGGCGACGAGACCCAGGGGCAGCGTCAGCAGGAACGGCAGCCGCCAGCCCCAGTCGTTGAGCTGGGGCTCGGTCAGCAGGCTCGCCAGCACGGCCGCGATGCCGGCACCGGCGAGCAGGCCGAGCGCCACCGTGAAGGACTGCCAGGCTCCGTACAGTCCGCGCCGGCCCGGCGGGGCGAACTCCGTCATGATGGAAACGGCGCCGCCGAACTCCCCTCCCGCTGACAGCCCTTGGACGATGCGCAGCAGGGTGAGCAGCCAGGGCGCCGCGGCACCCAGCGTGGCGTACGTCGGCAACAGGCCGATCAAGGTGGTGGCGCCGGTCATCAGCAGGATGACGAGGATCAGCGTGGGGCGCCGACCCATCCGGTCGCCCAGGCGTCCGAAGACGGCCGCGCCGATCGGGCGGAAGAAGAAGGCGAGGGCGAAGGACGCGTACGTCTTGACGAGCCCTTCGGCATCGCTTCCGCCGTCAGGGGTGAAGAAGTTGGCGGCGATGATGGTGGCGAAGTATCCGTAGACACCGAATTCGTACCATTCGATGAAGTTGCCCACGGACCCCGCCACCAGGGCTCTGCGCGAGCGCGGCGGTTGGGCGGTCTCTTCGGCCTGATGCTGCAGATGCGGGGTCATACGGCGCCCCTCCATCGTCGGGGATGCCATGCGGACGGGAGTGTTCCCCATGGGTGGAAGTTAGTTTCATCAGCGCCGAGTGGCCTGTCAATAACTTTCACCCCGCGCGGCCGACCGGGGGACGTGCCGGGGCGTATGCCGTTCGGTCCGTCTCATGGGTGCTCGCCCTGGCGGGCCTGCGGGTGTTCTGCCAGGGCGAGCGGGACCACTGCGGCATCCCGCGCGGCCCCCGGTGCGGGGCGGCGCGGAAGCGGTGGTCAGCGGGTGTAGGTGACCCGGTGTTCCTTCAGCGAACCGCAGTTGGAGCCGTACACGGCCACGTACACGTTGCCGATGTTGCCGCCCCAGTCGACGCAGTGCCCCTTGCCGTAGACGTAGGTCGGGCCAGCGTAGGACGTGTACTGCCCGGAGTCGGCGTCGCCCATCTCGGTGTCGGGGACGTAGACCCAGGCGGACATCTCCATGGCGGTGCCCGGGTTGTTGCGGATGGTCGCGACGCAGTTCCTGCCGTTGGAGGCGTTGTAGGTCAGGTAGACCGTGCCCAGCGACCCGACGGGCGACGAGTTCACGGTGGCGTAGCCGCTGCCGCAGACCTTCTGCGGTGTGGTGTTGGGCGCGGCGGAGGCGGGCGAGGCCAGGGCCGTCGTCGTCCCGATCGACAGGGCCGCTAACGCGGCGGCGGCCATGGCAGAGCGAGTGAAGCGCATCTTTCCCCCTTGTAAGGCGTGGAGTTGCTTGCTCCTGCCAGGTGTGACCCGTAAGGCATCCGCATGGTTGTGCCCTGTCTGTCAGGTTCGTCGGATCAGGGGGGTGCGCGGAGGTCAGCCGTTGACCGTGTCGCGGGTCTGGGCGTACACCGTCGCGTCGGTGAGCAGGCCCGAGTGGCTGAGGCAGGCGGTCCGGGTGTTGACCGCGCCGGACAGGGAGACGGAACTGTCCGGGTTGATCACCGCGTCGCAGGGCGACCACCAGGTCGCGTAGCGCGGCGAACCCGGTGTCTCGTCACCGGAGTTGAGAGCGGTGAGGAAGGCGGAGCCGGGGCGCATCTCGGTGCAGGACGTGTCGAAGCAGCTGTTGGCGGTGTCGGTTCCGTGGTTCGGACCGCCCAGCGACACCCAGGCGTCGACCTTGGAGGTCCCGTCGAAGTTCTTGAGGTAGTGGCGGGAGGAGAGCCCGCCCATGGAGTGGGTGACGATGTCGACCTCGGTCGCGCCGGTGGCGGCCAGGAGCCGGTCGACCTCGGCGGACAGCTGCTGGGCGGTGACACCGTTCGACTGGCGTGAGTCGTACGTCCACTGGTCCAGGTGGGAGGAGGGCCAGCCGTCGGCCCGGAAACGGTCGGCCATGGTGTTCCAGTTGCTGCCGGCGCCGTTGTAGCCGTGCACGAACAGGACGGGATGACTGCCGGGGCCGAAGCGGGAACCGGTCGACGCCTGGGCGGCCACCGGCGCCTGAACGGCGAGCAGGGCGCCGGCCACGGCGGCAGTCGCGGTCACGAGGGATCTCTTCACGCGGACCTCACGGGGTGGGGTGGGGAAAACGCTCGACGGCGCTTTCCGGCGGGGAGAGTGCGCTGGACGCTGCCCGGGTCACGGGAGCGGTGCCTGCGGCGTTCTTGGACGTGCCGGGCGGTCGGCTCGCCGTGCCGCAGGAGGGGAGGAGACACCGGTGTCGCTGAGGGATGACCCGAGCGTACTGACCAGTAGGTACGGTGGGTCAAGAGTCGTGCGCCGGGATTCTCGCCGCTCCGGTGCGAAGCCCGCCGCCCCGGGAAGCGGCGGACGCGCAAGAACCGGGTGCAGACCCGTCGCACAGGCCCGCACCCGGTTCCGGGTGCTCACACGGTCAGTGGCCGAGGCCCACAGGTGTGTGGTGGGTGGCGGCGCGGGTGCGCGCCGCCTGCAGGACGGACAGCAGCACCTGCTTGCTGGAGTACCGGTCACGGACGTCGCACAGGACGACCGGGGTGGCCGGATCGAGGGCCAGCGCCGCGCGCACCTGCTCGACGGTGCAGTCGCGGCGCCCGTGGAAGCAGTTGACGCCCACGGCGAACGGGATGCCGCGCTCCTCGAAGAAGTCGATGGACGCGAACGACGTCTCCAGCCGCCGGGTGTCGGCGAGGACGACCGCGCCGAGGGCACCCACGGCCAGGTCGTCCCACATGAACCAGAAACGGTCCTGACCCGGGGTGCCGAACAGGTACAGCACCAGGTCGGGTGCGATCGTGATGCGCCCGAAGTCCATCGCCACGGTCGTCGACGACTTGCCCTCCACACCGGACAGGTCGTCGATGCCGAGGCTCGCCTCCGTCATGCGCTCCTCCGTCTCCAGCGGAGGAACCTCACTCACCGAGCCCACCATGGTGGTTTTGCCGACGCCGAAACCGCCCGCGATGAGAATTTTCAGCGCGGTCGGCATGACCGGCTCAGAGTTGACGGATACCATCCATCACCCTTTCGATGAGTTCCACGCTCGGCTGGCTCTCCCGCCCGGGCGGTGACTGGACGATGATCAGCTCGTCGTCGAGCAGGTCCCCGCACAGCACCTTCACCACGCTGATGGGCAGATCCAGAAAGGCAGCGATCTCCGCGAGCGCCAGGGCGCGGTCCCGGCAGAGGTCCATGATCTGGGCCGCCTCCGGCTCCAGATGACCATGGTCGGACTCCTGCTCGGACCGCGCGACGATGAGTGTGATCAGTGTGAACGCGTGCTGGCTGTGGCGGGTACGTCCGCCCGTGATGGCGTAGGGCCGTAGGTAGCGCCCGGCCTCCGGGCCGTCGCGCCACCGCGGTTCACGCATCGTGGATGGAGCCGTCAGGGGACTGCACGCGAGGTGCCGCCGACAGGTATTGGCCCACCTGTTTGACGAGTGTGCCCATCTCGTACGCCATCATCCCGACATCCACCTCCTGCGAGGCGAGGGCCGCCAGACGCGCGCCCTTGCCCGCCGCCGTGACGAAGAGGAACGCCTTCTCCATCTGGATGACGGTCTGCTGGACCCACCCGCTGTGGAAGTGACGCGCGGCGCCGCGGGCGAGGCTGTGCACACCCGAGGCCACGGCGGACAGGTGCTCGGCGTCGTCGCGGAGCATCTCCTTGGACTTGCCGATGAGGAGGCCGTCTCCGGTGAGCACGATAGCGCAGCGGATCTCCGGAATCCGGTCCACCAGGGCATCAAGGAGCCAGTCCAGTTGAGGTCCGGTGTGTACCTGCTCAGTCATTGCGAATGCGTTCCTCACAGTTCGTGGGCACTGGGTCCTGCCGAATCGTCCTGCCGCCCGAAGGCACCGGGCGGCTCGTCGTCCTGGGCCGTCCAGGCCCGCTTCAGCCCTTGGTGGATGGCGCTCATCGCGCGGGCCGACGCGACCGGCGAGATGGTTTCGTCGTCCTCTTGCCGGTCGATGCCCTGCGCCGCCTCTTTACGAAGCTGCTGCGCCAGGCTGGCTCCCTTGACCCGCTGCGGCAGCACCGAGGGAGTGGTCAGCGGACGGGGGGCGTCCGGCACCGGGGACGAGGCAGGCAAGGGAGTCGTGGGCGGCCGGGGGGTGTCCCGCACGGGAGCCTGACCGGAGGTGGTCAGCCCCTGCCCGGCGGGGACGGAACCCTGCCCGGAGGGCGCGGGCCGGCGCCGCGCGGCCCCCCTGTCGCGGCGCGGCAGACCCGACGGCCCGCCCGGGGACGAGGCGTGTCCCGCGGACGGCACCTGCTGCTCCGGCCGCGGTTCGCGGTAGGCGGAGGAGGAAGGCATCGTCCGCCGGGCGGGCGGCTCGGCCGGTTCCTGTGCCGGTGGTACGGGGTGATCCGACGGTGGGGGCAACAGGCCTGCACCTCCGTACTCGGGGAAACCGCTGCTGTCCGACAGGCGGGTGTGGGTGATGACGTCGCCCGCGACCGGGTCCGCGGACGCGCCCACGAGAGCCTCGTGACGCCCGTCGCTCACCTCGTCGGCGACCGCCGGCGGGGCATCCGCCCGGCCTTCGAGGGGCCGGCCGGCGGTGACGGACGACTCGAGCTGGTCGAGAACGGGCGAGGAGACCTCTTCCAGCAGTTCGACGGGCACGATCACCACGGCGAGGGTCCCGCCGTAGTCGGACTCGCGCAGGGCGACCTTGATGCCGTGCCGCTCGGCGAGCCGCGCCACCACGAAGTGCCCGAGGCGCGGGTCCTCGCCCAGCGCCGTCATGTCGACCTTGGGCGGCCGGGCGAGCAGTTCGTTCGCGCGCTCGCGCTGCTCCGGCTGCATGCCGAGACCCTGGTCCTCGACGTGCAGGGCCAGGCCCTTGCCGACCCGCTGCGCGCTGACCGTCACCTGGGTGTGCGGCGGGGAGAAGCTGGTGCCGTTCTCGATGAGCTCCGCGAGCAGGTGCGTGACGTCGGCGACGGCCCTGCCGCTGAGCGCCAGCCGCCGGTCCGCCGGCGTGTTCCGCACCCTGACCCGGGTGTACTGCTCGGTCTCCGACACCGCGCTGCGCATCAGGTCGGTGACCGGGACGGGCGGGGTCATACGGCGGTTGGGCGCGGCGCCGCTGAGGATCATCAGGTTCTCCGTGTGCCGACGCACACGGGTGGCCAGGTGGTCGACCCGGAAGATGTCCTTGAGCAGGTCCGAGTCCTCGTGCTTGCGCTCGAGGTCGTCCAGCAGCGAGATCAGACGGTGGATCAGGATCTGGGCGCGGCGGATGAGCTGGGCGACGACCTTCTCGGTGCCCTCGCGGCCCCGGGACTGCTGCAGCGTGGAGTCCGCGGCGACCTGGACCAGTTGGTCGATGGCCGCGGAGAGCTGCCCGTACTCGTCGGCCGTCTGCTGGTGCTGGGTGAGCGCGACCGGCTCCACCTGCTCGCCCCGCGCGGTACGGGCCAGGATGTCGGGCAGCCTGGTCGCCGCCAACTGCTGGGTGGTGGTCCGGATCTCGGAGAGCCGGCCGGTGGTGGAACGCCGGGCGCGCAGGGCCAGCACCGCGCCACCGGCCAGCGCCGCCAGCGTGACCGCCGTGCCCAGGAGCGTGGCCAGCATCAGCTCGTCGGAGCGGCCGGTCGCCTCGTCGGCCAGGGCGTCCAGGGAGTCGGTGCCCAGGCTCTGGAAGCCCCCGACGACGTTGTCGGCGGCCGTCGGCCAGGACGACGCCTGCTGCGGCAGGGAGTTCCCGTCGCCCCCGCTGACGGCCTGCTCGACGGAGGTCACCGTGCCCCACGGGGAGCCCCCGGTGATCCGCTGGTACGCCTCGGCCGCGTCCCCGGGCAGGTCCCGGGTGGCCAGACGCGCCCGGACCGCCCGCTGGACGGCCAGGTACTGGGAGAACCGGGTGCGGTCCGTGGCGCTCAGCCGGCCGCCGGGCAGGGCACCGGCGAGGAGGGCGTCCTCACGGGCGAGCATCTCCGTGATCTGCGCCAGGGCGATCGTGGCGTCGCCGCCGCGGTCGAGTTCCGCGTCCTCGCTGTGCACGGCCGAGGCGAGCAGCGTGAGGCCCTGGGAGAGGGCGTCGGTGAAGAACGCGAACGCGTCACCGGCGGGCAGGGTCCGGGCGTCCACGGCCTCGCGGTGGTCGGCCAGCGCCTCCAGCGCGACGTCGAGCGCCCGGGTCTCCGACCGGAGGGCCGTCGTGTCCAGGGCGGACGTGCCCCGGCGGAACTGGGAGATGGCGGCGTCCGTCTTCTCACGGGCCGCGTTGAGGTCCTTGCGGGCGGAGCCGGAGCGGCCCGCCTGCCACAGGGCGGTGAGCCGGCGCTCGTCCTGCAGCCGCGACAGCACCTCCTGGACGGGACGGGCGGCCGATATGTGGTCCGCGTCCGCGTGCAGTTGGATCTGCTCGTCCACGAGGGTGGCCGCCGTATAGCCCCACAGCCCGCCCAGGCAGACCGCGGGGACGAGGAACGGGACGACGAACGAGGGTCGCAGAGTTCTGCGAGGAGCGGAGCGGTGACGTGGCCGCCGGTCGCGGGTGCCTGGCATCTGATTCCTCGTGCAGCAGCGATACACCGGTGTCTTGGGGGTGCGCAGCGCCGACCTTCCCCGCGCAGTGGCCTGGTGGCGCACTGTGATCGAACATCGCGCGAGCTGCACGTTATCAGGAGCGTCGCGCAGCGTCACCTTGAGTCCGGGCAACTTGTATTGATGAACTGGGGAGTTGAGAACTTCGCGCCCCGATGGGGCTGTTGCCCGGTACCCTCCGGCCCCGCACGGCGTCACAACAGGGCGAGCAGCCGGGGCGTGTAGAGGTCACCGGCGGAGGCGATCCCGGCCACCATGTCGAAGTAGATCGCGGTGAGTTCGGGGTCCGACTGCACGGCCCGCAGCAGTGACAGGCGCTGCTCGTGCGGGTCCAGCCGGGCGACCCCCAGGGTGGCCTCGTAGCCCGGCGTCAGATGGTCGTCCCGGGCCTCGGCGAACCGGGCGAGCGCCGCGTCCAGTTTGGCGGGATCGCCGTCCAGCGTGCCCTCCAGCTCCCGCACCAGATGCTCCACCTGCCAGAAGGCGTCGCTGATGCCGCGGGCCGTGATGGAGTCCTTGTGGTGACCGGCGTCACCGACCAGGACCCAGCCGGGGCCGTTGGCCTGCCGGAAGAAGTTCTGCTGGTCGCCGGTGCCGCGCAGGCGCTCCACCGGCTGCTTGCCGGACAGCCGGTCGGCCAGCGCGGGCGCGGTGCTGCGGATCTGCTCCCGGTAGGCGCGGCCGGCGTCGGTGCGGACCTCGTCGAAGCGGGACTGCGGGAAGTAGGCCAGGACCAGGGTCGCCGCGTCGTTGGTGGGCACGGCGGCCACCCAGCCGTCGTGCCGCTCGTACAGCTCCAGGCAGGCGGGCACGTCCTGCCAGTACGTGTAGTAGGCGCAGGTCAGCTGCGGATCGTGCACGGTGTACGGGGAGGCCACCAGGCGGGCGACGGCGGACCGCATGCCGTCCGCGCCGATCACCAGGTGCGCGCGTTCGGTGAACGCCCGTCCGCGGTGGCTGCCCTCGACGCCGACGACCCGCCCGGACTCGTCCCGCAGCAGGCCGGTCACCCGGCAGCGCTCACGGAACTCGGCGCCCGCCGCGCTCGCCGCGTCGACCAGCAGGGCGTCCAGGACGCGCCGCCGCGGCGCGAAGCCCTCGTGGTGGCCCTCCACCCCCCGGGCGCATCCCTCGATGCGGATGTCGGCGACCTCGTACACCGTGCGCGTCAGCGGCGGGCACCCCGAGGCGCGCACCTGGCCGAGCAGACCCCAGCGGGCGAGCGCCGCCACGCCGGGCTGGTGGATCAGGTGCGTGGACAGGACGTCGGAGCCGTATGTCCCCTTGTCGACCAGGAGTACCCGGTACCCCGCGCGGGCCAGCAGCAGGGCGGTTGACGCGCCGGCGCAGCGCGCCCCCACAACGATGGCGTCGTACATGCGGATGCCTCACAACAGACGTGGATGAGTCGGGGAAGTGTGGGGGAAGGCCGGTCGACGCAGGCGGTCAGCGAGCGTGGCCGAGTTCGGTGAGCAGGGCACGGCGGTCGATTTTGCCATTCGGGTTGAGCGGCAGCCGGTCCAGGGCGGCGATCCGACGCGGCATCATGTACGGCGGCAGCCGGCTGCCCAGCGCCGCGTACAGCCGGTCGGGGTCGCAGCCGGAGCCGCTGACGGCCGCCAGGAGCTCCGACTCGCCGTCCGCGGCGGGCACCGTGACGGCGATCGCGTCGCGCACCCCCGGCTGCTGCCGCAACGCGGCCTCGATCTCGCCCAGTTCGATCCGGTGACCGCGGATCTTGACCTGGTGGTCGGTCCGCCCCAGATGGACCAGATGACCGTCCCGCACGGTGACCCGGTCGCCGGTCCGGTACCAGTGGCGTTCCGGGGGCGGGCCCGCGTCGGCCGGGCGCAGGTCGTCGGTGAGGAAGCGGCCCGCGTTGTGCGCCGCGTCCAGGTAGCCGGAGAACCGCAGCGCGCCCCGCACGCAGAGCTCGCCGCTGTCGCCGGGCCGGCCCTCCTCGTCGAGCAGCAGGATGTCCAGGGCGGGGTAGCAGTCTCCTATCGGGGCCGTGCCGTTGGGCGTGTGCGGCCAGTCGGCCATGTCGTCGGGGAACCGGTAGGCGGTGCAGGAGATCGTCAGCTCCGTGGGTCCGTAGAGGACTTCCAGGCGGCTGCCGGGAGCGGCCGTGCGCCACTCGCGTGCCGCGTCGAGGGTCAGCGGCTCGCCGCCGAAGACGCTCCAGCGCAGCGACGGCATACTGCCCGGCCTGAGGGTGCCGAGGCGGGAGGCGAAGGAGATCAGCGACGGCACGGAGAACCAGTGGGTGAGCCGCAGGTTGTTGATGGTCTTCACCGGGGACAGCAGTTGGCTGCGTTCGGGCACGACGAGCGTGCCGCCGCCCGCCCAGGCGACGAACAGGTCGTGGACGGAGCCGTCGAAGGTCAGCTCGAAGGTCTGCGACAGGCGGCTGCCGGGCCCGATGCCGTAGCGGCCGGCGACCTGCTCCAGATAGGCACAGATGTTGCGGTGCCGGATCGGCACGCCCTTGGGGGCGCCGGTCGAACCCGACGTGAAGATGATGTACGCGAGGTCGTCCGGGCCGGCCTGCCGGTGCGGCACGTCGGGCGCGGGCCCGTCGGCGAGGGCGGCCAGCTCCGCGGGCCCGGCCGCCCGGACGGGCACACCGAGGTCCCCCGCGGCGCCGGGATCCTCGGCCAGGACCAGGTCCAGGCCGGCCGCCGCGGCGATCTCGGCGGTGCGCGAGGCGGGATGCTCGGGGTTGAGCGGCACGACGGCCGCCCCGGCCCGCAGGATGGCGAGGTAACCGGCATACGCGGTCACCGAACGCGCCGCGAGCAGCCCGATCCGCCGGGGCGCGCCGCCGGCCGCGTCGGGCAGGCGGGCGGCGAGCCGCTCGGCGAGGTCCAGCAACTGCCCGTAGGTCAGCTGTCTCCCGGCGACTTCCAGGGCCGTCTCGCCGGGATGGGCCGCGGCCGAGCGGGCGAACCAGTCGTAGACGGTGCGCGGTTCGCTCATCGGCCGGCCGTCTGCAGCTCGCGCGTCCACTGCCGCAGCTCGCCGACCGTGCGCAGCCGGCCGAACCCCTCCGGGTCGACCTCCTGCTGGCACCGTTTGGCCAGTTCCACCACGATCCGCAGTTTCGCCAGCGAGTCGATGCCGATGTCGGTGAGGGAGGAGGTGTCGTCGAAGCCGGTGCGCGCGTGTTCGCGCAGGACCCAGGCAGCGAGGTCGCCCGTGCCGTCGTCGTGCTCCTCTCCGGGCCAGTACCGGCGGGTCTGCCACGGGTAGGCAGGCAGCGGCACGAAGCGCCCGGGCGCGCCGAACACGGCCGTCCAGTCCACGTCCTCGCCTCTGCGGTAGCGGTCGGCGACGGCCGACAGGGGGCGCCCGTCCAGCTGCGGGGACCCGGTGAGGGCCGCCGCCAGCTCCGCGTGGCTGCTGCCGAGGACGGCCCTGCGGTGGGCGTGGTGCCCGCGCCGCGCGAGGGCGCTGTAGCAGATGTCGCGCACCGAGTACGAGGCTCCGGCGCCGTCGGGGCACAGCCACTCGACGTAGGACCGGGCCAGCGCGTCGAGGGCGGCGGCGCTGTGCGCGGAGAGGGCCAGTACGTACGGTGTGCCGTCCGGGGCCGGGTGGGCCGGGGCGGCGGGGAAGGTGG
Organism: Streptomyces sp. DH24; assembly: GCF_029813775.1. Classification (GTDB taxonomy): domain Bacteria; phylum Actinomycetota; class Actinomycetes; order Streptomycetales; family Streptomycetaceae; genus Streptomyces. The sequence goes on along the minus strand of NZ_JARVKW010000002.1, from coordinate 94,771 downwards.
CCTGCCGGAGGATCACGTGGGCGTTGAGGGCCGAGGAGCCCTGCCCGCAGATTCCGGCGACGGCCGCTCTGCCCCGGTCGGGCAGGGGCGTGAGCCGCCGCGGCACGGTGATCGGCAGCCGGTCCCAGTCGACGCCCGGATGGGGGGTGTCCAGGTGCAGGCTGGCCGGCACCTGGCCGTGCTCCAGGCACAGCACGGTCTTGATCAGACCGGCCATGCCGCCGCCGGCCTCGGCGTGCCCGATGTTGGTCTTGACCGAACCGACCAGCAGTGGCCGGTCCGCGGGGCGGCCCGCGCCGAGCACCCGGCCCAGCGCGGTCAGTTCCAGCGGGTCGAGGGTGGGCGATCCGGAGCCGTGCGCCTCGACGTAGTCGACGTCGGCCGGGTCCACCCCGGCGTCCTCGTACGCCCAGCGCAGCACGTCGAGCTGGCCCTGCAGCGACGGGTTGAGGACGGTGTCGCTGGTGCGGCCGTCGTTGCCGACGGCGCTGCCCTGGATGACGGCGCGGATGCGGTCGCCGTCGGCCAGCGCGGCGGCCAGCGGCTTGAGCACCACGACCGCCACGGCGTCGCTGGGGGAGTACCCGTCGGCGCCCGCGTCGCCGAACTTGGAGCGCCCGTCGCTTGCCATGGCACCGGCGTGGCTGAGCACCAGGCTTTCGTCCGCGCGCAGCGGGATGTTCACCCCGGCGGCCAGGGCGAGCGGGCTCTCCCCGGCCCGCAGGCTCTGCACGGCCTGGTGCACGGCGACGAGCGACGAGGAGCAGGCGGTGTCCACCACGACGCTGGGGCCGCGGAAGTCGAAGAAGTGGGACAGCCGGGCGGGCAGCAGTGAACGGAAGTTGTTGAGACTGGCGGCCGTCACGGTCTCCTGGCCGCGCCGGAGGGCGACTTCGAGGTAGTCGGCCCGGGCGTTGCCGACGAACACCCCGGTCCGGCTGCCCGCCAGCAGGTCGGGACGCTGACCGGCGTCCTCAAGCGCGTCCCAGGCGGTCATGAGCAAGAGGCGCTGCTGCGGGTCGAGTTCGGTGGCCTCGGTGGGGGACATGGCGAAGAACTCGGCGTCGAAGTCGGCGACGCCGTCGACGTAGCCGCCGCGGCGACCGGCTATGCGGCCCTGCGCGGGCCCGGGGGCATGAAGGGTGTCGACGTCGTACCGGTCACCGGGCGTCTCGCTGGTGGCGTCCACGCCGGCGCGCAGCAGAGCCCACAGTTGGTCGGGTCCTGACGCACCGGGCAGCCGGCAGGCCATGCCGATCACCGCCACCGACCGAGCGTCCACGTCGGACCTGTTCATTGAGAGCACTCCGTTCCATGCGATCGCCACTGTCCGTACGTTATGACGTTGTTGACCTTGCTCCAACGTAACTCCCGCTTCCGGCGAGACGCTTGACGCGGTGGCCACTGTGAACGGGCCAGGTCCGGGCGGGACCCCAAGGGGTGCTGCCCTTCAGACGGGCGGTGTGAACGTGGGTAAAACCCACCGCCGAGGCCCTCGCCGCCCCGGGCTCGAAGGTTCGTTCGAGTGTCGTCTGTCACGTTGGTCGGGTGGCGTCGGTGTCGAAAACAAGCCCATCGCACGATTGTCAGGCGCAAAATCGTTTCGGTTCTGCGTCAACCAAGAAATGACGGGAAGTGATCGCTGCTGGTTCAAACATCGAGAAACGTGGACAGAATCCCAGAATGGCCACCTGTCGACCGGCCTCGGAGTACGCTCCGGACCGCGCCCCGCGCCAAGTCATCCTGGTACCGGAAGTGTTGACGATGTGGCAGGAGAGCGGGGAATGACCGAGAGGGGTGGCCCATCGCGGCCGGATCTCTGCTTTGATCGGACCTCATGGAATCCCTGTCATCCGAACACGATCGTCTCGCCGGCGAACAGAGGACGCTGCGGCTGAGGATTCTCGGCCTCAATGCGGTGGAGGCGGAAGCCACCTTTGACCGTATTGCGCGCCTCGCGGCCAGTTTCACCCATGCTCCGTTGGCCATGGTCAACTTCATCAACGACGAGCGGCAGATGTTCCGCGGCATGTACGTGCCCACCTCCTCCCCCGAGGAGACCGCGAACGCCGACGGCGGCGGCATACCGTTCGACCTGAGCAACCTCGCGCGCGAGGCGCCGGGCGACTACGGCTTCTGCCCCCACGTCGTCGCCCAGCAGACCCAGCTCGCCCTGGAGGACGTTTTCGACTACCCGCGCTTCAAGGGCAACCCGCTGGTCAACGACCTGGGAGTGCGCTCCTACCTGGGCACTCCGCTGCGCGACAACACGGGCATGATCCTCGGCACCGTGTGCGTCGCTGACTTCAAGCCCCGCGCCTGGGACCGCCAACTGCGCCAGGGCATGCACGAACTGACGGAGACCCTGCTGTCCGAGTTCCGGCTGCGCGACAGCCTGCTCGCCCAGCAGCAGGAACTCTTCGCCGTCTTCGACGGGGCGCCGTTCCCCATCATGCTCACCGAAGGCCCCGAGCACCTGCTGCGCTACGCCAACGGCAGGCAGGGCCAGGCCTTCGGCATGGTCCGCCAGTTCAGCCCGGGCCGCCAGGTGCTGCCCGGCCTCGACGCCGTCGGGGTCTTCAACGCGATGGACGACGCGCTCGCCACGGGCCGGCCCACCACGGTGCCGCAGGTGGCGCTCCGCACGTGCGACGCCCCGATGCCGCAGGACTTCAGCTTCCTGTGCACACCGGTGCGCACCTCCCCGGGCGCGCCGTTCAAGGGCGTCCTCACGGTGGCCATGAACACCTCGGGACAGGGCTACGCCGGGGCCGAGCCGCAGGCCTTCGCCGCCAATGTGCAGCAGCAGTTCGAACGGCTGGGTGGGGGCCCGCTGTCCGACTGAACGCCTGACCGCGGGCGGCGGGACGCCCGGCCCCGCGCCGGGCCCCGCCGGGTCCGGCAGAGCGCGGTTCCGCACTTCGCGGCGGCAGGGCGGCGCGGAGTACGGGAACGCGGGGACCGGCCGCCGGGAACGGGGCCCGCACGGCCGCGGCCCGCGGGTCCCCGTCCGGTCGCGACGGCGCAGAGCCGCGCCCCGACGCCGTCGCGCTCGTCGGCCGGAGGCAGGGGGACGGCCCGTCGGCGGCGCCGGCCGGGGTGTCCTGTCGGGCCGGGTCGAGTATCGCCCGCTCGGACCGTGTCGCGGCCGGCAGCCGCCGGGGCCGGGTGACCGCCGCTCGTCGGCGTGCCACGGTCCGCAGTCGCCGGGGTCGGGCGACCGCCGCCCCGGTGCCGGCCGCCGGCGTTCCTTCCGGTTCGCCCGGCCCGACCGGCCCGCCCGGCACGGTGGCTCGCCGGCCGTCGGCCGCTGTCCGCACCGACAGCGGCCGTGAGTCAACGGGGGAGAGGGGCGTGTTCGCCCGGCCCGTACTCGATCACGCGTGGAGGATCAGCCTCGATGACCGCGCCCACCACGGACGCCAGCGTCCGACAGGCCCGACAAGCCCTTCGCGAGGGTGACTTCGCCGCCTCGGTGCGGCTCTACGCCCGGGTCCTCGGCCGTCCGCCCACGGGGCCGGACACCGAGGACGCCGACACCCTGCAGGCCCGCGCCGACTATGCGCTCGCCCTGAACGGACTCGCCCGCCACACGCGCGCCGAGGTCCAGTTGCAGCACGCCCTCGAAGGCCAGAAGTCCTTACTGGGCCCGGACCATCCGGCCACGCTGACCACGATGGCCCGGCTGGCCGACAACGTCGGCGAACAACGCCGGTGCGCGCAGGCCTACGAACTCGCTCGCACCGCCGTCAACCACGCCCTGCGAGCGTTCGGCGCCGACCATCCCGCGGCACTGACCGCGCGTCTCAGCCTCGGCCGCGCGCTGTCCCTCACCCGGCCCTACGAGGCCGAGCCCGTCGTGCGTGCCGCGCTGCGGGACATCGACCGGGTGCTCGGCCCCGGGCACTGCGACAGCTGGTCCGCGCGCCACCTCCTGGCGGGGATCCTGCGCACGGTGGGCCGGCTGGCGGAGGCGGAGACCGTCGCCCGCGAGGTGATCGCCGTGCGGCAGCGCCACCAGGGCGCCGAACACCCGGACACGCTCAGGGCCCAGGCCGACCTGGCGCTGGTGCTGAGCGCCGCAGGCCGGACCGGTCAGGCCCGGGCGCTGATGCAGACGGTGGTGGACGTCAGCACGGCGGCTCTGGGAGAGGAACACCCCTGCACCTCACGCTTCCGCGCGGACCGCGAGGCGGTCGCCGGGTAGAGGTGCGGCGCGCTCTCCGCGGTCCCGTCGCGGCGCGGTGGGTGTCGCGCGTCATCCCCAGTCGCAGCCGGTCCCGTCGCCGTCACGGTCGAGGTGACGGCCGTAGCCGGGGTCGCCCCGGTGGACGGGGGCGGCTCCGGCGGCCCGTGCCGCGGCGCAGTTGTCGTAGGAGACGCTGCCCCCGCCGCTGCCGCCGGAGCTTTCGTCGGTGCCGGGATCTGCGGCCGGCTCGGCGGTGACGGTCCGGGTGACCTTGACCTTCACGGTTTCCGTGACGGTGGGCGCGGGTTCGGGCTCGGTCTCGGGCTGCGCGGTCACGGTGGCAGTGGCGGTGACCGTCGCGGTGGGCCGCGCCTCGGCAACGGCCGGCTTCGCGTCGCCGTCCGGCTGCGAGCCGCCGGCACCGGCTCCGATGCCGAGGAAGAAGGCGAGGCCGAGCGCGGGCAGCACGTAGCGCTTGCGTGCCCATTTCGGCGCCGGCGCGCCTGTCGGCACGTACGGATTGGTCATGTCGCCCCCTGGTTGAACGTTGGAGCACCAAGAGTAGAGTTTTCGTGAAGGAAATGTGATGCCCTTGGTGGGATTCGCCGCCGCGCTGCGGTGAGGGGGCGTTCGGGGGCGTCAGTCCTGACGCGTACGGGCAGGCACCGCCGTCCGTCGCGCCGTTCCGGGACATATCCTCACCCGGTCGACCAGCGCCGCCGCAACCGAATCGAGGGTCCCCGGATGACGACCACACTCGGGCTGCGGGAGATCACCCCCGCCAACTTCGAAGCGGCGATCGGTCTGCGGGTCCGCCCGGATCAGGAGCACCTGGTGGCGCCGGTCGTGACGTCGCTGGCCGAGGCGTATGTCCACCCCGGCGTCGCATGGCCCCGCCTCGTGGTCGACGGTGAGCGGCCCGTCGGCTTCCTCATGGCCTTCTTCGGCATCGACTGGAGCGGCGACGGCACGGGAACCGACGTGCGTTCCGGCCTGTGGCGCCTCACCATCGCGGACGGCGAACAGGGCCGGGGCTACGGCCGGTTCGCCGTGGAGTCGGTCGCCGCCGAGATCCGTCGGCGCGGCGGCACCCGCCTGACCACCACCTGGCACCCGGGCGCGGACGGACCCGAGGGCTTCTACCTCGGGCTCGGATTCCGTCCGACCGGGGAGACCAGCGGCGACCAGACAGTCGGTGAGCTGGACCTGCGCGGCTGAGGCCGACGGCCCGTCAGCCGTGCGGACGCTCGCCGGTGCCGCCCTGATCCTGTCGAGGTCGGGGTGGCGGAGCGGTCGTCGCGCGGGGGAGCACGTGGGCGGGCGCGACGATGCGCCGTTGGTGGTCCTGAGCGCGCGGCCTTCGCCCGGCTGATCGGTGCCGGCCCGACCGGTGACAGCGGCGCCGGCACAGGGAAGAACAACAGCGGCCGGAGTCGGCGGCTCGGGGCGCGGCGGTGTGGGAGGCGAACGGCATGACCCTCATGACGGAACGGCGCCGCGGGCTGCCCCACGCGGGAGCCGCCGTGGTCGGGCGGGCCGGTCGGGAGTCGCCGTGGTGGGGCGGGCCGGTCGGGAGTCACCGTGGTGGGGCGGGCCGGTCGGGAGCCGCCGTGGTGGGGCGGGCCGGTCGGGAGCCGCCGTGGCGGGGGCTGCCTGCCCCCGGTTCTCCGGCTGCCGGTCTCCGGCCCGCGCCGCACCCGAGACATCGCCGCCGCCCGCCTCGGCCGCCCGCGCCCACGTCCTCGACGTCCAAGGAGCATCGTCCTCACATGACCGACACCCCCGCACCGTGGTGGCGCAGCGCCGTCATCTACCAGGTCTACATCCGCAGCTTCGCCGACGGAAACGGTGACGGCGTCGGCGACATCGCCGGCATCCGCTCCCGCCTGCCGTACCTGAAGGACCTCGGCGTCGACGCCATCTGGATCAACCCCTGGTACAAGTCCCCGATGGCCGACCACGGTTACGACGTCGCCGACTTCCGCGAGATCGACCCGCTGTTCGGCACCCTGGCCGACGCGGAGCAGCTCATCGAGGAAGCCCACCGGCACGGCATCCGCGTCATCCCCGACATCGTGCCCAACCACACCTCCGACCAGCACGCCTGGTTCCGCGCGGCGGTGGCGGCCGGACCGGGCAGCCCGGAGCGCGAACGCTACGTGTTCCGTCCCGGCCGGGGCCCCGACGGCGCCGAGCCGCCCAACGACTGGGTGTCCTGCTTCGGCGGCCCGGCCTGGACACGGCTGCCCGACGGCGAGTGGTACCTGCACCTGTTCGCCCCCCAGCAGCCGGACCTCAACTGGCAGAACACCGAGGTGCGCGCGGAGTTCGAGGACATCATCCGCTTCTGGTTCGGCCGCGGCGTCGACGGATTCCGCATCGACGTCGCGCACGGTCTGGTCAAGCACCCCGAACTTCCCGACCTGCCGCCCCGCTGCGCCCCGGACGACGGGCAGCCCCTGCGGCACGTCGAGCACCCGCACTGGGACCGCGACGAGGTCCACGACATCTACCGCGCCTGGCGCAGGGTGGCCGACGAGTTCCCCGGCGACCGTGCCTTCGTCGCCGAGGCCTGGGCGGAAACCCCCGAACGGCTCGCCGCCTACGTCCGCTCCGACGGCCTGCACACCGCGTTCAACTTCGACTTCCTCATGTCGAGTTGGGACCCCAAGGGCCTGCGCGCCGTCATCGACAACTCCCTCGCCATGCTCGGCGCGGTCGGCGCGCCCGCCACCTGGGTCCTGTCCAACCACGACGTCGTGCGCCACGTGAGCCGCTACGGCCGCAAGACCGTCAGGCGCTGGGTGGCCAACGAGCCCTACCGCCCCGAAGGCCCCCTCAACCTGGAACTGGGCACCCGCCGGGCCCGCGCGGCCGCGCTCCTCATGCTAGCCCTGCCCGGCGGCGCCTACATCTACCAGGGCGAGGAACTCGGCCTGCCCGAGGTCGAGGACCTGCCCGAGGCCGTGCTCCAGGACCCCATCTGGGAACGCTCCGGCCACACCGACCGCGGCCGAGACGGCTGCCGCGTCCCCATCCCGTGGTCGGGCGCGGACACGCCCTACGGCTTCAGCCCCGACGGCACCACCTCCGCCCCCTGGCTGCCGCAGCCCGCCGGCTGGGCCGAGCGCAGCGTGGCGGCACAGACCGGCGACGGCACCTCGATGCTGGAGCTGTACCGCACCGCGCTGCGCGTGCGCCGCTCCCACCCCGCCCTCGGCGACGGCACGCTGACCTGGCTGGAAGCCCCGGACGGGGTCCTCGTGTTCCGCCGCGAGCCGGGATTCGTCTGCGTCGTCAACCTCTCGGCCGAGGCGCATGCCCTGCCCGGCCACTCCTCGGTCCTGCTGTCCAGCGGCCCCGTCGAGGGCGGCCTCCTGGCACCCGACCAGGCGGTCTGGCTGGAGGCGTAGCGGACGGTGCCGGGGGCGTCGGTCCGCACTGCCGCGGCGCCCCCGCTCCCGTGCGAGGGCCGACTCCTTGGTTAGGGTCAGGGACGAACTGCGTTTCCGGCGAGGGGGATTCACGACATGCGCGGGACAGTGACAGCGGTCAGCAGCAACGGCGCGTACGCGTTCAGCAAGCCGAACCGCGAGAGCATCACGCTGCTCGCCGGGCTCGGCGTGGCGGGCGACGTGCACGCCGGTGTGACGGTCAAGCACCGCTCGCGCATGGCGCAGGACCCCACCCGGCCGAACCTGCGCCAGGTCCACCTCATCCACGAGGAACTGTTCGCCGAGGTCGGCGCGGAGGGCTTCAAGGTGGCGCCGGGTGAACTCGGCGAGAACATCACCACCCGGGGCATCGACCTGCTGGGCCTGCCCGTCGGCACCTTGCTGCGCGTCGGCGCCGAGGCGGTGCTGGAGGTGACGGGGCTGCGCAACCCGTGCGTCCAGATCGACGCGTTCCAGGACGGGTTGCTGAAGCAGGTCGTCGGCCGCGACGAGGCCGGCAACCTGGTGCGCAGGGCCGGAATCATGAGCGTCGTGCGGGAAGGCGGCGTGGTGCGCCCCGACGACACGATCACGGTGGAACTCCCCAGCGGGCCGCACCGCCCGCTCGACCGCGTCTGAACGTCCCGCCCCACCAGGCATCCGGGGCCGCTCCCTCAGGGAGCGGCCCCTCATTCGTGCGTGCCCGCCGAGGGTGCGGCCCGGGCGGCCGACGACCCGCCGCTGCGGGTGCGTCGCACCGTGGGCGCCGGTGCCTCGTACGAGCGGGGGCGGACCCGGCACGGGGGGTTCCTGATCCGTCCCCGCTCGTCGGCGCCCGCAGCTTCCCCAAGTGGCAGGCGCCTTGCCCCGGTTCGGCGGGGTTACTCCTTCCAGCGCGGCGGGCCACCGGAGTGTCACCCGCGGCTCTCCCTGTTCTGCTCCCGCCCCGGCGCCCGGTTCGTGATCAACGGTTCCGCGAACTCCGCGCCGGCGGCGCGCGTCCCGAGGGCACAGGGGCAGGAACCGCGCGACTGACCACCGCCCGACCGGGGTGGCCGGCCCGTCCGGTCACCCCGGTAACACGGCGTCGGCGGGCGCCCGAAACGGTGGAGGACGGCCTTATGGCCGAACGGGCCGGACCCGACCGGGTGCCGGGACGCGTCGTCGCGCGTCCCCTGGGGCAGGAAAGGGGTGTTCCAGCTGCTGCCGGTGGAGGCGAGGGGGAAGGGTCTCGCGAACGCGGGGGACAGCAGGCAGCGCCACCGAGCGAAACGCACGTACCCGGCCACCCACCCGTTCCCGTTCCCCTTCACCGGAGGTCTTCCGCATGCCCTCCCTGTCCCGCCGGACCCTGCTGTACGCCGTGCTCGCCGCCGGCGCGGCGGCCCCCCTGAACCTCACGGCCACCGGCCGGGCCCACGCCGCCGACGCCTACGACACCCTGCGCCTGAAGTGGCGCGACCTCCTCCTCGGCACCGGCTACGACCCGGCCGCCGAGCCCTACGCGAGCCGGCTCGCCCTCCTCGGCGAGACCGCCGCCCAACTCCGCGCCACGCTGCGCCCGGCCGCCGGTTCCCTGTGGCCCGAGCTGGTCTACGCCGACCCCGAACCCGACACCGACCCCGAGTCGTTCACCCACTCCGAGAACCTCGGCACCAGCTACAACCGGCTGCGCATCCTCACCGAGGCCTACGCCCAGCCCGGCACCGGACTCACCGGCGACCCCGCCCTGCGCACCGAGATCCTCACCGCCCTCGACCACCTCCACGACGAGGCCTACCACCCGGGACAGACCCGCTACGGCAACTGGTGGAACTGGCAGATCGGCATCCCGCAGGCACTGCTCGACATCTGCGCCCACCTGTACGACCACCTCGGCGCCACCCGCGTCGCCGACTTCACCGCGGCCGTCGACCACTTCGTCCCCGACAGCGTCGTCGCCGACTACACCGGCATCTCCACCGGCGCCAACCGGGTCGACCTGTGCCGGGTCCTCGCCCTGCGCGGCGTCATCGGCAAGGACCCCGCCAAGCTCGCCCTCGCCCGGGACGCGCTCGCCCCGGTCTTCCCGTACGTCACCTCCGGCGACGGCCTGTACACCGACGGCAGCTTCATCCAGCACACGTACGTGCCGTACACGGGCACCTACGGCGCCGTCCTGCTCGGCGGCCTGTCCCTCCTGCTCACCCTGCTCGACGGCTCTGCCTGGGACGTCACCGACCCGAACCGGCAGATCGTGTTCGACTCGGTCGAGAAGGCCTACGCGCCGTTCCTCTACAACGGCCTCGTCATGGACAGCGTCTCCGGACGTGCCGTCAGCCGGGGCGTGCAGCAGAAGGACACCCGCCGGATCCTCCAGGACGACCACCTGCGCGGCCACATCCTCATCGCCTGCATCGCCCTGCTCGGCAACTGCGCCTCCGGCGCCGAGAAGGCACGCTGGGACGGCATGATCAAGGGCTGGATCGCCCGCGACCGCCACCGGCCCGTCCTGGCGAGCGACGCCCTCGGGGTCGCCCAGCTCGCCCGCCTCAAGGCCGTCGCGGACAGCACCGCCACACCGGCCACCCCCGAACCGGTCGGCCACCGCCTCTTCCCCGCGGCGGACCGAGCCGTCCACCGCCGCCCCCGCTGGGCCGCGAACGTCTCCATGGCCTCCGACCGCATCACCCACTACGAGAACGGCAACGGCGAACACCTCCGCGGCTGGCACACCGGCTCCGGAATGCTCTACTGGTGGGGCGACACCTACGGCAACGACCAGTACAGCGACGCCTTCTGGGCCACCGTCGACCCCATGCGGCTGCCCGGCACCACCGTCTCCCGCAAACCGCTCGCCGACGCCGAGGGCGGCAGCTGGGGCGCGCCGCGTCCCGACGTGCGGTGGGTCGGCGGCACCACCGACGGCACCTACGCGGCCGTCGGCCAGCACCTCAAAGGCCTGTCCTCCACCCTCGTCGCGAAGAAGTCGTGGTTCTTCCTCGACGACGCGATCGTCTGCCTGGGCGCGGGCATCCACGGCCGTGACGGCACCGGCGTCGAGACGATCGTCGACAACCGCAACCTGGGCGCCGACGGCACCCACACGCTCACCGTCGACGGCGGACGCGGGCCCGCCGCGCTCGGCTCGGCCCACCTGTACAGGGGCGCCGGCTGGGCGCACCTCGCGGGCTTCGGCGGCTACGTCTTCCCCGGCGGCGCGGGCCTCCGGACGCTGCGCGAGGCCCGTAGCGGCGCCTGGTCGGACATCAACACCGGCGGCACCACCGACCCCGTCACGCGCCGCTACCTCACCCTGTGGTTCGACCACGGCACCGACCCCACCGGCGAGCGCTACGCCTACCTGCTGCTGCCCGGGGCGACCGCGGCACAGACCGCGGCCCGGGCCCGCGACCGGGGCCGCGTCAGGCTCCTGGCCAACACCGACGCCCAGCAGGGTGTCCGCGACACCGCCCTCGGCTTCACCGGCGTCAACTTCTGGCTCGCGGGGACCGTCGGCGACCTCACCGCCACCGCCCCGGCCGCCGTGCTGGTCCGTGAGACGGGCGGCACGGCCACCCTCTGCGTCTCCGGGCCGCTGCGCGACGGCGTGGCCATCGACGTGACCTGGCACCGCCCGGTGGTGTCGGTGACGTCCCACGACCCCACCGTCCAGGTGCTGTCGACGGGGAAGCAGGTCACATTGCGGGTCACGCCGGGCACGGCGGGCGCGGTGCACCGGGCGGTGGTGCGACCGGGGTGAGACCCGCGCCGACAGGGCGGGCTGACAGGAGCGCCGACCGGCGCGCCGGTGAACGAGCAGGACGGAAAGGTCCAGCACAAGCGCTTGCGCTGCTTGCGCTGGGCTTGCGTACGCGTTCGGCGCCCTGGCCGCGTGGCAGCCCTCAACCCGCCCCGCACCGACGACCGGTGGCGCGACGAGGACGTCCTGCGCTTCTGGTTCGAACGCGGTGTCGCCGGCGTGCGCGTCGACTCCGCGGCCCTGCTCGCCAACGACCCGGCGCTGCCCGACTTCGTGGCGGGCGTCGACCCCACCCGTACATCGCCCAGGACGAACTCCACGACATCTGCCGCTCGTGGCGGGCCGTCGCCGACGAGTAGGGGGAGTCTCCGTCGGCGAGATGTGGCTGCCCGACCCCGAGTGCTTCGCCCGCTACCTGCGGCCCGACGAAACCTGCGGCCCGACGAACTGCACACGGCCTTCAACTCCACGTTCGTGACCTGCCCCTGGGACCCGGACCGGCTGCGCCGCACCGTGGACGGCACCCTCGCCGAGCACGCCCCCGCAGGGGTCCCGGCCACCTGGGTGCTGTGCAACCTCGCCCCAGGCACCCGTCGCGCCCGCGCCGCCGCGCTGCTCACCCTGGCCCCCCGGGATCGGTCCACCTCTACCAGGGCGAGGAACTCGGTCTGCCCGAGACCGACATCCCGCTGGACCGCATCCAGGACCCGATGCACTTCCGCTCGGGCGGCACGGACCCCGGCCGGGACGGCTGCCGGGTCCCCGTGCCGTGGGCCGCAGACGAACCGCACTGCGGCTTCGGTTCCCGCTCGCAGCCGTCTGGCTGCGCGCCTGACGGTGGGGCGACAGGCGCCTGTGCCCGGCGACGGGGGGGCTGGGGGTACGGAGGAGGGCAACGAGGAAGGGCTCAGGCGTCCCCCATCACCAGGCCCTCGATGGTGTGCTTCTGCGTCACCGGGATCAGCTTTTCCACCACGGCGCAGTCGAGGTGCCGGCGCACCCGGTCGGACAGCGTGTCCCAGTAGCCGCGGGTGACCGCCATGTCGTGCCGCTCGCCGTTGGTCGCCTCGGGACCGTCCACGCCGAGCACGAGCACCGGGCGGGACTTGGCGGACTCGTTGGCCGTGCCCCGGTGGATGGTCAGCGCCGACCGGGCGGAGATGTCGCCCCGCTGGGGGTACTTGCGCACCGCGCGCTCCTGGTACCGGCCGTAGCGCGAGCGGGGCGGGAACATGCCGTGGTCGAAGTCGGGGCCGTCGTCCCACTGGGTGCCCGGCGCGATCTCGAACGGGCCCATGTCGGGAGTGGTGTCGACGGTCGTGAGGTTGAAGGCGAGCGAGGTCAGGCGACGCTCGCGCCGGGTCTCCTCGGGGATGGGGAAGTCCCGGTGCCAGGGCTGGTTGACGGCGCCCTCCAGCGGAACGTCGAAGCCCAGCTCGACCACACGGTAGTCGGGTCCGAGGACCGCGGTGCACACGGACCGCACCCAGGGATGGTCGACGAGGTCGACGAAGCCGCGGATCTGCTCGGGGTGGATCTCGACGTAGTAGCGGTTCGGACCCCGCCCGACCGCGCCGCCGGGGCGGGCGAGGGCCTCCGCGAAAGCGGCGTCGACGTCCTCCCGCAGCCGGTCCACCCACGGCACGGGGAAGGCGCCCTTGAAAGCGGTGATGCCGTCCTCGTACAGGGCGGACACATCGGCCGTGACGTCGACGTCCAGCGCGGCGACGCTGATCCCCGGAAACACGTGCGACCCCATTGATTCCTCCTGGCCCTCGGTGACGGCTCTCATGGTGCATCGGTGATTGCAACGTTGCAATGGTGCTGGGCAAGATCTCTGGTGCCGCCCCCGCGCAGCGTGCGAAGATGACCGCCGTGAGGAGCCGTCTGAAGGATGTCGCCGCCGTGGCGGGCGTGTCGGTGCGTACGGTGTCCAACGTCGTCAGCGGCTCGGCGGCCGTGGCGGAGGAGACCCGGGCGCGCGTCCAGGCCGCCCTCGACGAGCTGGGCTACCGCCCGAACTTCGCCGCGCGCAACCTCCGCGCGGGCCGCACCGGACTGATCGGCCTGGCGATTCCCGAGCTGCACTCGCCCTATTTCTCGGAACTCGCCGGCCTCCTCGTGGACGCCGCGCAGCAGCGGTCCTGGACCGTCGTCATCGACCAGACCTTCGGCGACCCGGAGGCCGAACGCCGGCTGCTGGAGGACAGCGGTGGGCGCCTGGTCGACGGCCTGATCATCAGCCCCTGGTCCGTGAGCCCGGAGGAACTGGCCCTGAGCGCCCGTGACGTGCCCGTCGTCCTGCTGGGCGAGCAGGACCCGAACGGGGCCGCCGACCGGGTGGCCGTGGACAACGTACTCGCCGCCGACCAGGCGACGACCCACCTGATCGAGACGGGACGCCGGCGCATCGCGGCGATCGGCCTCCAGCCGCACCTGCGCAACGGCACGGCCCGCCAGCGGCTGGACGGCTACCACACCGCCCTGCGGCGCGCGGGCCTGACGCCCGACCCCGCCCTGGAGAAGGCGGTCGCAGCCCTGCACCGACAGGACGGCGCGCAGGCGATGACCGCCCTGCTGGAATCCGGTGCGCGACCGGACGCCGTCTTCGCGTTCAGCGACGAACTCGCCCTGGGCGCCCTGCACGTGGCGTGGCGGAGCGGACTGCGCATCCCGGACGACCTCGCCGTGGTCGGCTTCGACGACGTCGAGGACGCGCGCTACTCCAACCCGCCCCTGACGACCGTCGTCCCCGACAAACAGCAGATCGCCGAGCGTGCCCTGCGGTGCCTGGCGGACCGCATCGACAACCCTGGCGCGGACGTGCCCGCACTGGACGTCGTCGTCCCCCACCGCCTGGAGATCCGGGGCAGCACCCGGCGCGCCGGTTGACGCGCCCGCTCCCGAAGCGGCGCCGCCGACCGCTACCGCCCGGCGGCCGGCCTCACCTGTACGGAGAGGTCGTTGTCGACCGTGTAGTACGGACGTACGTCCGCGCCGCCCACCGTGCCCGCCGGGTAGACGAAGACCTCCTTGCGGTCGGCCACGTCGTCCAGCAGACGCCCGACCCGGACCAGAGGGGCTCCCTCCGCCTGCCCGGGCTGTACGAAGACGTCCCAGACACGGCTCCCGGTGCCGCTGTCGGCGACCAACTCCTCGTAATCCACGGTGAAGGAGAAGCGCGGGCCGCCGCTCTCCGCGCGTGGCCGCAGGCTTCGCACCGCCCCGGCCCCGTCCCGTCGGCGCAGTCGCACGGTGGCCGCCCCGGAGAGCGGGGTGCCGTGCAGCCGGGCCCGGACCGTCAGCGACCGGCCCGCGGCGTCGATGCCCTCGACCTCCGCGTGGGCGGTGCGCAGCCAGGCCCGGACCGCGAGGTAGCCGTCCACGGTGGTGTACGGAACCCGCACGGCCACCGGTGACGGCCAGTCACGCGTGTGTCCGCCGACGAGGGCCCGCTGGTCCCGCAGGCCGGGGCGCAGCCGCAGCCGCTCGGCCGCGGCGTGGGGGAGCAGGTACACGTCCCATCGGCCCTCGGCCAGGGCCGGCCGAGGGTCCAGGACACCACGGAGGCGACCGTCGTCCGCCGGTGCCAGGCCGACGGTGAGGAGCGTCTTCTCGGGCTGTCCCTGCGCGGGACGCAGCCGCAGCAGCAGGTGGGGCGACGGGAGTGCCCCGGCCGTCCCCGCCGCCGGCCATGGACGGAGCACGAAGGTGATCCGGCCGTCCGCGTCGATCGTGCAGTCGACGCGGGGCGGCGTTTCGGAGGAGGCGGCGGATGCCCCGTTCATCGCTGTCCTCTCCGTACCGTGCGCAGCGCGGCACGGGCCGCGGCGTGAGCGGCGTCGCGTGCCGCGTACGTGTGGTGGACCAGGGCGCGCTGTAACCCACCGTGATCCGACGCCACCGGTCGCCGGCCCGTCCGTCTGGCCGCAGTCGCCTCCTCGATCAGGCGCTCGGCCTGTTCCACGACGGGCACGGGGGCGAATCGAGCCGCGTTCCGCACGGCCGCCGCGCCCATCCGCCGACGCCGCTCGTCGTCTCGGACCAGCTCCAGCAGCGCGCCGCCCAGCGCGTCACGGTCCCCGACCGGTACCAGCCGGCCGTCCACGCCGTCCTCGATGATCTCGCGGGGGCCGTGCGGGCAGTCGGTGCTCACCACCGGCAGCCCGCAGCGCATCGCCTCGACGATGGTCATGCCGAACGGTTCGAAGCTGGACGCGGCCACGCCGATCGAGCCCTTCACCCACTCCGCCTCCATCGGGGCCGCGGCGCCCATCAGCAAGGCGTTGTCGCACAGGTCGAGCCTGTGGATGAGGTGCCGCAGCCGGGCGTGTTCCTCTCCCTTGCCGTAGATGCGCAGCTGCCAGTCCGGGTGTTCGGCGGCGACCAGGGAGAAGGCGTCGACGAGCAGGTCGTAACGCTTCACGGGGACGAGCCGGCCCGCCGCTATCACGACCTTCGCGTCACCGTCCGCGGCCGGCAGCGCGGCATCGGGGACGCTGTTGGGAAGAGCCTCGACCCGGACGCCGGGCAGCCGCATCTTGCGGCGGTATGCGGCGGCGTCCGCCTCGGTCACCGTGGTCAGTACGTCGAGCCCGCGGTACGCCCGGCGCATGGTCGTACGCAGCCGGGCCGGGTGGTTGTCCAGGGTGAGATGTTCCTGCCCGATACGGGCGACCCGTCGCGGGGCCTGGAGCGCGAGATGCACATTGAGCCCCGGCCGCGTGCCGATGACCGCGTCGGCGTCCGTGGCCGCCAGCCACTCGCCGATCCGCCGGTCGGTCAACTCGCTGTACTGGGGGTAGCGGTACTCGGCCTCGGGGAACACCCGCGCCGGGCGCAGACGCAGGGGATGCTCCTTGTCGTGCCGCAGGTCCACCAGGGGCCGCAGGGACACCCGCGGGTCCAGGGCGAAGTTCGGACGCTCCCGGTGACGCAGCACGGAGACGATCTCCACCTCGTGTCGCTCGGCCAGTGCCTGGGCCAGGTTGAACGTGGTGGTGATCGTGCCCCCGATCCCGTAGGCGTTGTGCAGCAGGAAACAGATCTTCATGGCGGCCTAGACCTGTCCGACTGCCCGAGGGTTGCGCGCTGTTACGGCTTTGTGCCGCGCGCCGCGCGCGACGGCCGGCGCGTGGCGCGCCGCCGGCAGGTGCGTCCGGCGCCGGTCACGGGGGGCACGGGTCCGCGACGCCGGGCATGGTGGTCCCGCCACAACAGAGGGCCCCACGCCCGCTGTTCGCGCCACAGCGCAGCCGGGGGCCAGGGCCTACGACGGCGCCCTCCCGTCGACCCCCAACAGCGCCAGCCGCAGGTCCACCATGCCCTCGAACCCGGCCCGCTCGCCGCTCTCCACCACCGGCAGCTCCCGCGCGAGCCGCTCCACCAACTCGCGCACGCGGAGCCCGTCGGCCGCCGCCAGCGCCGCGAGACGGTCGTACGCGCACGCCGAGATCCTGAGCACCCTGTCAGGCACCGGCGGACCCCTGCCCCTGCGCCAGCCTGTCGAGCAACTCTCCGGCCCACGACGGGTCGTAGCGGTCCAGGCGGGGCACACCGCCCTTGTTCGGGTCGCCCGTCCACTCGACGTGCGCGCCGGGATTGTGGGACGCGTACCCGCCGGGGGCGAACAGGTGAGGGCTGCCCTGCACACCGGGGCCCTGGGCGACCCGCCACTGCGCGTACACCTCGGCCCGGCCGGCGCCGCGCTCCAGGGCACGGGCGAGGGCCTGTTCGTCGACGTGCTCGCAGGTGGCGGCGACGGCGAGGATCTCCGAGGGAATGCTGACGCACCGGCTCTCGGCGTAGAAGGCGTGACGCAGACCGGCGTCCAGTTCGTCGCTGCCGCGCAGGCCGCCGACAGACGGGTCCTTCGCCGCCTGCACCGCCTCCATCGCCGGCAGCATGGTCGACGGGTAGTCGTACTCACGTCCCGCCCACAGCCGCCAGCCCAGGTCCGGACGGTGCGCGGAGATCACCACGATCTCGGGCTCCACGATGAACTTGGGCGTGGGCTGGTTGTTGAACAGCTCCAGCGGAAACGCCCGGTGGTCGATCAGCAGGTCCTGTCCGCGTTCGCGGGCCGTCGTGCGCAGCGTGTGCAGGGCGAGGGCGGCCCAGGGGCACCCCAGGTCCGACCAGACGGTGACGGTTCCGGGTTCCGGGGCAGCGCTCATGCAGTTCCTCCTCGGTACGGGGACCACCACGGGCCCCCTCTGGTGTGTGTCGCGGCGCGGAATCCCATGGTGACGCGTCCGTGGAGCCCGGCGCCCGACGGCGGATTCACTCTGTCAAGTCCCTTTTCCCGGGCCCCCGCACAGCGGCCCCCGGGGCGGAAGGTGGTGCGGACACACACCGCGGGCCCGGCACCGGGAGCAGCCGCAGGGGCGCCGACGCCGCAATGCGCGTCCGGCCACCGTCGCCCGAGGGGAGTTCTGTGCTCTGTGGACCTGGGCACCGTGTTCGCTCTGCCGCACATTGAGAGGGCAGCCCTTCGGATCGTCTCCTGTCTACCCGCGATGGAGGGTCCGTTCATGAATGTGGTCGCGCTGGGCCTCGACCAAGCGCAGAGTCCGACCACGTGCGAGCCGTCGTACGTGTCTTCGTGCAACGTCTCGTTGCCGGAGTTGTGCTCGCTCCTTTTCGCCTCCCTGCCCCGCAGCGATCAGCGCCGCAAGGGCATGGAGTACATACGAGGACTGTTGGAGGTACGGGGACGCA
Source organism: Streptomyces sp. DH24 (assembly GCF_029813775.1). GTDB lineage: Bacteria > Actinomycetota > Actinomycetes > Streptomycetales > Streptomycetaceae > Streptomyces. The sequence goes on along the minus strand of NZ_JARVKW010000002.1, from coordinate 76,686 downwards.
AATCGATACGGAACATCGCCGCGCTGGCCGGGGGACAGGCGACGGAACAGAGCCTGCACCACTTCATCAGCGACTCGAGCTGGGAGTGGACGCCGGTGCGCCGGGCGCTCGCCCGGTTCGCGGTGGGGGTCGTCGAACCACAGGCCTGGGTGGTCCGGCCCATGATCATCCCGAAGGCCGGGCAGCACTCCGTGGGGGTGGAGCGGCGCTTCTTCCCGGCCCACGGCCAGATGCTCAACGCCCAGCAGGCGGTGGGCGTGTGGGCGGTGGCCGAGCAGACCAGCGTGCCGGTCAACTGGCGGCTCCAGCTCTCCCCGGGCTGGCTCGACGAGGACCGCCGGCGGCGCGCCTCCATACCGGACCACGCCTGCGCGGAGTCCCTCGGCGAGTGCACCGCGCAGGCCTACCTGGAAACGGCGGCGTGGGGACTGCCCTCCCGCCCCGTGCTGATGGACGCGCGCGAGGTGGACGTGGCCTTTGCCGTCGCGAGGATCCGCGCCACCCGGATGCCCCTGCTGCTCAGGGTGAGCGACTCGCTGCGCCTGTCGGTGGCGGACCCGGCGCTGCCGGGCTTCGACGCCGCGCCCCGGTCGGTGCGCCAGATCATGGGCGCGAGCGGGGCCCTGCGACGGCCGGTGCTGTGGCCGAGCGCCGACGGCGGGACGACCGCGCAGTCCGGGCTCGTCGCCGCCGTACGGGTCGCGCTGCCCGGCCTCCCCGGCCGGCGCCCGGGGCTCAAACGCCGCCCCGGCACCGGCGACCTCCTCCTGCTGGGGGTGGGGGACAACGACAGGCGGTGGCCGCGTGAGGTGTGGCTCACCGACCTGACGACCGTGCCGCCCTCCTCCCTGATGCGGCTGCGCGGCATGGTCCAGCGGGTCGACCAGGACTTCGCGGCGATCGCCGACCAGGTGGGCATGCGTGACTTCGCGGGGCGCTCCTACCGCGGCTGGCACCGGCACGTCACCCTGGCGTCGGCCGCCCACGGCCAGATGGCCCTGGGCGACCCGGACGACCCCGGAGCGCTCGACTATGCGTCCTGACCCCCTGCCGGACTCCCGGCCGGTTCCCCGCGCTCCTTCAGCACCCGCCGGATCCGGGACAGGCGGAGCGCGAGCTGGACCTCCAGGGCCCGCTCCGGTTTCTGCCAGTCGGCACCGATCAGGTCGCTGATCCGCTCCAGACGCCGGGCCACCGTGTTGGGATGGACATGGAGCTGCTCCGCCGCGTACGTGGGACTTCCACCGGTGAGGAAGTACGCGTCCAGCGTGCGGGTCAGCTCCGTCAACCGCTGCTCGTCGTAGTCGAGTACGGCCCCGATGGTGCTCTCGATGAACTTCTCGGCGTCCAGATGGTCCGACAGCAGCAGGCCGACGAAGCCCATCTCGTGGGTCGACGCCGACGTGCCGGTGGCACCCAGCGCGGTCATCGCGTCGAGACAGCGCGCTGCCTCCCGGTACCCGTGGAGGACCGAACCGGGGTCCGCCACGGGACCGGAGCCGCTGACCGTCACCGGGTGACCGAGCAGGGGCGACAGCTCCTCGTGCACCGTCCCGGCGGCAGCTCCCGGGTCGGTGCCCGGCAGGAGCAGCACGACATTGCCCTCGTGCGTCGTCTTCAGCCCGTTGTTGCGACGCGCGTAGGACGACGCCCAGGTGACCGCCTTCGCCTGCGTGCCGCCTTCGGGGCGGGCGAGCACGACCACGTGCGGTTGGTTCAGGGCGATGCCCAGCCGCCGGGCGCGGCGCTCCAGTTGCTCACGGGGACGCGGCGCGCTGATCAGCAGGTCGTCCAGCAACTCGTCCCGGAACTGCTCCTCCGCGACCGCCGTCCCGCCCTCCTGGAGGGACAGCAGCACCGCGGCCGTCCGGGCCGCGTGCCGCAGCAGCTCCGCCGCGTTGTCGATGGTCGAGGGGCCGACCCGCACGTACAGGGCCCCCAGGTAGTGGCTGCCGGTGAAGACCGGCGCGGACCAGATGCCGCCCTCCAGGAAGGTCGGGGACGGTTCACCGAGGGACCCGGCGCCCATCGCGGCGCGGGCCAGGGTCTCCTGCATGCCGTCCGGCAGGTCCCCGGCCGCGGCGATCACCGTGCCGTGGGCGCTGCACAGCAGCACGGAGGCGCCCAGCCTGGCGCGGAACTCCTCGACAAGGGTGTGCGGGTCGCAGCCGCCGAGCACCAGGTCGAGCAGGGCCCGCTGGGTGGCGGCCAGCCGGCGGGCGGCGACCAGCTCGGCCTCGGCGCGCAGGGCCCGCTCCCGCAGCAGCGACATGTCCTCACGCGTCTCGTCCAGGTGCACGGCCCGCTCCAGGGCCACCCCGCCGATCTCCGCGAGCATGCTCATCAGCGCTATCTCGTCGGCGGAGAAGTGGCGCACGACGCGCTCGGCCACGTGCAGTGAGCCGAGAGGGCGGGTGCCCCGGCTCAACGGCACCGCCAGGACCGCGTGCAGCCCTTCCGCCTTGATCCACTGGTCGGGCTCGTCGGCGTGCCGGAAGGTGCCGTCCGTCAGGTAGTCGGACGTCCACAGGGGCGCACGGTGAGACAGTACGGCGCCGGCGAGTCCGGCGTCCCAGGGTAATCGCAGGCGGGTGTTGAGCATGGAGACGTGACCGTCGAGGGCATGCAGCCGGAACGCCCGGTCGTCCATGGCGGGCAGGCTGACCCAGGAGACGTCGGCGCCGACCAGCAGCCTCGCCCGACGCGTGATGATCTTCAGGGTGTCCTCGACGGTGTGCGGCGCCGCCAGGTCGCAGGCGGTGTCGACCAGCGAGGTGAGGCCCGCGCTCCACTGCTGACGCCGGTCCAGCCGGGCGTGGATGGTCAGCGCCAGCCGCTTGATCTGCTCCACCATCCGCAGGTCGGCGCCGGTCACACCGCTCCGGCGGGCCTCCTCGACCGGTTCCTCGAACCGGCTCGCCGGGCCCTCGCCGGCCAGCAGTTCCAGCAGGGCCAGTACGGCTGCCGCCGCTTCGACCTTCTTCTGCGACACAAGGCCCTCCGGAGTCTCGTTCCCCAACCGCCGGCAGTGACGGAGCCCGAAGGCCAAGTCGCGTGGACCACGACTCCCACCGGCACAACGGGAAGACACCTGTGTGCGTTCCACGTGTCGCGCCAGGGGGCCGTGAACGGGCAGAACCGCAGACCCCCCACGTGCGTCACCCGGAGGTCTGCGGGCCGAACCGGCTGCCGGCCGACGACCGTGTGGGCCCACTACCCCCGGTGGCGCCGAACACACAGGTGACGTCTGGTCTCCGGTCCCCCGTGCCGGATACGCCGGACGATGTGTCTGTCCCGCTGCGATTCTCTCGCAAACCCCCTGGTGATTATGGCAGTTGGCGATGGAGACGGACTCGGGAACCAGCTGTGCGCTGTCACACCCGAAGGGCGTGGCAGCGCACACGGAGACGGAAACCGCCGGAGGTCAGAGCGCCAGGAGCGAGACGATGGCCGGTCCGAACGCCGCACCGAGCAGGTACGCCAGGTTGAACAGGCCGATCGCCGGGGGCCGTTGGTCGTCGGGGACGGCGGAGGTGGCGTGCACGGCGAGCACTCCCTGCCCCGATGCCGCCGCGATCGACGCCAGCGCCTGCGCGGCCAGCAGGACGAGCGACGCCGTGGAGAGCACCGCCAGCACCGGGCCCAGGACCGCCAGGACGACGAGCGTGGCGATGACGGGCCGGCGTCCCGTGCGTGCCGAGGCCGCCACGACGAACCACGACAGGGTGCCGCCCAGCAGCAGCGGCCACACCATGGCGACGCCGATCTCACTCGACGACCACGAGGTGTGGTCGTCCAGCTGCTCCGGAATCGCGTACATCAGCCCGAAGTTGACCACCGCCAGGCAGAACGCGAGCCCCGCCGAGAGCAGGAAGCTCGGGGCGCGGACCAGGACGGCCGGCACGAACCCGTGCGGCCGGGCACGCACCCGGGCCGCCAGCAGCGCCGCGCCGGCGGCGGAGCACACACCCGCGATCAGCGGCTGGTGCGGCACGAAGACGAGAGCGGTGACCAGCGCGGTCAGCAGCGCGGCACCCACAGGGTCGAACGGCTCGCGGACCGCAGGCGCGCGGTTCGCGCACCGGGCCGCGACGAACGGAATGGCGACCGCGCTCAGCACCGGCAGCGCGAGAACGGCCCGCCAGGACAGCAGGTCGTTGACGAGGGAACCGGCCAGCGGCGCCGTCGAACCCACCACGGCGAGCGAGGCGGTGACCAGTCCCATGACGCGGGGCGAGTCGGCGAGGTTCATCGCCGTCGCCGTGAGCCCGGCCGTGCCCAGGCCCTGCAACGCGGTGCCCACGACCAGGACCGGCAGGACGGGCACGGTGGCCGCGAGGCCCGCCCCCACCAGGACGAGCAGACCGCATACCGTCAGCGCGGCACGCACCCCGCGCCGGTCCAGCAGCCCGGCCAGCAGAGGCGTGCCGACGGCTATGCCCCAGCCGAACGCGGTCACCGTCCAGGTGGCCGCTCCGGTCGAGACGTCGAGGGCCCGCGCGATGTCGTCCAGGATCAGGGCGGGCCCGGCTATGCCGAAGGACAACGGGCCCGCCAGTAGGGCGAGCCAGCAGGCCGGGAACCCGCGGAACGGGCCGCGGGAGCCACTGCCTCGGAATTCTCCGCCCGGCGTCGCGGGCCCCTGGGCGCCGGACTCGGCGACTGAGTTACTCATCTGTGCTCCCTTGAGGGGTCGTTCGGCGCCGGATCGCCCTGGCCCGGACCGGCCGCGCAGCCCTTCGAAAAGGTGCCGGCCGGGCCAGGGAGTCGATGACCGGATGCGGAGGCGGGTGGGGACGGGCCCGGCGCCGGCCGCGTGCCCCGCACCGCCTGCCCGGTGGATCAGCCGTCCAGCGTCGGATAGTCGGTGTAACCCCGGTGGTCACCCCCGTAGAAGGTGTCCGGGTCGGGAGCGTTGAAGGGACCGCCCGCCGTGATCCGCTCGGGAAGGTCCGGGTTGGCGAGCCACAGCGAGCCCATGCTCACCGCGTCGCACAGTCCCTCCTCCAGCACCGCCTCCGCCGACTCCGGCGTCACGAAGGCCTCTTCGCCGGTGGCGTGCGGGTTGAGGATCAGCACGCCCGGCCAGACGTCGCGGATGACCTTCGTGACGTCACGGCCGCCGAACTCCATCAGGTGGACGTACGCCAGGTTCAGCGGCGCCAGGGCGCGGATCAGAGCCTCGTACACCGTGGCCGGGTCGCGCTCCTCGATGCCGTTGCTCGTGTTGCCGGGGGAGAGGCGGATGCCGACCCGCTCCGGTCCGACGGCGTCGCTGACCGCCCGGGCGACCTCGACGGCGAAGCGGATGCGGTTGTTGACGCTGCCGCCGTAGGCGTCCGTGCGCAGGTTGGTGTTGTCGGCGAGGAACTGGTGGATCAGGTAGCCGTTGGCGCCGTGCAGTTCGACCCCGTCGAAACCGGCGTCCATCGCGAACTTCGCGGCCGAGATGTGGTCCTCGACCGCCCGCGCGATGTCCTCCAGGTTCATCGCCCGGGGCGTGGGGTGATCCAGCATGCCCTCGGGGGTGTACAACTGGCCGCCCGAGGCGACCGCCGAGGGCGCCACCGGCAGCGCGCCGTCCGGGTAGAGACTCGGGTGGCCCACCCGGCCGGAGTGCATCAGCTGCACGAAGATCCGGCCCTGTCGCTCATGGACCGCGTCGGTCACCCGGCGCCACGCCGCCACCTGCTTCGGCGTGTGCAGACCCGGTGTGTCGATGTATCCCTGGCCGATGACACAGGGCTGCGTGCCCTCGGTGATGATGAGACCCGCCGCGGCGCGCTGTGCGTAGTACTCCGCGGCCAGGGGGGTCTGTACGCCGCCCGAGGCCCGGCTGCGCGTCATCGGCGCCATGACGAGCCGGTTGGGCAGCCTCAGCTTTCCCAGGGACAGTGGTTGGAAAAGGTGACTCACGATCTCCTCCGTCGTGGGAACCGGCTGGTTTCCCACGTTAGAAAGAGGACAGCCCCGCCGAATCAGTAAGGTTTCTGAAACCGGGTACGTACTTCGGCGCGGCCTGCCTACCGGCGGGCCGGATCACGGGAGAGCGAGGCACCCACGTGCTGTACGGCAGGTCCACCGAGCTGGCGGCACTTGAGGATCTGATCGCGCGCGCCCGCGAGGGACGCAGCGGGGCTCTCGTGCTGCGGGGCGAGGCGGGCATCGGGAAGACGGCCCTGCTCGACCGTGCCGCCGCGTCGGCGCCGGACATGCGGGTGCTGCGCGTCACCGGCATCGAACCGGAAGCGGACCTGGCGTTCGGCGGGCTGGTGCAGCTGCTGTGGCCCGTGCAGAAGCGCCTGGACGCGCTGCCGGAACCCCAGGCGGAGGCGCTGCGCGCGGTACTGGGCACCGGACGCACGAAGACGCAGGACAGGTTCCTCACCGGGCTGGCCGTGCTCACCCTCCTCGCGGACCTGGCCGAGCAGGGGCCGGTGCTGTGCCTGGTGGACGACGCGCAGTGGCTCGACCAGGCCACCGCCGAGGCACTCCTCTTCGCCGCGCGCCGGCTGGCCGCCGAGCAGGTCGCGATGGTCTTCGCGACCCGGGAGGACGGGTTCGCCGCGCCCGGGCTCGCCGAACTCGGGCTGTCCCGGCTCGGCGCGGACGACGCGGCGCGGCTGCTCGCCGACCTGGGCCTCACGCCCGCCCTGCGGGAGCAGGTCATCGCCGAGTCGGCGGGAAATCCGCTGGCACTCATCGAGTTCGGGGCCGCCCGCCGCGACGACCCCAGCAAGTTCACACCGGTGACGGTCGCCGACCGGGTGCTGCTGTCGTACCGCGCCCAGATCGCCAAGCTGCCCGAGAAGACCCGGCTGGCGCTGCTGGTCGCCGCGGCCGAGGGGCGGGGCGACATGCCCCTGCAGCTGAAGGCGGGCCGGGCGCTGGGCGTGGGCCTGGAGGACCTGGAGGACGCCGAGCGGGCCGAGCTGATCCAGGTGACCGAGAGCACCGTCGTCTTCCGCCATCCGCTCATCGGCACCGCCGCCTACCAGGGAGCGGTACTGGCCCGGCGCATCGCCGTGCACCAGGCCCTGGCCGACGCGGCGGAGGACGCGGACTGCCGGGCCCGGCACCTGCCGCTGGCCACCACGTCCCCCGACGCGGCCGTCGCGGCCGAACTGGTGGCCGCGGCCGACCGGACCGCGGACCGCGGCGCCTACGCCGCCGCGGCCCTGCTGCACCAGCAGGCCGCCCGCCTCACCCCCGAACGCCGCGAACAGGCGCACCGGCTGCGGGACGCGGCGGCCCTCGCGCTGACCGCCGGGCACGCCGGACAGGCCGGGGAACTGGTCGAACTGGCCGAGCGGTCGACCGAGGAGCCCAAGGACCTGGCACGACTGGCCCCGGTGCAGGCCGCCGTGATGTTCGAGCTGGGGGACCAGCGGGAGGCGGCCCGGCTGCTACTGCGGCGGGTGCGGTCGGCCGACGCCGAACTGGGCCGGGACATGATCCGCACGGCGGCCACGTACGCCTGGCTCGCCGGCGACGGGGACTCGGTGCGGGAGGCCAGGCACACGCTCACCGACCTCGGCGAGTCCGATCCGATGGTGGAGGGCATGGCGCACCTCGCCGACGGCGACTACGCCCGCGCGGTGCCCCTGCTGGAGCGGGCCGTCACCGCCGACCCGGCCGGGACGGACACGTCACGGACGCGCGCCCTCTACAGCGCGGTCTTCGTCGGCGACGACACCGCGGCCATGGAACTGGCGCTGGCCGAGGTGGCGCGCTGCCGCGCGCAGGGACTCATCGGTTCCCTCCCGGCGGCCCTGCACCTGCTGGCGGGACGTCAGGTGCTGGCCGGTGAACACCGGGACGCCGAGGCGTCGGTGGCCGAGGCCGTGGAGATCGCCCGTGACACGGGCCTGCGCCAGCGGGTCGCCTGGATCAACGGCGTCCCCGCCCGGATCGCCGCGATCGAGGGCGACGAACAGCGCTGCCGCAGCCTCGCCGCCGACGCTCCGGAGGTCGGCAGGACGGCCGTCGAGAGCGCCCTGAGCCTGCTCGAACTGGCGCTGGGGGACTACGAGTCGGCGCTCCGCAGGCTGGAGACGGTCGCCCGCCCCGGCCCGCGGCGGCACACGGCGATGGTGATGGCCGCGGTCGCCGACCAGGTGGAGGCGGCCGTACGGCTCGGGGAGCAGGAGCGGGCCGAACGGCCGATGCTCGCCTTCGAGGCGTGGGCGCGGGCCGGCGGCCGGCCGTGGTCCATGGCGGTCGCCCACCGGTGCCGGGCCCTGGTCGGCGGGCGGGAGGAGGACTACGTGGCGGCGGTCCGCCTGCACGAGCAGAGCGGGCGGCCCTTCGAACGAGCCCGCACCGAGCTGCTGTACGGGGAGTGGCTGCGCAGGGCCCGCCGGCGCGGCGACGCCCGCGCGATGCTGCGGTCCGCCCTGGAGAGGTTCGAACGGCTGCACGCCGCGCCGTGGACGGAGCGGGCGCGGGCCGAGCTGCGGGCGGCGGGTGACGCGACGACGGCCGCCAGGGCGACCTCGGAGAACGTCCTGGACCGGCTGACCCCGCAGGAGTTGCAGGTGGTGCGGCTGGCGGCCGGCGGCAGCAGCAGCCGGGAGATCGCGGCCCAGTTGTTCCTCAGCCGCAGGACCGTCGAACACCACCTGTACAAGGCCTATCCCAAGCTGGGCGTGGGGTCGCGCCGGGAGCTGGCCCGCCTGGACCTGACCTGACACGTGTGCCGATCTGACAGATGTGGTCCCGATCTGACAGATCCGTGACCAAGTCGGCGGCACGGGCGGACGGGTGGCGGTTCGCCGGGTGAGAATCCTTGACCATGATGGGTGCTGCCTACATTGAAGAGTTCGGGTCGCCGGACGTCATCCGGTACGGCGACCTGCCCGCGCCGGAACCGGGGCCGACCGACGTGCTGGTGGACGTCACGGCCGTCTCCGTCAACCACGTCGACACCTTCGTACGCTCGGGGGCCTGGCGCACGCCGCTGACCTTCCCCTTCGTGATCGGGCGGGACCTGGCCGGCACCGTCGCCGCGGTCGGCCCCGGCGTGCACCGGTTCCGGCCCGGCGACCGGGTGTGGTGCAACAGCCTCGGCCACGACGGCCGCCAGGGCGCCGCCGCCGAGCAGGCCGTGGTGCCCGTGGACCGGCTGTACCGGCTGCCGGAGGGCGCCGACCCGTACGAGACCGTGGCACTGGCGCATCCGGCCGCCACCGCCTACCTCGGTCTGTTCACCCACGGACGGCTCCGGGCCGGCGAGACGGTCGTGGTGTGCGGCGCGGCCGGGAACGTGGGGAGCGCGCTCGTGCTGATGGCCGCCACCGCGGGCGCCCGTGTCATCGCCACTGCCTCCGCCCGGGACGCCGAGTACTGCCGTGCCCTCGGCGCCGACCACGTCATCGACTACCGGGACCCCGACGTGCCCGGGCGCATCCGCGACGCCGCCCCGGCGGGCGTCGACCTCTGCTTCGACACCTCCGGCGCCAACGACCTGGAGACCGCCGTGGACCTCCTCGCCGGGCGGGGCCGGATCGTGCTGCTCGCCGGCATGCGGTCCAGGCCGGTGCTGCCCGTGGGCCCGCTCTACCTGAGGGACCGTTCCGTCCTGGGGTTCGCCATCTCCCACGCCACGGTCGGTGAACTCGCCGAGGCCGCCAGCGCCATCAACCGGCTGGTCGCCGACGGCAGCCTCAGGCCGCGGGCGATCGAACGGCTGCACCTGAGCGAAGCGGCCGAGGCCCACCGCCGGCTGGAGGAGGGCAAGGTGCACGGAAAGATCGTGCTGAGCACGGACACCGCGGCCTGAAACAGTCGCCGCCGACCGGCGCCGGTGAAATACAGGAATTCCGACCTGACATAAAAGAAAGCCGCTCGTTGACCGGCGCCCGGTAGCCCCTGACAGAATTCGGCACATGAATCAGTCAATCATCGACACCTCTCCGCTGTTCGAACTCAGGGCCGACATTCACGTTTCCGCGACCCCTCTAGAGGTCTACTCCGTCGTCAGTGACCTGCCGCGCAGTGCCGAATGGAGCCCGGAATGCCGGGGCGGCGAGTGGGTTTCCGGCGAGCCCTCCGCCGTCGGAGCCGTCTTCCGCGGCGAGAACCTCCGCAGCGAGGACGTGGTCGCCTGGGCGCCCCTGGTGCGCGGTGTCTGGCACACCGAGTGCCGGATCACCGCCGCCGAACCCGGCCGGACCTTCCGGTGGATGATGCTCACCCACGCACGCGAGGACCAGGAGAGCATCTGGGGCTTCGACATGGCCCCGGCCGATGACGGCTGCGTACTGACCCACCACTTCCGCATGGGCCGGGCGACCGCCGGCATTCACAAGATCGTGGCCGATCTGGACGAGGACGACCGCAGGCGGTTCGTCGCGGACTGGACCGCCAAGCTCGAACAGGACCTCGACGCCACGCTGCGGCGCATCAAGGATGTCATCGAAAAGCGCTGACATTCCCTCCCGGTGACCGCGTCCATTTCCGCTGAAACATGTCCACTGGGCCCTCGACGCCCCGGCGCGAAATGATGCGGACCCGTACCGGAGACTGCAATTCAGACAGCCTGCCCCGCGGTTGATGAACAGCCGCGGCGGACGAGAGGTGGGCAGATGTTTCTCCAGCGCATCGGAAACAAAGGAATTCGGCTGGGCACGCTGTTCGAGAGGGCGGCTGCCCGGCACCCGGCGAATCCCGTGATCCTCGACCACGAGCTCGACATCGCTCCGGAGCGCGGGCGCCGCATGACGCTGACGGAGGTCGCCGACCTCGTCGACGACCTGGCCTCCCGGCTGTGGGCGGCGGACGTCCGGCCCGGGGAGCGGGTGGTCGTCCACAAGAGCGACGGGTTCGACATCACGCTCCTCGCCTGCTCCATAGCCAGGATCGGCGCCGTGCCGGTCCTGCTGTCGCCCAAGCTGGACGGCGCCACGGTGTGCGAGCTGGTGCGCCGCGTGGACCGCCCGCACCTGGTGACCGACCGGGACAAGCTCGACCACCACCTGCCCGCGGAGGTCTTCGACCTCACCCGGCAGGTGCTCCTGGCCTCCGGCAGCCACGAACACGCCGTCACGTTCGCGTCGCTCGCCGGGGCCGCCCGAGTCGCCCCGGTGACCATGCCCCCGGACCACCCGACGCTGGTCACCCACACCTCCGGGACCACCGGCACACCGAAGCTGGCGGTGCACACCGGGCGCACGTTCCAGGCGCGCTACCGCCCCCAGGGCACGGTGGCGTCCCTGGTCGGCCGCAGCGAACCGATCGCCATCCACGTGTCCTTCGTGCACTCGCGGATGTTCACCGCCATGCCGATCACGATCCTCCAGGGCCACCCGCTGATCATCCTCCGGGACGACGACCCGGAGGTCGTGGCCGACGTGTTCCGGCAGGCTCCGCCCGGCCTCATCGAGGCCCACCCCAACACGTTCCTGCGCTGGGAGGTGCTGGTCGACGACCCGCGCCGGCCGCTGGCGAACGTGAAGTACTTCAGCAGCACCTTCGACGCCATCCACCCGCGCACCGTGCACCTGATGCTCAGCGCGTCGCGGCGCGAGTCGCCGCAGTTCGTCCAGATGTACGGGCAGAGCGAGGTCGGCCCGATCGCCGGGCGCACCTACTCCAGGAGGCGCGGCGCGGACGCCGACGGCCGCTGCGTGGGCTCCCCGTTTCCCGGCATGACGGGCGTCCGCGTGGTCAGCCGGGACGGCAAGCGGCCCACCAAGTCCAACCCCGGATACATCGAGGTGCGCTCCGACGGACGGATCGTCACCTACCTCGGCGAGCACGAGCGCTGGGAGAAGCAGGCCGACGGCGAGTGGTGGCGCATGGGCGACCTGGGCTACCGCACCAGGTGGGGCTGCCTGCACCTGCTCGACCGGGAGGTCGACGAGATCCAGGGCATCGACAGCACCCTGGAGATCGAGGACACCCTGTTCGCGCGGATGCCGGAACTCGTCGAGGTCATCATCGTCCCGGACGACGACGGCAGGCCCGTGCCCGTGGTGTGCACCCGCGACGACAAGCCGCTCGACCTCGCGGCCTGGAAGTCCGCGGTGGCCGGTCTGCCCGCGATGGCGGATCCCGTGCAGTGGAAGCTCGACGACCTGCCGCAGACCGCCACCACCAAGATCAAGCGGCTGGAGCTGGCCCGGCTGCTGAAGGCGGAGCACCCGGCCGAGTAGGCCCGGGCCCCGCACCACCACCCCTGGGGCGCGGATCCGTTACCCCCGTGGGCCGCGCCCCTTCACCCTGCCGCAGGGCGACCGACGCCACGCGTCGGGCCACCGCCCCCAGCCGAGGAGTTGCCCCGATGACGGCACTGCGCGTCTCCCGACGGCGGATCGAGCACTGGGATCCGGAGGACGAGGAGTTCTGGGAGCGCACCGGCAAGCACGTCGCACGACGCAACCTCGTCCTGTCGATCTTCTCCGAGCACATCGGCTTCTCCGTCTGGAGCATGTGGTCGGTCCTGGTGCTGTTCATGTCCCCCGACATCGGTTTCGGCTTCGCCCCGAGCGAGAAGTTCCTGCTGGTGGTCACCCCCACCCTGGTGGGGGCCCTGCTGCGGCTGCCGTACAGCCACGCGGTGACCCGGTTCGGCGGGCGTAACTGGACCGTCTTCAGCTCCGTCCTGCTGTTCGTTCCGGCGCTGCTGGCGCTGTACTTCGTCCAACGGCCCGGCACACCCCTGTGGGTGTTCCTGCTCGTCGCAGCGACGGCGGGCGTCGGCGGCGGCAACTTCGCGTCCTCCACGACCAACATCGCCCACTTCTTCCCCCGGCGTCACCAGGGCTGGGCGCTCGGCCTCAACGCCGGCGGCGGCAACCTGGGCGTCGCGGTCATCCAGCTGATCGGACTGCTGGTGATCGCCGGCGCGGGCGACACCCACCCCGCCTACGTGATCGCCGTCTACCTGCCGCTGATCGCCCTCGCCGCCGTGCTCGCGGCGCTCGGCATGGACAACGTCGACACCGGCCCGGCCCGTCCCGGCGTGCTGCGCGAGGCGGCGGCCGACCCGCACACCTGGTGGATCTCGCTGCTGTACCTCGGCACGTTCGGCTCGTTCATCGGCTACGGCTTCGCCTTCGGCCTCGTCCTGCAGAACGAGTTCGGCTCCACACCGCTGGAGGCGGCCGGCTACACCTTCCTCGGGCCGCTGCTCGGCTCGCTGTCCCGGCCGATCGGCGGGCGGCTCGCCGACCGCTGGGGCGGAGCGCGGGTCACGTTCTGGAACTTCCTCGCCATGGGCGCGGGAACGTGCCTGCTGCTGGCGGCCTCCGTGCACCGCTCCCTCCCGATGTTCGTCGCCGCGTTCACGGTGCTGTTCGTGCTCAGCGGCCTGGGCAACGGCTCCACGTACAAGCTGATCCCGGTGGTCTTCGCCGGGCAGGCGGAGGCCGCCGTCACCGCCGGCGACGACGCGACCGAGGCCTTCGCCCGCGCCCGGCGCCTGAGCGGCGCGGTCATCGGCATCGCCGGTGCGGTCGGCGCGCTCGGCGGCGTCGCCGTCAACCTGGTCTTCCGGGCGTCCTACGACACCCAGGGGACGGGCGAACCCGCCTTCTCGTCCTTCCTGGCCTTCTACGCGCTGTGCCTCACCGTCACCCGCATGGTGTACCTGCGCGCCCCGCACGGCACCCCTCCGGACGCCGCGCCGAACACGAGCCGCGCCGGGGCCGGTGCCGACAAGTCCTCGGAGGCCACCCGTGCCTGACACCGCGCCGAGCACGAGCGTGGCCACGCACTGCCCCTACTGCGCCCTGCAGTGCGGCACCCGCCTCGGCCACGACTCCCGGGGGACCGTGGTGGAGCCCACCGACTTCCCCGTCAACGACGGCAGGCTGTGCCAGAAGGGCTGGACCGCGCCCGCGCTGCTCGACGTCCCCGACCGGCTGCGCCACCCGCTGGTGCGGGACGCGGACGGCCGACTCGTCCCGGCCGACTGGGACACCGCCCTGGACACGGTCGCCGCGCGGCTGCTCCGGATCCGTGACGAGCACGGCCCGGACGCGCTCGCCGTGTTCGGCGGGGGCGGCCTCACCAACGAGAAGGCGTACCTGCTCGGCAAGTTCGCCCGGCTCGCCCTGCGGACCAGCCAGATCGACTACAACGGACGGTTCTGCATGTCCTCGGCCGCCGCCGCCGGGACGGCGGCCTTCGGCCTGGACCGCGGACTGCCCTTCCCGGTCGGCGACCTCGGCGCGGCGGACGCGATCCTCCTCGCCGGCGCCAACCCCGCCGAGACGATGCCCCCGCTGATGCGGCACCTGGAGGGCGCCGACCTGATCGTCGTCGACCCGCGCCGCACCAGGACCGCCGAGCGGGCCGCCCTGCACCTGCAACCGGTGCCCGGCACCGACCTGGCACTGGCGCTGGGACTGCTGCACATCGCCGTCAGCGACGGCTGGTGCGACAAGGAGTACGTCCAGGAACGCACCACCGGCTTCGACACGGCCTGGCGGCGCGCCGTGACCTGGTGGCCCGAGCGCGTCGAACGCGTCACCGGCGTCCCCGTCGCCGAACAGCGCGCCGCCGTACGGATGCTGGGCGAGGCGCGGCGGGCGTACGTGCTGACCGGCCGCGGCGCCGAGCAGCACAGCAAGGGCGCCGACACGGTCGCCGCCTTCATCAACCTCGCGCTCGCCCTCGGCCTGCCCGGCGTCGCCGGCAGCGGCTACGGCTGCCTGACCGGGCAGGGCAACGGGCAGGGCGGACGCGAGCACGGCCAGAAGGCCGACCAGCTCCCCGGCTACCGCATGCTCACCGACCCGGCCGCGCGGGCCCATGTCGCGGACGTCTGGGGCACGGACCCGGACACCCTGCCCGGCCCCGGCCGCAGCGCCTACGAGCTGCTCGACGCGCTCGGCACCGAAGGCGGCCCCCGCGCCCTGCTGGTGTTCGGCTCCAACCCCGCCGTGTCCGCGCCCCACGCCGCCCACGTCTGCGACCGGCTCGCCTCCCTCGACCTGCTGGTGGTGGCCGACTTCGTGCCGTCGGAGACCGCGCGGACGGCCGACGTGGTCCTGCCGGTCGCCCAGTGGGCCGAGGAGGACGGCACCATGACCAGTCTGGAGGGCCGGGTGCTGCGCCGCCGCCGGCTGCACCACCCGCCGGACGGCGTCCGCACCGACCTGGACATCCTGCACGGCCTCGCGGTCCGGCTCGGCGAGCCGGCGGACCGCTACCCGACCGACCCCCGCCTGGTCTTCGAGGAACTGCGCCGCGCCTCCCGCGGCGGCCGGGCGGACTACTCCGGCATCAGCTACGAACGCCTGGACGCGGGGGAGGCCCTGCACTGGCCGTGCCCCGAGAACCCGGACGGGCAGCCGCACCCCGGCACGCCCCGCCTCTTCCTCGACGGCTTCGCGCACCCGGACGGGCGCGCCCGGTTCGCCGAGGTCGACCACCGCGACCCCGCCGAGACCACCGACGCCGGCCACCCCCTGTACGCGACGACCGGCCGCGTGCTCGCGCACTACCAGTCCGGCGCCCAGACCCGCCGCGTCGCCGAACTCAACGAGGCGGCGCCCGGACCGTTCGTCGAGATCCACCCCGACACCGCCGAACGCGCCGGGCTGCGCGAGGGCGACCCGGCCCGCGTCACCTCGGCACGCGGAACCACCGTCGCCCGGGTGCGGCTCGTCGGCAGCATGCGCACGGACACGGTGTTCCTGCCGTTCCACTATCCCGGCCCCGGCCGGGCCAACCTGATCACCAGCACCGCTCTCGACCCCCGCAGCAGGATGCCCGAGTTCAAGGTCTGCGCCGTGCGGATCGAACCCGGCACCGACGCGTCGTGAGGCCCGCCATGACCGCCTCGAACCACGTCCTCGTCGTCGGCCACGGCCCCGCCGCCCACCGGCTCGTGGAGCGCCTGCGCCACCACGGCCACAGCGGCCCGGTCACCGTGCTCGGCGCGGAGCCGCGGCCGGCCTACAACCGGGTGCTCCTGACGTCCCTCCTCGGCGGCGCCCTCTCCGCCGAGGACCTGAAGCTCCCCGACCCTCCGGACGGCGTGCGCGTCAGGACGGGTGTCACCGTCACCGCCCTGGACCGCGCCCGCCGCTCGGTCCGCACCGACATCGGGGAGATCCACCCCTACGACCATCTGGTGCTGGCCACCGGCGCCCGGCCCCGGATCCCGCCGCTGCCCGGCCTGCTCACCCCCCGCGGCGGACTCACCGAGGGCGCCACCGCCGTGCGCACCCTCGCCGACTGCGAACGGCTCACCGGCGGACCCCTGGTGGTGCTGGGCGGCGGAGTCCTCGGCACGGAGGTCACGCTCGCCCTGCTGCGGACCGGACACGACGTCACCCTCGTCCACCCCGGCCCGTACCCGATGCACGACCGGCTCGACGGCGCGGCCGGGGCCCTGCTCGCCGACCACCTGCGGGCCCAGGGCGCCCACCTGCGGCTGGGACGCGGCGCCGTGGAGTACCGGCCCGGCAAACTCGCCCTCGACGACGGCGAGATCCTCCGCGCCGGCAGGCTGGTGCTGTGCACGGGCGCCGAACCCGACACCGGCCTGGCCCGGCGGGCCGGGCTGACCGTCCGCACCGGCGTGGTCGTCGACCGGCGGCTGCGCACCGACGATCCGCGCGTCCACGCCATCGGGGACTGCGCCGAATCCGACGGCCAGGTGCCGGGCCTCGTCACCACGGCCTGGGACCAGGCCGAGACCCTCGCACGCGCACTCACCGGCCGGGACACCCACCACCGCGCCGGCCGTCCCGTCGTCCGGCTGAAGGCCCTCGGCATCGACCTGGCCTGCCTCGGCCCGCCCGACCCGCCGGGCGCCACCCGGCACATCACCCTGTCCGACCCCGCCCGGGGCCGCTACGCCAGGCTCGCACTGTCCGGCGAGCGGATCCTCGGCGCGGTCCTGGTCGGCCTGCCACGCGCCACCGCCGCGGTCGGCCAGCTCTACGAGCGCGGCCTGCCCGTGCCGTCCGACCGGCTCGGGCTGCTGCTGGGCACCGCGGCCACCGCACGGCCCGCCACCGTCGAACTGCCCGACGAGGCCGTGCTGTGCCACTGCAACCACGTCACCAAGGGCGCCCTGCTCCGCGCGTGGCGCGCCGGCGCCCGCGACCTGCCGCGCGTCGCCGCCGCGACCCGGGCCACCACCGGCTGCGGCGGCTGCGCGGACGACGTGCAACTGGTCCTCGCGGCCGCGACCGGAGGGAACAGCGACCCATGACCCGCACCCCGCGCACCCTGGTCGTCGTCGGACACGGCATGGTCGGCCACCGCCTCGTGGAACACCTGCGGGCCCACGACCGGCACGGCACCTGGCGTGTCGTCGTCCTGGCCGAGGAGCCCCGCCCCGCTTACAACCGGGTCGCCCTGTCGTCCTACCTGGAGGGCAAGAGCGCCGCCGACCTCACCCTGGCCGACCACGCCTTCCTCACCGACCCCCTCGTGACCCTGCGCACGGCCGCCCCGGCGACGGGCATCGACCGGCGGGCGCGCACCGTCACGACCGCCGACGGCACCGTCACCCACTACGACGCCCTCGTACTCGCCACCGGTTCACGGCCGTTCGTGCCACCCGTGCCGGGACACGACCTGCCCGGCTGCTTCGTCTACCGCACGTTCGACGACCTCGACGCCCTCCGCGCGGCGGCACACGAGGCACGCCACGGCGTCGTGGTCGGCGGCGGGCTGCTCGGCCTGGAGGCCGCCAACGCGCTGCGGCTGCTCGGCGTGCTGCCCCACGTCGTGGAGCTCGCGCCGCGCCTGATGCCGGCGCAACTCGACGAGGGCGGAGCACGGGTCCTCGCCCGGCTCGTCGGCCGGCTCGGACTGCGGGTGCACTGCGAAACCGCCGTCCGGACGGTCCGCGCACGGGCCGACGGCCGGGTCGGCGGAGTCGTTCTCACCGACGGCACCGCCCTGGACGCAGACCTGGTGGTGTTCTCCGCCGGAGTGCGTCCCTGCGACGAACTGGCCGGACCGGCCGGGCTCGCGACGGGCCCGCGCGGCGGCTTCCTCGTCGACGACCGGTGCCGCACCGAGGACCCGCGGGTGTGGGCCGTCGGCGAGTGCGCGGCCGTCCGGGGCCGCACCTACGGACTGGTCGCGCCCGGCTACAGCATGGCCGAACTGGTCGCGGACCAGCTGCTCGGCCGCCCCGGCAGCCCTTTCGCCGACCCCGACACCTCCGCCAAGCTCAAACTCCTCGGCGTGGACGTGGCCGGCTTCGGTGACGCCCACGCCGAGACCGAGGGGGCCCTGGAGTACGTCGTGCGCGACGACTCGGCCGACACCTACGCGAAGATCGTCCTCGCGCCGGACGGCCGGGTCCTGCTCGGCGGCGTGCTCGCCGGCGACGCCTCCGCCTACCGCACCCTGCGGGCCCTGGTCGGCCGCGAACTGACCGCTCCCCCCGACACGTTGCTGTCCGGGCCGGCGCTCGGCGGCCCGCCGTCACGGGCGCGCGAACCGGCCGCCGCATGACTTGACGGAGTAGGGACCGGCGGTTGGCGGCCCTCTCGGCACGGGAGCGACGATCACTGTGCCCGGCTCCCCGGAGCGTGCCGCGCCGCCCATGACAACGCCCAGGCGGGAAGTGAGGTTTGCCAGATGCCCAGTCGCACAGTGGTCGTCCGGACGACGGCCGGACGAGTGGCGGGAGAGCGGGCCGACGGACTCACCGTCTTCCGGGGCGTGCCCTACGCGGCGCCGCCGGTGGGCCCCCTGCGGTTCGCCTCGCCCCGGCCCCCCGAGCCGTGGCGGGGCGTGCGGGACGCCACCAGGTTCGCCGCGCCCTCGCTGCAGGGCGACTACCTGCCCGACAGCAGCGAGGACAGCCTGTACGCCAACGTGTGGACCCCGGACGTACAGGGCCGCCTGCCGGTCCTGGTCTACATCCACGGCGGCGGCTGGCTGCTCGGCGCGGGCAGCGAACCCGACTACGACGGCGCCCGCACCGCGGTCCGCGGCCGCATGGTCGTCGTCAACTTCAACTACCGGCTCGGCGCGTTCGGCTGGGGCCTGCACGAGGAGTTCACCGACCCGCGCACGGGCTCCTTCGCCAACTGGGGCCTGCAGGACCAGGCGGCACTCGTGCGCTGGGTCCGCGACAACGCCGCCGCGTTCGGCGGCGACCCCGGCAACATCACCGTCTCCGGCACCTCCGCGGGCGGCTCCAGCACCTGGCAGCTCGCCCTGCTGCCCGAACTGCGCGGCATCGTGCGGCGCATCGTCCCCATCAGCGTCAAACACGTGTGGGACCCGGCCAGTTCCACCACCCCCGAGGAGTCCCGCAGGGTCTACCGGCACCTCGCGCGCCGCTTCGGCACGACCGTGCCGGGCCTGCGCGCCGTACCGGCCGCCGAACTGCGCGACGCCTGGGACGAGGTGTACGCGGGCAGCCCCACCGAGCGGTTCGTGCAGGGCGCGCGCGAATACCGCGGCCCGGTCGTGGACGGGCGGTGGATGCGCGGCTACGACCACGCGCTGCCCACGCCCCGCGTCCCCATGATGCCCGTCTACTGCCGCACCGAAGGCTCCTTCTTCACCACCGGCCCCGGATACCCGTACCCCGGCCCGCACCCGGCCGACGACGCCGGGCTGCGCGCGGCGGTCCGCGAGGTGCTGGAAAAGGGCGCCGTCAAGGTCACCGACGAGCAGGTGGACGACTGCATCGTCCACTACCGGCGGTCGTCCGAGGCGGAGGGCATGCCCCACGACCCGGTGTCGGTGTGGACGCACGTGTGGGGAGACGGGCTGTTCCGGTACCAGATCGTCCGGCTCGCCGAACGGCACGCGCGGGAGCGGGACGCCACCGCGTCGCCGCAGTACCTGATGGAGTTCGCCCATCCGCTCAGGCCGCCGTACGCCGGAACCACCCCCCACGAGGCCGTCGCCAAGTTCCTCTTCGGCACGTACGAGCTGCCGGTCAACGCGCCCGCCTACGGCGACGGCCCGCTGGAGCGGCGGATCTCCGACACCCTGATCGACCTGGTGGCCTCCTTCGCCCGGGGACAGGTACCGAGCAGCCGGCACGCGCCCGACTGGCCGGTGTTCACCCCCGACCGGCCCACCGTGATGGTCGTCGGCGGCGAGCGGGTCGCGCGGGTCGGCACGGTCTCCGCCCAGCCCCATCTGTCGTACTGGGACCGCGCCGGCTGGGTGCCGCGGCCCTGAACCGTCCCTTCCCACGGCCATCCATCAGCACAGCGACGAAAGGACCGGTATTTCGATGTGCGGACTCGCAGGCTGGGTCGCCTACGACCACGATCTGTCGGCGCGCGGCGAGACGGCGTCGGCCATGGCGCAGACCATGGCGTGCCGGGGACCCGACGACCGGGGCGTGTGGGTCTCCCCGCACGCCGTCCTCGGCCACCAGAGGCTCTCCATCATCGACCTGGAGGGCGGGCGCCAGCCCATGCACGTCACCGGCGAGGACGACGGCCTCCCGGTCATCGTCTACACCGGCGAGGTCTACAACTACCGTGAGCTGAAGGAGGAACTGACCGCCCTCGGCCACACCTTCCGCACCGCCAGCGACACCGAGGTCGTCCTGCACGCCTACCTGGAGTGGGGCGAGCACTTCGCCGAACGCCTCAACGGCATGTACGCGCTCGCCCTGTGGGACCCGCGTACCGAGGAACTGCTGCTGGTCCGCGACCGCATGGGCGTCAAGCCCCTCTTCTACTACCCGACCCCGGACGGCGTGCTGTTCGGCTCCGAGGCCAAGGCCGTCCTGGCCCACCCCGACGCCGAGGCGGTCGTTGACGCCGAGGGCCTGGCGGAGATCTTCGCGATCATCAACACCCCCGGCCACGCGATCTTCAAGGGCATGCACGAGGTCGTGCCCGGCACCGTCGTCCGCTTCGGCCGCGGCGGCCGCACCACCCGCACGTACTGGCAGCTGGAGGCCCGGCCGCACACCGACGACCTCGACACCACCATCACCCGCGTCCGCGAACTCCTTGAGGACATCGTCGAACGCCAGCTCATCGCCGACGTCAAGGTGGGCACCCTGCTGTCCGGCGGCCTCGACTCCAGCGCCATCACGGCGCTCGCCGCGAAGGTCTTCCGCGACCAGGGCAAGCAGGAACGCGTCATGGCCTTCTCCGTGGACTTCAAGAACAACGAGGAGACCTTCCGCGGCAACGGCATCTGGATGGACCCCGACACCCCGTACGCGATCGACGTCGCGCGGCGGTCCGGGGCCGAGCACGTCATCGTCACCCTGGACAACCACCACGTCCTCGACGAGGACGTGCGCCGGCGGGTGCTGCTCGCACAGGACCTGCCGATCTCCACCGGCGACATGGAACACTCCCTCTACCACCTGTGCAAGGCGCTCAAGGAGCAGGTGACCGTCGCCCTGTCCGGCGAGACCGCGGACGAACTCTTCGGCGGCTACAACTGGTTCTTCGACAAGGAGGCCGTCGAGGGCGACACCTTCCCCTGGTACGACGCCTGGCGCCGGCTCGGCGGCCTGGACACCATGAAGGAGATCGGCCTCTGGGACCGGCTGGGCCTCGGGGAGTACACCGCCAAGCGGTACGCCGAGGCGCTCGCCGAAGTGCCGCGGCTGGAGGGCGAGCCGGCCGACGAGGCACGGATGCGGGAGCTGACCTACCTCAACATCAGCCGCTGGGAGAACTTCCTGCTGGACCGCAAGGACCGCATCAGCATGGCCGCGAGCCTGGAGGTGCGGGTGCCGTTCACCGACCACCGGCTGGTCGAGTACGTCTTCAACGTGCCGTGGGCCATGAAGACCTTCGACGGCCGCGAGAAGAGTCTGCTGCGGGCCGCCTCCAGCCACGTGCTGCCCGAGTCGGTGCTCCAGCGAAAGAAGAGCCCCTACCCCTCCACCCAGGACATCGAGTACGTGCGGGCCCTGCGCGCCAAGGTGGAGGCCCTGCTCGACGGTTCCCCCGTGCTCGACCTGGTGCCGGCCGAAGGCATCCGCAAGCTGCTGGACAAGCCCGTCGAGTCCTACGCCGGCCTCGGCGGCCTGTGGGGCATGCGGGCCGTCATGGAGCGCCTGGTCGAGTTCGACGCATGGGTGAAGGAGTACGACGTCCGCGTGGAGTGGTGACACTCCCGCACGCTCGGCGCGCGGCCCGTCAGGTGCCGCGCGCCGAACCCGTACGAGACCCACAGCACTTCTGACACCAGGGAAGACCGCCCGGAAGGACGCTCATGGACACCTCAGGTCTGCCTCTCGTGGTCGACGACTGCCCGGACTGGGGCAGCAAGCGGCTCGACCTGGAGGCCTACCTCACCCGCATCGGCTACCGGGGCCCCCGCGACACCTCCCTCGAAGCGCTGCGCGGGCTCCACCGGGCCCACCGGGACGCCGTCTGCTTCGAGAACGTCGACATCGCCCTGGGCCGCAAGGTCTCCATCGACATCGACGCCGTCCAGCACAAGATCGTCGGGCTCGGGCGCGGCGGGTACTGCTACGAGACCAACCTGCTGTTCGCAGCGGCGCTGGACCGCTTCGGCTTCCCGGTCACCCGGCTCCTGGTCCGCATCCGCGAGGGCAGCGGAAAACGCCGGTTCCGCTCCCACACGGCCCTGCTGGTCCGGGCGGACGACACCGTGTGGCTGGCCGACCCCGGCTACGGCTACGCCGCGCTCATCGAACCCCTCGCTCTGCGCCCCCAAGCGGAGAGCACCGTCGCCGGCTGGTCGTGGCGGCTGACCGTCGAGGACGGCCACTGGCTCCTCCAGTACCGGCGGCCCGAGGGCTGGTTCGACATCTACGCCTTCCGTACCGAGCCCCAGTACCCGGTCGACTTCGAGGCCGCCCACTACGTCAGCTCCACGCGCCCCGGCTCGCCCTTCGTCGGGCAGCTGGTCGTGCAGCGGGCCACCGACGAGGAGCGGTACCGGCTCAGGAACAACGAGCTCATGACCGAGTACCGCAGCGGCGAACAGCGCCTGCGCGTCCTCGCCCCCGACGAGACCGTGGACGTCGTCCGTACGCTGTTCGGGCTCCCGCTCACCGCCGAGGAGGGCGGTCTGCTGCGTGATTTCCTCGCCGCCCGGCGGTGACGGCCGGGCCCCCCACGAGAACTCCCGCCCGCACGGTGACCGTGCGCGGCGGGGAGTTCCGTATGCCGTCGTCAGGCCCGCACCTCTCCCAGGGTGAGGGCCGCGAGAACGGCGTCAACGACGCCGTGCGGTGTCAGACCGCCGGTGTCGACCACGGCGCGGGCGACCGCCGTGTACAGCGGGCGGCGCTGCTCCATCAGCGTGCGCCACTGCCGGTGCGGATCACCGGCCAGCAGCGGCCGGCCCGGGTCCCGCCCGACCCGCCGGACCGCCTCGGCGGCGTCGACGTCGAGGAACACCACCCGGTGTCCGGTGAGTGCGGTGCGGGTGTCGGGGTCGAGGACGGCGCCGCCGCCCAGGGCGAGGACGCCGTCGTGTTCGGCCAGTGCCCGCAGCACGGCCTGCTTCTCGACCGCGCGGAAGGCCGGCTCGCCCTCGTCGACGAAGATGTCGGCGACGGTCCGGCCCTGCCCGGCCACGATGTCGTCGTCGGTGTCCCGGTAGCCGACCCCGAGCCGCTGGGCGAGCAACTGCCCCACGGTCGACTTGCCGACACCCATCGGACCGACCAGCACGACGACCGGACCCGTGCTCATCGCACGGCCAGGTTGTCGAGGTACGAGGTGACATTGCGGCGGGTCTCCACCACCGAGTCACCGCCGAACTTCTCCGCCACCGCGTCCGCCAGCACCAGCGCGACCATCGCCTCCGCGACGATCCCGGCCGCCGGCACCGCGCACACGTCGGAGCGCTGGTGGTGGGCCTGCGCGGGCTCACCGGTGGCGACGTCCACCGTCCGCAGCGCCCGCGGCACGGTCGCGATCGGCTTCATCGCCGCCCGCACCCGCAGCAGCTCACCCGTCGACAGACCACCCTCCGTGCCGCCCGAGCGGCCGGTGGCCCGCCGGATGCCCTCGTCGGTGGTGACGATCTCGTCGTGCGCCTTGGAGCCGGGCACCCGCGCCAGGTCGAAGCCGTCACCGACCTCGACGCCCTTGATCGCCTGGATGCCCATGAGCGCGGCGGCGAGCCGGGCGTCCAGCCGCCGGTCCCAGTGCACGTGCGAGCCGAGCCCCACGGGCACGCCGTAGGCCAGCACCTCGACCACACCACCGAGCGTGTCGCCGTCCTTGTGGGCCTGGTCGATCTCCGCGACCATCGCCTTCGAGGCGTCCTGGTCCAGACACCGCACCGGGTCCGCGTCCAGCCGCTCCACATCACCCGGCCTCGGATACACCCCGTACGGCGCCTTCGCCGCCGCCAGCTCCACCACGTGCGAGACGATCTCGATGCCCGCCGTCTCCCTCAGGTACGACCGGGCCACCGCGCCCAGCGCCACCCGCGCCGCCGTCTCCCGCGCCGAGGCACGCTCCAGCACCGGACGCGCCTCGTCGAAACCGTACTTCTGCATCCCGGCCAGGTCCGCGTGACCGGGACGCGGACGGGTCAGCGGCGCGTTGCGGGCCAGCCCGGCCAGGATCTCCGGGTCGACCGGATCGGCCGCCATCACCTGCTCCCACTTCGGCCACTCCGTGTTGCCCACCATGACCGCCACCGGGGAACCGAGGGTGAGGCCGTGGCGGACACCGCCGAGGAAGGTGACCTCGTCACGCTCGAACTTCATCCGGGCACCGCGACCGTAGCCCAGCCGCCGCCTCGCCAAGTGGTCCGCCACCATCTCCGTGGTGATCGGCACGCCGGCGGGAAGGCCCTCCAGCGTCGCGACAAGTGCGGGACCGTGGGACTCACCCCCGGTCAGCCAGCGCAACCTGCTCAACGGCGCCGTGCTCCTTTCCCGTCGCGTCGGAGAGAACCTCCTTGAGGAGACCGCCGACGATGCGGACGCCGTCCTGGGTGAGCACCGACTCGGCGTGGAACTGCATCGACGCGAAGCGCGGGCCGCGCAGCGCGTGCACCTCACCGGTGTCGGGGTCGCGGCTGACCTCCACCACGCCCACCCCCTCGCAGTCGACCTTGTCCTCCATGCCGCGGGCGGCGAACGTGTTGTAGAAGCCGACCCGTTCCCGGGTGCCGAACAGGTCGATCTCCTTCTGCACACCCTGGTTGGGGACCACCCGGCGGACCAGGGGGAAGCCCAGCAGGGTGCAGAGCGTCTGGTGGCTCAGACAGACGGCGAGGAACGGACGCCGCTCGTCCAGCAGGGTGCGCACCGTCGCCCGCAGGTGGGCGATCTTGGGGTGCCGGGTGTCGCGGGGGTCGCCGGGGCCGGGCCCCATCACGACCAGGTCGTGACCGTCCAGGGAGTACGGCTCGTCGAACCGGCGGACCGTCACCCGCAGCCCCATGGAGCGCAGTTGGTGGTCGAGCATCGACGTGAAGGTGTCCTCGGCGTCCACCACCAGCACCCGGCGGCCGAGCAGCGCCGGATCGGGGCGTGCCGCCCGCGTGTCCCCGGCGAGCCAGAAGCCGGCGAGGGTGGCGTTGCGCCGGTCCAGCGCCGCGCGCACCCGCGGATGGTTCGCGAAGCGGGACGGCCCGTCGGACTCGATGGCCGCGAGCAGACCCGCCGCCTTCGCCGCGGTCTCGGCGACCTCGCTCGCCGGGTCGGAGTGCCGCACGAGCGTGGCGCCGACCCCGATCCGCAGCCGCCCGGCGTCGTCGATGTCGGCGGTGCGGATCAGGATGGAGGAGTCCAGGGCCCGGCCGCCGTGCTCGTCACGGCCGATGAGCGCGACCACGCCGCTGTAGTAGCCGCGGCCCTCCGGTTCGTAGCGGCTGATCACCCGGCAGGCGTTCTCCAGCGGGCTGCCCGTCACGGTCGGGGCGAACAGCGTCTCGCGCAGGATGTCACGGGGGTCGCGCGTGCTGCGTCCCTCGATGAAGTACTCGGTGTGCGCGAGACGGGCCATCTCCTTGAGGTACGGCCCGACCACCCGGCCGCCCGACTCGCAGATCCGGGCCATCATCTTCAGTTCCTCGTCCACGACCATGTACAGCTCGTCGGCCTCCTTGCGGTCGGCGAGGAAGTCCAGCACCTGCGGCAGGGTGGGGCCCGTGGACGGGTAGCGGTAGGTGCCGCTGATGGGGTTCATCACCGCCGTGCCCTCGCGCAGGCTGATGTGCCGCTCGGGGGTGGCGCCGACGAGGGTGCGGGAGCCGGTGTGCACCAGGAACGTCCAGTAGGCGCCGGTCTCGCGTTGCAGCAGACGCCGGAAGACGGTCAGGGCGTGGTGCGGCGTGTAGCCGGTGACATCGGCGGTGTAGGTGCGCTTGATGACGAAGTTGGAGCCTTCCCCGCTGCCGATCTCGTCCGCGACGACCCGGCGGACGGTGCCGGCGTACTCCTCGTCGGGCACGTCGAAGCGTCCGCCGGACAGCTTGACGGGCAGGTCGGGAATCCGGGCGAGCACCTCGGTGACGGGCACGGTGTCCTGGCCGGTGACCGTCATCGCGAGCAGCGGCGTGCCGTCGTCCGGGGACGCGAATCCGCGCTCGGCGATCTGCCGGTAGGGCACGAGCGCCAGAACCTCGTGGCGGGGGCCGTCACCGGCCTCCGAGACGTCGGACAGGGGCAGTTCGGCCAGGGTGCCCAGCTCGCTCGCCTCGCCGACGACGACGTCGAGGACACCCGGGCCCGTCGCCTCGGGGCGGTGCAGCAGGGCGTACGCGGACGGCGGCCGTTCGCCCAGGACCCGGCCGAGCAGGTCGTCGTTCGGGGCGGCGGTCATGCCAGGACCTCCTTGGTGGTGACGACGACGGCGCAGCGCTGCGCCGCGTACTCCAGGGCCATCCGGTGGTGGTACTGGGAGAAGTCGGCCACCGCATCGGCCACCAGGAACGGCTGGATGTCATGGGTGAACGCCTCGACGGCGGTCATCAGCACCCCCACGTGGGCGTACACCCCGCACAGCACGAGCTGGTCCCGGCCGGCGGCGCGCATCCGCTCCAGCAGGTCGGACCGGAAGAAGGCGCTGTAGCGCCACTTGGTGAGCAGCCAGTCGCCGGGGGCCGGGTCCAGTTCGTCCACCACCTGCCGGTCGGCGGGGGTGGTGCGCATGCCCGGGCCCCAGAAGTCCTTCAGCAGGCCCCGCTGCTCGTCGGTCATGCCGCCGGGCTGGGCCGTGTACGCCACCGGCACGCCGAGCCCGGCGCAGCGTTCCCGGACCAGCCGGGCGTTGCCCACGAGTTCCTCGCGCAGGCCTGCGGGCAGGGGCCGCAGGAAGTAGCGCTGCATGTCGTGCACCAGCAGGACCGCGCGGCCGGGGTCGACCGACCAGCTCGCGACGTTGCCGGGCAGATCGCCGGCCGTCGGCATCGGGT
Organism: Streptomyces sp. DH24; assembly: GCF_029813775.1. GTDB lineage: Bacteria > Actinomycetota > Actinomycetes > Streptomycetales > Streptomycetaceae > Streptomyces. Next base: position 49,410 of record NZ_JARVKW010000002.1, on the reverse strand, counting down.
AGGGGGAGATCTCGGGTATGCCTGCCATGGAGTTCCTTCTCCTGGTCGCCTGATGTCAGGAACTTCGAGTGCCTAGGCGCCGAGTGCGGCGCCGCCGTCGACGGTGAGTTCGTGCAGGGTGATGTGGGAGGCGTCGTCGGACAGCAGGAAGACGACGGCGTCGGCGACGTCCGAGGGGCGGGCCAGCTTGCCCAGCGGGATGCCCACCCGGAAGGCGTCAAGGGAGCCTTCGACCGTGTGCTTCGGGCCGGACTCGTCGCGCCACATGGACGTGAGCATCGGGGTGTCGGTGGAGCCCGGTGCCACGACGTTGCAGCGGATGCCGTCCCGGGCGACCTCCAGTCCCAGGCTCTTGGTGAACATCGTCGCCGCGGCCTTGGACGCGGCGTACGCGGCCATCTGCACCCGCGGGGTGGCGGCGGCGTTGGACGCCACGGTGACGATCGCGCCGCGCCGGCGTGGCACCATGCGGTCGGCGACGGCCCGCGACATCAGGAAGACACCGGTGGCGTTGACGGCGAACGTCGTCGTCCAGTCCTCGTCGGTGAGGTCGCGCACGTGTCCGAGACGCAGCACGCCGGCGCCGTTGACGAGGAAGTCCAGCGGGCCGAGCTGCTTCTCGGCCTCCCGCACCACGGCTTCGACGTCCGTGCTGCTGGTGACGTCGGCGGGCAGGGCCCGCACCGCCAGGCCGTCCGCGCGCAGCTTGCCCACCACCTGCCGCAACCGGTCGGCGTCCCGGTCGACGGCGCCCACCACCACGCCGCGTTCGGCGAGAGCCCGGGCCACCGCCTCGCCGATGCCGCCCGCCGCTCCGGTCACGAGTGCGACCTTGCCGTCCATGGTCAGTACCTCCTCGTCCGCGTGTCTGCCTGCCTGCCGTGCGCGTGCTGATCGGGGTGGGTGGGTCGGGACGTCATCCGAGCCAGGCCGACGCCACGGCCACGGCCTGGCCCGGGTTGAGGCGCGGATCGCAGTAGGACGTGTACTTGTCCGCCACGTGATCGACGCAGGAGTCGTTGGAGACGCACTCGGTGACGTCGTCGGGGGTGGTCTCCAGGTGCAGCCCGCCGACGATGCCGCCCTCGGAGCGGACCGCCTCCTGGAACGCCTGGATCTCCCGCTCGATCGTCTCCACGAAGCGCGTCTTCAGGCCGTTGGGCAGAGCGACGGTGTTGCCGTGCATGGCGTCGGTCAGCCAGATCACCGGATGCCCCGCCGCGCGGGCCGCGGCGACGAGCTTCGGCAGCCGGTCGCCGACGGCGTCGGCTCCCATGCGGGCGACGAGGGTCAGGCGGCCCGCCTCCCGCCGCGGGTCGAGCCGTTCGCACAGCCCGAGCAGTTCGTCGGGAGTGACCTTCGGCCCGATCTTGCAGGCGACCGGGTTGGCGACGCGCGACAGCAGGGCGACGTGGGCCCCGTCGAGCTGGCGGGTGCGCTCGCCGATCCAGGGCCAGTGGGTGGAGGCGAGGATGAGCCGCCCCTGCTCGTCGCGGCGGACCATGGGGAGTTCGTAGTCCAGGATCAGTGCCTCGTGGCTGGTCCACACGGGCGGTTCCATCCAGTGCCGCCGCACGGGATCGCGCCAGCCGAGGTGGCTCATGATCTCGCGGGCCGCCTCGTAGCAGGCCAGGATGCGCTGCGGTTCCGGCCGCCTGCTCTCGGGGTCGGGCTCGGGGCCGTTGACCATGTGGCCGCGGTAGGAGGGCAGTTCCACGCCTCCCACCAGCTCGGTGGGGCTGGAGCGGGGCTTGCCGAACTGTCCGGCGATCCGGCCCACCCGGATCACCGGCTTGTGGGTGATCATCTTCAGCGCGCCGACGAGCAGGTCGAGCACGGCGGTCTTGCGGGCGACGTAGCCGGGGGTGCACTCGGCGGGGTCCTCCGCGCAGTCGCCGGTCTGGACGACCAGCGCCTCTCCCGAGACGACCCGGGCCAGCAGCGAACGCAGGGTGTCGATGTCCTTGGAGTCGACGAGCGCCGGGCTGCCGGCCAGGGTGTCCCTGACCCGCCGCACCCCTTCCGCGTCGCCCCACTCGGGCTGTTGCCTTGCCGGTTTCTCCTGGATGTCGAGCAGAGCGTCGTCCACTGGTGTCTCCTTAGGCGGGTGGCGTGACTGCGGTGCGCCACCGCCGGGGCACGGGATCCCCGTGAGGTGCGCAGCCGTGCGGGTGTGGGGCGTGGGCCGGCGGCACACCGCCGTGCGCGGGTGGCGGCCGGTCGCCGGGGAGCGCCATGGCGAGCGCCGCCGAGGGTTCCGCGCGAGCGGAACGGGCCGGGCGCCCCGTAATGCGACGGCGGCCGGATTGTCCGGGCACACGCAATGGTTCCGGCCGTCGGATACGCCAGGGGAACGCCACCGGTGGCAATTGACCTGTCCGGCCCGACCCGCGGAGGTGCCGACGGCGGCATGCATTGGTTCCGCGAAAGACGCGTTATTCGCTCCGGGACGCCGCTTCCCCGTTCATTTCGTCCCGGAAGCGGACACGGAAAGCGGAAGCGGTCTTCACGGAGCCGTTCGCGGCTTCATTGCACCGGGGAATCGAGGAACTGTTCGAGCGGTGCCGCGGGTCGGCCCCCGGCCGTCCAGGGCATGGAAAACCGGTCGTCCGGCCAGGTGACGTGCTCCCGGGCGACGACCGAGGGTCGAGTTACGGACAGTTCGGACGGCGGATTCGGGGACGGCGGCGGTGCGGGTCATGGGCGTGGTGCTCCCTCGGCAGACGGAGCGGCCGTGCCGACATTCCGTGTCGAACTCCCGGCCGACTGTTCGATCCCCGATCCTGAGCCGAGAGCGAAGGTATGGCCAATGACGGTGGACGCACTTCGTCAAATTGCCGGTACTTCATCAAGTCGATGCGAGAACCACTTTGCGCCAAACTGCCACGTCCCCCGTAGTTCTTCTCCGATACAGGTCGATAACCTCGATCCGAAACCAACCCGCGGCCGAAGCCCTCAAGGAGTGACGAACCGTCATGTCGGACCGGCTGAGCCCACCGGGCGCGCTGGAGCTGGACGAACTGGTCGCGGAGGGTGTCTCGCCATGGCTGGACGGTCTCGTGCGCGGCCACCTCGTCTCCGGTCGGCTGTCCCGCCTCGTGGAACACACCGGAGTGCGGGGCGCCACGTCGGACCCCGCGGCGCTGGCCGAGGCGGTCGAGACCGACGGCGCCTACCGCGCACAACTCGCCGAGCTGGCGTCCGCCGACATCTGCGCCGCCGACGCGGTACGGGCCGTGGCCGCCCGCGACATCCGCCGGGCCTGCGACGAACTCCGGCCGGTCCACCGGGCCACCCGCGGACTCGACGGCCTGGTGTCGATGGACCTGGACCCGCGCCTCGCGCACGACGCCGAGTCGGCCGTCGCAGAGGCGGAACGGGCGCTGCGCGCGGTGAACCGGCCGAACGTGATGGTCAAACTGCCCGCCGCCGGCGAGGGCATCGCCGCGATCAGGGAGTGCATCGGCGAGGGCATCCCGGTCCACATCACCGGGGTCTTCTCCGTGGCGCGCTACCGCCAGGCCCTCGACGCCTACCTCGAAGGCCTCCAGCGCGCCCTGGCCCGCGGCCGGCGGCTCTCCGCGCTGTCCTCCGCGGTGTCACTGCCCGTGGGCCTCCTGGACGCGGAAGTCGACGCGCGTCTGGCGGAGTTGGGCACGCCGGAGGCCCTGACGCTGCGCGGCGAGGCCGCCGTGGCGAGTGCCCGCCTGTTCTACCAGGTCTACGACGACTGGTTCGGCGGCGCCCACTGGCGCGCCCTCGCGGCCGCCGGGGCCCATCCGCAACGCCTGGTGTGGACCTCCACGGCGGTGCCGGACGCGTCGTCGCCCTCCACCCGCTACGTGGAGCGGCTCGTCACCTGGGGCACGATCAACGCGATGACCCTCCCCACGCTGGAGGCCGCCGCCCGCCGCCTCGTGCTGTCCGGCGACACCCTGATGGGCCGGCACCGCGCGGCCCAGGAGGTGTGGGACCGCCTGGGCCGCCTGGGTATCGACTGCGAAGCGACGGCCCGGAAGCTGGAAACGGCCTGCACGGAACGGCTGACAGCCGCGTGGGGCGACCTGTACGCCGCGGTGGACGCGGGGCGGCACACGGCGTTCCGGGCGCAGCCGTCGGGAGGGTGACAACCACCGGGACGCGAAGACGACGCGCTGCCGACCGCCGAACGGTGCCACCCACCATGACGCTGCCTGCTGCCTGCTGCCTGCTGGTTGCCACGTGTTACCTGTCGCTCGCCGCCTGCGGGAGTCGGCGGCGGGGGCGACGGCCCCGACCGCCGATGCCGACCAGTGCGGAACCGGCTCACCCGCGTGAGGCCGCGTCGAGGATGCCGTCGCCGGGGCCGTCGCTCTGCGCGGGCGTGCGCCCGCGTCAGATGCGCCCGCCGGTGAGCCGGGTGATCGGCCCGTGCGTGTGCCGTGCCGAGCGGCGTCCCACGGCGTACGAGGCGGCGGTCACGGCAGTGAGGCCGGCACCGACGCCGGCGGCGACGGCCTTGCGGCCGGCGATGACCGTCCAGGCGGTCCTGGCCGTGGACGCGACCTGACCCGAGGCCGTGACGATCGCCTTGCGGCCCGCCTCCACGCCCTTGGCCGCGGTCTGCGCGGCACCGGACGCCGTGTCGGCCGCGCGTTCGGCGCCGGACCTGGCGCCCGACTTGGCCTCACCGGCCTTGTCGGCGGCGTCCTTGGCGGCGCGCGAAGCGGGAGCGGTCGCCTTGTCCGCGGTTCGACGGGCCTTGGACCGCGCCGTCGCCGTGGATGTCTGCTGATTCGTGTTCTTGTTCTCTTCAGTCATGGAGACCGGCTTGCCTCTGACCGCGCTACCAAACACGTGAAACCCCGTCACTTGCGCGGAGCGACGAAGCGGTCGGGACGCCGGCGAGCGAGGAGGGGTGCCGGACCCGCCCGCGCGCCGTGGACGTCACCCGGTCGGCGCAGTATGTCCGCGCACCGCCCGGGCACGCGCACCCGTACCGGAGCGGTCACCCTCCGCCGGTCCGGGACCGGGGCGGGGCTGCGGCAGGAAACCCCGAGCCGGCTGCGGCCCCCTTCCCGGTCCACGCGTCCGCCTCGGCGAAGGCCCACGGCGCGGCCGACGAGGCGTAGGTCCCGCGTCGGCAGGGCGCGTTCGCCCACGCCCCCGTGTCCGAAACACGCCCTCTCGATCCTGTGAAACGTCGGGTGTGTGAGGGTCGGGTGAGGGGATCGTCACAGATTTCGCGCGCGCAGTGGTTCGACTGTCAACCAACATGATCACCTGGGCCTTTGCGTGATGGTTGGCTCTGACATGGGCGGACCGTGTGGAGATGTGTCCGGACGCCGATCCGGTGGCCGCGCAGGGGGATTGATCTGACCGCGACAACTGGTGAGTCTTCTCGTCAGCCTCCGCACAGCACTGTGCCGGAGGTCAATCCCCCCACACTGACGAGGAGATCCCTCTTCATGACGACGCATCACAGGCGTGTCGGCACACTGAAGCTCACCACCGCGATATTCGCGGTGACGGCCACCACCGCGGCCGCCCTCATCGGGGCATCGCAGGCCCAGGCCGACGAACCCGCCCAGGGCACGGTGTACGGCCTGAACGCCGAAGGAGCCGTCGCCGGCAGCTACATCGTGGTCCTCGACGAGAAGACGACGCCTGGCGAAAAGAAGGACCTGGCCCAGCAGTACGGCGGCAAACTCAGCCGATCCTACGGAGCGGCTGTCGACGGCTTCGCCGCGAGCAGCCTGACCGAGACCGAGGCGAAGCGCCTCGCGGCCGACCCCGCCGTCAGCACCGTGGTCGCCAACCGCACGCTCCACACGACCGCCACCCAGGACAACCCGCCCTCCTGGGGCCTGGACCGCATCGACCAGGCGGACGCGGCCGGCGACAGCAAGTACTCCTACCCCGACAAGGCCGGGGAGGGCGTCACCGCCTACGTCATCGACACCGGCGTGCGCGTCACCCACCAGGACTTCGAGGGCCGGGCGAGCCACGGCTACGACGCCGTCGACAACGACGACACCGCCGACGACGGCAACGGGCACGGCACGCACGTCGCCGCCACCATCGCCGGAGCCGCGCACGGGGTGGCCAAGAAGGCGAACGTCGTCGCCGTGAGAGTCCTGGACGACAACGGCTCCGGAACCACCGAGCAGGTCATCGCCGGCATCGACTGGGTCACCCAGAACCACAAGGGACCCTCCGTGGCCAACATGAGCCTGGGCGGAGGCGCCGACCCCGCCCTGGACGCGGCCGTCGCCAAGGCCGTCGCCTCCGGCGTCACCTTCGCCGTCGCGGCGGGCAACGAGTCGGCCGACGCCGGGCAGGGGTCGCCGGCCCGGGTGCCGGAGGCCATCACCGTCGCCTCCAGCACCAAGGACGACGCCCAGTCCGACTTCTCCAACTTCGGCCAGGTCGTGGACATCTACGCGCCCGGCTCCGACATCACCTCGGCCTGGAACGACAGCGACACGGGCACCAAGACCATCTCCGGCACCTCGATGGCCTCCCCCCACGTGGCCGGTGCCGCCGCCGTGTACCTGGCCGGTCACCCCGACGCCGCTCCGGCGGACGTGGCGACGGCGCTGACCGGTGCCGCCACCGCCGACAAGATCAGCAACCCCGGCGCCGGTACGCCGAACAAGCTGCTGAAGGTCACCGAGTAGCACGCGTCCCGCACACCTGAGCCACCGTGCGGCAGGGGCCACAGAGGAAACGATCCTCTGTGGCCCCGACGTCTTCGGGTCTCGCCCGCGGTCCGGGCTGCGCCGTACTCCGGCGCACTCCGGTGCACACCGGCTGAGGACCCGCGGCGGACACGCGGAGGTGGCCGACCCGGTGGCCGGGCGCGGTGCCGTGTGCGCGAGGCCGACGGGCGCGTGTCAGTGCCAGGTGCCAGGCTGAGGCCAAAGAGGATCAGCGAAAGGACATCGCGGTGATCACCACTGACTTCGCTCCCGGCTCCCCCTGCTGGCTCGACCTCGGCGCCCCCGACGTCCGGGCCGCCGCAGCCTTCTACGGCGCGGTCCTCGGATGGGACTACGAGTCCATGGGGGAGGGGGAGGACACGGAAGGCGGGATGTTCCGGAAGGACGGCAAGACCGTCGCCGGGCTCGGCAAGCTCACCGAGGAGGGCGCGCGGTCCGCCTGGATGATCTACTACAGCGTCGCCGACGCGGACGCCACGACCCAGGCCGTGGAGCGCGCCGGCGGCACCGTGCGGGTGCCCCCGACGGACCTCGACGAGTGGGGCCGCATGGCGCAGTACAGCGACCCGCTGGGGGGACAGTTCGCCGTCTGGCAGGCGGGCACCAACAAGGGCGTCGATCTGGTGGACGCCCCGGGCTCGCTGTCCTGGACCGAGCTGTACACGAGCGACGCGGCTGCCGCGAAGGAGTTCTACGGCAGCGTCTTCGGCTGGCAGTTCGGCGACATGTCCCTGCCGGGCGGCGGGGGGACGTACTCCCTCATCACCCCGGCCGGGCTGCCGGAGGAGCGGATGCACGGCGGTCTGATGCAGCTCCGTGAGGAGGACCTCGCGCTGGCGGGCGGGCGGCCGTACTGGCACCCGGTCTTCGCCGTCACCGACTGCGACGAGGCCGTCGCCGAGGTCACGGCGCGCGGCGGCAGCGTGCAGATGGGCCCGGAGGACGCGGAGGGCGTCGGCCGCATGGCCGTCTGCCTCGACCCGTCGGACGCGGACTTCGTCGTGCTCAAGCCGGCCCAGGGCTGAACCCCGGCGCGGAGCGGGGGCTCCCACCGGTCGCCCGGGGGAGGGCCCCGTCCGCCGACGGCCAGGGGGATTCGCCGGCCGCCCGTCGTGCGTCGGCCCACGGCCGAACGCTCGGCAGGATTCGCGAGCCTTTGGGCGGGGCCCGGCGTCCCCCGCGTGGCCGCCGCTGGTGGCGGTCGCCGGCCGTGCTGGTGACGCTGGTACGGCACCGGTGGCAAAGAGACGCGTAGGAGATCCTCATGAAGATGTCGTCCCAGCTCCTGGTCGCGGCGCTGACCGTGACGGCGTTGTCCGCCGGGACCGCGCAGGCCGCCGGGCTTCCTGCCCAGGACCTCACCGCCCGCGGCACCGCGCAGCTGCCCGCCGACGTCTCGGCACGGGACTGCGTCCAGGGCGGTGGCATGATCATCGTCGCCGCGAGCGGGGACGGGGCGAACTCCTTCACGAAGCGCTGCCAGGGCGGGACTCACGACGGCGAGACGATCACCTGAGGCGAGCTGCTCGGCGCAGCGGCAGTAAGTGTCTGAGGCCGCGACGGGGCGCGGTGCGGCGCCGGCGCAGACCGCCGGCTCCCGGCCGTGACGCCTGCCGCCGGTGCGACACGGCCGGGCGGTGCGTCGGCGAACTCGTCCGCCTCCGGCGCCCTCGACGCCGCTCGCACCGCCGGCCCTTCAGCCCTTCACCGCCCCCGAGGTGAGGCCCTGGACGATGTGGCGGCTGGCGAAGGCGAAGAGGATCATCGTGGGGAGGATCGTCAGTACCGCCGCCGCGGACATCGAACCCCAGTCGATGTTGAAACTGGAGATGAAGCCGTTCAGGGCCGTCGGTACCGTCTTGTTGCCGTCGCTGTTCATCAGCGTCACCGAAAGGAACAGCTCGTTCCAGCAGTTGACGAAGTTGAAGATGAACGCCGCCACGATCCCCGGACGCATCACCGGCAGGAGCACCCGCACCAGCGCCCCGAACCGGGAGAGGCCGTCGATCATGGCGGCCTCTTCCAGCGCGTCGGGGATGTTCTGGAAGAAGCCGCGCAGCATCACCGTGCAGAACGGGACGCACACGGCGATGTAGACGAGTACGAGCCCGAGACGGTTGTCGACCAGCCGCAGGTCCGTCATCAGCAGGTAGAGCGGCCCCAGCGCGATGAAGGACGGGATCATCTGCGTGACCAGGGCAGCCATCAGCAGAGCGGACTTGGTGCGGAACTCGAAGCGTGCCAGCACGTACGCCGACAGCGTCGAGATCGCCGTGGCCACCACCCCGGCGACGGTCGCGACGACCAGGCTGTTGACGAGGTAGGTGCCGAAGTCCGCCGTGCCGAACAGGCCTTGGTAGTTCTCGAACGAGAACCGCTCGGGCCAGTAGGCGATGGGGAAGGTGAAGATGTCGCCTGGCGCCTTGAGCGAGGTGACGGCGATCCAGTAGAGGGGGAAGAGGGAGAAGACCAGCCACAGGCCGAGGAACGTGAACTTGGTGGCCCGGCCGACGGTGGTTTCCTTGCCGGTCATGACCGCATCCCTCGCTTTCCGGCGCCCCGGGTACGGACCGGGCGCTCCCGCGTGGCCAGCAGGAAGAACACCGCGAAGACCAGCAGGACGGCGACCACCAGGAGGCCGAGCGCGGAGGCCTTGCCGTAGTCGCCCTGCTGCGTGATCTTGATCATCCAGGTGGTCACGATGTGCGTCTCGTCGTTCGGCCCGCCCCCGGTCATGCCGAAGATCAGGTCGGGGAAGTTGAAGATCCAGATGACCCGCAACAGCACGGTGAGCGCCAGCGTCACGCGGATGTACGGAATGGTGATCTGGAACAGCGTGCGGGCCTTGCCGGCACCGTCGATCGCCGCCGCCTCGTAGAGCTCGTCGGGGATCGACTGCAGCGCCGCCAGAATCATGATCGCGAAGAAGGTGACGCCGTACCAGACGTTGGCGATCAGCACGGCGATCATCGCCGTCTGCGGATCGGCCAGCCAGGCGATCGGCTCGTCGATCAGCCCGGCCTTCTGCAGCAGGTCGTTGACGACGCCGAACTCGCTGTTGAACAGCCAGCGGAACAGGATGCCGATGAGGAACCCGGAGATCGCCCAGGGGAAGAAGATCAGGGCCTGGTAGAGACCGCGGAAGCGGAACCGGCGGCGCAGCCAGAGCGCGATCGCGAATCCGATCACCAGCTGGGGCACGATCGAACCGACCACCCACAGCGCGGTGTTGCCCAGCACCGTGCCCCATGCCGGGTCGGTGAAGACGTCACGGAAGTTCCGCAGTCCCACCCACGAGGTGTCGGTGAGGTCCGTCAGATTCCAGTTCCGGAAGGCCATCTGGCTGCCGGCGATCATCGGGTAGTACGTGAAGACGGCCACGAACACCGCCGCCGGTGCCATGAAGGCGGCGATGACCAGGCCCCGTCGGGTGGTGAACTCCCGCCTGCGGCGGCCCCCTTCCCGTGGGGCGCCACCCCCGCGCGAGGGCGGCGCCGTCCGGGACTTCGACGTCGAGGAGGGTGTGGTGGAAGCGGCGGGCATGGCTACTTCTTCCACTTCTCGGTCCAGTAGGCGTCCCAGCCGGCCAGCAGTTCCTTCGGCGACAGCTTGCCGAGGATCATCTTCTGCACGTCGGTGTCGGCCCGCTGCTGCCACTGCGCCCACCAGGCCACACCGCGCGGCTGGGTGACGACGAGGTACTTGTCCGGGTTCTCCGTCATGGTGACGTAACTGGCCCACGGCCCGGTCCGGTAGAACTCGTCCTCGGCCGCCGACTTCAGGATGGGCACCAGGCTGTTCTTCTTCGTGAACGCCGTCGACGCCTTGCCCTCGGAGAGGAACTCGACGAGCTTCACGGCCTCGGCCTTGTGCTTGCTGCCGTCCGCCACACCCCACCCGGCGGTGGCCAGCGGCTGCACGGTCTTGCCGCTGGGACCGGCCATCAGCGGGGCGGTGCTCCACTGCCCCTGCTCGATCGACTCGGACTCCGAGACGGTGGCGATGACCTCGGGGTCCTGGAGCAGGAACGCGGTGGAGCCGTTGGAGAAGCCCTCGACCATCTCCGGGTAGCCCCAGGCCACCGACGACTTGGGCGACGCCTGCCGGAACAGCTTGAGGTAGGTCTCCATGGCGTCGAGCGCCTCGGGCGCGGAGAAGATCGTGCTGCCGTCCTTCAGCAGGTAACCGTTGGCCGGGTCGATCCGGTCGGCGACATACGCCTCGATCGCGGCGGTGGCGTTGCTGTGCGCGTTGGCCCCGCCGCGGAAGGCGTAGCCGTACCGGCGCTCACCCGGCTCGTGGAGGGCGGAGGCCTGCTCCAGCAGTTCCTCCCAGGTGGCCGGCGGCTTGTCGAAACCGGCCTTCTCGATCAGGTCGGTGCGGTGGAAGAGGCTCAGCCCGTAGAAGCCGTAGGGGACGAAGTACGTCCTGCCCTTGTCGTCCTCGGAGGCGGCGACGGCGTTCTCGGTCAGGTCCTCCCAGCCCTTCCAGCCGGCGAGGTCCTTCTTCATGTCGTACAGCCAGCCGTTGTTCGACCACGGGCCGACGGTGATGTCCCGTACCTCCAGGACGTCCACGCCGCTGCCGGACTGGAGCATCTGCTGGATCTTCTGGTCGGCCTGCTCGGTGGGCGGGGAGACCAGATTGACCTCGATCTTGGGGTTCTGCTGCTCGAAGTCGGCTATGAGGTCCTTCAGCAGGTCGGTGCGGGCGGGGTTGGTGAGGCTCTCGACCATGTTGAGGGTGACCGTTCCGCCCTCACCGGGGCTCATGGTGGAACAGCCGGTCAGAGCCATCACGGCGGCTGTGCCGAGCGCGAGGGCTGCCGTCCTTCTTCTCATAGTGCTGACCTCTTCCTTGATCCGTACGGGGATGACGGCGGCGCGGCGACGCGCGGCCGGGGGAGGGGGCGGGGGTGCGCGGGCTAGTGCGCGCGGTGCTGCCCGGTGGTGGCGCGGGCCCAGTCGCACAGGACGGGAACGCAGCGTTCGGCGAAGTACTCGTAGTCCTCGGCGGTGTTGTAGACATGGGCGGACAGCCGCAGATAGCCGACGCCGCCGAAGCTGGTGAACGCCGCCTCCACGCCCAGTTCGCCGGCGGCCCGGTCGCGCAGCGCGTCGGCCGCCACACGGCTGTCGGCCAGGCCGTCGGGCAGCCGCACCAGCCGCATGCCGGGCACGGGCATGCCGACGTCGACGGACGCGTCGGCGCCGGTCCGTTCGGCGAAGGCGGTGCCCACGATCCGCTCGGCGTAGCCGGCCAGGTCGTCCATGTACCGGCGGGCGGTGGGCCAGCCCCAGGTGCCGTCGATGAAGCCCAGTGCCGTCGTCGCGGCCAGGTAGTTGGTGGCGTCGAGCGTGCCCTGCTGGTCGAAGCGGTCGGGATAGGGGTCGGCGGCACCCCACGAGTCGATCAGCGGATACAGCCCGTCCCGCAGCGGACCGCGGGCCACCAGCGCCGCGGTGCCGCGCGGCGCGCAGCCCCACTTGTGCAGATTGCCCGCCCAGAAGTCGCACGTCAGTCCGTCGAGGGGAGCGGGGATCAGCCCGGGCGCGTGCGCGCCGTCCACGAGCAGCGGGACACCTCGCCGCCGCGCCTGCGCGCCGATCCGCTCCACCGGCAGCCGGCGGGCGGTCGCCGAGGTGATCTGGTCGACCACGACGAGGTCGGTGGCCTCACCCACTTCGGCCATCACGGCCTCGTACGCCCGCTCCGCGTCGGCGTCCAGCGGCACCCGGGCGGTGCGCACCCGGCCGCCCCAGCGGCGCGCCAGGCGCTCGGCACCCATCGTCACGGCGCCGTAGCCGTGGTCGGTGACGACGATCTCCCCGCCGTTGCGGCGCGTCAGCCCGGCGTACACGACGCTGACCCCGGCGCTCGCGTTCGGCACCAGGGCGAGGTCGCCGGGGTCCGCGCCGAGGAAGGCCGCGAGGTCGACCCGGGTCGCCGCGAGGCGTTGCGGCAGGGCGGGGAACCACACCACCGGAGCGCTCTCCATCTGCCGGCGCAGCTCGTGCTGCCGCTCCTGGGCCGCCAGCGGTACGGCACCGAACGAGCCGTGGTTGAGGTGGCGCAGGGCGGGGTCCAGCGACCACGCCCGCGCTGCCGGCCGGCCGTCGGCCAGCAGCAGGGGACGCGGCGCGGTGGTGACCTCGGTCTCGCTCACGCGACTCCCCTCTCGGAAGCGAGGGACATCAGACCTCCAAGCAGAGACATATGATGACTCGGGATGGTGGCATGCAGTTTTCGGCCATGACAAGCCCTCTGCAGGGAAAGAAGTCGGATGACTTACGCCTGACACATCACAGACATCACATCTCTCGGCTCGCTACAGTGCTCCGTGGGCAGGCGGTGCCGCCGGTCCGGCAGGGGAGGAATCGGATGTCCGCAGTCGACAAGGCGTTCCACGGCCTACGGCACATGATCGCCACGGGGCGCCTGGGCGCCGGGGAGCGCATCCCTCCGGAGGCGGACCTCTGCGAGGAACTGGGCGTCTCCCGCGGCTCGTTGCGCGAGGCGGTACGCATGCTCGCGGCCCTCGGAGTGATCGAACCGCGGCACGGCTCCGGCACCTACGTCTCCCAGCTCAGACCCGAGGACCTCATCGGCAGCCTCTCGCTGACCCTCCAGCTCCTGCCGCTGCCCGGCCTGCTGGAGGTGTACGAGATCCGGCGGGTCCTGGAGGCCCACACGGCGGCCAAGGCCGCGGCGCGCGCGACGCCCGAGACGATCCGGGCCCTCTTCACGCTCATCGAGTCGATGGAGGCCACCGACGACCCCGCCGAGGCCTCGGAGCTCGACCACCGCTTCCACGCCGAGATCGCCCGGGCGGGCGGCAACCCCACCCTCGCCTCACTGCTCGCGGTCTTCCGCGCACGCTCGCGCAAGTACCAGGTGTTCACCCTCCCCGAGGGCCCGGAGCTGCGGCGCAAGAGCGACGCGGACCACCGAGTCCTGGCCACCGCGATCGCGGACCGCGATCCGGGCGCGGCGGCGGGCGCGGCCGAGGCCCATGTCGCCCAGACGGAGCGCTGGCTGCGCGCGCTCATGCCTCCCGTCGAGGAGGACGACGGCACCGGAGGCTGACGGCGCCGCGGCCCGTCAGGGCCTTGCGGTGCCGGCCCACTCGGTGCAGCTGGGGTTGTCCGAACACGGTGGCGTGCGACGGACGCGGCTCGTCCGGGTCGTAGCCGGGCGGCAGCTCCGGGAGCGGGGCGGCGGGTGACGTTTCTCCGGGGGCCGGGCGGATCCCACCGCCGCTCGTCAGGCCGGACACGGTGTTCGTGCCCCGTGCGCGTGGCCGGTGCACGGCGTTCTGGACGGGGAGCCGGCCGTGCCCCACCATGGTTGTCATGAACACGACTCACAGGGCGGGTGTCGCCCTCGCCGTGACCGCCGTCCTCTCCCTGAGCACAGCCGGTGTCGCGAACGCGGAACCGACCGTGCCCCAGCACGCGGTCATCGTCTGCGACAGCGCCAGCTTCTACGCGAACTACGACAGCGCGTCAGGTCCGGTCGGCCTCAAACGGATCCTGCTGCGCGGTGACAAGGTCGGGCACACGCGCGGCGCCCACCCCGTCTACAACGGCTGGGCCGCCACCTTCGACTTCGGGCCCAACGACTGGGGCTTCGTCCGGCAGGAGTGCCTGGGCGGCTTCGGCTCCTGGTGACCGACGACCAACGACTCGACGACGGAAGGGAACACCCCGTGATCCGCAAGAGCAGGCTCGCCACCCTCGCCGTGGCCGTCGCCGCGCTGACCGCCGTGGCCACCGGCCCCGCCGGCGCCGCCGACGGCACCGTGGGCGAACGCGAAACCGTCTGTGCCCAGGACCTCTTCGTCCGCGTCTCCGCACCCCACGGGGCGTGGATGGGCACCCTGCACCGAGGACAGACCTTCCTGGTCGAACAGGCCGGCGGAGACTGGGTCTACGGCTTCGCCTACGGAGACATCAACCGCCGGGGCTGGGTGCAGAACGGCTGGTTCTGCTGAACACGCCGGGCGCCCGGGCCCGGCACACCTGACCAGCGGGCGCCGCCCGGAGGAACCGTACCGGGCGGCGCCGTGCGCGCTCCGGGCGTCGCACCACGTGCCCTCGGAGGGGAGACGGCCCCGGTCACCGATAGCGTCCCGCGCCCTCCCGGTACGCCGCCGTGCCGTTGCGCCCGCCGGGCATGTCCCCTCGTGGCGCTACGGGCGGCCGGTTCGAAGACCTTGCGGATCGCCGGTTTCGGGGGGCGAGGCCCAGCGCATGCCGAGAGCGGTGAGTTGTCGTGCGCGTTGCGGGGGCAGCGACGCGGCCCGGGTGCGCTGGTTGCTGATCCAGGCGCCGAGTTTGACGTCCCGCTCCTCACCCTCGCCGGTCACGACGGTCTCCACGTGTTTCCTGGGAACCTGCAGATGTCCCTCGCGTGCGTGGAACTGCCGGGCGGCGGCCAGGTTGAGGGCCCACCGGTCGTCCTGGGTGCGGCGCGGGCGTGGCTTCTCGTCCTCGTCGGCGGGCCCGATGCCGAGCACGTGCTCCAGCATCCACTGCTGCACGCCGCTCAGCCTGTCGAAGCCGAGCCGCTGCGCCCGCACCCACCGCCCGAGGTCCTCACCCTGGCGTACCGTCCCGCCCGGCACCGTGGGCAGCGTCCCGCCCTCTTCCAGGTGCAGGCGGGTGAGGTGGAAGGCGCGCTGCCATTCCACGGGCCAGGCCGGGCACCAGGCGGGGTCGATGTCCTCCAGCTGCTCACGCCGCTCCTGCGACAGCGCCCCGGTCCGCGACCCGACGGGCAGCCCTTCGGCGCGACGCTGCTCGATCTCCCGCGCCCTCCTGGCGGCGGCCCGCTGGTTCTTCAGCCAGATGCCGATCCTGTGTCCCTGGAACGTGGCGTCGAGCGGGGCCAGGAGGTGCCCGTGCTCGGCGGCCCACCCGCGCGCCGCCGTGAGGCCCTCCTCCCAGGAGACGTCGTGGTGCGACCAGACCATGCCCAGCTTCTCCAGCTGCGCGACGCGGTCCCCGGCCAGCGTGCCACGGGCGTGGAAGCGGCGGGCGTCGGCGATCCACTGGCCGAGCGGGAAGCCCGCGAGCGGGGCCGGCCACCCCTCCGCCCCCGCCTCCTCACCCTGCGGGACGCGGTACGTGAACGGCACCCGCAGATCGCCGTACGTACGGGTGTAGACGACGGCGGCTTCGACGCCGCGCCGCCAGTGCTGGTGCTCGGGGTCGAGCACGCGCAGGTTGATGAACGCCGCCAGGTGCGCGGGGTCGCGCGGCGTGGAGAACTTCAGCAGCGCCCGGGCCGGGCCGCTCACGCCACCCACGGCCCCACCGGCTTCGCCCTCACCACCCGCTTCGCGGCCCCGGGAGGAGCGGCTGGGCGCCTGCGGCTCGGCGAGCTGTTCCACGATGCGGGCGTCGTGCGCCCGGAGCGCCTCCAGAAGCTTCGCGAGCCCCGCGTACGCCCGGGAGGTGAGCATGCTGTCGGGCGTCTCTCCGGGCCCGAGCAGCACCGGCACGACCAGGGACGCGACCTTGCCCTCGCCGGGCCGCATCCGCAGGGCACGGCCGACGGCCTGGACGAGGTCGGGCATGGAGCCGCGCACGTCGGCCCAGTACACGGAGTCGCAGTTCTTCGTGTCGACGCCCTCGCCGAGGACCCTCACCGACCCCAGGAAGCTCTTGTCCACGGGGGTGCCGTCCGCCGCGGTCCCGTCGGCGAACCGTGCCAGGACGTGCCGCCGGTGCTGCGGGCGGTGCTCCCCGCACAGCCAGTCCGCCCAGACCACCCCCGGATACGCCTCCGGGTCCGCGGCGTGCAGCCCCTCCGCGACAGCCGGGAGGCCGGCCGCGAACGCCTCGGCCTCCCGTACCTGATGGTGAAAGACCAGCGTGCGCCTCAGCCCTTCCTCGGCCGACGCCTTCACCAGTGCCGTCTGCAGCGCGGCAAGCCGTGCCCCGCGCACCTCGTCCGACCGCCCCTCCACACCGAGCAGCACGGCGGCCTGGAACTCCGTGTCCGTGACATCCACGCACACCACCTGATACGGCGCGCAGATCCCCCGGTCGATGGCCTCCGACAGCGTCAGCGTGTAGCACCGGGCGCCGAACGGCCCGTCCGCGTCGTCCTCCATGGAGGCGACCAGCTCACCCGGCGCGCCCTGCTGCCCGTCGCCCTCGTCCAACTGCCACAGCCGCGGCGTGGCGGTCATGTACAGGCGGCGCAGGGCCGGAATCCGCGTGTTGTCGTGGACCACCGCCCAGGGCTTCCCGATCCGGCCGGACGTCCGGTGCGCCTCGTCCACCACGATCAGGTCCCAGCCCGGCAGGCCGGCCCGGTGCGCGCGCTCCAGGGTGCCCAGCCCCAGGGAGGCGTAGGTGGCGAACACGGTGACCTTGTCGAACGGGCGCACCCAGGAGACCAGCTCGTCCACGTCCGTGGTGTTCGGAAAGGAGGCCTCCGCCCCGCGCAGGGACGAGACGCCGATCACCGGACCCGTGCGGCCTCCCTCGCGCCATGCGGCCTCGGTCTGCGCGAGGAGGTCCAGCGAGGGGACGAGCACCAGCACCCGGCCCGCGTGAAGCTCCTCCGCGCTCCGGGTGGCGACCAGGGTCTTCCCGGTTCCGGTCGCCATGATCACCTGGGTGCGCAGTCCGTGCTCGGGCACCGTCCCGCCGGCGGGGACCTCCAGGGCACGGACCACCGCGTCCACGGCTTCCCGCTGGTGCGGCCTGAGTACCTTCGCTGCCACGGTGAGTCCTTCGTCTGGGCGGGCCGGTGTTCAGCAGGTTAAGGGCCGCCCGGTAAATGATCTACGACGGTGCGGGGGCGTCTCCGTCCGTCGCCGGTCTCCCGGGCTCGTTCCCCCGCCGGCTTCCCACCAGCCGAATCCGCCGTTCCGCCGTTCCGCCGTTCTGCTGTTCTGCCGTTCTGCCGTTCCGTCATCCGCGCGCGCGGGCCTCGCGGAAGCGGGCCAGGCCGGCCGCCAGGTCGACGATCGGGTCGGGGTAGTCGACCGCCGCGCGGTCCAGGCCCGCCGGCTGCCACGGCTCGTGCACCGCCGGGCCCGGCAGACCGGCGAGCTCGGGCACCCAGCGCCGGACGTAGGCGCCGTCGAGGTCGTACCGCTTGGCCTGGCGGACGGGGTTGAGGACCCGGTTGGGACGTGTGTCGGTGCCGGTCCCCGCGACCCACTGCCAGTTGAGCTGGTTGTTGGCGAGGTCGCCGTCGACCAGGAGATCGAGGAAGTGACGGGCGCCGACGCGCCAGTCGACGTAAAGGGTCTTGGTCAGGAAACCGGCGGTCAGCAGGCGGGCGCGGTTGTGCATCCAGCCCTCGTGGCGCAGCTGGCGCATCGCCGCGTCGATCACCGGATAGCCGGTCAGGCCCGCCTTCCAGGCGGCCACGTCCGCCTCGGCCTCCTGCGGCGAGCGCCAGTGGTCGTGCCGGGTGCGGTAGTCGGAGCGGGCGGCGTCCGGCCGGGCCGCGAGAACCTGCCGGTGGAAGTCGCGCCAGGCCACCTGCCGTACGAACGCCTCGGCGCCCGGACCTCCCGCTGCGCGCACCCGGTGCACGACCTCGACGGGGGACAGCGTGCCGAAGTGCAGATGGGGCGAGAGACGGGAGGTGGCGTCACCGGCCAGGTCGTCGTGCCGGTCCTCGTACGCGGCGAGCCCGCTGCGCAGCCACGCCGCCAGGCGCTCGCGACCCGCGGTC
The DNA here is from genome assembly GCF_029813775.1 of Streptomyces sp. DH24. Taxonomy (GTDB): domain Bacteria; phylum Actinomycetota; class Actinomycetes; order Streptomycetales; family Streptomycetaceae; genus Streptomyces. The sequence goes on along the minus strand of NZ_JARVKW010000002.1, from coordinate 31,006 downwards.
TCGCCACCCCGGGCCAGCCCTTCCGACAGGCCCGACAGGCCGGCGCGCGAGGGCAGCGGCTCGGACGCCACGCCGTCCGGGACCCGTACCGCGCGCGGTGCGCCGAGGACACCGCGCAGCGGCTGTCCGGACCACTGCCGGAAGTACGGCGTGAAGACGGCGAAGTGGTCGGACGACGCCGGTGTCACGCCACCCGGCGGCACCACAGTGGTCACCGTGTCGTGGACGTGGAGTCGGCGCCCCAGCGCTTCGAGGGCCCGCCGCAGTCCTTGTTCGCGGTGGTGGGCGTAGGCACCGACCCCGGACGCCATGTGCACCTCGGCGGCGTCCGCCTCGGTCACCACCCGGCACACCTGCTCGACGAGGTCACCGGAGCGGACGACGAGGCGCCCCCCGCGCTCGCGCAGTCCCGCGTCCAGGTCCCGCAGGCAGTCGGCGAGGAACGCCAGCCGGTTGGGAACGGCGAACCCCGCGGCGTCCACGGCCCGGTCCCGCACGAACAGCGGCACCACCTGTCCGGTGCCGTCGCCGCCGCAGCCGGCCAGCAGCGGCGGATGGTCGTGCAGCCGCAGGTCCGCGGTGAACAGGACGACCGAAACGTTCATGGTGCGCACTCCGTGAGGAGGATGAGGGGACCTTGTGAGACCTGAGGAGACATGCATCGGCCCTCGGTCCTGCGGTGCGGTGCGGCGCGTGCGCCGGGCGAGTGCGTCTGCCCGTTCCATCATTGCTTCCCCCGGCCGCGCCGTACCTGATGGGAGGGCTTCTCTAGGCCGATCGCGTGCCAGGAACGGACGACCCGCGGCGGAGCACTGCGGAGGCGGCGACGGAGTGCGCCGTGCGGGCGGACGCTCCGGGCGGCGATCTCCACACCTAGGAGCCCGTTGACGCCGGGCCGGGCCGGGTTCACGGACGGGCAGCCGAGCGCGCCGAGCAGCCGGCCCGGCCGGTCGACCTCCGAGTCGTGGTCGGGGGGCCCGTCCCTCGGCGGGCCCGCAGGTACGACGAGGAAGACGTGCGTGCTCCGTACTGACCGGCTACCCGCCCGGGTGACCTCCACAGCGCCGGTGCGGTGCGCGAGGGGCCCGCCCTCGTGGCGGGAGCGGGCCCCTCGGGGAGCGCGGGACGGTCCGGCCAGGCCGTCAGCTCCTTGCGGATGCGTTCCAGCATGAACGCCGACGACTCCCGCGCCCGTTCCTCCCAGGCGAAGACGCACGCGGTGGCCACGCCGTCGAACGGCTGGGCGCGCCCCATTCCCTGGTTCACCGTGGGCTCGTGGGACAACAACCAGACCGCGGGCACTCGCCCGTTCCTGACCTTCACGAACGGGTCGACCTGGTCGATGCCCGCCGCCCGCAGCGCCCAGACCACCAACGTGGACTGGGCACCGGTGCGGAACATCCTGCCCTGCTGACCGGACGTACGGCCTTCGCGCGACACCCGTGCGAAGGCCGTACGTCCGTTTCGCGCGCGCCCGCCGCGACACCGTGCCGCCGTCCTCATCCGGACACGGCGCTGACCGAAGAGGGAGAACCTAGCCGTCCACCAACGCCGCCACCAGGCGCGTCATGGCGGGCCGTGGGTCAGGGGTGCCGGGCCAACTGGTCAGCAGGAGGTGGTGGGCGGTGCCGACGATCGCCAGAGCCACGCTGCGCGGATCCACGGTCCGCGCCACCCTGCCGAGCTCTTGTTCCGCCTCCAGGTAGCCGGTGATGGACTCCTGGATCGCCGTGAAGCCCGGTGCCCCGCCTGCCAGGGCCGTGCGGACGCGCGACGCGGCGGCAGGACGAGCCATGGCCAGGCCTGACAGGGCGGGGCCGCCGGAGGCGAACAGCGCGAGGACGACGGCGTCGAGATTCCGCGCCACCGTGCCCTGCCCGGCGAGCCCCGGCAGCGCCTCCGCCTTCGCCGCCGTCCGCGCGAACCGGTCGAGGCAGAGCTCGGCCACGAACTCGTCGAACCCCGCGAAGTGCGCGTGCAGCAGCCCTTTGGCGCAGCCCGCCTCGGTGGTGACGGAACGGCTGGTGAGTGCGCCGGGACCGTCCCTTTCCACGACGCGCTCGGCAGCCGAGAACAGCCGCTCGCGCACGTCCGGCGTCGCTACTCCGCGCGGTGACATGTGCCTCTCTTCCGTCCTGCCGCCATCGCCCGCAGGGGGGCGAACTCCTCGGATGGTAGCGGGGATTGCCAGTATGGGCGCATGCCCATACAGTTTGGGCGCACGCCCATTCTCCGTTGTCCCAAGCAGGAGGCACCCGTGCCGGACGTCGTCAACACCGAGCAGGAAAAGGCGTGGAACGGCCCGGAGGGCGCCCACTGGGCGCGCCACCAGGACCGCTGGAACGCCGTGAACGAGGGCTTCAACGAGCCGCTGCTCGAAGCCGCCGCGATCACCGGGACCCACCGGACCCTCGACCTCGGCTGCGGCTCCGGGCAGACCACGCGGCTCGCCGCGCTCCGTGCGCCCCGGGGGAGCGCGGTGGGCCTCGACCTGTCCGGCCCGATGCTGGCTCAGGCGCGGGCCCGCGCGGAGGAGGAGGGCATCGCCAACGTCTCCTTCACACGAGGCGACGCGCAGGTGTACGCCTTCGAGCCGGGCACGTTCGACGCGGCGATCAGCCGCTACGGGGTGATGTTCTTCACCGATCCCGTGGCGGCGTTCGGCAACATCGGTCGGGCGCTGCGACCCGGCGGACGCCTGGCGTTCGTCTGCCCGGCCGACGCCATGCTCAACGGCTGGGTGACGGCGATGGCGTCACTGCGTGACATCCTGCCGCTCGGCGACTTCGGCAGGCCGGGGACGCCCGGCATGTTCTCCCTGGCCACCCGGGACCGCATCCACGACGTCCTCACCGCGGCCGGCTTCACCGACATCACCGTCGGCCGGGCGCAGGCGTACGGGGTCTGGGGGCGGGGAGCCGAGGACGCGGCGGAGTTCCTGCTGGCAACGGGCCCTGGCCGGCACCTGATGGAACAGGTCGACGCGGCGACACGGGAGCGTGCCCGCCGCACCCTGACGGACCAACTGCGCGATCACGAGGGGCAGGACGGCACGGTCCGGCTGCGCAGCACGTCGTGGCTGGTCACGGCAGACCGCCTGGCCACTCCGTCGGACAGGCCTTAGGTGCTGCGCGGCCGCCGAGCCGTCCGCTTCCCGACGCTTTCCGCGGCGTCCGGCTCGCGTCCGGCCGGGCGGCCTCCGTCAGGCTTTGCGGGCGAGGAGGTGAACCTCCCGGAACTGCCGCCGGTCGGTGGGCTGGGGCTCGCGGACCATCCGGGCGGCCTCGGCCAACCCGGTCTCGCGCAGCATCGCGGCGAGGTGATCGGGCCACCACCGATAGGCCGGCGCGACGGCGTGATCGAAGACCTGCGTCGGGTGCGCGGCATCATCGCTCGCCGAGAAGCCGATGAGAAGGTGACCGCCGGGTGCCAGCACACGATGGAACTCCGCCAGCAGGACGGGGAGTCGCGGCGGCGGGGTGTGAATGATGGACCAGCGTGAGAGTACGCCGCCCAGCGCGCCGTCGGCGATGTCCAGCGCGGCCATCGAGCCCACGTCGAACCGCAGGTCAGGACAGGCCCGTCGAGCCAGCTCGATCATCGCGGGAGAGGCGTCGACACCGAACGCCTCCAACCCCGACTCGGCCAGGTGGGCGGTGATGTGGCCGGGCCCGCACCCCAGGTCCGCGACCTGGCCGTTCCCGCTCGCACGCACGACCTCGGCGAAGGCACCCAGGATCGCGCGGTCCAGGGGACTGTCGCGCAGCGAGTCGCGGAACAGCTCCGCATAGGTGGTGGCAGCGGCGTCGTAGGCCTCGCGGGCGGTGCTGAGGGCATCGTGTTCGACCATGCTCGCGACAGTAGTTGATCCAGCAGCACACGGGCGCTCCGGAAGGCCGTGAGGCGTCTGTGCTCGCCGCGGCAGCCGTCGGCAGTGAGTGGCCCGTCGCGCCAGAGGCCGACGGGACGGCCGGGTGGGTGGATGCGGTACGCGGATCTCCCGCGAAGGGCGTCGGGATCGTGCGGCGCCGCGCACGGTCTCGACCCGCTGTCCACGCTTTCCTGAATTCAGGATCGTATGTACTCTCGAACGGTGCTGACCATCGCTCCCGAGGTCGAGGTGCTCGCGCGCTTCGGCCGCGCTCTCGCCGACCCCATCCGCTGCCAGCTGCTGCTGGCCCTGCGCGACGCTCCCGCCTACCCGTCCGACCTTGCCGACAGGATCGGCGTGTCCCGGACCCGGTTGTCGAACCACCTGGCCTGTCTGCGCGACTGCGGCCTGGTCGTCGCGGTCCCCGACGGTCGGCGCACCCGCTACGAGCTGGCCGACGAACGCCTCGGCCACGCGCTCGACGACCTGCGCACCGCCGTGGTGGCCGTGGAGACCGACCGCGGGTGCCCGGACGCCGCGACCGAGGACTGCTGCTGATGACCGCGACATCCCTCGGGCCGTCCCCGGCCCGGCGTGACGCGCTCACCCGCCGGATACGCCTGCTGGTCACGGCCACGATCGCCTACAACGTCGTCGAGGCCGTCGTCGCCCTCACCGCCGGCACCCTCGCCTCGTCCACCGCGCTGATCGGTTTCGGGCTGGACTCGGTCATCGAGATCTCCTCGGCCGCCGCCGTCGCCTGGCAGTTCTCCGCCCGCGACCACGCCGCCCGCGAGGCCCGTGAGAGGACCACCCTGCGGATCATAGGCGTCTCCTTCTTCGTCCTCGCCGCGTACGTCACGGTCGAGTCGATCCGGGCGCTGGCCGGCCCCGAGAGGGCGGAGCACTCCACGGTCGGTATCGTGCTGGCCGCTGTCTCCCTGGCCGTCATGCCCTTCCTCTCGGCCGCCCAGCGGCGCGCCGGACGTGAACTCGGGTCCGGCTCCGCCGTCGCGGACTCCAAGCAGACGCTGCTGTGCACCTACCTCTCCGCCGTGCTGCTCGCGGGGCTCCTCGCCAACAGCCTCTTCGGCTGGTCCTGGGCCGACCCGGTCGCCGCCCTCGTGATCGCCGCCGTCGCCGTGAAGGAAGGCCGCGACGCCTGGCAGGGCAAGGGCTGCTGCGCGCCGGCCACACCGACCGCCGCCGTGTGCGGCTGCCGACCGGGATGCGACTGCTGCTCCTGACCACGCGCCGTCACCGGCCCCGCCGCGAGCCGCCTGCGGCCCTTTGAGCCGGGCGGCCACCGCGTCAAGAAGTCCGCAGCGCAGGCCGCGGGCGATACGCCCCGTACTTCGAGCCGTACTTCGAGACCGCTTCTTCGGGGACGGGACGCCGTCAGGTCGGGCGTGAGCCCGGCGAGCCGACCGGCTCGCCGGGTGGAGTGCTGCCACAGCCTGCCCGCACCGCAAGCCGGGTTCCTCTCGCATCGCGGGCGGCGGACACGGGTCCTTCGAGGCGTGCGCATCGCCCCGTCGCCCCGTCGCCCCGTCGCCCCGTCGTCACGTGGGCGCGGCACGCGGCGCCGGGCCGCGCCGAGCCGCGCCGGGCGCCGCGGGCGTCGGCGCAGGCGGGCGTGTGGTGGTGACATGGCCGCTCGGTCCTCGCGGATCTCGCTCACGCTGGCGAGGAGGGTGCCTTCCGACTGCTCGTAGTGGGACAGGGCGAGGCCGAGGCCGAAGAGCGTCGGCGCCCATTCGCCGATGAAGATTCCCCACCGGTCGGCGCGGGCGATGCCGGCGCCGGGCTCGGCCTTGAGGGACGTCATCCAGGTGGCGACGGAGAGGCCGATGGACGCGAATGCGGCCATGTAGGCGTGCTCGCTCCGCATCCCCATCTCGTGCAGCTTCTTGATCATGGCTATCCCTGGGGTGTGAGGGGTCGGGATCTCCTTCCAGGGTCGCCCGGACGGGGGAGCCCTGCATCTGGAGCCAGGCTCCCACGTACCCCGGGCCTCGGGGCGGTCGTCCGCGCATGGGCCGCGCATGGGCCGCTCATCGTGACGTTTCGCGTGCCACGCTTGGGCGTCCTGCGTCCTGCGTCCTGCGTCCGGTGCCCGGGCCGGTGCCGGTGCCCGGGCCGGGGCCGGGGCCGCCGTCCGCCCGCCGCCGGTGTGCGGGCGGACGGCGGCGGGATCAGGGCCTGCCGAGCGTGATCTCCCGGGCTCGGGTGGTGTGCGAGGAGGCGCCCACGTGCGCGGTGAACGTCCCGGACGGAGTGCGCCACTCGTCGCGCGCGCTGTCCCAGTACTGGGTCAGGTGCCGCTCGGCGATCTCGCGGGCGGAGAGGTGGACGGTGACCGTCCTGCTCTGGCCCGCCTGCAGCGTCACCCGCTCCCAGGCGACCAGCCGAGGCGCCGGCTCACCCGCGCTGCGGGGCAGCTCCAGGTAGACCTGGGGGACCTCGGTGCCGGTCCGCTTGCCGGAGTTGGTCACCCGGAACCGCACCGTCAGCCCGTCGTCCCCCGAGTCGCCCGACGCGGAGACCTTGAGCCCGAAGAGCGCGAAGTCGGTGTACGACAGTCCGTGGCCGAACGCGAACAGCGGCTGTTCGCCCTGGGCCTGGTAGCAGCGGTAGCCGACCTGGAGACCCTCGCTGTAGTCGACCTGGCGGATGGTCTCGCCCTCGGCGCGCACACCCGGGTACTGCGCGGGGGTGTTCGCCGGCTGCTGCGACTCAGCGCTGGCCGAACTCCAAGGTGCAGCAGGCGCACTTCACCGCCGTGCGGAGGCTGTTCTCCGGTGACGCCTCCGTCGGGGAAGCGCTGAAGACCATGGACGAGGCCGTCTCCTCGGGCCGACACCCGGCCCGCACCGCCGCCACACTCTGTGCCCGCCGTCTCCTGGCGCGCGTGACACCACCGGCCGGCACCGGCCCGGCGTCGCGGTGTCCGGCACCGCGGGCACGACGGGACCCACCTGCTGACCGCACTGATCAACCACGAGTACCGGCGGTCGGGCGGGCCGACGCGTCGAACGGCGGGCACAGATCCTGTGCCCGCCGTCTCCTGTCGCGCGTGACGCGTGGATCACACGTAGGGGATGACCACCACCGACGTGTCCGTGCCGGTGCGCAGCTGCGAGGACGCGTTGCCGATGGCGCTCCAGACCTCCAGCCGGACCGTTCCCCCGCGCAGGTCGCCGAGGGTGCCGGTCGCCGACTTCAGGCCCCGCGCCTGGGTGTAGTCCTCCCAGCCCGTGACCGGGTCGGTGGCGAAGTAGTTGTACGTCTCCGTCCGTTCGAAGGTGCCGTCACCGGTGAGGTCGTAGCTGATGCGGGCCTGCTGGCCCAGTCCGACCGAGGTACCGGCGTCCACCGGCAGGCGGAAGGCGGTGGTCGCACCGGACTTCAGGGTGGCGTTGACGCCCTTGACCACGTAGACCAGCGGATTGCTCGGGGTGCCGTCGTTGTTGCGGCCGCCGGCGGAGGGGATCGTGTCGCTGCCGGCCGTGGCGCCGGTGGCCGTGGTGAGGGTGCCGCCGGTACGGAGCTGGAAGGTGTTGCCGGTGGGCGGCTCGGGGTCCGGGTCGCCCGAGCCCGAACCGGTGCCGGTCGCGGTGGACCGGGCGGGCACGGTGAGCGTCTTGCCGTCGGAGAACGTGACGGTGCGCTGCGTGGCGCCGTAGTTGTGGGCGGTGTACGTGCGGATGCCGTTCTTGCTGAACACCGCGGACGTCGCGAGGTCGCCGGTCACCGACGGGTCCGGGGCGCCCAGCGCGTCCAGGGTGGTGATCCAGTGGTACGTGTGGGCCTTGGACTCGCCCTGCTCCGGGGTGTATCCGGCGTTGCCGGCGTCCCACTTGGACTTCGCGGCGGCCGGGTCGGCCAGCGACTGGAACTCCCAGAGGATGTCGCGCCATTCGACGGCGGGCCCGCCGTTCTCGCGCTCCATCTCCGCGATGTTGCGCCGGATCGCCGCCTTGTGCGCGCCGAGGTGCAGGGAACCACCCGCGGTCACCGGCAGCACGTTGATGCCGTGGATCTCCTCGGGGTTGGCGGTCCACCAGGTGGAGTAGGCCCCGCCGCTGCCCCACACCATGCCGACCGTGTCGTGCCCGAAGGAGGACGGGAAGACCGTCTGGTCGGCGTCGAACCAGTACTGGGCGATCGCCTCGCCCTCGGTGGCCAGCAGGTAGCTGCCGAGGTCACGCAGTTCCGAGTTGCCGGTGGCCGATCCCCAGAGCACCAGCGCGGCGCTGAGGTTGGTGGACTCCGACGAGGACTCCTGGTTGTTGCCGGCCGCGAAGCCCTGGTGCCCGGAGGCCCAGCTGTGCCCGGCGTACACGTCGAAGCCGCGCAGGAAGGGGAAGGCGCTGTCCGTGCGGCTCGGGTTGGCCGTGTCGCGGATCAGGGCCTTGACCATGCCGCCCCAAGCGGAGTCGGCGGCCCAGGACGCGTCGTACTGGGCGACGATGGCCGCCGCGTACACGTAGTAGCCGTAGTGGAAGTGGTGGTCGTTGAGCTCGGCGTCGCTGCCGTAGGAGGCGGGGTAGCCGATCAGCGTCTTCCAGTCGCGGTCGTAGGAGAACTCGCTCGCCCCGCCCGCCGTGAACCACTCCTGCAGACGGCCCTTGAGCTGGCCGAGCAGCTTGTCGCGGATCGCGCCCTCACCGATCTGGTCCGCGAGCGGCACCAGTTGGGCGAGCTTGCCGAGCGCCTTGCCGGTCCAGTACGTGTCCGTGGCCCCGGAGAACGGGTCGGAGGCGTTGGCGACCTCGGCCAGCCGGGTGCGCAGCAGGGCGGTGTCGACCGCGCTGCTCTTCGGCAGCCCGGGCAGCACCGGGGCGGCCTTCTGACTGGTGGTGAAGGAAGTGCCCTCGCGCACCTTCATCGTGCCGCGCGGCGAGACGTACGTGTACGACGTGAGGGCGTCGGTGGTGTGCAGCCACTGGTGCCGGTACAGCGCCTGGAGAGTGCCCTGCTCGGTGCCCTCCTTGGCCTGGGTCGTGAGCTTGTACGTGGCGCGGACCGTGCCGCCCGCGCTGCTCCAGTCGACCTGCGATCCGGTGACGAAGCTGAACGCGTACTTGCGGAACGTCGCCAGCGCGTCGGTGGACGGCAGCACGGCGAGGGAGAAGTAGTCCTTGCCGCCGAGGCCGGCGCTGATCGTCGTACCCGAGACGTTCCAGTCGGTGCCGCTCGGCGCGAACAGGGCGTAGTGGTGCCCGCTGATCGTGACGCCGAGGACGTTGCCCTGGTCGGCGAAGACGTTCGGCGTGGCCGCGGTGGTGATCTGCGCGTTGCCGCCGGTGCCCTGCGCGTACACGAAGGGCATGCCGTGGCCGATGGTCGTGCGCAGGGTGCGGGTGCCGTCGGACCAGTACGGGGTGACGGTCCAGTCGGACCAGGCGTCGGCCTTGGTGTTGGGCGAGTTCAGCCCGCTCAGGCCGAGGGTGAGGTCGCGCTTGTGGGCGTACTCGTACTGGCGGCCGTCGCCGACGACGGCGGGGCTGGTCGGGTAGCCCACCTCCAGGCCACCGGCGACGGCCTGGTACGTGAGCGGATGGCCGTACATGGGCGTGGAGTACGGGTTGTCGCCGTAGCGCTGGAAGGCGAGGGAGGACCACCAGTCGTTGGTGGGCACGGGCTTGTTCCGGGCGGCCTCGGTGACCTTGGGAGTCACCGGCCCGCCCGTGTTGTTCGTGGGCCCGGACGTGCCGGCCGGCCGGGTGTCGGAGTAACTCCCGGCACCTACGGGAACGGTGGCGGCTGCCGCCGGTGTGGCGGCCGGGCCGAGACCGACCGCGGCCAGGGCGGCAGCCAGGACCAGCGCGGCGGCGTGTCTTGGTCGGGGAGCTGGCATGGGGAAACACCTCATGTCATCGCGATGGACGAGGGCTCGTCGGCGGCGGGCCGCAGTACGTGGTCGGGCGTGGGGAACGCCCGGACCAGGCCGGGGAGGACAGGGTCCGCACCACGGCGAACCGTCGGTGGGGTGAGCGCTGAGCCCAGTCTGAGAGCGCTCTCAGACTGCGGCTGAAACGTAAGACTCCTGAAATCAAGTGTCAATACATCGCGCAGGGTTGGGAACCTAGCGGGGCAAGTCGGAATTCTGAGCGCGAAGCCTTTTCGTCACCTCTTCAACGCTTGACGCAATGGGCGTGCCGGGATCGGGCCAGCCTTCAGGTTGTGAGAGCGCCGGCGCAGGTGGGGTGTTGGTGGGGTCGGGGGCCAAGGCGGGCCTGATGTCGCGACGCACGGAATCGGTTCAGGGGCCTCGTGCAGGTCGGCGAGGTCGAGGAGATCGACGACACGAGGCGGATGAGCCCTGGCGGGAGCCATCCGGAGGACGCCGGAGTAGGCGACTCTTGTCGTAGCGGGTGGTGACGGCTCGGTAGTTTTGCGCCGGTTGATCGTCCGCTCGACCTCGTTGCGGCGTTTGCCGTTGTGCCGTCGTTCCCGTCCGTCACTGACAGACCAGCGACGGCGTAACCGTCGTCCCAGCGGAAGGGCTCGGAGAAACCTTGGCCACGGTTATTCTCTGGCGATGTCGAATCAGTCAGTGACGGCGGGAGTCGGTCTCGCTGGTGTGATGGCGCACTGCGGCGGAAGCCCGGTCGGCGCCGTGAGGCTTCTGGTGGGGGCCATAGCCTCGGCACCGGCGGCTCCGGAGCCCTATGCGGCCCTCGCCGAGTTGTGGCAGGAACAACGCCCGGAACTGAAGGAGAGCCTCGAAGGGGACGGCTCCTTGAGTGCTGTGCTGGCGCAGGCGTACTTCCTGTTCCTCGAGGGGAACATGGACGACGCGGTGATGGCCCTTGGTTCGGTCACGGGTGTGCGGCCCGACGTGGCATGGGGCGCCGCACCCTGGTTCGGCGATGCGCGCTTTCTCGACGCGGTGAGTTCCGAGGCGCTGGCCGAGGCGTGCCTGCGGACGTTGGACTACGGCCACGAGCTGGACACCGACGAGATGCGTGACCGGTTCGCGCCCTGGTTCCGTGCCCTCGACGTGGTGTCCGAGCGGAATCCCGTCCCACAAGCGCTGGCCTCCATGGCCCGGCTGCCCCGGTCCTGCGGCCGGTACGAACTGGCCTTCGTCCTGTGCGACCGCGCCGATGCCGTCGACCGGGTCATGTGGACCGCAGTGGCACGAGCGGCCACCTGGCGTGTGATGGGCGACCTGAATCAGGCTGCTGCGGCCTTCGAACGCGCCTTGTCCCTGGACTCCGCCAACTGGTCCCTCTACCTGGACCTGGCAGATGTGCGTGCCGAGCAGGGCGACTTCGCCGCGGCCGTGAGTCTCGTCGAACAGGGCCTGGCATGCGAACCTCACGAAGTCTCCCTGCGCGCGGCGGGCGCCGCCTACCGCACACGGCTTTCCGGCTCGTCCGACGACTTGAGGGCCCTGATCACCCTGGCACCGGAGCTCGCGAACACCACCTACCGGGACCTGCTGATCGACTACGCATGTGCAGGGCCGACGCTGCCTCGGCGGCTCGTTGCCAAGGCCCGCCGCATCCGTGAGGAGTGAAAGGGCTGTCGTGCCAGCCGGTGCCAGTCACGAAGGCCTTCCGGTACCTGGACACGTGATCCGCCGGACGCCGCCTCGCGCAGTGGCCGCGCAACAGGCGCGTCCCCGCCCGCCGCACCACCGCGCGTCGGTGTCGACACCTTGGTACGGTGCGCAAGTTGCGCGCTTGGAAGGCCGTGACAGCGCTCAAGGGAGAAGGGCCGGGCGACGATGCAGGCGTCAGAGGTCCGGCGTGCGGTGACCGCGGCCATGTCGACCGCTTCGTCGCTTGGCCTGACGGCCGATGACGCCATCGTTCTTCATGACTCGAACAAGCTCACTCTGCGGCTGCTGCCTTGTGACGTCCTGGCCCGGGTGGCACCCGTAGCGCAGCAGGTCGCGCAGTTCGAGGTCGAGCTCGCTCAGCGACTCGCCGAAGCCGGATGCCCTGTGGCCGCTCTCGATCCTCGGGTGGAGTCACGAGTCCATGAGCGTGATGGCTTCGTGGTCACGTTCTGGACCTACTACGAACCCGTGGGACCTCGACAGGTCTCGCCGGCCGACTACGCCCATGCGCTGGAGCGGCTGCACGCCGGCATGCGCAAGCTCGATGTCCCGACGCCGCGATTCACGGACCGGGTCGAGCAGGCCCAACAACTCGTGGCCAACCGCGACCACACGCCGGAACTCGCCGACGCGGACCGGGCGCTGCTCGGCGACACGTTGCGAAACCTGGGACGAGTGATCGGCGAGCGGGGCGGCGCCGAGCAACTGCTGCACGGCGAGCCGCACCCGGGCAACATGCTCACCACGCAGAACGGGCTGCTGTTCATCGACCTTGAGACGTGTTGCCGTGGGCCCGTCGCATTCGACCTCGCCCACGCGCCCGAAGAAGTCAGCGAGCACTATCCGGGTGTCGATCAGGACTTGCTGCGCGAGTGCCGGCTCCTCGTGCTGGCCATGATCACAGCGTGGCGCTGGGATCGCGGCGACCAGCTCCCCGACGGGCGCCGGCTGGGCACGGAGTGGCTCCGCCAGATCCGAGCAGCAGTCGAGGGGAATGACCTCCAGGGAAATGACCTCCATGGGAATGACCTCTATCCGCACGGCTGATCGCGGACCTTCGAGGTAGTAGCCCGCTGGCCGTCCATGTTGGGGGCCGCCGTGATCCTGGCCCTGGCGGTCGTTGGCGCGGCGGGGCCCCCGGCTCCTCCAGGCCCGGGAGCCCCACTGAGTACGTCATGTGTCGTCCGGGTCTGTCCCAAGGCGATGACTTTCGCCGCGATGGTCAGTCTCCATCCCAAGAAGCGATCCATCGCCCTTGAGGAGAGCATCATGGCCGCCACCTACACTTTCGACGTCTTTTCCAGTCTCGACGGCTTCGGCGCCGCCAGTGGCGACTGGACCGGCTACTGGGGCAAGCAGGGCCCCGAGCTTCTCGATCACCGTCTCGCCCTGTACCGGGACGAGCAGCGGATGGTGTTCGGCGCCAACACGTATCGGGCGTTCGCGCAGATGCTGGCCTCGAGTACCGAGGAGTCCGAGGTGCGTGACCCGTGGGTCACCCGGATGAGGAGCCTGCCGGCAACGGTGGTGTCCAGCACCCTGGAAGGCCCCCTCGACTGGCCGGACGCGAACGTCGTGAGCGGTGACGCCGTCGACGTCGTCGCCCGGCTCAAGGAGGAGTCCGAGGTGCCGTTGCGCTCGCACGGCAGCCTGTCGATGAACCGGGCGCTGATGGCCGCCGGCCTGGTCGACCGCGTCCAGGTGACGCTCTTCCCGGTGATCACCGGCCGGACCGGACTGGACCCGATCTTCCAGGGCGCGGCCGACTTCGACCTCGAACTGATCGAGCACCGGACGCTCGACGGCCACATCCAGGAACTCGTCTACCGGCCCACCCTGCATGTGTGAGTCCTTCGTGCGTCCGGCCTCGCGCCGCGTTGCCTGACGTCCCGTTCTGAACGGTCTCGGTCTTCCGAGGGGCGTCCGCGTGTGTGTTTTTTGGGGAGGTGTCCTGGTGGATCAATGTGGTGTTACACACATGCCGTCGATGTTTGTGACGGCCGCGACGTGATTACCAGCGGTGACGGGTCGCTCGCCTGTAGTGCCTTCAATTACCTCCGGGTAGAACTGGTTGCACTACCAACTGGCCTTTGCCGACCGGAAGTTGGTGTGGAATAACGATCTCCGCCACCCCCTCAGTGAGTCGTGTCCATGCCAATGGAGGTAGTTGTGAAGAACATCGTGCGTAAGGCTGCTGTCGGCGCTGTCGTTCCCGTCGCGGCGCTCGCGCTGACGCTGGGAGCGTCGCAGGCCGCGGTGGCGGACGCCGGGTCCGCGATCACGGGGGTCACCGCGCAGCAGTCCGTGATCGGTGAGCTGGAAGCCGCGATTGCCGCGGACGTGGAAGCGGCCGTCGAAGCGCGCGTGGACGCGAACGTCACCGCCCAGGTCGATGTCACGGTTCTCGCCAGTGGCGTGGTGGACGTGTCCGTCGACGTCACGGCGGACGCCTCGGTCCAGGCCGACGCCCAGGCCGAGGCCGCCATCGCCGCGGACATCGAGGCCTCGATCGAGGCCCGGGTCAAGGCCCGCCTCGGTCTCGACATCAACGTGGACGTCGACGTCCGCGTCGAGGGCACCGTCACCGTGGACGTCGTCACCCTCTGACCGGATGACGACGCGGTCCTGCTGATCACTCTGTGAGGCGGGGCGGAACGCTCCTCAAGACAGGCGGCACCTGGCTGACGAGTCAGGTGCCGCCTGCGCCGTTCCCGTGCGGCACGGTCCTGAGCCGCCGACGTCCAGGCGGCGGCCTGCGCGAGTCGGATCGGAGGGCGACTGCAGGGCCGCCGGCTTGCGGCGCCGCGTCGGCCGGGCCCACCGTCCGTCGGCGTCACCGCCCGGTGCCGGTCCCGTCCGTCACCGCCACGCACGCAAGGCCAGTCGCGGCAGACGCCTGGTCAGCCAGGCGCTGACGAGCCCGACGGCGGCCCCGGCGGCGACGTCGCTGGGGTAGTGGGCGCCCGACTGGACCCGCTCCACGGCCACCAGGGCGGCCGGCACTGCGCACGCGGCACCGGCCGACGGCCACGACGGGAACACCGCGGCGGTGAAGGCCACGGCGGCCGCGGTGTGCCCGGACGGGAACGACGACGAATCCGGCCGGTCCTCGACCTCGTCGTGGGGAATCCACTCCTTCGGCGGACGCAGACGATCGACCATCTGCTTGCACACGGCGTTGGAGATCACCTGCGCCAGAGCCAGGGCGGTCAGACCCGCCGCGGCGGATGTGCGCCGCTGCCACCCACCCGCCCCCATCATCACCGCGGCAGCGCCCAGCCAGAGTTTGCTGCCTTCTGCCGCTTCCTCCACCGCCGACAGCGTCTGACGGACACTGCCTTCGTGCCGGGCGGCCATCCGCTTGGTCAGGCGCCGGTCGATCCGGCGCACCGCAGTCATCAGCCTCATCACCTGCATATGTCCCAGCTTTACCGGATCACGCGCACGCCCGGACACCTGCGGAGCCGGTGCACACACCGAAACGGGTGCGCTCAGGCGCGCTGGATCCAGTCCCGGTCGAGGCGGTCGGCCAGGCCGGCGGCGGTGAACGCGGCCTCCAGTTCGTCGCGGCCCTCGGTGAAGTGGGCCCAGCTGTCGTGGTGGACGGGGACGACGCGGCGGGCGCCGAGGATCCGGGTGGCCTCCGCGGCCCGGACGCTGTCCAGGACGAGCGGCTCACCGTCGAACAGCATGGGGAAGCGGGGAGCTCCGGCGAAGAGGACGGCGGTGTCCACCGGGGCGAAGCGCCCGGCGATCTCCTTGACCGCGTCGAGGGAGGCGTTGTCGCCGCTGACGTAGACGGTCGGCAGGCCTTGGCCGGTCAGTACGAAGCCGACGACCTGGCCGGTGAACGGCTCGACCTCTTCACGCGTGCCGGGGCCGTGGATGGCGGGGACGCCGGTCACGGTCACCGTGCCGCCGTCGGGACGGTCGAGCTCGACGGACTCCCAGTCGGCCAGGCCCTTGGCCTTCGCCCCCAGACGCTCTCCGCCACCGGGGGTGGTGAGGGTGAGCGGTACGTCGGAGAGCAGGGCGCGGCCGGAGGTGTCGAGGTTGTCGGCGTGCTCGTCGTGGGAGAGCAGAACCACGTCGACGGGGCCGAGGTCGGCGGGGGTGACGGCGGACGGGGCGGTCTTGGTGAGGGTCAGGCCGGGCGAGGGGTGCTCGCCGGGGCCGTCGAAGGTCGGGTCGGTCAAAAAGCGCAGGCCGCCGTACTCGAAGAGGGCGGTGGGACCGCCGAACGTGCGGACCTGGATCTGCTCGGTGCCGTGCTGGGACATGCTCGTCACACTCTCACTTCTCATGGATTATCGCCATGTTTTCCGTGAGGCGAGACTAGGTGGACGTCACGGAAAAACGCAAGAGATACCATGAGGGCATGACTGAGCCGGACGACGCCGCACAAGCCGCCCTGCCCCCGGCGCCGGGCGTCGACCGGCACGCCTCCCTGGACTTCGCCGACACCGCCGCGACCCTGCCCGCCGGACAGAGCTACGACCTGCTCGCCACCCCCGACTCCGCCATGCGCTGGCTCGCCGTACACGGCCTGACCGCCCCGGACGTGCGGCTCTACGACATCTGCGCGCGGCGGATGCGTACCCTGCGCGGTCATGTGCGGGCCCTGTTCACCGCCCGGGTCGACGGCACCGCCCCGCCCGAGGCGTCCCTGCGGGCGGTGAACGAGGCGCTCACGGCCGTACCCACCGCGCCCCTGCTCACCTGGGACCGGGCCGAAGGGCTGCGCCGCGTCCAGGCGCACCCCACCGACCAGGCCGTCAACCACGCACTGGCGACCCTCGCCGCCGACGCCGCCGACCTGCTCACCGGCCCGGACGCCGACCTCCTCGCGACCTGCGGCTCCGCCCCCTGCGACCGGTTCCTCCTGCGTACCCACGGCCGACGCCACTGGTGCTCGACCCGCTGCGGCGACCGGGCCCGCGCCGCCCGCGCCTACGCCCGCCGCAGCGCACCGGAGTGACACGCACCCACACGCACCTCCCGGCCGGTCCTCAGAGCGCGACGAGCAAGTCCGCGCCCGCCCGGCCGTGTTCGGAGCGAACCGCGCGGGCCGGAGGCGGGGGGCTCCGGCAGCGGGCTTCCCGCCCTGAGGCGTCGTGGGCGTGGCCGTTCGCGCACACGGAGCGGCACGGTGTCCATGTCGCACGCGGGGCGGGGCGCCGGTGTCTCAGCTGAGTTGGTAGGAGCCGGCGCGGTCGTACCAGTTGGTGGACGGGCAGTCGCCGGTGCCCGATCCGCCCAGGTGCGTGCACCGGTCGATCCACTCCGAGGAGGCGCCGGTGTAGTTGGCGCCGTCGAAGAGCTTGATGTCGCAGGTTTGCGCCGTGTAGGTGCTGACCGAGCTGTAGGTGTTGTTCTCCAGGATGCCGCTGGGGTTGTTGGACGCGTACGGATGGGTGAGCCCCGGAAGGCCGTACTCGACGTCGCTGGTGGTGGCGGTGCAGGCGCGATCACCGTAGTAGACGGTGTAGCCGCCGCCTTGCTGGTAGTTGACCCAGTTGTAGACCGCGACGAGCGGAACCGACGCCAGAGTGGATTCGTAGGAGAGCAGGTCCTGTTCCGTGGTGAAGCAGGCCGTCTTCTGATCGCTGAGATCGACGGAGCAGTACGTCCCAGAGGGATCGGGCACCGGGGCCTTGGCCTTGGGAACCTGGGGGACGGGGGTGGCGGCGGCGGTGGTGGTGGCCGAGGCGCCCAGTGCGAGGGCTGCGAGGACCGCGAACAGCGTCCTCACCGGTGACACGTTGCCGGGACGTAATCGCACGACATCCTCCTGAAGGCACGGGAGTTGAGCGGTCCCAACGGTGCCCGTCGGCTGAACCGGTGACTAGCGCCATATCGGGCCATATTTTCCCGTCAAAAGGAACGAACCGAGCGTCAGGAGTGCGGCGTGAGCCTGTCGGAGCGGCCGGCTGCGAGACGCGGCCAGTGGGGGATGGGGCGTCCGTTGCTCCGCAGCCGGACGTGTTCGGCGGGCGTGCCCTGGACGACGGGCCACTCGGGGGGCGAGTCCTCCCAGAGTTCCTGGCGTCCGTACACGGTGAGGTCCATGAGCGCGTAGCTGTAGTCCATCGTCTCCACGCCGCGCTGGGTCGTCCAGTACGTCTCGAAGACGCGGTCGCCGTCCCGCAGGTAGCACACGAGGTGCATGGAGCCGACGCGCCGCCCGGTCAGGAGCTCGTCCTGCGACGGCACCGCCGAGTACCAGGGCACCTCCCAGCCCATGAAGTCGCGGTAGCGGCGGCTTTCCTCGAACGGGCCCTGGCAGAAGACCGCGTAGGTGATGTCGCGCGAGTGAAGGTACGACAGCTCCTGGACCTGACTGGTGACCCACGTGCAGCCCTCGCACTGCCCGGCCGCGTCGTGGCCGTGGTGCCACATGAAGTAGTAGGCGATGAGCTGCCGACGTCCTTCGAAGGCCTGGAGCAGGGTGACCGGGCCGTCGGGGCCGGTCAGTTCGAGGTCGGCGGCCACCTCGACCATGGGCAGGCGCCGCCGGGCGGCGGCGATCGCGTCCCCTTCCCGGGTGTGCGCCTTCTCCCGGACGCGCAACTGGTCGAGTTCGGCCTGGAAGGAGGCCCGGTCGGCCACCGGCGGCAGTGCCGGCGCGCGGTCCGCCGTCGTGCCGTCATGCTCAGTCATGATCCTGTCCCGTCGTCCGTGGTCCTTGGTCCGTCACCCGTCACCCGTCGTCCGTCACCCGTCACCCGTCGTCCGTCATCCGCCGGTCCGGATTCGGGGCGCTCCGCCAGTTCCTTGACCCGCAGCAGACGGGACTCCCACGAGCGGCCGATCCGGTCGAGTTCGCGTGCCAGGGCGCCGAGTTGGGCTCCGACGGCGAGGTGGACGACCTCGCGCCCGCGCTGCTCGGACTCGACCAGCCCCACCTCGCGCAGTACCTCCAGGTGCTTGCCGATCGCCTGTCGGCTCACCGGCAGCACCTTGGCCAGCGCGGACGCCGACATGGGGCCCTGGCCGAGCCGGGTGAGTATCTCCCAGCGCGTCGCGTCGCCGAGCGCGGCGCACACGACGGGAAGGGCGGGGGCGGTCACGCGTGCCTCGTCGGTGCCGGCGCGCTCTTCTCGACGAACTCCTTCGCCGCGGCCAGCTCGCTGAACCAGCCCTTGTCGTTGCCCTCGCGCTCCTTCAGCCACACTGCCGGGTCGTCGGACAGACTGGAGAAACCGCTCTCCACCACGCGCAGGGTCACCCCGCCGCCGTCGCGCTCGTCGATCCAGAACTCGACCAGGGTGGAGGGCGTCGCCTTGTCCCGGAACGGCGTTCCGATCCAGCGGAACGCCGCGTAGCGCGGTCGGTCCAGCTCGACCGTCCGGAACCGGAACTCGCCCAGCGACGCATGGCGCACGACGGCCACGTCGCCCTCGTAGCGCAGGTCCGGCTCGGCCTCGACCGTGCCGTCATTGATGTACCAGCCGGGCCGTACCACCAGCTCCCAGACCCGGTCGGCCGGGGCGTCGATGTCGATCTGCCGGGCGATCCGGTCGAGCTCGGCCGCATCCGCGGCGGTGATGTCGTTCATGGGTGCCTCCTCGTGGAAGAAACGTGCAATTGAACGGTTGCACATCTTCCGAGTAAGTGCAACCTGTGGGTTGCACTTTCCGTCGTGGGCCTGGCGGGCGGTGGCAGGAGACGTGGATCATTCCGGGTCGCCGGGTCGCCGGGTCGCCGGGTCGCCGGGTCGTGGGGGACTGGGGGACTGGAGGGCCTGGAGGAAACTTGGGGGGTAAACCCCCCTGCACACAGGCCAGTTGGCGGGATGTCGGTGACGGACGGGGCGGGCGAGGCTCGTCCGTATGACGAAGAACAAGCGACGCACCGCCCTGTTCGCCGCCTCCGCCGCCGTCCTGAGCCTCGCCGCGCCCCTCACCGCGGCGTCCGCTTCGACGGTCGGCAACGCCGGGCCACCGCGTCTCGACTGGACGAAGTGCGAGGGAACGGGCCTCGACCCGCGGCAGGAGTGCGCGACCATCGAGGTGCCGATGGACTACGCGGAGCCGCACGGCGAGAAGATCACCCTGGCGTTCTCCCGCATCCCCGCCGAGAACCCGAAGACACGCCGGGGCGCCCTGTTCATGATCCCCGGCGGACCCGGCGGCGGAAGCCTCGACCAGCCCTCGGGCAAGGGGCAGAAGCTGCCTCAGGCGGTGCGGGACACCCACGACCTGATCGGCTTCGATCCCCGGGGGTACGGCCGCTCCGCACCGGTCGGCTGCGACGTGGAGCGAGGCGACCTCGCCCGGACGAAACTCCTGCCCTGGCCCGCCCTCGACGGCTCCGTCACCCAGAACATGGCCACCGCGCGGCGCATGTCGCAAGCCTGCGCGGCCAACGGCGGCCGGCTGCTGCGGCACATCAGCACCGCCAACGAGGCCCGCGACCTCGACCGCATCCGGGCGGCGCTCGGCGAACGGAAGATCTCCGCCTGGGGCGTCTCGTACGGAACGTATGTTGGTGCCGTCTACAACGAGCTGTTCCCGCACCGCGCCGACCGCTTCGTGCTGGACAGCAACAACAACCCCGACCCCGCCCGGGTGCAGCGGGCCTGGCTCGCCGCGTTCGAGGTCGGCGCCGAGGACAACTTCCCCGAGTTCGCCAAGTGGGCGTCCCGGCCCGGCAACCCCGACCGCGTGGCCGGGACCGCGGCCGACGTGCGCCGCCTCTTCCTGAGCCTCGCCGAACGACTCGACCGTGAGCCCCTGCCGTGGCCCGGCGCCAACCCGGGGGAACTCGACGGCAACGTGTTCCGCCAGGCGATGCTGGACAGCCTCTACGACCCCGACGATTATCCCGCCCTGGCCAAGATGATCCTGGCCGCCCGGAAGGGCACCGTGCCGCCCGCGCCCGAGGCCCCGCCCGAGCCCCTCATGCAGAACGTCACCGCGGTCAGCGCCGCCACCCTCTGCAACGACGCCGCCTGGCCGAAGTCCGCGTCCGTGTACGAGAAGGGCGTTGCCGAGAGCCGCGCCAAGTTCCCGCTGACCGCGGGGATGCCACGGAACGCGTCGGTCTGCGCCGCCTGGCCGTACGTGCCGAAGGAGCCCGCGGTACGGATCACCGACCGGGGCCCCTCCACCGTCCTCATGATCCAGAACCGGCGTGACGTGGCCACCCCCCTCGGCGGCGCCCTCGAACTCCGCGAGGCCCTCGGCCGGCGCGCCGTCATGGTGACCGTGAACTCCACCGGCCACGAGGCCTACCTCGCCAACGGCAACGCCTGCGGCGACCGGACGGTCTCCCACTTCCTGGCCACGGGTGAGCGGCCGAGCCGGGACATCGTCTGCGGCTAGGACGTGTCCGCACAGTGGCGTCGTCGCGCGGCAGGCGTCACTGTGCGGACCCGGCCCAGGACGTGTGGACGGTCTCCGTCAGCGCGCCGTCGGGGACCCCACGGGAAGGCCGCCAGGACGGCCCCGGCCCCTCGGCGGACGCCTCGGCCTTGGCGTCGGCCCGGACCGAGGCGTCCGCCGAGGGCCGGCCGTCAGGGAAGCAGGCCGCCGTCGATGCCGAGGACCTGGCCGGTGATGTAGCCGGCGCGGTCCGACACCAGGAACGACACCAGGTCGGCCACCTCCTCAGGGGAGCCGGGGCGGCCCAGCGGGATCCGTTCCAGGGCCTTGTTCCTGGCCTTCTCCGGCATGAGCGCGGTCATGTCGGTACTGATGAATCCGGGCGCCACCACATTCGCCCGTATCCCGAAGCCGCCGACCTCCCGGGCGAGCGCCCGGGTGAAACCGATGATGCCCGCCTTGGAAGCGGAGTAGTTCGTCTGGCCGGGCGTGCCGTGCACTCCCGCGACGGACGACATGGTCACCACCGTGCCCCGGCGGCGTCTCATCATCGGGAACACCGCGGCACGGCAGACGTGGTACGTGCCGTTGAGGTTGGTGTCGATGACCTCGGTCCACTCCGCGTCCTTCATCCGGGCCAGCGGCCGGTCCCGGGTCACCCCCGCGGAAGTGACCACGGCAGTCAGTGGGCCCAGTCCGGACTCGACGGCGGAGACGAACTCCCCGACCCGGTCGGGACGCGTGACGTCCACCTCCCCGGCGTGTACCCGGGCTCCGGCCTCGGTGGCCTCCTTGACGACCTGCTCGGCGGCGTCCGAGCGGGAACGGAAGCAGAAGGCGATGTCGAACCCGTCCCGGGCCAGCCGGGTCACCACCGCGCGCCCGATCCCCCGGGATCCGCCCGTCACCAGTGCGACCGGCCGCACGCCCGGCACGGGCCCCGCGTCACCACCCGCCCGCGCGTCCGCCGCCGTGCCCGGGTTCGCGCCCGGTGCCACCCCCGGGCCGGGGATCGGGGCCGTCACGCCGCCGACCGGATGGCGAGCTGGTCCCGCACCAGTTCGCTGACCCGGCCGAAGGACCCCAGTTCCGACAGGTCGTTCTCGTCGATCCGGATGCCGTACCGCTCCTCCAGCCGCACGGAAATCTCCAGCGAGACCAGCGAGTCGACTCCCAGGTCCTCGTCGAAACGGGCCTCGTCGGTGATCTCGTCAACCTGGAGTTCCAGCGCCTCGGCGACCAGCGCGCGCAGCTCCTCGACGTCGAGGACGACGTGGGCGTTCTCTGACATGGGCGTTGTGCCTTTCAGGTGAGGGTTCGGGCTCGGGGTCCGGTGGGGTGTCGATGGCGGGTGGAGATCGGGCCCTCCAGGGCTGTCGGGCCATCCGGGGTGACTGGCCGTCAGGGGTGGGGCTGGCCGTCAGGAGTGGTTGGTCGTGAGGGGGTAGGCGGGAGGTTCGGACGTCAGGGCGCGGCAGCAGTTGCGGCGAACTCCCGGCTCCGGGGCGCCGTGGGCCCGGACGGCGGTGGCGTGAACAGCGCGGCGGCCACGGCGTCGGTCTCCGGATCGCCGACCGTGGCCAGCACCGCGCCACCGTCGGCCGTGACTCCCGGCGCCGAACCGTCCGGGTCCAGGTGGGCCACCGCGGCCGCGCACTGGAACACTCCCAACGCGCCCGAGCAGGGGCCCAGTTGGGCCTCCAGGTCGCGGGTCGGCACGCCCGGTGCCGCACCGTTCGGGACGAGGGGGGTGGCCGGGGACGCGGCGTGGTCGGCGCCGGTGAGCCACAGCGTCACCGGTCCGGGGGAGGGAGCACCGTCCGGCGCCGCGCCCGCCCGCCCCGACGGGGTACTCGCTTGCGCCGACACCGCGGCGACGGCCGTGGACAGGTCGCCCGCTCTGGCGCAGCCGGCCACCGTGGCACGCGGTCGCGCGCCACGCGCCACCGCGCTCTCGACGGACTCCAGCACGACACCGGCCGCCCCGTCCACGCTCGGCGTGCCGAGCAGCCGCGTCACCGCAGGGCCCGACGGCTCCACCCCGACCACCAGCACGACCCGGGCCCGGCCCACCGCGAGCAGGTTGCGCGCCCAGTACAGCGCGTCCAGGCCGCTGGTCGCGCCGTTGCACAGCGTGATGTTGGGGCCGCGCAGCCCGAAACGCATGGCGACCGAACCGGCGATCACGTTGCTGGACGTCTGGGGCAGCCCCAGCGGGCTCAGGCCGGTGACGGTCTTCTCCGCGATGATGTCGGTGAACGCGCAGACGTTGTCCAGGATGCCCAGGTTGGAGCTGACGATCACCGCGATCTCGTCGCGCGGGACGCGGAGTTCGGTGCCGTCCCACACTCCGGCCGAACGCAGCGCCGGTTCCGCGGCCCGTAGTGCCAGGCGGGACGCGCGGTCCTTGTGCCGCAGGTCGCGGCCGGCCAGACCCGTCGCGGGGTCGAAACCGCCCTCGCGGACGGTGCCCAGCAGTTCGTCGGGGTGGGTGAGCCCGGGGACGGCCAGCCCCACCCCGGTGACCACCGTGTCCTCAGGGCGCCCGCCCATCACACCGCCTCCACGATCGCGGCGGCGTTGATCCCGCCGAAGCCGAACGCGTTCACCTGCGCGACGGTCAGATCCGCGGCGACCGCCGTGTCCCTCACCAGCCGCAGACCGGCGGCCTCCTCGATCGGCTGGACCAGCCCCCGGACCGGCGGCACCTGGCCCCGCCGGACGGCGAGCGCCGCCATCACCAGACTGAGCAGCCCGGAGCCGCCGAGGGTGTGACCGGTCATGGACTTGATCGCGGTCATCAGTGGCCCGGTGCCCCCGGCGAAGATCTGGGAGAGCACCTGCGCCTCGGTGCTGTCGTTCCGCGGGGTGCCGCTGCCGTGCAGCATCACCAGATCGATGTCCTCGGGGCGCACCCCGGCCCGGCGGTGGGCGTCGCGCACCACCCAGGAGATCCCGTCCGGGTCGGGTGCCGTGGCGTGGTGGGCGTCGCAGTTGACGCTCACCGCACGCAACCGGCAGTGCGCGGGAGCGGACGCCGTACCGGCGCGCTGGAGGACGACGGCGACCGCGCCCTCGCCCATCAGCATGCCCCGGTGTGACACGTCGAACGGCGTCAGTGCCTGGGGGATCTTGTTCTGCACCCGGTCCAGCGTCCCGAAGGCGCTCTCGCCGATCGCGTCGGTGCCGGCCACCACCACGGTGTCCGCCAGGCCGAGTTCGATCAGGTCGGCCGCCATACCGAGCGCATACAGCGCCGCCGCGCAGGCGTTGGCGAAGGTGTACGAGTGAGGGGTGCCGACGGAGGAGCGCAGCGCGGTGCCGAAGTGCATCTGCTCGGGCCGGAACGGGGTGCCGCCGCGCCACCACAGTTCGGCGCTGCGCTGTTCCTGGAGGGTGGTGCCGACGAGGACCGGCACGTCCTCCAGCCCGTCCAGCCCCGCGTCCTTGGCGGCCTGGTCGATGACGGTGCCAAGCCAGCGGGTGGCGCGCAGGGGTTCGTCGACGCCCGGTGTCGCGCGGTCGTCGATCTCGTACGCCTGCCGCGCCCGGTACCTGCTGGTGTCGAACACCCGCAGGCCCGACAGGCCGCTGCGGCCCGCGCAGAGCGCGTCGAAGATCTCCCCGGGGCTGTCGCCCACCGAGGCCACCGCGCCCAGACCGGTGATCTCCCACCCCGCGGTGTCCCGCGCCGGGCCGCTTCGCCCGGTGGGACCGGTGCCGGTGACCGGCGCGTCCGGGCCGGTGATCGCGTCGCCGGTCATGACCGCACCGCCTGCTGTCGCAGTCGGTAGCGCGCCAGTTTTCCGGTGGCCGTTGCTGGCAGCATCTCGACGAACTCCATCCGTGACGGGCGTTTGTACGACTCCAGCCGGGTGCGCACCGCGACCCGGACGGCTTTGCGCAACGTGTGGTGGTCGACGCCGGGGACGGGGACGATGAAGGCCACCGCCTGTTCCAGCCCGTTCTCGTCGGATCCGCCGACCACGCTGCACTCGGCGACGCCGTCCACGGACCGCACCACGCGCTCGATCTGGTCCGGGGCGACCTTGTAACCGCCGAGGTTCAGCACGTCGTCGGTGCGGCAGATGTGCGCGATCGTGCCGTTCGCCAGGCGCCGGACCAGGTCACCGGTGTAGGCGCCGCCGTCGGCGAAGGTGGCCCGGTTCTCCACCGGACGGTGGAGGTAGCCGAGGGCGACCGTGGGACCGGCGATGTGCAGCCGTCCCTCGTCGCCGTCCGGCACGGGGCGGCCCTGGTCGTCGCGGACGGTGACGGTCACTCCCGGGACCGGGCGGCCGAGGGAGCCGGGCAGGGGCTCCGACGGCGGGGTGGCGATCACGACGTGCATCACCTCGGTGGCCCCGAAGCAGTTCATCAACTCGGTGTCGAAGGTACGGCGGATGCGGTGGGCCAGCTCGGGTGGGCAGTCCTCACCGGCGGACAGACAGAGCCGCAGTGCCGCGGAGAACGATCCCGGTGACGGGCTTCCGGTGGACGCGGAGCCGCCGGGCACGGTGTCTCCACGGGGCCCCGCGCTGTCGCCGGGCGCGGTCCCGCCGGGGGAGGAGGACGTGTCCCGGTCGAGCGCGTCGAGCAGGCTGAGGTACATCCTCGGCACCGAGCAGAACACGGTCGGGCGGTACCGGCGCAACGCGGCGAGCACCGTGTAGAGGTCGACCGCACCACGGAGCAGTACGGTGCGCGCTCCGGCGGCCAGCGGGCAGAGCACCGAACTGCCCAGTCCGTAGCCGAAGGAGAGCCGGGCAGTGGACAGGACGACGTCGTCCGGCCGCAGTCCCGCCACGCTGCCGAAACCGTCCAGCATGGCGTTGATCCCGCCCGCCGAGTGGCGAACCCCCTTGGGGCGGCCGGTACTTCCCGAGGTGTACTGCACCAGCGCCTCGCGCTCGGGGGCCCAGGCGGCGACCGGAGCCACCTCCCCGGGACGGCCGGGCAGCGTGGGGGCACCGGACACCAAGAAGTCGCGTACCTGACAACCCGTCACTTGGGGGAGATGGCCGAAGGCCGCCACCAGCTCGCGCCGGCGGTCGGGCCCGCCGTCGACATGGACGATCGCGGCCGCGCAGTCGTCGGCCAGGAACCGCAGCTGGGCCTCGTCGAGCAGCGGGCTCACCGGGACCGGGACGCACCCGTGCCACCAGAGCCCCAGCAGTGCCACCACGGTCGCCACCGAGTCCTCGGCGAGCACCAGCGCACGCGAGCCGGGGACCACTCGGAGAGCCCGTAGCGCCCCGGCGTAGCCCCGGGCCGCCTCGTACAGCCTGGCGTAGGACACCTCACCGACGTCCGGGTCGAAGTAGCCGACCCGGTCGCCGTGGCCGGCGTCGAGATGGGCGCCGACCAGTCGCGCGACCAGGTCGACCGGATCGGCGGGACTTCCCCTGCCGGGCGGGTCTGCGGACTCGGCGGCGTCGGACGGCTTCCCCGGGGCCACGGGGGACGCCGCCGACTCCGTCGCGGTGAGCGGCGCCGTGCCCGCGAGGACGGCCGCGGCATGTGCGGCCGGTATGCCGGCCGGCTCGCCCGGCGCGGTCACCGCGCCCGGCTCATCCGGAAGCCCGGGGCCCTCGGGGCCGGCGGTCGGTCCGGTCGCCGGGACCCGGCCGCCGAGCAGGACGGCCGCGTCACGGACGCTGTCCATGGCCGCCGCCTCCTCGTCGGTCAGGGTGACGCCGAAGTGCCTCTCGATGCGTACGGAAATCTCGACCTTTTCGAGGGAGTCGACTTTCAGGTTCTGATGGAAAGAGGCGTCGGCAGACACCTCCGCGATGTCCAGTTCGAGCACGGTGGCTACGATGGCGCGCAGCCGGTCATGAATATCGGTATCCCGCACTGGGAGCACAGTGGACGCTCCTCGTCGAGCTGTCGCATGGGGCGGAGAGAACGGACGAGAATTCAACAGGAGCCGTCCGGAACCGTACACACCTTCCAGCGGGACACCGAAATGCGTGGCGCATTGTTTGTCAGGTAGCTCCTCGCGGCGGGGCCGCCGGTCGTTCCGGTCCCTCCTTCCGGCAGGCGTGGTTGTGCCGCACGTCATGTTTGAGGTGCGGGAAGAGGAGACCTGACATATTCGGTGGTCGCTGCTGGCGCCGGGCAGGGCCGGCTCGCGAGAGTGGCTCGGCCGCCATTCCGAACGCACCCTGCGGCGCGCCGCAGAAATGCGAAGAAAAGCGTCCGGTTCGCAGCAGTTCGTCGTCGTATCTGTAAAAGGCGCTGGTCTTCTGAAAGAGGACAGGTGAACAATGCCCCTTTCCGCACGCACCCTGCTGTCGCCGGAAGCCCGCCTGCGGGCCGCGCATTTCCCCGGCCTCGGTGGCGGTAACGCCTGGCGCACGGCCGCACGACTGAGTCCCCACCCCGATCTCCCGCTGATCATCGCGGACCGCCCCCTGGTCAACCTCGACGGGCAGGAGCAGGCGGAGTTCAGCATCAACCAGCTCGACGCGCTGGCCGACGCCTGGGCCGCCTGGTACCTCGACCGGGGGGTACGCCCCCGGGACCGGGTGGCGCTCTACATCGAGGACTCCTTCGAGG
This sequence comes from Streptomyces sp. DH24, assembly GCF_029813775.1. Taxonomy (GTDB): domain Bacteria; phylum Actinomycetota; class Actinomycetes; order Streptomycetales; family Streptomycetaceae; genus Streptomyces. Next base: position 3,672 of record NZ_JARVKW010000002.1, on the reverse strand, counting down.
ACCAGCTGCACCTGGCCGCGCTCGCACGGATCGGCGCGATCGGGCTGCTGATCAACGGCCGGATGCTGCCCGAACTGGCGCTGGGCCTGATGCGCCGCACCGAACCGGTGGGGCTCTACACCGACGCCCCGCACCTGGCCCTGCTCGACGGACGACACCTCGAACTGCCCGGCCTGCGCTGGACCTGCGCCCGGGAGGAGGTCGGCACGCTCGGCCACCGCTCGCTGCCGGAGTCGGCGGTGTACCGGCACGGTGACGAGGACCCGGTGGTGCTCTGCCACTCCTCCGGGACCACCGGCAACCCCAAGCCGGTGATCTGGACGCACCGGCAGAGCGTCGCGGGTGCCCGCTTCCGGCTGGCGAACAACACCGAGTCCGAGGACTCGGTGATGCTGGCCGCCGCGCCCCAGACCCACTCCAGCGCCATCGCGTTCACCTTCTACGCCCTGCTCGCCGGCCTGCCCACCATCGCCTACTCCGACCCCGGCGGACCGGGCCTGGCGCGCGCCTGCGCCACCTACCGGCCCACCGCGGTGCTGGCCTTCAACGAGGCGCTGGGCCGCCTGGCGACCATGGAGAACGACCCCGCGGACTTCACCTCGGTGCAGGTCTGGCTGAACCTCGGCGACGCCGGCCACGACGCGCACATGCGCGCGCTGATGCGGCTGGGCAGCACGACCGTGGACGGCCGAACGGTGCCGGGCTCGGTGGTCGACGACGGGCTGGGCTCCTCCGAACTGGGCTGGGCGGCGATCCGCCGGCTGCTCACCCCCGACTCCCCGCCGCGCCCCCGCTACCTGGGCACCCGGGTCTCCGTCGCCGAAGTGGCCGTACTCCGGGAGGACGGCACCGAGGCCGAGCCGGACGAGGTCGGCATGCTCGGCGTGCGCGGCGAGGCCGTGACACGCGGCTACTGGAACGACTCGGACACCACCTACCGCACCATGCTGGCCGGTTACTGGCTCTCCGGGGACCTGGTCTCCCGCACCGCGGACGGCGACTTCTTCCACGTCGACCGGGTGGTCGACGCCATCCGAACGCCCACCGGCGACGGCTACTCGGTGCTGATGGAGGAGGAGTTGCTGCTCAACCTCCCCCACATCGAGGACTGTGCCGTGGTCGCCGGCCGTCACGAGGAGACGACCGTGCCGGTGGCCGTGGTCCGCCCCCGGGAGAGCGGCGCGGACCCCGAGGTGCTGCTGAAGCAGGTCAACGAGGTGCTGACCCGGATCGGCCAACCCGCCGTCGCCCTGCTGGAGTTGGCGCAGACCGAGGAGGACATCCCGCTCGGCCCGACCGGCAAGGTCCACAAGCGCCGGCTCCGCGAGCGCTACGCCGCCCTGCACAGCTACCGCCCCACCGGACCCGCCGCGCGGACGGAGGCCGGCCGGCTGACGACCGGCGCCACCCGATGACCGCACGGCTGACGACCGTGCCCTCGGCGGCGGGCGACGGGGCGTCCCCCGCGGACGGCGAACTCGCCCCGCCCGGCGGCCCGGCGTCGACCGCCGGGCCCGGCCCCACCGCGCCGCCGGCCCTGGCGTTCGACCCGGCCGACGGAATCCCGCAGGACGACCCGTGGCGCACCGCCGACTGGATCAACCGGGTCGGTGCGCGGACACTGGCCGGCCGGCTGGGCATCACCTTCCTGGAAGCCTCCCCGGAGCGGCTGGTGGCCACCATGCCGGTGGCGGGCAACAGCCAGCTCTACGGGATGCTGCACGGCGGTGCCTCGGCGGTGCTCGCCGAGTCGATGGGGTCGATCGGCGCCGCACTGCACGCCGGCGCCGGCCGGATCGCGGTGGGCGTCGACCTCAACGCCACCCACCACCGTGCGGTGCGCGCCGGTGAGGTGACCGGGGTGGCCACCGCCCTGTTCCTGGGCCAGACCGCCGCCACCTACGAGGTGGTCGTCACCGACCGGTCCGGGCGGCGGGTCTGCACCGCGCGGATCACCTGCGCGCTGCGCGCCACCCGGCGGAAGCGCACGCAAGGAACCACCGCGTCACCGCACACATGCACGGCCGACAGCAATCGGTAGGCTCCTCCGCGGTCGCGTGCGGTTACCAACCCGCCGAACCGTCCTGACAGTTCCCATCCGTTCAACCCGCAGCACAGTGCTGCAGGCGTTCGAGGAGTCCCATGACCGACACCCACCCGCCCTCCTCCACCGGCAGGGAGGAAGCGCCGACGGAATTACCCCCGCTGCGCATCAATCTGGTCCTGGTCGTCCTGCTTTCGGCCATGTTCATCGTGCAGTTCGACTTCTTCGTGGTCAATGTCGCCGCGCCGTCGCTGGAAGACAGCATCGGCGCCGGGCCGTCGGCACTCGAACTCATCGTGGGCGGCTTCGCGTTCGCCTACGCGGGCGGCATGATCACCGGCGGCCGGCTGGGTGACCGCTACGGTCACCGCCGCCTCTTCGTCATCGGCGCCGTCGCCCTCGGCGTCACCTCGCTGCTGTGCGGTATCGCGGCCAACCCCGAGCAGTTGGTCGCCGCCCGGCTGGCACAGGGGCTGGCCGCCGCGGTGATGGTGCCCCAGGTCCTCGCGGTGATCACGGCCGAGTTCCCGGACAGGGAGAAGCCGAGGGCGATGGCCTGGTACGGCGCGGCCGCCGGACTCGGCTCGATCGCCGGTCAGGTCCTCGGCGGCGCGATGATCTCCGCCGACTTCGCCGGCCTGGGCTGGCGCAGCATCTTCCTGATCAACGTGCCGATCTGCCTGGTGATCGTGATCGTGGCGCCGCGTGTCCTGCCCCCGCAGCGCCAGCGCAGCGACGTCGGCCTGGACCCGGCCGGGGCGATCGGCATCTCCGCCGCCCTGGCGCTGCTGCTGGTCCCGCTGACCATGGGCCACACCACCGGCTGGCCGGCCTGGACGTGGATCTCCATGGCCCTCGCCGTCCCGGTCGCGGTGGTCACGCTGCGCTGGGAGCGGGACCTGGCCGGCCGGGGCGGCAACCCGGTGCTGGTGCTCTCGCTGTTCCGCAGCCTCTCCTTCCGGGGCGGGATGATCGCGAGCACCGCGTTCATGGTCTACTTCGGCAGCTTCATGTTCACCCTGACCCTGCTGCTGCAGGCGGGCATGGGGCTCAGCCCCGTGGAGGCCGGACTGGTCTTCTCCCCGATGGGTGTGCTGTTCACCGCGACCGCCATGATCGGCTCGCGGCTCACCGACCGCTTCGGCATGAGCGCGCTGGTGGTGAGCAGCGCGGTGACCGGGCTGGGCCTGGTGCTGCTCGCCGGCCGGCTCTACGTCAGCGGGGACGACACCGGTGTCGCCTGGGTGGTGCTCTGTCTCTGCCTGATCGGCGGCGGCAACGGTGTGGTCCTTCCGGCGCTGTTCGGCGCCGCGCTGATGCGGGTCGCCCCGGAGGACGCCGGTGTCGCCTCCGGCATCCTCACCACCGCCCAGCAGGTCGCCAGCGCGGCCGGCGTGGCCATCATCGGTGCCGTGTTCTTCATGGTGGCCGGCGACGACCCCGGCGGCGAGGAGTACGCCGTCGCCATGGCCTGGGCCACCACGGTCAGCGTTCTCATGGTCCTCGTGGTCATGCGGCTGACCTGGACGTTCAAACGCTTCGCCGCCAGCGACACCGCTCAGGGCTGAGTAGCGCCCGGAGCAGGGGGTGCCGCACGCCGAGGCGCGTTCCCCGGGCCAGGCCGGGCC
>NZ_JARVKW010000029.1 GCF_029813775.1 Streptomyces sp. DH24 | reverse complement strand
CCTCGTCGACGACGTCATCGACCCCGCCGAAACCCGCGAAGTCCTCATCCGCTCCCTGGCCATGCTCCAGACCAAACACGCCGACCTGCCCTCCCGCAAGCACGGCAACCCGCCCCAGTAACCCGGCGGACCCACCGCGGCAACCCCGCGGACCTCTCTCTCACGGAGACTGACACCCATGGACACGCCTGACATCCGCGTCGAGAAGGGCCACGCCGAGCCCGAGGAAGTCGCCGCCATCACGGCCATCCTCCTGGCGCGCGCGGCAGCCCGCCCCACCGAGACGGCCCCGGCCCACCGAGGCCGTGCCCGCGCGGGCTGGCGCCGCCTGGAACGCGAGCCCGGCTTCAGGGCACCGCACAGCTGGCGCTGACCGACCCACCGAAAAGAGGCCCTCCGCACGGAGGGCCTCTTTTCGCATGCGCGCCTTTCGGACGACGCCGCGGACGGCACACCTTCAGGGGTGCGCCGCGGACGGCACACCCTCAGAGCGCGCTGCGGACGGCCACCCCCAGGGCGCCAGGAACCGCGCGATCCACCCCGGAGCACCCGCAACCGGCACACCACAGCCCCCGGCAGCCCAATGGCCGCCGGGGGCTGTCCCACAAGCGATCGACTACCGCAGGCGCGCCATGAGCGCGTGCTCCACGAGAGTGATGAGGGTCGACTTCGCGTCCGCACGGTGCCGCGCGTCCGTCGTGATGATCGGCGTGTCCGGGCCGATCTGGAGCGCCTCGCGGACCTCGTCGGGGTTGTACGGCTGCTGGCCGTCGAACCCGTTGAGGGCGATGACGAACGGCAGGCCGCTGTTCTCGAAGTAGTCGACGGCGGGGAAGCAGTCGGCGAGCCTCCGCGTGTCGACGAGAACGACCGCGCCGATGGCGCCGCGCACCAGGTCGTCCCACATGAACCAGAAACGGTCCTGACCGGGGGTGCCGAACAGGTACAGGATCAGGTCCTGGTCCAGGGTGATGCGGCCGAAGTCCATGGCCACCGTGGTGGTGGTCTTGTCCCCGGTGTGGGTGAGGTCGTCGATGCCCGCCGAAGCAGACGTCATGACGGCCTCCGTGCGCAGCGGGTTGATCTCCGAGACGGCGCCGACGAACGTGGTCTTGCCCACGCCGAAACCGCCCGCCACCACGATCTTCGCGGAGGTGGTGGAGCGACTCTGAGAAACCGGCCCTCCGCTAGAGCTTGCGAAGTCCACTGAGCACCCTTTCGAGCAGTGTCACGTCTGGCTGGCCGCCGGCGTTCTCGTCGCCGCCGGGCTGATGGATGGCGACCAGTCCCGCCTCCGCCAAGTCGGCGACGAGGATCCTGGCCACGCCGAGGGGGATCGTGAGGAGAGCCGAGACCTCGGCCACCGACTTGATCTCTCGGCAGAGGTTGCAGATCCGCTGATGCTCGGGCAACTGGCCCTGCATCTGGTGCGGCTGCGCGGTGGTGTGCACCAGCGCCTCGATGGCGAGCTGGTAACGCGGCCTGGTGCGGCCGCCCGTCATGGCGTACGGGCGCACCAGAGGGTTGTTCGCCGCGCCGGCGGGTGCCGGCTCGGGGGCGCGGCGCGGCGGCTGCACGGGCTGGATGCGCGGCGCCGGCGGCTGGTCGTACGGCGACGGGCCGGGGCCCTGTGGCGCGTACGGCTGCCGGTGGCTCGGGGTGGAGGGGAAGTTGTACCGGTTCTGGGAACCGTCGTGCGGGCCCTGGGCAGGGTCGTACGACCAGTTGCCCGAGGGCGAACCGCCTGGGGGTGTTGCCACTTTCTCCTCCTCCGACGTGCCTGGCACCCATCGCTGTGGTAGCCGCGTCCCGAAACCTTACGGCCACGGGACGCCAAAACGCACCGTCTGTCTGTTAGTTGAGAAGGCTCCCTTGGAGCTCCGCACGAAGGTCCGGAGTCAGGACCGTACCGGCCCGGTCCACCAGAAGTGCCATCTCGTACCCAATGAGGCCGATGTCCGCCTCCGGGTGTGCGAGAACCGCGAGCGACGAACCGTCGGAAATGGACATGATGAAGAGGAATCCCCGCTCCATCTCCACAACCGTCTGGTTCACGCTGCCGCCCTCGAAGATGCGGGAAGCGCCTGCCGTCAGAGACGTCAGACCGGAGGCGACGGCCGCGAGCTGGTCGGCGCGGTCGCGGGGAAAGCCTTCGGACATCGCCAGAAGGAGTCCGTCGGCGGAGACCACCACCGTGTGGGACACCCCCGGGGTGTTGTCCACGAAGTTGGTGATCAACCAGTTCAGGTTCTGTGCCGCCTGGCTCATCGGGCTCACACTAACGCTCCTGGTTGTAGGTGCTGTCAGGACCGAAGCCCTGGCCGTTCGTTTCACTGCCTGCGCTGCGGCCTCGCTGGACACCGCGGCGCAGGTTGCTCAGCCTGCCCCGGACATCCTCCGGGGCACGGGAGACCTGCGGGCCTCCCTGGGGGGTGGTGTCGGCGGAGCCCTCGACCAGGTTGGCCCTGGGCACCCGCCGCGGCAGGCCGGAGGAGGTGACCCCGCCCGCCTTGGGCTTCCGGAGCTGCGAGGCCTGCTGCCAGCGCTCGTCGTTCGCCGACCGCCAGCCGCTGTCACCGTTGCTCTCGGCCGGGGCCGGCGGCTCCTGGTTCGCCTGCCGCGTGCCGCCCGTGCCGCTCGCGGTGGAACCGCGGCGGGGCAGTCCGGCGTCGGTCAGCTCGTGGACGGCGGAAGGGGCCGGTCCCGGACGGTCGAAGCCTACGTGGTCCGGCTCACTTGCGTCACCGGCCTGCGCGGACTCCGCTTCCGGGGCATCCGAAGAGTACTGGTTCGGATAGCTGTTCTGGTAGCCGTTCTGCTGCGGCCAGTCGTCCTGGTACGACGACTCCTCGTAGGCCGGGTACGTCTCGCCGCCGGCGGCGCGGGCACCCTCCTGGGCCGGCTCCGCATAGCCCTGCTGCGGGTAGCCGCCGTTCGCCCCGTAGGCGTCGTGCTGCGGCACGCCGCCGTTCGGCGCGTAGTACGTGTCGTCGTACGACGGCTGCTGCGGCTCCTCGTACGACGGCTGCCGGTCGTACCCGCCGGTCTGCTGCGGGTAGCCGCCGCGGCCGTCGTCGTAGCCGTGCTGCTGCCCGCCGAACTCGTCGGCGTACGGGGCCTGTTCGGCGGCCTCGTGGGCGTTCGACGGGTCGTCCTGGTCGCGGCCCTGTTCCAGGGCGGCGCGGCGCTCCTCGCGCATCAGGGAGCGGCCGACGGGGTCGAGCTCGCGGATGTCGTCGGGGACGTCGGAGTAGCGGCTGTCGTCGAAGCCCAGCTCAGCGGCGGTCCGCATCGGCTGGCTGAAGTTCTCGCCGTGGAAGTTCTGCTCCGGGATGATCTGCGAGACGGTGAACTCGTCGGCGGCCGGCTGGCTCTCGCCGCCACCGCCGTGCGTGATCGCGTCCGGCAGCATGACGAGCGAGGTCGTGCCGGCCTGCTCGCCGGAGGGTCGCAGCTGCACGCGGATGCCGTGCCGGTCGGACAGTCGGCCGACCACGAACAGGCCCATGCGCTGCGAGATCGCGGCGTCCACGGTCGGCGGGTTGGCCAGCTTGTGGTTGATGTCGGCGAAGTCCTCGGCGGTCAGGCCGATGCCCTTGTCGTGGATCTCGATCATCACGCGGCCGTCGGGCAGCCGGGTCGCGGTGACGCGGACCTTGGTCTGCGGCGAGGAGAACGTCGTGGCGTTCTCCAGCAGCTCGGCGAGCAGGTGCACGAGGTCGGTCACGGCACGGCCGTGGATCTCGGCCTCCGGGACACCGGACAGCTCGATGCGCTCGTACTGCTCCACCTCGGAGGAGGCGGCGCGCAGCACGTCCACCAGCGGCACCGGCTGGTCCCAGCGGCGGCCGGGCTCCTCGCCGGCGAGGACCAGGAGGTTCTCGCCGTTGCGGCGCATACGGGTCGCGAGGTGGTCCAGCTTGAAGAGGTTCTCCAACTGGTCCGGGTCGGCCTCGTTGTTCTCCAGGTCGGTGATGAGGGTCAGCTGGCCCTCGATGAGCGACTGGTTGCGGCGCGACAGGTTGGTGAAGATCGCGTTGATGTTGCCCCGCAGCAGGGCCTGCTCGGCGGCGAGCCGGACGGCCTCGCGGTGGACCTGGTCGAAGGCGCGGGCGACCTCGCCGATCTCGTCCGTGGAGTTGATCGGGATGGGCGCGACGCGGGTGTCGACGCGGCCGGGGTCGGTGCGGGAGAGCTGGTCGACCAGCATCGGCAGGCGCTGCTCGGCGATGCCGAAGGCGGCGTTGCGCAGGTGGCGCATCGAGTGGCTCATCTGGCGGGCCACCATGCCGGCCAGGATGAACGCGGCGAGCAGGGCGATCACGACGGCGGCGCCGGTGATGTAGGCGTCGCGCTGGGCGTCGTCGGCGATCGTGGAGGCCTCGGCCACCGCGGTGTCGGCGAGGTCCTTCTCGATCTGGCGGTAGGCGTCGAACTTGAGGGTGTTGACCGCCCACCAGTTCACCGACGACACGCCCCGCTGGGCGAGCTGGACGCGCGCGCTCTCGTCCGTGGTGCTCAGCCGGGCCAGCTCCCCGACCATGGTCTTCGGGTCGGAGGGCGGCGGCACGTAGTCCGGGTTCTGCCGCTTGGCCTCCGCGGCCTGGCGCGCGCCGTCCTTCTTGAGCTGCTCCTCGGCCCGCGCCAGCTTGTCGGCGTCCGCCTCGGTGCCGCCGCCGAGGTACTCCTCGACGGCGATGCGCTCGAGGTAGGCGTAGGAGGAGAGGGCGACGCGCTGGCTGGCGAGCTGGCTGTCGGTGGGGCCCGGCTTCTCCAGCATGTGCATGCCGATGGAGCGCTGGAGGGACAGCGCCGCCTTGGTCAGGGAGATCGCGTAGACGGTACGGCCGTAGGAGGTGATGTTGCCGGTGCCCAGACCGAGCTCGTTGGCGAACTCCATCAGGGGGTGGGCGATCTGGACGTAGCCCTCCTCGGTGGCCACGCCCTTGAGCTTGGAGGTGTAGGCGGCGGCACGCAGCGCCTGGAGCTTCGGCTCCACCTCGCGGAACAGCTTCAGACGGCGTTCCAGACCGGCCTTGTCCGGCATGTTCTGCGCGGCCCGGTCGAAGGCGTCGGCCGCCTCGTCCGTGTCCTTGCGCAGAGCCGCGACGGTCTTCTTGTCCGCCGCGGTCTGGGCGCTGCCCTTCAGCAGCGGGGCCGCCGTGGTGTCACGCTCGATGTAGAGGGCGTTGGCGTAGACGAGGGAGGCCTGTACGAGGCGTGCGGTGGTCTTGGCGTCCTCGGCGTCCCGCCAGGTGTCGATGGAGCTCTTGACCTGGAAGCCGCCCATGACGAGGCCGACCAGCACGGGTATGAGCAGGATCGCGTTGAGTCTGGTCGCCACGCGCCAGTTGCGCGGGGAGAGGCGGCCGCCGCTCGGGGTGGGAACGACCGTCGGTTCCGAACCGGGCACGGGAGCGGGCGCCGCTGTGCGCGGCGGCGGGGTGAAGTTGCCCCGGGCCGACGGCTCGGGACTGTTCTTGCTTCGCCTCACTCGACCAACAACCTCTCGGCGGTCGGCACCTACGTTGTGCCGCAGTGTCTCAGAGCCCAGGGCGCCATCGACTGTTGAGTACGTCTTTGACTAATGGGCAGTTCAGGCATTCCAGCACGGGGGCCTGCGGTCTTCCAAACATGGCAAGGGGGACGTAGCCCTTGATGCAACGCCAAGATAAAAGGGGCATAAAGAGCGATGCGCGGCAAAAGGCAGGCAATTTGTGAGCGCAGTGATACCGGATGACCGCGACGCGTGGCCGCACTACCGGTTTCCTCTGCCGAAACGTTATGAACAGCGGAGGCCGACCGTGTCCAAGGACACAGCCGGCTCCGCAGCGGTCACGGCAACTGCCTTACATCACCGCACTTTTGACACGACCTAGCGCAGTCGCGCCATCAGGGCGTGCTCCACCAGCGTGATCAGCGCGCCCTTGGCGTCGGCACGGTGCCGGGCGTCCGTCGTGATGATCGGGGTGTCGGGCCCGATCTGCAGCGCCTCGCGCACCTCCTCGGGAGCGTAGGGCTGCTGGCCGTCGAACCCGTTCAGCGCGACGACGAACGGCAGGCCGCTGTTCTCGAAGTAGTCGACGGCGGGGAAGCAGTCGGCGAGCCTCCGCGTGTCGACGAGAACGACCGCGCCGATGGCACCGCGCACCAGGTCGTCCCACATGAACCAGAAACGGTCCTGACCCGGCGTGCCGAAGAGGTACAGGATGAGGTCCTGGTCGAGCGTGATGCGGCCGAAGTCCATGGCCACCGTGGTGGTGGTCTTGTCCCCGGTGTGGGTGAGGTCGTCGATGCCCGCGCTGGCGGACGTCATGACGGCCTCCGTGCGCAGCGGGTTGATCTCCGAGACGGCGCCCACGAACGTGGTCTTGCCCACGCCGAAACCGCCCGCCACCACGATCTTCGCCGAGGTGGTCGCGCGGCCCCCGTCAGAGCTTGCGAAGTCCACTGAGCACCCTTTCGAGCAGTGTCACGTCCGGCGCGCCGGTGGTCTCGTCGCCGCCCGGCTGGTGAATCGCGACGAGACCGGCCTCCGCCAGGTCCGCGACGAGGATTCGGGCCACGCCCAGCGGCATGTTCAGCAGCGCCGACACCTCGGCGACCGACTTCACCTCACGGCAGAGGTGGCAGATGCGCTGGTGCTCCGGGAGCAGCCCCATGAGCGCTGCCGGGTCGGCCGTCGTGCTGATCAGCGCCTCGATGGCGAGCTGATAGCGGGGCCTGGTCCGTCCGCCGGTCATCGCGTACGGACGCACCAGCGGTTGGTCGCCCTCGTCCTCGTACGGCTCCGCGTACGGATCATGAGAGGCGGTGGGCGGGGTCATGAATCCTCCGGGCGGGACAGCAGGTTGGTCAGTCGTGCCGTCTGACGGGGCCGGTGGGGGGAATGTGGCGGCCGGACGGTGATTTCGTGAGACGGGTGGTGCCGGGGCGGATCAGTGAAGCAGACTTCCCTGGAGCTCGGCGCGCAGATCTGGCGTGAGCACTGCGCCCGCGCGGTCGACCAGGAGCGCCATTTCGTAGCCGACGAGGCCGATGTCGCACTCCGGGTGCGACAGCACGGCGAGTGACGAACCGTCCGAGATGGACATCAGGAAGAGGAACCCCCGTTCCATCTCCACGACCGTCTGGGCCACCGTGCCGCCGTCGAAGATCCGGGAGGCCCCGGCCGTCAGCGAGGTCAGCCCCGAGGCGACGGCCGCGAGCTGGTCGGCGCGGTCGCGCGGAAAGCCCTCCGACATCGCCAGGAGGAGACCGTCGGCGGACACGACGACGGTGTGGGACACCCCGGGGGTGTTGTCCACGAAGTTGGTGATCAACCAGTTCAGGTTCTGTGCCGCCTGGCTCATCGGGCTCAACTAACGCTCCTGCTGGTGAGAGGGCCGTGGGAAGCTGCCGGTCTGACCTGACCCGGCCTGACGACCCTGTGCGATACCCCGACGCAGATTGGTCAGCCGTCCGCGCACGTCGTCGGGCGCGCGCGAGACCTGCGGACCGCTCTGGTGCGGTTGCTGTTGAGCCGTGCCCGGGACGAGGTTCGCCCTGGGCACCCGACGCGGCAGGCCGGAGGTGGTCACGCCACCGGCGGCCGGCTGCCGCACTCGTTCTGCCTGCCGTACGAGGTCGTCGTTCGGCGAGCTGCGCCACGCGGTGGCGCCGGAACGCTGAGGGCCCGTGGGGGCCTGCGGCTGCTGCGGCGCGGCCGGGGCGGAGCCGTTGCCCTGCTCCCGCTCCTGCGCCTCCTGCCGCCCCGCGCCGTGGAACCAGTTGGTCTCCAGCGTGTCGTACAGCGGTGTACGACCGTCACCGGGACCGGCCGGGGGCAGCGCCTCGGGCTCCTGGCGGGCCGGCCGCTGGCGCGGGGCCGGCGGCCGGGGAGCGCCGAAGTCGGAGCCGCCGCGGGCGCCGTTGACGGGGCGCTGGAACTCGCCCGGGAACTGCGGGGCGTCCGCCCCGTTTCCGCGGCCCGGCAGGGCGTGGCGGCCGGTGGAGCCGCTGTCCTGGCCCGGCCCGGCGAACTGGCCGGTCGCACCGGCGTCGTAGGCCTGCGGAGCCGGGAACTGGCCCGCCGGGGACGCGTTGTCCCGGCCGACCGGGGCGCCGAAGACGTCCGGACGGACGAACTGGCCGCCGCCCTGCTGGGAGTCCGTGCCGGGGCGGGCGAACTGGCCCGTGTCCCGGGAGTTCTCCGGGGCGGAGTAGTCGGGGCGGGCGAACTCGGCCGTGGAGCCGGCGCCCTGCCGCTCGTCGTGCCGCGGGACCATCGGGAGCTCGGCGGTCGAGCCGGGGCCCTGCCGGTCGTCGTAGCGCGGCGTGCGGCCGGAGTCCTGCTCGTCGTGGCCGCGCGGGGTGTCCAGCGAGGCACGCGGCACCGCGGGCTGGGCGTTCTCGTCGCTCCAGCTCGGCCGGGACTGCTGGGTGGTGCCGCCGGGCAGCTCGGCGCGCGGACCACCGCGCGGCGGGAGCTGCGGACGCCGGCCCCGCTCGTCGCCGTTGCCGCGCTGCCTGCCGTCGAAGGCGTCCTGGTCGTTGCCCTGCGGTCCGTTCGGACCGGCCGCCTGCATGCCCTGCGGGGCGACCGGCGCCTGACCGCCGAAACCGGCACCCGCGCCGGCCGGAGCCGGACGCTGCGGGGCAGCGGCGGGACCCTGCGGGCCGCGCGGGCCGCCCGGCGCACCCGGGCGACCGCCGTCCCGGCCGGGCAGCGCGGCACGCGGCCCCTGACCGGCGCCGAGCAGTCCACCGCCGGACGGGCCGGCGCCGAGCGCGCCGCCACCGGGGCCACCGGAACCGAGCGCGCCGCCGGGGCCACCGCCCTGTCCGGCGGCACGCCGGGCCGCCGCCACACCGGCCGCGGCCTGCGCGGCGGCGGGACCACCCGTGCCCTGCTGCCCACCCTGCTTCGGCTGGGGCTTCATGCCGCCCTGGGCGACATCGACGGGCAGCATGACCAGCGCGGTCGTGCCACCGGAGTCGGACGGGCGCAGCTGGATGCGGATGCCGTGGCGCTGCGACAGCCGGCCGACCACGAACAGACCCATGCGGCGGGAGACCGAGACGTCCACGGTGGGCGGCGAGGCGAGCCGCTCGTTGATGGCCGCCAGGTCCTCCGGCGACAGACCGATACCGGTGTCGTGGATCTCGATGAGCACCCGGCCGTCGGGCAGCGCGTGACCGGTGACCTTGACCTTGGTCTGCGGCGAGGAGAACGAGGTCGCGTTCTCCAGCAGCTCGGCGAGCAGGTGCACGAGGTCGTTGACGACCCGGCCGGCCACTTCGGTGGTCGGCACGGCGGACAGCTCGATGCGCTCGTACTGCTCCACCTCGGAGGCGGCGGCACGCAGCACGTCGACCAGCGGAACGGGCCGGGTCCAGCGTCGGCCGGGCTCCTCACCCGCGAGGACGAGGAGGTTCTCACCGTTACGGCGCATGCGCGTCGCGAGGTGGTCGAGCTTGAACAGCGACGACAGCTGGTCCGGGTCGGCCTCGCGGGACTCCAGCTCGGAGATCAGCGACAGCTGGCGCTGGATCAGACCCTGGGAGCGGCGCGAGAGGTTGGTGAACATCGCGTTGACGTTGCCCCGCAGCAGGGCCTGCTCGGCGGCGAGGCGGACCGCCTCGCGGTGCACGTCGTCGAACGCCGCGGCCACCCGGCCGATCTCGTCCCGGGAGTGCACACCGACCGACTCCACGGACGTGTCGACGTCCTGCGGGTCGGACTCGGACAGCTGCTTGACCAGCTCGGGCAGGCGGTCCTGGGCGACCCGCGTCGCGGTCTCCTCCAGGCGGCGCAGCGAGCGGATCATGGACCGGGCCACGACGAAGGCGCCGACCAGCGACACACCGAGTACGAGAAGGATCAGCGCACCGGAGATGATCGCCTCGCGCTCGGAGGCGCTGCGCAGCTCGCGGGCCTTCTGCTCCATGTCCTCGAGCAGCGTGTGCTCGATCTTCTTCATCTGCTCGATCTTGGTCGAGCTGTCGTCGACCCAGTCGAGGTAGGACCGCTTGTCCAGCGACTTCAGACCCCCCGCGGAGTTCAGCGCGCGGCTGGCGTAGGTGTCGGTCGACTCGATCGTCGGGTTGCCCTCGTTGATGGGCTTGAGGAGCTCCTCGGCGTTCTCGTCGCCGTAGATGCTCTTGAAGCTGCGCAGTTCCGAGGTCTGGCTCTGCAGGGCCGACTCGGCGTAGAGCCGGTCGTTCTCGGAGAGGTCGCCGAACGAGTTGTCGTTGGCGGGCAGCGCCGCGGCGATGACGGCGCGCTGGACGGAGGCGTACTCCTTGGCGGAGGAGAACGCCGACAGCGCGCGCGTGCGCTGGATCATCTCCGGGTTGCTGGTCGCCTCCGACATGTCCTGCGAGAGGTCGAGCAGGTGGGTGATCAGACGGTGGTAGGCCTCGACCGTCTGCGTGGAGTTGTCCTCGGCCTCGTACGCGTTGGCGCGGATCTTGCTGAGGGTGTTCAGGTCGGTGGCGAGGCCGACCAGGCTGTCGCGGACGCCGAGGAGGTTGCCGTCCTTGGCCGCGTCGTCGACCTCCTCGGAGCTGGTGAGGAAGTTGTCCAGCGCGCGGTCGGTCTTGTCGCGGTAGCCCTTGACGGTGAAGCCGGTGGCCTTCGAGCCGTGGGCCAGCGGGCCCGCCGACTGGTCGCGCTCCTCCTGGAGCGCGGCGGCCAGCTCGGTGGCCTGCTTCGTCATGTCCGTCAGCAGCTTCATGTTGTCGAGCTGCTGGATGTCGTCCATGGACTGGTTGATGCGCAGCGCGCCCAGGGAGGTGGCCGCGACCACGGGCAGCGCGAGCAGCGAGACCAGTCGGGTCGAGATGCGCCAGTTGCGCAGGGCGACGCGGGAGCCGGGACCGACGGGGCCCTTGGCGGGCGACGGGGGCGACGCGGGGCCGGACGCGGACGTGCCGGGACGCCCGGGGCGCTCACCGCCGTTGCCGGACTGGCCCGGGTTGTGGGCGTGCTGGGGCGAGGAGCCGCCGGCCATCGGGCCAGTCCCGCCGTGCGGCTCCGGCTCCGCCGAAGCGCTGCCATCCCTCTTGAAACGTCCCTGCACTAGCGTCGCAACCTCTGGACCAGGCGTCCCGCCGCGCGAACGGCGAAGACGGTGTCGGCGTCTCGGGGACGCCCTGAAAACGTCCCCTTGGTGGTCGTGAGTGACCGGCGCTGGTTCCCCCTTCTCACCGCCACTCGGCGCGTCTGTGCGCCCCCTGTGCGCCGGCTCGATCCTGCGGCGGTCCGTGGAATTCCAGCACAGTGCAGGATCTCCAACAAGGCCCGTGGGTCAGCCTGTGGACAACGGTGACGCCTTGTGAGTGTTGGGTCACCGGGTGTGGAAAGAGATCCATGGCAAAACGGACCAACGTCCGCGAGTTGCCGCGGTCTGCCGGGTGTCCCAGTCGCCATGATCAGGAGCGGAATGATGGCTTCAGGTGGGCAATGTCCGTTTCGTTGAGGGCGAGTGCCGGTGTGAATTGACTGATTTGCCCGCTGTTCCGTGAGCAAACTCACACACTGATCATGAGCTCTTCACCGCATGGCCGGGAAGTTGAATGTTTAGCCTGACGCTTTACAGAGATGGCAAATCCGACAACCCGCGCCTGGGCGGCGTCCGCTGACGCTCCCCGGGCGCCCGGACGACAAGGTCTCCTGCAACCGTGAAGACGACGATGATGTTCCACAAGATCGCCAATCCGCAACGCACGACGCTGGCCCACCTGAAGGGCGCCGACGAACTGCAGACGCCGGAGCAGCCGGAGCACAGCGTCGAGCTTCCCGCCCAGACGGCCAACCCCAGGCGCACAGTCCTGGACGAGATCCCGGCCGGAGTCTCCGCCGGCCAGTAGCCGCAGCGCAAACGAGGGCGCCCGTTTCGAAGGGCGCCCTTCGTCGTGCCGTGCCCCGCGCATTGCGGCGCGAGCCGTCGCGCCCCGCGCCGCAATGCGCGGGGCGCGGGCCCGCTGCCGAGTTAGCCTGGAGCGTCAGACTCCAGCCGCTTCAGTCAAGGGGCCAAGCATCCCGTGCGCATCGCCAGATTCTCCATCGACGGGAACGTAGCCTTCGGAGCCGTCGAGGGCGACAAGCCCGGCGAACTCGTCCTCGACATCATCAAGGGCATCCCGTTCGCGGACTTCGAGCTCTCCGGCACCAAGGTCCCGGTGAGCAAGGTACGGCTGCTCCCGCCGGTGCTCCCCAACAAGGTCGTCGCCTTCGGCCGCAACTACGCCGACCACGCGCGGGAGCTCGGCAACGAGGTCCCCGACGCCCCGTTCGCCTTCTTCAAGCCGTCGACCTCCGTGATCGGGCCCGGCGACGAGATCCAGTACCCGTCGTTCTCCGAGGAACTGCACCACGAGGCCGAGCTGGCCGTCGTCATCGGCCGCATGTGCCGCGAGGTGCCCCGCGCGCGCGTCAAGGACGTGATCTTCGGCTACACCTGCGCCAACGACGTCACCGCGCGCGACGTCCAGAAGCGCGAGAAGCAGTGGGCCCGCGCCAAGGGCTTCGACACCTCGTGCCCGCTGGGCCCCTGGGTGGAGACCGAGCTCGACCCGGGCGACCTGACCATCCAGCTCACGGTCGACGGGCAGCAGCGCCAACTCGGCCGCACCAGCGAGATGATCCACTCCATCGAGGACCTGATCGTCAACATCACCGAGGCCATGACGCTGCTCCCCGGCGACGTGATCCTCACCGGCACCCCGGCAGGGGTCGGCCCCCTCAACGTCGGCGACGAGGTCGCCGTCACCATCGAAGGCATCGGCACTCTCACCAACAAGGTTGTCAAGCGTGGCTAGCGCATCCGCCCCAATCCGTGTCCGTTTCTGCCCCTCGCCCACCGGTAACCCCCACGTGGGCCTGGTCCGCACCGCCCTGTTCAACTGGGCGTTCGCCCGGCACCACCAGGGCACGCTCGTCTTCCGCATCGAGGACACCGACGCGGCCCGCGACTCCGAGGAGTCCTACAACCAGCTCCTGGACTCCATGCGCTGGCTGGGCTTCGACTGGGACGAGGGCCCCGAGGTCGGCGGCCCGCACGCGCCGTACCGCCAGTCGCAGCGCATGGACATCTACCGGGACGTCGCCCAGAAGCTCCTGGACGCCGGCCACGCCTACCGCTGCTACTGCTCCCAGGAGGAGCTGGACACCCGCCGCGAGGCCGCCCGCGCCGCCGGCAGGCCCTCCGGCTACGACGGCCACTGCCGCGAGCTGACCGCCGCGCAGGTCGAGGAGTACGAGGCACAGGGCCGACAGCCCATCGTCCGCTTCCGCATGCCCGACGAGACGATCACCTTCACCGACCTGGTCCGCGGCGAGCTGACCTTCACCCCGGAGAACGTCCCGGACTACGGCATCGTCCGCGCCAACGGCGCCCCGCTGTACACGCTGGTCAACCCGGTCGACGACGCGCTGATGGAGATCACGCACGTGCTGCGCGGCGAGGACCTGCTGTCCTCCACCCCGCGCCAGATCGCCCTGTACAAGGCGCTGATCGAGCTGGGCATCGCCAAGGAGATCCCGTCCTTCGGCCACCTGCCGTACGTGATGGGCGAGGGCAACAAGAAGCTCTCCAAGCGCGACCCGCAGTCCAGCCTGAACCTGTACCGCGAGCGCGGCTTCCTCCCCGAGGGCCTGCTCAACTACCTCTCCCTGCTCGGCTGGTCCCTCTCCGCCGACCAGGACATCTTCACGACGGACGAGATGGTCGCCGCCTTCGACGTCACCGACGTGAACCCGAACCCGGCCCGCTTCGACCTGAAGAAGTGCGAGGCGATCAACGCCGACCACATCCGCATGCTCGACGTGAAGGACTTCACCGAGCGCTGCGCCCCGTGGCTGAAGGCCCCCTTCGCGCCCTGGGCCCCGGAGGACTTCGACGAGGCCAAGTGGCAGGCGATCGCCCCGCACGCGCAGACCCGCCTGAAGGTCCTCTCCGAGATCACCGACAACGTCGACTTCCTGTTCCTGCCGGAGCCGGTGGAGGACGAGGCGAGCTGGGCGAAGGCCATGAAGGACGGCTCGGACGCCCTGCTGCGCACGGCCCGCGAGAAGCTGGAGGCGGCGGACTGGACCTCCCCGGAGTCCCTGAAGGAGGCCGTCCTGGCCGCCGGCGAGGCCCACGGCCTCAAGCTCGGCAAGGCCCAGGCCCCGGTCCGCGTCGCCGTCACCGGCCGCACGGTCGGCCTGCCCCTCTTCGAGTCCCTGGAGATCCTGGGCAAGGACACGACGCTGGCCCGCATCGACGCGGCCCTCGCCAAGCTCGCCGCGTGAGCGCCTGAACGACCACGTCCGGCAGGGCGGCAGCCGACCCGGCTGCCGCCCTGCCCCGTTCACGACGGGCCCGGCGCGGCCGGACGGCGGCCGGCGCCGGTAAACGCCCGGCACGCACGGCGGCGCGGGCGCTACCGTCGGCGGCATGAGCGTCAGAGCCGTGGTGTGGGACGTCGACGACACCCTCTTCGACTACACGTCCGCCGACCGCGCCGGCATGCGCGGCCATCTCGCCGCCGAGGGCCTCCTCGCGGCGTACGAGGGCGTCGAGCAGGCCCTCGGCCGCTGGCGGGAGATCACCGACCGCCAGTGGGCCCGGTTCGCGGCCGGGGAGGTGTCGTTCGAGGACCAGCGGCGCGACCGCGTCCGGGTCTTCGTGGGCCGCGACCTGACCGACGCCGAGGCCGACGCCTGGTTCCAGCGCTACATCGGCCACTACGAGGCCGCCTGGGCGATCTTCCCCGACGTCCTGCCCGTCCTGGACGCCCTCGCGGACAGCCACCGGCACGCCGTGCTGTCCAACTCCAGCCTCCACGTCCAGGACCGCAAGCTGCGCGTGCTCGGTCTCCACGACCGCTTCGAGGCCATCCTGTGCGCCGCCGAACTGGGCGTCTCCAAGCCCGAGGCCGCGGCCTTCCGGGCGGCCTGCGACGCCCTCGGCCTCCCCGCGCACGAGGTCGCGTACGTCGGCGACCACCCGGAGATCGACGGGCGCGGCGCCGCCGAGGCGGGTCTGCTGTCGGTGTGGATCGACCGGGGCGGCGCGTACGCCACGCTGGAACCCCCGCGGGGCCCCCACCGCATCGCGTCGCTGGCCGAACTCCCCGCGATCCTCGGCGCCGATACTCGTTTTGGAGCCCCGTCCACCTTCAGGTAATGTTCTTCCTGCGCCGCGGGGAGCGGGCCGAAAGGCCGGAAACCCGGAGCGCAGAACTAGAACGAGATCCCCTCCGGGGCTTGCGTTCCAGTGGCCTATGGTGTAATTGGCAGCACGACTGATTCTGGTTCAGTTAGTCTTGGTTCGAGTCCAGGTAGGCCAGCTCGCAGAGCTCATCTGCACCGCGGATCACTTCCGCAAGCCCCCGTTGTGTAGCGGCCTAGCACGCTGCCCTCTCAAGGCAGTAGCGCCGGTTCGAATCCGGTCGGGGGTACGGATCCTTCGGGATCAGGGCCCCCGTTGTGTAGCGGCCTAGCACGCCGCCCTCTCAAGGCGGTAGCGCCGGTTCGAATCCGGTCGGGGGTACTCAGAGGTCTAAACCACCTTTGGTCTATGGTGTAATTGGCAGCACGACTGATTCTGGTTCAGTTAGTCTTGGTTCGAGTCCAGGTAGACCAGCTCGGACCTGCGGAAACGCAAGGTCCACGCCCCCGTTGTGTAGCGGCCTAGCACGCCGCCCTCTCAAGGCGGTAGCGCCGGTTCGAATCCGGTCGGGGGTACGGAACGACGACCCCCCGCCTCAGCGAAAGCTCGCTGAGGCGGGGGGC
This sequence comes from Streptomyces sp. DH24, assembly GCF_029813775.1. Classification (GTDB taxonomy): domain Bacteria; phylum Actinomycetota; class Actinomycetes; order Streptomycetales; family Streptomycetaceae; genus Streptomyces. The sequence continues at coordinate 78,147 of NZ_JARVKW010000029.1, read as the reverse complement.
TGTCTCTGTTGTACGGCGAGTGCGGGTCGTCCGTGGGCGCTCGCGCAGTTGCCCGCGCCCCTTCGAGTCGGATCGCGCACGTCCCCGGAGCCTGCCGCGGCGTTGGGGCCGGCCTCGGGGACGCTGCGCGAGTCGTTGTTGCCGCTGGGGATCAACTGGAGCGGCGCAGCGCCTCGGAGAGGCGGCCGGCGGCGTCGATGACCGCCTGGGCGTGCATACGGCCCGGGTGACGCGTCAGGCGCTCGATGGGGCCGGAGACCGACACGGCGGCCACCACGCGGTTGGAGGGGCCGCGCACGGGCGCGGAGACGGAGGCCACCCCGGGCTCCCGCTCGCCGATCGACTGGGCCCAGCCGCGGCGCCTGACGCCCGACAGGGCCGTCGCCGTGAAACGGGCGCCCTGCAGGCCGCGGTGCAGCCGCTCGGGCTCTTCCCAGGCCATCAGGATCTGCGCCGAGGAGCCGGCCTTCATCGTGAGCGTGGAGCCGACCGGGACCGTGTCCCTCAGGCCCGACAGCCGCTCCGCCGCGGCGACGCAGATGCGCATGTCGCCCTGGCGGCGGTACAGCTGAGCGCTCTCGCCCGTGACGTCACGGAGGTGGGTGAGGACCGGTCCGGCCGTCGCCAGCAGGCGGTCCTCGCCCGCGGCCGCGGCCAGCTCCGCCAGGCGGGGGCCGAGGATGAACCGGCCCTGCATGTCGCGCGCCACCATGCGGTGGTGTTCCAGGGCCACGGCCAGGCGGTGGGCCGTGGGTCGTGCCAGTCCGGTCGCTCCGACCAGACCCGCGAGGGTGGCCGGACCGGACTCCAGAGCGCTCAGGACGAGGGCCGCCTTGTCCAGAACGCCGACGCCGCTACTGTTGTCCATGCAACGATACTTGCGTCTCACTCTGTGAAACGCAAGTTCAATTTTCCGTGGAACACGCCACTCTGGAAAACACGAAGGCACAGCGGCCCGTGACCGGGCCTGGCGGCGGACGCCCGGAAACAGGGGCGCGGGCGCCGTCTCCTCTGAAGATCTCTAGTTGGGCCGGCGCACTCCTTGCCGGCCGGAGGGAAAGCGATGGGTAGGACACTCGCGGAGAAGGTCTGGGACGACCACGTCGTCCGGCGCGCCGAGGGCGAGCCCGACCTCCTCTACATCGATCTGCACCTGCTGCACGAGGTGACCAGCCCGCAGGCCTTCGACGGCCTCCGCAAGAGCGGGCGCACGGTGCGCCGGCTCGACCTGACCATCGCGACCGAGGACCACAACACCCCGACCATCGACATCGACAAGCCCATCGCCGACCCGGTCTCCCGCGTCCAGCTGGAGACGCTGCGCGCGAACTGCGCCGAGTTCGGCGTCCGGCTGCACCCGCTGGGCGACGTCGAGCAGGGCGTCGTGCACGTCGTCGGCCCGCAGCTGGGCCTGACCCAGCCCGGCACCACGGTCGTCTGCGGCGACTCGCACACCTCCACGCACGGCGCCTTCGGCGCGCTGGCCTTCGGCATCGGCACCTCCCAGGTCGAGCACGTGCTGGCCACCCAGACGCTGCCGATGTCCCGCCCGAAGACCATGGCGATCACGGTCAACGGCGAACTCCCCGAGGGTGTCACGGCCAAGGACCTGATCCTGGCGATCATCGCGAAGATCGGCACCGGCGGCGGCCAGGGCTACGTCCTGGAGTACCGCGGCGAGGCCGTCGAGAAGCTCTCGATGGAAGCCCGGATGACCATCTGCAACATGTCGATCGAGGCCGGCGCCCGCGCGGGCATGATCGCCCCCGACGAGACCACCTTCGCGTACCTCAAGGGCCGCCCGCACGCCCCGCAGGGCGCCGACTGGGACGCCGCCGTCGAGTACTGGAAGACGCTGCGCACCGACGACGACGCCGAGTTCGACGCCGAGGTCGTCATCGAGGCCGCCGAACTGTCGCCGTTCGTCACCTGGGGCACCAACCCGGGCCAGGGCGCGCCGCTTTCGGCGCACGTCCCCGACCCCGCTTCGTACGAAGACGCTTCGGAGCGCTTCGCCGCCGAAAAGGCCCTGGAATACATGGGGTTGGAGGCCGGGCAGCCGCTGCGCTCCATCAAGGTGGACACCGTCTTCGTAGGTTCCTGCACCAACGGCCGCATCGAGGACCTGCGCGCCGCCGCCGAGATCCTGCGCAGCCGCAAAGTCGCCGAAGGCGTACGGATGCTGGTCGTCCCCGGCTCCGCGCGGGTCGGTCTGCAGGCCGTCTCCGAGGGCCTGGACGTGGTCTTCAAGGAGGCCGGCGCCGAATGGCGGCACGCGGGCTGCTCGATGTGCCTGGGCATGAACCCGGACCAGCTCGCCCCCGGTGAGCGCTCCGCGTCCACCTCCAACCGCAACTTCGAGGGCCGGCAGGGCAAGGGCGGCCGTACGCACCTGGTGTCGCCGCAGGTCGCGGCCGCCACGGCGGTCCTGGGCCACCTGGCATCGCCGGCCGACCTGTCCGACGCCGAAGTCCGTACGCCCGCTGGAGTCTGAGAGTCATGGAAGCATTCACCACCCACACCGGCCGGGCCGTCCCGCTGCGCCGCAGCAACGTCGACACGGATCAGATCATCCCCGCCCACTGGCTCAAGAAGGTGACGCGGGACGGGTTCGAGGACGGGCTGTTCGAGGCCTGGCGCAAGGACCCGGAGTTCGTCCTCAACCGCCCCGAGCGGCAGGGCGCCACGGTCCTGGTCGCCGGCCCCGACTTCGGCACCGGCTCCTCCCGTGAGCACGCCGTCTGGGCGCTGCAGAACTACGGCTTCAAGGCCGTGATCTCCTCGCGGTTCGCCGACATCTTCCGCGGCAACTCGCTCAAGAACGGCCTGTTCACGGTGGTTCTGGACCAGAAGATCGTGGATTCCCTGTGGGAGCTCACGGAGCAGGACCCCACGGCCGAGGTCACGGTGGACCTTGAGGCGCGTGAGGTGCGCGCCGGGGGCATCACCGCCGCCTTCGAGCTGGACGAGAACGCCCGCTGGCGGCTGCTGAACGGCCTGGACGACATCTCCATCACGCTCCAGAACGAGGCCGACATCGCCGCGTACGAGGCGAAGCGCCCGGCGTTCAAGCCGAGCACCGTCCAGGCCTGATCCGTCCGACGCGTCCGACGCGTCCGGCATCAAGGCCTGACCCAGGTCGAGTTTCGGCCACCGCGACACCCCCGCCGTACCCCCGATCAGCCCGATCGGGGGTACGGCCTTTTCTGTACCCGAACGGCCCTGGAGCGCCTGGCGGTCGTTGCCAACTTCCCACGTTAGAGCGGTGGTTGCCGGGGTACGCGAGGTTCGTGGCCGCGGTGGCCGCACATGCCAGGAAGGTCGTTCCGGGCGGCAGTTGCGCCCTGCGCAGGCGACAACTTGCCCCAGATGGCACAATCTGTGCATGGAACACGACGGCCAACTCCAGCTCTATGCGGCGGTCGCGGTCCAACTCAAGGAAGCGCACGCAAGGGTGCGCGCACTGCAAGTCCCGGAGGGCGTACGGATGGCGCTGACCCGGAAGCTGCTGGTCATTACGGCCGTGGCCAAGCACGATCTCGCCGATGCGGCAAGGCGTCTGGAGCGGTTCACGACGGACCTCGACGAGGGTCGCCTCCCCGAAGAGGAACGCTGAACAGCCCGAGACGGCCCGAGTCCGTTGCGGCACAAGGGTGATAAGCCCGTTTCGTGTTTGATTTGCGGTATATATCTGCCTAACGTGCGAAAAAGCTTGAACACTTTCGTTCTGGCGATGTCTCCGAAGGGGAAGACGTGAACAAGGCGCAGCTCGTAGAAACGATTGCCGACAAGATGGGTGGCCGCCAGCAGGCCGCCGATGCTGTCGACGCGGTCCTGGACGCCATCGTCCGCGCGGTCGTCGCGGGTGACCGGGTCTCGGTCACCGGCTTCGGTTCCTTCGAGAAGGTCGACCGCCCCGCCCGGTACGCCCGCAATCCCCAGACGGGCGAGCGGGTTCGGGTCAAGAAGACCTCGGTGCCCCGCTTCCGCGCGGGTCAGGGCTTCAAGGACCTGGTGAGCGGCTCGAAGAAGCTCCCGAAGAACGACGTCGCCGTGAAGAAGGCGCCCAAGGGCAGCCTGTCCGGCGCGCCGCCCACCATCGCCAAGTCCGCCGGAAAGAAGGCCGCGGCGAAGAAGACGGGCGCGGCGGCGAAGTCCACCGCGGCGAGGAAGACCACCGCCAAGAAGGCCACCGCCCGTACGACGGCCGCGGCCAAGAAGACCACGGCGAAGAAGGCGCCCGCCAAGAAGACCACGGCGACCGCCAAGACCACCGCCGCCAAGAAGACAACCGCGAAGAAGACGGCGGCCAAGAACGCTCCGGCGAAGAAGGCGACGGCCAAGAAGGCCCCCGCCAAGAAGTCGACCGCCCGCAAGACCACCGCCAAGAAGGCCACCGCCCGCAAGAAGTAAGCGGCACAGGGGCACTCACGCGCCGGGCTGGACTCCGCGTCGGAGTCCGGCCCGCGGCGTGTCAGAAGGTCTGCAGCGTCACGAGCGTGATCCGCCGGGCCTCGCCCTCGCCGTCCGTCTCGACGCGCACCCGCTGGCCGGGCCGCAGCAGCCGCAGGCCCCCCGCGTCGAACGCCGCCGCGTCGAAGGGCACCGGGGTGCCGTCGTCCAGCAGCACCTGCCCGCTGCGGCTTTCCGGGTCGTACGTGTATGCGGTCGCCTGCATGACGGCAGCCTACTGCCCCGGTATCAGCAACCGCGCGGCGACCGCGGCCGTGTGGGAGCCCACGCCCAGCGCGAGCGCCGCGCGCAGATCGTCCCCGGTGTCCACGTCCTGCCGTACGGAGTCCACCGCGTCCAGCAGCAGTTCCGCGGCGCCGGACGCGCGGTGGCGGGACCGGGAGTCCGGGCCGAACGCCGGCCGCAATTCCCGGGCCGGGGCCGCGGTCAGCAGCGTCGTGCCGATTCCGGCCGCATCGCCGAGAAAAGCGCGGGGGAATTCCGCCGCCCCGTCCAGTACCCGTGCCAATTCCGGTGGGCGAAGCGCGGGAAGATCGGCGTTCAGAGCGGCCACGGGACTTTCGCGACGCGTTGCCCGTACGACCGCCGCCGCATGCGCGAGAGCCGCGTTGAGCCCGGTTCCCGGCTCGTCCGCGATGATCCGGGCGCCCAGTGCGGAAAGCTCCCGGCCGGCCCGGACGTCGTCCGTGACGACTGCCACATCACGCACCGCGGGGCAGGCCAGCGCGGCGGCCACCGTGTCCTGCGCGAACGCCAGCGCCAGACCTGGGCGCAGCCCTTCGTCCGCCGTGTCCGAGAGCCTGCTCTTGGCGTGCGCCAAAGGCTTCAGGGGTATGACCAGGGTCCACTGCACCGGCGTTCCGTCCCTCCCTTGTCGCGGCCATTGTCACCCGGGCCATCCGGCGCCGCCGTCGCCGGGCGTACGGTGTTCTCGACAGACAGACGGCCCGGGGCGACACTTGTGCGGCCCCCCAGGCCCTAGAGGAAGGTGTACGCGTGCCCCGCCGCAGAATCGGCTTCTGGTACCGCTTCGCCGCGGTGATCTGCAAACCGCCGCTGGTGGTTCTGCTCAAGCGGGACTGGCGTGGAATGGAGAACATTCCGGCGGAGGGCGGATTCATCACCGTCGTGAATCACAATTCACACATCGACCCCTTTGGGTACGCACACTTCCAGTACAACACCGGGCGGGTGCCGCGTTTTCTCGCGAAAAGCGCCCTTTTCGGTAAGGGATTCGTCGGGGCCGCGATGCGCGGCACCGGGCAGATCCCCGTCTACCGCGAGACCACGGACGCCCTCAGCGCATTCCGGGCCGCCATCGACGCCGTGGAGCGCGGCGAGTGCGTCGCCTTCTACCCCGAGGGCACCCTCACCCGCGACCCGGACGGCTGGCCCATGACCGGCAAGACGGGCGCCGCGCGGGTCGCCCTGCAGACCAGGTGCCCGGTCGTCCCGGTCGCCCAGTGGGGCTGCAACGAACTCCTGCCGCCCTACGCCAGGAAGCCGAACCTCCTCCCGCGCAAGACCCACCGCGTGCTCGCCGGCCCGCCGGTGGACCTCTCCCGGTTCTACGACAGGGAGATGACCGCGGAACTCCTGAAGGAGGCGACCGAGGCCATCATGGAGGCCATCACCCGCCAGCTGGAGGAGATCCGGGGCGAGAAGGCTCCCGAGACGCCCTACGACCCGCGCCAGGAGCGGATCGAGCAGCGGCGCAGGACGGCGACGCAGTCGCGGTCGAGGGCAGGACAGGAAGAGGGGCTGGGCAAGTGAGCAAGCCGGTCAGGGCCGCCGTCTTCGGCACCGGATCGTGGGGCACGGCGTTCGGTATGGTGCTCGCCGACGCGGGCTGCGACGTCGTGCTGTGGGGGCGCCGCCCCGAACTCGCCGAGGCGGTCAACTCCACGCGCACCAACCCGGACTACCTCCCGGGCGTCGAACTCCCCGAGAACATGCGCGCCACCACGGACGCCGCCGAGGCCGCGCGCGACGCCGACTTCACCGTCCTCGCGATCCCCTCGCAGACCCTGCGCGGCAACCTCGCCGAGTGGGCGCCGCTGCTCGCGCCGGGCACCGTCCTCGTGTCGCTGATGAAGGGCGTCGAACTCGGCTCCGCGATGCGGATGAGCGAGGTCATGGACGACGTGGCGAAGGTCGGTCCGGACCGCATCGCCGTCGTCACCGGACCCAACCTGGCCCGGGAGATCGCCGCCCGGATGCCGGCCGCCGCCGTGGTCGCCTGCGCCGACGAGGCCGTCGCCCAGCGCCTCCAGGCCGCCTGCCACACCCCGTACTTCAGGCCGTACACCAACACCGACGTCATCGGCTGCGAACTCGGCGGCGCCGTGAAGAACGTGATCGGGCTGGCCGTCGGCATCGCGGACGGCATGGGCCTCGGCGACAACGCCAAGGGCTCGCTCATCACCCGCGGACTCGCCGAGACCACCCGGCTCGGTGTCGCCCTCGGCGCCGACCCGCTCACGTTCTCCGGACTCGCGGGCCTCGGCGACCTGGTGGCGACCTGCTCCTCGCCGCTGTCCCGCAACCACACCTTCGGCACCAACCTGGGCCGGGGCATGACCCTGCAGGAGACCATCGCGGTCACCAAGCAGACCGCCGAGGGCGTCAAGTCCTGCCAGTCGGTGCTGGATCTGGCCCGCCGGCACGGCGTCGACATGCCCCTCACCGAGACGGTCGTCGGCATCGTCCACGAGGGCAAGCCGCCGGCCGTCGCGCTGAAGGAACTCATGTCGCGCAGCGCGAAACCGGAACGACGCTGAGCGACCGTCCGTGGGACGCACGGCGCCGACGGCCCGGCGGGCGCTGACGCGGGGGATACCAGCGGGTACTCTCAACGCGATATGAGCACCCAGAACCTCCCCCAGAGCCCCGATCAGCCGCCTCGCAAGCCGCGTGTGGCCGTCGTGTTCGGCGGGCGCAGCTCAGAACACGGGATCTCCGTGGTCACGGCCGGAGCCGTACTGCGCGCCATCGACCGGACGAAGTACGACGTCCTGCCGATCGGCATCACCCGGGACGGCCGCTGGGCGCTCACGGCCGACGAGCCCGAGCGCATGGCGATCACCGACCGCCGCACGCCCAGCGTCGAGGAGCTCGCCGAGTCCGGAGAGGGCGGCGTGGTGCTCCCCGTCGACCCCGCCAGCCGCGAAGTCGTCTACAGCGAGCCCGGTTCGGTGCCGAAGGTGCTCGGCGACGTCGACGTGGTCTTCCCCGTCCTGCACGGCCCGTACGGCGAGGACGGCACCCTCCAGGGTCTCCTGGAGCTGTCCGGGGTGCCGTACGTCGGCTCCGGGGTGCTCGCCTCGGCCGTTGGCCAGGACAAGGAGTACATGAAGCGGGTGTTCACCTCCTTCGGGCTCAAGGTGGGCCCGTACGTGGTGATCCGGCCCCGCGAGTGGGAGCAGGACGAGGCTGCCGCCCGCAAGAAGATCGTCGAATTCGCCGGCGAGCACGGCTGGCCGCTGTTCGTGAAGCCCGCGCGCGCCGGCTCGTCCATCGGCATCACCAAGGTCGACGACCTGTCCGGCCTGGACGACGCGGTCGCCGAGGCGCAGCGCCACGACCCGAAGATCCTCGTCGAGGCGGCGCTGCGGGGCCGCGAGATCGAGTGCGGGGTGCTGGAGTTCGAGGACGGGCCGCGCGCCTCCGTGCCGGCCGAGATCCCGCCGCCGGACGCGCACGCGTACTACGACTTCGAGGCCAAGTACATCGACTCCACGCCCGGCATCGTGCCCGCCCCGCTCAGCGACGAGGAGACCGCCGAGGTGCGGCGGCTCGCGGTGGAGGCGTTCGACGCGGCGTCCTGCGAGGGGCTGGTCCGCGCGGACTTCTTCCTCACCGAGGACGGCGAGTTCGTCATCAACGAGATCAACACGATGCCCGGCTTCACCCCGATCTCGATGTACCCGCAGATGTGGCAGGCCACCGGCATCAGCTATCCCGAGCTGGTGGACCTGCTGGTGCGGGCGGCGCTGCGGCGGTCCACCGGGCTGCGCTGAACCGGCCCGCCCGCGCGACGGAGGCGATCCCCTCGGGGGTCGCCTTCTTGCTGCGCGCCATCCGCGCCTTTTGCCCGCTCCTTCCTGCCGCCGGTCCGTCTCGGCGGGTCGTTCGACGGCGCGGCGCAGTATGATCGCCGGGCTTCCCCGGGCCGGGAACCACCGCCGACGCCCTGTCGTCTGCTGAGGAACAGCCCTTGTCGAACAGTCGGGCGAGGGCGGCGGTCCGGTGCGCCGGTGACGGAAGAGAGCACACCGGCCGAGGGCGGACGGGGGACTAGAGATGGACGACGGGGCAGGTCAGTGTGCGGGTGATGCCGTCCACTTGCTGGACCTTGGCGACCACCATGCGACCGAGGTCGTCGACGGTGTCGGCCTGGGCGCGCACGATCACGTCGTACGGTCCTGTCACGTCCTCGGCCTGGACGACTCCAGGGATCTTGCTGATCGTCTCGGCGACGGTCGACGCTTTGCCGACCTCCGTCTGGATCAGGATGTACGCCTGTACCACGGAACCTCCAGGGCGGCCACGAGGATCATGTGGGGAAAAGGAACGCCACGGTATCGCGTCGCCGCTCACCGCGGGGAGACCTGCGGGAACCGGCGTCCCTGTGCCGGGGTACGGGCACGAAAGAAATTGACGGTCAACACGACCGTAACGACGACACAGATGACCCGCGACCGGGAACGGGCAGGGGAAGAAGGGGAGAAAGGGCAATGAAGGGCACTGTTGGTGAGCTCGGGGAGTTCGGGCTCATCAGGGAGCTCACCTCCCGCCTCACCACGACCCCGGCGGTCCGGGTCGGCCCCGGCGACGACGCCGCGGTGGTCGCCGCGCCCGACCGCAGGGTCGTGGCCAGCACGGACATCCTGCTGGAGGGCCGGCACTTCCGCCGCGACTGGTCGACGGCGTACGACGTGGGCCGCAAGGCGGCGGCGCAGAACCTCGCCGACATCGCGGCCATGGGTGCCGTGCCGACCGCGCTGCTGCTCGGCCTGGTCGTCCCCGCCGAACTGCCGGTGACCTGGCCGACCGAGCTGATGGACGGCCTGCGCGACGAGTGCCAGGTCGCGGGGGCCTCCGTGGTCGGCGGCGACGTCGTGCGCGGCGACCAGATCATGATCTCGATCACCGCGCTCGGCGACCTGCGCAACCAGGAGCCCGTCACGCGGGCCGGCGCACAGCCCGGCGATCTCGTCGCCGTCACCGGCTGGCTGGGCTGGTCCGCCGCCGGTTACGCGGTCCTGTCCCGCGGGTTCCGCTCGCCCCGCGCCTTCGTGGAGGCCCACCGCCGCCCCGAACCGCCGTACCACGCCGGTCCCGCGGCGGCCGGGCTCGGCGCCACCGCGATGTGCGACGTGAGCGACGGGCTGATCGCCGACCTCGGGCACATCGCCGAGGCCAGCAAGGTGCGCATCGACGTCCGGTCCGGCGCCATCGACATCCCGTCCCAGATGTACGACATCGGGCAGGCCGTCGGCGTCGACCCGATGCAGTGGGTGCTGACCGGGGGAGAGGACCACGCGATCGTGGCGACCTTCCCGCCGGACGTGAAGCTGCCCGCCCGCTGGAAGGTGATCGGCGAGGTCCTCAACCCGTCGGCGCTGCCCCAGGTGACGGTCGACGGGGCGCCCTGGACCACGCAGGGCGGCTGGGACCACTTCGGGGACATCGAGTCGTGAGCGCGCCGCCCAGGGTTCTGACCGTCGCCGGCTCCGACTCCGGCGGCGGCGCCGGCATCCAGGCCGACCTGAAGACGATGCTCGCGCTGGGCGTGCACGGCATGAGCGTGATCACCGCGGTGACCGCGCAGAACTCCCTCGGCGTCCAGGGCGCCTGGGAGCTGCCCGTGCAGGCCGTGCGGGCCCAGTACCGCAGCGTCGTGGACGACATCGGCGTACAGGCCGTGAAGACCGGCATGCTGGCGTCCGCGCGAGTCGTCGAGGCGGTGGCCGATCTGATCGCCGGGACGGACGCGCCTGCCGTGATCGACCCGGTCGGGGTGTCCAAGCACGGGGACCCGCTGCTGGCCGCGTCCGCGCTGGACTCCGTGCGCACCCGGCTGCTGCCCGTCGCGACCGTCGCCACGCCCAACCTGGACGAGGTGGCCCAGCTCACGGGGGTGCGTGTCGAGTCGCCGGACGGGATGCGGGAGGCCGCGGCGGCCGTCCTGGCGTACGGGCCGGCGTGGGTGGTGATCAAGGGCGGTCACCTGTCCGGGGACGCCGTGGACCTGCTCACCGACGGCTCCGAGGAGCACTGGCTGAGGGCGCCCCGGCACGACAACCGGCACACCCACGGCACGGGCTGCACGCTCGCCTCCGCGATCGCCGCGCAGCTCGCCAAGGGCCGGCCGGTGCCGGAGGCGGTCGCGGCGGCCAAGGAGTACGTGACCGGGGCGATCGCGGCCGGGTTCGCGCTGGGGGGCGGGATCGGGCCGGTGGACCACGGGTGGCGGTTCAGGGACTGAGCGCGCCCGCCGACCGGGCTCGGCGGCCGGGCCCGGTCACCGGTCGCGGACACCGGTCGCGGACACCGCAAAAAGCCGGTCCACCCGAGGTGGACCGGCTTGATGCAAGCAACCAGCAGTGGCCGCGCGCTCAGCAGTGCGTCAGCGCGAGACCTTGCCGGCCTTGATGCACGAGGTGCAAGCGTTCACGCGCTTCGGCGTCCCGCCGACCACGGTACGCACACGCTGGATGTTCGGGTTCCAGCGACGGGACGTACGGCGGTGCGAGTGCGAGATGTTGTTGCCGAAGCCCGGCCCCTTGCCGCAGACGTCGCAGTTGGCAGCCACGGGTCACTCCAAAGACTTCAGATGCACTTACGGTTGATCCCGGCATGCCGGGATCAAGACCTTGAAGGCTCTACGAGCGGTCGAGATCTGAGTGGCGCTGCCAGGGGGAATGGCCCGATCGGATCGGGCAACCGGAGCAGCATACAACGACTGCGCCCGTACAACGAAACTACCACGGCAGCTCAGGGACCCGGCCCGGCCCACCACCGGAGGCCACCGCCGCGGGGTCTACGCTGCGTCCCACGTCCGTCAGCTCAAGGAGGCGCAGGTGGCGCAGGTGCCGCAGCCGTTCTTCGACGCCCTCGCGGTGCGCACCTGGTGCGGTCTGGCGCTCAGGGCACTGGGGCGGGCGCGTGAGGAGATCGACGCGATCAACGTCTATCCGGTCGCGGACGGTGACACCGGCACGAACCTGTATCTGACCGTCGAGTCGGCGGTCACTGCGGTCGAGGCGGTGTTCGCGGCCCACGGGCTCGATCACGGGGGCGCCGACGAGGCCGGTTCCGCCGGGGGCGCGCGGGCGGGTACGCCGGGCGGGCCCGCGCTCGCGGACGCGGCGCGGGCGATGGCGCACGGCGCGCTCATCGGGGCCCGCGGGAACTCCGGAACGATCCTGGCGCAGCTGCTGCGCGGCATGGCCCAGGTGCTCGCCGCCGACGAGGCGACCGGCCACGCCGACGGGCCGGGCCTGCGGCTCGCGCTGCGGCACGCCGCCGACTCCGCGCGCCAGGCCGTCGCCCATCCCGTCGAGGGCACCGTCCTCACCGTCGCCTCGGCCGCCGCCGACGCGGCCGGGGGAGTGGAGGGCGACTGCGGGACCGTCGCACGCGCGGCCTACGAAGGGGCCCGGGCGGCCCTCGCCGAGACCCCGGCACAGCTGGCGGTGCTGCGCCGGGCCGGCGTGGTCGACGCGGGCGGGCACGGGCTGGTGACGGTGCTGGCGGCACTGGTGGAGACGCTGACCGGCCAGGCGCCGGGGGCGGTCGCGGGCGCGGTCCCGGCAGCGGGGATCGCGGGGCACGCGCGCGTGGGGGATGGCGCGGCCGACGGTGCGCACGCGCGCGGGGAAGGCGGCGCGCACGCGCGCGTGGAGGGCGGTCCGGACGAGGTGCCGGGGGCCGTCGGCACCGGGCACGGCGATCCCGGGGAGTGCGTCCCCGGCGAGGCCGCGCCGCAGGCCGGTGGGCCCGCCTTCGAGGTGATCTACCTCCTGGAGGCCGACGACACGGCCGTGGCGCGTCTGCGGGAGCGGCTGGACGCCCTCGGGGACTCGCTCGTCGTGGTCGGCGGCGACGGGCTGTGGAACGTCCACGTGCACGTCGACGACGCCGGCGCCGCCGTCGAGGCGGGCGTCGAGGCCGGGCGGCCGTACCGGATCCGGATCACGCACTTCGCCGCGGGCGACGTGCACACCACCGGTGGCGAGCGCCCGCCCCGCGAGCGCGCCCGGCGTGCCGTGGTGGCCGTCGTACCGGGCGAGGGTCTGGCGGGGCTCTACACGGAGGCCGGCGCGACCACCGTGCTCGCGCGGCCGGGGGAGCCGCCGGCCAGCGGGGAGCTGGTCCAGGCGCTGCGGAGGGCGCACGCGCGCGAGGTCGTCCTGCTGCCCAACGACGCCGAACTGCGGCACACCGCCGCGGCGGCGGCCGAGCAGGCCCGCGCGGAGGGCATCCGCGTGGCGCTGATCCCCACCCGTTCCGCCGTGCAGGGCATCGCGGCGCTCGCCGTGCACGAGCCGGACCGCCGCTTCGACGAGGACGTCGTGTCGATGACCTCGGCGGCCGGCGCCACCCGCTACGCCGAGGTGACCGTCGCCGAGCGGCAGTCCTGGACCATGGCCGGCATCTGCCAGGCCGGCGACGTCCTCGGCCTCATCGACGGTGACGTGGCCGTGATCGGCTCGGACGTCACGGCCGTCGCCGAGACCGTCCTCGACCGGATGCTCGCCGCCGGCGGCGAACTGGTCACGCTCGTCCTCGGCGACGAGGCGCCGGAACCCGTCGCCGAGCACCTTCAGGCACGCGTGCGGGAGGCCTATCTCGCCGTCGACACCGTGGTGTACCGGGGCGGGCGGCAGGGCGCGCTGCTGCTGATCGGCGTCGAGTAGCGATCAGCAGCGACCGGCGCCGACCGGGCCCCGGGCGAACCGGGACCCACTCCACGCCGCACGTCTCAGCCGGAGTTTCACGCCGCGCGCCTCAGTCGGCGCCCTTCTCCATGAGCCGCAGCATCTGCTCCGCCTCCGCGCGCCGCGCGCCCACCGGCCCGATCTCGCCGTCGCCCTCGTCGCCCTCGTCGCCCTCCGCGCCGTCGTAGGCCGCCAGCACCGCACGCGCGCGTGCCGCCGCCTCGGCGGGGCGGCCCAGGTCGGCCTCCAGCCAGCCCGCGGCGAGCTCGGCACCGGTGCGCTGGTGCAGTGCGGCGGCGCCGAGGGAGGCGAACTCCCCGGCCGCGGCGACCACCTGGACCAGGGCCTCCTCGAACGCCTCCCGGATCGCGTCCTCCTCGGTGGACTCGCCGACGGAACGGGCCAGCAGGTCGCCGAACTGCCGGTGGGTGTGACCGAGTTCGGCGGTGATCCGCAGCCGGGACTCGTCGTCCCCGGCCGCCTCCCGCGCCGCCTGGCACTCCCGCACGGCGCTCGCCATCAGCTCCCGCGCGGTCCCGGTGCCCTCTTCCGGACCCAGCGCCAGCCACGCGCGTGCGCGCAGGGAACGCACCACGCCGTGCACGTCGCCGAGCCCGCGCCACAACTCGCCCGCCCGCGCGTACGCCCGGTCCGCCTCGGCGGGCAGCCCGGCCTGTCCGAGCGACTCGGCCGCCAGGTGCGCCAGCGTCGCGTGGTCCTGCTGCTCGGGCCAGTGCCGGGCGATCTCGGCGGCCTGCAGGCGCCGTTCGGCGGCCGTACGGTGCTCCCCGAGCTCCCCCAGGCAGTCGCCGAGCCACCACAGGGTCTGCACGACCGTGCCCTCGCCGTGCGTCTCGGCGGTCAGGTCGGGCAGCGCCGACTCCAGCACCTCGGCGGCCTCGGCGCAGCGGCCCTGCCGCAGCAGCAGCCCGCCGAGCTGGTGCCGGGCCCAGGCGCCCAGCGTTGGCCCCTCGCCCGCCTCGTCGGCCCAGTGCGCCGCCTCCAGCGCCTGGTCCGCGGCCTCCCCGAACCGGCCCGTGCCGCCCAGCACCTCGGTGAGCTGAAGGTGCAGCTGGGCACGGCCGACCGGCTCCAGATGAGGGCCGCCGTGCTCCAGGGCGGCACGCAGCGCCCCCTCCGCCGCCGGAAGGTCACCGCGGTGGTGCGCGAGCTGCGCCAGCCGTGCCTCGTACTCCACCGCGAACCACGGCAGCCCGGCGGCCACGTACTCGGCCGCTGCCCGCTCGAACAGCTCCGTCGCCCGCTCCGTGTCGCCGCGCAGCCCCGCCAGCTCCCCGAGCATCGCCCGGGACTCGGCGGCCCGCGACGCGAGCCGCACATCCCCGTCGGCGTGTTCCCCGACGAGCGCCAGCACCTCCCGCACGGCCTCCTCGGCGTCCGCCAGCAGGGCCTCCGCCGGACCGTCCGCCTCCTGCGCGCGCCGCATCAGGATCCGCGTACGCGCCATCACCACGGACGCCGCCTGCGGCACACCGGTACCGCCCTCGGCGTACAGGGCGCGCCCCTTCTCGTACGGCTCGGCCACCGCCGTCAGCGCCCCGTCCACGTCGCCCGCCAGCGCGCGTACGAACGCCGCACGCGCGCGTGCCGCCAGGGACTCGCCCGGGTCGCCCGCCTCCGCGTACAGGACGGCGGCCCGCTCGAACAGCTCGGCGCCGTCCGGGCCGAGGCCCATCGCCCGGTGGTCGGCGATCTCCGCGCGGTCGCGGACGTCCAGCTCGGCACCCTCCGCGGCGCGCTCCACCGCGGCCCACGCCTCGATGGCGTTCGGCACCAGCGCGTCGGACAGACGGCGCGCCTCGGCGAGCAGCGCGGGCAGACCGGGCTGCCCGGCACCGCCCGGAGCCACCTGCTCGGGCACCGGGGCCGCCGGCGCGGGCCGGGGCGTCGCCCGCACCCCCAGCGGCAGCCGCTCCACCAGCGGCCGCCGGCCCATACGCGCGTGTGCCTGCTCACTGACATGGCCCGTGCCGTTGCGCCGGTCGAACCGCGCCGCCAGCTCCAGTGCCTCCGCACGCGCGTGTGCGGCCAGTTCACGCGCGGTCCACGACCGGCCCGCCGGGCCCGGTACCCGCTGATCGCCGAGCCCCAGCTCCGTCAGCCGGTCCATGAGCAGCGCCACCACGGCCATGAAGTCCAGCTTGCTGCGCGGATGCCCGTCGTCCGTGAAGTACGCCGGCCGCTGGGCGAGAAGCTCCAGGCCGCGCGCCTCGTTGCCGGACAGCGCGCAGAACTCCACGTGGTCCGCGTACGCGCCGCGCATGCTCTCCATGGCGCGCACCAGCCGGAAACCCCGCAGATGGTTGGCGCGCGCCTCCTCCACGCGCCCCAGCCGCAGCAGCGGAGCCAGGGACGACGCGAGCGCGGTGTGCGGCTCGTGGGCGCAGCTGAACTCGCCCTCCAGCACCGGACGCCACAGCCGCAGCGCCTCCTCGTCCCGGCCGCGCTCCGCCTGCCACCAGCCCTGGTCGTGCAGCTCGCACGCGTGGCAGTCGGCCATGCGGTCCCGGTCGGCGGCCAGCCACGCCTCGTACGCCCGCTCCGCGCGCGCCACGTCGCCGATGTGCGCGGCGACACTGAACTCCACGCTCCGCACGGCCCGTTCGGTGTGCCCGGCGAGCCGGTAGCGGTGCTCCATCTCGCCGAGCCACTTCTCGATGGAGGCCAGCGGAATGTGCGGCTGGTCGAGCATCCCCGACGACACCCACTTGAAGACCCAGTGCAGCTGATGGGTCTCGTACTCGTCGAAGTCCTCCGGCCGCTCGTCCCACATGCGCAGCAGCCGCGAGAACGGGACGAACATCTTGTCCTTCTCGGAGCTGTAGTTGTAGACCTTCAGCTGGTGTCCGAGCGCCTCGATCACCGCGAGCGGGATGTTCAGCTTCTCCGCCTCGGCGAGCAACTGCTCCGCGCGCGCGTTGCGGGCCGGGCCCTCGGGCTGCTCGGAGTTCTCCGCCATGGCCCGGCGCAGCGCGTCGAAGTCCGTGATCCCCGTCATCAGTGACCGTCCTCCCCGTGGGTGGCCCACTCCAGCAGGCCGATGAACGCCCGGTTCAGCAGCGCCGAGTCCGCCGGCCGCAGCGGACGCTGCGCCATCAGCAGCGCCTGCCCGTACAGGGACTCGGTCGCGGTGCCGATCAGTTCCGGATCGCGCAGTGAGCTGATCCTGCGGACCAGGGGATTGAGGTGGTTGAGCACCAGACGCGCGCGGGGCGCGCCGCCGCGCAGCGAGCCGAGGATGCCCGCCCACAGCTCGTCCGCCTGCTCCTCGGCCTCCGCGCGGGCCTGCTCGTGCCGCGCCTCCCGGTCGTCCAGGTGCAGCGCGGGCACCGACAGCGGGTGGAAGGCGCGCAGCACCACGTCGCAGCCCAGCGGGTCGAGCTTCGCCCGCGCCGCCGCCAGGAAGCCGGACAGGGCCAGCTCCTCCGCCGGGTCCACGGAGTCCAGGTGCGCGGTCACCGTGTCGGCGTCCAGCTCGGCGACCACCGTGCCGGGCCGCACCGACGGCAGCGCCTCGACCAGCTCGCTGTCGTACGTGTAGCCGCCGTTGACGACGCCGATGCCCTGCGCCGCCGCGATCGGCGCGACCTGCCGGAACTCCTCGACCGTCCGCGTGAAGTGCACCACCGGGTGCCGCTGCGCGAACTCCTCAAGGGACAGCCGCCCGTCGGTCGTCTCGAACGGCAGCCACGGCAGCATCGTGCGCAGCATCTCGTGGTCGTGCCGCGCGAGGGACTTCACGCCCAGGTGGTGCACCGCCAGGAAGGCCGACAGCCGCTCCGGATCGCCGGTGGCGAGCTGCGTCAGCCAGGACCGGATCCGCTCGCCCAGCGCGTCCCGCACCGCGGCCAGCGTCTCGTCCTCGTACAGCGACTCGCGCGAGGCCGTGGGCCGCAGGCTGTCCGTGTCCAGGACACAGCGCACGAAGAACGCCCAGTCCGGCAGCAGCTGTTCGGCCCGCTCGGTCAGCAGCATGCCCTTCAGATGCACCCGGTGACCCGCGCGCTGCGCCGGGCTGACCGCCGACGGCAGGACGTGCGCCACACCCCGGACGCCGGCCAGCGGCACGTCCAGGTCAATGGAGTCCAGCGGCGTGAACCCGAACAGCTCGTGGCAGTGCCGGGCGAGGGCCACCCGCCGGGCCGCCGGGCTCGGGTACGCCCGGTCCCACGGCGCCGGCAGGTCGGTGACCTCCTCCTCGCCCACCCGCACGTCGTACGGCAGCAGCGCACCGAAGTCCCGCGCAAGCTCCAGCACCCGCTTCCCGGCCAGCCACTCGGCGGCCCCGGCCCGCGCGCTCAGGTGCACGGTGGTGCCCGGTTCGGGCCGGGCGTCGTCGGGGAGCGTCCGCACGGTGTACGACCCGTCGTCGCTCGCCGTCCACTCCACGGGCGGCGCGTCGGGCGTCCGGGCGCTGCGGCTGACCACGCGTATCCGGTCGGCGACCACGAAGCAGGCCAGCAGGCCTATGCCGAACTGCCCGAGGAAGTCCGAGCGGGCCTCCCGCAGGGCGTCGGCGCGCTTGGAGCTGCGTCCGATCGTCGCCAGCAGGTTGTGCACGTCCGCCTCGGTGAGCCCGACGCCGGTGTCCTCGACGCGCAGCGTGCCGTCGGCGCCGTCGCCGGCGTACAGCCGTACGCGGGCCGGGGCGTCGGGCTGTTCCGCGCGGCGGGCGGTGATGGCGTCCACGGCGTTCTGCAGCAGCTCGCGCAGATACACCTTGGGGCTGGAGTAGAGGTGATGGGACAGCAGGTCCACCAGGCCGCGCAGGTCGACCTGGAAGGTGTGCGGCGTCCGGTCCCCTTGTGGCGCCGGGGAACGCTGAGGCTGCTGAGGTGTCTGGGGTGACTGTGAGATCTGGGAGTCCATCGTCACGGCGCCGGTGGGGAGAAGGGACGGCGCGGGGTCGGGCGGTCCCTGTGAGGCGGTGACCGCGGGATGGCCGGAGCGCGTCATCCTAAGGCCCGAACGAGCCGTCTGACCAGGAGTTTCCGGGGACGTATACGGCGATGTCAGTGACGTGGTGTGCAATGGATCTCGTGCCCGCGCTGAAAGAACCACTGCACCAGCCACTGAAGTCGGTGCTCGGCCCCGCCACCGCGAAGGTGATGGCCGAGCACCTCGGCCTGCACACGGTCGGCGACCTCCTCCACCACTACCCGCGCAGATACGAGGAGCGCGGCCAGCTCACCCACCTCGCCGACCTGCCGATGGACGAGCACGTCACGGTGGTCGCCCAGGTCGCCGACGCCCGCCTGCACACGTTCGCCTCGTCCAGGGCGCCGCGCGGCAAGGGCCAGCGCCTGGAAGTGACCATCACGGACGGCAGCGGGCGCCTCCAGCTGGTCTTCTTCGGCAACGGCGTCCACAAGCCGCACAAGGAGCTCCTGCCGGGCACCCGCGCCCTGTTCGCGGGCAAGGTCTCCGTCTTCAACCGCCGTCTGCAACTGGCCCATCCGGCCTACGAGTTGCTGCACGGAGAGGGTGCCGAGGAGACCGTCGAGAGCTGGGCGGGCGCCCTCATCCCGATCTACCCGGCCACCGCCAAGCTGGAGTCCTGGAAGATCGGCAAGGCGATCCAGACGGTGCTGCCCAGCGCGCGGGAGGCGCTCGACCCGCTCCCCGAGAGCCTCCGCGACGGCCGCGGCCTGGTCCCGCTGCCCGAGGCCCTGCTGAAGATCCACCGCCCGCACACCAAGGCGGACATCGTCGACGCCCGCGCCCGGCTCAAGTGGGACGAGGCGTTCGTCCTCCAGGTGGCCCTGGCCCGCCGCCGCCACGCCGAGACCCAGCTCCCGGCCGTCCCCCGCACACCGAAGCCGGCCGGCCTCCTGACCGCCTTCGACGCCCGCCTCCCCTTCACCCTCACCGAGGGTCAGCAGCGTGTCTCGCGGGAGATCTTCGACGACCTCGCCACGGACCACCCGATGCACCGCCTGCTCCAGGGAGAGGTGGGCAGCGGAAAGACCATGGTCGCGCTGCGCGCCATGCTGGCCGTCGTCGACGCGGGCGGGCAGGCCGCGATGCTGGCCCCCACCGAGGTGCTCGCCCAGCAGCATCACCGGTCCGTCGTGGAGATGATGGGGGAGCTGGCCGAGGGGGGCATGCTCGGCGGGACCGAGCATGCCACCAAGGTCGTGCTGCTCACCGGTTCCATGGGCACGGCAGCCCGGCGCCAGGCCCTGCTCGACCTGGCCACCGGCGAGGCGGGCATTGTGATCGGCACGCACGCGCTGATCGAGGACAAGGTGCAGTTCCACGACCTCGGCCTGGTCGTCGTGGACGAGCAGCACCGCTTCGGCGTCGAGCAGCGCGACGCCCTGCGCGGCAAGGGCAAACAGCCGCCGCACCTGCTCGTGATGACCGCGACCCCCATCCCGCGCACGGTCGCCATGACCGTCTTCGGCGACCTGGAGACCTCCGTCCTCGACCAGCTCCCGGCCGGCCGCTCCCCGATCGCCAGCCATGTCGTGCCCGCCGCCGACAAGCCCCATTTCCTCGCCCGCGCGTGGGAGCGCGTGCGCGAGGAGGTGTCCAACGGCCACCAGGCGTACGTCGTCTGCCCCCGCATCGGCGACGACACCGACGAACCGGCCGGACCCGCCGACGCCAGGAAGGGCGGCAAGAAGAAGTCCCCCGAGGACGATGCCGAGAAGCGCCCGCCGCTCGCCGTCCTCGACGTCGCCGAACAGCTCGCGAAGGGCCCCCTGCAGGGCCTGCGCGTCGAGGTCCTGCACGGCAGGATGCACCCCGACGACAAGGACGCGGTCATGCGCCGCTTCGCCGCCGGCGAGACCGACGTCCTGGTCGCCACGACGGTCGTCGAGGTCGGCGTCAACGTCCCCAACGCCACCGCCATGGTGATCATGGACGCCGACCGCTTCGGCGTCTCCCAGCTCCACCAGCTCCGCGGCCGCGTCGGCCGGGGGTCGGCGCCCGGCCTGTGTCTGCTCGTCACCGAGATGCCGGAGGCGAGCCCGGCCCGGCAGCGCCTGGGCGCCGTCGCCTCCACCCTGGACGGCTTCGAACTCTCCCGCATCGACCTCGAACAGCGCCGCGAGGGCGACGTCCTGGGCCAGGCCCAGTCCGGCACCCGTTCCAGCCTGCGCATGCTCGCGGTCATCGAGGACGAGGACGTCATCGCCGAGGCCCGCCAGGAGGCGACGGCCGTGGTGGCGGCCGACCCCGAGCTGACCCGCCTCCCGGCCCTGCGCACGGCCCTGGACGCCCTCCTCGACGAGGAGAGAGAGCAGTACCTGGAGAAGGGCTGAGTCCGGGCGTCCGCAAGGGCGCCCGGCACCGCGCGAGGGGCCACGGACGCCCCACGGCCCGGCCCGGCGGGGACGCACCCCCCACCGCCGCCTGCCAGACTGAACCCGTAAGCCCCCGCACGCCCCCGCAACTCAGGGACAAGGACCACGATGACCCGCGTGATCGCCGGCCGAGCAGGTGGACGCCGTCTGGCCGTCCCGCCGGGCACCGGCACCCGCCCCACCTCCGACCGCGCACGCGAGGGCCTGTTCTCCACCTGGCAGTCCCTCCTCGGCGGCCCCCTGGACGGCGAGCGGGTCCTCGATCTGTACGCCGGCTCGGGCGCGGTCGGCCTGGAGGCCCTGTCCCGCGGCGCGGGCCACACCCTGCTGGTCGAGGCCGACGCGCGAGCGGCCCGCACCGTCCGGGAGAACGTGAAGTCCCTCGGCCTGCCCGGCGCCGAGGTGAGGGCGGGCAAAGCCGAACAGATCATCCGTGCGGCGTCCCCGGAGCAGCCGTACGACATCGTCTTCCTGGACCCGCCGTACGCCGTCACGGACGACGATCTTCGGGAGATTCTGCTCACACTACGCACGGAGGGCTGGCTCGCGGCCGATGCGCTGGTCACCGTGGAGCGCAGCACCAGAGGCGGCGAATTCCGGTGGCCGGACGGCTTCGAAGCGCTCCGGGCCCGTCGCTACGGCGAGGGAACGTTTTGGTACGGTCGCGCCGCCTCTACGTGCGAAGACGCACGATGACCGGACCGGAGAGCGAGGGATCACAAGTGCGCCGCGCCGTCTGTCCCGGGTCGTTCGACCCGATCACCAACGGACATCTCGACATCATCGCCCGCGCCTCCCGCCTGTACGACGAGGTCTACGTCGCGGTGATGATCAACAAGTCCAAGAAGGGCCTGTTCGAGATCGAGGAGCGGATCGACCTGATCCGCCGCGTCACCGCCGAGTACGCCAACGTCCGGGTCGAGGCCTTCCACGGCCTCCTCGTCGACTTCTGCAAGGAGCGCGACATCCCGGCCATCGTGAAGGGCCTGCGGGCCGTCAGCGACTTCGACTACGAGCTGCAGATGGCCCAGATGAACAACGGCCTGACCGGCGTCGAGACGCTGTTCGTGCCCACCAACCCCACCTACAGCTTCCTGTCGTCCTCCCTGGTCAAGGAGGTCGCGGCATGGGGCGGCGACGTCTCCCACCTGGTGCCGCCGGAGGTCCTGGCGGCGCTCGGCGAGCGGCTGCGCCGGGACTGACGACCTGACAACCCGTCACTCGGTGTCCCCCGCCGGCCCCATGGCCGTACAGTCGTCCCGTCCGTCTCCAACACAGCTGTAGAGAGTGGCGAGCACACGGTGGACGTGCAGAAGAAGCTCGACGAGATCGTCGCGTCGGTCTCCAGTGCCCGGTCGATGCCCATGTCGGCCTCGTGCGTGGTCAACCGCGCCGAACTGCTCTCGATGCTCGAAGAAGTGCGCGCGGCCCTGCCCGGCTCCCTCGCCCAGGCACAGGAGCTGATCGGCGACCGCGAGCAGATGGTCGCCCAGGCCCGCCAGGAGGCCGAGCACATCATCGAGAGCGCGCACGCCGAGCGGAACTCCCTGATCGCCGGCACCGAGATCGCCCGCCGCTCCCAGGCCGAGGCGGACCGCATCCTCGCCGAGGCCCGCAAGGAGGCCGAGGAGATCCGCGCCGAGGCCGACGACTACGTCGACTCCAAGCTCGCCAACTTCGAGGTCGTCCTCACCAAGACCCTCGGCTCGGTCGGCCGAGGCCGCGAGAAGCTGCTCGGCACCGGCCCCGGCGTCGACGAGCAGGGCTACGAGGACGAGGACGCCCCCGAGCGCAGCCACGACCCGGAGACCCTGCGCCGCACCGCCGACGAGTACGTCGACGTCAAGCTCGGCGCCTTCGAGGCGGTCCTCGCCAAGACCCTGGAGGCCGTCGGACGCGGCCGGCAGAAGCTGCACGGCCGGATCGCCAGCGACGACCTCGGCGCCCTGGCCGACGACACCAGCACCGTCCAGCACACCAGCGATGCCGACTACCTCGCCGGCCTCGCGGCCGTCGCCGAGCCGGCCGCTGCCGAGCCGCCCCGGCAGCAGCCCGCGCCCGACTACGCGGCACCGCAGCCGGCCTACGGCTACCAGCAGCCCGCGCAGCCGGACCCGTACGGCGGCGGCTACCAGCAGCAGTACGAGGGCGCCCAGCAGTACGACGGCACCCAGCAGGACGCCTACGGCTACCAGCAGGCCGCGCAGGCCGATCCCTACGGCTACCACCAGGCCTACGACGCCCAGCAGGGCGCCTACGACCCGAACCAGGCCGCGCAGCCCCAGCAGCCGTACGTGCCGCCGCAGCCGCCCCAGCCGCCGGCGCAGGCCCTCGACGAGACCAGCCTCTTCGACACCAGCATGATCAGCGCCGAGCAGCTGCGGGCCTACGAGCAGGGCCGCGGCAACGGCTGAGGCGCTGTTCGTGGGCCCCGCAGCCGGTCGCGGGCACCGGATTGGGCCGAGAGCGAAAGGTCCAGTATCCTGGCTCTTCGGTCGCGTGTACGTCCGCGATCAACGCTGCCCGGGAAGACCGAAGGGCGGCGCCCGGAGAGCTCGGAAGATCGAAAGCAGGAATGGCTCTGAACGCCCGCCTCGACCACCGCAACCCCCTCGTGTTCGACACACACGAGCTGGGTCGGCGGCCCGGCGCGCTGCAGCGCCTGTCCCGCACGGTCGACGCTCCCCGGGATCTCGGCCTGAAGGACGTCATCGGAGTGCCGGAAGGCACCCCGGTGGAGCTCGAACTCCGCCTGGAGTCCGTCATGGAAGGGGTGCTCGTCACAGGCACCGCCCGTGCACGGGCCGAGGGGGAGTGCGTAAGGTGTCTGGAGCCGCTCGGGCAGCAGCTCGAAGCGGACTTCCAGGAGATGTTCTCGTACCCTGACGCCGACGACCGGGGCCGCCCCAAGGCGGAGCCGGCCGACGACGCCGAGGAAGACGAGGACAGGCTCTTCATCGAGGACGGCCTGTTCGACCTCGAACCCGTGCTGCGCGATGCGGTGGTGCTCGCACTGCCGATGCAGCCGGTGTGCCGGGAAGACTGCCCGGGGCTGTGCGCCGAGTGCGGCGTGCGCCTCGCGGACGACCCGGACC
This sequence comes from Streptomyces sp. DH24, assembly GCF_029813775.1. Lineage (GTDB taxonomy): Bacteria > Actinomycetota > Actinomycetes > Streptomycetales > Streptomycetaceae > Streptomyces. Next base: position 54,300 of record NZ_JARVKW010000029.1, on the reverse strand, counting down.
ACCACCATGACGCCGTCGACATCCGTTGGGCGGCATTGCAGGGACTCGCCGGCACCATGAAGGACGGCGAGAAGGACGAGATGAGCGGCGCCGATGCGGAAGCGGGCGTCGACGAGAAGCAGGAGAAGTAGCCGTGGCTGTTCCGAAGCGGAAGATGTCGCGCAGCAACACGCGCCACCGCCGGTCGCAGTGGAAGGCTGCGGTCCCCACCCTGGTTGCGTGCGAGCGCTGCCACGAGCCGAAGCAGCAGCACATCGCGTGCCCGTCGTGCGGCACCTACAACAAGCGCCAGGTCCTCGAGGTCTGAGCGGCTGGTGAGAGGCACTGTGTCCACGCCCAAGAAGCAGCAGGCGGACAACCAGGCCTCGTCCCACACGCTTCTGGAAGGGCGGCTCGGCTATCAGGTCGAGTCCGCCCTTCTGGTGCGAGCACTGACCCACCGTTCGTACGCGTACGAGAACGGCGGTCTGCCCACGAACGAGCGGCTGGAGTTCCTCGGGGACTCCGTGCTCGGCCTCGTGGTCACGGACACGCTGTATCGCACCCACCCCGACCTGCCCGAGGGCCAGCTGGCCAAGCTCCGGGCCGCGGTGGTCAATTCGCGTGCGCTGGCGGAGGTCGGTCGCGGCCTCGACCTGGGCTCCTTCATCCGGCTGGGCCGCGGTGAAGAGGGCACGGGCGGCCGGGACAAGGCGTCCATCCTCGCCGACACCCTCGAAGCGGTGATCGGCGCGGTCTATCTCGACCAGGGGCTGGAATCGGCGGCGGAGCTGGTGCACCGCCTGTTCGACCCGCTGATCGAGAAGTCCTCGAACCTGGGAGCCGGCCTGGACTGGAAGACCAGTCTCCAGGAGCTCACCGCGACCGAAGGCCTCGGCGTGCCCGAGTACCTGGTCACGGAGACCGGCCCCGACCACGAGAAGACCTTCACTGCTGCTGCCCGCGTCGGAGGCGTCTCGTACGGCACCGGCACCGGCCGCAGCAAGAAGGAGGCGGAGCAGCAGGCCGCCGAGTCCGCGTGGCGGTCCATCCGGGCCGCGGCGGACGAGCGCGCCAAGGCAGCGGCCCAGGCCGCCGCCGCGGAGCTCACCGAGGCAGCGGCTCAGGCCGCCGCCGAACCGGAGCCGACCGAGGCCCCGGAGAGCGCCGACGCACCGTCGGCCTCCGCCTGACCGACAGCAGCATCCGAGCGCCCGCCCCGCCAGACCGGGGCGGGCGCTCGGCTCATCTCTTCATCTCTCATCCCACGGCCGTACGGGGGAGCCCATGCCCGAGTTGCCCGAGGTGGAGGTCGTCCGGCGCGGCCTCGAACGGTGGGTCGCCCACCGGACCGTCGCCGAGGCCGAGGTCCTGCACCCGCGCGCGGTGCGCCGCCATCTCGCGGGCCCCGAGGACTTCGCGCACCGCCTCAAGGGCCACCGCGTCGGCATGCCCAGCAGGCGCGGCAAGTACCTGTGGCTGCCGCTGGAGGGCACCGGGGTCACCGGCCAGGCGATCCTCGCCCACCTCGGCATGAGCGGCCAGCTGCTGGTCCAGCCGGGGTCGGCGCCCGACGAGAAGCACCTGCGCATCCGGGTCCGCTTCGCCGACGACCGCGGCACCGAGCTGCGCTTCGTCGACCAGCGCACCTTCGGCGGCCTGTCGCTGCACGAGACGACGCCCGAGGGCCTGCCCGACGTCATCGGGCACATCGCCCGCGACCCGCTGGACCCGCTCTTCGACGACGAGGCGTTCCACCAGGCGCTGCGCCGCCGCCGGTCCACGATCAAACGCGCCCTGCTCGACCAGTCCCTGATCAGCGGGGTCGGCAACATCTACGCGGACGAGGCGCTGTGGCGCGCCCGCCTGCACTACGAGCGCCCCACGTCCACCCTCACCCGTCCGCGGACGCGGGAACTCCTCGGCCATGTCCGGGACGTGATGAACGCGGCCCTCGCGGTCGGCGGCACCAGCTTCGACAGCCTGTACGTCAACGTCAACGGCGAGTCGGGCTACTTCGACCGGTCGCTGGACGCCTACGGCCGCGAGGGCGAGCCGTGCCGCCGGTGCGGTACGCCGATGCGCCGGCGCCCGTGGATGAACCGGTCCAGCTACTTCTGCCCGAGGTGTCAGCGCCCGCCGCGTGCCGCGTCGTAGCGCTCACGGGACGCCAGGACCTCGTCCATGCTGCCCTCCAGGAAGTGGATGAGGGACAGCAGGCGCGCGGCGACCTCGCGGCCGAGCGGGGTGAGCTCGTAGTCCACGCGGGGCGGATTGACCGGCTGCGCCTCGCGGTGCACCAGGCCGTCGCGCTCCAGGGCGTGCAGCGTCTGGGAGAGCATCTTCTCGCTGACCCCGTCGACCCGGCGGCGCAGCGCGTTGAACCGGAGGGAGCCCTCGGACAGGGCGCCCAGGGTGAGCGCGCCCCAGCGGCCCGTGATGTGCTCCAGCGTGCCGCGCGAGGGGCAGCACTTGGAGAACACGTCGTACGGCAGGCTCTGCTCCGGCGTGCGCTCCTCCTGCGTGGTCGTCATGCGTCCAGCGTAGGCGACCACAGCGCGAACCGGCAGACTGCGCTGACCGGGAGACAGTGCCGGCCCCGCCGGTCCGGAGAGTGTCCGGGCCGCCGGTTCAGTAGCCGAAGTTCTGCGTCCACCACGGGCCGCCCTGGCCGAAGTGCACGCCCACGCCCAGCGTCTTGAAGTCGCAGTTCAGTATGTTCGCGCGGTGGCCCGGGCTGTCCATCCAGGCCGCCATGACGGCCGCGGCGTCGGCCTGGCCGCGGGCTATGTTCTCGCCGCCGAGGTTGGTGATGCCGGCCTTCTCCGCCCGGTCCCACGGCGTCGCGCCGCTGGGGTCGGTGTGGTCGAAGAAGTTCCGCTCGGCCATGTCCTCGCTGAAGTCGGCGGCCAGCTCGCTCAGCGCGCTGTTCGCGGCGACGGGGCTGCACCCGGCCTGCGCCCGCTCGTCGTTGACGAGCTTGAGCACCTGCGCGGCCGCCGCGGCCTCCTCGGACACCGTGACCGGCGGAGTGCTGGGCACCGGTGCCTTCGTGGCCTGACGCGTGGGCGTCCGCTGCGGCTTCTCGCTCGGCGTGGCCTTCGGCTTCTTCGACGGTGCCTCGGTCGTCGGCGCGGCCGAGGACGTGGACGCGGAGGGCGACGGGGAGGTCGACGCGGACGGGGACGCGGAACGGTCGGTGCCACGGCCCGGCGACGTGCCGTCACGGCCCTCGACCGAGCCGGACGTGCCGCCCTGCTCGCTCGGCGTGCTCGTCGGCGAGTCCGCGGCCTGCACCCGGTCGCCGGCTCCGGAGCCGCCGCCGATGCGGTAGTTGTCCAGGCCCGGCACCGCGCCGGTGGCCACCGCGACCGTGCCGAGCGCGACGGCGGCCGAGACGCCCAGCAGCCCGGTGCGCACCGGTGCGGCCCGCTTCCTGCGGCGCCGGTGCCCCCCGGCGCGCGCGGAGCCGCCGTCGGGCCCCTGGCCGCCGCCCGCGAAGCCCTCGGCCGGGAAGGCGCGGGTGCCGGAGGCCGGGGTGTGGTCGTCGTCGGTGGCGTAGAGGAACGCCTCGGACTTCGCGTAGGTCTCGGCGTACGCCTCCGGGTTCAGGTACGGGGCGATCCCCATGGCCGGGCCGTCGCTCGGGCGTGAGTCCGCCGGCTCGTGGTGTCCCTGGTGGCCGTCCTGCTGCGTGCCCCCCGCGGCGCGGCCCGTGGCGGCGCGGCCGGCGGCGGAGCGTCGGTGGCGTCCCATGTCCTGGCCTTCCTCGTCCTCGCGGTCGACATCGTCCTCATGATCATCACGAAACTCACACGAACGAGTGAGTTTCGTTTGGGTGGGGACGGTACCGCATGGCGCCCGGGGAGGAAGTGTCGCAAGAGACATTGGCCGGTTAGGTTGCCCTCATGAGTGACGATGCACGGCTGGTCGCCTGGGTGCGCGGACGCGTCCAGGGCGTGGGTTTCCGCTGGTTCACGCGGGCCAAGGCTCTGGAGCTCGGAGGTCTGAGTGGCTTTGCTCTCAATTTGCAGGACGGACGGGTCCAGGTGGTCGCGGAGGGCCCGCGCAAGGGGTGCGAGGCACTGCTCGACTGGCTCCGCGGTGACGACACGCCCGGCCGCGTGGACGGAGTCACCGAGATCTGGGACACACCGCGTGGCGGCTACGACGGCTTCGCCATCCGCTGATCCCGGGTCCCGGCCCGGCCCGCCCGGCGGCGAACGAGCCCGTCGCCGGAGCCCGCCCGGAAGAGAAATGGCTGGTGGTTGCCAAGAAGGGCTTGTCGTGGCAGGCTCCACCCGCAAAGATGATCGCCACGCCCCGAGGGCCCCGCAGGAGTCGCCGCGCCGCCGTTTCCGGCCGCGCGCCACTGGGTTGCCGCCAATACGGGGCGTGATCGTGTTGACCGTCAAACTTTTTGGTGAGACGCTGAAAGCCCCGCGCACCTCAGCTGTTTGGCATGGAAGAACGGCACCACAAGTCCACATGTGCCAAGCACCGCGGGTGCGAATCCCTCACGACCCACACCGCTTCGGTCGGTCACTCATTGTGGAGGACCATCCATCATGGCAAAGGCGCTTCTCGGTTACGTCGGCGGCTCCGACCCGCGACTCCTCGCCGAGATGCGACGGCTGCAGCAGCGAGTCCAGGACCTCGAATCCGAGCTCGTACGGATCCAGGCCGAGAACGACGCACTGACGGCTGCCGCTTCTCACGACAGGATCATGGAGAGCGTTGACGCACACCAGGCGGAGCCTGCGCTGACCTGATCGCTGCACCGCTCACAACAGCGCAGCAGTGGTCGGGCCGCCCGTCAAACCGCTAACTCAGAGTTGCAAGGGACGCTTCGGCGTCCCTTCTTTCTTGCCTCCGGCCGCTCCGACGCCCCGACGGCTTCCTTGCCCCCGCGCATCCTTTCACCATCTTTAACGTCTGGTGTGCCCTGCGCGTTCACCGGTGAAACCGCGGGTTCATGGAGTGAGACAACCCCGGCGGGTAAAGTCCACGGGCGTGCACCTCAAGGCCCTGACCCTCCGCGGGTTCAAGTCGTTCGCCTCGGCGACCACGCTCCGGTTCGAACCGGGGATCACGTGCGTCGTCGGCCCGAACGGCTCGGGCAAGTCCAACGTGGTGGACGCGCTCAGCTGGGTCATGGGCGAACAGGGCGCCAAGTCGCTGCGCGGCGGCAAGATGGAGGACGTCATCTTCGCCGGCACCACCGGCCGCCCGCCGCTCGGCCGGGCCGAGGTGTCGCTGACCATCGACAACTCCGACGGGGCGCTGCCCATCGAGTACGCCGAGGTCACCATCACGCGGATCATGTTCCGAAACGGCGGCAGCGAGTACCAGATCAACGGCGACACCTGCCGCCTGCTCGACATCCAGGAACTGCTGTCCGACTCCGGCATCGGCCGCGAGATGCACGTCATCGTCGGCCAGGGCCAGCTCGACTCCGTCCTGCACGCCGACCCGATGGGCCGCCGCGCCTTCATCGAGGAGGCCGCCGGCGTCCTCAAGCACCGCAAGCGCAAGGAGAAGGCGCTGCGGAAGCTGGACGCGATGCAGGCCAACCTCGCCCGCGTGCAGGACCTCACGGACGAGTTGCGGCGCCAGCTCAAGCCGCTCGGACGGCAGGCGGCCGTCGCCCGGCGGGCCGCCGTCATCCAGGCCGACCTGCGCGACGCCCGGCTGCGCCTCCTCGCCGACGACCTCGTACGGCTGCGGGAGGCGCTCAACGCCGAGGTCGCCGACGAGGCCGCCCTCAAGGAGCGCAAGGAAGCCGCCGAGCAGGAGCTGAGGAAGGCCCAGCAGCGCGAGGCCCTGCTGGAGGACGAGGTGCGGCAGCTCACGCCCCGCCTCCAGCGCGCCCAGCAGACCTGGGTCGAGCTGTCCCAGCTCGCCGAGCGGGTGCGCGGCACGATCTCGCTCGCCGACGCGCGCGTGAAGAGCGCCACCTCCGCCCCGCCCGAGGAGCGGCGGGGCCGCGACCCGGAGGACATGGAGCGCGAGGCCGCCCGCGTCCGCGAGCAGGAGGCCGAGCTGGAGGCGGCTCTGGAGGCGGCCCGGCGCGCCCTGGAGGACACCGTCGCCCACCGGGCCGACCTGGAACGCGAACTGGCCGCCGAGGAACGCCGGCTGAAGGACGTGGCCCGCGCCATCGCCGACCGCCGTGAAGGGCTGGCCCGGCTGCGGGGTCAGGTGGGTGCCGCCCGGTCCCGCGCGGCCGCCGCCCAGGCCGAGATCGAGCGGCTGGCCGCCGCCCGCGACGAGGCCCAGGAGCGGGCCGCCGCCGCCCAGGAGGAGTACGAGGCACTCCAGGCGGAGGTCGACGGCCTGGACGCCGGCGACCGGGAACTCGCCGAGCGGCACGACGCCGCCAAGGCGCGGCTCGCCGAGGCGGAGGCCGCGCACACCGCCGCCCGCGAGGCCGTCACCGCCGCCGAACGCAAACGGGCCGCGACCCAGGCCCGCCACGACGCCCTCGCCATGGGCCTGCGCCGCAAGGACGGCACCGGGGCCCTGCTCGGCGCCCGGGACCGGCTCACCGGCCTGCTCGGCCCGGCGGCGGAGCTGCTGACGGTGACGCCCGGGTACGAGGTCCCGCTGGCGGCGGCTTTCGGCGCGGCGGCGGACGCGCTCGCGGTGACGTCACCGTCCGCCGCGGCGGACGCCATCCGGCTGCTGCGCAAGCAGGACGCGGGACGGGCGTCGCTGCTGCTGGCGGGAGCACCGGAGGACCCCGGCCCGGCGGCCGGTCCGGGCGGCGCGGACGACCGCCGGCCCGATACGGCGGTTCCCGCGGCGGACCTGGTCCGCGGCCCCGCCGACCTGATGCCCGCCGTACGCCGTCTCCTGCGGGGCATCGTCGTCGTGAGCACCCTGGAGGACGCCGAGGACCTCGTCTACGCCCGTCCCGACCTGACCGCGGTGACCGCCGAAGGCGATCTGCTCGGCGCGCACTTCGCGCACGGCGGGTCCGCCGGGGCGCCGAGCCTGCTGGAGGTGCAGGCCTCCGTGGACGAGGCCGCCGCCGAGCTGGAGGAGCTGGCGGTCAGGTGCGAGGAACTGGCCGGGGCGCAGCACGCGGCGGCCGAGCGGCGCCAGGAGTGCCGGGCGCGCGTGGAGGAGCTGGGGGAGCGGCGCCGGGCCGCCGACCGTGAGAAGTCGTCCGTCGCCCAGCAGCTCGGGCGGCTCGCCGGGCAGGCCCGGGGCGCGGCCGGTGAGGCCGAGCGGTCCACGGCCGCCGCGGCACGCGCGCAGGAGGCGCTGGACAAGGCCCTCCAGGACGCCGAGGAACTCGCCGAGCGACTCGCCGTCGCCGAGGAGATGCCGATCGAGGAGGAACCGGACACCTCCGCGCGCGACCGGCTCGCCGCCGACGGCGCCAACGCCCGCCAGACCGAGATGGAGGCCCGCCTCCAGGTCCGTACCCACGAGGAGCGGGTGAAGGGGCTCGCGGGACGGGCCGACTCGCTCGACCGGGCCGCCCGCGTCGAACGTGAGGCACGCGCGCGTGCCGAGCAGCGGCGGGCCCGGCTGCGTCACGAGGCCGCCGTCGCCGAGGCCGTCGCGTCCGGCGCCCGCCAGCTCCTCGCGCACGTCGAGGTGTCCCTGGCCCGCGCCGAGCAGGAACGTACCGCCGCCGAGGCCGCCAGGACGCGTCGCGAGCAGGAACTCGGTCAGGCGCGCGCGGCGGGACGCGATCTCAAGGCGGAACTCGACAAGTTGACGGATTCGGTCCACCGCGGGGAGGTACTCGGCGCCGAGAAGCGGCTGCGGATCGAGCAGCTGGAGACCAAGGCGCTGGAGGAACTGGGTGTGGAACCGGCCGGGTTGGTGGGGGAGTACGGCCCGCACCAGCCGGTGCCGCCCTCGCCCCCCGCCGAGGGCGAGGAACTGCCCCAGGACCCGGAGCATCCGCGCAACCGGCCGAGGCCCTTCGTACGGGCCGAGCAGGAGAAGCGGCTGAAGGCCGCCGAGCGGGCCTACCAGCAGCTCGGCAAGGTGAACCCGCTGGCGCTGGAGGAGTTCGCGGCGCTGGAGGAACGGCACAAGTTCCTCAGCGAGCAGCTGGAGGACCTGAAGAAGACGCGGGCCGACCTGTTGCAGGTGGTGAAGGAGGTCGACGAGCGCGTCGAGCAGGTCTTCACCGAGGCCTTCCGGGACACCGCCCGCGAGTTCGAGGGCGTCTTCTCCCGGCTCTTCCCGGGCGGCGAGGGGCGCCTGGTGCTGACCGATCCCGACAACATGCTCACCACGGGCGTGGACGTCGAGGCGCGTCCGCCGGGCAAGAAGGTCAAGCGGCTGTCGCTGCTGTCCGGCGGCGAGCGGTCGCTGACGGCGGTCGCCATGCTGGTGTCGATCTTCAAGGCGCGGCCCAGTCCGTTCTACGTCATGGACGAGGTCGAGGCCGCGCTCGACGACACCAACCTCCAGCGGCTGATCCGGATCATGCAGGAGCTGCAGGAGGCCTCGCAGCTGATCGTGATCACGCACCAGAAGCGCACGATGGAGGTCGCCGACGCGCTGTACGGCGTCTCCATGCAGGGCGACGGTGTGTCCAAGGTCATCAGTCAGCGACTGCGCTAGGCCGCGCACCGATGTGCGTGTGGTCTACACCTGTCTGACCTGCACTTCACGCACGTCTCCGCCACACCACTTCAACTGTTGAACACAACTGCACCTTGCGCAGGGTCGAACCCGTTAAAAATTCATAGATACAACCTCTTGACTTCGAAACTTGAAGGCATAGTCTCTGCAACGTTGCTTTTACCTTCAGGTAATACCTGGAAGGGCTGACCCCCCACCCCGGCGACGTTGCCGGTGGCCCGAGGAGTACACGTGACCAGCACAGCGCAGGCACCCAAGTCAGGAGCCAGGACGGCTCACCCCGAACATCTCGGGCACGTCATCTTCATCGCGGCGGCGGCCGCGATGGGCGGTTTCCTCTTCGGTTACGACAGCTCCGTGATCAACGGCGCCGTCGAGGCCATCCGGGACCGCTATGACATCGGCTCCGCGGCGCTGGCCCAGGTCATCGCCATCGCCCTGATCGGGTGCGCCATCGGCGCCGCGACCGCCGGCCGCATAGCCGACCGCATCGGCCGCATCCGGTGCATGCAGATCGCCGCGGTCCTGTTCACCGTCAGCGCCATCGGCTCGGCCCTGCCGTTCTCGCTGTGGGACCTCGCCTTCTGGCGCGTCGTCGGCGGCTTCGCCATCGGCATGGCCTCCGTGATCGGCCCGGCCTACATCGCCGAGGTCGCCCCGCCCGCCTACCGCGGCCGGCTCGGCTCCTTCCAGCAGGCCGCGATCGTCGTCGGCATCGCCGTCTCCCAGCTGGTCAACTGGGGCCTGCTCAACGCCGCCGACGGCGACCAGCGCGGCGAGCTGATGGGCCTGGAGGCCTGGCAGGTCATGCTCGGCGTCATGGTCGTCCCCGCCGTCCTCTACGGCCTGCTCTCCTTCGCCATCCCCGAGTCCCCCCGCTTCCTGATCTCCGTGGGCAAGCACGAGCGGGCCCGCGAGATCCTCGGCGAGGTCGAGGGCACGAAGATCGACCTCGACGCCCGCGTCGCCGAGATCGAGAACGCCATGAAGAGCGAGCACAAGTCGTCCTTCAAGGACCTGCTCGGCGGCAGCTTCCTCTTCAAGCCGATCGTCTGGGTCGGCATCGGCCTGTCGGTCTTCCAGCAGTTCGTCGGCATCAACGTCGCGTTCTACTACTCCTCGACGCTGTGGCAGTCGGTCGGCATCGACCCGACCGCATCGTTCTTCTACTCCTTCACCACGTCGATCATCAACATCGTCGGCACCGTCATCGCGATGATCTTCGTGGACCGCATCGGCCGCCGCCCGCTCGCCATCATCGGCTCCGTCGGCATGGTGATCGGCCTCGCGCTGGAGGCCTGGGCGTTCTCCTTCGACCTGGTCGGCGGCAAGCTGCCGGAGACGCAGGGCTGGGTCGCCCTGATCGCCGCCCACGTGTTCGTGCTCTTCTTCGCCCTGTCGTGGGGTGTCGTCGTCTGGGTCATGCTCGGCGAGATGTTCCCGAACCGGATCCGCGCGGCCGCCCTCGGTGTGGCCGCCGCCGCGCAGTGGATCGCCAACTGGGCCATCACCGCGAGCTTCCCGTCGCTGGCCGACTGGAACCTGTCCGTCACCTACGTGATCTACACCGCCTTCGCCGCGCTCTCCATCCCGTTCGTCCTCAAGTTCGTGAAGGAGACAAAGGGCAAGGCGCTGGAGGAGATGGGCTGACCCCGGCAACCTGAGCCTCACGGCGGCCGGCACCCTGCCCCGCGAGGCCCGAGCCCGAGGAGAAGGGCCAAGTCCCCGCCGCCCCTCTCCTCGCACCGTCCGCCGCCCCGGCCCGGCACCGCCCGAGCCGGGGCGGCGGTGTCGTTCCCCGCCCGCGCGGCACGGCGGGCGCGCGGGCGAGGTGCCCGGCGGGGCCCATGGCTGATACTGGACGGGTTATGGAAATCGTCATCCTTGCTGTAGTCATCGCCGTGGTCGTGCTCGGCGCGCTCGGCGGGCTCGTCGTCGGCAGCCGCCGGAAGAAGACGCTGCCCCCGCCGCCGCCCGCCGCGCCCGACATCACCGCCCCTCCGGCCGAACCGCACGTCGGCGACGAGGCCGAGACGCCGCGCGACGAACCGCGCCGGACCATAGAGGAGGTGGACCTGCCGGGCGGCGGCTCGACGATGGTCGGGGAACCGCCCGTCGAGGAACTCCCGCCCACCGAGATCGAGGTCCCGGAGCCCACCGAGGGACGCCTGGTACGCCTGCGCGCCCGGCTGTCCCGCTCGCAGAACGCCCTGGGCAAGGGACTGCTCACGCTGCTGTCCCGCGAGCACCTGGACGAGGACACCTGGGAGGAGATCGAGGACACGCTGCTGACCGCCGACGTCGGCGTGCAGCCCACCCAGGAACTGGTCGAGCGGCTGCGCGAGCGGGTGAAGGTGCTCGGCACCCGCACCCCGCAGGACCTGCGCACCCTGCTGCGCGAGGAACTGCTCACGCTCGTCGGCCCCGACATGGACCGCACCGTCAAGACCGAGCCCGCCACCAGCAAGCCCGGCATCGTGATGGTCGTCGGCGTCAACGGCACCGGCAAGACCACCACCACCGGCAAGCTCGCCCGCGTCCTGGTCGCCGACGGGCGCAGCGTCGTCCTCGGCGCCGCCGACACCTTCCGCGCCGCCGCCGCCGACCAGCTGCAGACCTGGGGCGAGCGGGTCGGCGCCCACACCGTGCGCGGCCCGGAGGCCGGCGACCCCGCCTCCGTCGCCTTCGACGCGGTCAAGGAGGGCAAGGAACTCGGTGCGGACGTCGTCCTCATCGACACCGCCGGCCGGCTCCACACCAAGACCGGCCTCATGGACGAGCTCGGCAAGGTCAAGCGCGTCGTGGAGAAGCAGGCCCCGCTGGACGAGGTCCTGCTCGTGCTGGACGCGACCACCGGTCAGAACGGCCTGGTCCAGGCCCGCGTCTTCGCCGAGGTCGTGGACATCACCGGCATCGTGCTCACCAAGCTGGACGGCACCGCCAAGGGCGGCATCGTCATCGCCGTGCAGCGCGAGCTGGGCGTCCCGGTCAAGCTCGTGGGGCTCGGCGAGGGCGCCGACGACCTGGCGCCGTTCGAGCCGGAGGCGTTCGTCGACGCGCTCATCGGGGAGTGAGGCACCTCCGGAGATCCGCAGGCTCACGACGTACGACGAAGCGCCCGCCCCGAGAACTTCGGGGACGGGCGCTTCGTCGTGAGCCAGGCGGGCGTCACGCCCGTGACCGGTGCGCCACGTACGCCAGCGTGCCCAGCAGCAGCCGGGCGGCCGGCGGCTTCGACGCCGAGTCCAGGGCGGGGGAGCGCAGCCAGCGCACCGGCCCGCGCCCGCCGCGGTCCGAGGGCGGGGCCGTGACGTACGTGCCGCGGCCGAGGCCGCGCAGGTCCAGGGAGGCCGGGTCGTCCCAGCCCATGCGGTAGAGCAGCTGGGGCAGTTGGGCCGCGGCGCCGGGGGCGACGAAGAAGTGCGCGCGGCCCTCGGGGGTGGCGGCGACCGGGCCCAGCGGCAGACCCATGCGCTCCAGCCGGGCCAGCGCGCGGCGCCCGGCGGACTCGGCGACCTCGATCACGTCGAAGGTCCGGCCGACCGGCAGCAGCACCGAGGCGCCGGGGAACGCCGACCAGGCGCGGGTCACCTCGTCCAGCGTGGCGCCCGCGGGGACCTCCGCCGCAACGTCCAGCGGGTGCGCGCCCGGGGCCCGGCAGTCGCCCCGGCCGCAGGAGCAGGCGCCCGCGGCGGCCCGGGTGCCCGGCACCACGTCCCAGCCCCACAGTCCGGTGAACTCGGCCACGGCGGTGCACTCCGAGGAGCGGCCGCGGCGGCGTGCGCCGGACCGGATGTCACGAATGCCCCGACTGCTGCCGATCGTGAAGCCCATGCCCCCTCCAACGGGTCCGACGCACCGCTGGTTACGAAACGGACGCGGAACGTGACTCTCTGTTTTCGACTCCCCGTTGCCGCGCGATTCAGGCGGCGCCCTGGGGTGTCCGGGGTGGCGCGTTCGACGGCGTGCGCCCCTCGGTGCACCGCTCCACCCACTTCTGACTGGCCTATGTCAAGTGAATCGGACACCGGCCTGGGTGAGTTCATTCGAAGGGGTGGCGAATGGTGGCGTTTGCTGGTTCTCCGCGGCCGGGTGCGTGATCGTAGGACTACCGTGGGTGCACGAGGCCAGGGGGCACATGCCTTTCTGGGTATGCCGGAGGCAATGCGACCTTCCGTTCGAAGGGTGACGATCGGCGGACGGGAGGATCCAATCACCGGCATTCTGATAGGGCTTGGCGCACTCGACGGCACAGTGGTCTCAGGGATGGGGGCGTTCCAGTGAGCGGCAACGGCGGTAACGCGACGAACGCGGACAAGCGCCCCAACGAGCTGCTCACCTCGTGGTTCGTCCGCAGCGGCTGGTCCAAGGGCGAGCTCGCCCGCCAAGTCAACCGCCGGGCACGCCAGTTGGGCGCCAACCACATCTCCACGGACACCTCGCGCGTGCGCCGCTGGCTGGACGGCGAGAACCCCCGCGAACCCATCCCCAGGATCCTGTCCGAGCTGTTCTCCGAGCGCTTCGGCGTCGTCGTCTCCGTCGAGGACCTGGGACTGCGCAGCACCCGCCGGCCGCCCTCCGCGACCGGCGTCGACCTGCCCTGGACGGGCCCGCAGACCGTGGCCCACCTCAGCGAGTTCTCGCGCAGCGACCTGATGCTGGCGCGGCGCGGCTTCCTCGGGAGCTCGCTGGCCCTGTCCGCGGGACCGTCCCTCATCGAGCCCATGCAGCGCTGGCTCGTCCCCGCGCCGGCCGGCCCGACGCAGGAGCCCCGGCCGGAGCCCACCACCCGCGCCCGCGGCAGGCTCTCCAAGCCCGAGCTGGACCTGCTGGAGACCACCACGGTGATGTTCCGGCAGTGGGACGCCCAGTGCGGCGGCGGCCTGCGCCGCAAGGCGGTCGTCGGCCAGCTGCACGAGGTGACCGACCTGCTCCAGGAACCCCAACCCGAGCGCACCACCCGCACGTTGTTCAAGGTCGCCGCCGAACTGGCCGAACTGGCCGGCTGGATGTCGTACGACATCGGGCTGCAGCCCACCGCGCAGAAGTACTTCGTCCTCGCGCTGCACGCCGCCAAGGAGGCCGGCGACCGGCCGCTCGGCTCGTACATCCTCTCCAGCATGAGCCGCCAGATGATCCACCTCGGCCGGCCCGACGACGCCCTGGAGCTCATCCACCTCGCGCAGTACGGCAGCCGGGACTGCGCGAGCCCGCGCACCCAGTCGATGCTGTATGCGATGGAGGCCCGCGCCTACGCCAACATGGGCCAGCCCGGAAAGTGCAAGCGGGCGGTCCGGATGGCCGAGGAGACCTTCGCCGAGGCCGACGAGTGGGACGAGCCCGACCCCGACTGGATCCGCTTCTTCTCCGAGGCCGAGCTGTACGGCGAGAACTCCCACTCGTTCCGCGACCTCGCCTACGTCGCGGGCCGCAGCCCCACCTACGCGTCCCTGGCCGAACCGCTGATGCGGCGGGCCGTGGAACTGTTCGCGCAGGACGGCGAGCACCAGCGGTCCTACGCGCTGAACCTGATCGGCATGGCCACCGTGCACCTCCTCCAGCGCGAGCCCGAGCAGAGCGCCGTCCTCGCCCAGCGGGCCATGGAAGAGGCCAAAAAGGTCCGCTCCGAGCGCGTCAACACCCGTATCCGAAAGACGGTCGACACGGCCGTACGCGACTTCGGCGACCTCGCCGACGTCGTGGACCTCACGCAGCGGCTCGCCGCAGAGCTGCCGGAGACCGCCGAAGCGGTCTGACCGCCAGAACCCCGGCCGCGGCCGGCCCTCCCGAACAGCCCGACTCGGCTCCCCCCACGCCAGGTCGTCGGAAGGCCGACCGCGGCCGGTTCGCGTCCCCCGCGGCGCCCTTCGTACGAAGGTTGCGCCACGATAACGATCCGGCGATCCGGGATCAGGCAGTTCACCGACGCGTAACACCCAGGGCGCCTTCGTCACGGCGGCGAAACAACGAGGGGCTTCCACCGAAACGGCGCTGCGCCAATCTCTTGGCGCATAACCGGCCCACCCCTCAATCCGCTCAGGCTTCGCCCGCACGGGGCCGTACCAATGACGAGGAGACGCCGATGGCATCAGCCGCCATCACGCTTGCGGCGGACGCACCCACGCTGTCGTCCGCCAACACAGGCTTCATGCTCATCTGTTCCGCCCTGGTGATGCTCATGACCCCGGGCCTGGCCTTCTTCTACGGAGGCATGGTCCGCGTCAAAAGCACCCTGAACATGCTGATGATGAGCTTCATCAGCCTGGGAATCGTCACCGTCCTGTGGGTGCTGTACGGCTTCTCCATGGCGTTCGGCACGGACACGGGCAGCATCGTCGGCTGGAACTCCGACTGGGTCGGCCTCAGCAACATCGGCCTGACCGAGCTGTGGGACGGCTACACGATCCCCGTCTTCGTGTTCCTGGTCTTCCAGCTGATGTTCGCGATCCTGACGCCCGCCCTGATCAGCGGCGCCCTCGCGGACCGCGTCAAGTTCACCGCCTGGGCGCTGTTCATCGCCCTGTGGGCCACGATCGTCTACTTCCCGGTCGCCCACTGGGTGTGGGGCACCGGCGGCTGGGCCTTCGAGCTCGGCGTCATCGACTTCGCCGGCGGTACGGCCGTGCACATCAACGCCGGTGCCGCCGCCCTCGGCGTCATCCTGGTGATCGGCAAGCGCGTCGGCTTCAAGAAGGACCCGATGCGCCCGCACAGCCTGCCGCTGGTCATGCTGGGCGCCGGTCTGCTGTGGTTCGGCTGGTTCGGCTTCAACGCCGGCTCCTGGCTCGGCAACGACGACGGCGTCGGCGCGCTGATGTTCGTCAACACCCAGGTCGCCACCGCCGCCGCCATCCTCGGCTGGCTCGCCTACGAGAAGATCCGCCACGGCGCCTTCACCACGCTGGGCGCCGCCTCCGGCGCGGTCTCCGGCCTGGTCGCCATCACCCCGGCGGGCGGCGCGGTCTCCCCGCTCGGCGCCATCGCGGTCGGCGTCGTCGCCGGCGTGCTGTGCGCCATGGCGGTCGGCCTGAAGTACCGGTTCGGCTACGACGACTCCCTCGACGTCGTCGGCGTCCACCTCGTCGGCGGCATCCTCGGCTCCCTGCTCGTCGGCTTCTTCGCCACCGGCAAGGGCCAGTCCGACGTCGCGGGCCTCTTCTACGGCGGCGGCCTGGACCAGTTCTGGAAGCAGTGCGCCGGTGTCTTCGGTGTCCTCGCCTACTCGCTGGTCGTCTCCGCGATCCTCGCCCTCCTCCTCGACAAGACCATCGGCATGCGGGTCACCGAGGACGAAGAGGTCGCCGGCATCGACCAGGCGGAGCACGCCGAGACCGCATACGACTTCAGCGGCGCCGGCGGGGGTACCGCCCGGACCGCCGCCCCCGCCCCCGTCGTCGGCGCCGGGAGCACGGCCGAGAGCAAGAAGGTGGACGCATGAAGCTCATCACCGCCGTCGTCAAGCCGCACCGGCTCGACGAGATCAAGGAAGCCCTGCAGGCCTTCGGCGTGCACGGTCTGACGGTCACCGAGGCCAGCGGCTACGGTCGGCAGCGGGGACACACCGAGGTCTACCGCGGCGCCGAGTACACCGTCGACCTGGTCCCCAAGATCCGCATCGAGGTGCTGGTCGAGGACGACGACGCCGAGCAGCTGATCGACGTCGTGGTCAAGGCGGCCCGTACCGGCAAGATCGGTGACGGCAAGGTGTGGTCCGTCCCGGTCGACACCGCCGTACGCGTCCGGACCGGCGAGCGCGGCCCGGACGCGCTGTAGGGCAACGGAACAGGAGTCGCTGGGTGACGAGCACGAGCGTGCGCAACGAAGCAGAGGACCCGGGACCCAGCGGCTACGCGGCGGCCCGGCTGCGCCTCCTCACCGAGGGGGCGCAGTCCGGGCCGCCGCGCCGTGCGGCCCTGTCCGGACTGACCGACGACTGGCTGGCCGGGCTGTTCACGGCGGCGACCGGCGAACTGTGCGGCGCCTCCCTGGTCGCCGTCGGCGGCTACGGCCGGGGCGAGCTGTCCCCGCGCAGCGACCTGGACCTGCTCCTGCTGCACGACGGCAGCGACCCCAGGGCCGTCGCCGTGCTCGCCGACCGCCTCTGGTACCCCGTGTGGGATCTCGGCCTCGACCTCGACCACTCCGTAAGGACCCCGGCCGAGGCCCGCAAAACCGCCGGCGAGGACCTGAAGGCCCAGCTCGGCCTGCTGGACGCCCGGCACGTCGCGGGCGACCTCGGCCTCACCGCCGCACTGCGCACCGCCGTCCTCGCGGACTGGCGCAACCAGGCGCCCAAACGCCTGCCCGAACTCCAGGAACTGTGCGCCGAGCGCGCCGAACGCCAGGGCGAACTGCAGTACCTCCTGGAACCCGACCTCAAGGAAGCCCGCGGCGGCCTGCGCGACGCCACCGCCCTGCGCGCCGTCGCCGCGTCCTGGCTGGCCGACGCCCCGCGCGAGGGCCTCGCCGACGCCCGGCGCCGCCTCCTCGACGTCCGCGACGCGCTGCACCTGGCCACCGGGCGCGCGACCGACCGGCTCGCGCTCCAGGAGCAGGACCAGGTCGCCGCCGAGCTGGGCCTCCTCGACGCCGACGCCCTGCTGCGGCAGGTGTACGAGGCGGCACGCCTCATCTCGTACGCCGGCGACGTCACCTGGCGCGAGGTCGGGCGCGTCCTGCGGGCCCGGTCCGTGCGGCCCCGGCTGCGCGCCATGCTGGGCGGCGGCAAACCGGCCGCCGACCGCTCACCGCTCGCCGAGGGCGTCGTCGAACAGGACGGCGAAGTGGTGCTCGCCCGCGCCGCACGCCCCGACCGCGACCCCGTGCTCCCGCTGCGCGCCGCGGCCGCCGCCGCACAGGCCGGGCTGCCGCTCTCCCTGCACGCCGTGCGCCGCATGGCGGCCACCGTGCGCCCGCTGCCGACACCGTGGCCCGCCGAGGCCCGCGAGCAACTGGTCACCCTGCTCGGTTCCGGGCGCCCCACCGTCGAGGTGTGGGAGGCGCTGGAGGCCGAGGGTCTGATCACCCGCCTGCTGCCCGACTGGGAGCGGGTCCGCTGCCGCCCGCAGCGCAACGCCGTGCACGTGTGGACCGTCGACCGGCACCTCATCGAGACGGCGGTGCGGGCCTCCGAGTTCACCCGCCGCGTCAGCCGCCCCGACCTGCTGCTGGTCGCCGCGCTGCTGCACGACATCGGCAAGGGCTGGCCCGGCGACCACTCGGTGGCCGGCGAGATCATCGCCAGGGACGTGGCCGCGCGCATCGGTTTCGACCGCGCGGACGTCGCCGTGCTCTCCGCCCTCGTCCGCCACCACCTCCTGCTCGTGGAGACCGCCACCCGGCGCGACCTGGAGGACCCGGCCACCGTCCGCTCGGTCGCCGACGCCGTCGGCTCCCAGAGCACCCTGGAACTGCTGCACGCCCTCACCGAGGCCGACGCCCTGGCCACCGGCCCGGCCGCCTGGTCGAGCTGGCGCGGCTCCCTCGTCACCGAACTGGTCAAACGGGTCTCCGCGGTGCTCGCCGGCGACATCCCCGAGGAACCGGAGAGCGCCGCGCCGACCGCCGAGCAGGAACGCCTGGCCATCGAGGCCGTCGCCACCGGCAGCCCGGTGCTCGCGCTGCGGGCCCAGACCGAGCCGCCGCCCGAGTCCGCCGCCCAGGACCAGCCCGGGGACCCCGAACCGCTCGGCGTGGAGCTCCTCATCGCCGTGCCCGACCAGTCGGGCGTGCTGCCCGCGGTCGCCGGCGTGCTCGCCATGCACCGGCTGACCGTACGGACGGCCGAGCTGCGGGCCGTGGACCTGCCCGACGGCGTCGACGGCTCCGTACTCCTGCTGAACTGGCGGGTCGCCGCCGAGTACGGCTCCCTGCCGCAGGCCGCCCGGCTGCGCGCCGACCTCGTACGCGCCCTGGACGGCACCCTGGACATCGCGGGCCGCCTCGCCGAACGCGACGCCGCCTACCCGCGCCGCCGGGGCGTCGTCGCGCCGCCGCCCCGCGTCACCGTCCACCCGGCCGCCTCCCGGCTGGCCACGGTCATCGAGGTCCGCGCCCAGGACGCCCCGGGGCTGCTGTTCCGCATCGGCCGCGCTCTGGAGAACGCGGGCGTGTGGACGCGCAGCGCGCACGTCTCCACCCTCGGCGCCAACGCCGTGGACGCCTTCTACGTCACCGGCCCGCAGGGCGCTCCGCTGCCCGCGGACGAGGCGTCGTCCGTCGCCCGGAAGCTGGAGGAGACCCTGCGAGGATGAGCCGGGCCCGGTGACTTGCCCGGCCGGGATACCCTGGAGGGCGATTCATTCGCCTGTCACCGACCCCGAGGACCGCGAGCGCCGTGTTCGATACTCTTTCCGATCGCCTTTCAGCGACTTTCAGGAACCTGCGCGGCAAGGGACGGCTGTCCGAAGCGGACATCGACGCCACGGCGCGCGACATCCGCATCGCGCTCCTCGAGGCGGACGTGGCGCTGCCCGTCGTGCGCTCCTTCATCAAGAGCGTGAAGGAACGCGCCCTCGGTGCGGAGGTCTCCAAGGCGCTCAACCCCGCCCAGCAGTTCATCAAGATCGTCAACGACGAGCTGGTGATCATCCTGGGCGGCGAGACGCGCCGGCTGCGCTTCGCCAAGCAGCCGCCGACCGTCATCATGCTGGCCGGTCTCCAGGGTGCCGGTAAGACCACCCTCGCGGGCAAGCTCGGCCGGTGGCTGAAGGAACAGGGCCACTCGCCGCTGCTGGTCGCCTGTGACCTCCAGCGCCCCAACGCCGTGAACCAGCTCAGCGTGGTCGCCGAGCGCGCCGGCGTGGCCGTCTACGCGCCCGAGCCGGGCAACGGCGTCGGCGACCCGGTGAAGGTCGCCAAGGACTCGATCGAGCACGCGAAGTCCAAGGTCCACGACATCGTCATCGTCGACACCGCCGGCCGCCTCGGCATCGACCAGGAGATGATGCGGCAGGCCGCGGACATCCGCGACGCGGTCTCCCCGGACGAGATCCTGTTCGTGGTCGACGCGATGATCGGCCAGGACGCGGTCAACACCGCCGAGGCCTTCCGCGACGGCGTCGGCTTCGACGGCGTGGTGCTCTCCAAGCTGGACGGCGACGCCCGCGGTGGTGCGGCCCTGTCGATCGCCTCGGTGACCGGCAAGCCGATCATGTTCGCCTCCAACGGCGAGAAGCTCGACGACTTCGACGCCTTCCACCCGGACCGGATGGCCTCCCGCATCCTCGACATGGGTGACCTGCTCACCCTGATCGAGCAGGCGGAGAAGACGTTCAGCCAGGAAGAGGCCGAGAAGATGGCCTCCAAGCTGGCGTCCAAGAAGGGCCAGGAATTCACCCTGGACGACTTCCTGGCCCAGATGGAGCAGGTCAGGAAGATGGGCTCCATCTCGAAGCTCCTCGGGATGCTGCCCGGCATGGGCCAGATCAAGGACCAGATCCAGAACCTGGACGAGCGGGACGTCGACCGCACGGCCGCGATCATCAAGTCGATGACGCCGGGCGAGCGCCAGGACCCGACGATCATCAACGGCTCGCGGCGCGCCCGTATCGCCAAGGGCTCCGGTGTCGAGGTCGGCGCCGTGAAGAACCTGGTGGAGCGGTTCTTCGAGGCCCGCAAGATGATGTCCCGCATGGCCCAGGGCGGCGGCATGCCCGGGATGCCGGGTATGCCGGGCATGGGTGGCGGCCCGGGCCGTTCCAAGAAGCAGCCGAAGAAGGCCAAGGGCAAGCAGCGCTCCGGCAACCCGATGAAGCGCAAGCAGCAGGAGCAGGAGGAGGCCGCCCGCCGCGCCGCCGCAGCCCAGGGCGGCAACGCCTTCGGCCTGCCGCAGCAGGGCGGCCAGGACTTCGAGCTGCCGGACGAGTTCAAGAAGTTCATGGGCTGACCGGCCCGCGCGGTCCACGCTCCGGCCGGTTCCCGCACACGCGCCACTGGGGGCGCCCCTCGTCACAAGGGGCGCCCCCAGTGGCGTTCGGCCAGGTCAGGGCGTGCGGGCGATGAGGTACCGGAACACGTTCGGCATCCACACCGTGCCGTCCGCCCGCCGGTAGGCGTGCAGCGCCTCCGCCAGCTCCTTGTCCACTTGTTCCTGGTCGGTCGCCACGATCGCCGCGTCGAACAGCCCCGTCGACAGCAGACCCCGCACCGCGCTGTCCACGTCGGCGTACCCGAAGGGGCAGGACACCCGGCCGGAACCGTCCGGCCTCAGGCCCGCGCGCTGGGCGACCTCCTCCAGGTCGTCCCGCAGCGCCGGGCGCCAGGTGCCCGCACTGCGCAGCGGGTCCGCCAGCTTCGTCGCCACCCGGAACACGGACGACGTGGCGCAGCGCTCCGGCGGGCCCCAGCCGGCCAGCACGACGGGCGCCCCGCGCGTGGCCAGCGGCGTCGCCTCCTCGATCAGCTCACCGAGCCCTTCCGAGTCGCCCGCCAGACAGCCGATCGGCTCGAAGGCCGTCACCAGTGTGTACGCGGGCGTCCGCGCGTCGGCCGTGTCCCCGGGCGTGCCGTCGACGACCCGGGTCGCGGCACGCGCGCGCGTGTCCCACGCCTCCGGCCGGAGCCGCTCCCGGGCGAGCTGGAGCCGTTCGGGGGAGGAGGTGTCGACGCCGGTGACCGCGGCGCCGCGGGTGGCCGCCATGAGGAGGGCCAGCCCCGAACCGCAGCCGAGGCCGAGCAGCCGCGTGCCGGAGCCCACGTCGAGTCGCTCGTAGACGGCCTCGTAGAGCGGCACCAGCATCCGCTCCTGGATCTCCGACCAGTCACGCGCGCGTGCACGCCGGTCCACGCCGGGTATCGCCCCCACGTGCCGCGGGTGCTGTCGCACGAGCGTAGGTGTCATGAAAGCGCCCCAATCCGCCGAGAGTTGCCGCTGTGCCCATGTACCGGCCCCCGTGAAGATGCGCTCGCACTCCCCCCGTAAGCCAGGAAACTCCGAGCGCGGCGTCGCGTCCAGTGGAACGGGGGCCCGGCTTGCTGAATCCGTGGGAAAGGGGCGAGATTTCACATTCCGGCAACCTGGACGGTTCCGGCCAAGGTCGTCACGACGGGTCGGTGCGGGACGTCGGTGACGGACCGGGTAACGTCGCGGTCGTCGCGTGCGCTGGGTGAGGGGAGGCCCTCCGGCGCCAGAGCGACCGAATCGCCTCTTGCGCATCCGGAGCGCGGCCACCCCCGGCGCCCGGATCCCGCCTACACGCCGGGTCGTATGTTGAACTACGTACCGTCTTGTGGCGAGCTGCGAGGCTTCTCCGC
Source organism: Streptomyces sp. DH24 (assembly GCF_029813775.1). Lineage (GTDB taxonomy): Bacteria > Actinomycetota > Actinomycetes > Streptomycetales > Streptomycetaceae > Streptomyces. The sequence goes on along the minus strand of NZ_JARVKW010000029.1, from coordinate 32,454 downwards.
AGATCAGCGCACCCGCCCTCGTCGCGACGCATCAGTGCCAACTGACGGGTACGTGCAAATTATTTGGGATGCCCCGGAATAGGAACACAGCGGCACCCCGGCTCGTTGTCATTACGTGAGCACGACACAGACACCACCTGTTCTCGCCGCGGAACTGGCGCAGGCGTGGGCCGACATTCAGCGGCACCACCCCGAGCTGCCGGATCTGGCCGCGCCGGAGTCCCTGATCGGGGAGTCGTCGTCCGCCTGCGGACACGAGCTCTCCTTCGAGCGACTGCTTCACGAGGCAGTCCACGGCATCGCCGCCGCCCGCGGAGTGCGCGACACGTCCCGGGCCGGCCGCTACCACAACCGCAGATTCCTCTCGATCGCCGAGGAGCTGGGTCTTGACCACCCCGAGGAACCGCATCCCAGCAGCGGTTTCTCGCTGGTCTCGCTCACGCCCGAGGCGAGGCGCCGTTACCGGCCGACGATCGAGCGCCTCCAGCGGGCGCTGAAGGCCCACACGGCGGCGACGGCGTCCGACACCGCCCGCAGCTTCCGCGGTCCCGCCGCCCGGCACGGCTCCTCCGGCGGAGGTGTCCGCGTCAAGGCGGTGTGCGACTGCGGGCGCAACGTCCGGGTCGTTCCGTCGGTCCTGGCCCAGGCCCCCATCATGTGCGGCGGCTGCGGCAAGCCGTTCCGCATCCCGGAGGTCGTGGGAGCCGCGGCAGGCTGACGTGCGGCTGCTCGTGGCAGTCGCACGTCGGCACTGGCGGCGCCGGGCCGCGCACCCGACGTCCTCGGGCGCCGGGTGCCGCTCAGGCGTGCCCGACACGGCCGCGGTCAAGCGTGACCCGCAGGGTGTGGCAGAATGGTCAGCTGTACTCGACAGCCGCACAGGACCCCTCTCTCCTCCGGCTGACGCGTCCATCGGGCACTCGGGTACCGCAACCCCACGCGGCCGTCTCGCCGTGCCCAACCACGTCAAATCCAGGAGAACCCACTCCCGTGGCAGTCAAGATCAAGCTGAAGCGTCTGGGCAAGATCCGTTCGCCCCACTACCGCATCGTCGTCGCCGACTCCCGTACCCGCCGTGACGGCCGGGCCATCGAGGAGATCGGCAAGTACCACCCGACGTACAACCCGTCGGTGATGGAGGTCGACAGCGAGCGCGTGGCGTACTGGCTCTCTGTCGGCGCCCAGCCGACCGAGCCCGTGCTCGCCATCCTGAAGAAGACCGGCGACTGGCAGAAGTTCAAGGGCGAGCCCGCCCCGGCTCCGCTGCTGCAGCCGGCCGAGAAGCCGGCGCGCCCGTCGTTCGAGGCTCTCGGCGGTGACGACGAGGGCAAGGGTGAGGCCATCACCCAGAAGAAGAAGGCTGAGAAGAAGGACGAGGCCGCCGCTGAGTCCGCGTCGACCGAGGCCTGAGCATGCTCGAGGAGGCTCTCGAGCACCTCGTGAAGGGCATCGTCGACAACCCTGACGATGTGCAGGTCGCCTCGCGCAATCTGCGCCGCGGGCGGGTGCTCGAGGTCCGGGTCCACCCGGACGACCTCGGCAAGGTGATCGGCCGCAACGGCCGCACCGCACGCGCCCTGCGCACCGTCGTGGGCGCCATCGGCGGCCGCGGTGTCCGCGTCGACCTCGTCGACGTGGACCACGTCCGCTGACGCAACGCAGCACCGGCTCGGGCCGGGGAGGGCCACAGGGCCGTCCCCGGCCCGCAGTCGTATGACAGGAGATCCAGAAAAGTGCAGCTGGTAGTCGCTCGCATCGGCCGTGCCCACGGCATCAAGGGCGAGGTCACCGTCGAGGTACGCACCGACGAACCGGAGCTCAGGCTCGCCCCCGGCGCCGTCCTGGCCACGGACCCGGCCTCGACCGGTCCGCTCACCATCGAGACCGGCCGCGTGCACAGCGGCCGTCTCCTGCTGCGCTTCGAAGGTGTGCGCGACCGCACCGCCGCCGAGGCGCTGCGCAACACCCTCCTGATCGCCGAGGTCGACCCCGACGAACTGCCCGAGGGCGAGGACGAGTACTACGACCACCAGCTGATGGACCTCGACGTGGTGACCGTGGACGGCACCGAGGTCGGCCGCATCACCGAGATCTCCCACCTGGCCTCGCAGGACCTGTTCGTGGTCGAGCGTCCCGACGGCACCGAGGTGCTGATCCCGTTCGTCCAGGAGATCGTCACCGAGATCGACCTGGAGGAGCAGCGCGCGGTCATCGACCCGCCGCCCGGTCTGATCGACGACCGGGCCGAGATCGCCTCCGCCCGGGACGCGGCCGGAGAAGAGGCGTAATGCGGCTCGACGTCGTCACGATCTTCCCCGAGTACCTCGAACCGCTGAACGTCTCCCTGGTCGGCAAGGCACGCGCGCGTGGGCAGCTCGACGTGCACGTCCACGACCTGCGCTCCTGGACGTACGACCGGCACAACACCGTCGACGACACCCCGTACGGCGGCGGCCCCGGCATGGTCATGAAGACCGATCCCTGGGGGGACGCGCTCGACTCCGTCCTCGCCGACGGCTACGAGACCGGTTCCCGCGAGCCGGCCCTCATCGTGCCCACGCCCAGCGGCCGGCCCTTCACCCAGGAACTCGCCGTCGAGCTCTCCGAGCGCCCCTGGCTGATCTTCACGCCGGCCCGTTACGAGGGCATCGACCGGCGCGTCGTCGACGAGTACGCCACCCGCCTGCCGGTCTACGAAGTGTCCATCGGCGACTACGTCCTGGCCGGCGGCGAGGCGGCCGTCCTCGTCGTCACCGAGGCGGTGGCGCGGCTGCTGCCCGGCGTCCTGGGCAACGCCGAGTCCCACCGCGACGACTCCTTCGCGCCGGGCGCCATGGCGAGCCTGCTGGAGGGCCCCGTCTACACCAAGCCGCCCGAGTGGCGCGGGCGCGGCATCCCGGACGTCCTGCTCAGCGGCCACCACGGGAAGATCGCCCGCTGGCGCCGCGACGAGGCCCTGCGCCGCACCACCGCCAACCGGCCCGACCTCATCGAGCGGTGCGATCCCAAGGCCTTCGACAAGAAGGACCGCGAGATGCTCTCCATCCTGGGCTGGTCACCCGCCCCGGAGGGGGAGCCGTACGGCCGATTTTGGCGCAGGACCGACGGCGTGGAAGAATAGGCCGCTGTTGTGCGCCCGTCCGGCGTGCGCCCCTGCCACAGGGGGACACGACGCCCGCTCCGACCCGCACACCCCCGAACCGAATCTCTCTAGTGCCGCTGATGACCTGTGGCATCAGCGAAGAAAGCAGACGAAATGTCTCACCTGCTCGACACCGTCGACTCCGCGTCGCTGCGCACCGACGTCCCGGCCTTCCGCCCCGGCGACACCGTCAACGTCCACGTGCGCGTCATCGAGGGCAACCGCTCCCGTGTGCAGCAGTTCAAGGGCGTGGTGATCCGCCGCCAGGGTGCCGGCGTGCGCGAGACCTTCACGGTCCGCAAGGTCTCCTTCTCCGTCGGCGTCGAGCGCACCTTCCCGGTGCACACCCCGATCGTCGAGAAGATCGAGCTCGTCACCAAGGGCGACGTCCGCCGCGCCAAGCTGTACTACCTGCGCGAGCTGCGCGGCAAGGCGGCGAAGATCAAGGAGAAGCGCGAGAGCTGAGCTCGCGCCGGAGTCCGTGCGGGGGCCGGATAGCATCTGGCCCCGATGGACACCGAAGCACAGCCGACGGAGCGCGACCGCTCCTCCAGCCCTTGCGAGACCGAGGACACCTCGGATCCGACGGGGCCGGAGGGCCGGTCGCGTTTCGCGTTGGTGTCGCGGGCGGCGGACTGGCTGCCCGGCGGGCGGATCACCCTGACCCTGCTGCTCTGCCTGCTGTTCCTGCTGCTGTTCAGCAGGTTCGTCCTGCAGCCCTTCCAGATCCCCAGCGGGTCCATGGAACGCGGATTGAGGATCGGGGACCGGGTTCTCGTAAACAAGTTGGCGTACCGTTTCGGTGCCGAACCGCGGCGCGGTGATGTTGTCGTGTTCGACGGAAGTGGGTATTTCGGGGACGCGGAGTACATCAAGCGCGTTGTCGGTGTGGGGGGAGACCGCGTGGTCTGCTGCGACAGGGAGGGGAGGCTCCAGGTGAACGGCCGGTCGGTCGACGAGTCGACATACCTCTATCCCGGCGACAGCCCGTCCACGGTGCGTTTCGACGTCGTCGTCCCCGAGGGCACCCTGTTCGTGCTCGGCGACCACCGCAGCGACTCCAGCGACTCCCGCGACCACCTCGGCTCCCCGGGCGGCGGCATGATCCCCGTCGGTGACGTCGTCGGCCGCGCCGACTGGATCGTCTGGCCCTTCGACCATGCCACCCGCCTGGTCCGCCCCGACGTCTACGCGCGTGTGCCCGCCGTGGAGGGCGCCCATGGGTAACCGCGGCAAACCCCGCGGCGCGCCCCGCAGCGCCGCGGACAACCTGCTGCCCACGGGCACCCGGCGGGCGAGCGGCCCGGCCGGCGGGCGTACCCGCGCGGAGCGCCGCAAGCTCCAGCGCAAGGTCAAGCGGCGCCGCAGGCGCTCCGCCGTCAAAGAGGTCCCCCTCCTCGTCGGCGTCGCCGTCCTCATAGCCCTCGTGCTCAAGACGTTCCTCGTCCAGGCCTTCGTGATCCCGTCGGGCTCCATGGAGCAGACCATCCAGATCGGCGACCGGGTCCTGGTCGACAAGCTCACGCCGTGGTTCGGCTCCAGGCCCGCGCGCGGCGACGTCGTCGTCTTCCGCGACCCCGGCGGCTGGCTCCAGGACGAGACCGGCACGCAGAAGAAGGACGACCCCGTCGTCGTCAAGCAGATCAAGGAAGGCCTGACCTTCATCGGCCTGCTGCCGTCCGACAACGAGAAGGACCTGATCAAGCGCGTCGTCGGCGTCGGCGGCGACCGCGTCAAGTGCTGCGACACCCAAGGGCGGGTCACCGTCAACGGCGTCCCCTTGGAGGAGGACTACCTTTTCCCCGGCAACGCCCCCTCCAGCACCCCCTTCGACGTCACCGTGCCCGAGGGGCGGCTGTGGGTGATGGGCGACCACCGCTCCAACTCCGCGGACTCCCGCTACCACCAGAGGAAGGGCAACAGCGGCACCGTCTCCGAGGACGAGGTGGTCGGCCGGGCCGTGGTCATCGCCTGGCCGCTGGGCCACTGGAGCACCCTCGACGAGCCGAAAACCTACGCCTCCGTGGCCGACCCGGGTGCCGCGTCGACCGCCGCCGCCGAGCTGTCGCATAGGGTTGCACCTGATGACCCGGCATCAGAACCGGAAAGATTGATTCAGCTCCCGACCCCTGCGGAACTCCCGCTCGTTATGGGAGTGGTGGGCCTGCGTCGCGGATGGCGCAGGCAGTGGCAAGGAGTAAGGAGTTGGCGTGGGGGATGTGGCGGTAGGCGCACGGTCCGGGCACGACGGCGAGGATCACCGCGGACGCTCCGTGGAGTCGACCGTCCCGGCTTCCGGCGCCGTGACCTCCGGGAGTGGCTCCGGAGCGGGTGAGGACGACAGGGTGACGGGCGAGCAGACCAGGACCGGCGACCAGGGGCCCGACAAGCCGGGTGCCAAGGCGAAGAAGCCCCGCTCCTTCTGGAAGGAACTGCCCATCCTGGTCGGTATCGCGCTGGTTCTCGCGCTGCTGATCAAGACGTTCCTGGTGCAGGCGTTCTCGATCCCCTCCGACTCGATGCAGAACACCCTGCAGCAGGGTGACCGCGTCCTGGTGGACAAGCTCACCCCGTGGTTCGGTGGCGCCGAGCCCGAGCGCGGCGAGGTCATCGTCTTCCACGACCCCGACAACTGGCTGGCGGGCGAGCCGACGGCCGACCCGAACGCGATCCAGACGTTCCTCAGCTGGATCGGCCTCATGCCGTCCGTCGAGGAGAAGGACCTGATCAAGCGGGTCGTCGGTGTCGGGGGCGACACCATCGAGTGCAAGGGCACCGGCCCGCTGAAGGTCAACGGCAAGGCCCTCAACGAGGAGTCGTACGTCTACCTGGGCAACACGCCGTGCAGCATGGACGACCAGGGCGGCCAGTTCAAGGTGAAGGTCCCCCAGGACCACGTCTGGGTCATGGGCGACCACCGGCAGAACTCCCGCGACTCCCGCTACAACCGGTCGGACAAGAACGGCGGCATGGTCCCGGTCAAGGACGTCGTCGGACGGGCCGTCGTCGTGGCCTGGCCGGTCAACCGCTGGGACACGCTGCCCGTGCCCGACACCTTCGACCAGGACGGCCTGAACGCGGCGCCCGCCGCCGCCCTGTCGGTCGCGCCGCAGGGCCTGGCCCTCGTCGGCGTCGTCCCGTTCGCGCTGTGGCGCCGCAAGCGGATCGCGGTGGCCCGGACCCGCTGACGCGGCTGCCGCCGGCGCGGCCCGGTGCCGTGGGACCCGCCGGCGCGCCGGGCCCCGTGAAGCCCTCGTGGAGCTGTGACCTCGGTCGGACCCAAAGGCTGACCGGGTCAGGTACCGCCGGGTAGGGTGCGGATCCATGGGTGGTCAGAGCACGACACGCACGGCCCCGCGCAGCGGCGGCACGAACAGCGGCCCGGCGGGCAGCCGGACCGGGCAGTTCCTGTCCGGCCTGGCGGTGGCGCTGGGCCTGGTGCTGTTCCTCGGAGGGTTCGCCTGGGGAGCGGTCGTCTACCGGCCGTACACCGTGCCCACCACCTCGATGACGCCCTCGATCGACGCCGGCGACCGGGTGCTCGCGCAGCGCGTCGACGGCGCCGAGGTGCGCCGCGGAGACGTCGTCGTCTTCAAGGACACCACCTGGGCCAACGTGCCGATGCTCAAGCGTGTGGTCGCCGTCGGCGGCGACACCGTGGCCTGCTGCCAGGACGGCAAGCTGAAGGTCAACGGCAAGGAGATCGACGAGCCGTACCTCGCCGAGGGCGAGGCGGCCGGGGTCGCCAACTTCCCCACCGTGACGGTCCCCGAGGGCCGGCTGTTCCTGCTCGGCGACGAACGCGGCAACTCCGTGGACTCCACCGCCCACCTCACGGACGCCGCGAAGGGAACCGTCTCGCGCAGCACCGTCGAGGGCCGTGTCGACGCCGTCGTGTGGCCCATGAACGGCATGCTGGAGCGCCCCACCGGCTTCGAGACCCTCGGTGGCCTGTCCACGCCGGGACCGCTGCGCGCCATGGTCGCGCTGATCGTCGGCGGCGCCGCGCTGGTACTCGGCGGGGCGGCGTACGGCCCCCTCGCCAGGCGGAGGAGCGCCTCCCGTGCGCGGGCGAGGACGGAGCCGGCCGGTGCCCGCTGAGGCGACGGACGCCGGCGACCGGGAAGCCCCCGCGGCCGGGCTGCGCAAGGTGGCACGGGTCGTCCTGCTCGACCCCCGGGACCGCATCCTGCTGCTGCACGGCCACGAGCCGGAGGATCCGGCCGACGACTGGTGGTTCACCCCCGGCGGCGGTCTGGAGGGCGACGAGACACGTGAAGAGGCCGCCCTGCGGGAACTCGCCGAGGAGACCGGCATCACCGAGGTTGAGCTCGGCCCGGTGCTCTGGCGGCGGACGTGCTCCTTCCCGTTCGCCGGCCGCCGCTGGGACCAGGACGAGTGGTACTACCTGGCCCGCACGACCCGGACGGCGATCGAGGCGCTGGGCCTGACCGACCTGGAGCGGCGCAGTGTCGCCGGAGCGCGCTGGTGGACGTGTCAGGAACTGACCCGGGCACATGAGACGGTGTATCCGACGAGACTCGCCGAGCTGCTGCGCACACTGCTCGACGAAGGTCCTCCCGCCCGGCCCGTGACCCTTGACACCGAAATCGTCTAGGGGTCCGTGGGACTGGCGCACAATGGTGGGACCGCACGGCTGAAGGGGAACATGCCATGAGCGCCGAGGACCTCGAGAAGTACGAGACCGAGATGGAGCTGAAGCTCTACCGGGAGTACCGCGACGTCGTCGGTCTGTTCAAATACGTGATCGAGACCGAGCGGCGCTTCTACCTGACCAACGACTACGAGATGCAGGTGCACTCGGTCCAGGGTGAGGTGTTCTTCGAGGTGTCCATGGCGGACGCCTGGGTGTGGGACATGTACCGGCCGGCACGCTTCGTCAAGCAGGTCCGGGTCCTGACGTTCAAGGACGTGAACATCGAGGAGCTCAACAAGAGCGACCTGGAGCTGCCGGGCGGCTGAACGCCGGTGGGTGACTGAACATCACCGGGCGACCCGCTGTGCGACCGGGGCCCCCGTCCTGCTGCCGTTCCCCAGTGGCCGTCGTCCCTGTTGGCTGCTGTCCCCCACAGGGGTGACGGAGTTTTCCACAACCCCGTGGTCCGTCCACCAAGATCACACGGCTCGCTGAGCTGCCCGCACTGTTGGCGCCGGAGGTGGTGCCGACATGAACGCACGAGGTGCGATGGGCAAGTACGGCGAGAGTCTGGCCGCGCGGCGGCTGACCGAGGCCGGCATGACGGTCCTGGAGCGCAACTGGCGCTGCGGCAGGACCGGCGAGATCGACATCGTGGCCCGGGACGGTGACGTCCTCGTGGTGTGCGAGGTGAAGACGCGCAGGGGGAGCGCCTTCGAGCACCCCATGGCCGCGGTCACCCCGGAGAAGGCGGCGCGGCTGCGGGAGCTCGCCGAGGGCTGGATCCACACCCACGGCGGAGCACCGCCCGGAGGCGTCCGCATCGACCTGGTCGGCGTGCTGCTCCCGCAGCGCGGCGCGGCCGTCGTCGAGCACGCGCGGGGGGTGGCCTGAATGGGGTTCGCCCGTACGTGCTCGGTGGCCCTCGTCGGCGTCGAGGGCGTCGTCGTGGAGGTCCAGGCCGACCTCGAACCCGGCGTCGCGGCGTTCACGCTGGTCGGGCTGCCGGACAAGAGCCTCACGGAGAGCCGCGACCGGGTGCGGGCCGCGGTGGTGAACTCGGGGGCGTCCTGGCCCCAGAAGAAACTCACCGTCGGCCTGAGCCCGGCGTCCGTCCCCAAGAGTGGCAGCGGCTTTGATCTGTCCGTCGCCGCAGCCGTCCTGGGCGCGGCGGAGCGCATCGACCCCCGGGTCCTCGCCGACATCGTGATGATCGGGGAGCTGGGGCTGGACGGAAGGGTGCGGCCGGTGCGGGGCACCCTGCCCGCCGTGCTGGCCGCGGCGGACGCCGGATACGAGCAGGTCGTCGTGCCGGAGTGCGCCGCCGCGGAAGCCTCGCTGGTGCCGGGAGTGTCGGTTCTGGGGGTGCGCAGCCTGCGGCAGCTGATCGCCGTCCTCGCCGACGAACCCGTGCCCGACGAGGAACCCGACGAACCGGGCCGCCCTGACCCGCTCCTCGCCGGACTGCGCGTGCCCGGTGCGGGAGCCGCCACGGGCATGCACAGCACGGGCGCGGCCCACCACGACCAGGGCCACGACCTCGCCGACGTCGTGGGCCAGATCTCGGCGCGCACGGCGGTGGAAGTGGCCGCCGCCGGGGGACACCACCTCTTCCTCGAAGGGCCGCCGGGCGCCGGGAAGACGATGCTCGCCGAGCGGCTGCCCGCGATCCTGCCCCGGCTCGGCAGGCAGGAGGCGCTCGAAGTGACGGCGGTCCACTCGGTGGCCGGCCTGCTCCCACCGGGCAAACCCATGATCGACACGGCGCCCTACTGCGCCCCGCACCACTCGGCGACCATGCAGGCCCTGGTCGGAGGCGGCCCCGGCATCGCACGGCCGGGAGCGGTCTCGCTCTCCCACCGGGGCGTCCTCTTCCTCGACGAGGCACCGGAATTCAGCAGCCACGCACTCGACGCCCTCCGCCAGCCCCTGGAAGCGGGCCACGTCGTCATCGCGCGCAGCGCCGGCGTCGTGCGCTTCCCGGCGAAGTTCCTGATGGTGCTCGCGGCCAACCCGTGCCCGTGCGGCCGGTTCTCCCAGCGGGACGACTTCTGCGAGTGCCCGCCCTCCGCGATCCGCCGCTACCAGGCCAGACTGTCCGGCCCGCTGCTCGACCGCGTCGACCTCCGCGTCGAGGTGGACCGCGTGACGCGCACCGAACTGACCCGGCTCGGCAGCCGCGGCAAATCCACCGCCACCGTGGCCGACCGGGTACGGGCAGCCCGGGAACGGACGGCGGCACGGCTGGCCGGCACCCCCTGGCGCACCAACAGCGAAGTGCCCGGACGCGAGCTGCGCAGTCGCTGGTCGGCCGCGCCAGGAGCCATGGACGAGGCCGAGCGGAGCCTGGAACGCGGCGCGCTCACCGCCCGCGGAATCGACCGGGTGCTGCGCGTCGCCTGGACCGTGGCCGACCTCGTCTCCCACGACCGGCCGGACGCCACGGACGTCGCCCTCGCGCTGCAACTGCGCACCGGTGTGCCTCGCGGGGTGCCCATGGCGATCGGCGCGCTGACGTGAGCGCCGGACCCGACCCGGCCGGTGACCTGCTCGACCGCGTCCTGCTCACCCGGGTCGTCGAACCCGGTGACGAGGCCGGCGGCCGGTGGGTGCGGGAGTTCGGGGTGGAAGAAGTGGCGCGGCGGTTGCGGGAGGGGGCCCCGCCGCTGCCCGGAGTGAGCGGCAGGCGGTGGGCGGGGCTGCTCGCGCGGGCCGGGCAGGCCGACCCCCGGCGGGACCTCGCCGTGGCGCGGGAGGCCGGGGTGCGGTTCGTGCGGCCCGGCGGGGCGGAGTGGCCCGGCCAACTCGACGACCTCGGTGACGCCCGGCCGCTGGGTCTTTGGGTGCGGGGCCGGCCCAGCCTGCGGATGTGGGCGCTGAAGTCCGTCGCCGTCGTCGGCGCCCGCGCCTGCACCGAGTACGGCGCGCACATGGCCGCCACCCTCGCCGCCGACCTCGCCGGACGCGGCTGGGTCGTCGTCTCCGGAGGTGCCTACGGGGTGGACGGCGCCGCCCACCGGGGTGCTCTCGGGGCCGGCGGAGCCACCGTCGCCGTCCTGGCCTGCGGCGTCGACCGCCCCTACCCGCGCGGCCACACGGAACTGATCAACAGGATCGCCGAACAAGGACTGGTGGTGGGCGAGTTGGCGCCCGGGGAACATCCGACACCGAGCAGGTTCATCCTGCGCAACCGGGTGATCGCCGCCCTCACCCGCGGCACCGTCGTGGTCGAGGCCGCCCACCGCAGCGGCTCACTCGTCACGGCGCGCGCCGCCCAACGCCTCGGGCGCCACACGATAGGGGTACCCGGACCGGCCACCAGCGGCCTCTCCGCGGGCGTGCACGAGCTCCTGCGCGGCGACGCCGTCCTCGTCACCGACGCCGCGGACGTCATCGAAATGGTCGGTGACATCGGCGACCTCGCCCCCGACCGGCGCGGCCCCGTACTGCCCCGTGACCTGCTGGAACCTCGCGCCCGGCACGTCCTCGCCGCGCTGCCCGCGCGCCGGGCGGCGACGGCTGCGGAGATCGCGCGCGGCGCTCAGACGAGCGAGGACGACGCGATCGCGAGACTGTACGAACTCAGAGCACTTGGATACGTCGAACGACATGACGACGGCTGGAAGTTGACACGCCAGGCCGTGATCTCCGTCCGGGATGGTCGGCGCCGCTCCTGACGGAGCGTGTTCGGCCGTCCGGGGGAACGCCGACAGCCTTGGGATTTCCCGCAGTTGGAGCATCGCGGAGATCACGCACAGCGATCACCGTGACCCCGAGGAGCGCCTCGCGGAACGTATCTGCGCACCCCCGCCGCCGTCGTCTTCGCACACCGCGACACCGCAGTCACGCTACGCTCACGAGGATTCCGACGCAGAAGGCAACTCGACATCAGACCGACAGCTCACCCAGGTACCACCACTCCACAGCAGAACGGCACAAGGCGACGAATGCCCCAGCACACCTCCGGGTCCGACCGGGCGGCCATCCCCCCAGCCGCCCGTGACGGTGGCAGCGTGCGGCCGCCCGCTCCCTCGACGCTCGACGAACTGTGGCGGTCGTACAAGGCGACCGGGGACGAGCGGCTGCGGGAGCAGCTCATCCTCCACTACTCGCCGCTCGTGAAGTACGTCGCGGGACGGGTCAGCGTCGGCCTGCCGCCCAACGTGGAACAGGCCGACTTCGTCTCGTCCGGCGTGTTCGGGCTGATCGACGCGATCGAGAAGTTCGACATCGACCGGGAGATCAAGTTCGAGACGTACGCGATCACCCGGATCCGCGGCGCCATGATCGACGAACTGCGGGCGCTCGACTGGATCCCGCGCTCGGTGCGGCAGAAGGCGCGCAACGTCGAGCGTGCCTACGCGACCCTGGAGGCCCGGCTGCGGCGCACCCCCTCGGAGGCCGAGGTCGCCACCGAGATGGGCATCGCGGTGGAAGAACTCCACGCGGTCTTCAGTCAGTTGTCGCTGGCCAACGTGGTCGCTCTGGAGGAGCTGCTGCACGTTGGGGGCGAGGGCGGCGACCGGCTCAGCCTCATGGACACGCTGGAGGACACCGCCGCCGACAACCCGGTCGAGGTGGCCGAGGACCGGGAGCTGCGGAGGTTCCTCGCGCGGGCGATCAACACCCTGCCCGACCGGGAGAAGACCGTCGTCACCCTGTACTACTACGAGGGCCTCACCCTCGCCGAGATCGGCAACGTGCTCGGTGTCACCGAGAGCCGCGTCAGCCAGATCCACACCAAGTCGGTGCTCCAGCTGCGCGCCAAGCTGGCGAGCTTCGGCCGCTGACCCTGCCGGAAGAGGACAGCCCGGCCGGTGTGCCTCCCGCCCGGAGCGGTCCCTCCGTAAGCTGGACGGCGTGCCAAGGATTCGAGCGGCCTCCGTGGCCGAGCACCGGTCGATGCAGCGAGCCGCCCTGCTGGACGCGGCACGCTCCCTGCTGTCCGAGGGCGGGACGGAGGCGCTGACCTTCCCGGCCCTCGCCGAGCGCACGGGGCTCGCGCGCTCGTCCGTGTACGAGTACTTCCGTTCCCGGGCGGCCGTGGTCGAGGAACTGTGCGAGGTCGACTTCCCTCTCTGGGCGGCCGAGGTCGAGGCGGCGATGGGCCAGGCCGACGGGGCCGAGGCGAAGATCGAGGCCTACGTCCGCCAGCAGCTCGAACTCGTCGGGGACCGGCGGCACCGGGCCGTCGTCGCGATCTCCGCGAGCGAGCTGGACGCCGGGGCGCGGGAGAAGATCCGGGCGGCCCACGGCGGGCTGATCACGATGATCGTCGAGGCGCTGGGGGAGCTGGGCCACGCGGAACCGCGGCTGGCGGCGATGCTGCTCCAGGGGATCGTCGACGCGGCCGTGCGGCGCATTGAGCTGGGTGCGGCGGAGGAGCCGGGCGTCGTGACGGAGGCGGCGGTGTCGATGGTGCTGCGGGGCGTGCGCGGCTGACCCGCTGTGCCCGAGGTCCCGCCTTCGAGGCGGTGCGTCTGACGCGTGGCGCTTGAGACGGTGCGGCTGAGGCGTTGCGCCTGAGCGGTGCGTCTGAGGCGGTATGTCTGACGCGGTATGTCTGACGCGTCGCGCCGAGGCTTCGCGTCCGATGCCCTTGCCTGACGCACGGCCCTGCTCTTGGCCTCTGACGTGCCGGCCTTCGATGCGCTGGCCTCTGACATGCTGCGCCTGACGTGCTGCGTCTGACGCGCTGGGTCCCGGCGCACTGCGTGCGGCGCCGACGCCCTGGCGGTCGGCGTCATTCCGGCAGTGGTACTCCCAGCACGGGCAGGAGCCTCGGTGGCGCGTTGCCCGCCAGCCACGGTGGGAGCAGGGCGAGCGGGTTCAGGTAGGTGTCTTTGCGGCGCAGGCCCCAGTGCAGGCAGGAAGGGCCGCCGCAGTGGGCGGACCCGTCCAGCGTGCCCAGGACGTCGCCGGCCGCCACCTCGGCGCCCTCCTCCACCGACGGCCGTACCGGTTCGTACGTCGTGCGCAGTGGGGGTGTGCCCGTGCCCGACAGGTCCACCGACACCACGCCCCGTCCCGCCACCCGGCCGGCGAAGGACACCCGGCCCGGGGCGACGGCCCGCACGGGTGCGCCCGGCGGGGCCGCCAGGTCCACGCCCCGGTGGCCCGGACCGTACGGCGTGGCGGGCGGGTCCCAGCCGCGCAGGACCGCGGGGCGAGCGCCCACCGCCCAGATTCGGCCCACCGCCGGTACCGCCGGGTCCGGCACCCCGGGGCTCGGCGCGGCCGGGCCCGATGCTCCAGGGTCCGGCACTCCAGGGCTCGGCGCGGCCGGGTCCGGCGCTTCAGGGTCCGACGTTCCAGGGCTCGGCGCGGCCGGGTCCGATGCCCTCGGTTCCGGCCGCGCCGAGCCCGGTGCGCCCGGGGCCTGTGTCGCCGGAACGGGTGCTGTCTGGTCCGGTGTGGCCGGCGCGGGTGCTGTCGCCGCCAACCGGCCGGACGCGGAGGGGGCCGGCGACACCGGGCCGTCCGCCCGTGCCGCCCCCGTCGGAACCACCCCCGTCAGTGCCCACAGCAACCCCGCGCCCAGCCACCCGTATCGCCTCGTTCGCATGTCAGGAACCGTGCCGCACGGTCGGTGACCGCCGCCACGGCCTGTGGACGACCGGCCCGTTGTGGGTATCGGCGTCACCCGGTGCCTCCCGGGTCCCGTACACTTCTGATGGCGATCCGGGTCACCGGGTCGACTTCGCACGCCCCGACACCGGGGCCCGGCGCGAGCCGGTGTCCAGGTGTCAGCGCCCCTCGGTCCTTCGCGGCACGGCGCATCGCGGGCGTCAGGCGCGGAAGCCGTCCGGTTTCCGCGGCACAACCGAGAAACACGAGGAGAGCGGCCATGGCCGTCGTCACGATGCGGGAGCTGCTGGAGAGCGGCGTCCACTTCGGTCACCAGACCCGTCGTTGGAACCCGAAGATGAAGCGCTTCATCTTCACGGAGCGCAACGGCATCTACATCATCGACCTGCTCCAGTCGCTGTCGTACATCGACCGCGCCTACGAGTTCGTCAAGGAGACCGTCGCCCACGGCGGCACGGTCATGTTCGTCGGTACGAAGAAGCAGGCGCAGGAGGCCATCGCCGAGCAGGCGACCCGCGTCGGCATGCCGTACGTCAACCAGCGCTGGCTGGGCGGCATGCTCACCAACTTCTCGACCGTCTACAAGCGTCTGCAGCGCCTCAAGGAGCTTGAGCAGATCGACTTCGAGGACGTGGCCGCCTCCGGCCTCACCAAGAAGGAGCTGCTCGTCCTCTCCCGCGAGAAGGCCAAGCTGGAGAAGACCCTCGGCGGTATCCGCGAGATGCAGAAGGTGCCCAGCGCCGTCTGGATCGTGGACACCAAGAAGGAGCACATCGCGGTCGGCGAGGCCCGGAAGCTCAACATCCCGGTCGTCGCCATCCTCGACACCAACTGCGACCCCGACGAGGTCGACTACAAGATCCCGGGCAACGACGACGCGATCCGTTCCGTCACCCTGCTCACCCGCGTGATCGCGGACGCCGTCGCCGAGGGCCTCATCGCCCGTTCCGGCGTCGCGACCGAGGGCAAGGGCGAGAAGGCCGCGGGCGAGCCGCTCGCCGAGTGGGAGCGCGACCTGCTCGAGGGCGAGAAGAAGGCCGACGAGGCTCCGGCCGCCGAGGCCGCTGCCCCCGCCGAGGAGGCCCCCGCCGCCGAGGCCGAGGCCGAGAAGCCCGCCGAGGCGCCCGCCGCCGAGGCTCCGGCCGCCGAGGCCGAGCAGGCCTGACCCGTCAGCGTCGGTGTTGACGGCGGGAGCGGTGACATGAAGTCCGCTCCCGCCGTTCACCCGTAGGTCAGCGGTGAGTCGGCGATCCACACGGATCTTCCACTAGATGTGGATGGCAGACCCCGTAGATCTCCGATCTTCCAGACTTCAGAAAGACTCACAGACTCATGGCGAACTACACCGCCGCCGACGTCAAGAAGCTCCGCGAGCTCACCGGCGCCGGCATGATGGACTGCAAGAAGGCGCTGGACGAGGCCGAGGGCAACGTCGAGAAGGCCGTCGAGGCGCTCCGTATCAAGGGCCAGAAGGGCGTCGCCAAGCGCGAGGGCCGCTCCGCCGAGAACGGCGCCGTGGTCTCGATCATCGCCGACGACAACTCCTCCGGCGTCCTGGTCGAGCTGAAGTGCGAGACGGACTTCGTCGCCAAGGGTGACAAGTTCCAGTCGGTCGCCACGGCGATCGCCGAGCACGTCGCCAAGACCTCCCCGGCGGACCTGGAGGCGCTGCTCGCCTCCGAGATCGAGGCCGGCAAGACCGTCCAGGCGTTCGTGGACGAGGCCAACGCCAACCTGGGCGAGAAGATCGTTCTGGACCGCTTCGCGCAGTTCTCCGACGGCTACGTCACGGCGTACATGCACCGCACGATGCCCGACCTGCCGCCGCAGATCGGTGTCCTCGTCGAGCTCGACAAGCCGAACGCCGAGATCGCCAAGGGCGTCGCCCAGCACATCGCCGCCTTCGCGCCGAAGTACCTCTCCAAGGAGGACGTGCCGGCCGAGGTCGTCGAGACCGAGCGTCGTGTCGCCGAGGAGACCACCCGCGCCGAGGGCAAGCCCGAGGCCGCCCTGCCGAAGATCGTCGAGGGTCGCCTCAACGGCTTCTTCAAGGACGCCACGCTGCTGGGCCAGCCGTACGCGCTCGACAACAAGAAGTCCGTCCAGAAGGTCCTGGACGAGGCCGGTGTCACCCTGAAGCGCTTCACGCGCATCAAGGTCGGCATCTGAGTCCGTACCGCGACCGGCGCCCGGCCCCTATAGGGTCGAGTGCAGTCGGCCAGGGCGCCCGGGGACACCGCCCCGTAAGCGCGTGGCGCGGGCGACAGCAGATCTGACGAGGAGGCCATTGCCGAGTATGGGATGCGAAACACGCCCCACCGGCAATGGCCTTCTTCGTATGTGCGACACGTAAAAGAGGCGAGATCCCATGAGCACCAAGGCCCAGAAAAGCGACGACGGCAAAGTACCCGGCCGGTTTCTGCTGAAGCTGTCCGGAGAGGCCTTCTCCGGCGGCGGGGGCCTGGGGGTCGACCCCGACGTGGTGCACGCCATCGCCCGTGAGATCGCGGCGGTCGTCCGCGACGGAGCACAGATCGCGGCCGTCATCGGCGGCGGCAACTTCTTCCGCGGCGCGGAGCTCCAGCAGCGCGGCATGGACCGGGCCCGCTCCGACTACATGGGCATGCTCGGCACCGTCATGAACTGCCTCGCCCTCCAGGACTTCCTGGAGAAGGAGGGCGTGGACTGCCGCGTGCAGACCGCGATCACCATGGGGCAGGTCGCCGAGCCGTACATCCCGCTGCGTGCCGTGCGCCACCTGGAGAAGGGCCGCGTGGTCATCTTCGGCGCCGGTATGGGCATGCCGTACTTCTCCACCGACACCACCGCCGCGCAGCGCGCCCTGGAGATCGACGCCGAGGCGCTGCTGATGGGCAAGAACGGTGTCGACGGGGTCTACGACTCCGACCCGAAGAAGAACCCCGACGCGGTGAAGTTCGACCACCTCGGCTACGGCGAGGTCATCACCCGCGACCTGAAGGTCGCCGACGCCACCGCCGTCACCCTGTGCCGCGACAACAAGCTGCCGATCGTCGTCTTCGAGCTTCTCTCCGAGGGCAATATCGCGCGCGCGGTCAAGGGTGAGAAGATCGGCACGCTTGTCGGTGACCAAGGCAGCCGGGACTGACCGGCCGGGGGATGGACAATGTCCTGCCGGTCGGGAACCGTGCAGGAAGAAGACGCGACGCAGCCGGCCGCCGCCCCGACAAGGAACCGCAGCCGGGCCTACTCAAGACACGCAGGAGCAAGTGGTGATCGAAGAGACCCTCCTCGAGGCCGAGGAGAAGATGGAGAAGGCCGTCGTGGTCGCCAAGGAGGACTTCGCCGCGATCCGCACCGGCCGTGCGCACCCGGCGATGTTCAACAAGATCGTGGCCGACTACTACGGCGCACCGACGCCGATCAACCAGCTGGCCTCGTTCTCCGTGCCCGAGCCGCGCATGGCCGTGGTGACGCCGTTCGACAAGAGCGCTCTGCGCAACATCGAGCAGGCGATCCGCGACTCCGACCTGGGCGTCAACCCGAGCAACGACGGCAACATCATCCGGGTGGTGTTCCCCGAGCTCACCGAGGAGCGCCGCCGCGAGTACATCAAGGTCGCCAAGGGCAAGGGTGAGGACGCCAAGGTCTCCATCCGCTCCGTGCGCCGCAAGGCCAAGGACGCCATCGACAAGCTGATCAAGGACGGCGACGTCGGCGAGGACGAGGGCCGCCGTGCGGAGAAGGAGCTCGACGACACCACCGCGAAGTACGTCGCCCAGGTGGACGAGCTCCTGAAGCACAAGGAAGCGGAGCTGCTCGAGGTCTGATGAACGACTCTTCCTGGGGCGCGCCGCCACAAGCCGGGTACCCGCCGCAAGCGGGGCACTGGGGGCCCACCGGCCGGGGCCCCGCCCAGGGACACGCCTACGGGCATGTCCAGGGGACCGCCCCGGCGGGTCCCTCGTACGACGCGCACGACGCGCAGCAGACTCGTCCCATGCCCATCGTGCCCGACGTACCCGATCACGGCGGAGACCAGGATGACGACCGGGGGGCCGCTCGGCTGAGCGGCCCCTTGTTCCGCGACGAGACGCCGCAGGCACACCCGTACGGGGAGGTGCCGCAGAATCCGGAGCCCATGCCCGACGCCCCGCAGCCGGCGCCGAAGCCGAAGAAGAACGCGGGCCGTGACCTGGGTGCCGCGATAGGGGTCGGCGTCGGACTCGGCGCGGTGATCGTCGCGTCGCTGTTCGTCGTCAAGGCCGTGTTCGTCGGCGTCGTCGCGGTCGCCGTCGTCGTCGGGCTGTGGGAACTGACGAAGCGGCTCGACGAGCGCAAGGGCATCAAGGCGCCGCTCGTGCCGCTGGCGATCGGCGGCGCGGCGATGGTGGTCGCCGGCTATGTGCGCGGTGCCGAGGGCGCCTGGGTCGCCATGGCGCTGACGGCGCTCGCGGTGCTGGTCTGGCGCATGACGGAACCGCCCGAGGGCTACCTCAAGGACGTCACCGCCGGCGTCTTCGCGGCCTTCTACGTGCCGTTCCTGGCCACGTTCGTCGCGATGATGCTCACCGCCGGGGACGGGGCGTTCCGCGTCCTGACGTTCCTGCTGCTGACCGTGGTGAGCGACACCGGCGCGTACGCGGTGGGCTGGCGCTTCGGCCGGCACAAGCTGGCGCCGCGCATCAGCCCCGGCAAGACCCGCGAGGGCCTGCTCGGCGCGGTGACGTTCGCGATGGCGGCGGGCGCGCTGTGCATGCAGTTCCTGATCGACGGCGGCTCCTGGTGGCAGGGCCTGGTGCTGGGCCTCGCGGTCGCGGTCAGCGCCACGCTCGGCGACCTCGGCGAGTCGATGATCAAGCGCGACCTGGGCATCAAGGACATGGGCACGCTGCTGCCGGGCCACGGCGGCATCATGGACCGGCTGGACTCGCTGCTGCCGACCGCGCCGGTGGTGTGGCTGCTGCTGGTGCTGTTCGTCGGGTCGGGCTGACCCTCTCCGCGCGCCGCAGGCAGTGCGCAACCGTTCGACGAGGCTCGTCGTCCGTACAGGGCGGCGGGCCTTCGTCATGCGCCCGCGGACATCTGCGACGGGGAGAGAGCGACGATGAGCAGGAGTACGAGGCCATGCCGTACCTGCGGGACGGCCGTACGGCAGCCGAGCTTTCGGGTGCGCAGACGGAAGTGGAAGTACTGCCGGACCCATCGCGGCGGGTGGCTCGCCGACATCCTGGAAGCGCTGTTCACCTAGCGGGGAACGGGGGCGGCCGGGCGGGGCAGGCGGGTCACTCCAGTGGATCTGCGACACTGGTACAGCCATGCCTAAGCCCGGAGAACTGGCAGTAGCCGGGCAGCAATAAGCCCCCTACCAGCGCGTTCGGCGCGGATAGGGGGCCTTGTTCGGGCTACTGGGCCGTCTCTGGGCCGTCAGGCTCGCGCGGGGCCGGGAGAAGCACCCGATCCACGGCCTTCCTCGTGCGCTCCTGGCTCGACGGCATCAGGTGCGCGTACACCCGCAGCGTCAGTCCGGGGTCGGCGTGCCCCAGGTACTCGCTCACGGCCTTGATGCTCTCGCCCGCGTCCAGCAGTACCGAGGCGTAGAAGTGCCTCAGGGCGTGCATGCCGTGTTCACGAGCGGACTCGTGCTTGCCGTCCGCTCCCGCTTTCGCGATCAAGCCAGCTGCGGCGAGGGCGGGCTTCCACTCCTGGACGTTGAAGTTGCTGCGCCAGACGAGGCCGCTCGCGGTGTTCGTGAACAGGAGGCGGGCCGACACCTTGGGGCCGTCCGGCTTTCGCCAGGGCAGCGTGATTTCCACTGGCTTGTAGGTGTCCATGTGCGCGCGGAGAGCTTCAGCGACGGAGGGTGGCAACGGCACGTCCCGCTCCTTGTTGCACTTCGGCGGAGCGAACACGGCCTTGCCCCGGATCAGCTTCACCTGGCGGACCACTCGGATGAGGCCGCCGTCGAAGTCGAGCGCGTCCTCAGCGAGCCCCACGATCTCGCCCTGACGCAGCCCGCACCCGGCACCCACGTCCACCATGGGCCGGTAGCGCTCGGGGAGGGCGGCACGGACCGCGTGAACCTGGCCAGGCAGCCAGGGCACAACGCGGCGTTGCTCGACCGCCGGCGGGCGGACGGACTTCGCGGAGCACGGGTTACGGGGCAGGAGCCCGTCGTCGACCGCCGCACTGAGCACGGCTCGTACGTCGCCGTAGATGTTCCGCGCATAGCCTCCACTCACGGCCGGGTCCTTCTCCAGCGCGCTCACCAGGCCGCGAATGTGCTCCGGGCGGAACGAGTCCAGTGGCCGAGAGCCGATCAGACGGAATGCGTGCAGGCGCAACCGCTGCTCGACCACCACCTGACTGGCCGGGTCGATGCCGTGAGTCTTGAGCCACTTCTCCGCGTAGCTCTTGAAGGTGATCCTTGCGGCGCGAGGGTCGATGTACCGACCGTGAGACATGTCCGACGCGATGTCGGTGAGCCACTTCTCGGCGAGGCGCTTCTGGCGGTCCGGGAAGCTCTTGGACTTCTCCGTGCCGTCGGGGCCGATGTACCGAGCGCGGTACCGCATGCCCGTGCCGTACCGGTCAGTCTTGACTCGTACGGCTTTCCCATTCGGGCCGATCTCGGTCTTGTACCAGCGGTCCTGGATGTGTCCGGCCATTAGGCGGCCTCTGCCATCTGTGAGTTGACCCAGGCGCGCACGTCGTTCGGGTCGAAGCGGAGGTGCCGGCCGACCCGGAAGCCGCGAGGGCCGGTGCGCTTGCGCCGCCACTGGTAGACCGTCTCGACGCTGGGGAGTTCGAACATCTCGACCAGGTCCTCAGGGGTCAGGAACCGGTTCGGCAGTTCTGAGGCCATGGTCAGTACGTCCCTTCGTGCGTGAGTTGGTCGCGTAGTGCTTCGCGGGCGGTTTCGCGGTTGGTCTGGAGTTGGCGGGCGATGGTGGCGGCGAGGGCGGATTCGCCGGGGGTGTGGCCGTGTCCGGCGTACTGCCAGTCGGCGAGGACGAGGACGGTGTCCGGCTCGGTGTCGTCCAGGCCCAGGGCCGTGCGCTCCTGGGCGGCGCGGTAGTCGGCGCGCTCCTGGCGGAGGGTGCCGAGGGTGGTGGAGTAGTGGCGGGACTTGGAGGAGAAGTGGCCGCGGAAGCCGAGCATGTGGGCCCAGGCCCAGAGGCGGCGGTCGGGGTAGAGCGGGTCGAGCGTCTTGCACGCATGGATGAGGCGGCGGGTGTGGTCGGGCACCTGGTGGCGGTCGAGTTCGGAGAGTTCGCCGATGCGGCGGTCGAGAGTGCCGGTGTTCTCGGCGGCCTTGGTGGCGTACTTCGCGACGTAGGAGGCGACGGCCTGCTCGGTGATGTCCGAGCCGTCACCGAAGGCCTTGACCGGCCGGACGTCGAGTTGGGTGCCCCAGCGGAAGGTCCGGGCGGGCTGGTCGTCGGCGGCCGGGACGGAGACCGAGGTGTAGGAGTGGGCGGCAGCTGCGCGGATGGCGTCGGAGAGGAGGTCGACCGTTGCCCAGACGGGCGGCGGGGTCTGCGGGCCGTCCGGGCCGTCGAGCCGGATGACGGCATGGAGGTGGAGAGCGCCGCGTTTCTGGAACTCCGCGACCTTGCCGTAGGAGACGCGGAGGTGGTCGCCGAGTTCCCGGCGTGAAAGGCCGGCGCGGGCGGCGATTTCGCGGCGGAGCCGGGTGGTGAAGCGCTGCCAGAGCTGTCCGGCGTGGTTGTTGAACAGGACGGCGCCCGCGTAGTCGTACGTCTCCGGGTCGAGGGCCGTGCCCAGTTCCGGGGCGTCCGGGGCGTGGTGAGCACCGCAGCCGCAGGCTCCGCGGTCGGGACGGTTGTGCACGCGGCCGAACGAAGGCGCGGTGAGCGTGGCGAAGACGCGCGGGTGGTCGCGGACCGTGGCGGGGATCTCGCGTCGGTCGTCTCCCGCGAGGCCCGCGCGGATGAGGTGGTAGGTGTCGCCCGCGTAGGTCCAGGCGCAGGCCGGGCAGCGGGAGGCGCGGCGGTTGCCGCAGGCGATGCGGAGGCGTCCGCCGGGTTCGTTGGCGGTCGTGTAGCGGTGCAGGGTCTCGCCGGTCGTCTTGTCCTTGTGGATCGTCCAGCCGGTGAGGTGGACGGGGTCGGAGCAGCCGCCGGTGCGGCGGATCTGGTCTTCCCAGCGCGTGTAGTCGGGAGCCGAAGCCACCCTCAGCAGGTCGCCGAGGGTGATCGGGTCGAGCAGGGTGTCAGGCACGGGCACCCTCCTGGACGCGGCGGGCGAGGACGGTGCCGAGGCCGTGGCAGGTGGGGCAGTGGGTGGTGATGGTGCGCAGGTGCCCGTGGGAGTCGCGGCCGCCGAGGGTAACGGCAGCGGAGGCGAAGCCGTTGCAGCTCGGGCAGATTCGTGGCGGAGGTGTGGTGCGGTGGGCCATGCTGAAGGTGCCTTTCGATCGAGGTTGGAAGGAACGGCCCCGGGTGGCGTCGTGCTTGGCGGCTTGTGCGCCACCCGGCGGCCGGTCAGCGGCGCTTGCTCTCGGAGGTGAGGAGCGAGCGGAGGACGACGGCGCAGACGGCGACCGAGGTGGCGGTGACGGCGACGGCCAGGAGCATGGAGACCAGGACGGCGCCGACGACCAGGACGACGGCGGTGCCGCCGCCGACGAGGGCGAGCGCGGTTCCGGTGAGCTGGACCGCGGGGCGGGAAGGCGCCGGGGCGGTCGGCGTGGGCAGCGGGGCCGGGGTCGTCGGGAGGATCGCTGTCGGCTCCACCACGACGGGCGGGGTGACCGTGCCGGTGGGCTGGGGCATGGTCGGCAGCTTGGGCCGGAACATGGGCGGTTCTCCTTTCGCGGGTTACTTGACGGCGGTGTCGATGGCGGGAGCCAAGAGGCTGTCGGCGAGGAGGTAGCCGCCGAGGAGGAGCACGGCCACGAGCCACCAGGGCGGGCGGATGAGCTTGACGCCGAGGACTCCGACGCAGAGCAGGGCGAACCAGAGGGGGACGTCCATGGCGGTGGCCTCCTAGCGGACCTTGCAGCGGTGGGTGCGGGCGGCGAGCTGGGCGGCGGACTGGCTGGAGTAGTCGGCGGACCAGCCGCAGCCGTCGGAGCTGCACACGGCGGCGTGCTTGGTCTGGCCGTTGCGGTCGCGGTGGGTGCCGATCTGCACCGGGCCGATCCGCATCACGGAGTGGAAGTGGTCACGAGCAGGCATGAGCTGTCTTCCGTTCTTGTCAGGCGAGTTGGGCGGCGATGGCGTCGGCGAGTTGGGGCGGGACGCCGAGCCGGACGCGCAGGGTGTCGGTGTCGATCGGGACCCCGGTGCGGACGCGGTGGTCGTCGGCGACCTTGCGGGCGTGGTCGACGAGCGCGGCCGGGACCGGCGGGGCCGGGTCGGCGGCCGTGAGCTGCGGGGGCTCCTCGGCTGCGGCTGGTACGGGCTCCAGGGCCGGGCCGGGTTCTGTGTTGAACTCGGACTCGGGCACGGTGGGTTCGGCTACGGCGGCGTCGGGCGCCGGCGCTTCCGGTGCGCGGTCCGCGGCCGAGTGGGCGAGGAGTGTGCCGCCCATGAAGGCGAGCGCGGGCCAGGCGGCGACGAGGATGCGCAGCCAGGCCGGGACGTCGGTCAGGTCGAGGAGTCCGGCGGTGGCGACGTTGGCGCCGAGCGAGGCGAACAGGGCGATCACGAACCAGCACCAGGCCAGCCGGGACGGTCCGTCGGTGCGCAGGCGGCGCCAGGCGGCGACCAGGAGCAGGTCAACACTGATCGGGTAGGCCCAGGCCTTCCAGCCGTCCTGTCCGGCAGCGGCGGCGAGGTCGTGGAGGTGGGCGAAGGACAGGGCTCCGGCGATGACGGCCTGGACCAGGACGGCGTCGACGCGGACGGCGGGGCGGGCCATCAGGCGCCGCCGGGGTAGTCGGGGCCGTCGGTCGGCTCGTAGCCGGTCGGGGGTTCGGGGAGGGAGGCGGCCAGAGACGGGCTCACGGCCTCGATGAAGTCGAGGTCGGCGCCGTCCGTGTCGGCGTAGAGAGCGATTTGACCGAGCAGCAGCACGGTGCGGGCGAAGTCCTCGCAGTCGGGGCACATGGCGGGGGTTCTCCCTTCAGCAGGCATGGAGGGGGTAGGGACCCGGCGCGATGCGGTCGCGCCAGCCGTGGCAGTGGGGTTGGTCAGGCCGTGGTCGGGAGGGACTCGACGACCGGGGCGTCGACGGGCTTCGGCAGGCCGAGAGCGGGACGGAACGGCGCGAGAGCGGGCAGGACCGGGGTGCGGTCGGCGTGCTTGTTGCAGATGTTCACGGCCTGCCGCAGCGAGGTGTGCGGGGCACGGATGCGGTGCCAACCGCCGGTCGAGTCGCCCGCGATGGCCAGACCGCGCGCCTCGGCGGGGATCTGGATGGCGGCGAGGACGGCGTCCGGGGCGATGTCACCGAAGGCCATGTTGGCGCTGGTCTCGTCGTTGACGCGGTGCGCGGTGCGGGCGGTGAGCTGGGCGCGGAGCATGGTGATGCCCTTGCCGAGTTCGGAGCCGAAGCGCTGCCCGCAGATTTCGAGGTAGATGCCGGCCGCACGGCCGAGCTGGGCGAGACGGACCAAGGCGGTGATGATGCGGTCCCGTCGCTTCTCTTCCTCCTTGCTGGCGTACATGGCGAGTTCGGCAACTTCGTCGACCAGGACCACGACGGGCACCGGCCGTAGGTCCTCGGGGAGGTCCCAGATGTCGGCGGCGATCTCGGCGTCCGGGACATCGGCGGTGATGCGCTGTTCAGCGCGGATGAGTTGGTAGACGTCCTCCATGTGTGACACCAGGGCATCGAGCAACTCGGCGGCGGTGTCCTGGTCGTCGGCGAGAGCGGAGAACCGGCGCGCCAGCGGGTACAGCTCGACTCCCTGCTTGCAGTCGATGCCGACCAGGGCCACCCGTTGCGGCGCGAGAGCGGCGACCAGGTTGCGCTGGTAGACGGACTTGCCAGACTCCGTGGCGCCGAGGGTGAGCGCGTGGGGTATCGCGCGGTAGTCGCGGTAGTGGACCGAACCGTCTTCGCGCAGGGCGACGGGAACGCGCATCGGGCGGGTGTCGGCCTGGGCGGGCATCTGCACCCGCTTGAGCACGTCGTAGCCGGTCATCCGCAACTCGACGACGCCTGAGCGGATTCCGCGCGAGGTGACGCCGTACATTCCGAAGGAGTGGCGCAGCCGGTCCGAGGCGGCGGCGACGTCGAAGGCGTCCTGGCCGGGCCGCAGTTTGAGCCGCAGGACGAGACCCGTCCGGGTCGGCCGCAGCCGCATGATGCACGGGGCACGGGACTCGGGAGCAGGGCGGTCGGTCATCCGGGCCAGGGCCAGGCGCCAGCGGGGAACCGGAACGGTCAGGCCGCAGGCGTCCATGACCGAGGAGTAGCGGACCAGTACGCGCATGGTGGCGAGGGTGACCCCGAAGGTCAGCCAGTACCAGGCGGGGCGCCGCCACCGCAGGAGACCCGCGGCGGCGACGACCAGCACCAGCGCGACCGTGAAACCGGTCATGATCAGGCCGCCTTCTGCTTCGCGGCACCAGCGACGAGCGAGGTCACCGCGACCGCGCGGAACGCGATGCCGTGCCGCTTCTGGCCGTTGAACTCGTTCTCCCAGGGACGGGCGATCAGACCCGTGAGCGCAACCGGGGTCCCCATGGTCAGGTCACCGGCGATGCCGGTCTCCGGGACGGTGACGGAGAGGATCTCCACCTCGTCGTTGGCCGCGAACATGACGTCCACGGTCATCAGCTTCGCGCCGGTCTCGGCGTCGGTGGCGATCTCACCGGTCCGGCGGTCACGGACCTTGGGCTGCGGGTTCTTGGCGACCATCACGGTCGCGGCGGAGGTGTCGACGGGAATCTGACGCACGGCAGAACACTCCTCTATAGAGGCTGGACTCCATCACTCATGTACATGAGTGACATGAAGAAGAGCGCATCACTCCTGTACATGAGTCAACCCGCCGCGGCTCAGAAGTCGCGACGGGTTGCGGGAAGTTGAGTGCGCGTCAGTCCGCGGCGGGGATGCGGTACTCGAAAACGAACTGGTCAGCGGCCATGAGCGTGTCGCAGACCTCGACCACGCGGCCTTCAGTGGTGCGAGCCTCACGCACCAGATGCACCACGGCGGCCCCGGCACTCAGCGCCAGTTCGGATGCCTCCGCCTTGGAGGCCTGACGCGCTTGCAGCGTCTCTACGAACTCCGCGAACTCGTGGCCGTGGTCCTCAAGTCGGGCGTAGATGCCACCGCCGCCGGGGTTCTCGGCGAACAGTTCGGGGATCTCCTTCACCACGTCCCAGGGAAGGTAGGAAGTCGCGGTCTCGACGGGGGTCCCGTTACGGAAGTAGAGCCGTCGCCGGGCAAGCACCTGGGTGCCGGCGGGGATGTCCAGCCGCTGTGCGACGTCCTCGGGGGCGTCCATGGGGCCGATGTAGAGGACGCTCACCTTGGCGGTAGCGCCGGACTGTGCCGACTCGGCGAGGTAGGCGGCCTTGCCGCCCTGTCGATGTGAGCGGCGGAAGCGGTCGGAGGAGCGGTGCCGTACCGGCGGCCGATCCTTCACGATCGAACCCTTGCCGTGCCGCGTCTCGACGAGCCCGCTTGCCCGCACCTCCACCATGGCCTTACGGATCGTGCCCCCCGAGACGCCGTAGCGCTCGACCAGCTCCGACTCACTCGGCACCATGTCACCAGGCTTGAGGACACCAGCCCGGATCTGCTGGACAATCTCGTCGGCGATCTGCACGTACCGGGGTACGGACCTCTCACCTCCTGCTGCGGTTCCCATAGACCTTCTCCGCCTCCTATGCTCCTGTACATGAGTGAATCACAAGGAGCAACGTCCGCGCCGCTGCACTCGGTATCCGTAGCCGGGGTGGTCGTACGCGAAGACGGTCGGCTTCTGGCGATTCGCCGCGCCGACAACGGCACGTGGGAGCTGCCCGGCGGAGTACTCGAACTCGACGAGGCCCCAGAGGCCGGCGTAGCCCGCGAAGTGCTGGAGGAGACGGGCATCCACGTCGATGTGGACGAGCTGACCGGCGTCTACAAGAACACGACGCGAGGCATCGTGGCCCTGGTCTTCCGCTGCAAGCCGTCAGGCGGCACCGAGCGCACGTCGAGCGAGTCGACAGCCGTCGAGTGGCTCACGCCCGACGAGGTCAGCGAGCGCATGTCCGAGGTCTTCGCGGTCCGCCTCTTGGACGCCCTGGACGGCAATGGTCCTCATGTGCGGAGCCATGACGGCAAGCGGCTCATCCCTGCGGGATAAGACTTTCCCTACTTCATCAAGGCGGCTCGCTCCGCTCACCGCGCGCGGCCCGGCCCCCGGCCGGGCCTGCGCTCCTGTCTCCGCCCCGCTCCAGCCCGGCCGGCGCCCGGGCCGCGCTCACAACAATCAGCCACTTGCCGTTAGACAAGGGGTACATCGTGGTTGGGGCGGTCGGCTCCACGGCCCTTCTTCCCACGCTCAGTCAGCTCGGGCGCTCCGCTTGTAGGACCAATTCCGAGACGCCCAGCGCACCGACAAGCAGCAAGCCATCCAACACATCGAGAAGTTTGGCGCGTACCGCGGGCGTAGGTGACGCGTAGCCTCGGATCACGAGCTGACCTAGATATCGAGCATCCGCGGCCGCGCCGGTTCGAATGTCCGCAGCGCCCGAACCGCTCTCTGCGAGGAATCGGTTAGCGCACTCAAAAACTAAATCATCAACCCTATCGGGGGCATCACGCAGGGTGATGAGAAGCTGAGTCGAGGCGTCACTAAAAGCGGGAGAGGCAATCAAATCTTTGACGGGTCGAGAAAGAGGGCGAAGGCGGTTCCCTCGAACGGCAGCAGCAAACGCCGCAGCCGACTTCCTTACTTCAGGTTCCGGGTCGCGGACGAAATCAGTAAAAGCTGCACGCACTAGAGATTTTTCACCCACATTCGCAAGGTGATGAGCACACACAGTTGCCGCCCCCTTCCTAGCCGATACATCACCTCCAGCATTAACAGAGGTCAGCAAATCCCCATTCTCCCAATATGCTGCCGCGAGCGCTGCAATTTGCCCCCCCACTTCGCGAACTTTCGAATTTTCTGAATAAAGCATGCGTTGAACGATTGGGTGCAACACTTGGAAGTCGCTATGACCGATAGCAAGCATAAGTTGCACGACAGGACGTGTAGCGAGCAAGCTGTCATCAGCCTGAATTAGTTCACCGAAGGCCTCTATGGCCTGATTCCGAGCATGGCGCAAAGAGGCGTGAACGAGATGGGCCACACACGCGCGGACAGTCAGAGTGGGGTCGTTAACCAAGGGCCGCAGCGCGGGCGATACTAGTGCAGTAAGAGAGCCGTCGACATCATATAGGAGAATATCACCCAATACCTCAACCGAGCTTCCGCGAGCTGAATTGAATCCAGAGGTCCAAATATCCTCAGCCGATGATTCACCCTGATCAGACCGTCTAATAATCAAAGTCTCATCAACCGGATCTACTGCAGATGTTGCGCGACCTATCAACATCTCAACCAAATCGATGGGGACATCCCGCAGATATCGCCGGAGACCATACCCTAGCCACCGGTCGTTATCTGGATTTCCAAGCTGAGCAATATGTCTTACAGCGGAAAATACTGGACTCGGATCAGTCAGAGGAGCCCCTTCCGCCAAACCCATCAAGATGGAGTCACTATAAGCCGGGTTAACGGATTCCGTGATCCGCAATGCAAGTTTAGCGAAACGAGCCGGGTCCTGCTTCGTCTGCTCCTTCAGGACACTCGCCAACTCGCGAGCGCCGCCAGTTAAATTCTCCCAATCCCTGCGATCGCCATCATATTTCTGCATGGCACGCAACCAGTGATCATCATTCATTCGATTTGCGGAATCCGACGAAATTGGTGAACCGATGAAACCACCTTTAATTCCTTGAGGTTTCGCTGGCTCGTCGGCTCGATGACGACGACGCAACTCGCCCAAACGTCGACGTCCATCCACTGAAAGTCGGCTTTCAGGCACCGCCGACAGCAGCGTAAATTGATGCCACCGTGATGATTTAGCACTTTCCCATGGGAAGCGGACATCAAGAATCTCAGTCTCTAGCTCCTGTAGCATACTGTCGGGAAGGAACTCGGAGACAGCCAAAATGAGCTCACGCGTCTTCCAAACAGCGCCAGACCGAGGATACCCACAGATGAGCCTTTTCGTCCCTCCTAGCAGCAACTCCGCAGCCCACATTGCGTGCACCTGCTTTGCTGCTATCAGACCTTCGTACAGCAACCACTGAGCAGTCTCATGTACGTCGTTCGCAAGAGACCGCAGAAAGAATTCGGCGTCCTTAGGTTCGCCTTGCACCTTCCGTAATGCAGTAGCTGCCGCTTCGAGTATCGATTCCTCAAGCTCCCGAGTGACAGATTCCGGAAGCCGGTTAGAGAATTGCCGGTCTAGCCGCGGCCACCCCTCGCGATCGGCTTCTTCCGTTGCCGACATCACTCGCAACAAATAGGGGATAAGCAGCTCACAAAACCTTTTCGGCGCTCTTTCAGCAACGGACAGCACCATTTGATTAAGACCGTAGTCGCTATCATCAAGCGCGGCGATCTTTCCTGTGCCGCTGAGTTTCAACGCATCAGGGCGCTCGGAGAGGTGTGCATGCAGCAACTCCACGGCCCACTCAGGCCGGCGCTCATTAAGCCCATGAGCTGCCATCCAAACGGAGTCAGAGGAATTGCTGTATGCGCCACTACGGACAGCATCAAGTAGTAGATCAAATAGGGCTCGACTGGTATGGAGAGATGCCGCATGCACCATCCACAGAAGCCACGACGCATACTGCGGTTCGTCTTTACGTGAAGACAATATCTCAGCGATACGGTCCGGATTCCCTACCGCACCACCAGACATCACTTCGAGGGCAAGCGACTTTTCGGAGTCTGCACCATCAAGCCATTGCTCAATATCCCCCTCCTCGTCGATCCTGCTGAACCAATGCGAGGTTCTTAGCGCTCTGTGTAGCCTCTCACTCCAAACCGGATTTTCCGCAAGTACGCCGTTAACAGCATCCCACTCCGCAGATGTAGGGGCACGCAAGGTAGCGATTAGAGAAAGGGCCACATCTTTGATATGAAAGCGGATGTCATCATGGAGGAGCAGTGATTGCATCTCAGCTGGAAATCGATCGGGATCCGCTTCTCGCAGGTGGGCCAGCACCTGTCTCACTTGCGCTCTCCTGAATAGTTCTTGCTCGCTGCTCAACAAGAAACCTACGAGAGACTGATTGCGGTCGACCCACACGCGAGCGAAGGTGTAATCAAAAAAGGTTTCATGGAAGAATGCGATCTGCTGGCCGTCTCTGACCAATACATGCTCCGACACCAATACTCCCGCGTCGAACGCCAAGTCATTAGCATCCAATACCGTCACTGGCACAGAGAGACGCTGCCGTGCGCTGATTGCTTCAGCGAGAGTTGAGACGACCTCATGGAAACGCACTGATTTATTCCGCTGGGCACAGTCCACCAACTTGCGCTGCCAGTAAGCATCGAAAAGATGTTTGGTGGACTCGAATGTTAACGCCGCTGAATCATTACGAACATGGCTGAGCAATACAAGATTCAATGGTGCACGAAGCAGTTTCCTCTGCTGCTGGTTGAGAGTACCAGTCGAGATCCTCATAGCCTCCAGAGCGGCAGCTATTTGATCGTCAGTGAGGTCCGCAACTTCGATGTGAGCCCATCGCCTCTCGTCCACCAACTCGCGGATGCGATAGTCGTTTTCGACATCAAATCTTCGGCAGGCTAGGACAACATGCATTCCAGGAAATGCTTCAGCCTCTCTTACCAGATTGGCAACGGCATCGAAGTTTAGCGGCATTCTTCCTGAGGCTAGACTGACTGCGTCCACTTGGTCGACGAGCAGAATGCACTCTCCGCTTCCCGCCATCGACGCCAAGGCGGAAACCGGCGACATCTCAAGGCCTATGGCTTTGCCGAGTTCAATCGTGGTCGCAAAGTTTTCAAGCCTATCAAGCCGGAAGGCCAAAATAGGTTTATCAAGAGCACGGATGCGTTCGTAAAACTGATGGAGAACAGCACTTTTTCCGCCGCCAGCCGCTCCCATCAATAGCGTCAGACTCTTCGGACTGGACGTTACCTCCAAAAGGCGACTGGCCTCTTCTCTTACGATCGCAGGGCGCAAAAACTCGCGCTCAACGCTTGCAGCCCATCCCTCACTGACAGTCTGCACTTTTTCGCTGATGCTTTCTGACCGATGACTCGATGCTCGCCGAAGTCCATACCGGCCCAGTCGAGCCTCAATGGCATTCCGATGGAGCTGCACACCTAGACTATGGAGAGCCATATCCCCTAGGCCGACCGCCGCCAAATTCCCGGCAGCACCCTCAAGAAGGAAGTCCGCCAGTGTCGCATTGGTCCTAATCAGCTCTTTTTCATCATGCCAAGAAATGTAGAACCCCTGAAGAACCTCCCACGCCTTTTCAGTCGAGCCAAGAATTCCAGGCTTAGCGAGCTGATCAAAAAGGTCCCTGAGTTCCTCCGAGGTGAGCCAGTGGTCTACGAAGGCCTTAACGTCCTTCGATCGCTGTGCGCGTTCCGCAAGCTCTTGCAGAGGTCTAGCTGGCAGTGTAGATACGAAGTGGAACTCACGACCAGATTCGACATGAT
The DNA here is from genome assembly GCF_029813775.1 of Streptomyces sp. DH24. Taxonomy (GTDB): domain Bacteria; phylum Actinomycetota; class Actinomycetes; order Streptomycetales; family Streptomycetaceae; genus Streptomyces. Next base: position 420 of record NZ_JARVKW010000029.1, on the reverse strand, counting down.
GCCGAGCATCGGTCCAAATTCCCTTTTCTAGTAGGCTGGCTACTGTCCATGCATTGATGTTGCGATTCTGCCGTTTAAGCTGATGGACCTCTTCGGTGCTTCCATGTAGGTAGGTGAACTCAGCGCCCTCTTCGCGCGTTGGGTCGGCATCTTCCAGGGTGATGGATTGCCCATCACCGTGAAGAATCAGGAGCATGTGCCGAACCACCCAAGCACCCTCGTATCGGTTGCCGAACTTGTCGGTCTCACCGCCTGGTCGAGGGCTCATGGCGTTCTCCTAGCAGGTCTACAACTAAGACGGCATCTCATTTGGTGAGTCTGTGCGACGATTCGTCGGCCAGTGGAAAGTCATGAGTGGGGGCGAAGGTCGATGGAGTACATCAATCTTGATGCGCAGGTCGGCGACCTGTCAGGGGTCTT
>NZ_JARVKW010000028.1 GCF_029813775.1 Streptomyces sp. DH24 | reverse complement strand
CCCCCCGACACGTCCCCTTCCCGCCGTACGCGACTGCGGCCCGGTGGCCCATCCCGTCCCGCCCATCCCGCGCGGGCGGCTGCGGCGGCGGCACGCCGCAAGCCGCGGGCAGTCGTGCCGCTGGGGCGGCACGGGTGGGCGCGGGCGGCAACCCGATGGCGCCGGGCCGCGCGAACCCCGTGCGGTCAGCGCAACGCCGGGCAACCGGACAACACCGGACAGCCGAGCGGCGGCACGTCGCACGCCGCGGGCATGCGTGCCGCCCGGGGCGGCACGGGTGGGCGCGGGCGGCAACCCGATGGCGCCGGGCCGCGCGAACCCCGTGCGGTCAGCGCAACGCCGGGCAACCAAGCAACGTCGCTCACCCCGACGTCCGCAACGGGGCAACGCCGCAGCCACCGCACCCCCGGTCGCTCGCCACCCCCGTCGCCCCCTACGGAGCCGGGTCCGTGGACAGTCGGGCGTGCAGATGCGCATCGCGGAACGCGTCGTGCCGGCCCGCTGCGAACACCGCCCCCCGCAGCGTCCCCTCGTACCGGAACCCGCACCGCTCGGCGACCCGGCAGGACACCTCGTGCCCCACGGCGTGAGTCCAACTCAAGCCGGTGCAGCCGGAGTTCACTGAACGCCCAGTCGGCCGCGACCCGCAGCGCCCGCGTCGCGACACCCCGGCCGCGCGCCTCGGGAAGCACCCAGTAACCGAACCGGGCCACCTTGAGCGCATGGTTGACGGCGTTCACACCGATGTGCCCGAGCGTCGTGCCGCTGTCCGCGGCGGTGATGCGGAACGCCGCGCACCGTCCCTCGTCCGCCTCCCGGGCCCGCATCCGCAGCGACTCCCGCGCGCTCTCGGCGTCGGTCACGGGGCTGACGGGCGTGTTCCAGCGCCGGAACTCGGGGTCGAGCTGGCCCCGCAGCCACGTCTCCACGTCGGTGTCGGAGTCGGCGTCCCAGGGGCACAGCCGCAGATCGTGGCCGCGTACCTCGGACACGAGGGAGGTCAGGTACGGGTCGTGAAGGGAGGCCATCGGTCCATTCAACAACGCGCGCGCCCCGCACGGGGCCAGCAAGACCCGAGGGCTTCGGCCACCCGCCTCCCCTGGGCAGCAGCCGCCCGGCGGGGTTTCGCGGGGCTCAGGCACCAGGCCCTCGTACAAGCGTTCCGGTCCGTGGTGGATACTCCCGCCCATGGCCGACTCCACAGCATCCCCGAACCCCGCGGTGCCGACCCCGGCGGACCCCGCGCGTCCCGTCTACGTCGTCGGCGGCGGCCCCGGCGGGCTGGCCGTCGCGTACGCCCTGCGCGCCCGGGGCATACGCGCCGTCGTCCTGGAGAAGTCGGACCGGGTCGGGGCGTCCTGGCGGGGCCACTACGACCGGCTGCGCCTGCACACCACCCGCCGGCTGTCGAGCCTGCCCGGACTGCCGATCCCGCGCCGGTTCGGGCGCTGGGTGTCCCGGGACGACGTGGTGCGCTACCTGGAGAAGTACGCCGAGCACCACCGGCTGGAGATCGTCACCGGTGTGGAGGTGTCCCGCGTCGAGCGCACCCCCGACGGCACCGGCTGGCTGCTGCGCGCCACCGGCGGCCGGGAGCTGACCGGCGCGGCGGTGGTCGTCGCGACCGGCCACAATCACACGCCGTACGTCCCCGCCTGGCCGGGCCGCGAGACCTTCACCGGCGAGTTCCTGCACGCCCGCGAGTACCGCAACGCCGGGCCGTACGCCGGGCGGGACGTGCTCGTCGTCGGCGCCGGCAACACCGGCACCGAGATAGCCGTGGACCTCGCGGAGGGCGGCGCCGCCCGGGTGCGGGTGGCGATCCGTACCGTGCCGCACATCGTGCGCCGGTCGACGGCGGGCTGGGCCGCGCAGTACACGGGCGTGCTGGTGCGCCGTCTGCCGGCAGCCCTCGTCGACCGGCTGGCCCGGCCGATGGCCCGGCTGAGCGTGCCCGACCTGGCGGAGCGGGGCCTGCCCCGGCCCGACACCGGTCTGTACTCCCGCGTCCGCGAGGGCGCGATCCCGGTGCAGGACGTCGGCTTCGTCGACGCGGTGCGCACCGGCAAGGTCGAGATCGTGGCGTCCGTCGAGCGTTTCGAGGACGGCGGGGTGGTCCTCGCCGACGGCAGCCGCGTCGAGCCGGACGCGCTGATCGCGGCGACCGGGTACGCCCGTGGCCTGGAGAGCCTCGTCGGCCATCTCGGCGTACTGGACGACCGGGGAAGACCGGTCGTCCGGGGCGCGCGCACCCCGGACGGGGCGCCCGGTCTGTACTTCACCGGGTACACCAACCCCATCAGCGGCATGCTCCGTGAGCTGGCCAGGGACGCGGTGCGGATCGCCGGTGCCGTCGCGAAGAAGGGCGGCGGGGCCGTGTCACGCCTGCCGGGCTGACCGGCGCCCCGTCGCGGTCAGGTGAGGGACGGCACCGGCGTCGGGCGGCGCCGGATCACCAGGGCCATCAGGGTCGCCGCCGCGCACAGGGCGCCGGACGCGTACCAGACGACGTCGTAGGAGCCGAAGGTGTCGCGGGCGACGCCGCCCAGGAAGGCGACGAGGGCGGCGCCGACCTGGTGGGAGGCGAGGACCCAGCCGAACACGATCGCGCTGTCCTCGCCGTACTGCTCCCGGCACAGCGCCAGGGTGGGCGGGACGGTGGCGACCCAGTCGAGGCCGTAGAAGACGATGAAGAAGATCATCGGCGGGTGGACGCTCGGCGCCAGCAGCATCGGCAGGAAGAGCAGGGAGATGCCGCGCAGCGCGTAGTAGGCGGCGAGCAGGCGGCGGGGTTCGAAGCGGTCGGTGAGCCAGCCGGAGGCGATGGTGCCGACCACGTCGAACACCCCGATCACGGCGAGCAGGGAGGCTGCGGCCGTGATGGGCATGCCGTGGTCGTGGGCGGCGGGCACGAAGTGGGTCTGGATCAGGCCGTTGGTGGACGCGCCGCAGATCGCGAAGGTCCCGGCCAGCAGCCAGAACGGCCCGGTGCGCACGGCGGAGAACAGCACGGTGACGGCGCGGCGGGCGGCGCCGGGCACGGGCGCGGGCTTGGGCACGAACTCCTTGGCGCCGTACGGCTTCAGGCCCACGTCGGCCGGGTGGTCGCGCATCAGCAGCCAGACGAACGGGACGACCGCGAGGGCGGCGAGCGCGACCGTGACGGCGGCCGGGCGCCATTCGTGCCGGTCGACGATCCAGGACAGCAGGGGCAGGAAGATCAGCTGTCCGGACGCGGAGGCGGCGGTGAGGATCCCGGTGACCAGGCCGCGCCGTTCGGTGAACCAGCGGTTGGTGACCGTGGCCGCGAAGGCCAGCGCCATCGAGCCGGAGCCGAGGCCGACCAGCAGGCCCCAGCACAGCAGGAGCTGCCAGGCCGCGGTCATCCACACCGTCAGGCCCGAGCCGAGGGCGATCACGGTGAGGGCGACGGCGACCACGCGCCGGATGCCGAACCGGTCCATCAGCGCCGCCGCGAAGGGCGCGGTCAGGCCGTAGAGGGCGAGGTTGATGGAGACCGCCGCGCCGATCGTGCCGCGTGACCAGCCGAACTCCTGGTGCAGCGGGTCGATCATCAGCCCGGGCACGGAACGGAAGGCGGCGGCGCCGATGATCGTCACGAAGGCGACGGCGGCGACGAACCAGGCGCGGTGGACACGGGAACGCCTGCGGGGCCCGGCGCCCTCGGCGGCTGTGGCGGCAGCGGTTGTCTGGGTCACGCCATAGAGCGTGTGGTGCGGGGACCGCACGATCGAGTGGCCCGAAGGACAGCATTCGCTAGGATCGGGCCATGGCCCTGGACAGCACACCCGAGCGGCCCTTCCGGCCGCACCGCGTCGTCGTCCTCGCCCTCGACGGGCTGCTCCCCTTCGAGCTGGGCATCCCGCACCGCATCTTCGGCCGGCCGAAGGACGCCCGCCGCCGGCCGCTGTACGAGGTCGTCACCTGCTCGGTCCGGCCGCCGGGCCCGGTCGAGACGGACGCCGACTTCTCGATCCACGTGGCGCACGGCCCGGAGGCGCTGGCCACCGCCGACACGGTGATCGTGCCGGCGTCGTACGAACTCGGCCCGGTGTACGAGGAGGGCGTGCTGACCGACGACCTGGCCGCCGCGCTGGCCCGCGTCCGGCCGGGCACCCGCCTCGCCTCCATCTGCACCGGTGTGTACGTCCTGGCCGCCGCCGGCCACCTGGACGGCCGCCCGGCGACCACGCACTGGGCGGACGCGGAGCGCCTCCAGCGGCTGTTCCCGCGCGTCAAGGTCGACCCGGAGGTGCTGTTCATCGACGACGGCGACGTCCTGACCTCGGCCGGGGTGGCCGCCGGCATCGACCTGTGCCTGCACATGGTGCGCCGCGACCACGGCACGGCGGTCGCCAACGAGATCGCCCGCCGCACCGTCGTACCGCCGCACCGGGACGGCGGGCAGGCGCAGTACATCGAGCGGCCGGTGCCCGATCCGCAGCAGGCGACGACGACCGGGGCGCGGGCCTGGGCGCTGCAGCGGCTGCACGAGCCGATCCAGCTGCGGGACCTGGCCGCCCGGGAGAGCATGTCCGTCCGCACGTTCACGCGCCGGTTCCGCGAGGAGGCCGGGGTGAGTCCCGGGCAGTGGCTCGCGCGGCAGCGGGTGGAGCGGGCCCGTCAGCTGCTGGAGTCCACCGACCTGTCGGTGGACCAGGTGGCCCGCGAGGCGGGCTTCGGCACGGCCCAGTCGATGCGGCAGCACCTGCAGGCGGCGCTGGGGGTCACGCCCACCGCGTACCGCAGGACGTTCCGGGTGGGGAGCGGGGCGTAGTCGCGGCGCGGGCCGATGAAAAGTTGTCCACAGCCTGTGGACAAAGAGTCGCGGTGAGCCGCGGCCGCATCCCGCGGTTCGGTCGGCTGGCGGCGTGGCGCTTGCCTCGCCCCGAGCACGGCTTCGCCCGCCGCCACCCGACTCCGGCGTCCCCCGCCCGGCCTCCCGTGGCCCCGAGGAAACCGACGCCGTGTCACGACCCGCGCTCGTCGAGGGCCTCCGTCACCAAGGCCCTCGTCGTCCCCTCACGGCAAGTCGCTGCCACAAGCGTGATCAAACGGACATGAGGCGTCAACACCTGTCCGGCAATTTGTTACTTACGCACCCTTTGCGGCGGACGCGCACAGATGCACAACCCCGGCGCACCACTTGACGGTCCGGACACGCCCCGCGTCCGACGTGCGCCCCTGCCCCGGGCGGTGTCCGCGGCCTAGACCGCCTCGTAGGCGAAGCCGCCGTACGCCGCGGCGCCGCCACCGTACGCCACGACGCCACCGGTGCAGGCCGCGGCGTCGGAGGGCCGTTCGCAGCGGTCGAGTTCGCACCAGATGCGCTGGCCGGCGCCCTCGCGGGTCCAGCCCCCCCGGTCGGCGAGCCCGTCGACGAGGGCGAGACCCCGGCCGCCGGTCGCGTCGCCGTCCGGGCAACGGGGCACCGGGGCGCGGTCGCTGCGGTCGGCGACCTCCAGGCGGACGGTGGCGCCGTCGACCGCGGTGCCCGGCAGGGACAGCCGCAGCACCGCCGGACGGCCGGTGTGCACCACGGCGTTGGTGACCAGTTCGGAGACGAGCAGGATCAGCGTCTCGGCGATCGGCTCATCGGCCTCTATCCCCGACCCGGCGAGGCGTGAGCGGGCCCACTTCCGGGCTCGCGCCACCTCGGCGGGGTCGGGCCGGACCTCCAGCTGCACTTGAAGCACCTGCACCGCTCACACCATCCGAACCGGCGGACACTTAGGCTCGCGCCTCATGAGGGCCACGATCGTAGCCATTTTCTGCATGGCCAGAACAACGGCCGGGACAAGAGTCACGGAACGTGAATCCCTTGTGGGACAGCATGGTTGACGTACAGTCACGTCAACAAGCGCTTCGGGCATATTCCAGCGCGAAGGAGTACCCGTGCGGCATACTGTGCGACGCCCGTCGCCACGAGTCGAACGTGCGACGTCGCCGGACCCTCCCGACCTGCTGCGAACGGCACCGCGCACCGCCGCGCCCCGGGCCGCCTCACAGGCAACTCCGGCCGGGCGCGCGCTCAGAACCACTCGCATCCACCACAAGGTACCGGAGCGGACCGCCGACTCCGGGCCGTGACGAGCCGCACCCGGGACACAACCCGGTATCAACGCTCCGTGACCTGCCGATGCCACAATCCGTGACATTCGCCGGTGTGTTGCGACAACACCCCAGCCCAGGCCGCTCCGACGGCGGGACGGCGCACACCGAGGCGTACGGGAGCGCTCACTCTGTGTCACAGAACGGGGCGGCAACGTCCGTCGCCCGTACGGCGCTTGGTCCCGGCCCGGCCTATTCGGGGACGGTGAAGTAGCGGGCGAAGGCCGACACGATCTCGGCCTCGCCGATCCTGCCGTCGGCGTCCGTGTCGAGGGCGGCCGCGGCCCGCGCGGCGACGTCGTCGCTCACGCCGAGGCAGCCGAGCACCCGCGCGGTGGCCTCGACGGTCGCCCGGCCGTCGCCGTCGGCGTCCGCGACGTCGAGGGCGGCGTGCAGAAAGGGGCGGGCGATCTCGGCGAACCGGTCCGGGTTGTCGCGCAGCCGCTTGACCGCGCCGGTCACGAACTCCTCGCGGGTGATGCGCTGGTCGCCGTCCCGGTCGGCGATCCCGGCCATGCCCTGCCAGAACGCCTCGGCGCCGATGTACAGCGCCTGGCCCCTGTCGGAACGCGCCGGTACCGCGAACTCCGCGAGCAGCGCCTTGGCCGCCGCGTTGAAGTCCGCACGGTCGATGTAGCCGTTGCCGTCCTGGTCGAAGGTGGCGAACCGGGCGGCGATCCTGCCCTCGTACTCGCTGCTCACCATGTCTCTCGGGCCGCCTTACGTCGGATGGATGGGCGATCTCGCTCGGAGCGTACGACGGCGCGGACCGCGCCGGAGCGGGAACAACGACGCTTGTACCAAGACCGGGGGAATTCCGGGACAACGGCGTTGCGGTGCGGCGCGCCTGTCCGCGCGGGCTTTCCGGGGGCGACGGTTCAGGCCGACAGCGGCCCGGCCTCCGGGGCGACGGCCGCGTCGACGTCGGGATACACGTCGAACAGCCGGCGGACACCGAGGGCGCCCATGACCCGGTTGACGTGCGAGCCGTCGGCGGCGCCGCGGGCCGGCAGGACCAGCCGCAGACTCCCCCGGCAGGAACGTATGAGCCGGCGGGAGGCGATGAGGACGCCGACGCCGCTGGAATCGCAGAACCAGACCTCGGAGAGGTCGAGGACGAGACTGTGCCGGCCGTCGGCCACCACGTCGTGAATTCCCTGACGCAGCACCGGCGACGTCACCAGGTCCAGCTCGCCCGACACCCGGAGCACGGCCCACTCGCCGCGCTCGGCACCGGTCACTTTGAACGCCACCACCATGCCCTTCGCTCGCCGGACCGAACGGAAGCAGTTCTTACGCTTCCTTGCAGCGCGGCTGCCCAGCGGCAGTTCCCTGAAACACGGGGCCACAAACGGACGCTGTACGAAAGAGGCTTGTTCAAGTCGGCTTCGATCCTGTTCGATCGGGTCTGTGCCGACGGCGTCCCGCGTGGTCGCGCCGCGGGACACGCGCCACCACTGATCGGCGGCCCTATACCACCCGCGGATGCGCCCAGGGCACACATTGACGCAAAGGGGCGTGCGTTGTCATACGTGCCGACTACATTCGAAGGGACGGCGGGCGCACGCCGGGCAGCGAAGGGACGGCGGACACCGCCGTCGGGCAAGGGGCGAGGGGGGGAGGGCCGCATGGCGAAGAAGGAAACGCCGCTGCGCTGGGACCGCAAGATGCAGCAGCGGCTCGCGCGCGGGGAGGCGGCGGCCCTCGGTGAGCTCTACGACCGGTTCGCGTCCCTCGTGCACGGTCTCGCGTACCGGGTGCTCGGCGACGAGCGCGCCGCCGACCGCCTCACCCGCGAGGTCTTCACCCATGTCTGGGAGCACCCCGACACCTACGACCCGAAGCAGGGCCCGCTGCGCACCTGGGTCGCGGCGCTGACCCACCGCTTCGCCGTGCAGCGGCTGCGCGACACCGAGACCGCCGCCCTCGCCCGCGGCGGCGCCGGCAGCACGGAGGAGCTGGAGCGCAAGGTGCGCCAGGCCTCGGTCGCGGCCCGCGCCGACTACATCGTGCAGTCCATGCCGGTCCCGCTGCGCGCCGCCCTGGAGCTGGCGTACTTCCAGCGCCGCGACTACCGCCAGACCGCCGCCGACCTCGGCGTCACCGAGGACGAGGCGCGTCGCAGACTCCGCCTCGGCCTGCAACTGCTGTCCACCGCACGCGACGCCGGGGCACCGGGCGCTCCGCCCGGGTACGGGGGTGCGGCGTGAGCGGAGCGGACCGTTTCGAGGCGTTCGACGAGCACGGAGGTGACCGGGAACACACGGGATGCGACGGCGGCGAGGGCACCGGCGCCGAGCAGCCCGGCGGCTTCGACGGCTCCGGTGACCCCTGCGACTCCGGTGGCCCGTGCGGGCCCGGCCGGGTCGGCGGTCCCGGTGACCCAGGTGACTTCGGTGATGCGGGTGGCTCCGGTGGCTCCGGTGACCGGGGCGGGTCCGGTGGGCCGCGGAGCGGCGGGCCGGAGGGCGGTGGCGGGAGTGAGCCCGGCCGGCCCCGCATCCCGCTGCCGCGTGCCTCCGTCGAGGACGGCGGACGGCCGCTGCCCGCGCTGGAGGACCTCGGCGACCCGGACCGCCCCGCGCCGCCCGCCCTCGACCACCGGGTCCTGAAGTCGCTGCTGGGCGCCTGGGCGCTGGCCGCCTGCTCGGCCGAGGAGGCGGCCGGCGTCGAGGAGCACCTCGGCGAGTGCGGCGCCTGCGCCGAGGAGGCCCTGCGGCTGCGCGACGCCGTCGGCCTGCTCCAGCGGCCCGAGAGCCTCGACCTGAACCCGGCGCTGCGCACCCGCGTCCTGGAGGCCTGCCTGGAGCGGCGCCCGCCGCGCATCCCGGTGCCGCAGTGGGCGACGGCGTACGACGCCGAGACCGCCCGGCTGGACGCGCTGCTGCAGGACTTCGGCGACGCCGAGTGGCACGCGCCCGTGCGGCTGCGCTGGTTCGCCGGCCAGGAGGAGACGAACCGGCGCACGACGGTCGCCGGGGTCATCGCGCACCTGATGACGGTCGACGGGCTGGTCGCGGTGGCCCTCGGCCTGGACGACCCGCTGGGCGAGATCGCGGCCGAGGCCGGCACCCCGGCGGCGCGCACGGAGGCGTACTGGCGGGCGCTGCACGTCCCGCCGACCCGCGGGGTGCGGGCGCAGTGGCGTGAGCAGAGCCACGACCTGGTGCGGACGGTGGCGTTCACGGACGGGAGCGCGGGCCGGATGCCGGTGTCGTTCGGCGACTTCCGGCTGCCGCTGCACGACGCGATGCTGGACCGGGCCTTCGAGTGCTGGGTGCACGCGGAGGACATCGCGGACGCGGTGGACTACCCGTACGAGCCGCCGTCGGCGCGGCATCTGAACCGGATGATCGACCTGGCGGCGCGGCTGCTGCCGGAGGCGCTGGCGGACCGCCGCCGGGGCGGGCCGGGCCCGTCCGGCGGGCACCGGCACCTGGTCGCGGCGGGCGAGCCGGGCCGCAGCCTGCGGCTGGAGATCGAGGGTTCCGGCGGCGGCGAGTGGCTGATCCCGCTGGACTCCCCGGCGGCGGTGGGCTCCGCCGAGCACGAGGTGGCGCACATCGCGCTGGACGGTGTGGAGTTCTGCCGGCTGGCCGCGGGCCACGTGTCCCCGGAGGAGGCGGCCGCGGGTCAGCTCGGCGACAAACAGGCCATCAGGGACGTGCTGTTCGCGGCGGCGTCGCTCAGCCGCATGTGACCGGCAGCACGCCGGCCGGGCCGTGGCGCTAGGCGAAGACGACCGTCCGCCGCCCGTTCAGCAGGATGCGGCGCTCCGCGTGCCACTTCACGGCCCGCGCCAGCGCCTGGCACTCCACGTCCCGGCCGATCGCGACCAGTTGGTCGGGGGTGACGTCGTGCCCCACCCGCTCGACCTCCTGCTCGATGATCGGACCCTCGTCGAGGTCGGCGGTCACGTAGTGCGCGGTCGCCCCGATCAGCTTCACGCCCCGGGCGTGCGCCTGGTGGTACGGCTTGGCGCCCTTGAAGCTCGGCAGGAACGAGTGGTGGATGTTGATGATCCGCCCGCTCAGCTGCTTGCACAGGTCGTCCGAGAGCACCTGCATGTACCGGGCGAGCACGACCAGCTCGACGTTCTCCTCGCGCACGAGCTCCAGCAGCCGCGCCTCGGCCTGCGGCTTCGTGTCCTTCGTCACCGGAATGTGGTGGAAGGGCAGGTCGTAGGACTTCACGAGCTCGGCGAAGTCGGTGTGGTTGGACACCACGGCGGCGATGTCCACCGGCAGCGCGCCGATCCGGGCGCGGAACAGCAGGTCGTTCAGGCAGTGTCCGAACCTGCTGACCATGAGGACGACGCGCATCCGCTCGTCGGCCCGGTGGATCTGCCAGTCCATCTGGAAGGAGTCACCGATGGCGGCGAAGCTGGCCCGCAGCTTGTCCACGGTCACCGGCGGCTCCGCCGAGAAGTGGACGCGCATGAAGAACAGTCCCGTGTCGTGGTCGCCGAACTGCTGGCTGTCCTCGATGTTGCAGCCGGTCATGAACAGGTAGCTCGACACGGCGTGCACGATGCCCTGCTTGTCGGGGCAGGACAGCGTCAGGACGTACTGGTCGGCCGGGGCCGCGGCTCGGGTGGACTGCTCGTTCATGCAGGACAGGGTCCCATATGCGGGGCCCGCGCCGGGGTGGCGTCCCGCTACGCGGACCGGGTCAGGATGTTCAGCACCTCCAGGCTGCGCGGCGGCGTGTCCGGGTCCTCGCCGTCGCTGGTGGCCATCCGCACGTGCGCGTCACGGGCCGCCCGCACCGCCTCGGGCCAGGCCTCGTTCGCCAGGTAGGTCTGCACGGGGGCGTCGGGGCCGACGTGGTGCATGATCCGCAGCACGCGCAGGACGGCGGTGTCGACGAGGGCGGCCTCCTGCGAGTCGCGGAAGATCGTGCCCACGTACTTCTCGGCCGACCAGTGGTCCAGCCAGGTGTCCTCGACCAGGCGGTAGACGGCGTCGGTGACGTCGCCGTAGCCGTCCACACCGGCCAGCCAGACGTCCCGCTGGAACACGGGGTCGGAGAGCATGTGCAGCGCGGAGCGCACATTGCTGCGCCAGCGCCACCACGGCATGTCGTTCAGGGGCATGCCGCCCATGGTGGGGGAGCGACGGCCGCGACGGGAAGAGTTCTCCGAACCTTGCACGGTCACCGATCGTACGTTCCTGTCCCCGGGTGCCTCACGGGCCCCCGCAATTCACTTCGCCGCCACCGCACGTTGACCGAGGGTCACTCCCCGGTTGGCCGTGTGAGGGAATCGTGCGAGCACATGACCGGTAGGCGCCACCCCCGCAGCACATTCCTGTCCCGCCTCCTCTCCCGACGCGTCAAACCGACCGCCCTGACCACGGTCGCCCTGGCGGCGTGCTCGACGCTCGCCGCCGGCTGCGGGGTCGTCCCCGGTACCACGGGGGGTTCCGGGGACGACCCGATCACCGTCATGACCTGGGCGCCGATGGACACGGGCGCCACCAACCAGCCCGGCATGCCCGCCTTCGCCCAGGCCTACGCCCGCTGGATCAACGCCCACGGCGGCATCAACGGCCGCAAGCTGCGCGTGCTGGTCTGCAACGACCACAACGACGGCGTGGCCGCCGCGAAGTGCGCCCGCCGCGCCGCCAAGGAGAACGTCGTCGCGGTCGTCGGCTCCTACAGCCAGCACTCCGACGCCTTCCTGCCTCCCCTGGAAGGCGCCGGCATCCCGTACATCGGCGGCTACGGCATCACGACCAACGAGTTCACCAGCCCGCTGTCCTACCCGGTCAACGGCGGCCAGCCCACGCTGCTGGCCGGCCTCGGCAACGCCCTCGCGTCGAGCTGCGGGCCCGTCACCCTCGTCCGGCCCAACACGATCGCCGGCGACCAGCTGCCCGAGCTGCTCGACTCCGGCCTCACGGCGGGCGGCCACCCGGCGGCGAGCGACCAGCTGGCCGAGGAGGACGCCAACGAGTACGACGGCCAGTCCGAGCTGGCCCTGCGGCGGGCCAACGCCGACCCGGCGAAGCAGGGCTGCGTGGTGCCCGCGCTCGGGGACCGCACCAACACGTTCATGGACTCCTTCCGCCGCGCCCGCGACCACTACCCCGAGGTGCGGACCGCGACCGTCCTGGGCAGCGTCGACCAGACCGCGATCAACGCCACCGGCGGGGCGTCGGGTCCGTACGAGGGCTCGTACATCACCGGCTGGTACCCGGTGGCGAGCGACGCGCGCTGGAACCCGATGAAGAAGGTCATCCAGGAGAAGGCCTTCGGCGACAACCGCATCGACGCCGCGGACGCCGGCGTGCAGACCACGTGGATCGCCTACACCGTGCTCCGCAGGGCCGTCGAGGCGCTCGGGGACGGCGAGGTGACCGCGGACTCCGTGCGGGACGTCCTCGACGACGGCCTCAAGGTCGACACGGGCGGGCTCACGCCGACGCTCCAGTGGAAGTTCCAGGACCAGCTCGCCGCCGTGGGCTTCCCGCGCCTGGTCAACGCCAACGTGACCCTGCAGATCGTGCGGGAGGGCCGGCTGGTGGCGGCGCGCGAGGGCTTCGTGGACGTGACGGGGACGCTGCGGAACGCGGAGCTGTGACGCCCCGACGCCCGACGCCGTGACACCGCGCCGCGGGGCCGCCCCGGCCGGGACGGCCCCGCCCGCCGTCACAGCTGGGTGGGCCGGCGCTGGGTCAGTCCGTAGTTCTCGGCGATCACGTTCCACAGCTCGGCCGCCCTGGCCTTCTGCTGGGTGGCGATGCCGCTCTGCCGGTTGCCCGCCGCCGTCTGGCCGCTGGTGAAGGCCTGCCCCTTCTTGCACTTGCCCTTCTTGGCGGCGACCTGGTCGGCCCAGGCCGCGTAGTGGTTGTCGGCCGACGCGGACGCCTGCCACGCCTTGGTGAGCGCGGTCGTCAGCGCGGCGTGGTCGGGCAGCTTGTCCACGCTCAGCCCGGACAGGCGCGTGACCAGCTCGTTGCGCTGCTTGGCCGCGTCCCGCAGGTCCTTGGCCGCCGCGTCGAGGTTCCGGCAGGCCTTGACGTCCGAGACGGCGTTGATCACCGAGGTCCGGCTGTCGCCGCTGTCGGCCAGCAGCTTGTCCAGCTCGACGGCCTGCGCCTCGGCCGGGTCGGCGGACGGCGAGGGCGACTCCTCGGCCACCGGCGCCGTCGCGGACACCGGCTGCTTCTTGTCGTCCTGCTCGCCGCCGCCACCGGCGAGGAGCGCGCCCGCGCCGACGCCGACGACGACGATGGCGACGCCGATCGCCGCGATCAGCGGCACCCGCGAACCGCCGCGCCCGCCACGGCCTCCCCGGCCGCCCTCACCGTCGTACGCGGTGCCGTGCCGTCCGCCGCCGGGGCCCTGCGGGGCGTACGCGGTCTGCGCGGCGGCGTGCGGGGGGCCCTGCTGCGCGAAGCGGGGCATCTGCTGGGTGGCGTTGGCCGCGCCGCCCGGCTCGCTGCGGAAGAGGTTGTCGAACTCGGCGGGCGGCTGCCGCTCGCCGGGCGCCCCGGACGGCCGGTCGCTGACGGGGGCGATGAACTGGGTCGCCTCGGCGTCGGGCCCCGACGCGGGCGGCATGGGGCCGCCGTGGACCTGCTGTCCGGCGTGGTGGGGCCGGCCGGCGTGGCCGGCGTGCGGTCCGCCGTGCTGCGGGGCGCGGCCGAGGAACTGCGTGGACTCGGCCGGCGAGTCGGCGCGCGCGCCGGCCGGCATCTCGGGCGGCAGGGCACCGGGCCCCACCGGGGGTATGTACTGCGTCGCGCCCTCGTCGGGGGCGGACGCGGCGACCGGCGGCAGGTAGTGGGTCGCCTGGTCGGTGTGACCGCCGGGCGCGGGCGGCAGGTACTGCGTCGCGCCGTCCCCGGCGGGCGGCAGCGGGGCCCCGGCGCCCTGGTGGCCGTACGTGCCCCCGTCCGCGGGCGGCAGGGTGTGGTCCGGGCCGCCGTGCTGGGCGGGCGGCAGCGGAGCGGCGCCGTGGTGGCCGTACGTACCGCCGTCCGCGGGCGGCAGGGCGTGGTCGGGCCCGCCGTGCTGGGCGGGCGGCAGCGGGGCCGCGCCGTGGTGGCCGTACGTGCCGTCGTGGCCGGTGTCCTGGTGCGCCCGGGGGGCCGTGCCGTAGGCGTCCGGGGTGCCCTCCTGCGGCAGCGGGGCCCCGGCGTCCTGGCCCGGCGCTCCCCAGGAGGCGGGCTGCTGCGGCGCGCCCTCGGGCGAACCCCAGGGCTGGGCGGGCGGCGGCGTCCAGCCCGGGGCGGCCGGCGGGTTCTGCTGCTGGTCGGGCCCCCACGGGGTGCCCCAGGCCTGGCCGCCGGCCGGCGTCGTGGTGGGCGGCGGGGCGGGCGCGGGCCCGCCGGGCCGACCGCCGCCGGATGCGCCCGGCATGCCCGGCAGCAGCGGCTCGCCGCCGTCGGAGGGCAGCACGATGCCTTCGCGCGCGGGGCGCGCCGAGGGCTCCTCGCCCTGTCCACTCTGCGTCACCGGGACTCCTACGATTGGGGGACCTTCGGAATCGTCGGCTCACGCTACCGGGTCCCCCGAGCCCGCTGCCACGCAGCACAGGGCGCGAGCTCCTTCCCTGTGAGCGCGGTAACAAACCCGGGCCGCACGACGCTGTTTACGTCACCTCCCGCGCCGCACCCTGTCCTTTCCCTCACCTTCACACCGTGGCCACCGGGGCGTTCACGCCGCTGTCTGCAGGTCGAGCCGTGCCCCGAACTCCCTGACCACCGGCTCGTCCCGGTACGGCTCCAGCCGCTGCTGGAAGTCCTCCAGGTACTCGGCGCCCCGGTTGGAGCGCAGCGTCTCCAGCAGCTGGACGGCGCGCAGCCCGGTCGCGCAGGCGTGCTCGATTTCACGTTGCTGCACCTGCGCGGTGGCCAGCAGGACGTACCCGATGGCCCGTCGGCGTGCCCGTGACTCCGGATGCCCGGCCAGGGACTCCTGCGCGCACCGCGCCGCCGCGTCGGCCTGCCCGAGGTCGCGGTGGCAGTGCGCCAACTCGTCGGCCAGGTACGCCCGGTCGAAGTGGGCGATCCACGCCGGGTCGTCCCCGGAGGCCGGGTCGGCCGACTCCAGGGCGCTCACCGCACGCCCGGCCGAGGTCTGCGCGGCCCGCGCGTCGCCCATCAGCGCGTGCCCGCGGGCCTCCGCCGCGAGGAACATCGCCTCCGCGCGCGGCGTCACCCGCCCGCGTGCGCCCTCCTGCGCGGCGCGCGCCAACTGGGCGATCTCCCTGGGGTTTCCGAGCTGCGCGGCCAGGTGGCTCATCGACGCGGCGAGCACATAGCCGCCGTACCCGCGGTCCCCCGCGGCCTGGGCGAGGCGCAGCGCCTGGATGTAGTACCGCTGGGCCAGGCCCGGTTGACCGGTGTCGACGGCCATGTACCCGGCGAGTTCGGTCAGTCGCGCCACCGCGGCGAACAGGTCCCGGCCCACGGCCTCGCGGTACGACCCCGCCAGCAGTCCCGAGACGACGCTGTTGAGGTAGTGCACGAGGACCGGGCGCACGTGTCCGCTGCCGTACTGGTGGTCGAGTTCCACCAGCGCCTGTGTCATCGCGCGGACGGCCGCCACGTCGGACTGGCCGACGCGCGGCCCCGCCGAGCGCGCCACCTGGCCGTCGGGCGCGGTGATCAGCCAGTCCCGGCTGGGCTCGACCAGCGCGGACGCGGCGATCGACGAGCCGGACAGGAAGTCCCTGCGGCCCACGTCGCTGCGCCACAGTTCGCAGACCTGCTCGATGGCCCCCAGTACCGTCGGCGAGAACTGGAGACCCACGCCCGAGGCGAGGTTCTTGCCGTTGGCCATGCCGATCTCGTCGATCGTGACCGTCCGGCCGAGTTTGCGTCCGAGCGCCTCCGCGATGATCGCGGGCGCCCGGCCCCGCGGTTGCTGGCCGCGCAGCCAGCGCGCCACGGACGTCTTGTCGTAGCGCAGATCGAGCCCGTGCTCGGCGCCGCACATGTTGACCCGGCGGGCCAGCCCGGCGTTCGAGCAACCCGCTTCCTGGATGAGCGCCTGCAGCCGTTCGTTCGGCTGCCGCGCGACGAGAGGCCTTGCGGCCATGCGTACCCCCTGAGGCTGCGGTGCCTGCCCACGCACCGAGTTGACGTGTCTTCCGCGACCGGACCCCCTCACGTCCCGGCGAAAAGTTCCGGCCGTGAAGATCAATGCCCCGCCCAGTTGGCGAAGATGCGAGGCTTACGAGGATTTGCCGGATACGGCTGCCGCGCGAAGGCGGCGACCGGTCCCCCACGTGGCTACCCAGCCCTCGCACCGGAACCTCCCACGCGCCCCCGCCCGTGCACCCGTGCGCCCCGGATGCGGAATCGATGCTCCTGCCTCGCGCGCGAGCCGCCCGCGGCACGGCCGTAACTCCAGGTGGGTGCGGGAGTTGAGTGGGGCGTGGAAAAGACGATCCCGGGCACCGAAGCCGTTCAGACCGCCGGGCGGACCGCTGGGCGGACCGCTGGGCAGATTCCGACGCAGCGCGGGGAGTCGCTGCTGGATACCGCCGTGCGCTATGCCGAGGAACGTCACTGGGACGTGTTCCCCGGCACCTGGCTGGAAGCCGTCGACGGAGTGCACCGCTGCTCGTGCGGCGACGCCGCGTGTGCCGCGCCGGGCGCGCATCCGGCGCGCGAGGACTGGGCGACCCAGGCGACGGGCAGCGCGACCGTCGCGCGACGCATGTGGCAGCAGCGGCCGACGGCGTCGATCCTGCTGCCGACGGGGCGCACGTTCGACGCGATCTCCGTGCCGGAGACGGCCGGTTTCCTGGCGCTGGCGCGCATGGAGCGGATGGCGGTGACGCTGGGGCCGGTGACGCTGACGCCGGACCGGCGGATGGAGTTCTTCGTGCTGCCGGGGGCGGCGGCGAAGGTGCCGGGGCTGGTGCGCAAGCTGGGCTGGTCCCCGGCGTCCCTCGACCTCGTCACGCTCGGCGAGGGCGCGTACCTGGCGGTGCCGCCCACCCGGTTCGGGTCCCGCGGCGCCGTGCAGTGGGCCTGCCGGCCGACGGCCGCGAACCGGTGGCTGCCGGACGCGGAGGAACTGATCTCGCCGCTCGCCTATGCGTGCGGGCGGGACCGGTAGCCCAGCCCGCGCCTCTTCGCCCGTCGTTGATGCCGCCGGCCGAGCGCGGCCGAGCGCCGGCCGACGCCGCCCGCCGACCGACGCCGGCCGACGCCGCCCGCCGACCGACGCCGGCGGGCGGCTGCGGTTCGGCCGCGGTTCGGCCGAGACTGGTCGAGCGGTTCCCCTCCCGCCTGCCGGGCGTCGCCGCCCCGTAGGGTGCTCGCTATGACCGAGGGGACTGCAGTGGGTACACCGGCCGTGCGGGTGCGAGGGCTCTGGAAGCGGTTCGGCCAGCAGGTCGCCGTGGCCGGGATCGATCTGGAGCTGCCCGCGGGCAAGTTCATCGGGCTCGTCGGGCCGAACGGCGCCGGGAAGACCACCACCCTGTCCATGGTGACCGGTCTGCTGCGCCCCGATCAGGGCGAGGTCGAGGTCGTCGGGCACGACGTGTGGCGTGATCCCGTCGAGGTGAAGGCCCGGATCGGGGTGCTGCCGGAAGGGCTGCGGCTGTTCGAGCGGCTGTCGGGACGTGAACTGCTCGCCTACTCCGGCCGTTTGCGGGGGCTGCCCGGCGCCGAGGTCGACAAGCGCGCCACCCAGCTCCTCGACGTCCTCGACCTGGCCGGCGCCCAGCACAAGCTCGTCGTCGACTACTCGACCGGCATGCGCAAGAAGATCGGCCTGGCCGCCGCCCTGCTGCACAACCCCGAAGTCCTCTTCCTGGACGAGCCGTTCGAGGGCGTCGACCCGGTCTCCGCGCAGACCATCCGCGGTGTCCTGGAGCGCTACACCGCCTCCGGCGCCACCGTGGTCTTCTCCTCCCACGTGATGGAACTCGTGGAGTCGCTGTGCGACTGGGTCGCCGTCATGGCGGCCGGCCGCATCCGCGCCCACGGCCCCCTCGCCGAGGTGCGCGGCGACGCGCCCTCGCTGCAGCGGGCGTTCCTGGAACTCGTCGGCGCGCACAGCCGCGACGCCGGGTCCGACCTGGACTGGCTGGGCGGCGGGGCACGATGAGCACCGTCACCTCCACCGTCGTCCGGCTGAAGCTGTCGCTGCTACGGGGCGGGCTGCGGCAGTCCGGCGGGCGGCGCGCCGCCTACGTCGCGTCCGCCGCGTTCGCCCTGCTGTTCGCCGCGCTCCAGCTGATCGGACTGGTCGCGCTGCGCGGGCACGCGCACGTGGAGTCGCTGGTCGTGCTGGCGGCGGCCGTGCTGGGGCTGGGCTGGGCGGTGATGCCGCTGTTCTTCCCGGGCGGCGACGAGACCCTCGACCCGACCCGGCTGGTCATGCTGCCGCTGCGGCCCCGCCCGCTGGTCCGGGCGCTGCTGGCGGCGTCGCTGGTCGGCATCGGGCCGGTGTTCACGCTCTGCCTGCTGGTCGGTTCCGTCGTCGCCGTCGCGCACGGCGGGGCGGCCTTCGCCGTCGGCGTGGTCGCCGTCCCGCTCGCACTGCTGGTGTGCGTGGCGCTCGCGCGGGCCGTGGCCGCCGCCAACGTACGGCTGCTGACCAGCCGCAAGGGCCGCGATCTCGCGGTGCTCAGCGGCCTCGTCATCGCGGTCGGCGCGCAACTGGTCAACTTCGGGGCGCAGCGCCTCGGTTCGTCCGGCCTCGCGCAGCTCGACCCCGCGGCCGACGTGCTGCGGTGGGTGCCGCCCGCGTCGGCGATCGCCGCCGTCCACTCGGTCGGCGACGGCTCCTACGCTGTCGCCGCCGCCCAACTCGCCCTGAGCGTCCTGGCCCTGGTGGTCCTCGTCGTCGTGTGGACGCGGCATCTGACCCGGCTGATGACCGCGCCCGACGGCTCCACGCTCGGCGCGGCGGACTCGGCCGCCCGTGAACGCACGTCGAGCGGGCTCGCCCGGCTGCTGCCGCCCGGCCGCACCGGCACCGTCATGGAACGCAGCCTGCGCTACGTGTGGCGCGACCCGAAGACCAAGGCGGCCTGGGTGACGTCGCTGGCCATCGGCGTGATCGTCCCCGTGTTCAACGCCTGGCAGGGCACCGGCTCGGTGTACTTCGCGTGCTTCGCCGCCGGCATGCTGGGCATCCAGATGTACAACCAGTTCGGCCAGGACACCTCCGCGTTCTGGATGGTCGCCATGACCGTCTCGTCCGCCCGGGACGCCTACGTCGAACTGCGCGCCCGCGCCTTGGCCCTGCTGGTGATCACCCTCCCGTACGCCACCGTCGTCACCGTCGTCACGACGGCGATGCTCGGCGACTGGGACCGGCTGCCGGAGGCGCTCGGCCTGTCCTTCGCGCTGCTCGGCGCGATGCTCGCGACCGGCGCCTGGACGTCCGCGCGTTTCCCGTACTCCATCCCGCAGGAGGGCCACAAGAACGTCGCCCCGGGCCAGACCGGACTGGCCTGGATCTCCATCTTCGGCGGGATGATCGCGGCGGCCCTGCTGTGCGCCCCGGTCATCGCGCTGACGATCTGGCTGCACGTGAGCGAGGGCGGCGACCGCTGGGCCTGGCTGCTGCTGCCGGTGGGCACGGCCTACGGCGCGGCCCTCACGCTGCTCGGCCTGCGGCTCGCGGCACCCCGCACGGCGGCGCGGCTGCCGGAGATCCTCACGGCGGTCAGCAAGGGGTGAGGGCGCGTGCCCGGCGTCACCGCACCGCGCACGCCTCCAGGAACGGTTCGATCGCCGCGCGCCACGCCTCCGGCTGGTCGTAGTGCACGAGGTGGCCGGCCTCGGCGACCTCCGCGTACTGGCCCCGGGGCAGCACCCGCACCATCTCCTGCGCCTCGGCGCGGCCCAGCTCGCCGTCGAGGCCGCGCACCACCAGGGCGGGGCAGCGGACCTGCGCCAGCTCCTCCCAGTGCGCGTCGTAGACCCACGTCTCGCGCGACCTGAGCATCTGGTCCGGCTCGAAGACGGGCCGCCAGCCGTCCGTGGACTCGGACATCACCTCGGCGTAGAACTCGCCGCGGGACGGATGGGGCCGCTCCACCCAGGGATCGTCCCCGCCGAACCACTTGCGGACGTCCGCGAGGGTGGCGAAGGGCACCGGCCACGCCCTGAACCAGTCGGCCCACTCCCGCTGCGAGGCGGCGCCGAGCGCGGAGGCCCGCATGTCGCAGATGACCACGCCGCGCACCAGGTCGGGGCGTTTCGCGGCGAGCTGCCAGGCGGTCAGCGCGCCCATCGCGTGCCCGATGAGGACGGCCGGGCCGAGGCCGAGCTGTTCGAGGGCGGCCTCGGCGTCCTCGACGTACGCCTCCCTGGTGAAGGCGGCGTCCGGGGGCTTGTCGCTCTGGCCGTGGCCGCGCTGGTCGAGGGCGACCGCGCGGTGCCGCTCCGAGAGCCAGCGGGCCGTGGACGCCCAGTGCGAGGCGCGTCCCATCAGCCCGTGCAGCAACAGCACGCCGGGCGCGCTCTGCCCGCCGGGCGGACCGCCGGCCCGTGCCGTGTCCGGTGTGTGCTGCCCCGCGCCCGGTGTTCCGTCGTCCGTGTCCGTCGCCGGGTCGGTCTTGGGAGGGTCGCCGAACTCCCAGGCCGCCAGGCGGACGCCGCCCGCCCCCGTCACGTCGATGCGCCGCATCATTGGTTCTGGCACCCCCCAAGCTCCGCGTGGACCGCTCGCTCCGTCGAGCCGGACGGTCCGGTGAACCGTGTCCTGCCTGCCGTGCCCTTCTGCCGTCCGGCGGCTGCGCGGCGCGCGTCCCGCTGGGCCTGCCACCCCCAGGTTATCGAACGGTCATTCGAAAATGCCGCCTCGGCGGGCAACACCCCTCGTTCGAGTGACCCCCGTCAAGGAATGATCGCCTCCGCCACGGGGAGACCTTCAGCGGGAGGCGGACCACTCGGGGAAAGAGGTCCGAAGGGGATGACCCTGGGAGCTCGGGGCTCCGGGTCAGCACAGGGGAGGACAGGCCCCGGCGCCGCACGGCGCCGGGGCCCTCCGCGTCTTCTGTGCCTGCTGTGCCTGCTGTGCCTGCTGTGCATTGTGCGGAGTCCGCGTGTCTCCGGTTCCGGCACATCATCCCCGCCCCCTCCCGGCCGGACGGCGGCACCGTGACGGACGAACCGTCAGGTCCCACGCCCACGCGACAGCGTCGCACGCGCGGCGCCGGAGCGCTGCGGTTCGACGTACTGGATCTTCGATTCGGCGAGATCGCAACGGCGCGCGACTGACACACCGTCACCGCCGCCCGGCGGCCCCCACCGCCGGACCCGGAACGGCGCTCAGCGCTTGGCGACGAACACGTGCGACGCGACGTCCGCCTCCAGCTCGGCCGCCTCGCCGCCGCTGCCCACGAGCACCCCGCCCGCCGACTCCGTCACGCTGACCACCGAGCCGGGCTGCACGCCCGCCCTGCGCAGCGTGTACATCAGCTGCGCGTCCGTCTGGATCGGCTCGCCGATCCGGCGCACGACGACCGTCTTGCCCTCCACGCCCGGGTCGAGGTCGGCGAGCGACACCATGCCCTCGTCCAGGAACGGGTCGGCGCCGTCCTTCTCGCCCAGCTCCTCCAGGCCCGGGATGGGATTGCCGTACGGCGACTCGGTCGGGTGCCGCAGCAGCTCCAGCACACGCCGCTCGACCGCCTCGCTCATCACGTGCTCCCAGCGGCACGCCTCGGCGTGGACCTGCTCCCACTCCAGACCGATCACGTCGACGAGCAGGCACTCCGCGAGGCGGTGCTTGCGCATCACGCGCGTGGCCAGCCGCCGGCCCTCGTCCGTGAGCTCCAGGTGCCGGTCGCTGGCGACGGACACCAGGCCGTCCCGCTCCATCCGCGCCACCGTCTGGCTCACCGTCGGGCCGCTCTGGTCGAGCCGCTCGGCGATCCGGGCGCGCATGGGGACCACACCTTCCTCCTCCAGCTCGAGGATGGTGCGGAGATACATCTCCGTGGTGTCGATCAGTCCGGACATACGTGCCCCTCGATTGAGATCTGCCGGAGGCTCGGCGGCTCCGGCGTGTGCGCTGGCCCTGGACTCAATTCTGACGCATACCGCCGACAACCGTGCCTCGGCGGCGAAAGGCGGGGCCCGCCGGGCGGCGACCGGCGTGGCCCACGGCGCCCGGACGGCGCGGGCCGCCCGCCCGCGCCGGTGCCCGCGCGGTCGTATTGACACCGTACTGGTCCAGACCGCACCGTGATCCGCGACGCAGCCGCACCGAAGGGGCCCCGCATGAGCGACCGCAAGCCGGCACGCCAGTTCCTCGACGCCGCGATCGGCCTGCTCGAACGAGTGCGGGACGAGGAGGGCGAGGCCGTCGAGGCGGCCGGCACGCTCCTCGCCGACACCGTCGAGTCCGGCGGGCGGCTCTTCGCGTTCGGCGCCGGGCACTCCTCCCTCCCCGCGCAGGACGTCGTCTACCGGGCCGGCGGC
Organism: Streptomyces sp. DH24; assembly: GCF_029813775.1. Lineage (GTDB taxonomy): Bacteria > Actinomycetota > Actinomycetes > Streptomycetales > Streptomycetaceae > Streptomyces. Next base: position 76,510 of record NZ_JARVKW010000028.1, on the reverse strand, counting down.
CTCGCCCTGATGAACCTGCTGGCCGTGCCCGGCGTCGTCGGCGTGGACGTCATGCCGGCCACCCTCGGCTCCGCCCTCGAACGCGTCGACGGCCTCGCGAGCGCCGTGCTGGACACCTCGCCGGTCCGCGCGGGCGACGCCCTGGTGATCATCTCGCTGTCGGGGCGCAACGCCCTGCCCGTGGAGATGGCGATGAACGCCCGCGCGCTCGGCGTGAAGGTCATCGGCGTGACCTCCGTCGCGTACGCCACGGAGACGAAGTCCCGGCACGTCTCGGGGACGTACCTGAAGGACCACTGCGACGTCGTCCTCGACTCCAAGATCGCGGTCGGCGACGCGGAACTCACCCTCGACACCGTCCCGGCGCCCTTCGCCCCGGCCTCCACGGTCGTCACCTCGGCCCTCATGCAGGCCGTCGTGGCGACGGCGGCCGGGGTACTCGCCGACCGCGGCATCGAGCCGCCGCTGCTCCGCTCGGGCAACGTGGACGGCGGCCACGACTGGAACGGCCGCGTGATGGAGCAGTACCGGGACCGGATCTTCTACCGGCGCTGACGCCCGCGACGACCCCCAACGGGCGTCGCCTTTCGGACGTACAACGATTCCCCGGAATCTTGCCGGAACCCGATGTGCGTTGAGTCACGTTCAAGTTGAATGATTGCAAGTATGCGAACCGACGCGCCGTACGAACGGACGCAGCCTGCAGGGGGTCCAGGTGAGTGCTTCCCGGCGTAGTGGGACCACGGACGAGCTGGGGCCCGGCGAGTCCGAGCCGCCCGAGCGGGACGGCGCGGACCTGCTCGCCGCGCTCCTCGACGGGATGGACGCGGCCCTGTGCGCCTTCGACGCCGACGGCGTCGTCACCCACTGGAACCGGGAGGCGGAGCGGATCCTCGGCTGGACCGCCGCCGAGGCGGTGGGCCGGGAGGGCCTCACCGGGTGGGCGGTGCGCAGCGCCGACGCCGAAGAGGTCCAGGGCCGCCTGATGTCCGCCATGAACGCGCCGGGGCGGCAGGTGCACGAGTTCGCCCTGCTGACCAAGGACGGCGGCCGGGTGCTCGTGCGGACCCAGTCGGCGGCCGTGCGCGGCCCGGACGGCAAACCGGCCGGGCTGTACTGCGCCTTCAGCGAGGTGCACACGCAGATCGACCTGGAGCGGTCCATAGCCCTCAGCGAGGCCCTGTTCGAGGACGCGTCGTGGGGTGTCGTGCTGGTCGACGCCGATCTGCGGCCCGCCGTCGTCAACGCGCACGCCGCCCGCGCCCTGGGCGTCGGCCGTACGTCCGTACTGGGCCGCCCCCTCGGTGAGCTGCTCGCGCAGGGCGTCGAGGAGCTGGAGAGCGCGCTCACGCACGTCCTGGCGGAGGGCGCGCCGCCCGCGCCGGCCGACATCTGGGTGAGCGTGCGCACGCCGGAGGGCGACAAACGGCGCTGCTGGTGCTGCGGCTTCGTGCGGCTGGCGTCGCCGCTCGCGGAGGAGCCGGTGCCGCTCGGCGTCGGCTGGCTGTTCCAGGACGTCACCGAGGCCAAGCAGAGCACGCAGGAGGCGTCGCTGCTGCGCTTCCGCACCAACCAGCTGCACCGTGCCGCGCGGGCCGCCGCCGAGTGCGAGAGCCCCGTCGAGGCGGCGACCGTCCACCTGGACTTCGCGCTGGCCGGTTTCGCCGACCACGCCGTCGTGGACCGCGTGCTGGGCGATCCGGCGGACGAGGACGCCTCCGAGGCGGTGCGCCTGGTACGGGTCATGGCGACACCCTCGGGCGCGCCCGGACCGAGCGCGCTGGGCGGCGCCGCGGGGCTGCCCGCGCGGTACGCCCCGGGGCATCCGGCGCTGCAGTGCGTGGCGCGCTCCGGGTCGGTGCGCGCGAGCGCCGGGTCCGTGCCGGCGGAGCGGGCGCGCGCGTGGGCGCTGGCCCGGCAGTGGCCGGCGGACACGGTGCACGCCCTGTGCGCGGTGCTGCGCAGCAGGGGCCGCACACTCGGCGCCGTGACGTTTCTGCGCGGCGCGGGCCGGAACTCCTTCGAACGCTCCGACACGGCCTACGCCGAGGACGTCGCCGCCCGCATCGCCGCGGCGCTGGACCTGTCGGCGGCGCTGAAGGACACGGACGGGAACCCGAACACGGGCACGGGCACGGACCCGGAGTAAGGAAACGGAGTAAGGAACCGGACGCGGGCGACGGACGCGGCCCCGGTGACGGCGCCGCGCCGGTGACCGCCCTGGTGACCGCGCCGGTGACCGCGCCGCCCCGCCGCGTCCGCCCATCCGTCACGTCCGCCGCGTCGGTCGCCGGTGCCGTGTCCCGGTCCGCCTGGTCGTGAAAAAGCACTTGAACGGACGGAGCGCTGCTTCTTAGTGTGGGCAGCACTTCGGAAAGGAGGTGGTTCGGCAGATGTATGCATACCGGACGGAAGAGGTGACCGCGGGCTAGCGTCCGTCGTCGTACTCGGTTCGGCGCCGGACCAGCGTGTGCCAGTCACGCGCAGCCGGCCAATCCAACGCAGTCACCCGACCCGCGGGCTGCCGGTACGTCCGGCCGGCTCCTCCTTGAGGAACCCAGCCCGCGGGTCGCTGCGTTTTCCGGTGGCGATGTCCCGCCTGTCAGCCGGCGATGTCCTCGTAGCCCTCGATCTCGCGCGGGTCGCGCGAGCCGGGGCCGACATAGCGGGCGGACGGGCGGACCAGGCGGCCGGTGCGCTTCTGCTCCAGGATGTGCGCGGACCAGCCGGCCGTGCGGGCGCAGGTGAACATCGACGTGAACATGTGCGCCGGGACCTCGGCGAAGTCCAGGACGATCGCCGCCCAGAACTCCACGTTGGTGGCGAGGACACGGTCGGGGCGGCGGCTGTGCAGTTCGTTCAGCGCCGCCTTCTCCAGGGCCTCGGCGATCTCGTAGCGCGGGGCGCCCAGCTCGCGGGCCGTGCGGCGCAGCACCCGGGCGCGCGGGTCCTCGGCGCGGTAGACGCGGTGGCCGAAGCCCATCAGGCGCTCGCCGCGGTCGAGGGCCTGCTTGACGTAGGCCTCGGCGTCGCCGGTGCGCTCGATCTCCTCGATCATGCCGAGGACGCGGGAGGGGGCGCCGCCGTGCAGCGGGCCGGACATGGCGCCGACGGCACCGGAGAGGGCGGCGGCCACGTCGGCGCCCGTGGAGGCGATGACCCGCGCCGTGAAGGTGGAGGCGTTCATGCCGTGCTCGGCGGCGCTGGTCCAGTAGGCGTCGACGGCGGCGACGTGCTTGGGGTCGGGCTCGCCCCGCCAGCGGATCATGAAGCGCTCGACGACGGACTCGGCCTTGTCGATCTCGCTCTGCGGGACCATGGGCAGGCCCTGGCCGCGGGCGGACTGGGCGACGTAGGACAGGGCCATGACGGCGGCGCGGGCGAGGTCCTCGCGGGCCTGCGCCTCGTCGATGTCCAGCAGGGGTTTCAGGCCCCACACCGGCGCGAGCATGGCGAGGGCCGACTGGACGTCCACGCGGATGTCGCCGGAGTGGACGGGGATCGGGAACGGCTCGGCGGGCGGCAGGCCGGGGTTGAAGGCGCCGTCGACGAGCAGGCCCCAGACGTTTCCGAAGGAGACGTGGCCGACGAGGTCCTCGATGTCGACGCCCCGGTAACGCAGGGCGCCGCCCTCCTTGTCCGGCTCGGCAATCTCCGTCTCGAACGCGACGACTCCTTCGAGCCCGGGTACGAAGTCGGACATCAGGCGGCTCCTCGTGATGTGTGCGACAGATGGTGTTGTGGGGCTGGGGCGACCATGTGTCAGGCAGTGGTGAAGTGGCGGTCGTCCGGGGGATCCACGGCCGTGACGGCTCGCGGTCCTGGACGTCACCCCAGTGATGCCCCGTACGGTCGGCGGTCACCCAACCGCATCGGCCTCCTCACGATATTCCCTCAGTGCCACCCTTGTGCAGGGGTCGCGGCACTGAGTGCCACTCAGTGACGAAGGCCACCGGATGCCGGGGGGACGGACGGCCACGGTGTGGACATCTTCCCTGGGGCGGCTTTCGCATGCGGCAAGATGACGGCGTGACCCACCGAGACTCCTCCCACACCGTCCCCTTCGACCTCGCGTCGATGCGCAAGCAGTACCGGGCCGAAGGGCTCCTGGAGTCCGAGCTGGCCGCGTCGCCCGTGGAGCAGTTCGCGCGCTGGTTCCGGCAGGCCGCGACGGAGGGCGGACTGTTCGAACCGAACGCGATGGTGGTGTCGACGGCGGACGCGCAGGGGCGGACGAGCTCCCGCACGGTGCTGCTGAAGCACTTCGACGAGCAGGGCTTCGTCTTCTACACGAACTACGACTCCCGCAAGGGCCGTGACCTGGCCGAGAACCCGTACGTGTCACTGCTGTTCCCGTGGCATCCGATGGCCCGGCAGGTCGTCGTGACGGGCACGGCGCGGCGCACCGGCCGGGACGAGACGGCGGCGTACTTCCGGACGCGTCCGCACGGCTCGCAGCTGGGGGCGTGGGCCAGCGCCCAGTCGTCGGTGATCGCGGACCGTGCCGACCTGGACGCGGCGTACGAAGGGCTGGCGGCGCGCTATCCGGAGGGTGAGCAGGTGCCGGTGCCGCCGCACTGGGGCGGCTTCCGGGTGGTCCCGGACGCGGTGGAGTTCTGGCAGGGCCGCGAGAACCGGCTGCACGACCGCCTGCGGTACGTGGCGGAGCCGGACGGCGGCTGGCGGGTGGAGCGGCTCAGCCCCTGAGGGCGTGACCGCGCAACCCCGAAGACCCGCACCACCCCGCCCGCGAAGGCTCAGCCCTTGAGGGCGTGACCGCGCATCGCGGCCGGGCGTCCCGGCCGATGCGCCCGCCGGTGCGCCTCAGGACAGCGCGTCGTCCAGCAGGGCCGCCCACTGGGTGACCACGCGCTCGCGGCGCGCGGTGTCGTCGGTGAGCAGATTGGCCAGGCCCAGGCCGCGGGCCATGTCCAGAAGGCCCTGGACGGTCTCCCGGGCTCCGGGGCGGGACTCGTCGGCGCCGAGCAGTTCCACCGCTATCCGGTGGGTCTCGCGGCCGACGCGCGCTTCGAGCTCGGCGACGCGGGGGCCGAGCTGGTCCTCGTTGGAGGCGGCGACCCACAGGTGGAGCGCGGCGCGGAACAGCGGCCCGGTGTAGAGGTCGACGAGGGCGGCGACGACGGCCCGGCGGTCCTGGGCGGTGCCCTCGGGGAAGAGGGCCCGCAGGGCGACGGAGCGCTCCTCGGCGACGTACTCGACGGCCGCGGTGAACAGGTCCTCGCGGGTCGGGAAGTGGTGCTGCGCCGCGCCCCGGGACACGCCGGCCCGCTCCGCGACGACGGAGACCGTGGAGCCCGCCCAGCCGTGTTCGGCGAGGCAGGCCACGGCGGCTTCCAGGAGGCGCTGCCGGGTGGCCCGGCTGCGGTCCTGCTTGGGAACGCGTTCGCCGGGGACGCGTTCGTCCGTGCTCACAGCACCCATGCGGGGTCCCGTCGTTCTAGGAAGGCCGTCATTCCCTCGCGGGCGTCGGCGGAGCCGAACAGCCGGGCGGAGAGCCTGGTGAGCTCGTCCGCCTCCCGGTCGAAGGTCTCCAGCACCTTAGCCGTGAGAAGGGCCTTCGTCGCGGCGAGGGCCTGCGGGGCGGCTCTGCGCAGGCCGTCGAGGACCGGGGCGAGGACGGCGTCGACGTCGTCCCCGGCCGCCGTGAGCAGGCCGATGCGGGCGGCCTCGGCCGCGTCGAAGCGTTCACCGGTGAGGTAGTAGCGCGAGAGGGCGCGCGGGTCGGTGCGCGGCAGGAGCGGCAGGGAGATGACGGCGGGCGCCACGCCGATGCGCACCTCGGTGAAGGCGAAGCTCGCGCCGGTGGAGGCGGCGGAGATGTCGCAGGCGGCGAGCAGGCCGAGGCCGCCGGCGCGGACGTGGCCGGTGACGCGCGCGACGACGGGTTTGCGCAGCTCGGCGATCTGCCGCAGCAGCGCGACGAGGGCCTTCGGGTCGGGCGGGTCGCGCAGGTCGGCCCCGGCGCTGAAGGTGTTGCCGCTGTGGGTGAGGACGACGGCCCGTACGGCGTCGTCGGTGCCGCTCCGGTCCAGCGCTGCGGCGAGTTCGCCGACGAGGGCGGCCGACAGGGCGTTGCGGTTGTGCGCCGAGTCGAGGGTGAGGGTGGTGATGCCGCGGTCGTGCGCGGCCGGGACGAGGGTCGTCATGTGAGCTCCCTGAGCTGTCGCCTTCGGAACATCGGTTCCTCCTCGCACACCGTTGTGCTCGTCGGTACGGCTCGGTACGGCCGTCGGGCTCAGTACGACTTGGGCAGGCCCAGGGTCTGGTGGGAGACGTAGTTCAGGATCATCTCCCGGCTCACCGGGGCGATACGGGCCACGCGCGCGCCGGTGATCAGCGAGGCGAGCCCGAACTCGCGCGTCAGGCCGTTCCCGCCGAGGGTGTGCACGGCCTGGTCGACGGCCTTCACGCAGGCCTCCCCCGCCGCGTACTTGGCCATGTTGGCGGCCTCGCCCGCGCCGGCGTCGTCCCCCGCGTCGTACAGGTGTGCCGCCTTTTGCATCATCAGGCGGGCCAGCTCCAGGTCTATGTGGGCCTGGGCGAGGGGGTGGGCGATGGCCTGGTGGGCGCCGATGGGGGCCTTCCAGACGGTGCGCTCGCGCGCGTACTCGACGGCCCGGGACAGGGCGTAGCGGCCCATTCCGATGCCGAAGGCGGCCGTCATGATCCGCTCGGGGTTGAGGCCGGCGAACAGTTGCAGCAGCCCGGCGTCCTCGTCGCCCACGAGCGCGTCGGCGGGCAGGCGCACGTCGTCCAGGACGAGCTCGAACTGCTTCTCGGCGGCGTGGATCTCCATGTCGATGGGGTGCCGCCGGAAGCCCTCGGCGTCGCGCGGGACGATGAACAGGCAGGGCTTGAGGCTGCCCGTGCGGGCGTCCTCGGTGCGGCCGACGATGAGCGTGGCGTCGGCGTGGTCGACTCCGGAGACGAACACCTTGCGGCCGGTCAGCAGCCAGTCGGCGCCGTCCCGGCGGGCGGTGGTGGTGATGCGGTGGCTGTTGGAGCCGGCGTCCGGCTCGGTGATGCCGAAGGCCATGGTGCGGCTGCCGTCCGCCAGGGCGGGCAGCCACGTCCGCTTCTGCTCCTCGGTGCCGAAGCGGGAGATGACCGTGCCGCAGATCGCCGGTGAGACGACCATCATCAGCAGGGGGCAGCCCGCGGCGCCGAGCTCCTCCAGGACGATGGAGAGTTCGGCGATGCCGCCGCCTCCGCCGCCGTACTCCTCGGGGAGGTTGACGCCGAGGTGGCCGAGCTTGGCGGCCTCCCGCCACAGCTCGTCGGGCTGGCCGCCCGCCTCCACCGTCCTCAGCATGTACGCGCGGCCGTAGCGTGCGCCGAGGGCGGCGACCGCGCTGCGCAGTGCCTTGTGCTCTTCGGTTTCGACGAGGGTGGTCATGGGGCTCCTTCGGATCGCGGTGGCGTGCGGCTTTCGTGGCTGGTCGCGCGGTATCCCGCGCTGCTAGGTCTCCTGCACCACCGCGAGCAACATGCCGGGCTCGACCTGTTGTCCCGGCTCGATGTGCAGGGCGGTGAGCACTCCCGTCACCGGAGCCGAAATGCGGTGCTGCATCTTCATCGCTTCGAGCCACAGCAACGGTTCACCGGCCGTCACGGCGGACCCGGCCGTCAGGCCGTCGGCGACGCGGACGACCGTGCCGGGCATCGGCGCCAGCAGGGAGCCGGGGGCGAGGTGGGCGGTGGGGTCGGGGAAGCGGGGCAGGGCGGTGAGGGCGGTGGCGTTGACGTACACCTGGTCGCCGTAGCGGGCGACGGCGAACTTGCGGCGCACGCCGTCGGTCTCCAGCACCACGAGGGACGCGTCGGCGCGGACGACGCGCACGCCGTCGGCCGCCAGGCCCTCGCGGGTGTGCCGGTAGCGGACCTCGTGTTCCTCGCCGTTCATGGCGTACCGCTTGACCTGCGGCTGCGACGGCACGTTGCGCCAGCCGCCGAAGCGTGACCGGCCGTGGGCGTCGGCGAGGGCGGCGGCCAGCGGGGCGTACGGGTCCGGCGCGGGCTCGGTGAGGGCGGCGAGGTGGCGGTCGTAGAAGCCGGTGTCCATGCGGCCGGAGGTGAACTCCTCGTGCCGCAGGGAGCGCACGAGCAGGTCCCGGTTGGTGACCGGCCCGTGGATGACGGCCCGTTCGAGGGCGCCGGCGAGGCCGCGGACGGCCTCCGCGCGCGTGGGCGCGTGCGCGACGGCCTTGGCGATCATCGGGTCGTAGTGGACGCCGATGCCGTCGCCGTCCGTGAAACCGGTGTCGAGGCGGACCCCGGGAACGTCGAGGCGGTGCAGCCTGCCGGTCTGCGGGGCCCAGCCGTTGGCGGGGTCCTCGGCGTAGAGGCGGGCCTCGACGGCGTGGCCACGCGCGCGTGGCGGTTCGGCTTCGAGGGCGTGGCCCTCGGCGACGCGGAGCTGGAGGGCGACCAGGTCGACGCCGAAGACGGCCTCGGTGACGGGGTGTTCGACCTGGAGGCGGGTGTTCATCTCCAGGAAGTGCGCCCGGCCGCCGGCGACCAGGAACTCGACCGTGCCGGCGCCCACGTAGTCGACGGCGCGGGCGGCGCGGACGGCGAGCGCGTACAGCTCGTCGGTCAGCTGCTCGCTGAGGCCGGGCGCCGGGGCCTCCTCGACGACCTTCTGGTGGCGGCGCTGGAGGGAGCAGTCGCGGGTGCCGAGCGTCCACACGGTGCCGTGCGTGTCGGCGAGGACCTGCACCTCGACGTGCCGGCCGCCCTCGATGTACGGCTCGACGAAGACCTCGCCGTCGCCGAAGGCGTTCGCCGCCTCCTCGCGCGCGGCGGCCAGTTCGGCGTCGAGGTCCGCCAGGCGGCGGACGATCCGCATGCCGCGTCCGCCGCCGCCCGCCGCGGCCTTCACCAGGACGGGCAGGTCGGCCTCGGTGACCTGGCCCATCGGCTTGAGGCCCATCAGCTCCCTGGCGCGGGTCTTGGACGCCATGGCCTCGATCGCCTCGGGCGGCGGCCCGATCCAGACCAGGCCCGCGTCGCGCACGGCACGCGCGAAACCGGCGTTCTCGGAGAGGAAGCCGTAGCCGGGGTGCACGGCGTCCGCGCCGGCCGCGAGCGCCGCCTGCACGACGAGGTCACCGCGCAGATAGGTCTCGCCGGGCGCCGCTCCGGGCAGTCGTACGCACGTGTCCGCCACGCGCGCGTGCAGGGCGTCCGCGTCGGCGTCCGAGTGCACGGCGACCGTCCGGATGCCCAGCTCACGGCAGGTGCGGAAGACGCGGCAGGCGATCTCGCCGCGGTTGGCGACGAGGACAGAAGTGATCACTGGAAGGCCCCTCACATCCGGAAGACGCCGAAGCCGCCCCGCGCGCCCTCGAAGGGGGCGGTGTGGATGGCGGACAGGCACAGGCCGAGGACGGTGCGGGTGTCGCGCGGGTCGATGACGCCGTCGTCGTACAGCCGCCCCGACAGGAACATCGGCAGGGACTCGGACTCGATCTGCTGCTCCACCATGGCGCGCAGCGCCGCGTCGGCCTCGTCGTCGTAGGGCTGCCCCTTGGCGGCGGCCGACTGGCGGGCGACGATCGACAGGACGCCCGCGAGCTGCTGCGGGCCCATGACGGCCGACTTGGCGCTCGGCCAGGCGAACAGGAAGCGCGGGTCGTAGGCCCGTCCGCACATGCCGTAGTGCCCGGCGCCGTAGGAGGCGCCCATCAGGACGGACAGGTGGGGCACCCTGGAATTGCTGACGGCGTTGATCATCATGGCGCCGTGCTTGATGATGCCGCCCTGCTCGTACTCCTTGCCGACCATGTAGCCGGTGGTGTTGTGCAGGAACAGCAACGGGATGTCGCGCTGGTTGGCGAGCTGGATGAACTGGGCGGCCTTCTGCGACTCCTCGCTGAACAGCACGCCCCGCGCGTTGGCGAGCACCCCGACGGGATAGCCGTGCAGGCTCGCCCAGCCGGTGGTCAGGCTCGTCCCGTACAGCGGCTTGAACTCGTCGAAGTCGGAGCCGTCGACGATCCGGGCGATCACCTCGCGCGGGTCGAAGGGCGTGCGCAGGTCGCCGGGGACGACGCCGAGCAGTTCGTCCGGGTCGTACGTGGGCGGCTCGGCCGGGGCCGGATCGGCGTACGCCTTGCGGTGGTTGAGGCGGGCGACGACGCGGCGCGCCTGCCGCAGGGCGTCCCGCTCGTCCAGGGCGAAGTGGTCGGCGAGGCCGGAGGTGCGGGCGTGCATCTCGGCGCCGCCGAGCGACTCGTCGTCGCTCTCCTCGCCGGTGGCCATCCTGACCAGCGGCGGGCCGCCGAGGAACACCTTCGCGCGTTCCTTGACCATGATCACGTGGTCGGACATGCCGGGGATGTACGCGCCCCCTGCCGTGGAGTTGCCGAACACGACGGCGACGGTCGGGATGCCGGCCGCCGACAGCCGCGTGAGGTCGCGGAAGACGGCGCCGCCGGGAATGAAGATCTCCTTCTGCGACGGCAGGTCGGCGCCCCCGGACTCCACCAGGCTGATGCAGGGCAGCCGGTTGGCGAGCGCGATGTCGTTGGCCCGCAGCGCCTTCTTCAGGCTCCACGGGTTGGACGCGCCGCCGCGCACGGTCGGATCGTTCGCGGTGATCAGGCACTCCACGCCCTCGACGACGCCGATGCCGGTGACGAGCGAGGCGCCCACGGCGTAGTCGCTGCCCCAGGCTGCCAGCGGCGACAGTTCCAGGAAGGGCGTGTCGGGGTCGAGCAGCAGCTCGATCCGCTCCCGGGCGAGCAGCTTGCCGCGCCCGCGGTGCCGCTCCACGTACTTCGGGCCGCCGCCCGCGAGGGCCTTGGCGTGCTCGGCGTCGAGTTCGGCGAGCCTGGCGAGCATGGCCTCGCGGTTGGCCCGGTATTCGGGGTCGGCCGGGTCCAGGGCCGAGGACAGGACGGTCACAGCAGGGCCTCCGGGATGTCCAGGTGGCGGGAGCGCAGCCATTCGCCGAGCGCCTTGGCCTGCGGGTCGAAACGGTGCTGGGCGGCGACACCGGCGCCGAGGATGCCCCCGACGACGAAGTTGAGGGCCCGCAACCGCGGCAGCGCATGGCGGACGACGGGCAGTTCGCGGGTTTCGGGGACGAGCTCCCGGAACCGTTCGACGGTCAGCTCGTGCGCGAGCCACCGCCAGGTGTGCTCGCTCCGCACCCACACGCCGACGTTGGCGTCCCCGCCCTTGTCGCCGCTGCGGGCCCCGGCGACGAGACCGAGCGGGGCGCGCCGGGTGGGTCCGCCGGGGAGCGGCGCGGGCGGCTCCGGTTCCGGTACGTCCACCAGGTCACGGGTGCTGCCGGGCGGCGGCACCCTCACGCGGCTGCCGTCGGGCAGGACGGCGACGTGCTCCACGGCGCCCTGCGCGACCTGGGCGGCCTCGAACACGCCGTACGGGCTGCCCTTGCCCGGCGGGGCGGTCACGTGGAACCCGGGGATGCTGGCCAGCGCGAGCTCGACGGCCGCCCCGCTCAGTGCCCGTCCGACGACGGCCTGGTCGGGGTCGCGCGCGACGAGCCGCAGCAGCGCGCTGGCGGTCTCCTCGGTGGGCGCGTCGGGCCGGTCGGTGCGGACCAGGTCCCACCGCACCTCGGCGGGCGGCGACGTGGCGAGCGCGTCGGTCATCTGCTGCCGCACCAGCGCGGCCTTGGCCTCGATGTCGAGGCCGGTGAGGACGAAGGTGACCTCGTTGCGGAAGCCGCCGAGCCGGTTGAGGCCGACCTTGAGGGTCGGGGGCGGGGCCTCGCCGCGCACGCCGTCGACGCGCACCCGGTCGGGCCCTTCCTGGCTGAGCCGTACGGTGTCGAGGCGGGCGGTGACGTCGGGCCCGGCGTACCGGGCCCCGCCGGTCTCGTACAGCAGCTGGGCGGTGACGGTGCCGACGTCGACGAAGCCGCCGGTGCCGGGGTGCTTGGTGATGACGCAGGTGCCGTCCTCGTGGATCTCGGCGAGGGGGAAACCGGGCCGCCGCAGGCCGGGCCCGCCCTCGGTGAAGAACGCGTAGTTGCCGCCGGTGGCCTGCGTCCCGCACTCCAGGACGTGCCCGGCGACGACCGCGCCCGCGAGCCGGTCGTGGTCGTCCGCCGACCAGCCGAAGTGGGCGGCGGCGGGCCCGCTGACGAGGGCCGCGTCGGTCACCCGGCCGGTGACGACGACGTCCGCGCCGGCACGCAGGCACGCGGCGATCCCGAAGCCGCCGAGGTAGGCGTGCGCGGCGAGGGTGCCGGGGTGGGCGCCGGTGAGATCGTCGCCCTCGACGTGCGCGACGCGCAGCGGGACGCCGATCCGGTCGGCCAGCTTCCGTATCCGGTCGGCGAGTCCGGCGGGGTTCAGCCCACCGGCGTTGCTGACGATCCGGACGCGCCGCTCGTGGGCGAGCCCGAGGCATTGCTCCAGTTGCCGCAGGAAGGTGCGGGCGTATCCGGCGGACGGGTCCTTGAGGCGGTCGCGGCCCAGGATGAGCATGGTCAGCTCGGCGAGGTAGTCGCCGGTCAGGACGTCCAGGTCGCCGCCGGTGAGCATCTCGCGCATGGCGTCGAAGCGGTCGCCGTAGAAGCCGGACGCGTTGCCGATGCGCAGGGGCGGTGCGGCGGCGGTCACCGGGCGTCGCCCTTCGCCGCGCGTCCGGCGCCGGGCGGTCCCGCGAACGCCTGCGCGATGCCGAGCCAGCGCTCCGCGTCGGCGCCCTCGGCCCGTACGGCGAGGTCGGCGCGGTGCGCGCGCTGGGTGACGAGGAGGCAGAAGTCGAGGGCGGGTCCGGTGACGCGCTCGGGTGCGTCGTCGGGCCCGTACGTCCACATCTCGCCCGCGGGTCCGGTCAGTTCGACGCGGAACTCACCGGCGGGCGGCGTGAGTCCGTGGACGTGGAAGGCGTAGTCCCGCGCCCGGACGCCGATGCGCGCGATGTGCCGGAGGCGGGCGGTGGGTGGGGGTGCGACGCCGAGTGCGTCGGCGACGTCCAGGCCGTGGGCCCAGGTCTCCATGAGCCGGGCGGTGGCCATCGAGGCGGCCGACATGGGCGGGCCGTACCAGGGGAAGCGGGCGCCGGGCGGGGCGGCGCGCAGCGCCTTCTCCAGGGCGGCGCGCCCGGTGCGCCAGGTCTCCAGCAACCGCGGGGGCGCGAGCCGGGCACCTTCTTCGGCGCCCTCGTCGACGTAGCTGTCCGGTGCGGCGAGGGCCTTCTCGACCAGTGCGCGGAAGTGTTCCTCGTCCGTGACGGCCGCCAGGGCCGAACGGTCGGTCCACGCGAGGTGGGCGATCTGGTGCGCGATGCTCCAGCGCGGTGCGGGGGTGGCGAGGGCCCACTGCTCGGGCGGGAGACCGGCCACGAGCCGGTCCAGTTCCTCGCTCTCCTCGCGCAGATCGTCGATCACGGGCGTCGGATCAGCCACGGTGGCGCTCCCTCGGGGCACGACGGTGTGCGGGGCGGTGTGGTGAGGAGCATGGCACCGGCGCCATAAACAATCAAGCATGCTTGCATGATTTTGGAGAGGGATCGGGGCCGCCTCGGGTGACCACGAAGCGGGCCCTCGCGGTCACCCGCCCGCGAGGGCCCGCGTCGACGCCCTTACGCCGTGGGCGTCGACCCCGGCACCGGGACCTTCGCCTTCGCGTCCCTCCGGGAACGGCCGCCCACCTGCGTCCGCATCGCGCCCATGCTCGCCACGACGACCAGGGCGATGGCCAGGGCCTGCACCGGCTCCAGGGCCTGGCTGAGGACCAGGAAGCCGGCCGTCGCGGCGAGGGCCGGTTCCAGGCTCATCAGGATCGCGAAGGTCGAGGCGGGCAGGCGGCGCAGCGCCAGGAGTTCGAGGGTGTACGGCAGGACCGAGGACAGCAGCGCCACCGCCGCGCCCAGCGCGATCGTCGTCGGGTCGGTGAGCTTCGGGCCCGACTCGGCGATGCCCAGCGGCAGGCACAGCACGGCCGCCACCGCCATCGCCAGCGCCAGCCCGTCGGCCTGCGGGAACCGCCGCCCCGTGCGCGCGCTGAAGATGATGTACGCCGCCCACATGGCGCCGGCCCCCAGCGCGAAGGCGACGCCCACCGGGTCGAGGCTGCCGAACCCTCCGCCGCCGAGCAGGAACACGCCCGCGAGGGCGAGGGCCGCCCACAGCACGTTGATCGCGCGGCGGGAGGCGAGGACGGAGAGGGCCAGCGGGCCGAGGACTTCGAGCGTGACCGCCGGGCCCAGCGGGATGCGGGCGACGGCCTGGTAGAAGAGGGCGTTCATCGCACCCATGGCGACGCCGAAGACGACGACCGTGGTCCAGTCGGCGCGCGAGTGGCCGCGCAGCCGGGGCCGGCAGACCAGCATCAGCACGACCGCCGACACCAGCAGCCGCAGCGTGACGACGCCCAGGGCGCCCGCCCTCGGCATCAGGCTCACGGCCAGCGCGCCGCCGAACTGGACCGATATCCCGCCGGCCAGCACCAGGCCCACGGGGCCCAGCGAACCCCGGCGGCCCGGCGCACCGGAGGGGTCCGGGCCGTGGTCCGCCGCGGGAGCGGCCGAGGCCGGGGTGGACGGGGTGGCGGCGCTGGGGGTGGTCACGGGGCCTTCCAAGGACTCGGCGTTCGACGCGTGAGCGTCCATCGTGCTGGACTTCCCGGTCCAGGGTAATGGACTAGGTCAGGGGCGTGAACCCCCATGTTCCTGACATGGTTCCGGACTTCAGCCACCTTCGCCACTGCCTTTCCCGCCCCCGGAACCGCCCTCTCCACCGTCCTCTCCGCCGCCCTCTCCACCGCCCTCTCCACCGTCCTCTCCGCCGCCCTCTCCCCGCCCCGCTCGCGCCCGCTCGCCGTCCAGCGCCGCCGCCAGCACCTCCGCCAGATGCCGCCCCCGCACGCCCGCGAGCTGTTCCAGCTGGGTCCGGCACGAGTAGCCGTCGGCCAGGACCTCCGCCCCGGCCGGGGCCCGCCGTACCGCCGGGAGCAGCAGGTCCTCCGCGCAGGCCACCGACACCTCGTAGTGGCCCCTCTCGAAACCGAAGTTCCCGGCGAGTCCGCAGCAGCCGCCGGTCAGCTCGCCCGTGAGGCCCGCCGCGGCGCGCAGGCGGCGGTCGGCGGCGTCACCCAGTACCGCGTGCTGGTGGCAGTGGGTCTGGCCGGTCACCGGGCGGTCGACGCGCGGCGGCGCCCAGTCGGGCGCCAGCCGTACCAGCGCCTGGGCGAAGGTGACGACGCGGGCGGCGAGGCGGGCCGCGCGCGGGTCGTCGTGCAGCAGCTCGGGCAGGTCCGTGCGCAGGGCCGCCGCACAGCTCGGTTCCAGCACGACCACGGGAACACCGGCTTCCAGCACGGGCGTCATCAGGTCGAGGGTGCGGCGCATGACCTCGCGCGCCCGGTCGAGCTGCCCCGTGGAGACGTAGGTGAGTCCGCAGCAGACCCGGGACCGGGGGCGCAGGACCGACAGGGGCCCGAGGAACCTCGTCCGGCCGTCGCCCACCGGTGCCTTCCGCAGCCGCAGTGTCGGGGGCAGCGCCACGCGCAGTCCCGCCGCCTCCAGCACGCGGACGGCCGCGCGGCCCACGGACGGCGACAGGTGCTCGGTGAAGGTGTCCGGCCACAGCACCACGAGCCGGCCGGCATCGGCCGCGCGGGGCGGCCGGGCGCGCCACCAGGAGCTGAACGTCTCCCCCGCCAGCCGCGGAATCCCCCGCTCACCGGCGATGCCGCCCGCCCGTTTCGCCACCGCCGCGAGCGGTCGCACCGACGCGAGGGCGTTGACCGGCCCCGCCGCCCGCAGCCGGGACGCCCAGCGCAGCCACACCGGCAGCCGGCCCAGCGCGTAGTGGGCGGCCGGGCGGCGGCGGCCGGCGTAGTGGTGGTGCAGGAACTCCGCCTTGTACGTGGCCATGTCGACCCCGACCGGGCAGTCGGAGCGGCAGCCCTTGCAGGACAGGCACAGGTCGAGCGCGTCCCGTACCTCCGTCGACCGCCAGCCGTCGGTGACCAGTTCACCGGCGAGCATCTCGTGCAGCAGCCGGGCACGCCCGCGCGTGGAGTGCTCCTCCTCGCCCGTCGCCCGGAACGAGGGGCACATGACGGCGGCGCCCGCGACCGCCGTCGTACGGCATTTGGCGACCCCGACGCAGCGGCGCACCGCGGCGGAGAAGTCGCCGCCGTCGGCGGGGTAGCCGAAGGTCACGTCGACGGGCTCGCGGGGCAGGACCGCGAAGCGGAGGCCCGCGTCCAGGGGGGCCGGGCGGACGAGCATGCCGGGGTTGAGCAGGTCGTCGGGGTCCCAGACCGCCTTGGCCCGCTCGAACAGCGCCACCGTCTCGGCACCGTACATGCGCGGCAGCAGCTCGGCCCGGGCCACGCCGTCGCCGTGCTCGCCGGACAGGGAGCCGCCGTGGGCCACGACGAGGTCGGCGAGTTCCTCGGAGAAGCGCCGGAAGCGGGCGACGCCCGGACCGGTCAGCAGGTCGAAGTCGATGCGGACGTGGATGCAGCCGTCGCCGAAATGCCCGTACGGCGTGCCGCGCAGCCCGTGGGCGGCCAGCAGCCCGCGGAACTCGCGCAGGTACGCGCCGAGCCGGGCGGGCGGCACCGCGCAGTCCTCCCAGCCGGGCCAGGCCTCCGTGCCGTCCGGCATCCGGGTCGCCGTGCCGCTCGCGTCCTCCCGGATGCGCCACAGGACGCGCTGCCCGGCCGGGTCCGTCACGACCAGGGAGTCCAGCACGTCGGCGGCCCGCACGATCGCCTCGGCACGCGCGCGTGCCTCGTCCGCCGTGTCCCCGCCGGTCTCCACGAACAGCCAGGCGCCGCCCCTGGGCAGCGCCGTCGGCTCCGGCACGAGGTCGGCGGCCATGCCCTCCACGGTGAGCGGACCGTGCGGCAGCAGGCCGTGGGCCGCCTCGGCCGCGGCGCTCTCGTCGGCGTACCCGAGGACGGCCAGCGCACGCGCGCGTGGCGCCTCCACGAGCCGTACGACCGCCTCGGTCAGGACGCCCAGGGTGCCCTCGGAGCCGCAGAAGGAGCGGGCGACGTCCGCGCCCTTCTCGGGGAGCAGGGCGTCCAGCGCGTAGCCGGAGATACGGCGGGGCAGGTCGGGGAAGCCGGTGCGCAGCCGGGCGAGCTCGCCCTCGGCCAGGGCCCGCAGCCCGTCCGGGGCGCCGGCCCAGCCCGGCCCGAGCCTCAGCGCCTCGCCGCGCGCGGTGAGCACCGACAGTTCCCGCACGCTGTCGGCCGTCGTCCCCCAGGCGACCGAGTGGGAGCCGCACGAGTTGTTGCCGATCATGCCGCCGAGCGTGCAGCGGCTGTGGGTGGACGGGTCGGGCCCGAAGCGCAGGCCGTGCGGGGCGGCGGCGTCCTGGAGCCGGTCGAGGACCAGACCGGGCTGGACGACGGCCGTGCGCGTCGCGGGGTCGAGGGCCGTCAGCCGGTTCATGTGCCGCGTGAAGTCGAGGACGACGCCCGTGCCGGTCGCCTGCCCGGCGATGGACGTCCCGCCCCCGCGCGGCACGACGGGCACGCCGTGTCCGCGGCAGGTCGCGAGGACGGCGGCCACGTCGTCGGCGTCGTGCGGTGCCACGACCCCCAGCGGGACCCGCCGGTAGTTGGACGCGTCCATGGTGACCAGCGCCCGGTCCGTGACACCGAACCCGACCTCGCCCCGGACGACCCTGCGCAGCTCGGCCTCGAGATCCGTCATGCGTCCATCCGTCATGCGTCCAGGAAACAGCCCGCACGCGCGTGAAGGCGAGACCGCCCGGGACCATACGGGTCGGACACCGTCTCACCCGACGGACGACGTTTCGCCCAGGTTTCCCTCAACGGCTACGCTCCCTGCGTGGCTGAGATCCAGATTCCCTCTGACATCAAGCCCGCGGACGGACGTTTCGGCGCGGGGCCCTCCAAGGTGCGGACGGAGGCGCTGGACGCGCTCGCCGCGACCGGCACGTCCCTCCTCGGTACCTCTCACCGCCAGGCGCCCGTGAAGAACCTGGTCGGCCAGGTGCGCGAGGGCATCCGCGAGCTGTTCCAGCTCCCCGACGGCTACGAGGTGATCCTCGGCAACGGCGGCTCCACGGCGTTCTGGGACATCGCGACGCACGGCCTGATCGAGAACAAGTCGCAGCACCTCAGCTTCGGCGAGTTCTCCTCCAAGTTCGCCAAGGCGGCCAAGCTGGCCCCCTGGCTGGCCGAGCCGACCGTCGTCTCCGCCGACCCGGGCACGCACCCCGAGCCGGTCGCCGAGGCGGGCGTGGACGTGTACGCGTTCACGCACAACGAGACCTCGACCGGTGTCGCCATGCCGATCAAGCGGGTGGCGGGCGCCGACGAGGGCGCGCTGGTGCTGGTCGACGCCACGTCGGGCGCGGGCGGCCTGCCGGTCGACATCGCGGAGACGGACGTCTACTACTTCGCGCCGCAGAAGTGCTTCGCCTCCGACGGCGGCCTGTGGATCGGCGTGTTCTCACCGGCCGCGATCGAGCGGGCGGAGCGCGTCCACGCGTCCGGCCGCCACGTCCCGGAGTTCTTCTCCCTGCCGACGGCGATCGACAACTCCCGCAAGAACCAGACGTACAACACCCCGGCCCTGTCGACCCTCTTCCTGCTCAACCAGCAGCTGGAGTGGATCAACGGCCAGGGCGGCCTGGACTGGGCGGTCCGCCGCACGGCGACCTCCGCGCGGACGCTGTACGGCTGGGCGGAGGACGTGAAGTTCGCCAACCCGTTCGTCACCGACCCGGCGAAGCGCTCGGCCGTCATCGGCACGATCGACTTCACGGACGAGGTCGACGCCGCGGCCGTCGCGAAGGTCCTGCGCGCCAATGGCATCGTCGACACCGAGCCGTACCGCAAGCTGGGCCGCAACCAGCTGCGCGTGGCGATGTTCCCGGCGATCGACCCGGCGGACGTCGAGGCGCTGACGAAGTGCGTCGACTATGTGATCGAGAAGCTGTAGTCATCGCGGGATGACGGGGAGGGCGCCTGGCGGGAACGCGGGGCGCCCTTTGCCGTTCGTACGGCTTGCCGACTCGACGGTGGTCCGTGGCTCGCGGATGCCCTGTGCCGGCGAAGGTGATCCAGCAGGTGCTGCGCACCCAGGCGCGATAGGTGTTCTCGCGTGCTTGCTGGGCGAGGCTGTCCCATCCCTTCGCGGACGCCGCGTCCGCGAAACGGACTTCCCAGTGGCCGTCAGGCGCGGGCGGCGCCACGCGGTCGCCGCGCCCCGCACTCACGCGTCGTCCCTCGGGTCCGGCACCGGGCCGTAGTCCTCGGAGTGGTCCCGGGTCGGCGCGGCCGCCACGGAAGTGGAACCGCCGTTTTGTCGCGCTCGCCAGCGGCACGACTCAGCCCGCGGGCGAAGAACCGTGAAGAGATCCTGCGTGCGGTCACTCACGCCCCACTGATTGCCGCCCGAGCCGCTGACTCACGGCGGTCCGGCCTGGTTAGGGTCGTGGCATCCCCAGCTCGAAAGGCAGCGGCATGACCGACATCGTGATCGCGCAGACGACCATCGACGACGAGGACCGGGCGAAGGCACTGGCGCGGGGCGCGGTCGAGAACCGGCTCGCGGCGTGCGCCCACATCGACGCGCCGTTCACCGCCGTGTACCGGTGGCAGGGCCAGATCGAGACGGCCCAGGAGTGGCGGGTCTCGTACAAGACGACCACGGACCGCCTCGCGGAACTGGAGGCGTGGGTGACGGAGAAGCACTCCTACGACGTCCCCGAGTGGATCACCCTGCCGGTGACCGGCGGGTCGGAGGCCTATCTGTCCTGGGTGGTGGACGAAACCTCCCGGACGGGCTCCTGAGGCCGGCAGCCTGCGCCAAGTCCCTACAGCCAAGCGGCAGTCCGGCAGTACGGTGAGACGGTGACCTCGTTACCGGAAAACTCGCCGCCGCCGCTCGCAGAAGACGCCCGCGACAGGGCCGTACGGCGTCTGCAGGAGGCGTACGCAGAAGGGCTCGTCTCCCACGAGGAGTTGGACGAACGCCTCCACCGGGTGCTGACCGCGACGGCCCGCGACGACCTCGCCTCGGCTCTCGCCGCTCTCCCGGCCGAACCCCCGGACACCACGTCGGTGATCGGCGCCGCCGGCGGACGGATCACGCGGCGCGGCGTGTGGCGGGTCCCGCGGTTCCTCAAGGTCGAGTCGGCATACGGGACGGTACGGCTGGACCTGTCCCGGGCGGTCATCGAGCACCCGGTCGTGGACATCGAGCTGCAACTCGGAACGGGCGGCGCCCGCATCACGGTCCCGCGCGACGCGGAGGTGGAGGTCGAGGGCCTGCACACCGGCTGGAAGGACCTGCGCTACAAGCCCCGGCAGAGCTCCGGCCCCACCGGCCCGAAGATCCGGTTCTCCGGGACCATGGGCTTCGGCCGCCTGAAGATCCGCCACGCCCGCCGCTGACGTTCCTTCGTCGCCGGGCGCCCTGCCGGCTCAGCCGAACTGGCGCAGGAAGGCGTGCCAGCTCTCGCGGGAGACGGTGAGGAGGGGGCCGTCCTGCTGCTTGCTGTCGCGGACGGCTCGGCCGCCCGGGACTGTGACGGCCACTTCTACGCATTCGCCCAGTTGGGCCGAGTACGAAGACTTCCGGAAGGGACCCACAAGTTTGGTCATTACACGCCTGCCTCAATGCTTCGCAACTTGCTCTGGATCAGTTTCGCACTCACCTCCGGCGTCAATGCCGCTGAGTGCAGCAGGTCAAACAATCTGGCGTAAACCTCGAGATCGTCGGGGGACTCGAGGACCGACGAACTCATCAGGTCATCCATCGTCACCGCCTCGATGGCCGCCCCGGCGTCGAAGCTGAACGCGGCGAACGCGGAGGCAGCTGCCACGAGCGCTCCCGCGCTGAACGGCAAGACCTGCACAGTGACATTCTCCCGCTTCCCCACATCGAGGAGCGACGCCAACTGCTCCCGGTGAATGTCCATGCTCGCCAGGGGGTGCTCAATGACCGCTTCCCAGAGGACAGCGGCGAACCTGGCCCCGCCCTCCGCGATCTTCTCCTGCCGCCGCATCCTTACCTTCACCAACCGAGCCACCTGCTCAGTAGCGAGGGTGTCGGGTCCGCCGGTGATGACTGCCTCCGCGTACGCCGGAGTCTGCAAAAGCCCTGGAATCAGAACCGGCTGCCATTGACGGATATGGCATGCGTCATCTTCGAGGGCGATGTGATCGACGTAGTCCGAACGCAAGTGCGGGGCATACTCAAGCCACCAGCCCCGCTTCTTGGGCTGCCTGGCCAACTCCTCCAGCTTCATCCGGACTTCCGGGTCCTTGACCCCGTAGGCGTCCAGCAGCAGTCGTACTTCGATGACGCGCGCGGTGACGTGGCCCGTCTCAAGGCGGCTGATTCTGGCCTGACTTGACGCGATCACTTCGGCAGCCTGTGGCTGATCGAGCTTGGCGGCTTGCCGGTACCGCCTGAGCACCGCGCCCAAACGCCTGCTGCGCACCGTCGGCCGTCCACCTGCAGGCATGAAACCTCCCTTTTTCTGTCGCAACCATGCCACACGGCCCTCAAGCCTGGGAGTACTTCACTCGATTGAGTAAACGAGCGCATGCATTCACTGGAATCTGTTGCAGAGCCTACTCATGCATCCGTAGCTTCGTCCGGGCGTCACACAGACGCATCTTGGCGGCACGTCAGGAGGTAGGCACCCCCATGCCCCCAACCGAAACCTTCCTCATCCCCAAGCACAGGCGGCACGTGGCCGGCGCCCGGCAGCGCGTGCGCAAAGTCCTCGCGGACTGGGGCGTCACCGGCGAGCTCGCCGAGGGGGTGACCCTTTTGGCGAACGAGCTCGTCACCAACGTCGTGACCCACTGCCGGATTTCCTACGCCCAGGCCAAGGTCACGCTGACCCTCCACGGCACCGAATTACTCCTGGAGGTCTCCGACCCGGACCGGGACCGCCTCCCCCGGCTCCGCGAGCCCCACCCGGACCAGGAAGGCGGACGCGGACTCGCGCTGGTCGCGGCGCTCGCCGAGGACTGGGGGTGGCGGCAGGACCCGTACACGAAGTGCGTGTGGGCCAGGATCACGCTCGCGGGGACGGAGGCACATGTTCCGGCTGGTTCGTGACGCGGTGGCCCACCTGCTCGGCCGCGAGGAAGAGGCCGAGGAAGAGGTGAACGACAAGGACCTCGCGCGGGAGGTCCGCCCACCGGACCCGTACGTATGGCGGCTCCCCAACCCGTACGACGCCCGCTGGCGCCGCTGGTTCAAGCGCTCCCGCGCCGCCGGTCACTACCTGCCGTTTCCCGCCGAGGATGCCCACTGGCAGGTCCCGTCGCACTCCCGGGCACCGGCCCGGCCGACCGGTGACGACCTGGCGCGGCCGTACGCCCTCAGACCTTGATGCTCCGCCGGACCCGCGCGATGACCTGCTGGGCCTCGGTGCCGAAGACGGCCGCGTCGGCGAAGGTGTCCCAGACGCGGCGGTAGAGGGCAATCGTTTCGGCGTCGTCCAGCCAGAGCTCGGCGTGCCAGTCCTCGACCACGACGAGGCGTTCGTCCATCATCCAGAAGGCGTTACCGGGAGACAGGGACAGCGGTGCGTCCAAAGGCACGATGCCCAGGTTGACCGTGTCCATCCCCACGACGCCGAGCAGACGGTCCAGTTGTGCCGCCAGCACCTCCGGCGGACAGATCCGGGCCCGCAGCGCGCCCTCCCACATCACCACGTTCAACCGCTTGCCCGGCCGGTACAGCCACTCCTGCCGCTTCATCCGAACGCGCACCGCGTCCTCGGTGTCCCTCGGGGACCGGTGAAGCTGGGCATGGCGCTCGAAGACACACCGGGCGTAGTCGGCGGTCTGCAGCAGACCGCAAATGATGGTGCCTTCCCAGACGTGGAGGGTTCTGGCGTCGGAGACGGTCCTGTTCCAGGTTTCCTGGACGGGGCGGTGGCCTGCCGCCAATTGGCGGCGCCAGGAGCGGATCTGGCTTTCGAAGCCTTTGAGCCGGGCGCTCAGCTCACCGAAGACCGCAGGCTGCCCGGTGGCCTCGGCCCATGCCCGCAGATCGTCGTCCGTCGGCGTCCGCCGACCGTTCTCCAGCTTGCTGACCTTCGACTGCTGCCAGCCGAGCCGTTGCGCCAGTTGAACACCGGTGAGCCGGCCGTCAGGGGTCGTGACCCGCAACTCACGCAGCTTGCGCCCGAGTTCCTCACGCGCCCTCTGATAATCCGTGCTCACCGGTATCCGCTCGGTTCCCTACATGTCAGCCGTGAACTGCTTCCACGGTACGGCGTGGTGCCATGCAGCATCCCGGATCATGGCGCAGCGCACCCCATAGGTCTCAACGATGTTGCGCAGTCAGCATGTCGGTGACCGAGAGCGAATGTCCATGCATCCAGAGTGACCACGCGAGAATAACGGAGAATATTCTCCCCGCCGCCGCCTTCCCGCTTCCTACGGTCGTCCCGACCACACCCGACCAGGAAGGGCCGGCCGTGCCGAACCGAAACGACCTCTACCGACTCGACCTCTCCCACGCCTCGTTCGTGAAGGCGTGCGGTGGCAACACCCATCCGGACGGCGAGTCCTGCGTGACGCTCGCCCGGATCGGGGACGACGCCTGGGCGTTGGGCGACAGCAAGCGGCCGGACGCGCAGCCGCTGCGGTTCACCACCGAGGAGCTGAGCGTGGCCGGGATCGACCCGGCGCGGTTCGGGCTCGCCCTCTGACCGTCCCGCCGCTCCAGCCGTTCCGGCCCGCCCACCCTCTCGGGGAGCGGGCCGGAATCACCCCGAACAGGAACCCGGTGCACCATCACGGCTATCTCTGGACCGGCCCGAAGGACCGCTTCGACCAGGAGGCCCTGCGGCGTCCGCCCCACCCCGAACCGCCCCCGCCCGGCAGCCGGCCCGAGCTGGTCCAGCGCTACCGCGAGGTCGCCTCGGCGTTCCCCGCCTCGGAACTGCCGCCGCTGGAAACGGCGTACTGGCTCCTCAAGCCGCCCGCGCTGGTGCGCGGCACCTGGGGCGAGGCGGAGGACGCGGCGGCGTGGCTCGGGG
Source organism: Streptomyces sp. DH24 (assembly GCF_029813775.1). Classification (GTDB taxonomy): domain Bacteria; phylum Actinomycetota; class Actinomycetes; order Streptomycetales; family Streptomycetaceae; genus Streptomyces. The sequence goes on along the minus strand of NZ_JARVKW010000028.1, from coordinate 52,497 downwards.
AGCGGCTGGCCGAGTTCGCTCCCCGGTTCGCGGCCGGGGGCGGGCGCGAGGGCGGGTACCTGGCCCGTCACGTCGGCTCCGCCGTCGCGCGGCTCCGGGCGGGCGGGGACGTGTCGCTGGGCTTCTACCTCGAACGCCCCTCGTACCTGTCCCTCGCCCTCGTGACCTGTTCCCCCAACCGGGAGCGGCCGGAACTCCCGTGCCCGCAGCGCTCCCGGGGGAAACCGCTCAGCGACTCAGCTTCTTGAACCTCCGCACCGCCAGCGGCAGGAAGATCGCCGTCAGGATCACCGGCCACACCCCCGCCATCAGCAGCGCGTGCTGCTCGACCCACGTGTCGCCGCCGCCGACCGGCGTGCCGAACAGGTCGCGGGCCGCCGCCGCCGTGGAGGAGATCGGGTTCCAGGCGGCGAGCCAGCCCAGCCAGTCGGGCATGAGCTGCGGGGCGACGAAGATGCTGGAGATCATCGTGAGCGGGAAGGCGACCGCGAACAGGCCGCCAGCCGCCTCCGGGTTGGGGACCAGCAGCCCCAGCCACACGCCGATCCAGATGAGCGCGAAGCGCAGCCACAGCAGCAGTCCGAAGGCGGCCAGGAAGCCCCAGCCGCCGTCCGGCCGCCAGCCCATGGCCAGCGCCGTCAGCATCATGATGCCCAACTCGGCGCACGCGACGACGAGATCGGTCACCCCGCGCCCGGCCACGACCGCCGACGAGGCCATCGGCATGGAGCGGAACCGGTCGATGACGCCCCGCGTGGAGTCGTACACGACGACCGTCGCGGTGTTGATGAAGCCGAACGCCATCGTCATCACGAACATCCCGGGCATCAGGAAGTCCTTGTAGTCCCCGCCGCCGGGCACCTTCATCGCGCTGCCGAAGACATAGCCGTACAGGAGGACCGACAGGATCGGGAAGCCGAGCTGCCAGGCGATGTTGACCGGCTGGCGGCGGTAGTGGGTCAGGCCGCGGCGGACGATGTTCCAGGTGTCGGCGAGCAGCCAGTACGTGCGGCCGCGGGCGGCCGGGGCGGCCGGGGCGGCCGGTTCCAGGCCTACGGCGGTCATGCGGCGGCCTCCTTCTCCGTGCGGTGTCCGGTCAGGCGCAGGAACACGTCGTCCAGGCTGGGCCTGCGCAGCCCGATGTCCTCCACGCGCACGCCCTCGTCCTGGAGGGTGCGCGCCACGTCCGTCAGGGCCGCCACCCGGTCGGTCACCGGGGCGTGCACCCGCAACTCGCCCTCTTCCGCCTCGGGTTCGCCGTCGGCGACCCGGGCGACGACCTTCACCACGCGCGGGATGTCGGAGCGTTCGGCGACGACGACCTCGATGCGGTCGCCGCCGACGAGGTTCTTCAGCCCGTCCGGGGTGTCGTCGGCGATGGCCCGGCCGCGGTCGATGACCGTGATGCGGGAGGCGAGCCGGTCGGCCTCCTCCAGGTACTGCGTGGTCAGCAGCACGGTCGTGCCGCTCGCCACCAGCTCCCGCACCGAGTCCCACACCTCGCCGCGGCTGCGGGGGTCCAGGCCGGTCGTCGGCTCGTCCAGGAAGAGGACCGCCGGGGCCAGAATCATGGAGGCGGCCAGGTCCAGGCGCCGCCGCATACCGCCGCTGTAGTCGCCGACGCCCTTGTCGGCGGCGTCGGTCAGGTCGAACTGCTCCAGCAGCTCGGCGGCCCGCAGCCTGGCGCGCCGTCCGCCGAGGTGGAACAGCCTGCCGAACATCTCCAGGTTCTGCCGGCCGGTGAGGACCTCGTCCACGGCCGCGTACTGGCCGGTGAGTCCGATCCGGGCGCGCACCTCGCGCGGCTGCCGGGCCACGTCGAGCCCGGCGACCTCCGCCCGTCCCCCGTCCAGCCGCACGAGCGTGGACAGGATGCGCACGGCGGTGGTCTTGCCCGCGCCGTTCGGCCCGAGCAGGCCGTGCACGGTGCCCTGGCGGACGGCCAGGTCGAAGCCGTCGAGGGCGCGTTTCTCGCCGTAGCGCTTCTCCAGCGCCTCGGCCCGCACCGCGTATCCGTCGCGTCCGTCGTGTCCCGTCATGTGCCCCTCCCGTGCGTCACACGCTCAACCGAGTACACCGTACCCGATTGCGCGTACGCCGTACTCAGTTTTTCGCGGGGGGACTTAAGCTGACCTCATGACGAGCGGCACGAGCGGGGCGGACAGCGCCGGAAGCAAGGGCGCGGGCAGCGCGGGGGCCAGCGGCAGCGGAGACATCGCGCGCACCCTCGAACTGCTCTGGGACACCGGCCGCCGCCCCAGTCGCGGCCCCAGACCGACCCTCACCCTCGACCAGATCGTGGAAGCGGCCGTCCGCATCGCGGATGCCGAAGGGCTGGACGCGGTCTCGATGCGCCGGGTCGCCACCGAGCTCGGCACGGGCGCCATGTCGCTGTACCGCTACGTCCCCGGCAAGGCCGAACTGCTCGACCTGATGCTCGACCGGGTCCAGCGCCCCAGCCAGGACCCGGCCGCGTACGGCGACGGCGGCTGGCGCCGGGCCCTGGAGGCACTGGCCCACGCCACGCTCGCCCTCTACCGCCGCCACCCCTGGCTGCTGCACGTCAACCAGTGCCGCCCGATCCTCGGCCCCGGCGCGCTCGACGGCATGGAGAGCGTCCTCGCGCGCATCAAGCCGATGGGGCTGTCCGACCCCGAACTGCTCTCGGTGATCATCATGATCGACGGGTACGTCGTCGGGGCCGCCCGCACCCAGGTGCACCAGGAGGAGGCGGAGCGCAGGTCCGGGCTCACGGACGCGCAGTTCTGGGAGGCGCAGCAGCCGGTGCTGGAGGAGGTCATGGCCTCCGGCCGCTATCCGGTGCTGGCCTCCCTGTCGGAAGACACCTTCAGCCCCGCCTTCGACCACTTCAGGTTCGGGCTCCAGCGCATCCTGGACGGCCTGGAGGTCCTGGTGGCCCGGCGCGAGCGCGGGGAGACCTGAGACCGGGCCGGGGGGCGTGAGACCCGGGGGGACGTGGCCGGGAGGACGTGGACCAGGAGCCCTGAGACCGGGGAAGACCTGAGGCCGGGGAGACCTGGGAGCGGGGAGACCTGAGACCGGTCGGCGGGGGGCGACGACGCTCCGGACGCGTGCCCCGTGGTGACCGGCAGGCCGGGGCGGGACTTCCGTACCGGAGCCCGGCACTCGGCACTCGGCGCCCGCAGCCCGGCACTCGGCGCTCGGCTCAGCCCCGGCGCAGCAGCCTGCGCACGCCGAACACCGCGGCGCACACCACGACCAGCGCGAGCGCACCGGTCCTGACCCCGGGACCGTCCCCGCCGCCGGTCCCGCCTCCGGCCCCGTTGCCGGAACCGCCGTTGCCCGGCGGTGACCCGGCGGCACGGCCGGGCGCGTCCTCGGACTGCACGGGGCTCTGTGCGCCCTCGCTGCCGAACAGGACCTTCGTGCCGTCGGCGGAGTACGTGACGGACTCGCCCTGGCCCTGCAACGGCACCTGGAGCCGGCCGCGCCGCTTGAGTTCGCCGCCGTTCCAGTCGTACCAGATGCCCCCGAAGTAGCCGCGTACGGCGAGGTGCCGGCCGTCGGGCGAGAGGGCGGCGTCGGTGGCCCACAGGTCCACGGGGGCGACGGGCCGGAAGACGTTGCTGCCGGAGGCGGACAGCTCGGCCGGGCCCTCGTACAGGTGACCGCCGTCCTCCTTCTTGTCGACGATGTAGACGCGGCCGGTCTTCGGGTGCACGACGAGCGACTCGGCGTCGCGGGGGCCGTCGGCGTACTTGACGACGTACTGCGTGGCGCGGACGACCTGGTTCCTCAGGGTCTTCGGCTCGGGCAGCTCGTAGACCCACACGTAGGGCCAGGTGCCGCCGAGGTTGTCGCCGATGTCTCCGACGTAGAGCCGGTTGCCGGGCCCGACGGCGACGGCCTCCACGTCACGCGGGGTGCCGACGCCGGTGAGGGTGACGCGGGCGACCGTCTGCCCCGTCTCGCCGCTCACCGCGTACAGATAGGGCCCGTCGTCGCTGTCGTTGTGCGTCCAGAAGACGCCCGGGTGCTGCCGGGACGCGGCGAGCCCGCTGGACTCGGTGATGCGCGGGTCCCTGATGGTGAACCCGTCGTCGCCGGCGGCGGCGGACGCGGGCACGGCCAGGGCACCCACGAGGAGGACCCCGGCGAGCAGAGCGAGCAGTCGGCGCATGCCCCAAGACTGCCACCGCGCGGGCCTGTTCACGCAGGGTGGCCGGACTCACACCCCCGGCGGTCCGCCCGGGGGCGGGCCGTCGTCCATGATGAGCGGATGCTCAGGTTCATGCCCGTCGGTGACTCGATGACGATCGGCAGCGCGGGCGAACACACGTGGCGTTACCGCCTGTGGCAGCACCTGTGCGCGTCGTACGGCCGCCCGTTCACGCTCGTCGGACCGCGCGAGGCGCTGTACGACAAGTCCGAGGACGCCCCCACCTCGTACGCGTACGCCGACCCGGACTTTCCGCGCACCCACCTGGCCGGCTGGGGCGAGGGCTGGCTGCACATGGCACCGCTGATCGGGGACGCGGTGCGCACCTGCCGGGCGGACGTCCTGCTGGTCTCCCTCGGCCTGATCGACCTCGGCTTCTACACGAACGCCGAGCAGACCGCGCAGAACGCGCGCCGGTTCATCGCCGAGGCACGGGCGGCGAACCCGCGGGTGCGGATGGTGCTGCTGCCGGTCGTCCCGAACATCCGGGCCGAGCACGACGCCCCGTTCGCCGAACAGGTCACCCGCTTCAACGAACTCCTCGCGAAGACGACGGCCGACCTCGACGAACCCCGCTCCCCCCTGCTGCTGGCGTCCCCGTACCCGCCGTACGACATCCACACCGACACCTACGACGGCACGCACCCCAACGAGAACGGCGAACACCGCATCGCGGCGGCCTTCGCGGAGGCGATGCACCAGGGCTGGGACCTGGGCGCGGCATATGACAGGTGACCGATTCCGGTCGCCTCCTCGTCACCGTGCCCGTCGTTGAACGGCGCGGCCGTGTCCGTCCGGGCGCGGCCGGGGAGGAGCGCCACGGCGACCGGACTGACCGCGAAGGTCACCGTCCGGCGAAAGCCACGGGTCACTGCGCCGGGCCCGAGCCGTTCGTGTCCGGTGGGGTGCCGTCCTGGGACGGGACGATGTCGGGCTCCGCGAAGAACTGCCAGATCGTGATCATGGCGATGAGCTGAGCGATGAGATAGGCGATCTGAAGCGAGTAGTAGCGCATCTGGTACACGGACAGGAGCAGCCCGAAGCGGCTCTGCCAGTAGCGCCGCTCGCCCCCGAAGGTGTCGAAGTCGAGCGCTATGGCCGTGACCGTGAGGACGAAGAGCATCATCGAAAGATGCAGGGCCGCGTTCGACGTGCCCTCACGCGTGAACCAGCCCACCAGCGCGTCGAGCCCCACGGGCAGCGCGAAGGCCGCTGCGAGCGGGAGCGCCTTGACCGCTCCGCGGCGCCCCGGCAGCGCCCGCCACAGGGCGCCCAGCACGAAGCCCGCCGCGGACCAGGTGAACGTCCAGTAGACGAGATTGAGCAGGAGACCGGGGAAGCCGAGGAAGTCCGAGAGGGTGTCCTGCCAGCCCTCGCCGCGGATGCGCCACGACCACGTGCCGAGCAGGGCGGCCGGCAGGCCGGGAATCAGCGCGAACAGCGCGCCGCGCCTGCCGTTGTCCCACCAGTCGTCGCGCGGGCCCAGGGCCAGGGCCGCGTCCACCACCGACACCTTGGCCGGAAGCCGGTCGCGGACGACCGGCGGGGCGCTCACCGGCCAGTCGTGCAGTCTCTCCAACCGTCTTTCCAGGTCGTCCCGTTGGGGAGGCACGTCACCGAACAGGCCCTGGTCAAGGCGGCGCAGCTCGGCGTGGATCTCGCGGTAGGAGCGCGCTTTGCGCAGCAGCGCCGTACGGGCCGCGGGCCCGGTCGCCGTGGCCAGCGGGCGGCCGGAGAACTCGAAGGGCTGGGCGAGGACGGACCGCCGGGCCAGGAGCGCCGTCGTCCCGTACAGCGCCAGCATGTTGAGGGGTATCCACAGGCTCGTGAGCAGGGAACTGGCCAGGTGGTTGCCGCTGTTGAGGCCGGCCGTGACCGCGAAGAAGGTGAGCAGCAGGAGGCGGTCCGCGGGATCGTCCAGGGGCGTTACCGAGGCGGGGCGGCGCCACGCGCGCAGCGCGGCCAGCAGGGCGACGCAGGCGAAAAGCCACATCTGGTCGTTGATCAGCTGCTCCTGGCCGAAGGAGACGGACCACATCACCTGCCAGAGGTAGTCCTCCAGGCGGTCCGTCCCGTTGCCGGGGCCCGCCGGGTCGCTCAGCCAGGAGGCCCGCTGCCAGTCACGCTCCTCCGCCAGCGCGTAGCACACGGCCACGACCAGAGTGGCGACGACGACCGCCGGCCAGGCGACACGGGCCCGCAGGACCCTATCGTTCCCCGGGTGGCGGCGGCTCCCGGGCAGCAACTGCCCCTGGACGGCGAGCCGCCACAGCACCGCGACGACCGCGAACAGGGTCAGCGCCAGGAAACAGGAGCCGAGCAGCCCCTGAACGGCGAGCGCGGGGCCCACACCGATACGGAGGTGCGCCAGTCCCACCGCGAAGACCACGGCCACCGGGTTCAGCAGGAGGACGACCCCGGCGATCCGTCGCCGTGACCACCCGGCGAAGCCGAGCAGCACGCAGATCGCCAGCAGGGCCAAGCCGTACTCCAGGAAGAGCTGCTCCTGGAACGACATCCACCCGTGGAAGGACGCCCAGACGTTCTCGATCAGCAGATCGGCGTGCACCACCGAGAAGAGGAGGACGGCCAGCACGGCCCACGCGCGCAGGTTGCCCAGGGTGAGGAGCTGCTCGGCGGTGGGCGTCCCGGGGCGCCGCCGGTACCACCGGACCGCCGTCAGCAGCAGGGCCGACACCGCCCCCACCCACAGCAGCCGCCCGAGTCCGTCCAGCCCGAGGACGATCGTGCGACTGCTCTGGGCGCTCCAGGAACGCTGCCAGGACGGCGTGAGCCCGACCTCCACCACGGGCACCGGGCGCTTCTCCGCGGCGGTCCTCCGCCCCTGCTCCGGCCCGCGCTCGGCCCCGGGCCGCCACACGAGCGCCGAGGAGCCCTCGCCCGCCGTCGGCCGTGGCCTGGCCCACTCGGCGCCGGGCGTGCCCGGGTCCACCGTGATCTCGTCCCACCGGGCGCCCTTCAGCGCGGGCGGCACCGCGAGCCGCAGGCTCCAGCGCTCGGCGCCCGCGCGGAAGCGCCACAGCCCCACATCGGTGTACGACCGGTACTCGTTGGCCCAGGAATGCGCCCGGTAGACGACCTTGACGCGACCGTCCTTCCACGTCACCACGGGCTCGCCGGCGCGCCACTCGCTCCAGCGTCGCTGCTCGCCCTGCTCGCTCCTGGTGAGACAGGACATCGCCCGGATGTAGTGGCGGCTGTCCGCGCTGAGCAACAGGTCCCGCGCGTAAGGCCAGTCCCCGGGGACGTCGGCCGTCAGTGCGGTGACGATCTTGGTGTAGGTGCGGTGCTCGTGCTGCAACGTCACCGACGTACGGACCCGGGCGTCGTCGAGCCGGTCGCTCGCGCACCGGTCGGCGGCCGGGGAATCCGCCGCCCACGCCGCCGACGGCGCGAGCGACACGCACAGCATCAGCGCCACCAGGGCCGATAACGCCCACACCGACACACGGCTTCGCAACAGAACTGCCCCCCGACAACCCGCCCCGACAGAAACCCGTAGCCGACATCATGACGCATGCCACTGACACGGCCGCGGGCCCGAAGACCGGCGGACCGCAACCGCTTGCCTGGAGCGCACTCCAGGCCGTTGGCTGGTGGACCATGAAGTACACGCAGCTCGGACGCACCGGACTCAAGGTCAGCCGCCTCGTCCTCGGCACGATGAACTTCGGTCCGCAGACCGACGAGGCCGACAGCCACGCCATCATGGACGCGGCGCTGGACGCGGGCATCAACTTCTTCGACACCGCCAACGTGTACGGCTGGGGCGAGAACAAGGGCCGCACCGAAAGGATCATCGGCAACTGGTTCGCGAAGGGCGGCGGGCGCCGCGACAAGGTGGTCCTCGCGACCAAGGTGTACGGGAACATGGCCCCCGACGGCGGCGACCCGTGGCCCAACCACGACAAGCTGTCGGCGCTCAACATCCGGCGGGCCGTCGACGCCAGCCTCAAGCGCCTGCAGACCGACCACATCGACCTGTACCAGTTCCACCACGTCGACCGCAGCACCCCGTTCGAGGAGATCTGGCAGGCCATCGACGTGCTGGTGCAGCAGGGCAAGGTCCTGTACGCCGGTTCCTCGAACTTCCCCGGTTACAAGATCGCCCAGGCCAACGAGATCGCCGCCCGCCGCGGCGGCACCATCGGTCTGGTCAGCGAGCAGTGCCTGTACAACCTCGCCGAGCGCCGCGCCGAGATGGAGGTCATCCCGGCCGCGCAGGACTACGGCCTCGGCGTCATCCCGTGGTCGCCGCTGCACGGCGGGCTGCTGGGCGGTGTGCTCAAGAAGGAGGTCCAGGGCAGCCGGCGCGCCTCCGGCCGGGCCGCGGACACCCTCGCCGACCCCGCCGGACGCGCGCAGATCCAGGCGTACGAGGACCTGCTCGACAAGCACGGCGTGGCGCCGGGCGAGGCCGCGCTGGCGTGGCTGCTGACCCGGCCGGGCGTGACGGGACCGATCGTCGGACCGCGCACCGCCGAGCAGCTGGAGTCGGCGCTGCGGGCCGTGGACCTGGAACTCTCGCAGGAGCTGCTGACCGGCCTGGACGAGGTCTTCCCGGGCCCGGGGCCGTCCCCCGAGGCGTTCGCCTGGTAGCCGGACGGCGCCGGGCGCGGTGAGCGGTACGGCGGCGGCGCGCTACCTTCCGAGCACCGCCGCCACTGCCACCACGACGAACATCAGCACGAGCACACCGGCCATGATCCGGTTCCGCGTCTTCGGGTCCACGGCACCGAGCCTAACCGGCCGCGCCCAGGGGCCACCGGGCGACCGCCTCGTACCGGGGCTGTTCACCGGGCGTCCCGGACTTCGGCAGGTCGCTGCGGACCAGGACCAGGTCCCGCACGGTCCACGTGCGGGACCTGAAGCCGTCCAGGGCCGCGAGACACGACGTCACGTCGACCGCGCCGCGGCTGCGCGCCACCGTGAGGTGGGCCTTGTACCGCCGGTGCTCCCCCATCGGAACGCCCGCCCTGCGCCCGGCGGCCTCGGCACGGTCGGCCAGCAGGCGCAGCGTCTCCAGGCCGCCCTCCGCGCCGGTCCACAGCGCCCGGCCGTGCCCGAACTGCCCGCCGCCGCGCAGGGCCAGCTCGAAGGGCTCGGTGCGGTGGGCCGCCCGCGCCAGCCGGTCCGACAGGTCCGGGACGAGGGCGTCGTCCACCTCGCCGTAGAAGGCGAGCGTGAAGTGCCAGCCGGGGCGCCCGGTCCAGCGCAGCCCGTCCGCGCCCGGCAGCTTCCGCAACGCGTCCACCTCGACGGCGAGTTCCCGCGTCACGTCGTCGGGTGGCAGCACGGCGGCGAAGAGTCTCATGGGCCCAGTCTTCCAGCGGTCCGGCCACGGTCCGGGTCTCCCGGTCGCCGTGCCTCGGCTTCGCCTTCGGCGACGCCGCCGGTGTGACGGGGGACAACCAAGCGCCTGACGGGGACGGCCGGGCGCCTGACCGGGACGGGCGGGGCCTTATCGACCGACCGGCGAGGGTGGCCTGCCGACGACCGGCGAGTTCCCCCGCGACCGCCCCCGGCGCCCTCCGCTACGCCGCCCGGGCCAGGTCCTCCCGCCGCTCCCGGGGGACGAACCGCACGCTCGGGTGGCCGTGCCGCCAGCCCACCGAGAGGCGCAGGCCGCCGACGCGGGCCAGGACGAGGGCGATGACCGCCGCCGCCGTCGCCGCCACCGCGCCGCCGGCCGCGAGGCCGACCCGGGCGCCGTAGGTGTCGGTGATCCAGCCGACGATCGGCGCGCCGACCGGGGAACCGCCGAGGAACACCATCATGTAGAGGGACATGACGCGGCCCCGCATGGCCGGATCGGTGGCCATCTGGATGGTGGTGTTGGCGGTGACGTTGACCGTCATGCCGAACAGACCCAGCGGGATCATCAGCAGGGCGAACATCCACAGCTCGGGGGCGGCGGCGGCCACGATCTCGATCGCGCCGAAGACCATCGCCGCCGCGCTCAGCACCCGCAGCCGCGCGGTGCCGCGCCGGGCGGCGAGCAGCGCGCCCGTGACCGAGCCGACCGCCATCAGCGTGTTGAACATGCTGTAGGAGCCGGCACCCGCCTGGAACACGTCGTCCGCGAACGCGGAGAGGTAGACGGGGAAGTTGAAGGCGAACGTGCCGACGAAGCCGACCAGCACGATCGGCCAGATCAGGTCGGGGCGTCCCGCGACGTAGCGCAGGCCCTCGCGGAGCTGGCCCTTGCCGCGCGGGGCGCGCTCGACGGTGTGCAGTTCCCGGCCGCGCATCATCAGCAGGCCCGCGATGGGCGCGACGAAGGACAGGCCGTTGAAGAGGAACGCCCAGCCGGTGCCGACGCCGGTGATCATCACGCCCGCGACGGCGGGTCCGATCAGGCGGGCGGACTGGAAGTTCGCCGAGTTGAGGCTGACCGCGTTCTGCAGCTGGTCGGGGCCGACCATCTCGGAGACGAAGGACTGGCGGGCCGGGTTGTCGACGACGGTGGCGAGGCCGACGGCGAACGCGGCGACGTACACGTGCCACACCTCGACGTGCCCGGTGATGGTGAGGAAGGCCAGGGCGAGGCCGGTGACGGCCATCGAGGACTGGGTGACCAGCAGGGCGGGCCGCTTGGGCAGGCGGTCGACGAGGACGCCGCCGTAGAGGCCGAAGAGGAGCATCGGCAGGAACTGCAGGGCCGTCGTCACGCCGACGGCCGTGGAGGAGCCGGTGAGGCTGAGGACCAGCCAGTCCTGGGCGATGCGCTGCATCCAGGTGCCGGTGTTGGAGACGACCTGGCCGGCGAAGAACAGGCGGTAGTTCCGGACGCTCAGCGAGCTGAACATCGAGGTCTTGCCGCGGGGGGCGGCGGGGGTGGGCTGCTTGTCGTGGGGGTGCGGTGCGGGGGCGGAGTGTGCTCCGGGTCCCGAACTCAACAGGTTCGCCTCCTCGTCAACGCTGCTTACAGGTGTGCGAGCTTCTCCAGCACGGGGGCGGCGGCGCGGATCTTCGCCCACTCGTCCTCGTCCAGTTCCCCGACCAGCGAGGCCAGGAACGCGTTCCGCTTGCGGCGGCTCTCCTCGAGCATCGCCGTGGCCTGTTCGGTCGGGGTGACGACCTTCTGGCGGCGGTCCTCGGGGTGCGGCTCCAGGCGGACCAGTCCCTTGGCCTCCAGCAGTGCGACGATGCGGGTCATCGACGGCGGCTGGACGTGCTCCTTGCGGGCGAGCTCGCCCGGGGTGGCACTGCCGCAGGTGGACAGCGTGCCGAGCACCGACATCTCGGTGGGGCTGAGCGACTCGTCGACCCGCTGGTGCTTGAGCCGACGGGACAGCCGCATCACGGCGGAGCGCAGGGAGTTCACGGCGGCAGCGTCGTCGCCATGGCTAAGGTCCGGCATCTTGTTAGCGTAACTCATTACTCTGACTAAAGACCACCGCGGACACGTCCAGGTTCCCGTGACCCCGGCCACGGAAACCCGCCCGTCACCCGTACGAGTGAGTCATATCCGGAAAGCGGCGGTCCCGCGGTCCGCTGCGGTGACCCTCGTGTACATGAGGACCAGCGTGCTCAGCCTGCGGATAGACGGGGAGCTGCTCGAACGGCTCCGGGACCACGCGGCGAAAAGAAAAATGAGCGTCCAGGACCATGTGATCCGGACGCTCATTCGCGACGACTTCGACGAGCGGTTCCAGGCCGCCGTCGACGAGACGGAGAAGTTCTACGGGGTCACGTGACCGCGGGGGGCACGTGAGCCCGGTCAGGCCAGGCCCAGCGCCGGCATCAGGTAGTAGAAGCCGAACACCGCGGCCACCACGTACATCGCCGCCGGGACCTCCCGGCCGCGCCCGGCCGCCAGGCGCAGCACCACGAAGGTGATGAAGCCCATCCCGATGCCGTTGGTGATCGAGTAGGTGAACGGCATCATCAGCATCGTCACGAAGGCCGGCACGGCGATCGTGTAGTCCGCCCAGTCGATCTCCTTGATCGAGCCGGCCAGGATCAGGAAGCCGACCGCGAGCAGCGCCGGGGTGGCGGCCTGGGACGGCACCATCGTGGCGACGGGCGTGAGGAACAGCGCGACGGCGAACAGGGCGCCCGTGACGACGTTCGCGAAGCCGGTGCGGGCGCCCTCGCCGACGCCGGCCGTGGACTCCACGAAGCAGGTGGTCGCCGAGGAGGAGCTGGCGCCGCCCGCGGCGACCGCGATGCCGTCGACGAACAGGACCTTGTTCATGCCGGGCATCTGGCCCTGCGCGTCGGTCAGTCTGGCCTCGTCGCTGACGCCCATGATCGTGCCCATGGCGTCGAAGAAGCAGGACAGCAGGACCGTGAAGACGAACAGGACGCCGGTCAGCACGCCGACCTTCCCGAAGCCGCCGAACAGGCTGACCTCGCCGACCAGCCCGAAGTCGGGGGTGGCCACCGGGTTGCCGGGCCACTCCGGCGTCGTCAGGCCCCAGGACGGCACGTCGGCGACGGCGTTGACGATCACCGCCACGACCGTCATGACGACGATGGAGACGAGGATCGCGCCGGGCACCTTGCGCACGATGAGCGCCAGCGTGAGCAGCGCGCCGAGCACGAAGACCAGCACCGGCCAGCCGGTGAGGTGACCGCCGGTGCCGAGCTGGAGCGGGACGGTGGTCTGGGCGGCGTCCGGCATGCGCGTGACGAAACCGGAGTCGACCAGGCCGATCAGCATGATGAACAGGCCGATGCCGATCGCGATGGCCTTGCGCAGCCCGTAGGGCACGGCGCTCATGACGCGCTCGCGCAGGCCGGTGGCGACCAGCAGCATCACCACGAAACCGGCCAGCACCACCATGCCCATGGCGTCCGGCCAGGACATCCGGGGCGCGAGCTGGAGCGCGACGACCGAGTTCACGCCGAGGCCGGCGGCCAGCGCGATGGGGACGTTGCCGATGACGCCCATGAGGAGCGTGGTGAACGCCGCCGTCAGCGCGGTCGCCGTGACCAGCTGGCCGTTGTCCAGCTGGTGCCCGTACATGTCCTTCGCGCTGCCCAGGATGATCGGGTTCAGCACGATGATGTAGGCCATCGCGAAGAAGGTGGCGAGACCGCCGCGGACCTCGCGGGACAGGGTGCTGCCCCGCTCGGAGATCTTGAAGTAACGGTCGAGGGCGCCCTGCGGCTGCCGGGAGGGCTGCTCGGGCGAAGGGGCCTTGGCGGTGGCCGAGGTGGACATGCGGAACCTCATCGCCGGCGGACCTCCCCCGAGCCGCTTTGGCGTTTCCTACGAACAGAAATGGTCAGAGACAAACGGTTTCAGTATGAACATACATTCCGGGATACGCCATCTCCGCGCGTAGACCTGATCACCTCGTAAGCTGTGCCGCATGGCGAAGTGGACTCCCAGGCACGAGGCGCCGGAGCCCCTGGAGGGCCCCGTGGTCGCCACCATCGTTGGCGGCACCATCATCTGGTTCGTCCTCTTCCTGGCGCAGCTGCCGTTCTACGGCTGGTTCGACGACCGCGGGCAGACCTGGTGGGTGTGGACCTGCCTGGCCGGCGGCGGTCTCGGCCTCATCGGCGTCTGGTACGTGCGCAGGCGCGAGGCCGCGATCAGGCGGGCGGCGGCCGAGCAGTCGGCGGCACCTGCCGGGCAGTCCCCCGCAACGGCGGCCGAACAGCCGGGGCAGCCCCCCGCCGGGTCGGCCGAATAGCCGCTACTACCCCGGTACCAGACCCCTCCTCCCCTGGTCGGATCTTCCGGTCGCCCGGCGAGTGAAGCGGTAGTTCCGCCCGTACCGTCGAATGCATGACGCATCTCGACGCGGGCGCCGAAGTCGACTCCGTGCCTCCCGGGCCGCCGCCGGCGACGGGGCTGACGGCTGCCGAGGTCGCCGAGCGGGTCGCGGGCGGGCAGGTCAACGACGTCCCCGTGCGCAGCAGCCGGTCCGCCGTCGACATCGTCCGCGCCAACGTCTTCACCCGGTTCAACGCGATCATCGGCGTGCTCTGGGTGATCATGCTGTTCGTCGCGCCGATCCAGGACGGCCTGTTCGGCTTCGTGATCCTCGCCAACACCGGCATCGGCATCGTCCAGGAGTGGCGGGCGAAGAGGACCCTCGACTCGCTCGCCCTGATCGGGGAGGTCAGACCCACCGTCCGCCGGGACGGGACGGCCACGGAGGTCGGCACGTCCGAGATCGTGCTGGACGACGTGATCGAGATCGGGCCCGGCGACAAGGTCGTCGTGGACGGGGTGTGCGTCGAGACCGACAGCCTGGAGATCGACGAGTCACTGCTGACCGGCGAGGCCGACCCCGTCGTCAAAAGGCCCGGCGACCCGGTCATGTCGGGCAGTTTCGTCGTCGCGGGCGGCGGCGCGTTCCGGGCGACGAAGGTGGGGCGCGAGGCCTACGCGGCGCAACTCGCCGAGGAGGCCTCCCGGTTCACGCTGGTCCACTCCGAACTGCGCTCCGGCATCTCCACGATCCTCAAGTACGTGACGTGGATGATGGTGCCGACCGCGATCGGCCTGGTCATCAGCCAACTGGTCGTCAAGGACAACGACTTCAAGGACTCCGTGGCCCGCACCGTCGGCGGCATCGTGCCGATGGTCCCGGAGGGCCTGGTGCTGCTGACGTCCGTCGCCTTCGCGATCGGCGTGATCCGGCTGGGCCGCAAGCAGTGCCTGGTCCAGGAACTGCCCGCCATCGAAGGGCTCGCCCGCGTCGACACCGTCTGCCTGGACAAGACGGGCACGCTCACCGAGGGCGGCATGGACGTCACCGGTCTCACGCCCCTGAACGGCGCGGACGAGGCGTCGCTGCGCCGGGTGCTGGGCGCCCTCGGCGCGTCCGACCCGCGGCCCAACGCCTCCCTGAAGGCCATCGTCGCCGCCTGCCCCGACCACGACGGATGGCGCCCGACGAGCGCGCTGCCGTTCTCCTCCGCCCGCAAGTACAGCGGCGCCACCCTCGCCGACGGCGACGGCCGGGCCGGTACGTGGCTGCTGGGCGCGCCGGACGTGCTGCTGCCGGACGACGACCCGGCGCTCGCGGAGACCGAGCGGCTCAACGAGCAGGGGCTGCGGGTGCTGCTGCTCGCCCGCGCCGCCCGCGACCTGGACGACCCCGAGGTCGCGCAGGGCGCCGAGCCGGCCGCGCTGGTCGTGCTGGAGCAGCGGCTGCGGCCGGACGCCGCGGACACGCTGCGGTACTTCGCCGAGCAGAACGTCCGCGCCAAGGTCATCTCCGGGGACAACGCGGTGTCGGTGGGCGCGGTCGCGAGCAAGCTGGGCCTGTCGGGGGCGGTGGTGGACGCGCGGCGGCTGCCCGGCGAGCGGGACGCGATGGGCGCGGCGCTGGAGGAGGGCACGGTGTTCGGCCGGGTCGCGCCGCAGCAGAAGCGGGACATGGTGGGCGCGCTGCAGTCGCGCGGGCACACGGTCGCGATGACCGGGGACGGCGTGAACGACGTGCTGGCCCTGAAGGACGCCGACATCGGGGTGTCGATGGGGTCGGGCTCGGAGGCCACGCGGGCCGTCGCGCAGATCGTGCTGCTGAACAACAGCTTCGCCACGCTGCCGTCGGTGGTCGCGGAGGGCCGCCGGGTGATCGGCAACATCACGCGGGTCGCGACGCTGTTCCTGGTGAAGACGGTCTACTCGGTCCTGCTGGCGATCATGGTGGTGGTCTCGCAGGTGGAGTACCCGTTCCTGCCCCGGCACCTGACCCTGCTGTCGACGCTGACCATCGGCGTCCCGGCGTTCTTCCTGGCGCTGGCGCCCAACAAGGAGCGGGCCCGGCCGAACTTCGTACGGCGGGTGATGCGGTACGCGATTCCGGGCGGCGCGGTCGCGGCACTGGCGACGTTCGCGACGTATCTGCTGGCCCGGGAGCACTACACGGGCGCGGGGGCGCTGGACGCGGAGACGAGCGCGGCGACGCTGACGCTGTTCCTGATCTCCCTCTGGGTGCTGGCGATCATCGCCCGGCCGTACACGTGGTGGCGGGTCGCGCTGGTGGCCGCGATGGGCGCGGCGTTCCTGCTGGTGCTGGTCGTGCCGTGGCTGCAGGACTTCTTCGCGCTGAAGCTGGTCGGCGTGACGATGCCGTGGATCGCGGTCGGCGTCGCGGCGGTGGCGGCGGCCACCCTGGAGCTCATGTGGAGGTGGGTGGACCGCCGCGTACCGGCTTAGCGCCTGTGGTTACCGCACGTCGACGAAGTCACCGGTGGCCTTGACCGCCGGGGTGGTCGTGGTGCCCTCGAAGTAGTAGCGGAAGTAGCCGTCCGTCGAGGCGGTGACCGTGGTGCTGAGGTTGCCCGTCGAGTTCGACTTGATGGTCTTCACCGTGGTGTACGTGCTGGAGTCCTTCTTGCGGAACTGCAGCTTCACGTACTGGTTGGTGTAGCCGCGGTAGTCGAAGGTCTCCCAGTTGGCCCGGGACAGCTTGCCCGTGACCGTGATGGTGCGGCCCTTGGTCACCGGCTCCGGGGAGGCGTTGACGGTCAGCTTGGAGTAGCGCTGGACCCGGGTGGTGCCGAGGTCGCCCTGGTCGGAGTAGTCGCCGGTGGTGTAGTTGAGGGCGAGCGCGCCGCCCTTCCAGGTGCCGGCGTGGGCGTTCAGCAGCTCGCCGTAGGCCGGGTAGACGTCGATGTTGCCCTTGCAGGAGGCGGTCGTCGTCGACGTGTCGGTGCAGGTGGCCGCGTAGTCGCCGAACAGCATGTTGTCCGGCTCGTCGAACGAACCGCGGTAGATGTACGGGCCCGTGTCGAAGTCCTCGGCGTTGACGTCGACATCGCCGCCGTGGGTCAGCGTGTAGGTGACCGTGGTGGAGACCTTGTTGGTCGTGCCCACCTTGACCGCCGAGGCGATCTTGAAGTTGGAGAAGGTGATGCCCAGGTCGGCGGCGTCCGCCGTGCTGAACGCGGCCTTGTCGGACGGGCCGTGAGCGGCGGCGAAGGCCGCGGCGGCGCTCTCGCGGAACGTCGGCGCCTCGTCGGCCTGCGCGGCCGGGGCGACGAGGGCGGAGAGGGCCAGGGCGCCGGTGACGGCGGCCACGGTGGCTCGTATGCGCATGCGATCCCCATGTGGAGAAAGGGGCACCCGCGCGCTGGTCGTACCCAACGGCTCGCAGTCCGCGCGGGGCCCAAGTGATCGTGGAGTCTGTTGACTCACGTGATCAGATACGCGACGAGGGTGAATGGTTGTACGGAAGGTTAAGAATGTGTGCACGCCGCTTCACACACCCCCGTCGCGCATGACGCGCCCTCAGTCGAACCAGCGGTCCCGGGCCAGTTCCTCCGTCCGGGTCGGGTCCTCCAGCAGCGCCGCGACCTCGAAGCGGCGCGGCCACTGACCGGCCGCCCAGGCCAGACCCGCGGCGACGCCCTCCAGGGTCGCCGCGTGCAGCACGCCGTCCGTCGTCAGGCGCCAGTCCAGCTCGACGCCGTCGACGACGAGTTCCTCGTGCTCGACGTACGTGCGCGGGGTGCGCGGGCCGAGCAGCACCCGCACGGACTCGGGTACGTCGTGCTCGGTGCCCTCGGACGTGACCTTCCCGGTGACGGACTCGCTCAGCCGCCGCACCTGGAACAGCTCGGCCAGCTCCGCCGCCCGCGACGGCCGCACCGGCAGCAGCGGGACTCCCCCGGTGAACGGCAGCAGGTCAGGCGAGTCCACGACGACCGCCTCACCGGCGTCCACGACCTCCACCCGGCCGTCGACCACGGCACGCAGGTCGTCCGGCAGGGTCACCTGCTCCGGGTCCAGCGCGGCCAGCGCCCCGTACAGGGCGTGCAGTTGGGCGGAGGTGACCTCGCGGTCGGGGTCGGCGAGCCGGTCGAGGAGCTCGGCGGCGCCGCCGGGCTCGTCCAGCAGGGCCGCGACGGACGTGCGCACGCCGAGCGCCCGCAGCACCTGCTCGTCCTCGAAGCCGGTGGCGTCGGCCTCGTCGTACAGACCGCGCAGCAGCCGGTCGCCGCCGGCCGCGCGCAGACCGGCGGGGCGGCGGCCGGCGAGGACGGGGTGCCCGCGCAGCCACCAGGCGGTGTAGGGCCGTACGACCTCGTGGGTGCCGTCCGGGAGCAGGACGCGCACGGGCTGGGTGATCGCGTCGCGCAGCGGCGGCCGGGCGAGCAGGGCGAGCGCCTGCGGCCACTTGTCGTCGGCCACGAGGTCCAGGTCGCGCACGGCGACGAGTTCGGTGGCGACGGGCGGGACGGGGCTGTCCGGGAAGCGGTCGAGGACGTCCTCGCACCACACGTCCACGGCGTCCAGCAGCCCGGCGTCGTCCGGCTCGGCGAAGTCGCCCTCCCGGGGCTCCAGTTCGTCGGGGTCCAGGACGACGTCGGTGGCGCGGACGAGCGCGAAGTCGACCAGCACGCCGCAGGCCGCGAGCGGCTCGGGGCCCCACCTCTCGGCCAGTTCGGTGTCCACGGTGGCGAGTTCGCCCTCGCGCATCACCTGATGGAAGGGCCCGTCGGGGAAGACGAGTTCACCCGCGGGGGCGAGTTCGCCGTCCTCGTCGGGCAGGGCGAGGGCGCCCAGCCAGGGTTCGTCGCCCGGTTCGAGGCCCGCGTCGCGCACCAGGGCCAGCACGGTGTCGGCCAGTTCCTCGGCGTCGAGGGAGTCCTCCTCCCAGCTCTTGCCGCCCTCGTCGTCCAGGGAGGCGGCGACGGCCGCCCGCACCTGCGGGGTGGTGAGCACGGCGCGCGGCGTCGCGGGCAGCGCGCCCAGCTTCTCCAGCAGCGGGTGCGCGGCGTCCGGGTGGACGACCTTCAGACCGAGCCGGGCCAGCACCTCCGGGTCGAGCCCGGCTGCGTCGGGGGTGGGCAGCAGGACCTGCCGGGGCCCGATGGTCGTACGCCGTCCCCCAGAGCCGAAAGCCCGGGAGGTTCCCCCAGCCAGCGGCACGGGAAGCCCGGACAGCCGGTCGGGGTCGACACCGGCCAGGCTGTCGTACAGCCGCCGCCACCAGCCGGGCTCCCTCTCCAGGCCGGCCAGCCGGTCGACCGCGTCGGTCAGCGGCACCCGGGCCACGCCCAGCGTGCGCAGTTCCGCGCGCCGCTCCAGACCGGCGGGCAGCAGGGTCGGCAGCACCTCGGCCAGGACGCGCACGGTGTCCGCGCCCGCGCCCTCGACGATCTCGGCGTCCCTCGGCCGCAGCGACTCCGGCAGCTCGGAGTCGCCGTCGACGGGCGCGACGGCGGGCGGCAGGAAGGACGTGCGGGGCAGCCGCTCCAGAATCGCCCGGCGCAGGGCGCCGTCCAGTTCGCCCTTGCCGAGCGGGCCGGGCACGAGGCCGACGACGCCGGCGGTCACGGGCCGCCAGGCGGCGAGGAGGTCGGCGTAGGCGTCGGCGGCGCGCTGCGCGAGGAAGTCGGTCAGCGGGCCGGGCGCGGCGTGCCGGCGGGTGGAGTCCAGCGGGAACGAGGCGATGAGCAGCGCGGGCACGCCGAGCGGCTCGTCGCTGGGGGTGGGCGCGTGGAGGACGGGGCTGGTGCGGGGCGCGGCCGGGCCGCCGTCGGTGTCGACGGGGACGGCCCAGGTGACGGACCAGTGGGGCCGCAGCCGCTCCTCGACGGGCCGGTCGGCGAGCAGTTCGGGCGTGAGCGGCCCGTGCGCGACGGTGGTGCGCCAGCGGGTGGCGCCGGTGGGGGTCCCGCCGCTCGTGCGAGGCCGGGAGTCCTCGACGACGGTGAGCCCGTCCTCGGTGCGGCGGCGCAGCGTGCGCGTCTCGTGGGTCTCGATCACCACCTCCTCCAGGCCCGGCAGGGCGAGCAGGAGGGCGTCGTCCACGGCGTGCAGGAGCCGCTCGGCGAGGTCGGCGGCGGCAGCGTCCCGCAGCGGCAGGATGACGGCCGTGTCGTACGGGTCGGGGGCGCTGCCCTCGGCGGCGAACGGCAGCCGCAGCAGCGGTACGTGACCGTCGCGGCGGCGGATCTCGTCGCCGAGGCCGGGGCTGTGCCGGGCGGTGCCGTCGGCCAGTTCGCGGGCCTCGGCCAGGGACCAGCGCACGCCGCCGTGCCGGCCGACGACGGCGGGCTCGTCGGTGACGGCGAGGACGGCGGCGAAGCCGACGCCGAAGCGGCCCACGGACGGGGTGTCCCGCTTGGCGGAGGCCCGCAGCGTGGACAGCGACTCGACACCGGCCGCGTCCAGCGGGGCGCCGGTGTTGGCGGCGACGAGGACCCCGTCGCGGAGGGTGAGCCGCAGCCGGCCGGGCCGGCCCGCGCGGGCGGCGGCGTCGGCGGCGTTCTGGGCGAGTTCGACGACGAGCCGGTCCCGGTAGCCGCCGAGGACCAGGTCCTCCTCGGCGTTGGCGTCCTCACGGAACCGGGCGGGACTGGTGGCCCAGGCGTCCAGTACCCCGCGCCGCAGACGGGCCGTCCCGAACGGGTCCGCACCCTCGGGTGCCGGCCGCACGAACTTGCTCACGTTCACTCTCCTCATCGGCGTGACGACGAAGGTACCGCGCTCGGGAGGGCGGTCACGCCGGAAGGCACCGGGGGCGGGTGCCCGTCCGGGGCGGGAGCCCGGGGCCCCGGCCCGGCTGGAGGAGGGTGCGGCGCGGGAACTAACCTGACGCCGTGCGCAATGACAACCCGGCGGACTCCGCCGCCCCCGGAGACCGGCTGGTCCGGGCCGGAGGCATCGTCTTCATCGTCGGCGCGGTGGCCACGCTCGTCACCGTCACCCCGCTGTTCCTCGGGACGACGCCCTTCCCGACGTACATGTTCGGGCTGAGCATGCTCATGGCCGTCGGTTTCCTGCTGGCCGGCGCGGGCGTCCTGCGGTCCGTCGCGGCCGGACGGCGTCGGGCCCGCGCCTCCGAGTAGGCCGGGCGGCGTCGCCCCACCCGCCTCCGATCGGGCCGGGCTCCGGCAGACCGGCGTCGGACCGGCGTCAGACCGACCGGCGTCGAACCTGCGTCAGACCGACCGGCGCCAGACCGGCGTCAGACCGACCGGCGCCAGACCGGCGTCAGGCCGACGTCTCCAGGTGGGCCGCCAGCCACGCCGGGAACTCGGTGAGGTCGGCCAGCACCACGTCCGCGCCGGCCTCCCGCAGCTCGGCGGCGTCGCACGGGCCGGTCGCCACCGCCACCGCCAGGGCACCGGCGGTACGCGCCCCGCGCACGTCACCGGTGTGGTCGCCCACGTAGATGCCCGCGCCGTACTCGCGCAGGGCCTCCGCCTTCTGCTCGGCCCACAGGTCGCCGACGACCGCGTCCGGCTCGATGCCGAGGTGCGCGAGGTGCAGCTTGGCGTTGGGCTCGAACTTGGCGGTGACGACTATCGCCCGCCCGCCGGCCTCCCGCACCGCGGCGATCGCCTCCCGGGCGCCCGTCATGGCGGGCGTCGCGGTGATCGCGATCGCCGGGTACATCGCGCGGTACGTGTCGGCCACGGCCGGTACCTCGTCGGCCGGGAACCAGTGGGCCAGTTCCTCCGCCAGCGGCGGCCCGAGCCGCGTCACCGCCAGGTCGGCGTCGATGTAGGTCCCCGTCCGCTCGGCCAGCGCCGTGTAACAGGCGTGGATGCCGGGGCGGGAGTCGATGAGGGTCATGTCCAGGTCGAAGCCGACAGTCGGCGCGGAGGAAGTCACACGGGCCATTGTGCCCAGGGGGTACGACAGCGTGCCGCGCCGTCCGGAGGGCGGACCGGGCCGCCGCCGCGAGGGGAACCCGAGCGGGGACCAGCCGGCACCACCGCGACCGACACCACCACAACCGGCACTACCAGCCGACACCACAGCGGACCGGCACTACCAGCCGACACCACAGCGACCGGCGCCGACCCGGCCGGCACCACCGCGACCGGCGCTACCCCTTCCGCTGTGAGCGCCACACCAGGAACAACGCCGATGCCACCGCCGCGCCCCGCACCACCCACGGCCAGGTCTCCGCGACCGCGTCGCCCATCCGGCCCTCGGCGATCGGGTCGCCCCAGCGGCCCTCGGTGCGGCCCCACAGCCAGACCAGGCCGGCCGTCACCGACAGGCCGGGCAGCACCATGACCGCCCATTTCGTCTCGGTCTGGGTGAGGCGGCGCGAGCCGTAGGCCAGGAGCCAGCCCAGCAGCAGCGCGTACCAGTTGCCGAGCACCGCGCCCGCGACCAGCAGAACGGCGGCGAGCAGCAGGAAGGGGCTGCTCCGGCCGACGGCGGGCAGGCGCGGAAGGCGTCGGCGGGGAGCCTCGTCCGGGGCGGCTTCCTCGGCGTCGGCGGCGGCGTCGGAGTCGGCCGGACCGGCGGGCGCCGCGCCGTCCGCTCCCGCCTTGCCGCCCTCCTCGTCCGTCTCCTTCGGCGGGCGCTTGAGCAGTTCCGGGATCTCCACGCCGCCGATGAATCCGGGGACGTTGTCGCCGACGCCCCAGGGGCTGCTGTCGACCCGCCACCAGTCGGCCTGCGTCGCGCTGTCCGCGAGTTCGTGCTCGCCCGCGCGGTGCGGCGGGGACGGCACCTCGGAGGGTTCGGGCACGGCCGGGGCGGCGGGGCGGGGCCGGGGCACGACGCGGCGCAGGCCCTTCGTCCGGCCCGCGCCGTCCGCGCGTTCGCGGTCGGGCTGTACGGGCACGGCGGTGACCGTCTCCCGTGGGGCGGGACCGGCCGCGGTGGCGCCGGTGGTGCCGGTGGCGGCGTTGACGATGTCGTCGGGGCTGCCGAGCCGGGCCAGGATGCGCCGGACGGCGGCGGGGCTGTCGACGGTGGCCCTGGCGCGGCGGCGGTCGATCTCGTTGCGCAGTTCGGCGACCAGGCGCATGCGGGTCGCGGACGGCAACTGCCGCTGCTGCGCCACGTCTCCGACGCGGCTCAGATACTCGTAGACGACCTGGTCGCTCTCGATTCCCACGCAGTCCCCTCCGGGGTGGGTGCCGTTCCCGTGGACGACCGTAGCGCAGGGCGGTCGGCGCGCGTGCGGGTCGGGCGGGCTGCCACCCGCGCGGGTCCGCCCGCCGCGCGGTCGTCGCGGGACGCGCGCGAACGGCATGGCCGGGCCCGTACGAAACCGCCCACAGGGTCAGGCATGTGAGGGGACGCCGGACGGGCCGCCGCGCGGCGGGGACGGCCGGTTCCGCGGGCAGGCGCGGGCGGCGGCCACCCGGGGCCGGGCGGGTCCGAACGGCGGTCACGGCCTCCTGCCGTGCACCGGCACCGGCTACCGTGGGTCGGATGAGCACCGAGGAGAAGCCGACGGCCCCGCGTTCGCTCGCGGAAGCGCTCCGCGCCCGCGACGACGCCTCACTGGCCGCCCTCCTGCGCAGCCGCCCCGATCTGATCACGCCCGTCCCGACGGACGTCACGCAGCTCGCCACCCGGGCGGGCACGCGCGCGTCCGTGGTGCGGGCCCTGGAGCGGCTGGACCGGTTCGCGCTGCAGACGGCGGAGGCGCTGGCCGTGGCGCCCGACCCGGCGACCTACGACGACCTGCTCGGGCTCATGGCCGGCGACCCCGGCGAGGAACGGGACCGGGCCGTCGTGGCCGCGCTGCCACGGGCGCTCGGCGGCTTGCGGGAACAGGCGCTGGTGTGGGGCGGCGACGACCGGCTGCGGCTCGTCCGCACCGCCCGCGAGTTGCTCGCGCCCTCGCCGCAGCACCCGTCGCCGACCGGGCTCGGGCCGAGCGTGCAGGAGGCGACGGCGGGCATGTCGCCGGGCCGCATCCAGGAGATCGTCACCGCCGCCGGGCTGCCCTCCACGCACGACTCGGTGTCCGCCGCGGCCTCGCTGGCCGCGCTGTTCGGCGACCGCGAGCGGATGGCCGCGCTGCTCGCCGAACTGCCGGACGACTCCCTGGAGGTCCTGGAACGCCTCGTGTGGGGGCCGCCGTACGGCCAGGTCACCGCCGAGCCGGCGGCCCGGCTGCGCCGCCTGCTGGACCGCGGGCTGCTGCTGCCGACCGCGCCCGGCACGGTCGTCCTGCCGCGCGAGGTGGCCCTGCATCTGCGCGGCGGGCGGGCGCACCGCACCCCGGAGCCGGTGCCGCCGCCCGTGACGGCCCACGCCGCGCACCGTCCACAGGTGGTGGACGCGACGGCGGCCGGGCAGGCCCACACCGCGCTGACGACGGTGGCGGAGCTGCTGAAGGACTGGGACGAGGGCGGCCCGGCGGTGCTGCGGGCGGGCGGCCTGAGCGTGCGCGACCTGAAGCGGACGGCCGTCGCCCTCGACGTGTCCGAACCGGTCGCCGCGTTCTGGGTGGAGCTCGCCTACGCGGCCGGCCTGCTCGCCTCCGACGGCGAGCCCGACGAGCGGTACGCGGCGACCCCGGCCTACGACGAGTGGCGCGAGCTGCCCGCCGCCGAACGCTGGGCGCGGCTGGCCACGGCGTGGCTGTCGGCGACCCGCACGCCGGGGCTGGTCGGCGGGCGGGACGCGAAGGACCGGGCGTTGTCGGCGCTCGGGCCCGGCCTGGACCGCTCGGCGGCGCCCGAGGTACGGCACCGGGTGCTGGCGCTGCTGGCCGCGCTGCCGGAAGGGGCCGCGCCGTCGGCGGACTCGGTGCTGGCCCGGCTGCGCTGGGAGCGCCCGCTGCGCGGACCTCAGCCCGACGACGACCTGCGCGCCCGCCTCGCCCGGTGGACCCTCTCCGAGGCCGAACTCCTGGGCATCACGGGCCGCGGCGCTCTGTCGTCGCACGCCCGGGCCCTGCTGGGCGCGCCCCCGCCGCCGAAGGAGCCGGGCGCCGACGAGCCCGTCGGTCCCGGTGACAAGCTGCCCGTCCACCACCACCGGACCCCGGACGCGGGCCCGTACACGTCCCTCGCCCCGCTCACGCCCGCCCGGCGGGCCGTGGCCTCCGCGGCGGCCGCCCGGGTGCTGGCGCCGCTGCTGCCCGAGCCGCTGGACCACGTGCTGCTGCAGGCCGACCTGACGGCCGTGGCGCCCGGCCCGCTGCGGCAGCCGCTCGCCGACATGCTGGACGTCCTCGCCGACGTGGAGTCCAAGGGCGGGGCGACCGTCTACCGGTTCACGCCCGCCTCCGTGCGCCGCGCCCTGGACGCCGGCCGGGCCGCCGCCGACCTGCACGCCTTCCTCGCCGAGCACTCCCGCACGCCGGTGCCGCAGCCCCTGACGTATCTGATCGACGACGTCGCCCGCCGGCACGGGCATCTGCGGGTGGGCGCCGCCTCGGCGTACGTGCGCTGCGACGACGACGCGCTGCTCAACGAGATCCTCGCCGACAAGCGCTCCGCCGGGCTGCGGCTGCGCCGCCTCGCGCCGACCGTGCTGGCCGCGCAGGCCGATCCGGCGGCGCTGCTGGAGGGGCTGCGCGTGATGGGGTACGCGCCGGCCGCCGAGTCCGCCGAGGGCGACGTGCTGATCACCCGCGCGGACGCCCACCGCACCCCGCCGCGCACCGCGCCCGAGCCGGTGCCGGAGGGCCCGCCGGTGCCCGACGAGACGCTGCTGGCCGCCGCGCTGCGCGCCATCCGGGCCGGCGACCTGGCGGCGACGACCCCGCGCAAACCGGCCGACGGCACGGCCCCCGCGGCCGACGGCACCGCCCCCGCGGCGGGCGGTGACCTGCCGCGCACCAGCTCCGCCGAGACCCTCGCCACCATGCAGGCCGCCGTCCTGACCGGCGAGGCCGTGTGGATCGGCTACGTCAACGCCGAGGGCGCCGCCAGTCAGCGCGTCGTCGCCCCGGTCCGTGTCGAGGGCGGCTTCGTGACGGCGTACGACCACACCGCGGACGAGGTCCGCACCTACCCGCTGCACCGGATCACGGGCGTCGCGGAGCTGGCGGACGACTGACGTCACCCGTACCGGGGTCGCCGCACGGGGCGTTGACCAACGGGTGCCGGGACATAACGAGTTGCCGGACGACACCACGGATGTGCTGAGATATGCCGTGCCTGCCTCGCCCCCTCGCGAGCGCGTCCGCTGCCGATCGGCCAGGTTTGGCCGACTGGAGTGGGCGGGCTTGACGGAGGGTACAGAGCTGAGGAGGCTTCAGGACAACGGCAGGCAAGAGCGAGCGCTGGATAGCCTGACCTGGGACGACAGTGGTTCGGCTGACTGGTGAGATGGGGTGCGTGCTTTGCCTACCGGCAAGGTCAAGTGGTTCAACAGCGAGAAGGGCTTCGGCTTCCTCTCCCGCGACGACGGCGGCGACGTCTTCGTGCATTCCTCGGTCCTCCCCGCCGGAGTCGAGACGCTCAAGCCGGGCCAGCGCGTGGAGTTCGGCGTGGTCGCCGGGCAGCGTGGTGATCAGGCGCTGTCCCTGACCCTGCTGGACCCGGCCCCCTCGGTCGCGGCCGCGCAGCGCAAGAAGCCGGACGAGCTGGCGTCCATCGTGCAGGACCTGACGACCCTTCTGGAGAACATCACGCCGATGCTGGAGAAGGGCCGTTACCCCGACAAGGCGTCCGGCAAGAAGATCGCCGGTCTGCTGCGCGCGGTCGCCGACCAGCTCGACGTGTGAGACCGCGCCGGTAGGAACCGGTAAGGCCTGTCCCGCTCACGGGAAGGCGAGCGCGTTCTGGCCGAGGGGCGGCACCAGCCCCTCGGCCGCCGCACGTGTGAGCAGGCCCCGCACGGCCGCGTAGCCGTCCGCGCCGAGGTCGGCGGTGAACTCGTTGACGTACAGCCCGATGTGCTGGTCGGCGACGGCCGGGTCCATCTCCTGGGCGTGCTCCATGACGTACGGGCGGGAGGCCTCGGGGTCGTCCCAGGCCGCGCGCACGGACGCCCTGATCGAGTCGGCGAGCGTCCGCAGGGTGTCCGCGCCGAGCGACCGCCGGGCGATGATCGCGCCGAGCGGGATCGGCAGACCGGTGGTGTGCTCCCAGTGCTCACCCATGTCGGCGAGCTTGTGCAGGCCGTAGTTCTGGTAGGTGAAGCGCGCCTCGTGGATGACGAGGCCCGCGTCGACCTTGCCGTCACGCACGGCCGGCATGATCTCGTGGAACGGCATGACGACGATCTCACCGACGCCGCCCGGCAGGGTGTCCGCCGCCCAGAGCCGGAAGAGGAGGTACGCCGTCGACTTCTCACTGGGCACGGCGACGGTGCGGCCGGTGAGGTCGGCACCCGCCTCCCGGGTGAGCACCAGCGGACCGCAGCCCCGCCCGAGCGCACCGCCGCAGGGCAGCAGCGCGTACTGGTCCAGCACGTACGGCAGCACCGCGTACGACACCTTCAGCACGTCGGACTCGCCGCGCTCGGCCATGCCGTTGGTGATGTCGATGTCCGCGAACGTCACGTCGAGGGCGGGTGCGCCGGGCACCCGGCCGTGGGCGAGCGCGTCGAAGACGAACGTGTCGTTCGGGCAGGGCGAGTAGGCGGTCCGCAGGGGCTCACTGGTCATGTGGGTTCCAACTCTCCAGGACGGGCGCGAGCTTCCCGAAGCCCTCGGTGAGCGCGGCCAGCGCGTCGCCGACGCGCCAGGCGTCGCGGTCGCGCGGGCCGACCGGGTTGGACACGGCGCGCAGCTCCAGCACGGGGACGCCGTGGGCGGCGGCGGCCTCGGCGACGCCGAAGCCCTCCATGGCCTCGGCGAGGGCACGGGGGTGGCGGGTGCGCAGTTCGGCGGCGCGGGCGGCGGTACCGGTCACCGTGGAGACGGTGAGGACCGTGCCGGTGCGGGCTCCGGTGGCGGCCGCTGCGGCCCGTACGAGGGCCTCGGGCGGGTGGTGGGTGACGACGCCGAAGCCGAGGGCGGTGACCGGCAGGAAGCCGTCGACGGTGTCGGCGCCGAGGTCGGCCGCGGTGATCTCGTCGGCGAGGACGAGGCTGCCGACCGGGGCGTGCGGCGCGAATCCGCCCGCGATGCCCGCGCTGACGACGAGGTCGTAGGGGGCGCCCGCCAGGGCCGCCGTGGTGAGGGCGGTGGCGGTGGCCGCGGCGGCGCGCGCGGGGCCGACGCCGACCGCGAGGACGTCGTGGCGTCCGGGCCCCGGTGCGGGGTGTGCCGGTGCCACCGCGTCCCGTTCCAGGGGGACCGCGGTGGCTACCAGGACACGTGGAGTGGCGGACGTGGTCAGGAGTCCTTCTTCAGCTTGAAGGACCACAGACCGGTGACGTCCTTCTCGCCCTCCTTGATGGAGACCAGGGTCGAGTTGCCCTGGGCGCCGTACTGGGCGTTGAAGAAGACGCTGCCGGGGATCGTGCGGTACGTCTTGGTGCTGGAGTCCGTGAGCGGCTGGCCGTTCATCAGGATGGTCCAGCCCTTGTCGGCGATCTCCGGGTCGACGCCGAAGCGGACGGTCTCGTCCGGGTCGACGGAGATCGACTCGATGTCCGTGTCCTTGAGGCACTTCGAGATGTCGGCGGACTTCAGGGCGTCGCCCGCGCCACCGCAGGTGGCTTCCTCGCTGACCGACGAACTGCCGACGGTCACCGTGGCCAGCGGGGTCGGCTTGTCACACGCCGACAGGACGAGCAGTCCGGCGGATACGGCGCCGGCGGCGGCGACGGCGCGGCGGCGTCGCACAGCGGATTGCAACGTGGTCATGGGCGAAGGCTATCTGGCATGTCCACCCGTCTCCCCACGAGGGGGGCGGCGCGCCGTGCGCGACATGGGGCGGTGGTGCTTCCGGGCCGTGCGGGCCAGGTGTTTTGGCCCTGTCACTCGACCCGGTTGCGGGTCCCGGCGCCGTGGCGCGCCGACGCGACGAGGCCCCGTACCGTCGTCAGCCAGCCCGTGGCCACGATCGCCGCGCCGACCGACAGGCCGAGCGCGCCGATGAGCGGCAGCGCGATGCCGATGGCTCCGCCGAGCACCCACGACATCTGCAGCAGCGTCTCGGAGCGCGCGAACGCCGACGTGCGGACCAGTTCGGGCACGTCGCGCTGGATCAGCGCGTCCAGGGACAGCTTGGCGAGCGCCTGGGCGAACCCGGCGACGGCGGCCAGGCACGCGACCAGGACCGCGCCGAAGAACACCGCGGCGGTGACGGCCGCGCCGAGCACGAGGGCGACGACCGTGACGATGATGATCTCCGGCGCGCGGGACCGCAGCCAGGCGCCCACGGCCGTGCCGATGGCGTTGCCGGTGCCGGCGGCCACGCCCACTATCCCGAGGGACACGGCCGCGCTCTGGCCCGTCATGGGGTGCTCGCGCAGCAGGAACGCGAGGAAGAAGATCAGGAAGCCGGACAGGCAGCGGATCGCGGCGTTGGCGGCGAGGGCGTGCGTAACGGCCGTGCCGACCGTGCGCAGGCCCGGCCGCTTGACGGGTTTGAGGTGCGGCCCGTGCAGGTGCTGTTCGTCGGCGGCGAGCAGGGCGGTGTCCTCGCCCTTCGCGGAGTCGACCTTGGGCGGCAGCGTGAACGACAGGATCGTGCCCGCGACGAAGATCACAAACGCGCCGTAGAGGGGCCAGCGCGGGCCGATCTGCTGGAGGCCGGCGCCGATGGGCGCGGCGATGCCGGTGGCGAGCAGGCCGCCCAGGGTGACCCGCGAGTTGGCTTTGACCAGGGAGAACTGGGGTGGCAGGAGACGCGGCACGACGGCGCTTCTGACGACGCCGTACGCCTTGGACGCGACGAGCACGCCGAGGGCGGCGGGGTACAGCTCGATGCCGCCGGTGACGACGGCGCCCGACAGGACGAGGGCGAGGAGGGCGCGGGCGAGCATGGCGCCGGCCATGGCGGCGCGGCGGCCGTGCGGGATGCGGTCGAGGAGGGGGCCGATCACCGGGGCGAGGAGGGTGAAGGGCGCCATGGTGATGCCGAGGTAGAGGGCGACACGGCCGCGGGCCTCGTCGGTGGGCACGGAGAAGAAGACGGTGGAGGCGAGGGCCACGGTGATCATGACGTCGCCGGCGCCGTTCACGCCGTGCAGTTCGATGAGTTTGCCGAGGCCGGATTCGCCGGCGCCGTGGGCGTGGGTGGCGCGGCGGATCTGCCGGGCCGTTCCGGTGACCGGGAAGTGCAGGACGCGGGCGATCGAGCGGAACGGGCCGCGCGGCCGGCCCGTTCCGCTGAGTCCGCTGGTCCCCTTCAGTGCCACCTCGTCATAGTGCCCCGAGATGGCGGGGGGTAGTGCGGATACGGCCCGGATGGGTGCGGCCTTCCCGGCCAGGTGGGTGGGTCGGGGGTGCGGGGGTGCGGCGTGGGCCGCCGCGGATTGCGCGCCTCCGTCCGCCTTCCCGTCCGGGGTTCTCGCAACGCCGTCACCTCGGTCGTGACGCCGGTGAAAGTCACGCGCAGGCCTCCAACCGTCCCGTCGGTGTATGCCGAGCGCACGCGAACAGGTAGCGTGCCTGGTGCGCCGTGGCGAACGTTCTCGGCCGCGCGCCTCACGGCCATACCGCAGAATGGATGGCGTAGGTGCGCCCGAGCGCGATCGGACGCGGACGTCGACGCGGCCCCCCGGTTCCGCTCCGTCCGCTCCGCCGCCGGTGTGGCGCACCCGTGAGACGGCGTATGGAGAGAAGCGATACCTGTGAGCGCAGCGACAACGCGAAGCCGCACCCCTGACCGCCTGTGCGCCGAGGCCGTCGACCTCGCCCGCGCCGCCGCCGAGGAGGCCGCCGCGCCCGGCGTGGTCGGCGAGCACGTGGAGCTGGTCTCCGAGGGGGACCGGGTCGTCACGCACTTCTTCCAGTGCATGGAGCTCGGGTACCGCGGCTGGCGCTGGGCCGTGACCGTGGCCCGCGCCTCCCGCGCCAAGATCGTCACGGTGGACGAGGCGGTGCTGCTGCCCGGTCCGGACGCGCTGCTGGCCCCGGAGTGGGTGCCGTGGAGCGAGCGGCTGCGGCCCGGCGACATGGGCCCCGGCGATCTGCTGCCGACCGACGCCGAGGACCTGCGGCTGGAGCCCGGCTGGACCGGCGAGGACGAGCCGGTGGCCGGTTCCGCCGTCTCGGAGGAACTGGCCGAGCTGGTGGAGGCGGAGGACGCCGAGGTCACGGCCGGACCCCCGGCGACCCTGGTGCCGCCGTCGCGCGGCTCGATCTCGGCGATCGCCGAGGAGCTGGGCATGGGCCGGGCCCGGGTGCTGTCCCGGTACGGGCTGCACACCGCCGCCGACCGCTGGGAGGAGGCCTTCGGGCCCAAGACGCCCATGGCGCAGGCCGCCCCCGCCGCCTGTGTGAGCTGCGGTTTCCTCGTACGGATCGGGGGGTCGCTGGGGCAGGCCTTCGGAGTGTGCGCCAACGAGTTCTCGCCCGCCGACGGGCGTGTCGTCTCGCTGGCCTACGGCTGCGGCGGGCACTCGGAGGCCGCCGTCATGCCCAAGCCGCCGCAGCCCGCGCCGCCGGTCATCGACGAGACCCGCGTGGACCCGTTCCCGCTGCGGCCCGCGTCCGACTCGGGGTCGGTGCCGGTCACGGAGGACGCGTCGACGGCGGAGCTCGGCCACTCGTAGCCCCTCGGCTGTGGCGTACGCCCCACCGGGATCGGCCCGGGTTGAGGCACACTGGACGTTTGGCCGTGCCGGGCATCCAGAAAGGCAGCCGCGCGTGAATGGTCCGCTCATCGTCCAGTCCGACAAGACCCTGCTCCTCGAGGTCGACCACGAGCGGGCGGACGACTGCCGTCGGGCCATCGCGCCGTTCGCGGAGCTGGAGCGGGCGCCGGAGCACATCCACACCTACCGGGTGACACCGCTCGGCCTGTGGAACGCCCGCGCGGCCGGTCACGACGCCGAGCAGGTCGTGGACGCGCTCGTGGAGTACAGCCGGTACCCGGTGCCGCACGCGCTGCTGGTCGACATCGCCGAGACCATGGACCGCTACGGGCGGCTCAGTCTCGTGAAGCACCCGGCCCACGGGCTGGTGCTCTCGACCACCGACCGGCCCGTGCTGGAGGAGGTCCTGCGGTCCAAGCGGGTCGCGCCGCTCGTCGGGGCCCGGATCGATCCCGACACCGTGGCCGTGCACCCCTCCGAGCGCGGGCAGATCAAGCAGGTGCTGCTGAAGCTGGGCTGGCCCGCCGAGGACCTCGCCGGGTACGTGGACGGCGAGGCGCACGCCATCGAGCTGGAGGAGAACGGCTGGGCGCTCAGGCCGTACCAGAAGCAGGCCGTGGAGAACTTCTGGCACGGCGGCTCCGGTGTGGTCGTACTGCCCTGCGGCGCCGGAAAGACGCTGGTCGGGGCCGGGGCGATGGCGCAGGCCCGGTCGACGACGCTGATCCTCGTCACGAACACCGTGTCCGCCCGGCAGTGGAAGCACGAGCTGATGAAGCGGACGTCGCTGACCGAGGAGGAGATCGGCGAGTACAGCGGCACCAAGAAGGAGATCCGCCCGGTCACCATCGCCACGTACCAGGTGCTGACGACCAAGCGGAAGGGCGTCTACCCGCACCTGGAACTGTTCGACTCGCGGGACTGGGGGCTCATCCTCTACGACGAGGTGCACCTGCTGCCCGCGCCCGTGTTCAAGTTCACGGCCGATCTCCAGGCCCGGCGGCGGCTCGGGCTCACGGCGACGCTGGTGCGGGAGGACGGCCGGGAGTCGGACGTCTTCTCGCTGATCGGGCCGAAGCGGTTCGACGCGCCGTGGAAGGAGATCGAGGCGCAGGGCTACATCGCGCCCGCCGACTGCGTCGAGGTGCGGGTCAACCTCACCGACTCCGAGCGGCTCGCGTACGCGACCGCCGAGACGGAGGAGAAGTACCGCTTCTGCGCCACGACCGCCACCAAGCGGAAGGTGACGGAGACGATCGTCCGCCGCTTCGCCGGGCAGCAGATCCTCGTGATCGGCCAGTACATCGACCAACTGGACGAGCTGGGTGAGCACTTGGACGCGCCCGTCATCAAGGGCGAGACGTCCAACACGCAGCGGGAGAAGCTGTTCGAGGCGTTCCGGCAGGGCGAGATCTCCGTCCTGGTGGTGTCCAAGGTCGCCAACTTCTCGATCGACCTGCCGGAGGCCACGGTCGCCATCCAGGTGTCGGGCACCTTCGGGTCGCGGCAGGAGGAGGCGCAGCGGCTCGGGCGGGTGCTGCGGCCGAAGGCGGACGGGCACCAGGCGCACTTCTACTCGGTCGTCGCCCGCGACACGGTCGACCAGGACTTCGCCGCCCACCGCCAGCGCTTCCTGGCGGAGCAGGGCTACGCGTACCGGATCGTCGACGCGGACGAGCTCCTCGCGGAGAGCTGAGCGGCGCACACCGCCAGCAGGGCGAGGCCCAGCAGCGGGTACGGGGACGCGAGCGGCTGCTGCCACCACGGCAGCCGCAGGTCCAGGTCGCCCTCGTGGGGCAGCAGCCACATCGTGCGGGCCGCGAAGAGGACGGCCACGGCGGCGGCGAGCCGGGTGCGGCCCTCGGCCCACAGCACGGCGAGGAGCGGTACGCACCAGACCCAGTGGTGGGACCAGCTGATCGGGGAGACCAGCAGGGCCGTGCAGGCCGCGAGCAGGACGCCGTGCCGGTCGTCGGCGGTGCGGCGGGCCAGCCACAGGCCGGCGAGGGCGACGGCCGCCGCCGTGACGGCCCAGGCCGGGCCGGGTGCCGGGTCGCCCAGGAGACGGGCGGTCATCCCCTGGAGGGACTGGTTGTCGACGATCCACGCCTTGCCGACGCGGCCGGTCTCGTAGAGGCGGCGGGTCCAGAAGTCGAGGGCGGCGGCGGGCAGGGCGAGGCCGCCCACTGCGACCGTCCCGGCGAAGGCGGCGGTCGCCGTGGCCGCCTCCCGGTACCTGCGGCGCAGCAGCAGATACGCGACGAAGACGGCCGGGGTGAGCTTGACGCCGGCCGCGACGCCGATGGCGGCGCCCCTGAGGCGGGCGCCGGGAGGCCGGGTCAGGTCCCACAGCACCAGGCAGGCGAGGGCCAGGTTGATCTGGCCGAACAGGACGGTCTGGAAGACGGGTTCGAGCCACAGGGCCAGGGCGGTGGCGGCGCACAGCGCCGGGAGGGTGAGCGGCTTTCCCGCGAAGCGGGCGGAGAGGCGGACCAGGCAGGCGGTCAGGAGCACGTTCCCGGCGAGGAAGACCGCCTTGAGGGCGGGGACCGGGAGCCAGGTCGTCGGGACGAACAGCAGCGCCGCGAACGGCGGGTAGGTGGCGGGCAGCCGCCACTCGGTCACGGTGAAGCCGTACAGGTCTCCGCCGCGGGCGGCGGCACGGCCCTCGGCCCGGTAGACCAGCACGTCGGCCATGGGGGTCCGCTGTGCGGCGCACAGGGCGGCGAGGGCGGCGACGGAGACGGCGCAGAGGGCGAGGAGGAGGACGGCGGGCGCGGAGGGTGAGCGGCGGGCCACGCGGGGACCCTAGTGGCTCACCGGCGGCGCACGCCCGCCTCCTCGCCGTACTCGCCGAGGATCACGACGTTGAACGCCGCTCCCACGAACACCTTGACGGCTCGCAGCGCGTCGCCGAGGCGGTGGTGGTGGCTGCCCCGCAGCGCGGTGGCGCCGGAGGGCCGGGGGGCTCCGGGAACGGGGGTGACGGTTGCTGCGCTCATGTCTCCATGGTGGGTTCCGCCGGGCGGGCGGGCATCGGCCCATGGTCCCAACCTGCGGGGCGTGCGGTCCCTCCGGAGACGGACACCGCCCCGGAGACGGGGGGACCTCGCCCCCTAGGGGACGACGCGGCGCGGTGGGGAAATCCATTCGCCTCCGCCTCCCCCGCTCACCTAGAATCTCCGCTCTTGCCCGCCTCCCCTCACGGAGCGCCGCCGACCGGACGGAAACCGGCCGGCAAGTCCCGGCTGCCGCGCAGCCCGTCGCGATTCGTCCCGCAGGTTCCCCCGGAGGCACCCCCTTGTCCACGCCCGTCGACGACCCCCTGTCCCGCGAGCGCGAGCACCTCGCCGCGTCCCGTGCCGCCCTGCGTGCCATGCGCGCGGACGTCGAGTCGCTCGACATCCGCGACGTCACCGCGAACTGGGTCAACGCGCAGATCCTCCAGCGCCAGATCGAGGACCGCGTCAAGGCGCTGGCCGACCTCAGCGACACCCCGCTGTTCTTCGGGCGCCTCGACTACCTGCACGCCCCCGGTGCCGAGCAGGCCGAGGGCGCGGAAGGGGAGCGCTTCTACATCGGGCGGCGGCACGTGCACGACGCCGACGGCGACCCGATGGTCATCGACTGGCGCGCGCCGGTGTCGCAGCCGTTCTACCGGGCGTCCAGGAAGGACCCCATGGACATCGCGCTGCGGCGCCGCTTCGGCTACACGGGCGGCGATCTCACGGCGTACGAGGACGAGCACCTGTCGGACCCGGCCGAGGCGGCCACCGGCAGCAAGCTGCTCCAGCAGGAGATCGAACGGCCGCGCGTCGGACCGATGCGGGACATCGTCGCCACGATCCAGCCCGAGCAGGACGAGATCGTCCGCTCCGGGCTGTCCGGCACGGTGTGCGTGCAGGGCGGCCCCGGCACCGGGAAGACGGCCGTCGGCCTGCACCGGGTCGCCTACCTGCTGTACGCCCACCGCGAGCGCCTGGCCCGCACCGGCACCCTCGTCATCGGGCCGAACAGGTCCTTCCTGCACTACATCGAGCAAGTGCTCCCGGCGCTGGGAGAGTTGAGCGTGCAGCAGGCGACCGTCGACGACCTCGTGGCCCATGTGGAGGTGCGCGGCACGGACGACGCGGGCGCCGCGGTGATCAAGGGCGACGCGCGGATGGCCGAGGTGCTGCGCCGGGCGCTGTACTCGCACGTGAGCATGCCCACCGAGCCGGTCGTGGTGGTGCGCGGCTCCCGCCGCTGGCGCGTCCCGGCGTACGAACTGGAGGAACTGGTACGCCAGTTGCTGGACCGCGACATGCGGTACGGCGCCGCCCGCGACGCCCTGCCGCAGCGCGTCGCGCACGCCGTGCTGGTGCAGATGGAGCGGGCCGGTGAGGCGCCGGACGACCGGGTGCAGGACGCGGTGGCCCGCAACAGCGCGGTGAAGGCGGCCGTGAAGGCGGTCTGGCCGGCCGTGGAACCGGCGAAGCTCGTGCTGCGGCTGCTGACGGACGCGGACTTCCTCGCCGAGCACGCGGACGGCGTCCTCACCGCCGAGGAGCAGAAGGCGATCCTGTGGGCGCGCCCGGTGCGGTCGGTGAAGTCGGCGAAGTGGTCGCCGGCGGACGCGGTCCTGATCGACGAGGCGGCCGACCTGATCCAGCGCACGCACTCCCTCGGGCACGTCGTCCTGGACGAGGCGCAGGACCTGTCCCCCATGCAGTACCGGGCCGTCGGCCGCCGCTGCACCACCGGCTCGGCGACCGTGCTCGGCGACCTCGCGCAAGGCACCACGCCCTGGGCGACCCGCAGCTGGCAGGAGGCGCTGACCCATCTGGGCAAGGACGACGCCGTGATCGAGGAGCTGACGGCGGGCTTCCGCGTCCCGACGGACGTCATCGCCTACGCCTCCCGCCTGCTGCCGCACATCGCGCCGGGCCTGACCCCCGTCGCGTCGATCCGCGAGAACCCGGGCTTCTTCGAGATCCGCCAGATCACGGACCCGGCCGAGACCGTCGCCGCCTGCGCGGAGCTGCTGCGCCACGAGGGCTCGACGGGCCTGATCGCCGCCGACGCCCACGTCGAGACCCTCGGGCGGGCCCTCACCGCGGCCGGCGTCCGGTACCTGTCGCCGGGCGAGGAGACGACCCCGGACGTCCGTCTGACCCTGGTCCCGGCCTCCCTGGCGAAGGGCCTGGAGTACGACTACGTGGTCCTGGACGAGCCGGGGGCCGTGGTCATGGGCGAACCGGACGAGCCGACGGGGCTGCGCCGCCTGTACGTGACGCTGACCCGAGCGGTCTCGGGCCTGATCGTGACGCACCGGGCTCCGCTGCCGCCGCAGCTGGGGTGACGGCCGAGCGCCCGCCGCCCCACCCGCGGTGACGGGCTAGGCCGCGTCCAGTACCCGCCGCCACTCGGCCACGGCCTCCGTCGACACGGGGCCCTCCCAGCCCTCCGGCCGGGCCGCGCCGCCGATGTGGAAGCCGTCGATCCCCGCGGCCAGCAGCCGCGGCACGTGGTCGAGCCGCAGCCCTCCGCCCACCAGGAGCTGCTGCTCGTAGCCGGGCTCTCCGCGCCGTCCCGCCTCGGCGAGCAGCGTGGGGAGGCCGTCGTCGACGCCGGCCGGCGAGCCCGCCGTGAGGTACGTGTCGAGGCCCGGCAGATCGGCGAGCTGCTTGCGCAGCGCGTCCCGGTCGGCGGCGCGGTCGATCGCCCGGTGGAACGTCCACCGGCAGTCGCCCAGCGCCGCGACGACCCCCTCCACCGCCGACAGGTCCACGTCGCCGTCCGCGGCGAGGAAGCCGAGGACGAACTCCTCGGCGCCCGCCTCCCGCATCTCCCCGGCCACCGTCACGAGCCGCTCGACGTCCCCCGCCGCGAACCCGTCCGCGAGCCGCAGCATCACCCGCACCGGGATGCCGACGGCGTCGCGGACGCCGGCGACGGTGCGGGCCGACGGGGTGAGCCCGTCGGCCGCCATGTCGGTGACCAGCTCCAGTCGGTCCGCGCCTCCGGCCTGGGCGGCGACCGCGTCCTCGACGCCGAGGGCGATCACCTCCAGGACTGCACGCTTGCTCATGGGACCCCATTCGGTTGGACGGTTACAGGTCTAGTCCAATCCAAGACTACGCCGCCCCACGCCGAGATCCACTCCCCCGGCCGCCGAAGCTCCGCTCACCGCGGGAAACCGCTCCACCCGCGGAAGCAGGCCCACCCACCGAGCAGGCCCACCCACTGAAGCCGTTCACCCACCGAAGCCCGCCCACCAGCCGAAGCCCTTCACCACCAAGGCCCTTCACCCGCCGAAGATGTTCAGCTCCCCCGCTTCCGCCCCGGCCAGCTCGAAGCCGCCCCCGTCCACCGGCCGCCCCGCGTACAGCCGAACCAGCGTCGCGGCGTCCCCGAGGTACCGGGCCGGCGGCTGCTCCCCGCTCACCTCGCCCAGCACCACCGGCTCGTCCACGTCGTCCAGGTCGGCGTGCACCGCCGGATGGCCCCGCTCCCGGGTCACGCGGGCCAGCAGCTCCAGCGCGTACGGCAGCCCGGCCCCGGCGTACGCCCCCGGCACCCCGAGGACGTCGCGTACGTCACCGGCGTGCACCCACTCGCCCAGCGCGACGGCGTCGAGCGGCCCGCCCGCCTCGGCGATCGCCGCCCCGGCCTCAGTCATGCCGCGCTCCAGCTCGTCGACCACCTGCGCGTTCGTCCAGTCGGCCCGCTCGGCGATGTCCCGGTCGTTCGACTCGGGCGAGAACACGCCCGGCTCGAAGCGGTTCTCCACCACCCGCGTCAGCGCGGCCGAACAGTGCGCGAGCACGTCCCGCACGGTCCAGCCGGGACACGCCCTGGTCGCCCGCGCGAAGTCCGCGTCGGCCAGCGACCGCAGCAGCGGGATCAGCTCGTCCCGCTCGACGGCCAGGAGCCGCCCGGGCAGTTCGGGGTCGCGTACGTTCTGCGTATCTGCGGAAGTCGTCATGCCGACCACGCTAGTGCGGGCCCCGGATGTTCGGGGGAACGAGCGCGCCGGGTGAACAATGACCCCATGGCCGACCTCGACGCCCTCCGCGCCCGCTTCGTCCGCGCCCTGGAAGGAGCCCGCGGCCCCGCCGACCGCCCGGACCCGGCGCGGTACCCGGACCCGGCGCCGTACGCCGACAACCTGCTCGGCCGGTGGCAGGAGCCGCAGCGCCGCTATCACACGCTCGCCCACCTCACGGCGGTCCTCGACCACGTCGACCGGCTCCAGGAGTACGCGGACGACGCCGACGCGGTGCGGCTCGCCGCGTGGTTCCACGACGCCGTGTACCTGCCCGAGCGCTCAGAGAACGAGGAACGGTCGGCCCGGCTCGCCGAGCGCGCGCTGTCCGAGGCCGGCGTGTCCGCCGCGAAGACCGCCGAGGTGGCCCGGCTGGTCCGGCTGACCGCCGGGCACGACCCGGCGGACGACGACCGCGACGGGCAGGTGCTGTGCGACGCCGACCTGGCGAGCCTGGCGTCGCCGCCGTCCGCGTACGCCGCCTACACGGCCGCCGTGCGCGAGGAGTACCACTTCGTCCCGAACGACGCCTTCCGCGCGGGCCGCTCCGACGTCCTGCGCCAACTCCTCGCCCTGCCCCGCCTGTTCCACACCCCGTACGGCCGCGAGAAGTGGGAGGCGACCGCGCGCTACAACCTCACCGCCGAGCTGGAAATGCTGTCGCTCTGACGGGGCCGGGGCCGTACCCTGCCCGGCATGCGAGACATCGGCGCGGAACAGGTGGAACAGGCCGTCGCGGGCACCGTGGCGCTGCTGCGGACGGTGACGGAACGGGACTGGTCGGCGGTACCTGCCGGTCACCTGGAGCGGGACTGCCACCGGACGGTGGTGCACATCGCCGACGACCTGATCGCGTACGCGGGCCAGCTCGCGAGCCGGGCGCGGAACACGTACGTGCCCTTCGAGATCAGCCTGGAGGACGGCACCGACAACGCGGGCCTCCTGGACGTCGTCGAGACGACGGGCGCCCTGCTGGCCGCCGCGGTGCGCACCGCGCCGCGCTCGGCGCGCGCCTTCCACCCGTACCCGTTCCGCAGCGCGAACCGCGAGGGCTTCGCCGCGATGGGCGTGGCGGAGGTCCTGCTGCACACCCACGACGTCGCGCAGGGGCTGGGGCTGGCGTACGAACCGCCCGCGGAGCTGGGCGAGTTCGTGCTGCGGCGGATCTTCCCGCACGTCCGGCCCGGCGCCGACCCCTGGCGCACCCTGCTGTGGGCGACCGGCCGCGCCGACCTGGACGGCCGGGAGCCGGTCACCGAGTGGCGCTGGTCCAACAACCACGTGATCCCCGCCGACCGGCTCGCCCTGGAGGGCGTCACGCCCGCCTCGGCCGCCGATCTCGCCGCCGGCGGCGACGGCGGTTTCGACTGGCTCGGCGGGGGCCCGGCCGAGGGCACCCGGGTCGGGGCCGAGCTGGTGGTGGGCAAGCAGTACGAGGCGGGCACGCACCGGCCGGAGTGGGGCATGTACGCGCTGGTGCGCCACGAGGACGACGCCGCTCTCGGCGCCCTCGGCTTCCACGGCGTGCCGGACGAGTCGGGCCGCGTCGAGGTCGGCTACGACCTGGTGGAGCCTGCCCGCGGCCACGGCTACGCCACGGAGGCGCTGCGCGCGCTGACGGCGTGGGCGCTCGCGCAGGACGCGGTACGGGTGGTGACCGCCCGCGTCGACCTGGGCAACGCGGCCTCCCAGCGGGTACTGGAACGCGCCGGCTTCGGACGTGTGGCGCAGGACGCCGAGAACTGCACGTACGAACGGCGCGGCTAGACCGGGCCCGCGACGTGGCGTCGTCCCCGGAGCGGCAGGCGCCACTTCGCGGACGCGGACGCCCGGGCCGGGGTCCGGCGGACCGCAGGGCTCAGGCGCGTCCCTTCGGCCGGCGCAGGCCCGCCCCGGTCAGCAGCCGCACCACGTCCCGGCTGCTGACCTCGACCGCGCCGGCGGCCACCGCGTCCGCGTACCGGTGCGAGGGAATGTCGTAGTGGTCCCGCTCGAAGGCCCGGCGCGGGACGCCCAACCGCTCGGCGAAGGCGTGCAGTTCCTCGTACGACACGTCGCTGACCAGGTGGGACCACATCCGGCCGTGTCCGGGCCAGGTCGGCGGGTCGATGTAGACCGTCACGAGGACGGCGCCCCGCCGGCCGCCGTGCCCAGCGCGCCCACCGCGGCCACCTTCACGCCGGCCTTGTGGCACACCCAGTGCGGGTCGGGTCCGAGTTCGGGTTCGACGTCGAGCGCGTGCGGGTCGCCGGAGCCGCACACCGGGCACAGCGGCCAGCGGCCGTACCGGTCGAGCAGCGCGTCCTGCACGTCCTGGGCGACCAGCCCGGCCAGGTACGCCAAGCCCTCCGGCCACTGCTCGACCCACCAGCGCCGCTGCGTCACCGACTCCTCGACCAGGGAAACCACGTCCGCCTCGGCCACCTCGCGCGCGATCAGATCGGCGAGCACCAGGGCGCGTGCGGCGTGCAAAGCCTGCTCCAGCGGGCTGACGGGGTTGCCGGTGGGGTTCATAGCACCCATTGTGCGCACTCTTGACCGGACCGCCGAACCGAAAATATCTTTCAAAGGTGACCCAGCATGTGAAGGAAATTTTCGCAACCGAGCGCGGCGGCCCCGGCGGTTCCGGCGCCAACCCGCCCGCGCCCGCCGCCCTCGCCGCCAAGGTTCGCACGCTTGCGCCGTCGATGACCCGCTCCATGCAGCGCGTCGCCGAGGCCGTCGCGAGCGACCCGGCCGGCTGCGCCGCGCTCACGGTCACCGGCCTCGCCGAGCTCACCGGCACCAGCGAGGCCACGGTCGTCCGCACGGCC
Source organism: Streptomyces sp. DH24 (assembly GCF_029813775.1). Lineage (GTDB taxonomy): Bacteria > Actinomycetota > Actinomycetes > Streptomycetales > Streptomycetaceae > Streptomyces. The sequence goes on along the minus strand of NZ_JARVKW010000028.1, from coordinate 11,137 downwards.
CGCCTGCTCGGCTACCCCGGCTACCGCGACCTGCGCCTGGCCCTCGCCGGGCTCGCCGCGCAGCAGCAGTCCGGCAGGGCGCCCGCGATCACGACGGACATCGCCGTGGACGACCCGATCGCGGACGTCGTCGCCAAACTCGCCTACGACGAGCAGCAGACCCTCGCCGACACGGCGGCCGGACTCGACACCGTGCAGCTCGGCGCGGCCGTCGCCGCCCTGGCCGCCGCCCGCCGCACCGACGTGTACGGCGTGGGCGCCTCCGGCCTGGTCGCCCAGGACCTCACCCAGAAGCTCCTGCGGATAGGCCTGATCGCGCACGCGCACAGCGACCCGCACCTCGCCGTCACCAACGCGGTGCAGCTGCGTTCCGGCGACGTGGCCATCGCGATCACGCACTCCGGTTCGACGGGAGACGTCATAGAGCCGCTGCGCGTGGCCTTCGAGCGCGGCGCGACGACCATCGCGATCACCGGCCGGCCCGACGGCTCCGTCACCCAGTACGCGGACCACGTCCTCACCACGTCCACGGCCCGGGAGAGCGAGCTGCGCCCCGCGGCCATGTCGTCCCGGACCAGTCAGCTCCTCGTGGTGGACTGCCTGTTCGTGGGGGTGGCGCAGCGGACGTACGAGTCGGCGGCGCCCGCCCTGTCCGCCTCGTACGAGGCGCTGGCCCACCGCCACCGCCCGCGCGGCGGCACCCAACGCTAGACCGGGCCACCGTCCGCTCGTCTCCCGCACCCCCCTCAGCCAGCCGTACGCACGAGAGACACGAGAGAGCCGCCGCCCCATGACCCCCATGTCCGAGAACATGTCCGCCGACAGGTCCGACAACAGGTCCGACGACCGCGATCTCAGGGCCCAGCTGGAGACCCTGCCGACCGAGGCGTTCCGTCCGGACCTCGCCGACATCGACCGGTTGCCCACCCTCGACATCGCCCGGCTGATGAACGGCGAGGACGCCACCGTCGCCGCCGCCGTCGCCGACCGCCTGCCGCAGATCGCCGCCGCCATCGACGCCGTCGCCGAGCGGATGGCGCGGGGCGGCCGGCTGGTCTACGCGGGCGCGGGCACGGCGGGCCGGCTGGGCGTGCTCGACGCCTCCGAGTGCCCGCCGACGTTCAACACGGACCCCTCGCAGGTCGTCGGCCTGATCGCGGGCGGCCCGACGGCCATGGTGACGTCCGTGGAGGGCGCGGAGGACTCCAAGGAGTTCGCGCGGGACGACCTGGACGCGATCGGGGTGAGCGCCGCCGACACGGTGGTCGGCATCTCCGCGTCCGGCCGCACCCCGTACGCGGTCGGCGCCGTCGAGCACGCCCGCGCGCTGGGTGCCCTGACCATCGGCCTGGCCTGCAACCCGGACAGCGCGCTGGCGTCCGCCGCCGAGCACGGCATCGAGATCGTCGCCGGACCCGAGCTGATCACCGGCTCCACCCGCCTGAAGGCCGGCACGGCACAGAAGCTGGTCCTCAACATGATCTCGACGATCACGATGATCCGGCTGGGCAAGACGTACGGGAACCTGATGGTCGACGTCCGCGCCTCCAACGAGAAGCTGCGTGCCCGCTCCCGCCGTATCGTCGCGCTGGTGACGGGCGCCACGGACGAGGAGATCGAGGCGGCCCTCACGGCCACCGACGGCGAGGTGAAGAACGCGATCCTGACCATCCTCGCCGGCGTCGACGCCCAGGCCGCGTCCCGGCTGCTGGCGGAGTCGGACGGGCACCTGCGCACGGCGCTGGCCCGCGCGGGGGGCTGACCCCGGATCGACAAACGCGCCCGATGCGCGGAGTCTGGTGTCCCGCGCGCCCCGCGCGGGTGCCGCAGATGACCGTCAGCCCGAGGACGTACCCGACCCGCCATGAACCACGCCCAGCTCACCGCCCTAGGCCGTGCCCTCCGTCTGCTCGGGGAGCACGGCGAGGCGTTGAACGCCGACACGCCCGACGCCAAGCTGCACGAGGTCAAGGCCGACCTGCGGCGGGCGCTGGACCTGCTCGACGAGACCGTCACGGGAGGGGCGCCCACCACCCGCTGCCCCGAGCACCCGAGCGGGCCCGTCGACACGGCCGCCCCCGACCTGTGCCTGCTGTGCGAGACGCGGCGCCGGGCCGCCCGCCGGGCCGAGTACGGCGGCGGCGCCCCGCAGGCCCGGCCCGCCGGGCCCGCGCCGTCCCGGTACGGCGTGCGCGGGGACCGGCCGCAGCCCCAGCAGCGGTGGCTGCCGGAGCTGTGGAACGGGCGGGAGTGGCAGCTGTGCGGCACGCCCCGCCGGGACCGGCGGGAGGCCGAGGCGTACATCGCCGCCCAGCTGCGCGCGCCCCGGTCGGCGATGGCGTACCGGCTCGTGCACGAGTTCACCGACTACGAGGTGCTGCGGGTGTGGGGCACACCGGTCCGGGTCGACACCGAACCGATGGGCAACCTGTAGCCGGCCCGCCCCGGCCCGCGCGGGCTCAGCTCAGCGTCTTGAGCGCCGCCGGGTCGTACGGCGCCAGCTCCTCCAGGCGGCCGGCGAGGACCTTCTGCGCCCACAGCGGGTCCTGGAGCAGGGCGCGGCCGACGGCGACGAGGTCGAACTCGTCGCGCTCCAGCCGGTCGAGGAGGTCGTCGAGGGCGCCGACGTCCGCGCCCTCGCCCTGGAAGGCCTTGATGAAGTCGCCGTTCAGACCGACCGAGCCGACCGTGAGGGTGGCCTTGCCGGTGAGCTTCTTCGTCCAGCCGGCCAGGTTGAGGTCCGAGCCCTCGAACTCCGGCTGCCAGTAACGGCGCGTGGACGCGTGGAAGGCGTCGACACCGGCCGCGGCGAGCGGCGCGAGGATCGCCTCCAGCTCCTCGGGCGTCTCGGCGAGACGGGCGTCGTAGGCGTCCTGCTTCCACTGCGAGTAGCGGAAGATGACCGGGAAGCCGGGCGACACGGCCTCGCGGACGGCGGCCACGATCTCCGCGGCGAACTTCGTCCGGGCCACCGGGTCGCCGCCGTAGGCGTCGGTGCGGCGGTTGGTGCCCGCCCACAGGAACTGGTCGATGAGGTAACCGTGGGCGCCGTGCAGCTCCACGCCGTCGAAGCCGATGCGCTCGGCGGCAGCGGCGGCCTCGGCGAACGCGCCGACGACGGCGTCCAGATCGGCCTGCGTCATGGCCCTGCCGGTGGGCTCGTCCTCGCCGATGCGCAGACCGGAGGGGCCGACGGCGGGGGCGTCCGGGAAGGGCGGCTCGCCCGGTCGGCGGACCATCCCGATGTGCCACAGCTGCGGCACGATGCGGCCACCGCCCGCGTGCACCGCCTCGGCGACCTTCGCCCAGCCCGCGAGCTGTTCCTCGCCGTGGAAGCGCGGCACGCGGTCGCTCTGCCCGGCCGACTCGTGGCCGACGTAGGTGCCCTCGGTGACGATCAGACCGACTCCGGCGGCGGCGCGGCGGCCGTAGTACGACGCGACGTCCTCGCCGGGCACGCCGCCCGGGGAGAACATGCGGGTCATGGGCGCCATCGCGATGCGGTTCGGGACGGTCATGCCGTTGACGGCGACCGGGCGGGAGAGGATCTCGGCGGCGCGGGAGGCGGCGGTCTCGGTGACGGGGACGGCCATGTGGGGCTCCTCGGAGTGAAGGCTGACCAGCTGGTATGTGCACACGCATTGAAGCGCACCACAGCCCTCAACCGCCGCGCCGGACACGGCATTCCGAGGCCCCGCCGGACCCTTTTGTGATCCCGGACACGCCCGAGGGCGGCACCCCCTGACGTACAGGGAGTGCCGCCCTCGGTCCTGACGGACGGGTCCGATCCTCGTGAGGATCAGAAGTCCATGTCACCGCCCGGCATGCCGCCACCGGCGGGCGCGGCGACCTTCTCCGGCTTGTCGGCGATGACGGCCTCGGTGGTGAGGAACAGCGCGGCGATCGACGCGGCGTTCTGCAGCGCGGAGCGCGTCACCTTGGCCGGGTCGATGATGCCTTCCTTGACCAGGTCGACGTACTCGCCGGTCGCGGCGTTCAGGCCGTGGCCCGGGGTCAGGTTGCGCACCTTCTCCACCACGACACCGCCCTCGAGGCCGGCGTTGACGGCGATCTGCTTCAGCGGGGCTTCCAGGGCCAGCTTCACGGCCTGGGCACCGGTCGCCTCGTCGCCCTCCAGCTCCAGCTTCTCGAAGACCTGGGAGGCCTGCAGCAGGGCCACGCCACCACCGGCGACGATGCCCTCCTCGACGGCCGCCTTGGCGTTGCGCACGGCGTCCTCGATGCGGTGCTTGCGCTCCTTGAGCTCCACCTCGGTGGCGGCACCGGCCTTGATGACCGCGACACCGCCGGCGAGCTTCGCCAGGCGCTCCTGCAGCTTCTCGCGGTCGTAGTCCGAGTCGCTGTTCTCGATCTCGGCGCGGATCTGGTTCACGCGGCCCTGGACCTGGTCGGCCGAGCCCGAACCGTCGACGATGGTGGTCTCGTCCTTGGTGATGACCACCTTGCGGGCCTTGCCCAGCAGGTCGAGGGTGGCGTTCTCCAGCTTGAGGCCGACCTCCTCGGAGATGACCTCGCCGCCCGTGAGGATGGCGATGTCGCCGAGCATGGCCTTGCGGCGGTCGCCGAAGCCCGGGGCCTTGACGGCGACGGACTTGAAGGTGCCGCGGATCTTGTTGACGACCAGGGTCGACAGGGCCTCGCCCTCGACGTCCTCGGCGATGATCAGCAGCGGCTTGCCGGACTGCATGACCTTCTCGAGGAGCGGCAGCAGGTCCTTGACGTTGCTGATCTTCGAGTTGGCGATCAGGATGTACGGGTCGTCGAGGACGGCCTCCATACGCTCCATGTCGGTGGCGAAGTACGCCGAGATGTAGCCCTTGTCGAAGCGCATACCCTCGGTGAGCTCCAGCTCCAGACCGAAGGTCTGGGACTCCTCGACGGTGATGACGCCTTCCTTGCCGACCTTGTCCATGGCCTCGGCGATGAGCTCGCCGATCTGGGTGTCGGCGGCGGAGATGGAGGCCGTGGAGGCGATCTGCTCCTTGGTCTCGACGTCCTTCGCCTGCTCCAGCAGGGCGGCGGAGACGGCCTCGACGGCCTTCTCGATGCCGCGCTTCAGGGCCATCGGGTTGGCGCCGGCCGCGACGTTGCGCAGGCCTTCCTTGACCAGGGCCTGGGCGAGAACGGTCGCGGTGGTCGTACCGTCACCGGCGACGTCGTCCGTCTTCTTGGCGACTTCCTTGACCAGCTCGGCGCCGATCTTCTCGTACGGGTCCTCGAGCTCGATCTCCTTGGCGATGGAAACACCATCGTTGGTGATCGTGGGGGCGCCCCACTTCTTCTCGAGGACGACGTTGCGACCCTTGGGGCCGAGCGTCACCTTGACGGCGTCCGCGAGCTGGTTCATGCCGCGCTCGAGGCCGCGCCGCGCCTCCTCGTCGAACGCGATGATCTTGGCCATGTGAAGTGGTCCCTCCAGGACTGGGGGTGATTACTTCGGACCGCGCCCGCGCCCGCGACGGACGGCCCCGGCCGGTGGTTCCTTGCCCCACCCGGCCCGTGGCCTCACCGACCCGGTCCTTACGTTGTCACTCTCACCTTCAGAGTGCTAACGCCAATGATTAGCACTCGCCCCGTCCGAGTGCAAGGTGCGCCCTCGATGCGGACTCGCCCGGGACCGGTGTCCGGGCACGGCGAAGGGCCCGTACCCGGAGGTACGGACCCTTCGCCTGAAGACCGGTGTGCGGTGGTCGCGCGCGTGTCAGGCAGTGACGCGGACCATGTCGGCCTGCGGGCCCTTCTGACCCTGCGAGATCTCGAACTCGACCCGCTGGCCCTCTTCCAGGGTGCGGTAGCCGTCCATCTGGATCGCGCTGTAGTGGACGAAAACATCCGCACCACCGTCGACCGCGATGAAGCCGTACCCCTTCTCCGCGTTGAACCACTTGACGGTGCCCTGAGCCATGCCTAACTCCCCTATTACTGGCCCTTGCACAGATCCACACTTCGCGGACCCGGGTCAGACCTCACCCCCCACGGTGGGGGTGTGCGCCGGAACGCGTCGACCGCGGCCGAATGTATCTGTCCAACTGCCGTCTGCAACAGGTCAATCGGACGAGAAATCTGGACGGACACGGTCCGGAATGTGGCGAGAATTCGCCCGAATTCAGGGCAAGTCGGGCCCCACAAAAGGCACGAAAGTCGCAAAGAAGCCACACACTTTGGCTACTTCTCATCGCATGCGGAACCGGAACTCATATGCGCTTGGCATACGGATCACATCCGGTTCCCCAACTCTACCGTGCTCAACCATGCAGAATTGCCCCCTCCGTTTCTCTCACGGAGGGGGCAATTCGAGGAACGGTTCGTGATCGCGGCGCTCAGCAGCCGCCGGCGACCGCCGGGATGATCGACACGCCGGCGCCGTCGGGCGTCGCGGTGTCCAGGCCCTGCTCGAAGCGGACGTCGTCGTCGTTGACGTACACGTTCACGAAGCGGCGCAGCCTGCCCTGGTCGTCCAGGACGCGGGCGGCGATGCCGGTGTGGTTCTTCTCCAGATCGGCGATGACCTCGCCGAGGGTCGCGCCCTCGGCGGCGACCTCGGCCTGCCCGCCGGTGTAGGTGCGCAGGATGGTGGGGATGCGAACGGTCACGCTCATGCGAGGCCAGCCTCTCGGAAGGAGTCCAGGTTCGGGCGGATGGTGGCGGTGAGGCCGGTGCCGGCCACCGCGTCGAGGGTCTTGAGGCCGTCGCCGGTGTTCAGCACGACGGTCGTCAGCGTCGGGTCCAGGACGCCGTTCTCGATCAGCTTGCGGGTGACGCCCACGGTCACGCCACCGGCGGTCTCCGCGAAGATGCCCTCCGCCCGCGCGAGCAGCTTGATCGCGTCGACGACCTGCTCGTCGGTGACGTCCTCCACGGCCCCGCCGGTCCGCCGCGCGATGTCGAGCACGTACGGCCCGTCGGCCGGGTTGCCGATGGCGAGCGACTTGGCGATGGTGTTCGGCTTCTGCGGACGCACCACGTCATGACCCGCCTTGAAGGCGGCGGAGACCGGCGAACAGCCCTCGGCCTGCGCACCGAAGATCTTGTACGGCCTGTCCTCGACGAGACCGAGCTCGATCAGCTCCTTGAGACCCTTGTCGATCTTCGTGAGCTGCGAGCCGGACGCGATCGGCACCACGAGCTGGTCGGGCAGCCGCCAGCCGAGCTGCTCGCAGATCTCGTACGCCAGGGTCTTGGACCCTTCCGCGTAGTAGGGCCGCAGGTTGACGTTGACGAAGCCCCAGCCCTCGCCGGCCGGGTCGCCGATCAGCTCGGAGCAGAAGCGGTTCACGTCGTCGTAGTTGCCCTCGATGCCGACGAGCTCGCCGCCGTAGACCGCGGCCATGACGACCTTGCCCTGCTCCAGGTCGTGCGGGATGAACACGCAGGAGCGGAAGCCCGCGCGGGCGGCGGCGGCACCGACGGCACCGGCCAGGTTGCCGGTGGAGGAGCAGCTCAGCGTCGTGAAGCCGAAGGCGCGGGCGGCCTCCAGGGCCTGCGCGACGACCCGGTCCTTGAAGGAGTGCGTCGGGTTGCCGGAGTCGTCCTTGACGAACAGCTTGCCGGGGTCGACGCCCAGCTCGCGGGCGAGGTTGTCGGCCTGGACGAGCTTGGTCCAGCCGGGGTTGATGTTCGGCTTGTCCGCCACGTCGGCCGGGACGGGCAGCAGCGGCGCGTAACGCCAGATGTTCGCGGGACCCGCCGTGATGCGCCGCCGGAGCTCCTCGGTGTCGTACGCCGAGAAGTCGTAGGCGATCTCCAGCGGGCCGAAACACTCCTCGCAGGCGAAAACCGGGCCGAGAGGCACACGGTGACCGCACTCGCGACAGGAAAGCGCCGCGGCGGGACCGAGGTCGACGGAATTCGTGGTGCTTGCAACAGTCTGCACAGCCATGTGAGGCGAGGCCCTTTCTCCTCATCTTCCTCACGACGCATCTCGCCGTGAGACGGATTTGGCACCTTCCCTAGCCGGGAGCCTCGCGGAGAGCGATCGACAATGATCTACGAGACCGGCTGGAGGGTTGCCGGGGCTTCATCGGGCCGTTTCCCTCTGCCCCTCTGGATGAGCTGTATGTGGTTGTTGATCAACGGACGACGGGGTCGTGACCCCCGACATGCGATGGTCATCCGCGTTGTTCAAGACTGTAACCGAAGGCCAGGACAGTTGAGATAGTCGTCCGAACCGCGAGATGGGTCACACCGGCTCGCCGAGAGAACGCAGAGGAGCCACCGACCGTGCTGGAAGAAGTCGAGCGCTGGCTGACTGCACGCTCCTGGTCCGTGTCCGACCGCCCGCTCCACCAGCTGCTGTCCGCGAAGCGCGCCACGGGGCAGTCGGTGAGCGTCGTCCTGCCCGCGCTGAACGAGGAGGAGACCGTCGGCGACATCGTCGCCGCGATCCGCCGCGACCTGATGCGCGAGGCGCCGCTGGTGGACGAGATCGTCGTCGTCGACTCGGGGTCCACCGACCGCACCTCCGAGGTGGCCGCCGCGGCGGGCGCGACCGTGGTGCACCGCGACGAGATCCTGCCCCGCATACCGGCCGTCCCCGGCAAGGGCGAGGTGCTGTGGCGCTCGCTGCTGGTCACGCGGGGGGACATCGTCTGCTTCGTGGACGCCGACCTCAGGGACTTCTCCTCCGACTTCGTCTCGGGCATCGTCGGCCCGCTGCTCACGGACCCGGACGTGGACCTGGTCAAGGCGATGTACGACCGCCCCCTCGGCTCGGCGGCCGGCCAGGGCGGCCGGGTCACCGAACTGATGGCCCGGCCCCTGCTGAACATGCACTGGCCGCAGCTGGCGGGCTTCGTCCAGCCCCTCGGCGGCGAGTACGCGGCCCGCCGCGGCCTGCTGGAACAGCTGCCGTTCCCCGTCGGCTACGGCGTGGAACTGGGCATGCTCGTCGACGCCCTGCACCTGGTCGGCCTCGACGCGCTGGCCCAGGTCGACGTCGGCGTGCGCAAGCACCGCCACCAGGACGGCCAGGCGCTGGGCCGGATGTCCGCCGCGATCTACCGCACGGCCCAGCTCCGGCTGGCCCGCGGCCATCTGGTCCGCCCCGCCCTCACCCAGTTCGAACGTGGCGAGGACGGCTTCGAGCCACGCACGTTCTCGGTCGACACGGAGGAACGCCCGCCGATGGTGGAGATCGCCGAGTACGCCGAACGGAAAGTCGCGTGAGGCCCGGACAGCGGCCCGTATACGACCGGCCACGCGGCCGAACCGTACGTTTGAGCGTTTCCCGGCCGGGCTAGGTTGAGGCTTATGGCTTCAACGCAGGCTGCTGGTCAGGGTGCCCGGGTGCTGGTCGCGTCCAATCGCGGCCCGGTCTCGTACGACGTGCGCGAGGACGGCTCGCTGCACGCGAGACGCGGCGGCGGCGGGCTGGTCTCCGGACTCTCCGCGATCGGCTCCGACGCGGACGCGCTGTGGGTGTGCTCGGCACTGTCCGACGGCGACCGCGAGGCGGTACGGCGCGGGGTCGGCGAGTCCGGGGTGCGGATGCTGGACATCGCGGCCGACGTGCACGCCGACGCGTACAACGGCATCGCCAACTCCGTGCTGTGGTTCGTGCACCACATGCTCTACCAGACCCCGCTGGAACCGGTCTTCGACGCGGAGTTCCGCCGCCAGTGGGCGTCGTACGAGGCGTACAACCGCGCTTTCGCCGAGGCACTCGCGCACGAGGCGGCCGACGGCGCGTCGGTGGTGGTCCAGGACTACCACCTCACGCTCGTCCCCGGCATGCTCCGCGACCTGCGCCCGGACCTGAGGATCGGCCACTTCTCGCACACGCCGTGGGCACCGCCGGAGTACTTCCGGATGCTGCCCGACGACATCGCCGCCCAGGTCCTGCGCGGCATGCTGGGCGCCGACCGCCTCGGCTTCCTCACCCGGCGCTGGGCGGACGCGTTCACGGCATGCTGCGAGGCGTTCGCGGACGGGCTCGGGAACACCCGGATCGGCGTGCACGGCCTGGGAGTCGACGCGGACTTCCTGCGCACGCGGGCGCACGAGGCGGACGTCGAGGAACGCATCGCGGGCCTGCGCGACGAGATCGGCACGGCGCCCGACGGCACGCCGCGCCGCACGATCGTCCGCGTGGACCGCACGGAACTGTCGAAGAACATCGTCCGGGGCCTGCTGGCCTACCGGCAACTGCTGGCGGACCACCCGGAATGGCGGGAACGGGTCGTGCACGTCGCCTTCGCCTACCCCTCGCGGCAGGACCTCGCGGTGTACCGGGAGTACACGGCGGAGGTGCAGCGGGTCGCGGACGAGATCAACTCGGCCTTCGGCACGCCCGGTTGGACGCCGGTCGTCCTGCACGTCAAGGACGACTTCGCCCGCTCGCTTGCGGCGTACCGGCTGGCCGACGTGGCCCTGGTGAACCCCATCCGCGACGGCATGAACCTGGTGGCGAAGGAGATCCCGCTGCTGTCCGACGGCGGCTGCGCGCTGGTGCTGTCGCGGGAGGCGGGGGCGTACGAGGAACTGGGCGAGGACGCGGTGGTGGTGAACCCGTACGACGTGGTCGGTACGGCCGGGGCACTGCACGAGGCGTTGACGATGCCGGTGGGCGAGCGGGCCGAGCGGGCGAAGCGGTTGTCGGCGGCGGCGACGGCGTTGCCGCCCACGCGGTGGTTCCTGGACCAGCTGAACGCGCTGCGCGACGGATAGCCGACCACGCGGCCGCGTTGACGGGCCGCCGCCCCTTCCCGACCCAGCGGTCGGCCCCGCGGCCCGGCGCCGACGGGCCGCCGCCCCTTCCCGCACCCGACGGTTGGCCACGCACCCCGGCGTTGACGGGTTGCCGCCCCTTCCCGCACCCGACGGTTGGCCACGCACCCCGGCGTTGACGGGTTGCCGCCTGCGCCCACCCGTGCCGCCCCAGCGGCACGACTGCCCGCAGCTGGGCGGGACGGGTGCCCGCAGCTGGGCGGGACGGCTGGGCGGGACGGGTGCCCGCAGCTGGGCGGCGCGGCTGGGCGGGACGGCTGCCCGCAGCTGGGCGGCGCGGCTGGGCGGGACGGGTTTCCGTGGCTGGGTGGGACAGTCGGCGGCGTACGGGAGTGGGGCGTGGGGGTGTGGTGCGGCCCGCCGCTTAGCCGGCTACCACCCGGCGGTGCCC
>NZ_JARVKW010000027.1 GCF_029813775.1 Streptomyces sp. DH24 | reverse complement strand
CGGTACGGCGGCGGGCCCGTCCCCCACCGGGTCCGCCACCCGCGGCTTCGCCGGGGCCGGTCAGCCGCCGGAGGTGTCCAGTTCGGCGTCCTCGCCGACACCCGCGCAGTCGTACGGGTCCTTGAGCCAGCCGTCCGGCAGCACCACGCGGTTGTTGCCGGACGTACGGCCGCGGGGCCCGTCGGCTCCGGCGGGCCAGGGCTGGTCGAGGTCCAGCTCGTCGAGCCCGGCGCGCAGTTCGGCCAGCGAGGACGTGACGGCGAGCCGCTTGCGCATCTCGGAGCCGACGGCGAAGCCCTTCAGGTACCAGGCGACGTGCTTGCGGAAGTCGATGACGCCGCGCGACTCGTCGCCGATCCACTCGCCGAGCAGCGTCGCGTGCCGCACCATCACGTCGGCGACCTCGCGCAGGGGCGGCCGGGCGATGTCCTCGGTGCGGCCCTCGAAGGCGGCCACGAGGTCGGAGAACAGCCACGGCCGGCCCAGGCAGCCGCGGCCCACGACCACGCCGTCGCAGCCGGTCTCGCGCACCATGCGCAGCGCGTCCTCCGCCGACCAGATGTCGCCGTTGCCGAGCACGGGGATCTCCGGGACGTGCTCCTTGAGGCGGGCGATGGCGTCCCAGTCGGCGGTGCCGCCGTAGTGCTGGGCGGCGGTGCGGCCGTGCAGGGCGATGGCGGTGACGCCCTCCTCGACGGCGATGCGGCCGGCGTCGAGGTAGGTGATGTGGTCGTCGTCGATGCCCTTGCGCATCTTCATCGTCACCGGCAGGTCGCCGGCGCCGCTGACGGCCTCGCGCAGGATGGCCCGCAGCAGGTTCCGCTTGAAGGGCAGGGCGGAGCCGCCGCCCTTGCGCGTGACCTTCGGCACGGGGCAGCCGAAGTTCAGGTCGATGTGGTCGGCGAGACCCTCGTCGGCGATCATGCGGACGGCCTTGCCGACGGTCGCCGGGTCGACGCCGTACAGCTGGATCGAGCGGGGCCGCTCGCTCGCGTCGAACTTGATCAGCTGCATGGTCTTGTCGTTGCGCTCGACCAGCGCCCTGGTGGTGATCATCTCGCTGACGAACAGGCCCTTGCCACCGCTGAACTCCCGGCACAGCGTGCGGAAGGGCGCGTTGGTGATGCCGGCCATCGGGGCCAGCACGACCGGCGGCCGCACCGGGTGGGGGCCGATGGTCAGGGTCGAGGTCGTCGTCGGTGTCGGCGTGGGCATTCCCCCATTGTCACGCATGCGGCGGGGTACCCGCGCAGATGATCGTGTAACGGTCATTAGTTAACCGCACTATCGACGCTACGATGTGAGCCATGCCTGAGCTGAGCCACCGCCGACGGCTGCTGGTGCTCGCGATCTGCTGCATGAGCCTGCTGATCGTGAGCATCGACAACACCGTGCTCAACGTCGCCCTGCCCGCGATGCAGCGGGAGTTCCACGCGAGCACCTCCGGCCTGCAGTGGACGATCGACGCCTACACGCTGGTCCTCGCCTCGCTGCTGATGCTCGCCGGTTCCACGGCCGACCGGATCGGCCGCAGACGCGTCTTCATGGCGGGCCTGGTCGTCTTCACGATCGGCTCCGCGCTGTGCTCCGTCGCGCCGAACCTTCCGGCGCTGGTCGCGTTCCGGATGGTGCAGGCGGTCGGCGGCTCGATGCTCAACCCGGTCGCCATGTCGATCATCACCAACACCTTCACCGACCCGCGCGAGAGGGCCCGCGCGATAGGCGCCTGGGGCGCGGTCGTCGGCATCTCGATGGCCGCGGGCCCGCTGGTCGGCGGGCTGCTCGTGGAGTCGGTGGGCTGGCGGGCGATCTTCTGGATCAACCTGCCCGTGGGCCTCGCCGCGCTGCTGCTCACCCGGCGGTTCGTCCCCGAGTCCCGGGCGGCGAAGGCCCGCCGCCCCGACCCGTTCGGGCAGTTGCTGGTGATCGCCCTGTTCGGCGGCCTGACGTACGCGATCATCGAGGCGCCGAACGCGGGCCTCACGGCGGTACTGCCCTTCGCCGCACTCGCCGCCGCCGCCCTCGCCGCCCTGCTGTGGTACGAGCCGCGCCGCGCCGAACCCCTCGTCGACCTGCGGTTCTTCCGCTCCGCACCCTTCAGCGGGGCCACCGTGATCGCGGTCGCCTCCTTCGCGTCGATGAGCGGCTTCCTCTTCCTGTCCACGCTCTACCTGCAGAACGTGCGCGGGCTGAGCGCCCTGGACGCCGGGCTGTGGATGCTGCCCATGGCCGTCCCGACGTTCCTGTGCGCGCCGGTGTCCGGCCGGCTGGTGGGCGCGCGGGGCCCGCGGCTGCCCCTGGTGATCGCGGGCTGCGCGATGACGGCCGGCGGGCTGCTGTTCGCCCTGTTCGAGGCCGAGACGGCGAACGCCACGCTGTTCGCCGGATACGTCCTGTTCGGCATCGGCTTCGGCTTCGTCAACGCGCCCATCACCAACACCGCCGTGTCCGGCATGCCCCGTGCGCAGGCCGGGGTGGCCGCCGCCGTGGCCTCCACCAGCAGGCAGCTCGGCCAGGCCCTCGGTGTCACGGTGGTCGGCGCGGTGCTGGCCTCGGGCGTGGGTTCGGCGCCGTACCGGGACGTGTTCGTGGCGGCGGCGCGGCCGGGCTGGTGGATCCTCGCGGCGTGCGGGCTCGCGGTCCTGGTGCTGGGCGCGGTGACGACCGGACGCTGGGCCCGGCGCACGGCGGAACGGACGGCGGAGCGGCTGGAGTCGGCGGAGATCCGCGAGGCGGCGGGCGTGACGTGAACGCGAGACGACGGGCGTGAGGTGAGCGGCCGTCGGCGGAGACCCGCAAGGTGGCGGGCGTGACGTGAACGCGAGACGACGGGCGTGAGGTGAGCGGCCGTCGGCGGAGATCCGCGAGGCGGCGAGCGTGACGTGAACGGCAGTCGGCGGACGCCGGGGCCGTGCGGGCCGGGTGCCGCCGAGGGCCTGCCCTTGCCGGGCACGCCGACGGCACGACGCGGCCACGGCTCGGTCAACTCGCCCGGGCGGTTTCCCTGTTGATGTTGGTCTTGGGGCACACTCCTTCTCGTCCTTGTCCGCGGAAGCCGGAGGCGTCATGCCCCAGATCGACACGAGCAAGGTGAGCCGCTGGGACCAGCACGGCAGACAGCACGTGGTCCACGTCCGGCGCGCGGGGGTGCAGCGCACGATCCGGTGCGACACCTGCGGCTGGCACCGGGGCGCGCAGTTCCTGCCGTGGCTGAAGGCCGAGGAGCACCTGGCCGAGGCCCACCAGGCGACGGTGGACCCGACGGAGGGGTAGCGGCCCGGCGGCGCTGCCGCACCGCGGGAAACCCCTTGTGGGAGCGCTCCCAGCAGAGGCAGGATGCTGCGGTGACCACGTCTGCTTCCGTACGCGCCTACCGCCCCGGGGACCGGGCGGCCCTCGACGACATCTGCGTCCGCACCGCGCACAACGGCCAGGACAGCCGCCCGGTGTACGCGGACCCCGGCATCCTCCCCGCGATCTTCGCCGCTCCGTACGTCCATCTGGAGCCGGAGCTGGCCTTCGTCCTGGACGACGGGCACGGCCGGGCCGTCGGCTACATCATCGGCGCCGCGGACACCCCCGCCTTCGCGGCGGCCTTCCGCACCGAGTGGCTGCCGCTGGTCGCGGACCGCTACCCGGCGCCGACCCGGCCGCCGGTCACGCCGGACGAGGTCATGCTGGGACTGCTGCACGATCCGGAGCGGATGGTCGTGCCGGAGGTGGCCGCCTACCCGGCCCATCTGCACATCGACCTGCTCCCCGAGTGGCAGGGCCGCGGCCACGGACGGGCCCTGATGCGCACCCTGCTGCGGGCCCTGCGGGACAGGGGCGTTCCGGCGATCCACCTGTGCATGGCCACCGCGAACGTCAAGGCTCGCGCCTTCTACGACCGGATGGGCTTCCACGAGATCGACGTGCCGGACGCGGGTCCGGTCGCGTACCTGGGCCGGACGACGGCGGACGCCGACCTGCTCTGACGGGAGCCGGCCCAGCCGCCCGCGGGCCCCGCGCCCCCAGGTCCACGACCGCCTCGAACTCGTCCTCGATCCCGGGCTGTTCCCACTCCCGGGCGTGGGCGGGTCGTGGCGGCGCCCGGTGGCCTGGAAGGCCGTCGCGTCGGCGTGCAGCAGCCGCGCCGCCCGTATCGGGGGCCGACGCCCAGGCGATGTCGGGGACCCATGGCCGGGCGGCGCGACGCGAACGCCCACCCGGCTCCCGAACCCGTCGGGCGGCGGATGGGCGTCACAGATTCCGGGGCTCGGCCCCGGTGGCGGCTAGCAGCCGACGAGGCGGGAGGCCAGGTAGCCCTCGATCTGGTCGAGGGAGACGCGCTCCTGCTTCATCGAGTCGCGCTCGCGCACCGTCACGGCGTTGTCGTCCAGGGTGTCGAAGTCGACCGTCACGCAGTACGGCGTGCCGATCTCGTCCTGGCGGCGGTAGCGGCGGCCGATGGCGCCGGCGTCGTCGAACTCGATGTTCCAGTTCTGGCGCAGCGCCTGGGCCAGGCCCTTGGCCTTCGGGGACAGCTCGGGGTTGCGGGACAGCGGCAGGACCGCGACCTTCACCGGGGCGAGGCGGTGGTCGAGGCGCAGCACGGTGCGCTTCTCCATCTTGCCCTTGGCGTTGGGCGCCTCGTCCTCGATGTACGCGTCGAGCAGGAACGCCAGCATCGCGCGGCCGACACCGGCCGCGGGCTCGATGACGTACGGCGTCCAGCGCTCGCCGGCCTCCTGGTCGAAGTAGGAGAGGTCCTGGCCGGAGGCCTTGGCGTGGGCGCCGAGGTCGTAGTCGGTGCGGTTGGCGACACCCTCCAGCTCGCCCCACTCGCTGCCGCCGAACTGGAAGCGGTACTCGATGTCGGCGGTGCGCTTGGAGTAGTGGGAGAGCTTCTCCTTCGGGTGCTCGTACCAGCGCATGTTCTCTTCACGCATGCCCAGGCCGGTGTACCAGTTCCAGCGCTGCTCCATCCAGTACTCCTGCCACTTCTCGTCCTCGCCCGGCTTGACGAAGAACTCCATCTCCATCTGCTCGAACTCGCGGGTGCGGAAGATGAAGTTGCCGGGCGTGATCTCGTTGCGGAAGGACTTGCCCATCTGCGCGATGCCGAACGGCGGCTTGCGGCGCGAAGTGGTCTGCACCTGGGCGAAGTTGGTGAAGATGCCCTGCGCGGTCTCGGGGCGCAGGTAGGCGACGGAGCCGCTGTCCTGGGTGGGGCCGAGGTGGGTGGAGAGCAGACCGGAGAACTGCTTGGGCTCGGTGAACTGGCCCTTGTTGCCGCAGTTGGGGCAGTTGATGTCGGCGAGGCCGTTCTCCGGGGCGCGGCCCTTCTTCTCCTCGTACGCCTCCTCCAGGTGGTCCGCGCGGAACCGCTTGTGGCAGGAGGTGCACTCGGTGAGCGGGTCCGTGAAGGTGGCCACGTGGCCGGAGGCGACCCACACCTCGGGGGCCAGGATCACGGACGAGTCGATGCCGACGACGTCCTCGCGCGACGTCACCATGTAGCGCCACCACTGGCGCTTGAGGTTCTCCTTGAGCTCGACACCCAGCGGTCCGTAGTCCCAGGCGGCACGCTGGCCGCCGTAGATCTCACTACAGGGGAATACGAAGCCACGGCGCTTGCTCAGGCTGACGATGGTGTCGATCTTGTCGGCGGCCACGGTGCTCTCTTCATTACGACGACGGGCGACGAAGCGAGATGCTTCCAGCGAATGCTTCAGGTTACCGGCGGGGCCTGCCCTTCAATCAAATCGGTCCCCTGGCCAGCGTTTGTTGACAACGGTTTCCATATTTGTTGAAAATGACTGTCATGAACGTACGACGACACCACATATCCGGGTTGGCGACCGCCGCCGCCACCGCCCTCGCGCTCGGCACGCTCTCCGCCTGCTCCTCCGACAGCGCCGCCGCGGGCAACACGGACAAGTTCGACGTCGTCGCGTCGTTCTACCCGATGGCGTACCTCGCCGAGCAGATCGGCGGCGAGCACGTCAACGTCACCAGTCTGACCCGGCCCGGCCAGGAGCCGCACGACCTGGAGATCAGCACCCAGCAGCGCGCGCAGCTGGAGGAGTCCGACGCGGCGCTCTACCTCAAGGGCCTGCAGCCCACCGTGGACGAGGCCGTCGCCCAGTCCGGCATCAAGACGAAGATCGACGCGGCGACCCTCACGGAGCTGGAGGACCTCGGCACCGAGGACGGCCACGACCACGGCGGCGAGGAGGCGCACTCCGAGGAGCACGCCGAGGAGCACTCCGAGGAGGAGCACGCGCTCGACCCCCACGTCTGGCTGGACCCCACGAAGTACGCCGAGGTCGCCGAGGGCGTGGGCAAGGCCCTCCAGAAGGCCGACCCGGACCACGCGGCGGACTACCGGAAGAACACCGCGGACCTGGTCAAGAAGCTGACCGCCCTCGACACCGCCTTCGAGGAGGGCCTGAAGAACACCAGGACCAAGGTCTTCTTCACCAACCACGCCGCCTTCGGCTACCTCGCCCACCGCTACGGCCTGACCCAGGAGGCCATCTCCGGCCTCGACCCGGAGAGCGAGCCCAGCGCGGCCCGTGTGAAGGAGCTCCAGCAGGAGGCCAAGGCCGACGGCGTGACCACCGTGTTCTACGAGACACTGGTGTCCGACAAGACCGCCAAGACCCTCGCCAAGGACGCCGGCCTCAAGACGGACGTGCTGGACCCCGTCGAGGGCATCACGGACAAGTCCCGGGGCGACGACTACATCCAGGTCATGGAGGCCAACCTCAAGGCGCTGCAGAAGGCCCTGGGCAGCAAGTGACCGGACTGGAGGACGGCATGACCGAGCCCGTCATATCGATGCGCGGCGTCCGCGCCGAGCTGGGTTCGCGGCCCGTCCTGCGGGGCATCGACCTCACCGTGCGCCGCGGTGAGGTCGTCGCGCTGCTCGGCGCCAACGGCTCCGGCAAGTCCACGGCCGTGCGCAGCGTCATCGGCCAGGTCCCGGTGGCCGCCGGCGCCATCGAGCTGTTCGGCACGCCCCGGCACCGCTTCCGTGCCTGGGCGCGCGTGGGCTACGTACCGCAGCGCACCACGGCCGCGGGCGGCGTGCCCGCCACCGTCACCGAGATCGTCACCTCGGGCCGGCTGTCACGGGCCCGGTTCGGTCTGCTGCGCGGGGCCGACCACGAGGCCGTGCGCCGCGCCCTGGACCTGGTCGGCATGGCGGACCGGGCGAAGGACTCCGTGAACGCGCTCTCCGGCGGCCAGCACCAGCGGGTGCTGATCGCCCGCGCGCTCGCCGCCGAACCCGAGCTGCTGATCATGGACGAGCCGATGGCGGGCGTCGACCTGGCCAGCCAGGAGGTGCTCGCCGAGACGCTGCGCGAGCAGGTCGCGCGGGGCGTCTCCGTCCTGCTCGTCCTGCACGAACTCGGCCCGCTGGAGCCGCTGATCGACCGTGCGGTCGTGCTGCGCGACGGCTGTGTCGTGCACGACGGCCCGCCGCCGAAGGCCGTCGGCCAGCACGCGCTGCCCGGCCACGACCACGTGCACCCGCACGCACCCGCGGGCGCCGAACCGATCCGCACGGGACTGCTGAGCTGATGGAACTCCTCGACTACGACTTCATGCGGCGGGCCCTGCTGGCGGCCGTCCTGGTCGGCATCACCGCCCCGGCCGTCGGCATCTACCTCGTGCAGCGCCGCCAGGCCCTGATGGGCGACGGCATCGGGCACGTCGCGATGACCGGCGTCGGCCTCGGCTTCCTGCTGTCCTGGTCGCCGGTGTGGATGGCGACGCTGGTCTCCGTCCTGGGCGCGGTCCTCATGGAGCTGATCCGCTGGTACGGCAGGACACGGGGCGACATCGCCCTGGCGATGCTGTTCTACGGCGGCATGGCGGGCGGCGTGATGTTCATCAACCTCGCGCCGACCGGTTCCAACGCGAACCTCACCTCGTACCTCTTCGGCTCGCTGTCCACGGTGTCCGAGTCCGACGTGACGGCGATCTGCGTGCTGGCCGCGTTCGTGGTCCTCGTCACGCTCGGCCTGCGGCGGCAGCTGTTCGCGGTCAGCCAGGACGAGGAGTTCGCGCGCGTGACCGGCCTGCCGGTGCGGGTCCTGAACCTGCTGACGGCGATCACCGCGGCCGTGACGGTGACGGTCGCGATGCGGGTCGTCGGACTGCTGCTGGTGTCGGCGCTGATGGTGGTCCCGGTGGCAGCCGCGCAGCAGCTCACCCGCAGTTTCGCGGCCACGTTCGCGGTCGCCGTCGCCATCGGCGTGAGCGTGACCATCGGCGGCACCGTCACCTCGTACTACCAGGACGTGCCGCCCGGCGCGACGATCGTGCTGCTGACCATCGGCGCGTTCGTCGTGCTGACGGCGCTGGCGGCTCCGCTGGCGCGGCGCCGCGCCCGGGCCCTGGCCGGGGCGCACCCCGCCGGCGATCCCGCGGAGTGCGCGATTCCGGCCAGCCGGGGAGCGGCCGGGAAGGCCGGCGTCTGACCGGCCGTGGCACGGGCTGGCACAATGGCCCGGGCACAGGCAGACGTGAGGAGGCAACCGGTGACCACCGCTGGACCGCCCGTAAAGGGCCGCGCCACTCGGCAGCGTGCCGCCGTGGCGGCGGCCCTGGACGAGGTCGAGGAGTTCCGCAGCGCGCAGGAACTCCACGACATGCTCAAGCACAAGGGCGATTCGGTCGGGCTCACCACCGTCTACCGCACCCTTCAGTCCCTCGCCGAGGCCGGTGAGGTCGACGTACTGCGCACCTCCGACGGCGAGTCCGTCTACCGCCGTTGCTCGTCCGGCGAGCACCACCACCATCTCGTGTGCCGCTCGTGCGGCAGCGCGGTCGAGGTCGAGGGGCCTGCCGTGGAGAAGTGGGCGGAGGCCATCGCCGCGGAGCACGGCTATGTGAACGTGGCGCACACGGTGGAGATCTTCGGTACCTGCGCGGAGTGCGCCGCGGGCCGGACGCGTTCGTGAGCGCCCCGACGGCCCCTGTCCCTCGCGCACCGCGGGTGGTCGTCGGCTGATCGCGCAGGTCCCCGCGCCCCTTTCGGGGCGCGGTTCCCGGCCCGCTATTCCGACCGGCCCTCCATCGCCAGCAGCTCCTCGTTCGGGACAGCGCCGCCGAAGCGGCGGTCGCGGGAGGCGAATTCGAGGCAGGCGCGCCACAGGTCACGGCGGTCGAAGTCCGGCCACAGCACGTCCTGGAAGACCATCTCGGCGTAGGCGCTCTGCCACAGCAGGTAGTTGGACGTGCGCTGCTCGCCGCTGGGCCGCAGGAACAGGTCCACGTCCGGCATGTCCGGGTAGTAGAGGTACTTCGCGACCGTCTTCTCGTTCACCTTGGACGGGTCGAGCCGCCCCGCCCGCACGTCCTGGGCGATGGCCTGCGCGGCGTCGGCGATCTCGGCGCGGCCGCCGTAGTTCATGCAGAAGTACAGCGTGAGCCGGTCGTTGTCCTTGGTCTGCTCCTGGGCGATCTGGAGCTCCTTGGCGACGGACTTCCACAGCCTGGGCATGCGGCCCACCCAGCGGACCCGCACGCCGAGCTCGTCGAGCTGGTCGCGGGTCTTGCGGATGAAGTCGCGGTTGAAGTTCATCAGGAAGCGCACCTCGTCGGGCGAGCGCTTCCAGTTCTCCGTGGAGAAGGCGTACAGGGAGATGGCACCGACGCCCATCTCGATGGCGCCCTGCAGCACGTCCAGCACGCGCTCGGCGCCGACCTTGTGGCCCTCGGTGCGGGGCAGGCCGCGCTCCTTGGCCCACCGGCCGTTCCCGTCCATGATGATCGCCACATGGTTCGGGACCAGCTCACCGGGGAGCTTCGGGGGCCGCGCGCCGGAGGGATGCGGCTCCGGCGTCCTGTACTCCCGGCGCTGGCGCCCCAGGATCCCGCGTACGGCCATGTCTTTCTCGTCTCCTCGGTTGCTATTTCTCTACGTACCGCAGGGAGCGCAGTCCGCGCTCCAGATGCCAGTGCAGGTAGGCGGACACCAGTCCGCTGCCCTCCCGGACGTACCGCGCCTCGCACGCGTCCGCGGTCTCCCAGTCTCCCGTAAGCAGCGCGCCGAGGAGTTCCAGGGCCTGCGGCGAGGGTACGACGCTGCCGGGGACGCGGCAGTCGGCGCAGACCGAGCCGCCGGACGCCACGGAGAAGAACCGGTTGGGTCCGGGCATGCCGCACTTGGCGCAGTCGCCGAAGCTGGGGGCATAGCCGTTGACGGCGAGGGAGCGCAGCAGGAAGGCGTCGAGCACCAGGTTCGGGGCGTGCTCGCCGCGGGCCAGGGTGCGCAGGGCGCCCACCAGCAGCAGGTACTGCTGCACGGCCGGCTCGCCCTCGTGGTCGGTGAACCGCTCGGCGGTCTCCAGCATGGCGGTGCCCGCGGTGTAGCGGGCGTAGTCGGTGACGATGCCGCCGCCGTACGGCGCGATGGTCTCGCTCTGCGTGCACAGCGGCAGGCCGCGGCCGACCAGCTCGCTGCCCTTGGCGAAGAACTGCACGTCGACGTGTGAGAACGGTTCGAGGCGCGCGCCGAACTTGGACTTGGTCCGGCGCACTCCCCGCGCGACGGCGCGCACCCGCCCGTGGCCCCGGGTGAGCAGCGTGATGATGCGGTCCGCTTCGCCCAGCTTCTGGGTGCGCAGCACGATGCCGTCGTCGCGGAACAGGCTCATGGCGTCATTCTCCCGTATGGCGCGGGCAGGTGCGGTCGCCGGGGACGCACTGCCCCCGCCCCGGTCCGGTGTGTCAGCCCACGCCCCGTGACTCCTGTGCCGCCCTGGCCTCGATGCCGCGGAAGTGGACGGCCATGGCGCGCTGGGCGCCCTCGACGTCGCGGGCGCGCAGCGCGGTGACGATGTCGCGGTGGCGGCGGACGGTGACGTCGGGGGACGGGTCGTCGGTCCAGCCGCGGGCGCCGGCGACGCGGCGGAAGACGGTCCAGAAGGCGGCGAGGAGCTGCGGCACGAGCGCGTTGCCGAGCGGGGCGTAGAGCAGCTCGTGGAACTGCCGGTCGAGTTCGGCGAAGGGGCGGGCGGCGCGGCCCGCCTTCTCCATGCGGTCCACGACGGCTTCGATGCCGTCGAGTTCGGCCTCCGTGAGGGTGGCCGCGACCCGGCGGATCAGGCCCTCCTCCAGCACCTCCCGCACCTGGAGGATTTCGGCCAGGGCGCCCGCGTCGTCGTCCTGCCGGGCGAGGGTGCGGAAGGTGAGGCCGTCGACGAGCGGGGTGAGGGAGGCCTGGCCGACATAGGTGCCGTAGCCGTGCCGGATGTCGACGATGTCGAGGGCCTGGAGCGCCTTGAGGGCCTCGCGGACGGAGTTGCGGCTGGCGCCGAGGGCGTCCATCAGCTCGGCCTCCGTGGGCAGCGGGGCCCCGGCGCGCAGCCCGCGGTCCAGGATGAGCTGGACGACCTCGCGCTGGATACGGGTGGTCCTGGGCTCCTCCGCCATGCGCCGCATGCTACGCGCGGGGACATCCCACGTCCCACCTCCGGACGGCATCGGGTGGCGCCGTGGGGCGATATCGCGTCAACTCCGGCGCCGGACCGGCGACATTGGTCCGACCTGTGGCAGTTGCGCCATTGGTGCGCCATTCGTGCGCGATCTCTTGACCGCCCCCACGGGCGCTCCTACGGTCGCACTGAACCAGGACGTAGGACGTCGTATCTCCCCCTCGAAGCCCCCCACGGCTCCCGCCCTCGCCTCCTTCGCTTCTCTCGCCTCCCTCCCACTCCTTCTCCGCTGGAGGATCCGTGCGCGACGTGACCCACGACCTGCCGGTGCCGCGCCGCCGGTCGTTCCTGAAGTACACCGGCGCGCTGGGCGCCGCCGTCTCCGTCCCGGCGTCGCTGTCGGCCTGCTCGTCCGGGCCCCAGTCCACCAACGACACCGGGGGCGGCGGCGGGGGCGCGAACCGCACGCTGACGGCGGTGATCGGCTACGGCAACGACGGCAGCTGGGACCCGACGCAGACGGCGTCCGCGTTCTGCATGGCCGCCAACAACCACATCTACGAGGGGCTGCTCGACACCGACCCGATCTCCCGCGAGCCGTACGCGGCGCTGGCGACCGAGGTGCCGAAGGACGCGAGCGCCACGTCGTGGCGGTTCACGCTGCGGGCCGGGGCGACGTTCCACGACGGCAAGCCGGTGACGGCCGACGACGTGGTGTTCGTCTTCGACCGGATTCTCGACCCGGACACCCAGACCCTCGCCAAGGGCTTCTTCGCGAGCTGGCTGAAGGAGGTCCGCAAGGTCGACGCCCGCAGCGTCGAGCTGGTCCTCAAGTTCCCCTTCCCGGACGGGCTTTCGCGGCTGACGCTCGCCAAGATCATGCCGAAGCACGTGTTCTCGAAGCCGGGCGCCTGGGACGAGGCGATCAAGGGCCTGGCGGTCGGCTCGGGGCCCTACCGGCAGACCGCGCACCACCCGAAGTCCAACACCACCTTCGAGGCGTTCGCGGACTACAACGGCCCACGGAAACCCGCCTTCAAGAAGATGAACTGGCTGACGATCGTGGACGCGGCCCCCCGCGTCGCGAAGATCTCCGGCTCGGGCGCGGGCGCGCAGATCGCCGACAACATCCCGTACGCCAACATCGGGCAGCTGGAGAGCGGCGGGCTGACGGTCGCGGGCGGCGCCGGGATGAACAACCTGTTCCTGATGTTCAACACCCGGCACAAGCCCTTCGACGACGTGCGGGTGCGGCAGGCGCTGCACTACGCCATCGACACCGAGAAGATGGTGGAGGTGGCGCTCAAGGGACACGGCAAGCCGTCGACGTCGTTCCTCAACGAGGCCAACCCCAGCTACCGGCGCGCGAAGACGGTGTACGACTACGACCCCGACCGGGCGAAGGCGCTGCTGGAGGAGGCCGGGGTCAGCGGGCTGAAGGTCGACATCCTCGCCGTGAACGTCAGCTGGATCGTGGACTGCCTGCCCACCATCAAGTCGTCCTGGGACGCGATCGGCGTGCGGACGACGCTGTCGCCGCAGGAGACCACGGCCGTCTTCACGAAGATGGACCAGAAGCAGGACTACCAGGTCGTCGCCGCCGCCTCGAACCCCAACCAGTTCGGCCTCGACGCCGACCTGATCATGCACTACAACTACGGGCCCGGGAACCTGTGGATGCAGTACACGCGCTGGGCCGACAACTCCGTCGCCAAGGCCCTCTTCCGCGACATGGACCGGGCCACCCGGGAGCCCGACCCGGACCGGAAGAAGGCGATGGTCCAGGACTACATCGACGTCGTCGCCGAGCAGGCCGTGCTCTACCCGGTCGTCCACAACGAGCTGATGACGGCCTGGGACCCGGACGCGCTCGCCGGCATAAGGGCACAGCCGTACCCCGGCATCAACCTCCTCCAGGCCAAGTGGGCCTGACGACGTGGGGAGTTGACCGCGCGTGGTGGCCATCGCCCGTATTCTGCTGCGCCGCGTCGCGCTGCTGGTGCCGCTGATGCTCGGCATCGTGCTGTTCGTGTTCCTGGTGATGCGGTTCTCGGACGTCGACCCGGCGTCCGCGTTCTTCCAGGGCGCCAACCCGACGCCCCAGCAACTGCACGACTTCCGCGAGGAACACGGCCTGCTCGACCCGCTGCCGGTGCGCTACGTCGACTTCGTCGCCGACCTGCTGCACGGCGACATGGGCACCAGCGCCCTGACCCGGGCGCCGGTGATCGACCAGGTCACCACCGCCCTGCCGCTCACCCTCCAGCTCACCTTCCTGGGCCTCGGCCTGGCGGTGGTGCTGGCGCTGGTCGGCGGGGTGACCGCCGCGATCTACCGGGACCGGCTGCCCGACCAGATCATCCGGGTCGTGTCGCTGACCGGCGTCGCCGCGCCCGGCTTCTGGCTGGCGCTGCTGATGATCCAGTACCTGGCGGTCGACCTGGGCTGGTTCCCGACCGGCGGCTACATCAACCCGGCGGACTCCCTCACCGGCTGGCTGAAGACGATGACCCTGCCGGCGGTCGCCCTGTCGCTGCCGGTGGCGGCGCAGCTGACCCGGATCGTGCGCACGTCCGTCGTGGAGGAGCTGGACAAGGACTACGTCCGTACGGCGATCGGCAGCGGGCTGCCGCCGCGCGTGGTGGTCGGACGGAACGTGCTGCGCAACGCCCTCATCAACCCGCTGACCGTGCTGGGCCTCAGGGTCGGCTATCTGCTGGGCGGCGCGGTCGTCATCGAGACGATCTTCTCGCTGCCCGGCATGGGCAAGCTGATGATCGACGCCGTGAAGAACGGCGACCCGGCCGTGGTGCAGGGCGTCGTCCTCACCACGGCGACCGGGTTCGTCGTCGTCAACCTCGTCATCGACCTGCTGTATCTGCTGGTCAACCCGCGCCTGAGGGAGGCCGCGTGACGCGTACCCGCAAGAGCCTCGCCGAGGCGCTGTCCCGGCCCGGCGTCCGGCTGCGCGGCTGGCGCCGGCTGCCGCCGCTGTCGAAGGTGGCGGTCTGCTTCCTGGCGGTCGTCGTGTTCGTGGCGCTGTTCGCGCCGCTGCTCGCGCCGCACGACCCGCTGGACCAGCAGCCGCCGGTCGACGGCACGGGCCATCCGTCCGCCGGGCACTGGATGGGGCAGGACAGCCTCGGCCGGGACATCCTGAGCCGGCTGATGTACGGGGCGCGCTGGTCGCTGGCGATCGGGCTGGGCGCGACCGCCCTGGCCCTGGTCGTCGGCGCGCTGCTGGGCGCGGTCGCGGCGACCTCCCGCAAGGCCGTGGACGAGACGCTGATGCGGTGCCTGGACGTCGTGATGGCGTTCCCGGGCATCGCGCTGGCGGCCGTTCTCGTCGCCGTGTTCGGCGGTGGCATCACGGTGCTGATCTGCGCGATCGCGTTCCTGTTCACACCGCCGGTGGCGAGGGTCGTACGGGCCAATGTGCTGGACCAGTACGGCGAGGACTACGTGACGGCGGAACGGGTGATCGGCGCCCGCACCCCGCACATCGTGCTGCGGCACGTGGCGATCAACTGCGCCGCGCCGGTGCTGGTGTTCTGCACGGTGCAGGTCGCGGAGGCCATCGTGTTCGAGGCGTCGCTGTCCTTCATCGGCGCGGGCGTCCGGCCGCCGGACCCGTCGTGGGGCAGCGTCATCGCGGACGGCAAGAACATGGTGCTGACCGGCGGCTGGTGGGCGACCGTGTTCCCGGGGCTGCTGATGCTGGTCACCGTGCTGTCGCTGAACATCCTGTCCGAGGGCGTGTCCGACGCGTGGGCGGCCCCGCCGGCGCGGGAGGTGGAGGTCCGCGACGACGACCGGCTGCGGACGCCCGAGCCCGGCGGCGACGTCCTGGCGCTCCCGGGGCTCACCGAGGCGGCGCGGCGGCTGCGCGCCCGGGCCCGCCCGGTGCCGCGCGACGGACAGCCGGTGCTCGCGGTGGAGAACCTGGCGATCGGCTTCGACCAGCGGCACGGCGGCGTCGACGTCGTGGACGGCATCAGCTTCGAGGTGCACCCCGGTGAAGTGCTGGGCCTGGTCGGCGAGTCGGGC
Organism: Streptomyces sp. DH24; assembly: GCF_029813775.1. Taxonomy (GTDB): domain Bacteria; phylum Actinomycetota; class Actinomycetes; order Streptomycetales; family Streptomycetaceae; genus Streptomyces. Next base: position 91,832 of record NZ_JARVKW010000027.1, on the reverse strand, counting down.
TGCGGCAAGTCGCTGACCGCGCTCGCCGTGATGGGTCTGCTGCCCAAGGGCGCCCGGGTGCGCGGCCAGGTCCGCTTCCGGCAGCGGGACCTGCTGGCGGAGCCGATGCGGGTGCGGCGCAGGCTGCTCGGCCACGAGATGGCGATGGTCTACCAGGACGCCCTGTCGTCGCTGAACCCGGCCATGACGATCCGGGCGCAGCTGAAGCAGGTCGTCCGGCGCGGCGGCAGGCGCGGCCCCACCGAGCTGCTCACGTTGGTCGGCCTCGACCCGGAACGCACCCTGCGCAGCTATCCGCACGAGCTGTCCGGCGGCCAGCGGCAACGCGTGCTCATCGCGATGGCGCTGTCCCGCGACCCGAGCCTGATCGTCGCCGACGAGCCGACCACGGCCCTCGACGTGACCGTGCAGGCGCAGGTCATGGAGCTGCTGCTGAGGCTGCGGGCGGAGCTGGGCTTCGCGCTGGTCCTCGTCTCGCACGACCTGGCGCTGATCGCGGACGTCACGGACCGGGTGGCGGTGATGTACGGCGGGCAGATCGTGGAGACCGGGGTGACCGCCGACCTGGTGGAGGCGCCCGCGCACCACTACACGCGCGGCCTGCTCGGCAGTGTGCTGTCGCTGGAGTCGGCCGAGGAGCGGATGACGCAGATCAAGGGCGTCGTGCCGTCCCCCGCCGACTTCCCGGCGGGCTGCCGCTTCGCCGACCGGTGCCGGCGGGCGAGCGCGGTCTGCCGGACGACGACGCCCGTCCTGGCGGGGCCCCCGCAGCACACGGCCGCCTGCCACCACCCGGCCGTCGACCTGGCCGGCACGGAGACGGAGACGGTGACGTGACGACCGACGGGGACGAGGACCGGGGGCGGACGACCGACCGGGACGAAGACCGGGGCCGGGCGACCGACCGGCACGGAGACCGGAACCCGACGACCGACCGGGACGAAGACCGGGGCCGGGCGACCGACCGGCACGGAAACCGGAACCCGACGACCGACCGGCACGAAGGCCGGGGCGGGACAACCGACCGGGACGGAGACCGGAACCCGACGACCGACCGGCACGAACACCGGAACCCGACGACCGGCAAGGACGAGGGCCCGGACGCCCGGGGCCCGCTGGTGGAGTTGTCCGGCGCGCACGTCGTGCACAAGGCGCGCAGCGGTGGTGTGTTCTCCCGGGACCGGGTCTACGCCCTGACCGGCGCCGACCTCGCCGTCGCGCCCGGCGAGACGGTCGGCGTGGTCGGCGAGTCCGGCTGCGGCAAGTCGACGCTGGCGAAGGTGCTGGTCGGCGTGGAGCGGCCGACGGCCGGGACGGTGTCGTTCCGCGGCCGGGACCTGTGGACGATGCCGCCCGCCGAGCGCCGCGCCACCGTCGGCCGCCACACCGGCATGATCTTCCAGGACCCGTCCACCGCCCTGAACCGCCGTCTGACGATCCGGCAGATCCTGCGCGACCCGCTCGACGTGCACCGGCAGGGCACCCCCGAGCAACGGGACGCCCGCGTGCGGGAGTTGATGTCGCTGGTGGGCCTGCCGCGCGCCCTCGCCGACGCCCTGCCCGGCCAGTTGTCCGGCGGGCAGCGGCAGCGCGTCGCCATCGCCCGCGCCCTGGCCCTCGGCCCGGACCTGGTCGTCGCGGACGAGCCGACGAGCGCCCTGGACGTGTCCGTACGGGCGCAGATCCTCAACCTGCTGCTCGACCTGAAGGAACGGCTCGGCCTTGCACTGGTGTTCGTGTCGCACGACATCCAGACGGTGCGGCGGATGAGCGACCGCGTGATCACCATGTACCTCGGCCGGATCGTCGAGGAGTCCCCCGCCGGCCGGGTCACCGACCGGGCCCGGCACCCGTACACCCGCGCCCTGTTCTCCGCCACGCCCGGACTGCTGGACCCGATCGAGCCGATCCCGCTGGCCGGTCCGGTGCCGTCGGCGACCCGCCCGCCGAGCGGCTGCCCGTTCCGCACCCGCTGCTGGAAGGCGGACGAGGAGTGCGCGCAGGTGATGCCGGGCTTCCAAGACGCGTCGGTGCCCGGTCACCGCTTCCGCTGTCACCATCCTGTCGAGGAGGACGAGTCCACCCGCGACCTCGTACGCCAGACGCACTCAAGGGAGCCTTCATGACCTTGCCCGCCCCGCTGACCGGTGTCGTCCCGCCCGTCTGCACGCCCCTGACACCGGACCGCGAGGTGGACGTGGCCTCGCTGACCGCACTGGTCGACCATCTGGTGGACGGCGGTGTGGACGGCCTGTTCGTGCTGGGCTCCACCTCGGAGGCGGCCTATCTGACGGACCGGCAGCGCAGGTCGGTCGTGGAGGCGGTGGTGTCCCACGTCGGCGGGCGGCTGCCCGTGCTGGCCGGGGCGATCGACATGACGACACCGAGGGTTCTGGACCACGTCCGGGACGTCACCGCGGCGGGCGCGGACGCCGTCGTCGTCACCGCCCCGTTCTACGCCCGCACCCACCCGGCCGAGATCGCCCGGCACTACCGGCTGGTCGCCGAGCGCAGCCCGGTCCCCGTGATCGCCTACGACCTGCCGGTGGCCGTGCACACCAAGCTGCCCGCCGAGCTGGTGCTGGAGCTGGCCGCCGACGGTGTGCTGGCCGGCCTGAAGGACTCCAGCGGCGACCTGGCCGGTTTCCGCGCGGTGGTGACCGGTGTCCGCGCGGACCCCGGCATCACCGGCTTCAGCGTGCTGACCGGCTCCGAGCTGGTCGTGGACGCGGCGCTCGCGATGGGCGCCGACGGGGCGGTGCCCGGCCTCGCCAACGTCGACCCGCACGGCTACGTCCGGCTCGACCGGCTGTGCCGGGCCGGCGACTGGGAGCAGGCGCGGGCCGAACAGGAGCGGCTGTGCGCCCTGTTCGGCCTGGTCGGCGCCGGCGACCCGGCCCGTATGGGCCCCGGTTCCTCGGCCCTCGGCGCCTTCAAGGCGGCGCTGCGGCTGCGGGGCGTCATCGCCTGCCCGGCGACGGCGGAACCCCAGGTGCCGCTGTCGCCGGACGAGGTGGAACGGGTCGGCAAGTACCTCGCCGCCGCGGGCCTTCTCTAGAGGTCCGTCACCGGCAGCCGGCGGAACTCGATCGTCTCGTACGTGCCCGTCACGCCGGTCTCGTAGAGGACGCCGACCGTGTTCCGGTCGACGCGGACCAGGTCGGAGTAGGCGGCCCGCCGGTCGGAGAGGGTGACCGCCTTGCTGAAGGTGGCGCCGCCGTCGGTGCTGCGCCAGATCGCCATGGCCTGCCGCGCGGTGGGCACCGACGGCCCGGAGAACAGCAACGGCGCCCCCGCCCCCGGCAGTTGCAGGACGCTGCCCTGGACGACCGGCACGTCGTTCAGGCCGGGCTGCACGGCGTAGGGCCGGTCCAGGCTCTCGCCGCCGTCGCTCGAATAGGTGTCGAGGCGGTTGCCGGTGCTGGTGCCGTTCTGGTCGCGGGCGCTGAAGTAGATCCGGCCGTCGGGCAGCTGGGCGGCGCTGGACTCGTTGGCGTTGTCCTGCCCGTCGTAGGAGTCGTCGAGGTAGCCGAGCCGCCAGGTGCGGCCGGAGTCGTCGCTGTAGAGGGCGTGGGCGCCGTAGTAGCGGGCCTCCTGGCCGGTGTCGGTGGAGCCGTCCGGCGGGGCGGCGGAGTGGTTGGCGGGGACGACGAGCCGGCCGGCGTGCGGGCCCCGGGTGAGGGCGATCGCGTGGCCGGGGCCGGTCGCGTACCAGCGCCAGTGCGGGAGCTTGACGTCGGCGGTGATCTCGCGCGGGGGCGTGAAGTGCCGTCCGTCGTCCCGGCTGCGCTGCACGAACACGCGGCGGCTCCGCTCGGGCGTGACCTCGCCGCGCATGATCTGCGCCTCCGTCGCGTCGCCGCCGTTGAAGCAGGTGACGAGGACGACGTCACCGGTGCGCGGGTCGACGACGGGCGCCGGGTTGCCGCGGGTGTCGCCGTCCCCGGCGGCGACGACCGACAGCGGGCCCCAGGTGCAGCCGCCGTCGGTGGAGCGGCGCACGACGACGTCGATGGCGCCGGTGTCGCCCGCGCCGCCGCGGCGGCCCTCGGCGAACGCCAGGACCGTGCCCTTCGGCGTGCTGACGGCGGCCGGGATGCGGTAGGTGTCGTAGCCGCCCTCGCCCGAGACGTACGGGACGGAGGACGCGCAGCGCGGGGCGGCCGAGGCGGGGCCGGTCGCGGTGAGCGGGGTGAGGAGGACTGCGGTGACGAGGAGGCTGCGGGTCAGGAGTGTCATCCCTCTCCTTCGCGGAGGTCTCCCGGGCGGGGGCCGCCCGTGGGCGGCACCCGTGCGGGACGGTGACCGGTGTCGGTCACATGCTCCCCGGTCTGACGAGCCCCGACTCGTAGGCCACGATGACCAACTGCGCCCGGTCCCGCGCCCCGAGCTTGCCCATGATGCGGCTGACGTGGGTTTTCGCGGTGAGCGGGCTCAGCCCCAACACGTCGGCGACTTCCGTGTTGTTGAGGCCTCGCGCGACCAGGGCGAGCACCTCGCGCTCGCGTTCCGACAGGCACTCGGGCCCGCCCGCGACCGGCGCCGCGGGGGTGCGCAGAAACCGCTCTATCAGCCGTGCCGTCGGCCCCGGCGACAGCAGCGCCTCACCGGCCGCCACCGTGCGGATCGCGTCGAGGAGTTCGGCGGGCCGGGTGTCCTTGACGAGGAATCCGGAGGCGCCCGCGCGCAGCGCCTCCACGATGTTCTCGTCGGTGTCGTACGTCGTCAGCACGAGGACCTTCACACCGGCGAGGTCCTCGTCGGCGGCGATCAGCCGGGTCGCCTCGATGCCGTCCACGTCGGGCATGCGGACGTCCATGACGACGAGGTCGGCGCGTGCGCTGCGGGCCAGTTCGACGGCCTCGCGGCCGGTGCCGGCCTGCCCGACGACCGCCATGCCGGGCGCCGACTCGACGAGCATGGCGAACGCGGCCCGCACCAGCGTCTGGTCGTCGGCGAGGAGCACGCGGATCACCGGGTCCCCTCCGTCCGGACCGGCAGCACGGCGCTCACCGCGAAGCCGCCCTCCGGGCGCGGTCCGGCGTCGAGTGTGCCGCCCACGCTGCGCACCCGTTCCCGCATGCCGACCAGTCCGAAGCCGGGTGGCCTGCCGGGGGTGGGTCCGGTGCCGTCGTCGGTGACCGTGAGCCGCAGCGCGCCGTCCGCCTCGTGGACGTGCACCCGGACGACCGGTCCGGGTCCGGCGTGCCGTACGGCGTTGGTCAGCGCCTCCTGCACGACGCGGTAGACGGCGGCGCCGACGGCGGGCGGCACCTCGCAGTCCGGGACGGTCAGTTCGACGTCGGCCCCGGCGACGCGGGCGGACTCGGCGAGGTCGGGCAGCCCGTGCAGGCCGGGCAGCGGGCCGCGGGTGTCGGCCGGGCCGGGCTCGCGCAGTACCTCCAGTGTGGTGCGCAGTTCGCCGCGCGCGGTGCGGCAGGTCTCGGCGATGTCGTCCAGGGCCCTGGCGACGGCGGCACGGTCCAGTCGCGCGGGGTCGGCGTGCAGGACGTGCGCGGCGACGGAGGTCCGCACGCCGATCAGGGTGATGCTGTGCGCGAGCAGGTCGTGCAGGTCGCGGGCGATACGCAGGCGTTCCTCGGCGACGCGGCGGCGGGCCTCCTCCTCGCGGGTGCGTTCGGCGCGCTCGGCGCGCTCGACGATGGCGGCGACGTACTGCCGGTAGAAGCGGACGTCGACGCCGCAGAACAGCACGGCGACCACCCAGCCGGAGATGCGGAGCAGTTCGAGGGCCTGCTTGGTGTCGACGGTGAGCATCACGCTCACGGAGACCCCGACGACGACAACACCGGTCAGCAGCGTGCGCATCGGGCGGCCGGTGACGGCGACGGTGTAGAGCGCGACGTACGCCGCGGGGGTGGGCGCGGCGTGGTTGAAGTCGAGGGCGTGGTACGGGGCGACGAGCGCCACGACGGCGGCCAGGACCAGCAGCGGGCGACGCCGGCGCCACACGATCGGCACCTGCGCGGCGAGCAGCAGCACCCAGCCGACGGGGTCGGGGCGGCGGCCCTCGTCGGTGAACAGCGCCAGGCACACCGCCGCCGCCGCGAGGGCGACGGCGAGCAGCGCGTCGTTGCGGGTGCCGTGCGGGGCGGTGCGGGGGTCGCGGCCGATCGCGGCCATGATCCGCTCGCCGACGCGCGGCCGGGCCGCTGCCCCGGCCGCCGGGGTCGCGGGCCGCCGGGACTCGGCTGCGCGGGTCGCCGGGGTCGCCGGCACGGGCGTCACCTCTGTCCGGGTTGGCTGCACGGGTTCATCCTCGGGCACGGGCCCGCCGTTGGACACGGCGGTCCTCGTCGGTCACGGCGGTCCTCGTCCGTCACGGCGGTCCTCGTCCGTCACGGCGGTCCTCGTCCGTCACGGCGGTCCTCGTCCGTCACGGCGGTCGTCCTCGGTCACGGCTGTTGTCCGCCGGCGCGGGGCGCCCCGTCCGGGAGGGGAGGGACGCCCCGCGCACGGTCACACCGGCTCCGGCCGGCGTTCGGCCGGGGCGGGCAGGGGTGCCGGTGCCTTGGACAGCCGGCCCGGCCACCAGACCCGGCGGCGCAGCAGCACGCTCGCCGTGGTCACCAGGTAGGTCCGCACGAGGAAGGTGTCGAGCAGGACGCCGACGGCGATGACGAAGCCGAGTTCGACGAGCGGCACCAGGGGCAGCGTGGTGAGTACGGCGAACGTCGCGGCGAGCACGACACCCGCGGAGGCGATGACGCCGCCGGTGGTGCGCAGCGCGGTGAGGGCCGCCGCCTCGGGTTCGGCGCCGTTCACGCACTCCTCGCGCATCCGGTGCATCAGGAAGATGCCGTAGTCGACGCCCAGGGCGACCAGGAACACGAACGACAGCAGCCCGAGCCCGGGGTCGGTGCCCTCGAAGCCGAGCAGCGGCTCGAAGACCAGGCCGCCGATGCCGAGGGCGGCGCCCCACACCGCGACCACCGCCGCGAGCAGCAGCAGCGGGGCGACGAGACTGCGCAGCAGCGCCACGAGGATGAGGAAGACGGCGGTGAGGACGAGCGGCACGATCACCGCGCGGTCCCGGGCCTCGCTGTCGGCGAGGTCGAGCTGCTGGGCGCTGGTGCCGCCGACGTGGGCGCCGGTGCCGTCGAGCAAGTCGCGCAGGGTCTCGATGGTCCGGGTCTCGGCCGGGGTCTGCGGGGCCGCCGTGGCGAACACCGAGATCTCGGTCCAGCCCGCGCCGCTGCGGCCCGCCACCGCGTCGGCCACCCCGTCCGTGCCGCGCGCCTCTCGCAGTACGGCGTCGGCGCGGCCCGTGGGCGCCATGACGGTGAGGGGTTGGCTGCTGCGGCCGGGATAGTCGCGGGCCAGCGTCTCCAGCGCGGCGATGGACTCGGGCTTCTCGGTGAAGGAGTCCTCCTGCTTGAGGCTGCCGGGCAGGTTGAACGCGCCGAGCGCGAGCGCCCCGAGCAGTACGGCACCACCGGCGAGGACGGCGGCGGGCCGGCGCGCGGCCGAGGTGCCCATCGCGGCGAACAGCGACCTGCGGGCCCTGGGCACGCTGCCGAACGCCGGGATCAGCGGCCAGAAGACCCGGCGGCCGAGCAGCACCAGCACGGCGGGCAGCAGCGTCGTCATGGCGACCAGCGCGGCGAGCACCCCGACCACGCCGACCGGACCCATGCCGCTGCTGCTGTTGAGGTCGGCGGCGAGCAGGCACAGCAGCCCGGCCGCGACGGTGCCGGAGGACGCGAGGATCGCCGGGCCGCAGCCGCGCAGGGCGGCGCGCATGGCGTCGTACGGCCGCTCGTGGCGCCGCAGCTCCTCGCGGTGGCGGGAGATGAGCAGCAGGGCGTAGTCGGTGCCGGCGCCGAGCACGAGGACGGTCATCACGCCGCCGCTCTGGCCGGTGATGGTGACGTCGAACAGCTCGTGCAGCCCGTACGCGGCGGCCATCGACACGGCGGCGGCGGCCCCGGCGACGGCGAGCGGGACCAGCCACAGGAACGGGCTGCGGTAGATGAGGATCAGCAGCACCGTGACGACACCGAGCGTGGCCAGCAGCAGCGTGCCGTCGATCGTCTCGAACACCTTGCCCATGTCGGCGTTGAGGGCGCCGGGACCGCCGACGTCGACGCTCAGCCCCGCGCCGCCCTCGGCGATCTCGCGCACCGCGTCCACGAAGGCGTCCCGGGCCTCCTCGTCCTGGCCGGGCCCGGTGCTGGAGACCGGGTACATCAGCGTGGCGCCGTCCGCGGAGGGGACGCCCCGGGGCTCGGCCGTCAGCGGGTGGACGTCGGCGACCTCGGCGACCTGCCGCGCGGCGGTGCGCCGGTCGTCGGCGGTCAGGCCGCCGTCGCGGTGGTAGACGAGGACGAGGTCGGTCGACTCGCCGCCGGGCAGCGCGTCCTGGATGCGGGCGACCTGCGTCGAGTCGGCGCTGTCGGGGAGGTAGTCGACGGCGCGGTTCTGCTGCGCGTCGCCGAACTTCCCGGCGAGCGGTCCGGCCAGCACGAGCGCGGCCAGCCACAGGCCGACCACCGCCCAGGGCACGGCACGCCGTCGCCCGGTACCTGTCCTTGCGGCCCCCATGGACGGGCCTCCCTCCGGTCGGGTGTCTGGGTCGGTTCCAGACTCCCGGCGGTCGGGCCCGGTTTCGTCGGGCGCGAGGGCGAGGCGCGCGCTACTGCGTGGGGCGTCATGGGGCCCGGACTACTCCCCGGGGAGTACCGGCGCACTACTCCGCACTCCGCCCGCACCCGTCTCCTGCGGCCGCACGCCCGCTACGACGGCGTGCGTGCCTCGGCCAGCAGCCGGTTCACGTCGTCGGCGCAGATGGTGAGCGCGGCGCCGACGGTGGCGAGGACGTCCCGCTCGGCGGTCGTGTACGGGCCGTCGGCGAGGGCGATGCGGGCGCCCTGGAGCAGGATCGACTCGCGGCCGGGGGCGGCGAGGTGCGGGGCCAGCGGGTCCAGCGCCTCGTGCAGCTCTATGGCCAGACCGGGACCGCAGGGCTCGCCGCAGACCCGCCCGGTGTCCGCCTCCAGCGCCTCCACGAGGGCGCCGAGCCGGCCGGCGGTGCAGTCGTCGAACCCGGCCGCGCGGACCGCGCCGACGGCCGTGTCCAGGGCCGTACGGGATCCGGCGCCGCCCGCGGCGAGGACGGCCAGGGCGACCGTGTGCACGGCGTCGCGGAGCATCGCCGAGAAGCGGGTGGTGGTCGGATGGTCGAGGACGTCGGTGCCGAAGTGCCGGCGGCAGGCCGCGCACTCCACGACCGGGCCGGTCTCGCCGCGCGGCAGCACGGGCGCGCCGAGGACGGTGAAGCGGCGGCGGCCGGTCAGCCGCTGGTAGTTGCGGTCGCCTCCGCAGCCCGGGCAGAAGAACTCGCCGTCGCCGACGGCCGTCCACACGGTACGGGTGCCCAGGATGCGCGCAAGCGGGGCAGCACGGCCGTCTCGTCTCCGTCCAGGCAGCACGTCGCAGCACCTCCGTAACGCCACGGCAACATCGCCGCGCCTGCGTGATGTTAGCCACATTGTTGCGCCGGAGTCAGTACCCGGAAGAGACCTTTCCGTGACCTCCACAGTGAAGTGGCCGGTATCCGACGCTCCGTGGCCGCCCCGGAACGGCGGACCGGGCACGTTCGGGTACGACGGGGCCCCGCCCGCCGGCGTGCGGCGAACGGGGCCCCGGAGCACCCGTCGGGTGATCAGCGAGCCGCGCGGTTGACGGCGGAGACGACCGCCTTCAGCGAGGCACGGGTGGTGTTGGCGTCGATGCCGATGCCCCACAGCACCTTGTCGTCGATCGCGCACTCGATGTACGAGGCGGCCTGCGCGGAGGCGCCCTCGCTCATCGTGTGCTCCTGGTAGTCCAGCAGTCGTACGTCGATACCGATGGACTGCAGGGCGTCGAAGAAGGCCGAGATCGGACCGTTGCCGGTGCCGGTCAGCACGGTGTCCTCGCCGTCGACGGCGGCCTCGACGGTGAGCGTGTCGACGCCGTCCCGGTCGGTGGTGGACTGGCCGTTCTTGACCTGGATGCGGCCCCAGGGGTTCTCCGGGTTCGGCAGGTACTCGTCCTGGAAGACCGACCAGATGTCCTTCGGCGTGACCTCGCCGCCCTCGGCGTCCGTCTTCGCCTGGATGATCTTCGAGAACTCGATCTGCATGCGGCGCGGCAGGTCCAGCTTGTGCTCGTTCTTCAGCACGTAGGCGACACCGCCCTTGCCGGACTGCGAGTTGACGCGGATGACGGCCTCGTAGGACCGGCCGACGTCCTTCGGGTCGATCGGCAGGTACGGCACGGCCCACTCGATGTCGTCGACCGTGACGCCCTTGGCCTTCGCGTCGGCCTCCATGGCGTCGAAGCCCTTCTTGATGGCGTCCTGGTGGGAGCCGGAGAAGGACGTGTAGACCAGGTCGCCCACGTACGGGTGGCGCGGGTGGACCTCCATCTGGTTGCAGTACTCCCACGTGCGACGGATCTCGTCGATGTCGGAGAAGTCGATCTGCGGGTCGACGCCCTGCGAGAACAGGTTCATGCCCAGGGTGACCAGGTCGACGTTGCCGGTGCGCTCGCCCTGGCCGAACAGGCAGCCCTCGACGCGGTCGGCGCCGGCCATCAGCGCCAGCTCGGCGGCGGCGACGGCGGTGCCGCGGTCGTTGTGCGGGTGGACCGACAGGCAGACGTACTCGCGGCGGGACAGGTTGCGGCCCATCCACTCGAAGCGGTCGGCGTGCGTGGACGGCGTCGAACGCTCCACGGTGGCGGGCAGGTTGAGGATGATCTCGCGGTCCGGGCCGGGCTGCCAGACGTCCATGACCCCCTCGCAGACCTCCAGCGCGAAGTCCAGCTCGGTGTCGGTGAAGATCTCCGGGCTGTACTGGTAGCCGAACTGCGTTTCCGGGTCCAGCAGCTTCTCCGCGTACTCCATCACCAGGCGCGTGCCGTCCACGGCGATCTGCTTGATGTCGTCCCGGGAGCCGCGGAAGACGACCCGGCGGAAGACCGGCGCGGTCGCGTTGTACAGGTGGACGGTGGCCCGCCTGGCGCCCTTCAGGGACTCCACGGTGCGCTCGATCAGGTCCTCGCGGGCCTGGGTGAGGACGGAGATCGTGACGTCCTCGGGGATGGCGCCCTCGTCCTCGATGATCGAGCGGACGAAGTCGAAGTCGGTCTGGCCGGAGGCCGGGAAGCCGACCTCGATCTCCTTGTAGCCCATCTTGACCAGCAGGTCGAACATCGCGCGCTTGCGGGCGGGCGACATGGGGTCGATCAGGGCCTGGTTGCCGTCGCGCAGGTCGGTGGAGAGCCAGCGGGGCGCGGCGGTGATCCGGTTGGCGGGCCAGGTGCGGCCGGGGATGTCGACCTGCTCGTATCCACGGTACTTGTGGATCGGCATGGAACTGGGCTGCTGGCGGTTGGCCATGATGCGGAGGGCTCCTCGTGTGTCCGGATGGACGGCCGACGGCGCAACGCCAGACTCCGCGGGGAGGGGGTCGGCCTCGACTACAGGCCCTCGCCGCGGCAGCTAAGGAGAAGCAGCCCGAAACGCATGATGCTCCGCAGCCTAGCCGAGCCGTGCCGGATGCGCGGTCCTGTTCCAGTATGCGGGACCGGCGGGACGAAGCGGACGAAAAGTGCCGTATACCACCCGGCGACACCTCACCGGGCACTCCGGGCCCGCTTTTCCCCCATCATGGTTGCGTGCCGCGACAAGTCCGTCACCGGCTGCGATGGTGCCTGGCATGACGACGCCCCACGGAGACTTCCAGTCCGTCTTCTGCACCATCGTTCCGCCGCACGTCCTCGACCGGCTCTCGCAGGCCGGCGACCCGGCGCTCGCCGCCCCGCCCGCCGCACCCTCCAGCGCGACGCCTACGAGCGCACCCGGCGGCGGCTGACCACCGTCGCCGGCGCCCCCGCCGCCGCCCCGCTCGCGGGCGCCGAGCCCGGGAAGCCGCAGCGCACGATCCACGACGCCGGGCACCGCACCGAACTGCCCGGCGAGAAGGTCCGCGGCGAGGGCGACGAACCCGGCAGCGACGCCACCGTGAACCGCGCCTACGCGGGCCTCGGCGCCACCTTCGAGCTGCTGCTGAAGGCGTACGGCCGCGACTCCGTCGACGGCGCCGGGCTGCCGCTGAACGCGACGGTGCACTACGACCGCGAGTACAACAACGCCTTCTGGAACGGCGAGCAGATGGTGTTCGGCGACGGGGACGGCGAGATCTTCCTCGACTTCACGAACGCCATCGACGTCATCGGCCACGAACTCGCCCACGGCGTCACCCAGTACACCGCCAACCTCACCTACTTCGGCCAGCCCGGCGCGCTCAACGAGTCGGTGTCGGACGTGTTCGGCGCGCTCATCAAGCAGTACACGCTCGGGCAGACCGCCGCCGAGGCCGACTGGCTGATCGGCGCGGGCCTGCTCGCCCCGCGCGTCACCGGCAAGGCGCTGCGCTCCATGAAGGAGCCGGGCACGGCGTACGACGACGACGTCCTCGGCAAGGACCCGCAGCCCGCGACGATGGACGGCTACGTGCGCACCGGCCGCGACAACGGCGGCGTGCACATCAACTCCGGCATCCCGAACCGGGCGTTCCACCTCGTGGCCACGGCGCTCGGCGGGCACGCCTGGGAGCGGGCCGGACAGATCTGGTACGACGTGCTGACCGGCGGCGAGCTCCAGCAGGACGCGCTGTTCGCGGACTTCGCGGCACTGACGGCGAAGGCGGCGCGCGCCCGGTACGGGGAGGGCGACGAACTGCGGGCGGTCACCAAGGCCTGGGAGCAGGTCGGGGTGCGGACCGCGTAGTTCCGTACTACACAGGGACCCATGCGTATTCAGGTGAGGCGCACGGGCGGCTTCGCGGGCATCGAGCGCCATGCCGAGGTGGACACCTCGGGGCGTGCCGACGCGCGCGAGTGGCAGGCCCTGGCCGAACGGGCGATGGCCGAAGGCCGGGGCACGCCGCCGATCGGCGTGCCGGACGGCTTCAGTTACCAGATCACGGTGGACGGCAGGACGGTGTACTGCGCGGACCCCCGGCTGACCGAGGAGCAGCGCAGTCTGATCTCGCGGGTCCTCAAGGAGGGCGCCTGACCCCTGGGCGAGGCCTGGGCGTTGACGGCTGGTACCGCCGGTGAGGATGAACCGGCGGCCGGCGCCCGGGGTGAGGCGGCTCAGAAACCGAGACGGCGCAGCTGCTTGGGGTCCCGCTGCCAGTCCTTGGCGACCTTCACGTGCAGGTCGAGGAAGACCGGTGTGCCCAGCAGGGCCTCGATCTGCTTGCGGGACTTGATGCCGACGTCCTTCAGGCGCTTGCCCTTGGGGCCGATGATGATGCCCTTCTGGCTGGGGCGCTCGATGAAGACGTTGGCGTGGATGTCCAGCAGCGGCTTGTCCGCGGGACGGTCCTCGCGCGGCAGCATCTCCTCGACCACGACGGCGATGGAGTGCGGCAGCTCGTCGCGCACGCCCTCCAGGGCCGCCTCGCGGATCAGCTCGGCGATCATGACCTGCTCGGGCTCGTCCGTGAGGTCGCCCTCCGGGTAGAGCGGCGGCCCCTCCGGAAGCATCGGGATCAGCAGGTCCGCCAGCAGGTCGACCTGCTTGTTCGCCGTCGCCGACACCGGGACGATCTCCGCCCAGGTGATGCCCAGCTCCTTGCCGAGCTGGTCGACGGCGATGAGCTGCTGGGCCAGGGTCTTGGAGTCGACGAGGTCGGTCTTGGTGATGATCGCGACCTTGGGGGACTTCCTGATCCCCGCGAGCTCCTTGGCGATGAAGCGGTCGCCGGGGCCCAGCTTCTCGTTCGCCGGCAGGCAGAAGCCGATCACGTCGACCTCGGCCCAGGTGGTGCGCACGACGTCGTTCAGCCGCTCGCCGAGCAGCGTGCGCGGCTTGTGCAGGCCCGGGGTGTCCACCAGGATCAGCTGCGCCTCCGGCCGGTGCACGATGCCGCGGACGGTGTGCCGCGTGGTCTGCGGCTGGTTGGCGGTGATCGCCACCTTCTGCCCGACCAGAGCGTTCGTGAGGGTGGACTTGCCCGCGTTGGGGCGGCCCACGAAACAGGCGAAGCCCGACCTGTGGGCGGCCTCCGGCAATTCCGACGGCTCGGATGACTGGCTGCGAACGCTCATGGCGCCCATTGTCCCTGATCCACAACGCCCCGCCGCACACCCGTGCCCACCGGTCGCCCCGGTGGGCTCCCGGAAACATCCGCGTACCGGGGAGCGCGGGCCGGACGCGCTGTAGCGCACCCGCCGGGGCGGCGCCCGGCCCCGGGAGTCAGCCCGCGGTGACGGTGGCGCGGACGGTGCCGTCCGGGCCGGCCAGCAGCACCGGGGTCCCCGGGCCGCCGAGGTCGCGCACGGCCGCCAGGTCCTGCTCCGACGCCGACTCGGCATCGGTGACCACGGCCGCCGCCTCCAGCGACTTCGCGCCCGACGCCACCGCCATCGCCACCGCGGTCCGCAGGGCGCTGAGCTGCAGGGAGTCCAGGGCGACGGTGCCCGCGACATAGGTGCGGCCGGTCTCGTCGCGCACGGCGGCGCCCTCGGGCACGCCGTTGCGGGCCCGGGTGGAGCGGGCCAGGGTGACGATCTTGCGGTCCTCGGGGTCGAGCGCGTTGCTGTCGGTCATGACCTTGAGCATACGTAGCCGGGCGCGGACCGGTCAGGGGCGGTCCAGGCGCAGCCGGTCGGCGCGCGGCAGGCCCGCCACGACCAGGTCGTAGGAGTCCTCGATCAGCTCGCGCACCAGCCGGTCGGGGAGCCCGCCGTCGGCCGTGACCGTGTTCCAGTGCCGCTTGTTCATGTGCCATCCCGGGACGATCAGGCCGCCGTACTCGCCGCGCAGCCTGATCGCGTCGTCCGGGTCGCACTTGAGGTTGACCGTCAAGGGCCGCGCGTCCAGGTTCGTCAGGGCGAACATCCTGCCGTGCACCTTGAAGACCGAGGTCTCCGGGTTGAACGGGAAGTCCTCCACCGCCGCGTTGCACGACAGGCAGAAGGCGCGCAGCTCCTGAGGGGTCATGCCGGCTCGCCCTCCTCGCCGTCGGCGGGTCCGGCCGGCTCCGCGAGCACCGTGACGATCTTGTTGCGGCGGCCGGCGGCGGCCTCCGCGGTCAGTCGCAGCTCGCGGCCGTCCGGCAGTTCGACCAGGGACGAGGCACCCGCGATCGGGACGCGGCCGAGGGCCTTGGCGAGCAGGCCGCCGACCGTCTCCACGTCCTCGTCGTCGAACTCCTCCAGGCCGTACAGCTCGCCGAGGTCGCCGATGCCGAGGCGGGCGGTGACCCGGTAGCGGTCCTTGCCGAGGTCCTCGACGGGCGGCAGCTCGCGGTCGTACTCGTCGGTGATCTCGCCGACGATCTCCTCGAGGATGTCCTCGATGGTGACGATGCCGGCCGTGCCGCCGTACTCGTCGATGACGACGGCGACGTGGTTGCGTTCCTTCTGCATCTCGCGCAGCAGGTCGCCGGCGTTCTTGGTGTCCGGCACGAAGACCGCCGGGCGCATCGCCGTGGACACCAGCTCGCTCTCCGTCTCCCGGCTGATGTGCGTCTTGCGGACCAGGTCCTTCAGGTACACGATCCCGACGATGTCGTCCTCGCTCTCGCCGGACACCGGGATGCGGGAGAAGCCGGAGCGCAGGGCGAGGGTGAGGGCCTGGCGGATGGTCTTGTACCGCTCGATGACGACGAGGTCGGTGCGCGGGACCATCACCTCCCGCACGAGCGTGTCGCCCAGTTCGAAGACCGAGTGCACCATGCGGCGCTCCTCGTCCTCGATGAGGGACTCGGCCTCGGCGAGGTCGACCATGGCCCGCAGCTCCGCCTCGGACGCGAACGGGCCGCGGCGGAAGCCCTTGCCGGGGGTGAGGGCGTTGCCGATGAGGATCAGCAGCGACGGGATCGGCCCCATCACGCGCGCGAGCGGCAGCAGCACGTACGCCGCGGCCGTCGCCGTGTTCAGCGGGTGCTGCCGGCCGATGGTGCGCGGGGAGACGCCGACCGCGACGTAGGACACCAGGACCATGACGCCGATCGCGGCGAGCAGCGCCTGCCAGGTGCCGTCGACCTCGCGGAGGCAGGCGTACGTGACCAGCGCGGCGGCGGCCATCTCGCAGGCGACGCGGACCAGCAGCGCCACGTTCAGGTAGCGCGTCGGGTCCGCGGCGACCTGTTCGAGCTTGGCGCTGCCGCGCCGGCCGGAGCGTACGGCCTCCTCGGCGCGGAAGCTGGAGACCCGGGCGAGGCCCGCCTCCGCGCACGCGGCGAGCCACGCGACGACCACCAGGGCGATCGCTCCGGAGACGAGCGGGAGACTCATGAGACGGTCGGTGCCGGGGACGGGCCGGTCAGGCCCTTCTCCGCGCGCCAGCCGTCCACGATGGCGGCCTGCAGGCCGAACATCTCGGCCTTCTCGTCCGATTCCTCGTGGTCGTAGCCCAGCAGGTGCAGCACACCGTGGACGGTGAGCAGCTGGAGCTCCTCGTCCATGCTGTGCTGCGTCGGCGCTTCCTCGCCCTGCTTCTTGGCGACCTCGGGGCACAGGACGATGTCGCCGAGCAGGCCCTGCGGCGGCTCGTCGTCGTCCTTCGACGGCGGGCGCAGCTCGTCCATCGGGAAGGACATGACGTCCGTGGGCCCCGGCAGGTCCATCCACTGGATGTGGAGCTGCTCCATGGCGTCGGCGTCCACGACGATCACCGAGAGCTCGGAGAGGGGGTGGATGCGCATCCGTGCGAGGGCGTAGCGGGCGATGTCGAGGATCGCCTGCTCGTCGACCTCGGTGCCGGACTCGTTGTTGACGTCGATCGACATGGTCGTGCTGGTCTACTTCCCCTTGTGCCCGTGCCCGGACTTGCCGCGGCTCTTGTGCGTGCCGTTCTCGGTGCCGTGCCTGTTGTCGTACTCCTCGTACGCGTCGACGATACGGCCCACCAGCTTGTGCCGGACGACGTCGTGGGAGGACAGCCGGGAGAAGTGGACGTCGTCGACGCCCTCGAGGATGTCCTGGACCTGGCGCAGGCCGGACTTGGTGCCGTCGGGCAGGTCGACCTGCGTCACGTCACCCGTGATCACGATCTTCGAGTCGAAGCCGAGGCGGGTGAGGAACATCTTCATCTGCTCGGGGCTCGTGTTCTGGGCCTCGTCCAGGATGATGAACGCGTCGTTGAGCGTCCGGCCGCGCATGTAGGCCAGCGGCGCGACCTCGATCGTCCCGGCCGCCATCAGGCGCGGGATGGAGTCGGGGTCGAGCATGTCGTGCAGCGCGTCGTAGAGCGGGCGCAGGTACGGGTCGATCTTCTCGTAGAGCGTGCCGGGCAGGAAGCCGAGGCGCTCGCCGGCCTCCACGGCGGGGCGGGTCAGGATGATGCGGTTGACCTGCTTGGACTGCAGGGCCTGCACCGCCTTGGCCATCGCGAGGTAGGTCTTGCCGGTGCCGGCGGGGCCGATGCCGAAGACGATGGTGTGCTTGTCGATCGCGTCCACGTAACGCTTCTGGTTGAGCGTCTTGGGGCGGATCGTGCGGCCGCGCGAGGACAGGATGTTCTGCGTGAGCACCTCGGCCGGGGTCTCCTGGCCGTCGCTCTCCCCGTTCTCGCTCGCCTTGAGCATGGCGATCGAGCGTTCCACTGCGTCCTCCGTCATCGGCTGCCCGGTGCGGAGCACCAGCATCATCTCGTCGAACACGCGCTGAATGAGGGCGACCTCACCCGGGTCGCCGGTCGCGCTGATCTCGTTGCCCCGGACGTGGATGTCGGCCGCCGGGAAGGCCCTCTCGATCACGCGCAGGAGGGAGTCGCCGGATCCCAGTACGGTCACCATGGGGTGCTGGGCGGGGACGGTGAACTGCGCTCTCGCCTGGTCCTGCGCGGGGGTGTGAGCTGTGGGTGTGTGAGTCATGGGCCGGCGCTGAAGGCCTGCGGTTCCTCCTCTTCACGGCCGCGTAGCTGAGGGCGGCCTCGCGCTTCAAGGGTACGACGGTGCACGGACAACGCCGTAGGGCTTTTCGTGGGGGCGGAGGGGGGAGCGCGTTCCCGGGCCGGGTCCGCGCGGCGGGCGTCACTTCGCGGACACGGCACTTCGCGGACACGGCACTGTGCGGTCACGGGCCTAGACCGGGTGCCGGAAGCCGATCGTCGGGACCGCCCGGCGCAGGGGCCAGGGTCTGGCCAGTTCTTCGGGGACCAGGTCGGCGAGGAAGGCGTAGCGGCGCAGGGCCGCCGGGTCCTGGGCGTCGACCGACTGGACCTTGCGCCACCAGGCGGCGATCTCGGACCAGCCCGGCGCCGACAGGGAGCCCCCGAACTCCTGCACCGACAGCGCCGCGGTCAGGCCGGCGAAGGCGAGGCGGTCGGCGAGCGGCCAGCCCGCCAGGGAGCCGGTGACGAATCCGGCCACGAAGACGTCTCCGGCGCCGGTCGGGTCGAGGGCCTCCACGGCGATCGCGGGCACGTCGGCGGTCTCCCCCGTGCGCCGGTCCACGGCGTACGCGCCCTCCGCGCCGAGGGTGACGACGGCCACCGGCACGTGCTCGGTGAGGGCGTGGGCGGCGGCGCGCGGGCCGTCGGCGCCCGTGTAGCGCATCGCCTCCGCCGCGTTGGGCAGGAAGGCCTCGCAGTGCGCCAGGTCGGTCAGCCCGGCCAGGTCCCAGGCGCCGGTGTCGTCCCAGCCGACGTCGGCGAAGACGCGGGCGCCCTTGGCGGCGGCCTGTGCGATCCAGGGGGCGCTCTTGCCGGGCGTGAGGGAGGCGATGGCGGCACGCGCGCGGGGCGGGCAGTCGGGGGCGGGCTCCTCGGGCGGCGGTTCGTGGCCGTGGGAGACCATCGTGCGCTCGCCCTCGTAGGCCATGGAGACCGTGACCGGCGAGTGCCAGCAGGGCACCGTGCGCGACGGGGTCTGGTCGATGCCCTCGCCCTGCTGGAGGGCGTCCCAGCAGTAGTCGCCGTAGTGGTCGTCGCCGAAGGCCGCGGCGAGGCAGGTGCGCAGGCCGAGGCGGGCCAGGGCGGTGGCCATGTTGGCGACGCCGCCGGGGCTCGACCCCATGCCGCGGGCCCAGGACTCGGTCCCGCGCACCGGGGCGGAGTCGAGCCCGGTGAAGATGATGTCGAGGAAGACGGTGCCCGTGAGGTAGACGTCCCAGGGCGGGTCGTCCGGGGCGCGCAGGTCGGCCAGGGGGTCGACCTGGGCTCGGCAGGTGGGTCGTCCCTCTCCCGGGGACGAGGCGGACGCGGTCACGGTGCGCTCTCCCTGACATGGTGCGGATCAGGCCAGTGTGCACCAGGTCACGGACAACCGGGCAGCCACGCGCGTGCGGTGGCCGCCCGGGTCGCGGATCAGGCCGTCGCAGGTCCGGGGTGTGCCCGGCGGGCGGCGCCCGGCAGGGGCCGGGGTTGGGCGGCGGCCGGGGACCGCACCGCGCGGGTGCGGACGGCGAAAAAGACGCCCTCGATGAAGAACGTCCACTGCCGGCCGGCGTGGCCCCGGACGCCGCGCATCTCCGTCGGGGCGCCGGAGACCGGGCCGACGACGAGGTGGCGGTGCCGGAGCCCATCGCCTGGCGGGCGGTGCCGCCGGCACCAGCGGCACTCCTCTGTGCGGCTGAACCGCCGCCGTTCTCGCGGAGGTGGCGGCTCTCCGTCGTGGCGGCTCGGCCGACGGTGGCGGTCGTGGTGGGCAGGAGGTGGCTACCAGCGCGGGACGGCGGGGGCGACCCACGCGGGGTCGGCGACGCGCATGGCGGCCGCGTCGTCGCGCTCGCGGAGCGTGCCGTCGTCGTCGAGCCACCGCCGGTGCAGGGACTCCAGGCGGTCCCGGTCGAGTTCGACGCCGAGGCCGGGCGCGTCGGACACGGTGACCTTGCCGCCGTCGAAGGTGAGGCGCTCGGTGAGCACGTCCTCCGACTGCCAGGGGTAGTGGGAGTCGCAGGCGTGGTGGAGGTCCTGGACGGTGGCCGCGACGTGGGTCATCGCGGCGAGGCTGATCCCGAGGTGGGTGTTGGAGTGCATGGACACGCCGACACCGAACGTGCGGCAGACGGCGGCGAGTTGCTGGGTGTTGCGCAGCCCGCCCCAGTAGTGGTGGTCGGACAGGACGACCTGGACGGCGTCGCTGGTGAAGGCCTCCTTGATCTCGGCGAACGTCGTCACGCACATGTTGGTCGCGAGCGGCACGTCGGTGCGCCGGGCGACGTCGGCCATGGCCCGGGTGCCGAGCGCGGGGTCCTCCAGGTATTCGAGGACGTCGCGGAGGGCGTCGGCGACCCCGACGGAGGTCTCCACGGACCAGGCACCGTTGGGGTCGAGGCGCAGCGGGTGGCCGGGGAACGCCTCGGCGAGAGCGCGTATCGCGGCGATCTCCTCGTCGGGCGGGAAGACGCCACCCTTGAGCTTGAAGGAGGTGAAGCCGTACCGCTCGGTGAACCTGCGGGCCTGCTCTACCACGCCGGCCGGGTCGAGGGCGGCGCCCCAGTCGTCCTTCTCGGCCGGGACGCCCGCCGGGTGGTCGGCCCACTTGTAGAAGAGGTAGGCGCTGTACTCGACGGCGTCGCGGACCTTGCCGCCGAGCAGCGCGTGCACGGGCAGGCCGAGCGCCTTGCCGAGGGCGTCGAGGCAGGCGACCTCGAAGCCGGAGACGACGGACAGGCGCAGTTTGTCGGCGGTCTGGACGCCGCGCAGCCCGCCGACGTCGACGGCGTCCTGTACCCGGGAGTCGTCCACGGCGACCTCGTCGGCGACCGTGAACAGGCCGTTCAGGTCACTGACCTGACGCCCCTTCAGTTTCCTGGCGAAGGGGCGGGCGAGTTCGAGGTACTTGGTGTCGCCGTAGGTCTCGCCGACGCCGGTGATCCCGTCGGCGGTGACGACCTCGACGATCAGCCGGGGCGTGTACGGCTGGTGGACGCCCTGCGTGTTCAGCAGCGGCGGGTCGGCGACCAGGATCGGCGTCAGACGGACGTCCGTGACGGTGAGGTCGCGGGTCACAGGGCGGCTCCTACGAGGTCGAGTCCGGTGGCGAGCAGGGCCTTGAGGTCGGCCAGGTCGGCGGGCGAGGGGTCGGTGAGCGGGGCGCGGACGGGTCCGACGGGCAGGCCGCGCAGCCGGGCGGCGGCCTTCACGAGGGACACCGCGTAGCCGGGGACCCGGTCGCGCAGTTGCACGAACGGCACGTAGAAGCCGCGCAGCAGCCTGTCGACGGCGCCGGTGTCGCCGGCGCGGAACGCGGCGAAGAACGCGTCCGCGATCTCGGGCGCGAAGGCGTGGACGGCGGAGGAGTAGGCGGGGACGCCGACACCGGCGTAGGCGCGGGCCTGGATCTCGGCGGTGGCCGCGCCGTTGAAGAACAGGAAGCCCTCGGGGGCGGCGAGGGTGAGGCGCTGGAGCCGGTCGAGGTCGCTGTGACCGTCCTTGAGGCCGATGACGTTCGGGATGCCGGTGATGCGGCGCAGCGCGTCGGGGGTGTAGGCGACCTGGTCGCGCTGGTAGGCGACGAGCGGGAGCCGGGTGCGGTCCGCGAGGTGCTCGAGCTGGGCGACGAGGCCGTCCTGCGGGGCGGTGACGAGGTAGTGCGGCAGGACGAGGAGGGCGTCGGCCCCGGCGTCCTCGGCGAGGCGGGCGAAGCGGGCGGCCTGCGCCCAGCCGTAGCCGACGCCGGCGACGACCGGGACGCGGCCCGCGGCCTCCTCGACGGCGATGGCGACGGTCCGCCGGTACTCGTCCTCGTCCAGTGAGAAGAACTCGCCGGTGCCGCAGGCCGGGAAGAGGGCGCCGGGCGCGGCGGCCAGCCGGCCGGCGACGTAGGCGCGGTAGCCGTCGGGGTCGAGGGCGCCGTCGGCGCGGAAGCTGGTCAGCGGGAACGACAGGACGCCGTTCGCCATGCCGTCGCGCAGCCGCCACGCCACGGCCCGCGGTCCTGCGCCGGTGTCGGGACTCACCGTTCGTCTCCCTATGTAGATGCCATCCACGTATGAGGATGGAGGTTATATACGCGAACGCGGGGCGTCAATGGTTGCGCGCCTCCCGTTTACGATCGGCACATGTCGGAGACTGGGGGCGTCCGCGAGGTGAAGTCCGCGGCGCGGACGGTCGAGCTGCTGGAGGTGCTGGCGGCGCGCGGCGACCGCCCGGCGCGGCTCCAGGAGTTGGCGGACGAGCTGGAAGTGCCGCGCAGCTCGATGTACGCGCTGCTCCAGACGCTGATCTCGCGCGGCTGGGTCCGCACGGACGTCACCGGCTCGCTGTACGGCATCGGCATCCGCGCCCTGCTCACCGGCACCGGCTACCTCGACTCCGACCCGCGCGTGCGGCTGGTGCGGCCGTTTCTCGACGAGGCGTCCCAGACCCTCGGCGAGACGATCCACCTCGGCCGGCTGGACGGCCGGAACGTGGCCTATCTGGCGACCCGGGAGTCGCACGAGTACCTGCGCACCATCAGCCGCGTCGGGCGGCGGCTGCCCGCGCACGTGGGCGCGCTCGGCAAGGCACTGCTGGCGGAGCGGCCCGACGAGGAGCTGCCCGAGGGCCCGTACGAGGCGATGACCCCCCACTCGCACACCGACCGGGCCGCACTGGCGGCCGACCTCGCCGGCGTGCGGGCGCGCGGCTACTCCGTGGACCGCGAGGAGGGCGTCCTCGGCATCGTCGGCTTCGGTTTCGCGCTGCGCTACGACGCGCCCGCGCAGGACGCGATCAGCTGCTCGGTGCCGGTGGCCCGGCTGACCGGCGAGCACGAGGCACGGATCGTCGCGGTGATGCGGGAGACCCGGGCCAGGATCGAGGCAACGGCACCGGCCGGGGGCACCACGACGGTGCAGTGGCGCTAGGACCTGTCGTCACCTTCCCGCCTGCCGCGCGACGCCCGGCACGCCCCTTCCCGGCGCCCTCCACCCCTCGGCGATCTTGAAAAAAGCGCCCTCTTACCCGACCATCACGGACCCAAACGCAAGAGTGGCTTAGATCACAGCTTCCCGCCTCGCTTGCGCCGATACGTGCTTGATACAAATTGGCCGCGCGTTCCTGTCCGTCGACGGTCGGCGCCCCTCCCCCATCAACGCTTCATTACGCATGCTCTGGGAACGCCCGTGTTCGCCCCTCGCACCATTCCCCGGCCCCTCGTCGCCCTTTTCACGGCCGGGTACCTCGCCCCGTACCTCCTGCCGACCACCGTCGGCAGGCTCGACTCGGGACTTCCGCTCTCCGCGACGCAGTCCGGCGCCATCGGCAGCGCCCTGCTGCTGAGTTCGGCGACGGCCGGTTTCCTGTGGGCCTCCCGCGTCGAGCGGATCGGCGCCCGCACCCTGGCCCGCGCCGGGCTCGTCCTCGCCGTCCTCGGCTACGGCACCGCCGCCCTGACCACCGCCGTCCCGGCCGTCGTCGTCGGCGCGGTCCTCGGCGGGTTCGGCTCGGGCACGGTCACCACGGTCGCCGCCACCGGCATCGCCGGACAGCGCGATCCGCACCGGACGACCACGCTCGGCCTGCTCAGCGTCTCCGCGCTGGCCGGCGCCGTCTATCTGACGGTGCCGCGGCTCGGCCCCGGCCACGGGCTGCCGTTCGCCGCGATCGCCCTCACCGCGCTCGCCGTGTGGCCGACGACCGGCCGCCTGCCCGCCCGCACCGCCCCGGCCCACGCCCACGTGCACCCGGCCGGGCTCCCCCACCTGCGCGCCGGAGTCGTCCTCGCCGCCGCCATGGTGTGCTGGTCCCTCGCGCAGAACTCCCTGTGGGGCGTCAGCGGCCGGATCGGTCTGACGCAGGCCGGCCTCGGCGAGGCCACCGTCGGCGCCGTGTTCGCGGTGGCACTCGGCGCCGGACTGCTCGGCGTCCTCGCGGCGGGCGCGCTCGGGACGCGGCTGGGCCGGGCGGTCCCGGTCGGCGGCGGCACGGTCGTCATCGCCGGCTGCATCGTGCTCAGCGCCTCCGCGACCGACCTGGCCGGCTTCGCGGCGGGCGAGATCGCCTGGAACACCTTCTACCCGGTGGTCCTGTCGTACCTCATCGGGCTCGCCGCCACCCTCGACCCGCGCGGTCGCTGGGCGGTGCTCGTCGGCTCGGCGTCCTCGCTCGGCACGGCGGCCGGACCGCTGGTGGGCAGCCTGCTGTCGGCGTCGGCCGGATTCGCCGGCATGGGCCTGGTCCTCGCGGCCGGACTTCTGGTGATCGCCGTGCCGATGACCGCGGTGGCGCTGTTCGCCGGACGGCTGCCGCAGCCGGCCGAACAGGTTCCCGCCGGTCAGGTGCCGGTCGTGGACATCCCGGTCGCCGAGCACCCGGACGACGCGCAGCCCACGCTCGCCGACATCCCCGTCGTGGAGTTCCCCGTCGACGCCCGGGCCGTGCCCGCCCAGCGCGAGTACGGCACCGCGGCGGCGACGACCGCGCCGGGCGCCGCGAGCGACTGACGGCCGCACGCCGGGCGTACGCCTCCCGGACGACGACCGGGAGGCGTACGCCCGGGGGCTACCCGAACTCGTACGCCTCGACCTCGGCCAGGTACCGGGCCCGCAGTTCCTCGTCGTCGTCCAGGAAGGACGCCAGGAAGGAGTTGCGGGCCAGCTCGCGCAGCCGGTCCTCGGTGAGACCGAGGCCGGCGCGCACCGCGTCCAGGTTGTCGCCCGCGTAACCGCCGAAGTAGGCCGGGTCGTCGGAGTTGACCGTGCAGACCAGGCCCGCCTCCAGCATCGCGGGCAGCGGGTGGTCGGCCAGGGTGTCCACGGTGCGCAGCCGCACGTTCGACAGCGGGCACAGGGTCAGCGGCACCCGGTCCCGCACCAGCCGCTCCACCAGCCGCGGGTCCTCCAGGCAGCGCAGGCCGTGGTCGATCCGCTCCACGCCGAGCACGTCCAGCGCCTCGGTGATGTACTCCGGCGGGCCCTCCTCGCCGGCGTGCGCGACCCGCCTGAGGCCCAGCGCGGCGGCGGCCTCGTACACCTCGCGGAACTTCACCGGCGGATGCCCGACCTCCGCCGAGTCCAGGCCGACGCCCGTGATCCGGTCGAGGAACGGCTCGGCCTCCTTCAGCGTCCGCATCGCCGACTCGGCGGACTCGTCCCGCAGGAAGCACATGATGAGCCGCGTGGACACACCGTGGTTCTCCCGGCTGCGGCCCAGCGCCCGCCACAGGCCCTCCACCACCGTCGCCATGGGAACGCCGCGCGCCAGGTGGGCCTGCGGGTCGAAGAAGATCTCCGCGTGCCGCACGCCCTGCGCGGCGGCCCGGGCCAGATAGGCGTTCGCCAGGTCCTCGAAGTCCCGCTCGGTGCGCAGCACCGCCATCAGCGCGTAGTACAGGTCGAGGAAGGACTGGAGGTCCTGGAAGCGGTAGGCCTCGCGGAGCTCGCCGGTGTCGGCGTAACCCAGCGTCACGCCGTTGCGGGCGGCGAGCTCGAAGGCCAGCTCCGGCTCCAGCGTGCCTTCGATGTGCAGGTGCAGTTCAGCTGTCGGCAGGGGCATCACAGCATCGTACGAGCCGTTTACCGACGTTTCGGAACCGGCACCCGCAACAGGTCGCGCGCCACGGTCAGCTCGCCCTCGAAGCCGGCTGCCCTGGCCTGCCGCTCGAACTCCTCCGGTTCGCTGTAGCGCTGGCTGAAGTGCGTGAGCACCAGATGCCGTACGCCCGCGTCCCGCGCCGCGCGCGCCGCCTGCCCGGCGGTGAGGTGGCCGTGCTCCACCGCGAGGCCGGTGTCCTCGTCGAGGAACGTCGACTCGATGACGAGCATGTCGCAGCCGTCGGCGAGGGCGTGCACGCCGTCGCACAGCCGGGTGTCCATCACGAACGCGAACCGCTGCCCGCGCCGCACCTCGCTCACGTCCTCCAGCGTGACCCCGTCGAGGACGCCCTCCCGCTGGAGACGGCCCACGTCGGGCCCCTCGATGCCGTGCGCGGCGAGCCGCTCGGGCAGCATGCGGCGGCCGTCGGGCTCGGTCAGCCGGTAGCCGTAGGACTCGACGGGGTGGGAGAGCCTGCGCGCCTCCAGGGTGTAGCCCGGGGTGGCGGCGAGGACGCCGTCGGCGGCGACCGGGACCTCGGTCAGCCGCACCGTCTCGCGGTACGCGGTGGCGTACCGGAGCCGGTCGAAGAACCGCTTGCCGGAGCGCGGGTAGTGGGCGGTGACCTCGTGCGGCACCTGGTCCAGGTTGATGCGCTGGATCACGCCCGCCAGGCCCAGGGAGTGGTCGCCGTGGAAGTGGGTGACGCAGATCCGGTTCAGGTCGTGGGCGGCGACCCCGGCGCGCAGCATCTGGCGCTGCGTGCCCTCGCCGGGGTCGAACAGGATGCCCTCGCCGTCCCAGCGCAGCAGGTAGCCGTTGTGGTTGCGGTGCCGGGTCGGGACCTGGCTGGCGGTGCCGAGGACCACCAACTCGCGTACGGACACGGCTGCTTATCCCGGCGGCCAGTTCAGGCCGCGGCCGCCGAGGACGTGGGCGTGGGTGTGCCAGACCGTCTGGCCGGCGCCGCCGCCGGTGTTGAAGACGACGCGGTAACTGTCGAGCTTCTCCTCGTCGGCGACGGCCTGGGTCTCGCGCAGCACGTCGGCGGCGAGCTCCGGGGCGCCGGCGGCGAGGGCCGCGGCGTCCCGGTAGTGCGCCTTGGGGATGACCAGGACGTGGGTCGGGGCCTGCGGGTTGATGTCCCGGAAGGCGACGGTGGTCTCCGTCTCGCGCACGATCGTCGCCGGGATCTGCCCTGCGACGATCTTGCAGAACAGGCAGTCGTCCTGCGGTTCCCCTGCCATGTGTCCTCCGGCGGTCGATCGGGATACGGGGGGCATCGTATCGGGTGGGTGCGCGGCGCCCGCGGCTACGGCAGGCCGGGCGGGGTCCTGGCGGGGGTGTGCTCCAGGGCCTCAAGGGCCAGGCGGACCGCCTCGTCCAGCTGGGGGTCCCGGCCCGCCGCGTAGTCCTGGGGACGCTGCGGAACCTCCACGTCCGGGTCCACGCCGTGGTTCTCCACGCTCCACCCGTAACCCTCGAGCCAGAACGCGTACTTCGGCTGGGTGATCAGCGTGCCGTCGACCAGGCGGTAGCGGCTGTCGATGCCGATGACACCACCCCACGTGCGCATGCCGACGACCGGTCCGATGCCCAGCGCCCTGATCGCCGCGTTCACGATGTCGCCGTCGGAGCCGGAGAACTCGTTGGCGACGGCGACGACCGGCCCGCGCGGCGCGTCCATCGGATAGCTGTACGGCCGCATGCCGCGCGGCGAGCACCAGCCGACGATCCGCCGCGCCAGCTTCTCCACCACCAGCTGGGAGGTGTGGCCGCCGCGGTTCTCGCGGACGTCGACGACCAGGCCCTCGCGGGCGACCTCGACGCGCAGGTCCCGGTGGATCTGCGCCCAGCCGGGCGCCTGCATGTCGGGCACGTGCAGGTAGCCGAGCCGGCCGCCGGACTTCTCGTGGACGTAGGCACGCCGGTCGGCGACCCAGGCGTGGTAGCGCAGCGGCTCCTCGTCGTCCAGCGGGACGACCACCGCGTGCCGGGGCTCGCCGCCGCCGGACGGCAGGACGGTCAGCTCCACGGGCTTGCCGGCCGTACCCACCAGCAGCGGGCCGGGGCCGGTCACCGGGTCGACCGGCTGCCCCGCGACGGCGACGATCGCGTCCCCGGCGCGGACCGCGACGCCGGGCGCGGCGAGCGGGGAGCGCGCGTCCGGGTCGGACGTCTCGGAGGGCAGGACGCGGTCGATGCGCCAGGTGCCGTCCTCGTGGCGGGAGAGGTCCGCGCCGAGCAGGCCCTGCCGGGCGCCGCCGCCGAAGCCGCCGCGCGGGGTGACGTAGGCGTGCGAGGTGCCGAGTTCGCCGTGCACCTCCCACAGCAGGTCGACCAGGTCGTCGTGGGTGGCGACGCGCTCCAGGACGGGCCGGTAGCGGTCCAGGACCCCGTCCCAGTCGACGCCGCTCATGTCGGACCGCCAGAAGTGGTCCCGCATGACGCGGCCGGTCTCCTCGTACATCTGCCGCCACTCGGCCGCCGGGTCGATCAGGTGGCGTACGCGGGACAGGTCGACGGTGATGTTGGTGTCGCTGTCGTCGTCGCCGGAGGCTCGCCGGTCGCTGGGGACGACCTTCAGCCGGCTGTCCGTCCACAGCAGGACCCGCTTGCCGTCGCCGCTGACCTCGAAGTGGTCGGCGTCGGCGGCGAGATGCTCGACGCGCTGCTGGGCGAGGTCGTAGCGCTCCAGCTCGGTGTGCGGGTCGGCGTCGTCGGGCGTGGCGCGGGAGTGGCCGAGGACGCCGTGCACCGGGTGCCTCAGCCACAGCACGCCGTCCTTCGCGGCGCGCAGGTTGGAGTAGCGGGCGGCCTCGACCGGGAAGGGCACGATGCGGTCGGCGAGGCCGTCCAGGTCGATGCGCGTGGTGGGGGTGCCCTCGCTGTCGGGGGTCTCCTCCCGGTCCGGCGTCTCGAAGGGGCGGCCGTGCCGCTGCGGCCCGAACGGGGACGGCGTGGTCGCGGCCAGCGTTATCAGGTACGGGCGGACGCCCTCGACGAACGCGAGGTCGAAGACGTGCTCGTCGTAGACCGGGTCGAAGGACCGCGCCGACAGGAAGGCGAGGTGCTTGCCGTCCAGGGTGAACGCGGGCGCGTAGTCCTGGAAGCGCAGCGGGGTGGCCTCCGTGACGGACAGGTCGGTGGTGTTGGCGAGCTTGAGCTGGCACAGCGGGCGCGGGCCGGGGTGGGACCAGGCGAGCCAGGACGAGTCCGGCGAGAACACCAGCCCGGAGGCGTCGCCGTCCTCGCTGCGGTCCACCTCGCGGACCTCGCCGGTCTCCCGCTCGACGAGCAGCACCCGGCCGTCGTGCGAGGCGACGGCGACGCGGCTGCCGTCGGGGGCCATGGCGAGGGAGAGGACGCGGCCGAGCTGCCCGGCGGCGAGCCGGCGCGGGGTGGCGCCGGGGGCCAGGCCGGTGGCGGGCGCGAACTCCAGCGCGTCGTCGCCCTCGGCGTCGGTCACCCACACCACCCACTCCTCGCCGTCGGCGCGGAAGGTGCGCGGCAGCCGGGCCCGTACGCCGGGCCGCGCGGCGAGCGCGCGGGCGGGTCCGGAGCGGTGGGTGACCCAGTGCACGGAGCCGCGTACGGAGACGGCGCTGCCGCGCGCGGTGTGGTCCGGGGACGCCGCGCCGAACCAGCGGGCGGCGTTGACCGGGAACGGGTTCAGGTCGACGCGCTGCCCGCCGAGCCGGATGTCGAGGGGGCGCGGCTCGGCGCCGTCGAGGTCGTCCAGCAGCCACAGCCGGCCGGCGCTCGAGTACACGACGCGGGTGCCGTCGGTGGCGGCGTGCCGGGCGTAGAAGCCTCCCCCACTCTCGGCTTCGCCGGAGCGGGAGGTGCCCCCAAGCGGGGTGTGGCGGCGCAGGTCGGAGCCGTCGGCGAGGGAGGAGTACACGGCGCCGGTGCCCTCGTGGTCGGAGAGGAACGCGATGCGCTCCCCGACCCAGAACGGGTACTCGATGTTGCCGTCCAGGTCCTCGTGCAGCCGGACGAACTCCCCGGCGCCGTCCCCGTCGGGGGCGTCCCGGTCGATCCACAGCTTGCCGGCCGTGCCGCCCCGGTAGCGCTTCCACCAGGCGGCCTCCCGGCCCATCGTGGCGGACAGCAGCACGGTGCGCGGCCCGTACGCGACGTCGCCGACCGGCCCGTACGGCAGGGTGGCCGCCGGTCCGCCGTCCAGGGGGACGGCGCGGGCCCAGGTGCGGCGCAGGCTGGCCTGGCCGTGGGTGGTGATCGCGAGGACGTCGCCGTCCGGGGTCCAGCCGCGCACCTGCGTCTTCCAGCTGCCCCAGTACGTGAGGCGTCTGGCGGGGCCGCCGTCGACCGGCGCGACGTGCACCTCGGGGGCGCCGTCGCGGGTGGAGGTCCAGGCGACGGTCGTGCCGTCCGGCGAGATGCGCGGCGTGGTCACCGGAATGTTCTCGGCGCTGACCCGCCAGGCGCGTGAGCCGTCGAGCGGCGCGACCCACACGTCGTCCTCGGCCGTGAAGGCGACCAACTCGCCGTGCAGGTGCGGGAACCGGAGATACGCAGGCGAGGCCGCCGGTGCTGTCGTTGCAGGCTGAGTCACCCGATCACCCTATGCAGCGGCGGCGCCCGCGGACAGGGGTTCCGATCACTTGACCGGGAGCGCACACCCCTCTGACCGGTTCACTTGCCCTCGACGGGCGCGCAGTCGGGGTCCTCGCGGCACCAGACGGTCCGCGTGACGGTCACCGTGACGGTGGGCTCGGCTCCCCCGCCGCCCGGTTCGCCGCCCGGTTCGCCGCCCGCGGGCGGGGCGCTGGTGGCGGCGTCGCAGTTGCCCAGCCCGTCGACGCGGAACCACACCTTGCCGTCGACCTTGGCGGTCAGACTCCCGCGCACACAGGCGCCGTTGACGACCCGGGTGATCCTGCCGGTGACGGTGATGTCCCGCCCGTCGCCGGTCTCGCCCTCGCAGTCGACGTCGGCGACGGCCTTCTCGGTCGCGGTGGACGACGCCGTACCGCCGCCGCCCTCCCCGTAGGAGGCCGTGCAGGTGAGCCACCGCACGTCCGTCTTCTGCCGCTGAAGCTCCCGGGTCACCGCCTGGTCCGTCGTGAAGGCCACCGCCCCGGTGTTCAGCCCGCCCGGCTCACACGCGACGACACCGGCCACGGCCACCACGGCGAAGCCGGCCACAGCACCGGCCCGCCGACGGCCCCGGACGCCGGGCGTCCGCCAAATCCGCCTCGAAGCCCCCATGGACGGCAGCCTGCCACCGCTGGGGCTGCGGCGGTAGGGCGCATACGGCCACTCCGCGTCGCGCGCTGACACAATCGGGCGGTCCCGACCTCCCGCACCCGGAGAAGCGTTGATGCCCTCGCCGACCCCGCGGATCCGCACCCGCAGGAACACCCGGCCCGTGCCGGCCCCGCGCGCCTCGTCCGAGGCCGAGGAGTTGCCGGCCGGACCCGCCGAGCAGGCGGCGGGCCCGCCGCAGCCGCCGCACCGGCGCCGGGTGCGCATGCTGGTCGACGTGGTGGACCA
The DNA here is from genome assembly GCF_029813775.1 of Streptomyces sp. DH24. Taxonomy (GTDB): domain Bacteria; phylum Actinomycetota; class Actinomycetes; order Streptomycetales; family Streptomycetaceae; genus Streptomyces. The sequence continues at coordinate 60,826 of NZ_JARVKW010000027.1, read as the reverse complement.
CCCCGACGAAGTCGCGTACGCCACCGTCCTGTTCGAGGAGCGCGGCTGGTCCGTGCGCCCCGCCGAGCCCGCCGAGGCGGCACCGCGCGCCGAGCACCGGGCCGCCCTCATCGTCGAGGTCCGGCTGCACGGGGCCCGCCTGGGCGCGGTCCGCACGGCGGTCGCCCAGCTGGAACTGCTCGCCCGGCAGGCCGAGTTGGGCGCGTGGGTGCGGGACGCGGCACTGGTCGAGCACGAGCGGGGGCCGCGCACCACGTACCACGTACACCGGGCCCCGCCCTCCGGCGGGCGGCTCCGGCCGGCCGCCGCCCGGCTGTGGGCCCGGCTCGGCGGGGCGGACGAGCAGCGGGCCGTGACCGTGCCCGCGGGGCCGAACTCGCGGGAGGCGGCCGGGGCGGAGCTGGCGGCCCGTGACCTGGGCGGCCGGGCCTTCGACCCGGCGCGGCACGCGCTGCGGGTACCGGGCCACTCGGACGAGAACCCGCCGCTCGCCCGCACGCCGCAGGAGCGCCGCGTCCACCGCGCCTGGCTGGTCGCGGGCGCCGTGGGCATCGTGCTCGCGGTGGCGTGCGGCATGTACGTGACGTGGGCGGACGGCTGGTGGAAGCTGCCGCCCGCGCTGCTCAGTACGGCGGGCGCGCTGCCGCTGGGCCGGACGGCCAAGGAGACCCGGGACCGCTCGCGTGCCGCGCAGTGGGCCACGGGTGTCGCGGGCACCACGGCGCTGGCCGGTTTCGGCGCGCTCGTGGGACACGACGTCCGGCCCGGCACGATGTGGGCGACGCTGCTGGTGCTGGCCCTGGTCGCGTTCACCGGTACCGGTGTGGCCCTCGCGCTGCGCCGGACCGTCTTCACCCGGCACGCGGCCTGGCTGGTGCCGGCGTCGGTCCCCGTGGTGTGGTCCATGGTCGCGTGGCTCGGCGGGCAGATGCACGACACCTATCTGTCCCTTTTCCACATCCCCCCGAATGTGGTGCCCGCCCCGGTCACGGGCAGGTACCTGGCCGCCGCCGAGCCGATGGTGCTCGCCCTGGGCAGCACCCTGTTCTTCGTCGCGCTGGTGGGCTGGCTGCGCCACTTCCACCTGACCCGGGACACCACGTACCGGCTGTTCGCCGTCGTGCTGGCCACGCTGCTGGCCGTGGGCTACGCCCTCACCGCCAAGATCCTCGGCAACGACAACGCCTGGGACGCGGCTCGGGACGCCGCGCGCGACGTCATGGTGCGGGGCGTCACACCGTCCGATTACTACGGCCTGCAGGGCAGGCTGGTGTGCGTGCGCCCGCTGAAGCCGGACGAGCCGCTGGCCGTGGACAACGGCCCGGTCCCCACCGACCAGGCGGTGCTCTCCTTCGGCTCCACCGGCGAGTGGATCTGGCTGTGGGCCCCCCACCGCCGTTCACAGGACGAGCTGCACTCGTTCGCGGTGCGCCGCGAGGACGTCCAGCTCATACCCGCGCTCCAGCCGAAGCCGCGGTGCCCGGCCGGGTGAGGCCCGGCGGTGCCCGGCCTCCGGGGGCCGTCAGGACCAGCGGCCCGAGCGCCCCAGCAGCAGGGCGGCGGCGGCGGTGCCGGCCGTCGAGGTGCGCAGCACGCTGCGGCCCAGGCGGTAGGCCCTCGCGCCGGCCTCCTCGAACAGCGCCAACTCCTCGGGGGACACGCCGCCTTCGGGACCGACGACCAGCACGATGTCGCCGGACGCGGGCAGTTCGGCGGTGGCCAGCGGCTCGTCGCCGCTCTCGTGCAGTACGGCGGCGAAGTCGGCGTCCGCGAGCAGCGCGGCGACCCGCTTGGTGGTGGCCGCGTCCGCGACGTCCGGGAACCGCACGCGGCGGGACTGCTTGCCGGCCTCACGGGCGGTGGCCCGCCACTTGCCGAGCGCCTTCGCGCCGCGCTCGCCCTTCCACTGCGTGACGCAGCGGGCCGCCGACCAGGGCACGATCGCGTCGACCCCGACCTCCGTCATGGTCTCGACGGCCAGTTCGCCCCGGTCGCCCTTGGGCAGGGCCTGCACGACGGTGATGCGGGGCGACTCGGCGGGCTCCTCGGCGACCTCGCCCAGCCGCACCACCAGCCGGTCCTTGCCCTCCGTGTCGACCACCTCGGCCTCGGCCCAGCGCCCGGCGCCGTCGGTGAGGACGACGCCCTCGCCGGGGCGCAGCCGCTTGACGGAGACCGCGTGCCGCCCCTCGGGTCCGGCCAGGACGTAACGCCCGTCGGCACCGGCGTCGAAGTGCTCGACCACGAACACCGGCGCGGTCATCGCGCGCCGCCCGCCAACACCGCCCGCGCGGCGGCGAGTTCGGCGGCCAGCACCTCCACGAGCTGGCCCGCGGGCAGCTCCCGCGCCATGCGGTGCCCCTGGCCCGCCCACAGGGCCATGCCCTGCGCGTCACCGGCCTTGGCGGCGGCCTTGCGCAGCGGCGAGGTCAGGTGGTGGATCTCCGGGTACGCGGCGGGCGCGTAGGGGCCGTGCTCGCGCAGGAAGCGGTTGACCAGGCCGCGCGCCGGCCGGCCGGAGAACGCCCGGGTCAGCTCCGTCCGCACGAACAGGGGGTTGGTCAGCGCCTGCTTGTGCAGCGGGCTGGCGCCGGACTCGGGCGTGACGAGGAACGCGGTGCCGAGCTGGGCGGCGCTCGCGCCGGCCGCGAGGACGGCGGCGATCTGGCCGCCGCGCATGATGCCGCCGGCGGCGACGACGGGGATACCGACGGCCTCACGGACCTGGGCGACCAGGGAGAGCAGCCCGAGCCCGGAGCCGTCCGTCTCCGGGATGTCCCGGTGGGTGCCCTGGTGGCCGCCCGCCTCCACGCCCTGCGCGATCACGCCGTCGGCCCCGGCCCGTTCGACGGCGCGGGCCTCGTCGGCGGTGGTGGCGGTGACCAGGGTGCGGGTGCCGACGCGGCGCAGGGCGTCCAGGACGTCCCGCGAGGGGCAGCCGAAGTGGAAGGACACCACCGGCACCGGGTTGTCCAGCAGCACCGCGAGCTTGGCGTCGAAGCCGTCGTCGCGGCCGCTGTCCGGGTCGCCCAGCTCGGTCTCGTACCAGCCGGCCTCACCGGCGAGCTGGTGGGCGTAGACGTCGACCGCGGCCCGGTCGGCGTACTCGGGCTGCGGCATGAAGAGGTTGACGCCGAAGGGCCGGTTCGTCAGTCCCCGCAGTTGCTTGATCTCCTGGTACATGCCGTCGGCGGTCTTGTACCCGGCGGCGAGGAAACCGAGCCCGCCCGCCTCGGACACGGCGGCGGCGAGCTGCGGCACGGAGACGCCGCCCGCCATGGGGGCCTGCACGATCGGGTGACGGAAGAGATCGGTCAGCGCGGAGGACATGACGGCATGTTGTCACGTCCTCCGAACAAGTCCGAATCGGGCCGTCCGTTGACCGTCAGCGACCGTTGAAGGCGTCCTTCAGACGCGAGAACAGTCCCTGCTGCCCGGGCTGGAACTGCCCCTGGGGCCGCTCCTCACCGCGCAACTTGGCCAGTTCCCGCAGGACACGCTCCTGCTCGACGTCCAGCTTGGTCGGCGTCTGCACCTCGACGTGGACGATCAGGTCGCCCCGGCCGCCGCCGCGCAGATGCGTGACGCCCCGGCCGTGCAGCGGGATCGACTGCCCGGACTGCGTGCCGGGACGGATGTCGACCTCCTCCATGCCGTCGAGGGTCTCCAGCGGCACCTTCGTGCCGAGGGCCGCCGCCGTCATCGGGAGCGTGACCGTGCAGTGCAGGTCGTCGCCGCGCCGCTGGAACTGCGAGTGGGGCAGCTCGTGGATCTCCACGTACAGGTCACCGGCGGGACCGCCGCCGGGCCCGACCTCGCCCTCGCCGGCGAGCTGGATGCGCGTGCCGTTGTCGACGCCGGCCGGGATCTTCACGGTCAGCGTGCGGCGGGAACGCACCCGGCCGTCGCCCGCGCACTCCGGGCACGGCGTCGGGACGACCGTGCCGAAGCCCTGGCACTGCGGGCAGGGCCGCGAGGTCATGACCTGGCCCAGGAAGGACCGGGTGACCTGGGAGACCTCACCGCGGCCCCGGCACATGTCGCAGGTCTGCGCCGAGGTGCCCGGGGCGGCGCCCTCGCCGCTGCACGTGGTGCACACGACGGCCGTGTCGACCTGGATGTCCTTGGTCGTGCCGAACGCGGCCTCGTCGAGCTCGATCTCGATGCGGATCATCGCGTCCTGGCCGCGGCGGGTGCGCGAGCGCGGTCCGCGCTGCGACGCCGTACCGAAGAACGCGTCCATGATGTCGGAGAAGTTCCCGAAGCCGCCGGCCCCGAAGCCGCCCGCGCCGCCGCCCCCGGCCTGCGAGAGCGGGTCGCCGCCGAGGTCGTAGACCTGCTTCTTCTGCGGGTCCGACAGCACCTCGTAGGCGGCGTTGATCTCCTTGAACCGCTCCTGGGTCTTCGGATCGGGGTTGACGTCCGGGTGCAGCTCGCGAGCGAGCCGCCGGAAAGCCTTCTTGATCTCTTCCTGCGACGCGTCGCGGCGCACGCCGAGAACGGCGTAATAGTCCGTGGCCACTTACGACTCCGCCAGGATCTGTCCGACGTACCGTGCCACTGCGCGTACCGCTCCCATCGTTCCCGGGTAGTCCATGCGGGTCGGTCCGACCACGCCGAGCTTGGCAACCGCCTCGCCGCCCGAACCGTAGCCGACCGACACGACGGACGTGGAGTTGAGTCCTTCGTGGGCGTTCTCGTGACCGATTCGGACGGTCACGCCCGGATCCTGCGCCTCGCCGAGCAGCTTCAGGAGCACCACCTGCTCCTCCAGCGCCTCAAGGACGGGCCGGATCGTGAGGGGGAAGTCGTGCCCGAAGCGCGTCAGATTGGCGGTGCCGCCGATCATCAGCCGCTCCTCGTTCTCCTCGACGAGCGTCTCCAGGAGGGTCGACAGCACCGTCGAGACCGTACCGCGGTCCTCGGCCTCGAAGGCCTCCGGCAGATCCTCCACCAGGGTCGGCACGTCCGTGAAACGACGGCCCGCGACCCGGCTGTTGAGCCGCGCCCGCAGATCCGCGAGCGCCATCTCGCCGAACGGCGCCGGGCAGTCCACGACCCGCTGCTCGACCCGGCCGGTGTCCGTGATCAGCACGAGCATCACCCGCGCCGGCGCGAGGGACAGCAGCTCCACGTGCCGCACGGTCGAACGGGTCAGCGACGGGTACTGCACGACGGCGACCTGCCGGGTGAGCTGCGCGAGCAGCCGCACCGTGCGGGCCACGACGTCGTCGAGGTCGACGGCACCCTCCAGGAAGTTCTGGATGGCGCGCCGCTCGGGCGGGCTCATCGGCTTGACGCCGGCGAGCTTGTCCACGAACAGGCGGTACCCCTTGTCGGTGGGGATGCGCCCCGCGCTGGTGTGCGGCTGCGCGATGAACCCCTCGTCCTCCAGGGCCGCCATGTCGTTGCGCACGGTGGCCGGGGAGACGCCGAGGTTGTGACGCTCGGTGAGCGCCTTGGAACCGACGGGCTCCTCGGTGCCGACGTAGTCCTGGACGATCGCGCGCAACACCTGAAGCCTGCGTTCACTGAGCACCGCGCACACCTCCAGCTGTCGTCCGCCGCCGCCCCTGGCACTCGGCGCGTGCGAGTGCCAGACTTCCCCGGCCAAGTGTACGGCCGTGGGGTGCACCGGGGGCAAGGCCGGTCCCACGCCGCCGTGCCGGAGCGTGACGTCAGCAGCTAGCGTCGCCGTATGACGGTGACTTGGGAAGAGCTGGGGTGGGAGCACCTGGCCGGCGGAGTGGGCCGGTGCCGGCTGCCGGGCTGGGACTGCACGGCCGGGCTCGTCGTCGGCACCGGCGCCGCGCTGCTGATCGACGCCGGGTCCCACCTCGCGGAGGGCGCCCGGCTGCGGGAGCAGGCGGAACGGCTCACCGGTCACCGTGTGACGCATCTCGCGCTGACCCACCCGCACTTCGACCACGTCCTCGGCGCCCCGGCCCTCGCGGGGGCGGAGGTGTACGGCGCGGTGGGCGTGGACGCGCTGTTCGGGCCGCGCGGACGGGAGGAGCTGCGCGCGGACGCGGTGCGCCACGGGCTGGACGCGCCGACCGCGCAGGAGGCCGCCGACGCGCTCGCCCCGCCCCGTCACCTGGTCAGCGGCGAGTGGACGCTCGACCTGGGCGGCGGCCGGCAGGTCCTGCTGGCGAACGTGGGCCCGGGCCACACGGCGCACGACCTCGTCGTCCTGGTCCCCGGCGACCGCGAGGTGGTCTTCTGCGGCGACCTCGTCGAGCAGTCCGGCGAACCGCAGGCCGGCCCGGACGCCGTGCCGGCGCGGTGGCCTGCCGCGCTGGACCGGCTGCTCTCCCTCGGCGGCGAGGACGCGCTGTACGTGCCCGGTCACGGAGCGGTGGTGGGCGCGGCGTTCGTGCGGGCGCAGCGCGACGAGCTGGCGGCGCGTTTCGGCGTGTCGTGATCGCCGGACGGCCGCTTCTCCTATCGTCGTTCGAATGCGCCCACCCGTCTCCCACCACCGCCCTTCCGGTGAGGGCCCTTCGGGCCCGCGCCCTCGCCGGTATTCGCCGGACCTGACCCCGCCGTGGAAGAAGCCCAGGCCCGTCCCGGAGGTCCCCGCGGAGCCCGGTCTGGTCGTGGAGGAGCCCGGCACCGGTTTCTGCGGCGCGGTGATCGGCTGCGAGGCGGGCACGGTGACCCTGGAGGACCGCTTCGGCAAGCACCGGGTGTTCCCGCTGGAGCCGCGCGGCTTCCTGCTGGAGGGCAGGGTGGTGACCCTGGTGAAACCGGCCGGCGGTCCCGTACGGCCCACCCGTACGGCGTCCGGCTCGGTGGCCGTCCCCGGCGCACGCGCGCGCGTGGCCCGCGCCGGCCGCATCTACGTCGAGGGCCGGCACGACGCCGAACTGGTCGAGAAGGTGTGGGGCGACGACCTGCGCATCGAGGGCGTGGTCGTGGAGTACCTGGAGGGCGTGGACGACCTGCCGTCGATCGTCGCGGACTTCTCCCCCGGCCCCGACGCGCGCCTCGGCGTCCTGGTGGACCACCTGGTCCCGGGCTCGAAGGAATGGCGCATCGCCCAGTCGGTGACCAGCGAGCACGCCCTGGTCGTGGGCCATCCGTACATCGACGTCTGGGAGGCCGTGAAGCCGTCGGCCCTGGGCATCGGGGCGTGGCCCCGCGTGCCGCACGGCCAGGACTGGAAGAAGGGCGTGTGCCGCGCCCTGGGCTGGCCGGAAAACACCGGTGCGGCATGGCAGCACATCCTGTCCAAGGTCCGCTCATACAAGGACTTGGAGCCGGAACTGCTGAGGTGTGTGGAGCACCTCATCGATCACGTGACCGTGCCCTGAAGCCGGGCGAGTCATTGACCCACCGGACCTGGCGGACTGCTCTGCGCCCACGCGGAGATGGTCCGTCGGTCAACTCGTCGACCCGGCCGAGCAGGTCGGGCTCCCCGCTCGTGCGGGGACTCACCCCTCAGTCCACCAGGTCCCGCACCACCGCGTCGGCCAGCAGCCGCCCCCGCAGGGTCAGCGCCGCGCGCCCCTCCTCGTAGGGCCCGGCGTCCAGGAGCCCGTCCGCCAGCGCCCGCCGGGACGCCGCGAGTCCGGCCTCCCGCAGCAGGGACAGCGGCACCCCGTCCCGCAGCCGCAGCTCCAGCAGGACCCGCTCGACCCGGCGGTCCTCGTCCGTCAGCAGTTCCCGGCCCGCGCCCGGCGAGCGCCCCGCCGCCAGCGCCGCCGCGTACGCCCCGGGATGCTTCACGTTCCACCAGCGCACGCCGCCCACGTGGCTGTGCGCGCCGGGGCCCGCGCCCCACCAGTCGGCCCCGCGCCAGTACAGCTCGTTGTGCAGACACCGGCCCGCCTCGGACCGCGCCCAGTTCGACACCTCGTACCACTCGAAGCCCGCCGAGGACAGCGCCTCCTCGGCCATGAGATACCGGTCGGCGTGGACGTCGTCGTCGGTCATCGGGATCTCGCCCCGCCGGATCCGCCGCGCGAGCTGCGTCCCCTCCTCGACGATCAGCGCGTACGCCGACACGTGGTCCGGGCCGGCCCCGAGCGCCGCGTCCAGCGAGGCCCGCCAGTCGTCGTCGGACTCGCCGGGCGTGCCGTAGATCAGGTCGAGGTTGACGTGCTCGAACCCGGCCGCGTGGGCCTCGGCGACGCAGCGCTCGGGGCGGCCGGGCGTGTGCGTGCGGTCCAGGACGCGCAGGACGTGCTGCCTCGCGCTCTGCATGCCGAAGGAGATCCGGTTGAAGCCGCCGGCCCTCAGCGCCGCCAGGTAGGCGGGGTCGACGGACTCGGGGTTGGCCTCCGTCGTGATCTCCGCGCCCGCGGCCAGCCCGAACTCGTCGCGGATCGCCGCCAGCATCCGTACGAGATCGGCGGCGGCCAGCAGCGTCGGGGTGCCGCCGCCGACGAACACCGTGCTGACCTGGCGCGGGTCGTCGCCGAGGACCTTGCGGGCGAGGCGGATCTCGTCGGTCAGCGTGACCGCGTAGTTGTCGCGGGAGGCGAGGACGCCGCCGGTGCCGCGCAGCTCGGTCGCGGTGTAGGTGTTGAAGTCGCAGTAGCCGCAGCGGGACGCGCAGTACGGGACGTGCAGGTAGAACCCGAGGGGGCGGTCCGCGGCCCCGGCGAGCGCGTGCGGGGGCAGTGCGCCGTCGTCGGGGACGGGCTCGCCGTCGGGGAGTGCGGAAGGCATGTACTCCATTGTCCAGCACCGGGCGCCATGGCCCGGCGGTCGGCGGCACCACACGCCGCGGGGCGGCTGCCACCGTCACGCGGACCGGCCGCCCTCCGGACCGGCCACCGTGTCCGGTGCCCGCCGCCGCTCGGACCGGCCGTCCCCCGGGCCAGCCCTCGCTCGCACCGGCCGTCTCCCGCGCCCGCCGTCGCTCGCACCGGCCGTCGTCTCCAGGACGGCCGCCGTCCCCAGCACCGGCCGCCGTCCCCGGGCCCGCCGCCCCGGATCGGGAACCGTGCCCAGTGCCCGCCGCCACTCGGACCGGCCGTCCCGCGGGCCCGCCGCCACTCGGACCGGCCGTCCCGCGGGCCCGCCGCCGCTCGCACCGGCCGCCGTCCCCAGCACCGGCACCGGCCGCCGTCCCCAGGACCGGCCGCCGTCCCCGGGACCGGCCACCGCCGCCAGGGCCCCGCCCCCGAGACCTGCCACCGTCCCCCGGACCAGCCGCCGCCCCCGGACCCGACACCGTCGCCCGGACCCGACACCGTCCCCCCGGACCCGCCCTCACTCGGCCTGGAGCACCAGGAGGGCCAGGTCGTCCTCCGGTGGGCGGGTGCCGAAGTCGTGGACCAGGCCGCGGATGCGCTCCGCGATCAGCTCCGCGTCCAGCCCGGCGCAGCCCGCGAGGGCGACCGCCAGCCCGTCCTCGTCGTCGAACTGGCGTGATCCGCAGCGCCGCTCGGTCACGCCGTCCGTGACGCACAGCAGCGTGTCGCCGGACCGCAGCTCGAAGGTCTCGCTGACGTACGTCTCGTCCTCCACGACGCCGAGCAGCGTCTGCGGCCTCGCCGCCGTGTGGACCCGGCCGTCGGCGCCGAGGAGCAGCGGCAGCGGGTGCCCGGCGGAGGCGAGGGTGCAGCGGATGCCGGGCCCGGCCGCCGTCTCCACGAGCACCAGCTCCCCGTAGAGAAGGGAGAGGAACCGGGTCTGCGGGCCGTCGCCGGGGCCCGCGGGCCGGCCGCCGGCCAGGGCGCGGGCCGCCGCGTCCGCGGCCTCCGTCGCGTCGTCGAGGAGGAGCTGGTTGAGGCGGTCGAGGACGTCGGCGACGCCGTACCCCTCGCGGGCGAGCAGCCGCAGCCAGGGCCGGGCGAGCCCGATGACGACGGCGGCCTCGGGCCCCTTGCCCTGGACGTCGCCGACGGCGAAGCACCAGCGGCCCTCGCCGGCCGGGAACAGGTCGTAGAAGTCGCCGCTCGGCCCGCCCTGGTCGCACGGCTCGTGGACGAGGGCGCTGCGCACGCCCGGTATCTCGGCGACCGCGCCGGGCAGCAGGCCGCGTTGCAGGACGGAGCTGATGGTGACCTGCCGGGCGTACTGCCGGGCCGCCCCGACGGCGAGCGCCACCCGGCGGCCGAGGTCCTCGACCAGGCCGGTGATCTCGTCAGGGAAGCGGGGCGTGCCGGCCCGCCCGATGACGAGCGTGCCCAGCGGCCGACCGCCCGCGACGAGCCGGTACGCCAGTGCCGTGCCGTAGACGCCGTGCGGGCCGAGCGCCTGCGCGGGCCACGGGTGGGGGACGGGTCCGGAGGTCATCGGGTCGGGCAGCCGGGGCGGGTCCTTCTCCAGGGCGGCGCGCAGTTCCTCGATGCGGTTCTCGCTGCCGTGCCACACGCGGGCCAGCCGCGCGCCGGGCGCCCAGGGGCCGTCGGCCCTGCCGCCGCGGCCGGTGGACTCGTCCTCCAGCCACACCGCGCACCAGTCGGCGAGCCGCGGCACGATCAGCTGGGCGGTGAGGGAGGCGACGAGGTCCTCGTCGAGCTGTCCGGCGAGCAGTCCGGACGCCTCGGCGAGGAAGGACAGGGCGCCCCGGTTCAGCCAGTCCGCGTCGCGGCTCTCCTCGGCGGCCCGCCAGTCGCGGGGCGGCTCGGGCGCGAGCAGGCCCGCGGCACCGAGTCCGCCGGGGTCCACCGGGAACACGCCGTCCTCGTCCCGGGCGGTGACGGGCAGCCGGGCCCACACGGTCTTGGTGTCCGGGCGGTAGGTGATGCCCCAGCTCTCGGCGAGCGAGGCGACCAGGCGCAGGCCGCGCCCGTACTCGGGCGGCTCGTCGGGCGGTTCGGCGTGGCCGTCGCGCGGGGCGCGCGAGGGGTGGTGGTCGCTGACCTCCAGCAGCAGGGTGCCGGTGTCCTCGTCCAGCTGTAAGGAGAGCTCGACGTCGGTGCCGGCGTGCACGACCGCGTTGGTGACGAGCTCGCTCACGACGAGGCCGGCGTCGTCCGCGAGCCGGTCGGTGAGCCGGTCGGCGCCGGGCAGACCGCGGTCGGCCCAGTCGGCGAGGGCGCCGCGCACCAGGGCGCGGGCCGAGCCGGGGGCGAGGCTGCTGCCGGGCAGGCCGGCGTGCGCCCGCGCGTGGTGCTGCGGCGCGGGCGCCTCGGCGGTACGGGAGAGGATCTCCCGTTGCGTCGGAATGGCCCCCATGGACAGCTCCCCGGACGATCGGTACGAGTGCGCCTCGGTCGTTGCCGACAGCGTGACAGACCGACTGCGCCCATACGCGGGGAGTTACCAAAAGTGGGTGGTCATGGGCGGAAAACGTGCTACGGGTGTGCTTGCACCGGTCGGAAACCGGCACGGAAGCGCCTGATTCGGCCAGGACCCGGCCCCGGGGTTGCGTGAGGGGAGAAACGGGCGCGGGCGGCGCCCGGGGGGTGTGCGCCGCCCGCGCCCGCGGGAGTCACGCTTCGCGCGATCCCTCGTACATCTCCTCGATGAGGTGCTTGTACTCGCGCTCGACCACGGGCCGCTTCAGCTTCAGGCTCGGGGTGATCTCGCCGTGCTCGACGTCGAGGTCGCGCGGCAGCAGGCGGAACTTCTTGATGGTCTGCCAGCGCTGCAGGCCCTCGTTGAGCTGCTTGACGTAGCCGTCGACCATCTCGACGGTGACCGGCGCGGCGACGATCTCGGCGTACGGCTTGCCCTCCAGGCCGTTCTCCTTGGCCCACTCGGTGATCGCCATCTCGTCCAGGGCGATGAGGGCGGTGCAGTAGTTCCGGTCGGCGCCGTGCACCAGGATGTTGGAGACGTACGGGCAGATCGCCTTGAACCGGCCCTCGACCTCGGCGGGCGCCACGTACTTGCCGCCGGAGGTCTTGATGAGGTCCTTCTTGCGGTCGGTGATCCGCAGGTAGCCGTCCGGGGAGAGCTCGCCGATGTCGCCGGTGTGGAACCAGCCGTCCGCCTCCAGGACCTCGGCGGTCTTCTCGGGCAGCCCGTGGTAGCCCTCCATGATGCCGGGGCCGCGCAGCAGGATCTCGCCGTCGTCGGCGATGCGCACCTCGGTGCCGGGCAGCGGCTTGCCGACCGTGCCGGTGCGGTAGGCCTCGCCGGGGTTGACGAAGGACGCCGCGGAGGACTCGGTGAGGCCGTAGCCCTCCAGGATGTGGATGCCGGCGCCGGCGAAGAAGTAGCCGATGTCGGGGGCGAGCGCGGCCGAGCCGGAGACGCAGGCGCGCAGGTTGCCGCCGAAGGCGTCGCGGATCTTGGCGTAGACGAGCTTGTCGGCGACGTTGTGCTTGGCGGTCAGCCCGAAGGGGGCGCTCGCGACGCCGGTGCGGCGGAAGTTGTCCTGGGTGACCTTGGCGTACTCGCGGGCCACGCCGGCCGCCCACTGGAAGATCTTGTACTTGGCGCCGCCGCCCGCGCGGGCCTTGGCCGCGACCCCGTTGTAGACCTTCTCGAAGATGCGCGGCACGGCCGCCATGTACGTCGGCCGCACGACCGGCAGGTTCTCGATGATCTTGTCGACGCGGCCGTCGACGGCGGTGACGTGCCCCACCTCGATCTGGCCGGAGGTGAGCACCTTGCCGAAGACGTGCGCGAGCGGCAGCCACAGGTACTGCACGTCGTCGCCGCCGACCAGCCCGGTCGCGGCGATCGCCTTCGCCATGTACGACCAGTTGTCGTGCGGCAGGCGCACGCCCTTGGGACGGCCGGTGGTGCCGGAGGTGTAGATGAGGGTGGCGAGCTGGTCCTTGGTGATCGCGCCGACCCGCTGCCTGATCAGCTCGGGGTCCTTGTCCAGGCGGGCCGCGCCACGGGCCTCCAGCTCGGCGAGCGTGAGAACCCAGTCGCTGGTCTCCACGCCCGCCCCGTCGATCACCACGACGTGGGTGAGCTCGGGCAGCTCGCCGCGCTTCTCGCGGGCCTTGGCGAGCTGGTCGGCGTTCTCGGCGATCAGCACCCGGCTCTCGGAGTCGGAGAGGATGTACGCCGACTCCTCCGCGTTGGTCTGCGGGTAGACCGTCGTCGTGGCCGCGCCGGCGCACATGATGCCGAGGTCGGCGAGGATCCACTCGATGCGGGTCGAGGAGGCGAGCGCGACGCGCTGCTCCGGCTGCACGCCCAGCTCGATGAGTCCGGCCGCGATGGCGTGGACCCGCTCGGCGGCCTGCGCCCAGGTCAGGGACTTCCAGTCGTCCGGGCCCGCACCGGATGCGGCGGGCACCGGATAGCGGTAGGCCTCGGCATCGGGCGTGGCCGCCACGCGCTCCAGGAAGAGGCCCGCCACGGACGGCGGACGGTTCTCGATCAGTGTCTGTGCGTCGCTCACGACATCCTCCGGGGCCCGCGGCAGTGCGGCTGGCTCAGTGCGGCTGGTTCTCCCCGCGAGCTTGTTTAACTCGCGAGTAACTATCGAGCAGGCATCAGGGTAAAGCGCATCCGGCCAGTACGTAAGGGCCTGCGCCCTGTCACTTCCTACAGACAGCCACCCGGTGAATGCACAGGGGCCCGCCGCACTTTCGTACGACAGGCCCCTGTTCCGCCCGGTTCGGGTGGACGATCAGCCGTAACCGGCGGTCACTTCTTGCCCTTGGCCGATGCCGCGCCGTCGTCGCTGGAGAGGACGGCGATGAAGGCCTCCTGCGGGACCTCCACGGAACCCACCATCTTCATCCGCTTCTTGCCTTCCTTCTGCTTCTCCAGCAGCTTCCGCTTACGGGAGATGTCACCGCCGTAGCACTTGGCCAGGACGTCCTTGCGGATGGCGCGGATGGTCTCGCGGGCGATGACCCGGGAGCCGATGGCGGCCTGCACCGGCACCTCGAAGGCCTGCCGCGGGATCAGCTCCTTCAGCTTGGCCACCAGCCGCACGCCATAGGCGTACGCCTGGTCCCTGTGGGTGATCGCGGAGAACGCGTCCACCTTGTCGCCGTGCAGCAGGATGTCGACCTTGACCAGGCTGGAGGTCTGCTCGCCGGTGGGCTCGTAGTCGAGGGAGGCGTAGCCGCGGGTCTTCGACTTCAGCTGGTCGAAGAAGTCGAAGACGATCTCCGCGAGCGGCAGGGTGTAGCGGATCTCCACCCGGTCCTCGGACAGGTAGTCCATGCCGAGCAGGGTGCCGCGCCGGGTCTGGCACAGCTCCATGATCGAGCCGATGAACTCGCTCGGCGCCAGGATGGTCGCGCGCACGACCGGCTCGTACACCTCGCCGATCTTCCCCTCGGGGAACTCGCTCGGGTTGGTGACGGTGTGCTCCGAGCCGTCCTCCATGACCACGCGGTAGACCACGTTCGGCGCGGTGGCGATCAGGTCGAGGCCGAACTCGCGCTCCAGGCGCTCACGGATCACGTCGAGGTGCAGCAGACCGAGGAAGCCGACGCGGAAACCGAAGCCGAGGGCGGCGGAGGTCTCCGGCTCGTAGACCAGCGCGGCGTCGTTGAGCTGGAGCTTGTCCAGCGCCTCGCGCAGCTCGGGGTAGTCGGACCCGTCCAGCGGATACAGCCCGGAGAAGACCATGGGCTTGGGGTCCTTGTAGCCGCCGAGCGCCTCCGTGGCGCCCTTGTGCTGGCTGGTGACCGTGTCACCGACCTTGGACTGGCGGACGTCCTTCACACCGGTGATGAGGTAGCCCACCTCACCGACGCCGAGGCCGTCGGCCGACAGCATCTCCGGCGAGTTGGTGCCGATCTCCAGCAGCTCGTGCGTCGCGTTCGTGGACATCATCCGGATCCGCTCACGCTTGTTGAGCTGGCCGTCGATGACACGGACGTACGTCACGACACCGCGGTAGGAGTCGTAGACCGAGTCGAAGATCATCGCGCGGGCCGGGGCGTCCTTGACGCCGACCGGGGCGGGGATCTCGGCGACGACCTTGTCCAGCAGCGCCTCGACGCCCAGGCCGGTCTTGGCGGACACCTTGAGCACGTCGTCGGGGTCGCAGCCGACCAGGTTCGCCAGCTCCTCGGCGAACTTCTCCGGCTGCGCCGCCGGCAGGTCGATCTTGTTGAGCACCGGGATGATCGTGAGGTCGTTCTCCATCGCCAGGTAGAGGTTGGCGAGGGTCTGCGCCTCGATCCCCTGGGCGGCGTCGACGAGGAGGATGGTCCCCTCGCAGGCGGCGAGCGACCGCGAGACCTCGTACGTGAAGTCGACGTGCCCCGGGGTGTCGATCATGTTGAGAATGTGCGTGTTGCTCTTGTCGTGGGTCGGGGCCCACGGCAACCGCACCGCCTGGGACTTGATCGTGATGCCGCGCTCGCGCTCGATGTCCATGCGGTCGAGGTACTGGGCGCGCATCTGCCGCTGCTCGACCACTCCGGTCAGCTGGAGCATCCGGTCGGCGAGCGTGGACTTGCCGTGGTCGATGTGCGCGATGATGCAGAAATTGCGGATCAGAGCCGGGTCGGTACGGCTCGGCTCGGGCACATGGCTAGGGATCGCGGGCACGCAGGGTCCTGATTCTTGAGGCGTCCGCAGCCGTCTGCGGTCTCGGGTCGGAACGATCGGGTCTATACGTAGGCTCCATGGTCCCACGGTTGCGGAGCCGCGACGGGTTTGGGCCACTCTCCGGCCCGCTGGTAGGCTGGGTGGCTGTGTCTCATGCCCTCTCGCAGGAGGCACAGCTTCAAGAAATCACCGGTACCAAATCATCGGCGCGGGACCCGTGCGGCCCCGTGCCAGAACCTGTAGAGGCTCATTCGTGGCGAACATCAAGTCCCAGATCAAGCGGATCAAGACCAACGAGAAGGCCCGGCTGCGCAACAAGGCCGTCAAGTCCTCCCTGAAGACCGCGATCCGCAAGGCCCGCGAGGCCGCTGCCGCGGGTGACGTCGAGAAGGCCACCGAGTACCAGCGCAATGCCGCGCGTCTGCTCGACAAGGCCGTCTCGAAGGGCGTCATCCACAAGAACCAGGCCGCCAACAAGAAGTCGGCGCTTGCTTCCAAGGTCGCGTCCGTCAAGGGCTGACTCTCTCCTTGATCTGACCGCCGGAAGGACCCAGAGCGGGCCCTCTCTCATCCGCTCCCGACCGGCACCCCGGAGCCGCACGCGGCCTGCGTTCGCCACGCGGGTGCGGCCCCAGAAGCCTGACGCGAAGGCCCCGTCCACCGCTCTTCCCCAGAGCGACCGGACGGGGCCTTCGCCGTGCGGGCGTTCGCCGTGCAGGCGTTCGCCGTGCAGGCGTTTGCCTTGCGGGCGTTTGCCGTGCGGGCGTTCGCCGTGCGGGCGTTCGCCGTGCGATGAGGGCTTGGGGTGTGGGGTTACGCGCGTCCTCGGGAACGGGCCGCCCGAGCGATCGCGACGACCGCCTTCTCCAGCGCGTACTCGGGGTCGTCGCCGCCGCCCTTCACGCCCGCGTCCGCCTCGGCGACCGCCCGCAGCGCGACCGACAGGCCGTCCGGCGTCCAGCCCCGGCTCTGCTGGCGCACCCGGTCGATCTTCCACGGCGGCATGCCCAGCTCACGGGCCAGGTCGGCGGGACGGCCGCCGCGCGCGGAGGACAGCTTGCCGATCGCGCGCACGCCCTGCGCCAGCGCGCTGGTGATCAGCACCGGCGCGACGCCCGTCGCCAGCGACCAGCGCAACGCCTCCAGCGCCTCCGCAGTCCGGCCTTCGACGGCCCGGTCGGCGACGGTGAAGCTCGACGCCTCGGCCCGGCCGGTGTAGTAGCGCCCGACGACGGCCTCGTCGATCGTCCCCTCGACGTCCGCGGCCAGCTGCGACACCGCCGACGCCAGCTCCCGCAGATCGCTGCCGATGGCGTCGACCAGCGCCTGGCAGGCCTCCGGCGTCGCCGAACGCCCCAGCGCCCGGAACTCGCCGCGCACGAACGCCAGCCGGTCCGCCGGCTTCGTCATCTTCGGGCAGGCCACCTCACGAGCGCCCGCCTTGCGCGCCGCGTCCAGCAGGCCCTTGCCCTTGGCGCCGCCCGCGTGCAGCAGCACGAGCGTGATCTCCTCGGCGGGCGCGCCGAGATACGCCTTGACGTCCTTGATCGTGTCGGCCGAAAGATCCTGTGCGTTGCGTACGACCACGACCTTGCGCTCCGCGAAGAGCGACGGGCTGGTGAGCTCGGCGAGGGTGCCGGGCTGCAACTGGTCCGAGGACAGGTCACGTACGTCCGTGTCGGCGTCGGAGGCCTTGGCGGCGGCCACCACCTCCTGCACGGCACGGTCGAGCAGAAGGTCCTCCTGGCCCACGGCAAGGGTCACCGGGGCGAGAGGGTCGTCGTTCGCAGTCTTCCTGGCCATCGCGACAAGCATCGCACGCGCCACTGACAACGCCGCCCGAGCCCGGGTGCCGGGGGGCGGCTCGTCCCGCTCGCCCCCGGTCTCCGGGTCACGGCTCCTCGCGCCAGCCGTCCCACTCGCCCGCGAACTCGTCCAGCTCCGCGGGGTCCAGCCGGTCCTTCTCGTCCCGCAGGACGACCAGCCACTGCGCGTCCTCGGCGTCGTCCTCGCCGGCCAGCGCGTCCCGGACGAGCTGCGGCTCCTCGTCCAGCCCGAACCGCTCCCCGAGTGCCTCGGCCGCCTCCTGCGCGGCATCTCGGTCGGGCAGCACCAGCACATGTCTCACGTCGCTCACGACAGCCATTGTCCGCTACCGCCCGGCGCCCGAACGGCCAGGTCAGGCCCCGGGACACGAGCCGCCGGGTCCAGGGATGCCCGGCGGTGGGAGACAGGCCCGGCCTTGCCTGGCCCGATCAGCCGCCCCAGGCCGACTTGCGCACCACCGGCACCCTGTCGAGCACGATCCCGAACCGTTCCCGGTACACCGCCAGCACCTCCTCGTCCCCGTCCAGCTCACGCTCCTCGCGCCCGCCGCCCGGCGCCGTCTCCGTCAGCCGACGGCCGCCGAGCGTGATCCGCCCGCCGTCCTCCCTGACCCGCGAGCACACCAGCGACCGCGTGAAGTGCGACCTGGGCGACGTGCTGTGCCACCACGCCCCGGCCACGAAGTCGTCGAGTACCCGCGGCCGTACCTCCACGCGATACTCGGGACTGCCGTCACGGCTCACCTCCAGATCCGCGGCCACCGCCACCTCGTGCCCGCCGCGCACCCCGGCCGCGTCCGGCGCCGCCTCGACAATCCTGAACGTGCCGCCCGGGTCCGGCTGTTCACCCCGGTCACCGAACTCCAGCGGGTAGTGGCTGTGCGCCCCGAAGCCGACGTCGGCCAGCCAGTCGCCCCCGTCCACCGTCCGCACCCGCAGCGCGAGATGGTCGTACGGAATCCCGAGCCGCTCCTCGTCGATCCGCACCCGCCCCGCGAGCAGCGTCACCTCGAAACCGAGCGCGGTCAGCAACGCCCCGAACGCGCCGTTGAGTTCGTAGCAGAAACCGCCCCGGTGCTCGGCCACCACCTTGTCCAGCAGCCGCTGCTCCTCGAGCACGATCTCCTCACCGAGGTGGATGGAGAGGTTCTCGAAGGGCACGGTCTGCAGGTGGCGCAGGTGCAGTTCGCGCAGAACGTCGACGGTGGGCCACGCCGGCCGGGCGACTCCCAGCCGCTGGAGGTAGGCATCGACCTGTTCGGGTTTCATGACCTCAGTCTCGCGCCACCTCCAGACGCCCGCCCGCGCTGCCCGTGACGGCCAGCGCACCGTCGCGGTCCGTCCGCAGCACCACCGCTCCCCCGGCACGCAGCGCGGCCAGCGTGCTCGGAGCCGGGTGGCCGTACGAGTTGTCCGCCCCGGCTGAAATGAGTGCCAGTCGCGGGGCCGCCCTGCGCATGAGGTCCGGGTCCTGATGGGCCGAGCCGTGATGGGCGACCTTGAGCACGTCCACACCCTTCAGTTCCGCGCCCGCCGGGGAATCCGCCAGCGCCCGCTGCGCCGGGGGTTCGAGGTCCCCGAGCAGGAGCAGACGGAGCCCGGCGATCCGGACGAGCAGGGTCACGCTGGCGTCGTTCGCTCCTTCGGGGGTGTGGGTGGGGCTCGGACTGCTGCCCGGTGGGAAGCGGGCTGGGGGCGGGTGAGGCGGGCGCGGGCTTCCGTCCGGTGGGAAGCGGTCCGGTGGGAGGTGGGCTGGTGGGGAGTGCGGTGGGCCCGGGTTTCGGTCCGGCGGGGCATGCGTGGGCGGAGGCCACAGGACCTGCCAGGACAGCTCGCCGACGCGGCGTTCCAGTCCGGCGGCGGCCGGCGTCACGGGGACTCCCCGGGCCGCCGCCACCCTGTGGCCGAACGCCGCCTGGCCGGCCGGCTCGGCGAACCCCGTCGTCTCCACGGCCCCGACCGAGCGTCCCCGCAGCACGCCGGGCAGGCCCGCCACATGGTCCGCGTGGAAGTGGGTCAGCACGACGAGCGGGACCCGGGTGACGCCCAGCGAACGCAGACAGCGGTCGACGAGCACCGGGTCGGGACCGGCGTCCACGACCACGCCGGTGCCCTCGCCCGCCGACAGCACCATCGCGTCGCCCTGCCCCACGTCGCACATCACCATCCGCCAGCCCGGCGGCGGCCAGCCCGTGACCACCCTGGTCAGCGGCGCCGGCCGCAGCACCACCAGGACCAGCAGCAGCACACAGGCCCCGCACCACCAGGGGTGCCCGAGCAGCCGCCGCCCGGCGAGCAGCAGGGCCACGGTGGCGGCACCCAGCAGTGCCGCCCCGGTCCAGCCGCCGGGCCAGTCCACTCCCGACCCGGGCAACGCCGCCCCGGTACGGGCCACCGCCGCCAGCCCCTCGGCGGGCCAACTCCCGCACCACGCCAGCGCCTTCGCCACCGGCATGGCCAACGGTGCCGTCCCCAGCGCCGCGAAACCCAGCACCGTGGCCGGGGCGACCGCGAACTCCGCGAGCAGGTTGCACGGCACGGCCACCAGGCTCACCCGTGCCGACAGCACGGCGACGACCGGCGCGCACAGGGCCTGGGCGGCGCCCGCCGCGGCCAGCGCCTCGGCCAAGCCGGGCGGCACCCCGCGCCGGCGCAGCGCCGCGCTCCACCGGGGCGCGAGCGTGAGCAGGGCGCCGGTGGCCAGCACGGAGAGCAGGAAGCCGTAGCTGCGGGCCAGCCACGGGTCGTACAGCACCAGCAGCAGGACGGCCGTCGCCAGCGCCGGGAGGAGGGTCCGGCGCCGTCCCGTGGCGAGTGCCAGCAGCGCGACGGAACCGCAGGCCGCGGCCCGCAGCACGCTCGGGTCGGGTCTGCACACGACGACGAACCCGAGCGTGAGCACTCCGCCGAGCACGGCCGTCTGACGCAGGGAGATACCGAGGCGGGGCGCCAGACCGCGGCGCTCGGCACGCTGGGCGAGGCCCGGTGGTCCGAGGAGCAGGGCGAGCAGGATGGTGAAGTTGGCCCCGGATACGGCGAGCAGGTGTGTGAGGTCGGTCTCCTTGAAGGCCGCGTCCAGCTCCGGTGTGACCCGCGAGGTGTCCCCGACGACCAGGCCCGGCAGCAGCGCCCGCGCGTCGGCCGGCAGACCGTCGGTGGCCTCCCGCAACCCGGCGCGCAACCGGCCCGCGAACCGCTGCGGCCTCGACGGCTCGCCCACCACGTCCGGCGCCGCCCGCGCCCGTACCCGCAGCACGGCGGCGACGCGGTCACCGCCTTCCCTCGCGGGCGCGAGGCGCGCGGTGACCCGGAGCCGGGTCGACGGCAGCAGCCCGAGCCAGGGCGAACCCGCAGGTCCACCGTGGGAAGCCCGCGAGCCGTCGGGCTCGTCCTCCGCCCCCGCGTCGCCCGCTCCGACGTCCACGATGATCAGCACCGGCGCCCGGGTCGCCACCGCCGTCCCGCCCGCCTCCTCGACGCGGCGCACGTCGGCTCCGATCAGGGCGGCCGTCGGTGCGATGCGAGGGCCGTCGACCCGCGGCCGGGTGAGCCGGGGGTCGGCGGTGACCTCTACCTCGGCGGTCACGGTCGCGTACCGCCGCGCCAGGTCAGGGACGGGCCCCCGGCGCACATCCGCCCCGTGCAGCCCCGCCGACGCGGCCGACGCCGCGACACAGAGCAGCAGCGCGGCAACTGTCGTACGGGTCCAGGAGGTTCGGGGTGGGCGGAGGCCGACAACGCGGGGCGGGCCGTCGCCGGACGCGGGACCACCGGGCGGGCAGGCGCCAGACCCCGAGCCGTCGAACTCGCGCCTCTGGGCGACCCGCCCCCCACTACCACCACCCCGCCCCCCAAGCCCCCAACGCACACGCCCCCTGGACACCACCAGCACGCCACCGAGAACCGCACAGACCGCGGCCACACCCCCGACCCACCCGGGCGGTGCATCCACCAGCAGCGCGGCCGTGGCCCATGCCCCGAGCGCGGGCGGCACCAGACGCAGGTCCGCCGGCCCTTCCTGCCGGGGGCGGGCCGCGCCGAGCCGTTTCCCGGACGCGGCGTGTACGGCGCGGCGGCGAGCGGCGGGTCCCGGGCCACCCGGCGGGGCGAGGGCGCCACTCATGGCCGTACGAGGTTCCGCAGGTCGGCGAAGCGGCGCTCGCCGATGCCGGTGACCTCGCGCAACTCGTCCACCGAGCGGAAACCGCCGTGCTGGGTGCGGTAGTCCACGATGTGCTGAGCGAGGACGGGGCCGACACCCGGCAGGGTGTCCAGCTGCTCGACGGTGGCCGTGTTGAGGGAGACGGGAGCCGTCGGGACCTGCCCCGCCCCACCAGCCGCGCCCGCCGCTCCCGCCGAGCCGCCGCCGGTGGTGGACGCGCCGCCCGGTCCGGCGCCCGCGGGGACCGGACCGCCCACGACGACCTGTTCCCCGTCCACGAGGAAACGAGCACGGTTGAGGGTGTCGGTGTTGGTGCCGGGCCGCACTCCGCCCGCCGCGCGCAACGCGTCCGCGACCCGGGAGCCGGCCGGCAGCCGGTGGATGCCTGGCTCGCGCACCTTGCCGCTGACGTCGACCACGATCTCCGCGCCTGCCGTGGCGGGGGCCTTGGGAGCGGCTGTCCCCGGGCCGCCTTTCGCGGGCGGTTCTCGGTCGTCGTAGGGCGCCGCCGCCCGCACCACCTCGGGCGCCCGCACGGTCTGCGTGCGGCCGGCCCAGAAGTGCTGTGCGGCGAAGGCCGCGGCGACGACGAGCAGGGCCGTGAGCGCCAGCACGCTCCGCCGCTC
The DNA here is from genome assembly GCF_029813775.1 of Streptomyces sp. DH24. GTDB lineage: Bacteria > Actinomycetota > Actinomycetes > Streptomycetales > Streptomycetaceae > Streptomyces. The sequence goes on along the minus strand of NZ_JARVKW010000027.1, from coordinate 38,828 downwards.
CACACCGCACCTCGCCTGCAACCACACGGGCATCCGCTCCCGTAGGGCGGGCCCGACCCGCTCCCGCAAGGTCAGACCGGCAGCATCCGGCTCGTCGCCGTCGTCCGCGCCGTCCACCACACGCTCCCCGGCTCCGGTGCGCCCACGGACGCCCTCAGGACCGGTCCCAGCACCCGAGCACTCCGGCGGCCTCTCCGACAGCCGCGCCAACTCGTCCGGCACGGGCGACCCGGTCGGCACGATCGACCCGGTCGGCACGAGCGACCCGGGCGGCACGGCAGCCCCATCAGATGACGCCCCTGACACCTCTGACGCCCATGCCACCCCCGAACGCCCCCCAGCGTCACCCACCCCCTCCCCGAACAACACCTCCGCCCGCCGGCGGACCTCCTCCGCCGACGCCTGCTCGTGCCGGTGCCGGTACCGGTGCCGCAGCCGCCCGCGCGGAAGGTGTGAACGGCGGTGTCGGGTGCGGCCGTCGGAGGCAGGTCCCCTGCCCGGGCCGCTGGTCGCGGTCGCTGCGCGTGGACGTGATCGAAGTGCCATGCGACGAGGATCGGGCAGACCGCACCCACCGCGATGATCTTGGTCGATTCCCGGGGACTACCGCCCGGTTGTGGAAAACTCCGTCACCCGTACGAGTGGCTCGGCCGCCCGCGTCACCGCGCCGAGACCACAACCCCCAGCAGCCCGGGGCCGGTGTGCGCCCCGATCACCGCACCCACCTCACTCACATGCAGGTCCACCAGGCCGGGCACCCGGGTCCGCAGGCGGTCCGCGAGGGCCGACGCCCGGTCGTGGGCGGAGAGATGGTGCACGGCGATGTCGACCTCGGCGCTGCCCGCCCGGTCCGCCACGATCTCCTCCAGGCGGGCGATCGCCTTCGACGCCGTCCGTACCTTCTCCAGCAGGTCGATGCGCCCGCCGTCGAGTTTCAGCAGCGGTTTCACGGCGAGCGCCGATCCGAACAGGGCCTGGGCGGCGCCGATCCGGCCGCCCCTGCGCAGATAGTCGAGGGTGTCGACGTAGAAGTAGGCGGAGGTGCCCTCCGCCCGTTTCTCCGCTGCCGTGACGGCCTCGTCCACCGTGCCGCCCGACTCCGCCGCCTCCGCCGCGGCCAGCGCGCAGAACCCGAGGGCCATCGCGACCATCCCGGTGTCCACGACCCGCACCGGCACCGGCGCCTCGCGTGCCGCGACAAGCGCGGCGTCGTACGTGCCGGACAGTTCGGCGGAGAGGTGGAGGGAGACGATGCCGGTGGCGCCGGACTCGGCGACCTCGCGGTAGGTTCGCGCGAACACCTCGGGGCTCGGGCGCGAGGTGGTGACCGAGCGTCGCTTCTGCAACGCCTGGGCCAGAGAACGGGTCGAGATCTCGGTGCCCTCTTCCAGTGCCTGGTCGCCGAGGACCACGGTCAGCGGTACCGAGGTGATGCCGTGGCGCTCCATCGTCCGGGCCGGCAGGTAGGCCGTGGAATCGGTGACGATGGAGACATGACGGGACATGTGCTGGAGGTTACCTGGCGTAGTGCCCGTGCGGCAGCCCGGCCCCGTTCACACCACGGCTCAAGTGGTGCTCTCGGGGCGGGCCTTCTTCTGCCAGGGGTAGGTGGGGCGGCGGCCCGGCGGGTCGAGGGCGGGCCGGGCCGGTTCCTCAGGGGTGTCCGACCGCGGTGTCTCCGGCCAGGTCTGCCGCGGTGCGGGGCCGTCCGCGGCGGCCGGGGCCTCGGGCCACGGGGGCGGTGCGGCCGACGGCTCCGCCGCGTCCCAGTGGCGCAGGGCGCCCGCCTCCATGTCGATCTGGGTGCTCAGGGAGTCCAGGTCGTCGTCGGCGAAGCGGCGGGCGCGGTCGCGGGCGGCCCAGCGCAGGGAGTCCGCTGACTGTGTGATGCGCTCGGTGCGCTCGCGCAGCGCGGGCAGCCGCTCGGCTAGCGCGGCCCGGTCCGGCTCGGACTCCAGTCGCCGCAGTTCGCCGTCCAGCTCGTGTCCGTGCGCGCTGAGCCGCTCGAAGAGGCCGAGGGACTCCTTCAGCGACGCGTCCTCGGCGGCGCTCGCCTGCAGCGCGTCCTGCGTGGCGCGCATCGACGTGCGCAGCTTCAGCCGCAGTTGCGCGATCTCGCCCGCCGGGCCGGGCTGGGTGAAGGACTTGGCCCGCAGGGTGTGGTCCTCGACCGTGCGGCGGGCCTGCGTGAGGGTGCGGTCCACGCCGCGCTTGGCGGCGCCGACGGCCTTCACGGTGGCGTACGCGCCGAGCGCCACGAGCAGCACGAAGAGCAGGGCGAACACGGCGATGACTGCTTCCACGATGCTCCTCCTCGGCGGCCACGGCCCGTATCGCGCCGCTCTTCAACGGTAAACGCAACGGGCAGGTCCGGAGTTCCGGCAGAACCCCGAACCTGCCCGTAGGGGATCACCCCGAGCTCGGGCGGGCGACCGCCCGGCATCACGCCGGAACGATGTTCACCAGCTTCGGCGCGCGCACGATCACCTTGCGGATGCCGGCGTCGCCCAGCGCCGCGACCACCTTCTCGTCGGCCAGCGCGACCTTCTCCAGCTCGTCGTCGGAGATCGCCGGGGACACCTCCAGACGGGCCTTGACCTTGCCCTTGATCTGCACGACGCAGGTCACGGTCTCGTCCAGGACGTACGCCGGGTCGGCGACCGGGAAGTCCTGGTGGACGACCGAGTCCGGGTGCCCCAGCTTGCGCCACAGTTCCTCGGCGATGTGCGGGGCCAGCGGCGCGACCATCAGCACCAGCGGCTCGGCGACGGACCGCGGCACCGGGGCCGCCGCCTTCGTCAGGTGGTTGTTCAGCTCGGTGACCTTGGCGATGGCGGTGTTGAAGCGCATGCCCTCCAGGTCGCCGCGCACCCCGTCGATCGCCTTGTGCAGGGCCCGCAGCGTGTCCTCGTCGGGCTCGGCGTCGACGACGGTGACTTCGCCGGTGTTCTCGTCGACGATGTTGCGCCACAGCCGCTGCAGCAGCCGGAACTGGCCGACCACCGCGCGCGTGTCCCACGGCCGGGAGACGTCCAGCGGGCCCATGGCCATCTCGTACAGGCGCAGCGTGTCGGCGCCGTACTCGGCGCAGATCTCGTCCGGGGTGACCGCGTTCTTCAGGGACTTGCCCATCTTGCCCAGCAGCCGGGAGACCTTCTCGCCCTGGTAGTAGTACGCGCCGTCGCGCTCCTCCACCTCGGCGGCCGGCACGGCGATGCCGCGGCTGTCGCGGTACACGTAGGCCTGGATCATGCCCTGGTTGAACAGCTTGTGGAACGGCTCGGCGGAGGAGACGTGCCCCAGGTCGTACAGCACCTTGGACCAGAAGCGCGCGTACAGCAGGTGCAGCACGGCGTGCTCGGCGCCGCCGACGTACAGGTCGACGCCGCCGTGCGGCTGACCTTCGCGCGGGCCCATCCAGTACTGCTCGACGGCCGGGTCGACCAGCTTCTCGGAGTTGTGCGGGTCCAGGTAGCGCAGCTCGTACCAGCAGGAACCGGCCCAGTTGGGCATGGTGTTGGTCTCGCGCCGGAACGTGCGCGGGCCACGGCCGTCGCCCAGGTCCAGCGTGACGTTGACCCAGTCCTCGTTGCGGGACAGCGGCGTCTCGGGCTGGGTGTCGGCGTCGTCCGGGTCGAAGGTGCGCGGCGAGTAGTCCTCGACCTCGGGCAGCTCCAGCGGCAGCATCGACTCGGGCAGCGCGTGGGCGATGCCGTCCTCGTCGTAGACGATCGGGAAGGGCTCGCCCCAGTAGCGCTGGCGGCTGAACAGCCAGTCGCGCAGGCGGAAGTTGACGGTGCCCTCGCCGACGCCGGACCGCTCCAGCCACTCGGTGATGCGGGCCTTGGCCTCCGCGACGCCCAGGCCGTCCAGGGAGACCTGGTCGTTGGAGGAGTTGATGATCTTCGCGTCGTAGGAGGAGAAGGCGTCCTCCCACGTCGAGGTGTCGGTGCCGCGGCCGTCGGTCGGCTCGACGATGCAGTGGATCGGCAGCTCGAAGGCGCGCGCGAACTCGAAGTCGCGCTGGTCGCCCGCCGGGACGGCCATGATCGCGCCGGTGCCGTAGCCCATCAGGACGTAGTCGGCGATGAAGACCGGGATGCGCGCGCCGTTGACCGGGTTGGTGGCGTAGGCGCCGATGAAGACGCCGGTCTTGTCCTTGGCCTCGGCCTGCCGCTCCACGTCGGACTTGGAGGCGGCCTGCGCGCGGTACGCGGCGACGGCCTCGGCCGGGGTGGCGTGGCCGCCGGTCCACACGTCGTGGGTGCCCTCGGGCCAGGCGGCTGGGGTGAACTTCTCGACCAGCGGGTGCTCGGGCGCCAGCACCATGTAGGTCGCGCCGAACAGGGTGTCCGGGCGCGTGGTGAACACGGTGATGCGCTCGCCGTCGATCGGGAAGTCGACGCGGGCGCCCTCGGAGCGGCCGATCCAGTTGCGCTGCTGCAGCTTGATGGCCTCGGGCCAGTCCAGCGCGTCCAGGTCCTCCAGCAGCCGGTCGGCGTAGGCGGTGATGCGCATGTTCCACTGGCGCAGCTTGGCCTTGAAGACCGGGTAGTTGCCGCGCTCGGAGCGGCCGTCGGCGGTGACCTCCTCGTTGGCCAGCACGGTGCCCAGGCCGGGGCACCAGTTGACCGGCGCGTCGGAGGCGTAGGCCAGCCGGAACTCGCCCAGCACGTCGGCCTGCTCGGCGGCGCTCAGGTCGCTCCACGCGCGCGTGGGGTGGCCCGGAACGGTGCGCTCACCGGAGGCGAACTGCTCGATCAGCTCGGCGATCGGCCGGGCCTTCTTCGCCTCGTCGTCGTACCAGGAGTTGAAGATCTGCAGGAAGATCCACTGGGTCCACTTGTAGTAGTCCGGGTCGATCGTGGCGAAGGACCGGCGCTTGTCGTGGCCCAGGCCCAGCCGGCGCAGCTGGGACTTCATGTTCTCGATGTTGGCCTCGGTGGAGACACGCGGGTGCGTGCCGGTCTGCACGGCGTACTGCTCGGCGGGCAGGCCGAAGGCGTCGAAGCCCAGGGTGTGCAGGACGTTGTGGCCGGTCATGCGCTGGAACCGGGCGAAGACGTCGGTGGCGATGTAGCCCAGCGGGTGGCCGACGTGCAGCCCCGCACCGGAGGGGTACGGGAACATGTCCATGATGAACTTCTTGGGCCTGGCGACCAGCTCCGGGTCGCCCGCCAGGTCGCCGCTCGGGTTCGGCGCCGCGTAGGTGCCCTCGGCGTCCCAGAAGTCCTGCCAGCGTGCCTCGATCTCGGCCGCGACGGCGGCCGTGTAGCGGTGCGGCGCGGCCTCCGCCGCCCCGGCGGCGGTGGCAGCGGGGTTCGTCTCGCTCATGTCCTCAAAGCTCCATCGATCGTCTCTGCCGACTGCTGCGACTTCTCGAGAAACGAAAAATCCCCTCGCACAGGAGGGGATGCCGCGCCGATTCCGGCACCCGGTTCTCGCGGGTGGCCGGGACTGATCAGCGCGGCTCGCTAAGCAGGAGGCGTACGGCACGCATGGCGCTAGGGTACCGCAGCCGTCGAGCGGGCCGCGACGGCGTTGTTCTTGAGCCACACTCGCGACCGCCACCTAGGGTTACTTCGCGTAACAACCGCAACGGGACAACACAACGAGCGCATTGTCATTTGATAACAGCCCAATAACTCAAACCTCCTACCGATCGGTATGGCGGCGCTTAGAGTGCGGCAGCGGGACCGCTTACCCGAACTGCTCGGAGTTGCCCCCATGAACCCTCGTAGTAGTCATCGTTCGCTCCCCCGCTCGGGCCGCTCGGCCTACGGGACGGCGTCGGCCGTCGTGCTGCTCCTCACGCCCGTGATCGTGCTGGCCGGAGGTGACGGCGTCCGGGAGTTCCTGAACTTCGGCGCGGGCGTCCTCTCCCTCGTCTCGCTCAGTTGCTCGGTGGTCTGGGGCCTCGTCGCCCAGGACCGGATCTTCCTCGACGCGCGCCAGCGGATCATCGGGCAGGCGGTCCACCGGACGACCGCGGTCGCCTCGATCGCGTTCCTGCTGCTGCACGTCTTCACCAAGATCGCGCTCGACCACACGGAGCCGATCGCCGCGGTGCTCCCCTTCGCGCTGGGCGTCACCGGCAGTGAAGGCCTGATCGGGCTCGGTTCCGCCGCGGGGCTCCTCATGGTCTTCGTGGGCGTCACCGGCGCCCTGCGCAGCGCCTTCGCCTCCCCCGCCCCGGTCGCCGCCCGCTGGCGGGCCATGCACATGCTGGCCTACCCGGCCTGGTGCGCCGCCCTGGTCCACGGCCTCTACGCGGGCCGGGCCGCCAAGCCGGTCTTCGTGTTCCTGTACGGGCTGTGCGTCCTCGGCGTGCTGGCGGCCCTCGCGCTGCGCGCGGCGCCCCGCCCGGTCAAGCGCCGGGTCGCGGACCGGATCGCCGAGTTTCTGAGCGGCGGCGAGCAGTCCGCCAGGGAGGACAGGGAGGACAGGGAGGACCTGGACGCGAGCCGCGCGAGGGCGGCGGAACCGGCGCTGCCGGGATACGCACCCACCGCGCGGGCGCGCACGGGGGCTTCGTACGCGGCACGCGCGCAAGGCGGGTACGACACGGCCGGACGGGAGCCCGTGAACGGCTTCGCCGCCGCCTACCGGGCCGTCTCGTCCTCCGCGCGCGGGCAGCGGCGGCAGCCCTTCGCGGCCGAGCGGACCACGCGCGTGGACGTGCCGCCGGACCCGCGCCCCGCGGAGGCGATGCCGTACGCCGACAGCGGCACGAGCGCCTCGGGCAACTGGCCCGTCCCGTCCCCGCCGCCGGTCGGCGAGGCCCCGCCGTCGTCCTACGACCCGCTCAACGACACGGGACACACCATCCCGGCCTACGACAATCCGGGCGCCGCCGGCCACGGACCGAGTGACGTGTACGACACCGGTGAGACGAACACCCGCTACGGCACGTACTACCCGGACGACACGTACAACAGCGGTCCCGCCACTGAAACACTGCCCGGTGCCTCCTACGACTTCGGCGCACCGGGTCCGGGCGAACCTTGGAACACGCCTTCCGGAGGCAACGAGTGAACGAGGCCCTGCCCGACGTACCCGAAGTCCGCGTGGTCGGTCTTCCCCAGCTCACGTCGGGCTTCGACCTTGTCGAACGACTTGACCTGCCCATGCACCTGAAGGTGCACGGGCCGCTCGAACCGATGGGCGGCGAGCAGCTCGCGCGGCTCGCCGACCGCATCAACCTCAGGGGACGCGGCGGCGCCGGGTTCCCCTTCCACCAGAAGCTGCGGTCGGTCGCCGAGTCGGCGATCAAACGCGGGGTACGGCCGGTCGTCGTCGTCAACGGCAGCGAGGACGAACCGGCCTGCCGCAAGGACACGGTGCTCATCAACCGCGCCCCGCACCTCATCCTGGACGGCGCGCTGCTGTGCGCCGAGGCCCTCGGGGCACGCCGGCTCGTGATCGGCGTGACCCGGGAGTCCACCCAGCGCTCGATGGAGGCCGCGCTGGCCGAGCGCGGGCTCAGCAACGGACGCCGGTCCGTGCTCCGCGCGCGCGTGCAGCGCAACCCGGTGCGCATGGTCACGGGCGCGGCGGCCTCGCTGGTCCGCTCCATCGACGGCGGCCCGGCGATCCCGCCGGGCCGCAAGGTCAGCGCCTCCCGGAGCGGCGTCGGCGGCGCGCCCACCCTGCTGTCGAACGCCGAGACGTTCGCGCAGCTCGCGATCGCCGCCCGCATCGGCCCGGACCGCTACGGCAACACCGGCCTGTACGACGAGCCGGGCACCGTCATGCTCACGGTCGCCGGCGCGGTCGCCCGCCCGATGGTGATCGAGGTCCCCACGGGCGTGCCACTGCGCTACGTCCTCCAGCTCGCCGGCGCCCCGCCGCTGCCGCAGGGCGTGCTGACCGGCGGCTACCACGGCAAGTGGATCGACTCGGCGACCGTCGGCGAGGCGATCGTCTCCCGCAACTCCCTCGACCAGGTGGGCGGTTCGCTGGGCGCCGGCGCGATCCTGCCGATCGGTCAGGACACCTGCCCGCTGGGCGAGTCGCTCAGGGTGGCGCAGTGGCTGGCCGAGGAGAGCGCGGGCCAGTGCGGTCCCTGCTACCTGGGCCTGCCGGCGGCGGCGCGCGGCCTGGCGGACATCCTGGACGGCGGCGGCCCGGCCGCCCTGGAGGCGCTGAAGCAGGTCACGCGGAACGTGAAGCGGCGCGGGGCGTGTTCGCACCCGGACGGCTCGGCGATGTTCATCGAGTCGACCCTCAAGGCGTTCACCGACGACCTCGCCGCGCACGTCCTCGGCAACGGCTGCGGACGGCCCGTGGAGGGCGTTCTGCCGCTCTTCAACGGGGGCAGGGCACCGACGGGCGTCCCGGGCGGCGGCGCGGCCGGTGAGAACGGCCTCGGTCGTCAGAAGATCTACGTCGACTGGACGCTGTGCCGGGGCCACGGCCTGTGCGCGGACATCCTCCCGGAGGTCTTCCAGCTCGGCGCCGACGGCTTCCCGACGGTGGCACAGGCGGAGATCCCGCGCTACGCGGAGGCGAAGGCGATGCGCGCCGTGCGGCGGTGCCCCGCGCTCGCCCTGCGCATCGAGGAGGACACCCGCGCGCAGGCGCCGACCCGCAACCTGCCGGTGCTGTCCCAGGGCCGGGGCCGCCGCGCCCTGGGACGCTGAGACCCGTGGCCCGGCCCGGCTCGTCCGGGCCGGGCGTCCTACTGGCCGAGCAGCCGAACCAGCTGAACCAGTCGAACCAGTCGAGGGAACGACGAAGGCGGGTCATCCGATCGGATGACCCGCCTTCGACTGCTGTGGAGCTAAGGAGAATTGAACTCCTGACCTCCTGCATGCCATGCAGGCGCTCTACCAACTGAGCTATAGCCCCTTGCCCTGCTCCGCCCGGTCTCCCCGGCGGCGACAGCAACATTACACGGTCCCCCCGGGACAACACCAAATCGTTTCCGTTCCGGACGGATTCGGCCGCTAATGTCGCCTCCCGTGTCCGTGATCGCTTTCTCCGCCGTCCACCGCCGCGTCCCGGTCCCGCTGACGGCGTGCCTCGTCTCCTTCGCGGCGTTCTGGGCGGCGCAGCGGGCGGCGGACGTCTCGATGATCGACCTGCTGGTCTACCGGGCCGAGGGCGAGGCCGTACGGGCGGGCGGGGATCTGTACGGCCTGCGCGTGACCGACGCCGATCTGCCGCCCACCTACCCGCCGTTCGCCGCGCTGCTGTTCGTCCCGCTCACGCTGCTCGACACGGAGAGCATGCGCGTGCTGGCGACCGCCGGGAACCTCGCGCTGCTGGTGCTGTTCGTGCGGCTGTCGCTGCGGCTCGTGGGGCACACGCGCGTGGAGAGCGTCTGGTGGGCCGCCGCGGTGGCGGTGTGGTGCGAGCCGGTGTGGACGACGCTGCGCTACGGACAGATCAACCTGCTGCTCGCCGTCCTGGTGCTGTGGGACCTGTCACGGCGCCCCGGCGACCGCTGGGCCGGGGCCGGCATCGGGCTCGCGGCGGCCGTGAAGCTGACGCCCGCGCTGTTCGCGGTGTTCCTGTTCGCCACCGGGGTCGCGGCTCTCGTCCGGGGCGGCTCCGGCGGGCCCTGGCTGCGGCACGCGCGCGGGGCGGTGGCCTGGTTCGCCGGGGTGACGCTGGTGACGGCGGCGGTCCTGCCGTACGACTCGTGGCGGTTCTGGGCGGGCGTGATGTTCGAGGCCGACCGGGCCGGACACCCGGAGCAGACCGCGAACCAGGCGCTGCGCGGTGTTCTCGCCCGCCTGCTGCACACGCCCGATCCCGGCGGCTGGTGGCCGGCGTGCGCCGTCCTGGTCGCGCTCGCGGGGCTGGCCGTGGCGGTGGCGGCGGAACTGCGCGGGCTGCGGGACGTGGCGGTGGTCGCCTGCGCGATGACGGCGCTGCTGGTCAGCCCGGTGTCGTGGTCCCACCACTGGGTGTGGTGCGTGCCGCTGGTGCTGCTGCTGGCGGCGCGCGGGCACCGCCGGGCCGCGCCGGCGGCGCTGCTGGTGTTCTCCTCGTACGCCCTGTGGTGGGTGCCGCACGGGGACGGGCGGCCCGAACTGCGTCAGGGCGCCGTCGAGTTGACGCTGTCGGGGCTGTACGCGGGTGCCGCCTGCGCGTTCCTGGCGTACGCCGGGACCGCCCGGCGGACCGGGGCTCCCGCCCGGCGTCAGGCCGTGACGAACGAGTAGAACCGCTTGAGGGTGCAGTGCTCCTCCAGGAGGCGGCCGTAGATCGGCTCACCCTCCAGTTCGCGGTACGTCTCGATCGGGTCGCCTTTTATGATCAGCGCCCGCGCGCATTCCTCGCACCAGTACTGGTAGTCGGGATTGATCGGCTCCATGTCCCGCACGATCGGCGTCCCGCTGCCGCACCAGTCGCACTTTCGCCTGTGTGCACCCATCGATCAGCTCCAGCTGTGGCCGCAGGCCGTGCACACGTAGGAAATCCCGCCGTTGTCGCCGAGCACTTGGGCCACGTGGGCGGAACCGCAGGAAGGGCAGCTGAGGCGAGTGGTCGTGTCCCTTGTCACGCCGGCGTCGAGGAGATGGTCGACCTCCTCGAGGATGCTGGCAGGCATCGCAACTCCCTCCCGTCGGGCCGCGCCCCCTTCGGCCGTTTGATTCTGCCACGGCGGGACCAATACGGTCAGCGACGCCTCAGTACCAGTCCGGACACGGCACCCTCGGCGCCCCCGGTTCGCGCACGTCGGCACGCCCGCCGGTGTCGTCGCAGAGGTATACGCCCGCCGGGCGCCGGCTGCTCAGGCGGACAACGAAAAATCCCGCCCCCCGGAGGGGACGGGATTCGTCCGTGGAGCTAAGGAGAATTGAACTCCTGACCTCCTGCATGCCATGCAGGCGCTCTACCAACTGAGCTATAGCCCCTTGCGCCGCGCGGCCGGGCCGCTTGGCTTTCGCCCCGCTCGGCGGGGCGAACAAGAAGAACTTTAGCCTGCGACCTGCCAGAAAGTGAAATCCGGGTCCGGCCCCTGCCGCGCAGGTCGGGCGGCCCCTCAGTCGTCGTCGCCGAGGACCGCCTCCGGCAGGGTGCCGGCGTTGTGCTCCAGCAGCCGCCAGCCCCGGCCGCCCTCGCCGAGGACGGACCAGCAGCAGTTGGTGAGACCGCCCAGGCTCTCCCAGGCGTGGGGCGGCAGACCCAGCAGACGACCGATGGTGGTGCGGATCGTGCCGCCGTGGCTGACGACGACGAGCGTGCCGTCGTCGGGCAGCTTCTCGGCGTGCCGGAGCACCACCGGGGCGGCGCGGTCGGCGACCTCGGTCTCCAGTTCGCCGCCGCCGCGGCGCACCGGCTCGCCGCGCTTCCACGCGTCGTACTCGGCGCCGTACCGGGCGATGATCTCGTCGTGCGTCAGGCCCTGCCACACGCCCGCGTAGGTCTCGCGCAGGTTCTCGTCCAGGGTCACCGCGAGGCCGGTACGCGCGGCCAGCTCGGCCGCCGTGTCCGCGGCGCGCCGGAGGTCCGAGGCGACGATCGCGTCGGGCTTCAGGGAGGCGAGCAGCCGGGCGGCGCGGCGGGCCTGGCCGACGCCGGTCTCGGTGAGCGGGACGTCCGTGGTGCCCTGGAAGCGGCGTTCCACGTTCCACGAGGTCTGGCCGTGGCGCCACAGGATGACGCGGCGGCCCCGGCGGGCGCCCACCTCACCGGTGGCGCTCACCAGTCACCGCCCAGATCCGCGGCCTCCTCCTCGGCGCGCAGCCTGGCGTGCTCCTCGGCCTTGCCCCGGGTGGCCCGGGCGTCCTCGGGCAGCTCCAGCTCGGGGCAGTCCTTCCACAGCCGCTCCAGGGCGTAGAAGACCCGCTCCTCGCTGTGCTGGACGTGGACGACGATGTCGACGTAGTCGAGCAGGACCCAGCGGGCCTCGCGGTCGCCCTCGCGGCGGACCGGCTTGGCGCCGAGTTCCTTGCTGAGGCGTTCCTCGATCTCGTCGACGATGGACTTGACCTGGCGGTCGTTGGGCGCGGAGGCCAGCAGGAAGGCGTCCGTGATCGACAGTACGTCGCTGACGTCGTAGGCGACGATGTCGTGCGCGAGCTTGTCGGCAGCCGCCTGGGCGGCGGTGTTGATCAGCTCGTGAGAGCGGTCCGTTGCGGTCACTACAAGGCTTTCGATCGGCGGTCGGTTGACATCAAGGGTCTCACGGTCAGCCGGAAGCACCCGACGGCTCGTAGTCCTGGCCCAGGACGACCGAGACGGTCGCGTTCGCGGAGACCTTGCCCTGGGTGACGGAGCTGGTGGGCAGCCCCAGGGTCTTGGCGACCTCGGTGGCGTTCTCCTTGTCGGCGGCGTCGGCGTAGGTGACGGTGGACGTCGCCGCGGCGTCGGCCGTGCCGCCCTCCAGGAAGGTGAAGCCGCCGTTGAGGAGGACGACGCGGGCCTTCTCGGTGTTGGCCTTGTCGCCGGTGGCGTTGCGTACGGAGACGCTGACGGCGGCGTCCTTGTCGGGGCTCTTGGCGGTGCCGCCGAGGACGTCCTCCACGACGCCGTCGCTCGCCTGCCGGTCGAGTGTGCCGTCCGTCCGCACGGGCAGCAGGGCCGTTTTGTAGTCGCCGCCCTTGGCGCGGTCGGCGAGTCCGGCGAGGAAGGTGCCGAGGTCCTTGTCGGTCAGCGACGGGTCGAGGATCTGGCCGAGGGTCTGGACCGTGGTCGTGGCGGCGCCCGGGTCGGACGTCATCTTGCGCAGCACGCCCTGCATGACCTGCCCGAACCGCTCCAGCTGGGCGTCCGACGCCTCGCCGGGGTCCTGGTACGTGGCGTAGGCGACGGCCATCTTGCCGCTGAGGGTCTGGTTCTCGCCGGCGCGGACGAGCGGGCTCGCGCCCTTCTTGTCCTTGGCGGCGGGGTCGGGGACGTCGGCGTTGGTGTCGACCTCGATGTTGCCGACGATGTCGACCAGGTTCTGCAGGTAGGGCGTGTCCAGGCGCCAGGTGCCCTGGATGCTGGTGCCGAGGACGGTGTCCAGGGCCTGCCGGGTGCCGTCGGTGCCGTCGTCCTCGACGGACTTGGCGAGCGTCGTCGTGGTGCCGTCGTCGCCGGTCAGGGCGAGGGAGTTGGGCAGCAGGACGGTGGTGCCCCGCTTGGTGGTGGTGTTGTCGACGAGCAGGGCGGTGGCGGTGCTGCCGCCCTTGGTGTCGTGCAGGTGGACGACGATCACGTCGCGCTTCTGCGCGCCCGCGGCCGTGGCGCCGCCGTTGCCGGAGCCGGAGGAGGACAGGCCGGGCAGCTTCCCCGCGTACCAGAGGTAGCCGACGCCGCCGGCCGCGCACAGGGCGAGGACGACGACCAGGGCGATCACCCGCGCCCGTGCCCGGCGCTTGGCCTCCTCGCGGCGCTCGGTGCGGTTCTCGGTGAACTTCAGCCAGTCGATGACGTCCTCGGAGTCGTTGTCCGGGTCCTCGACGAAGGCGAACTGTTCGGTGCGGTACTCCCCCTCGTCCCGCCGGCCGGTCTCCGGCTCGGGGTCGTCGGCCGGGCCGCCCTGCTGCGGGATGTACGCGGTCTGCTGCTCGGCAACCCGGGACTGCTGTCCGCTCGCGGCAGCCGGGTCGTGGGGCGCCGCGGCGGGGCCGCCCTGCTGTCCGCCGCCGTAGGAGCCGTAGGAGTCGTAGGAGGCGTAGGGGTCGTAGGAGCCCGGGGACTGCTGCCCGGTGCCGTACGGGTCGTGCGGCGGGACCGGCTGCTGGTTGCCGGTGTCGTAGGGGTCGTACGGCGGCGCGGGCTGCTGCTGGGTGCCCGCGGCGTACGGGTCGTAGCCGTAGCCCTGCTGGGCGTACGGGTCGTGGGCCTGTTGCTGCTGCGGCTGCTGCTGCGCCGGGACCTGCCGGTACACAGGTTGGCCGTACTCGTCGTAGCCGACGAGTACGTACTGGTCGCCCCCGTAACCAGCGTCGTATCGGTCGTTCACCGGTGCCCCTCTCGGCTCACTCGCCGCGGTACAGCTCGCGCTTGTCGATGTAGCGCACGACTCCGTCCGGCACCAGGTACCAGACGGGGTCACCCTTGGCGACTCTCGCACGGCAGTCCGTGGAGGAGATGGCGAGGGCCGGGACCTCGACGAGCGAGACGCCGCCCTCCGGAAGCCCGGCGTCCGTCAGATGGTGGCCGGGCCGGGTGACTCCGATGAAGTGTGCCAGGGAGAACAGTTCCTCGCTGTCGCGCCAGGTGAGGATCTGGGCGAGGGCGTCGGCACCGGTGATGAAGAACAGGTCCGTGTCCGGGTTGAGGACGCGCAAGTCGCGCAGGGTGTCCACGGTGTAGGTGGGGCCGCCGCGGTCGATGTCGATGCGGCTGACGGAGAACTGCGGGTTCTCGGCGGTCGCGATGACCGTCATCAGATAGCGGTCCTCGGCCGGGGAGACCGCGCGGTGACTCTTCTGCCACGGTTGGCCGGTCGGGACGAACACCACCTCGTCGAGGTGGAACTGCGCGGCGACCTCACTGGCCGCCACGAGGTGCCCGTGGTGGATCGGGTCGAAGGTGCCGCCCATGACGCCGAGACGCCGCTTGCCCGACCGCGCGGGGCCGTCCGTGTCGTTCACCGGACCGGTAGGCATGTCCTGCTCTCCCATGCGTGCAGACCCTACCGGCCCGGTCCGGGGACCTCCCCGGGCGCCCGGGGAGGGCGTCCGGGACTCAGCGGTCGCGGTTGAAGAGGGTGGTGATCCACAGCAGGATCAGCAGGACGAGGAGCGCGCCGCCGCCCGTCACGTACGGGTTGAGGCTCTCGTGGTTTCCGCCGTGCTCTCCGCCCTCGGCGGCGAGGGTGACCAACTGGGCAGCGGTGCTGTGGAAGCTCATCTTCGGCAGGACCTATCCGGTGTGGGCGGGATAAAGACGTCGACACATCGTATGCGGGCGCCTCGGCGGCGCTCACGCCGACTCCACCGTTGGGGAACCTTCGGGCGGCGTCAGTCGTCCTTCCGCTTGTAGCCCCGCAGCAGGAACCACGCAGTGAGCACGCAGCCCACCACCATCACGATCAGGACGACCCGGAGCAGATTCCCCGCCCCTTGCTGTTCGGCGGCGTGCGCGGCCTCGGCGAGCCAGGCGGCGCGAGGGGTGTGCTCCATGGCGTGGGCTCCGTTCGCTGTACTGCGCTTCCACGGTAGCTCCGCCTAGGCTGGAGCCGGCCTCGGGGGCGCGAAGGACACGCAAGGGCCGCCCAGGGCCGGTGAGGGCCGGGCACGAGACGCGGCCATACAGACGCACATGGGGGAAGACATGTCCGACGGCCAACAGCACAGCGGGCACGAGCGCGTGCCGAGCAGGCAGCGCAGGCGCTTCCCGGAGATCTCCTCGCGTGCGTACGAGCATCCGGCCGACCGTTCCGCCCTGGTGGCGCTGCGCAAGCTGAGCGGCTTCGACACGGTGTTCAAGGCGCTGAGCGGCCTGCTGCCCGAGCGGAGCATGCGGCTGCTGTTCCTCTCCGACTCGGTGCGCGTCTCCGACCAGCAGTTCTCGCACCTGAACGACATGCTGCGGGACGCCTGTTACATCCTGGACCTGGAGAAGGTCCCGCCGATGTACGTCAACCAGGACCCGCAGCCCAACGCGATGTGCATCGGCCTGGACGAGCCGATCATCGTCGTCACCACCGGTCTGGTGGAGCTGCTCGACGAGGAGGAGATGCGGGCCGTCGTCGGGCACGAGGTGGGGCACGCGCTGTCCGGCCACTCGGTGTACCGGACGATCCTGCTGTTCCTGACCAGCCTCGCCGTCCGGGTGGCCTGGATCCCGCTGGGCAACCTGGCGATCACGGCGATCGTGACCGCGCTGCGCGAGTGGTTCCGCAAGTCGGAGCTGTCAGCGGACCGCGCGGGTCTCCTCGTCGGCCAGGACCTGGCGTCCTCGATGCGCGGCCTGATGAAGATCGCGGGCGGCAACCACCTGCACGAGATGAACGTGGACGCGTTCCTGGCCCAGGCCGACGAGTACGAGGCGGGCGGCGACCTGCGCGACTCGGTGCTGAAGATCATGAACGTGCTGCCGCGTTCCCACCCGTTCACCACCGTCCGCGCGGCCGAGCTGAAGAAGTGGGCCGAGTCCCGCGACTTCCAGCGGATCATGGACGGCCACTACCCGCGGCGCGGCGAGGACGGCGACGCCTCGGTGCGGGACTCCTTCCGGGAGTCGGCGGCGAGCTACGCGAGCCAGGTGAAGAACTCGAAGGACCCGCTGATGAAGCTGGTCAGCGACATCACCGGCGGCGCCGGGGACCTGGGCGACCGGGTGCGGCGCGGCTTCGGCGGTTTCTCGGGCGCGGCGCCGAAGGACCGACCGACCGACTCGTCAGGCTCCTCCGGCTCGTCAGGCTCCTCCGGCTCCTCCGGCTCCTCCGACGACATTCCGCCCCGCGACCAGGGCTGACGGCAGCGCCCGTCACGGCCGCGCACCGGCGCTGACGCGCCGGGCGTCCGTCACACCCGGGGCAGCGCGCTCCTGGCCAGCGATCCGCACAGGGCGGTGGTGCTGCCCGTCGCGTACGGGTCGGTGTCGGCCGGGCCGCCCTCCTTCGCGGTCTGGCCGGCGAGCAGCGGGCGCAGCCGGTTCGAGGCGTCCTCGGCGCAGGACAGCGGCCCGGCCCGGACGTAGGAGACGAGCACCTGGGCCTGGTGCAGGCGCAGGTCCTCGCGGTCGAAGCGGAAGTGCAGCTCGCGGCGGACGGTGAACAGGGAGGCCTCGGCCCGGTCGTCGGCGCCGGCCGGCCGCAGCGCGTAGACGGTGGTGTGGTCGGCGGTGACCTCAAGGGTCGCGGCGTCCGCCTCGGTGGCCTCCAGGTTGCCCTGGACGCGGATCCCGCGGTCGGCGAGCTCGGCGCGGGCGGGGTCGAGGCGGATCAGCCAGCCGGTCGGCGCGTGCCGGCCGTCGGCGGCGGGGCGCTGGAAGCTCTGGTCGAACTGGTCGAGCTGGTCGGGGTCGAGCAGCACCCGCACCGAGCGGACGTCGCCGCCGGTGAGCACGGCGGGGTCGAGCGCGGACCGCACGATGTAGTCCTTGGCGGTGCTCAGCGCGGTGATGACCTGGCCGTCGGAGAAGTGGGCGGTGCGCCGGGCGGGCGGCAGCGGTATGCCCTCGGCGCCCACGCGGAACTGCGCGGCGGGGCTGTGCTCGTACAGGAAGTCCGGGTCGGCGGCCCCGGGCACCTCGCCGCCGGGGGCCAGCGGTACGACGGTCATCCGCAGCGGCTCGGCGGGTTCCCGGGCGGCCGGGGTCTGGTAGGGGTGCCGGACGCCCATGTAGATGGCGGTGCCGAAGGCGACGGCGATCAGCAGGACGAGGACCAGTGCCTGCCGGGGCAGGCCGCCGCGGCGCAGGGGCGGGCGGCTGCGGACGGCGGGCGCGTGGTCGGTGATGCGTTCCTGCGCGGAGTACTCCTGGAGGCGGGCAGCACGGACGAACGACTCGTCGAAGACGACGGACCGGTACTCGTCCTCGCCGCCTCCGGGGCCACCCTCGGGCGTCCCCTCAGGCGGGTCTCCAAGCCCTCCCATACCTTCAGGGTAGGTCTCCGGGGGGCGGGGTAAACGCGGCCGTACGCGTCAAGTCCTGTCAGGTTCTCACCAAGGTCGCGGACCGCCCTCCCGGCCGGTGCGGGTCCGGGCCCCGGCGCCGCCCGGCGGCTGTTCAGGGGGTGCGCGGCAGCACGGGGACGGCCGGCGGGGAGTGGTCGGCGGACGCGGAGGGGGAGGCCCCCGTGCCCTGCTCCAGGCCGGTCGAGGCCGGTGGCGGGATCTGGTCGCGGCTGCCCGAGGAGGCGCCCCGGTAGACGGCCGTGAAGGCCAGGGCGACCATGCCGACGCCCATCAGCACGGCGAGCACCCAGGCCACGGGGCGGTGCCAGCGGATCTGTCTGCCGTGGCCCGGTCCGCCGTGGCGGCCGCCGGGGAAGTCCGGGTCGAGGTCGTCGCCGTCGTCCCAGTCCTGGTCGTGGTCGAAGTCGCCGTGGTCGTCGGGTCCGTATCCGTCGCCGTAGTGCTCGCCACGGGCCCGGTCGCGGCGCGCCTCGGCCTCGGCGGCCTCGCGTCTGGCGCGGGCGGCGGCCAGGAGGCGTTCGACGGCGGTCGGCTCGTGCACCTCGGCCGCCCGTACGAAGGCCTCGTCGAAGACCACGGAGGCGAACTCTTCGTCCGACACCCCGCGGTCGTGGTCGTCGTCGGGCTCCCAGCCGTCAGGGAACGGCGAACCCCCCACGTCCTCCGGCACGGGTCCAGAGTAGACCTGGGGGGTCGTTTTGGGCAGACGGTACGGAATTTCGTCCGTATGCCGAGAGGGCCGGTGTCAGCGGCGTACGTGCCCGTCGCCGGTGACGATGTACTTGGTGCTGGTGAGCTCGGGAAGGCCCATCGGGCCCCGGGCGTGCAGCTTCTGGGTGGAGATGCCGATCTCGGCGCCGAAGCCGAACTGGCCGCCGTCGGTGAAGCGCGTGGAGGCGTTCACGGCGACGGTGGTGGAATCGACCAACTGGGTGAAGCGGCGGGCGGCCTGCTGCGAGGTCGTCACGATCGCCTCGGTGTGGCCGGACGTCCACAGCCGGATGTGCTCGACGGCCTTGTCGAGCGAGTCGACCACGGCGGCGGCGATGTCGTAGGAGAGGTACTCGGTCTCCCAGTCCTCCGGCGTGGCCTCGACCACGGTGGCCCGGGACTCCTTGGCGTACGCCGTCACGCGCTCGTCGGCGTGCACGGTGACCCCGGCGTCGGCGAGGGCGTCCAGGGCACGCGGCAGGAACTCGGGGGCGATGTCCTGGTGGACCAGGAGCGTCTCGGCGGCGTTGCACACGCTGGGCCGCTGCGCCTTGGAGTTGATCAGGATGTCGATGGCCGTGTCGAGGTCGGCGTGGGCGTCGACGTAGACGTGGCAGTTGCCGGTGCCGGTCTCGATGACCGGGACGGTGGACTCCTGGACGACGGTGTTGATCAGGGAGGCGCCGCCGCGCGGGATGAGCACGTCGACCAGGCCGCGGGCCCGCATCAGCTCGCGCACGCTGTCGCGGCTCTCGCCGGGCACCAGCTGGACGGCGTCGGCGGGCAGGCCGGCGCCGCCGACGGCGTCCCGCAGGACGCGCACCAGGGCGCTGTTCGACTCGTAGGCGGAGGCGGAGCCGCGCAGCAGGACCGCGTTGCCGGACTTCAGGCACAGGGCGGCGGCGTCGACGGTGACGTTGGGGCGGGCCTCGTAGATGATGCCGACGACGCCGAGCGGGACGCGGACCTGGCGCAGGTCGATGCCGTTGGGCAGGGTGCCGCCGCGCACGACCTCGCCGACCGGGTCGGGCAGCGCGACGACGTCCCGCACGTCGGAGGCGATGGCGCGGACGCGCTCCGGGGTGAGGGTGAGCCGGTCGACGATGGCCTCGCTGGTGCCGGCCTCGCGGGCCTTGGCGACGTCCTTGGCGTTGGCCTCGACGATCTCGCTCGTACGGACCTCCAGGGCGTCCGCGATGGCGAGCAGCGCGTCGTCCTTCTCGGCGCGCGGGAGCGGCGCGAGGGTGGCGGCGGCGGCCTTGGCACGGTAGGCGGCCCGGGTGACCGGGGACATCGAGTCGTACGGCGAGAGCGTGGTCATGAGGGAAGGGTAGTGCGCCGGGAGCCGACGTTCACCGGTCATCCCAAACCGCGAGACAGGTGATGAACGGGGGCAAGCGCGTCAAAAGGGGTGGACGCCGACCGGGCTCGCGGGCGGCGGGCCGTACCCCTCGGCGAGGCGCTGGTGGTAGGTCGCGCGGTCGATGACCTCCAGGCCGACGATCTCCCAGGGCGGCAGGCCCGCGCTCTGGCGGTGCTCGCCCCACAGGCGCAGGGCGACCGCGGCCGCGTCATGCAGGTCGCGGGCCTCCTCCCAGTACCGGATCTCGGCGTGGTCGCCCGCGTATCTGCTGGTCAGCAGGAAGGGGTGGTCGTGGGCGAGCTGTTCGAGGGAACGCCGGACCTTCTCGATCGGGGCCTCCTCGCCGGAGACGCTGAGCGTGACGTGCCACAGGCGGGGCAGGTCCTTTGCCTCGCCCTCGAACCGGTCTCCCGCCGCGACGCTCGTCAGGGCCCGCTCCCGGCCGTTCGCGCGGGAGCCCGCGGCACCGCGGGACGCGGCCGCCCCAGGGCGCACTCGTCTCACGACGGCCTCCTTTACGCATGGGCTCGCACGGTGCACGCGCACCGCGCACGAGCGGAACGTGTCGCCGAGACAAAGTTGAGCAGGCCGCAAGAGTCCGCGGGGCGGGTTTTACGGAACGTCCACCGAGGAGGGCCGACGTTTCGGAACATATTCGGAACATAAGGGGCGCCTTGGCCGAGGCGCCCACGGACGTCCTTACGGGTGCAGGACGACCAGGTCGTCCCTGTGTACGACCTCGCGTTCGTATGCGGCGCCGAGCTCGCGGGCCAGCTCCCGGGTGGAACGGCCGATCAGCCGGGGGATCTCCTTGGCGTCGAAGTTGACCAGGCCGCGGGCCACCGCCCGCCCGGTGCCGTCGCGCAGCTCCACCGGGTCACCGGCGCTGAACTCGCCCTCCACGGCGGCGATTCCGGCCGGCAGCAGCGACTTGCGGCGCTCGACGACCGCGCGCACGGCACCGTCGTCGAGGGTGAGCGAGCCCTGCGGGGTGGAGGCGTGCTGGAGCCACAGCAGCCGGTCGGCGGAGCGCTTGCCGGTGGGGTGGAAGTAGGTGCCGGTGTCGTTGCCGGCGAGGGCGTCGGCCGCGCGGACGGCGCTGGTCAGCACGACGGGGATGCCGGCGGCGGCGGCGATCCGGGCGGCCTCGACCTTGGTGACCATGCCGCCGGTGCCGACGCCGGCCTTGCCCGCGCTGCCGATCTCGACGTCAGCCAGGTCCTCCGGGCCCCGGATCTCGGCCATCCGGGAGGTGCCCGGCCTGCTCGGGTCGCCGTCGTAGACGCCGTCCACGTCGGACAGCAGCACCAGCAGGTCGGCGCGGACGAGGTGGGCGACGAGGGCGGCGAGCCGGTCGTTGTCGCCGAAGCGGATCTCGTCGGTCGCCACGGTGTCGTTCTCGTTGACGATCGGGAGGGCGCCCATCGCGAGCAGCTTGTCCAGCGTGCGGGAGGCGTTGCGGTGGTGGGCGCGGCGGCTCATGTCGTCGGAGGTGAGCAGGACCTGGCCGACGCGGACGCCGTAGCGGGCGAAGGAGGCCGTGTAGCGGGCCACGAGCAGGCCCTGTCCGACGCTGGCGGCGGCCTGCTGGCGGGCCAGGTCCGTCGGCCGGCGCCGCAGCCCCAGCGGGGCGAGCCCCGCGGCGATGGCGCCGGACGAGACCAGGACGATCTCCCGCTCGCCTGCGCCCGCCCGCCTCCCACCGCCGCCCTCGACCGGGGCCTTTCGGGCCACCCCTTCGTTCCGCACCTTGGCGAGCACGTCGACGAGCGCGTCGACCCGGTCGGCGTCCAGTCCGCCCGACGCGGTGGTCAGCGACGAGGAACCCACCTTGACGACGATCCTGCGGGCTTCTCTCACGCCCTGCCTTGCCCCTGCCACCTTGGCTTCTTTCCCCTCGTGCGCGTTCGTGCCCCGCTCGGCAATCTACGCGAACGGGCCCCGGCGCCGCGCGCCGGTCCACCACCCGGGACACACGCCGTGTGACGTGCCGCTCACCGGCCGCACACGGCGAAAAGGTTGTGCTGGTTGCCTGTAGAAATCAAATGAGCGGTGAACCTACGTTGAACGGCGTGGCACCCAAAGATCGCGACGTTCGTTCCGCGCTGCCCCCGAAGCGCGTCCTCCTCCGTTCGGGAAAGAGCCCGTACGACGTCGTTCCGGTGGAGGAGGCCCTGCACCGGGACGTGATCGCCACCAACTCCGGCAACCTGATCTTCAGTGACGCCGCGCACAAGATCCTCCAGACGCCGCACACCGAGGTCGTCTCCAACGGCATCCGCAGCGACGTCTCGGCGGCGAGCCGCATCAACCAGGAGTACGACGCCTTCGTCGTGCCGCTCGCCAACGCCTTCCGCCCGTCGTTCGAGCCCCAGCTGAAGCGGCTCACACGGCTGATCAGCAGGCTGCGGATACCCGTCGTCGTGCTGGGCGTCGGCGCGCAGACCGGGCTGGGCTACGACCCGGCCCGGCTGAAGCCCATGGAGCCGGCGGTGCGCGAGTTCGTCTCCGCGGTGCTCGACCGCAGCGCCTCGATCGGGGTGCGCGGCGAGTTCACCGAGCAGTACCTCAAGGACATGGGCTTCCGGGACGTCGAAGTCATCGGCTGCCCATCGCTGTTCCTGCACGGCAAGGACCTCACCGTGCGCAAGCGGGTCCCGGAACTGACCGCCGACTCCCGGATCGCCGTCAACGGCTCGCACAACGCCGTGCGGAAGCAGGGCATGGGCCGGATCATCGACCGCGCCCACGCGCGCTACCCGCACCTGCGCTACATCGGCCAGAACCTCAGCGACGCGCGGCAGTTGCACTGGCGGGACCTGTCCGACCCGAACGCGCGCGTGACCGCGATGCCGACGCACCCCGACCACCCGATGTACCGGGAGGACAAGGTCCGCGTCTACATCGACCCGGTCACCTGGATCGACGACCTGCGCGCCTTCGACTACTCCTTCGGCTCCCGCATCCACGGCAACATCGCGGCCCTGCTGGCCGGCACGCCCGCGACGGTGCTGTGCGGCGACTCCCGGACGCTGGAGCTGTGCCGCTACTTCGAGATTCCGCACCGGCGGATCGACGAGCTGCCCGCCGACGTCGACCCGGCGACGCTGTACGAGGAGGCCGACTTCGGCGCGCTGACGGGCAACCACCACCAGCGGTTCGAACGGTTCACGGCGTTCCTGGACCGCAACGGGCTGCAGAACACCTTCACCCACGGCGACGGCGGCGCCGCCTTCGACCGGCGCATGCGGTCACTGGCGTTCCCGCCGGGTATCCGGCCCTGGAACGACACCGGCATCGCCGAGCTCGGCGCCCGCTTCGGCTGGCTCAACAGCAGGGTCACGGAGCTGACCGCGGACAACGCGCGGCTGAAGCGGGAGCTGGCCCGCGCCAGGACCGGCGCGAAGGCCGCCGCGGCGGCGCCGGTGACCGCCTCGGTGTACCGCAAGGCGCGCCGCGTGGTCGGCCGGCCGCTGCGCAGGGCGCTGCAGGGCGGCCGCCCGTAGTCGGTGGAGGGGCACCCCCGCCGGCGCTGGGGGGAGGGGACTGGAACGGGGTCGATTCGGAGCCGTAGACTCCGCGACACCTCCCAGGCATGTACACGCGCGTGTCGTCCGATGGCCGGCCGGCGTTAACCCTGGAGCACGTCTCGCGACGACCCCTGGAGTTCCCGCAGTGCCCCTACCCTCCGCCCGCCGGCGTCCCGGACGCCGGACCTCGATAGCCCCGACCTCGTCGGAGCCCACGACGAGACGGCGGCTGCCCCACCGGCAGACCGTCGCCAAGCTGCTCGTCATCGCCACCCTGGCCGCCGCCTTCGCCGCGCAGGCGCTGGCCGCCCTCCGCCCGGACATCGCGCTCCTGGTGACCGCGACCGTCGTGTCCCTGGCGGTCGAGGGCGTCGTGTACCGCTGGCAGCGCGGCATGCTGACGCTGTTCGCCAAGTCGCACGCGGACGTCACCGTGCGGCACGTGCTGCGCGACCTGCTCATCGTGGCCGGCCTGCTGCGCCTCGGGGAACAGGACCGGGAGACCGAGTACGCCGTCCTCCTCGTCGGCCTGCTGTTCTTCTACGGGCTGCACTGCGCCGTCCAGGCGGTCTCCGTCCTGGTACGCCGCACCCGCACGCTGCCCGTCGTCACCCGCAACATCGACGCCTCGGCGCTGCGCCTGACCCCCGCACCGCACCGCCTGCTGCGCCGCCCCGGCGAGCGGCTGCTCCTCTTCGGCCTGCCCGCGACCGCGGGGCTGCTGGTCACGGCCGTGACCGACGCCGCGTACCAGGCGGCGATCGGTGTCTCGCTGTCCCTCGTGCTCACCCTGGCGGGCCTGGCCGCGCTGCTGGTGCGGCTGCTGCCGAGCCGCCGTCCGGCGGGCGAGCAGGAAGTGCTCGATTGGTTCGACGCGTGGCTCGCGGAGTACCGGCCGACCGTCGGGCTGTACTTCTCCGGCGGCGCCTCCTCGGCGTACCAGGCGAACATGTGGCTGGATCCCATCGCCAAGCTGGACGGGCGGCCGGTCATCGTGCTGCGCGAGCGGTTCATGGTGGACAAGATCGCGGCGACGGACATCCCCATCGTCTGCCTGCCGAAGGTGGCCACGCTGATGCGCCTGGAGCACTCCACGCTCCAGGTCCTCATCCACCCGTCCAACTCGGGCAAGACCTCGCAGGTGCTGCGCATCCCCACGATCCGGCACACCTTCGTCAACCACGGCGAGAGCGACAAGCTGTCCTCCTGCAACCCGTACGCGAAGGCGTACGACGAGGTGTGGGT
The DNA here is from genome assembly GCF_029813775.1 of Streptomyces sp. DH24. GTDB lineage: Bacteria > Actinomycetota > Actinomycetes > Streptomycetales > Streptomycetaceae > Streptomyces. The sequence continues at coordinate 14,445 of NZ_JARVKW010000027.1, read as the reverse complement.
GGCCGGTCCCGCGGCGCGTGAGCGGTACGCGCTCGCCGACGTCGGCGTCGAGGACAAGGACGTGGTGGAGACCGGCCGCCCGCAGCTGGACGCGGTACGGCCGTACGCGGGCCCGCCGACCGGTGCCTACACGACGGTGCTGTACGCGCCGACCTGGGAGGGCTGGGACGGCAACCCGGGCAACACGTCGGTGATCGAGGCCGGCGAGAACCTGGTGCGGGCGCTGGTCGCCGACCCGGGCGTGCGGCTGCTGTACAAGCCGCATCCGCTGACGGGGTCGGTCGACCCGCGTGCGGGCGCCGCCGACCAGCGGATCCGGGAGCTCATCCGGGCGGCGAACCGGGGCCGGACCGGACCGCGCCCCTCGGCCGACGCCGAACTCGAACTGGCGCGCCGCACCGAGGAGCTGGACCGGCTCACCGTGTCCGCGTTCCGCCGGGGCGCCGACCAGCTGGAGCGGATGCTGATCCAGTCCACGCCGGAGCCGGGCCGCGCGGACGCCGTGACCCGGGCGACGGCCGCCTGGGAGGAGGCGTACTGGGCGTCGCTGCCCGAGTGGGAGCACCAGATCGTCACCGCCGCCCGGCCCGCGCTGTACGCCTGCTTCAACAGGGCCGACCTGCTGATCAGCGACGTGTCCAGCGTGATCAGCGACTTCCTGGCGAGCGGCAAGCCGTACGCCGTGGCGAACACCAGCGGGCTGGACGAGGACGCGTTCCGCGCGGCCTTCCCGACGGTGGCGGCGGCGACCGTGCTGACGCCGGACGCGGCCGGGGTGCCCGCGCTGCTGGAGACGGTCCGCCGGCCCGAGCTGGACGAACTGGCCGAGGAGCGCGCCGCGTTGAAGCTGCGCCTGCTGGGCCCGGCCGAGCCGTCGTCGCAGGAACGGTTCAACGCGGCCGTCCAGGCGCTGTGCGCCCAGGCCCGGGAGCACCGGGCCCGCATGGCGGCGCGCCTGGCGGCGGACCTCCCCGGCCAGCGCCGGGAGGAGGTCATGCCGCAGCAGCCGTCCCTCCCGGCGTGACGTCGTCCTTCGGCGGCAGCAGTCGGCGCGCCCTGCGGGCGGCCCGCCGCACGAAGGAGTCGAACCCGCCCTCGCGGTAGCCCGGGTAGGCGCGGGCCTCCCGCGGCGCGGCGAGGTAGACGGCGTCGGGTATGCCGGCGCGGCGGTCACGGAAGTGCGGATAGGCAAGGTAGAGGCGGCGGCCCTTCTTCTCCAGGAGGGCCGCCGCCCGCTTCTTCGCCGCCACGAACGCCACGACGTCCGCCAGCAGGTCGGGCCGCCGCTCGGCGACCAGATGCAGCCGCAGCCGCTCGTGCACCTTGAGGTGGCGGGCGACGCCCTCGGTCCAGTGGGCGTCCATCAGCGGCCCGGCCAGCTCCAGCTTCCGGCGCCGTACGTCCTCGCCGTCCTTGAGGTACTTCGGCCCGAACTGCCCCAGCAGCGTGACGACGAACGGCCGCACCATGAGCAGGTCGCGCCGGTCACCGGCGGGCACCAGTTCGGCGATCAGGTTCATCAGGGCCCGCGCGGAGTCGAAGCGCAGGGTGTGGTCGCCGCTCTTGGTGACGTGTTTTCCGTCGGTGCGGCCCACCAGGTAGTAGCAGGTGTGGTCGGCGATCACGGACACCCCGTCGGCCCGCAGATACGCCTCCATCGTGAACAGCGCGTCCTCGCCCGTGAACAGCGACTCGTCGAACCGCATGCCGTGCCGGGTCAGCAGCTCGCGGCGGAACAGCTTCTGCGCGCTGAGCGTGAACTTGATGGCGGACGAGAACACGTCCGTGCGCTCCAGCGTGCGGCCCCACATCGACTTCGGCGCGCCGAGACGGGCGTTGGACGGCCGGGGTTGGGTGGACATGCCCGTGAATACGGTAAGAAGGCCGAAAAGGCCCGGTCCCCGGCGAGATCTCTCGCCGGGGACCGGGCCCTCCGTGTGAGTCCGGGCGGATCAGCCCGCGGGCAGGTCGGTGTCGCCCGTCGCGGTCACCCGCTGCGCGGGCATCGCCTCGGCCAGCCCGGTCTCCGCCTCGGCGGCGGCGAGCCGGGTGGCCTGGCCGACATTGCGCGTCTCGGCCTTCAGGGCGAGGTTCGCCACGGCGGTGTTGAACTGGTCGATGGACTCCGGCTCGTCCGGGCCCAGCAGGTACTGCTTGAGCTCCTTGCGGTCCTCGGCCAGCGCGTCGGCGGCCGGGTCGCGGACGGCGGCGAGCAGCGCGTCCAGCTCGACGGCGCTGTTGGACAGGATCACGGCGGCCCGCACCGCGGTGTTCTGCCGCTTGAACTCCTCCACACCCAGCTCGGCGGAGTCCGTGACCGCGTACGGCTTGCCGCTGGCGATGAAGTCCGAGACCACGCTGGAGATGTCGGAGACCATCGCGTCGGACACGTTGAAGCAGTCGTACAGGCGGGGCTGGGCGCCCGTGATGACGCGGTGCTCCCAGGTCGGGAAGGAGCGCCAGTAGGCGTCGTTCCACTCGGCGCGCAGCCGGGCGGTCTCCTCGTGCCGGGCCACGTCCACGATGCCGTCCCGGGAGGCCTCGGCCTCGTCGCCCTTCTCGGTGCCGCCGGCCAGTTCGGCGAGGCGGGCCTCGATACGGGCCAGCTCGGCCCGTGCGGCGGTCTGCGCGGCCGTGTCGGCGACGAAGCGGGGGTCGGCGGCGCGCTCGGCGGCGGCCTGCGTCACGAGGTCGGTGATCCGCTGGTGGGCGGCCTTGGCGAGCGGGCTGCGGGTGCCGGTGAACGGGTGCGGCTTGTACAGCACGCGGACCGGCGGGTCGGCGGTCACCAGCCGCCGCACGATGTTCTCGCCGGCGAGCAGGATCGAGGTGTTGCCGGGGTTGTCGTCCCAGCCCTCCCAGGTCGGCGCGTACAGCACGGTGGGGCAGCGTCCGTCGGGGGCGGTGCCCTGCCAGGTCTCGATCGGCGCGAGCTGCGGGCGGCCGACCTCCACGATGTCGTCGTCGCGGACGCCGACGTCGGCGATGGCGTAGCGGTCGCGGCCCGCGCGGCCGGCCGTCCACACCTCGTCGTAGACCTTGCTGTACGGGTTGACGCTGGCCAGCTTGTCGCTGTCGCCGTGGCCGATGAAGACGTGCTTCATGGTGGGCACGCGCAGCAGGTGGATGTTCTTGCCGACGTTCGCCGCGTAGAGCGCCACCCGCACCGTGGACAGGTCCATGTTCATCAGGTGCACCCCTCCGGGCACGCAGATGACGGGGACCGTGGTGGGCGCGAGGTTGTTCAGTATGGCCCGCTCGCGGAGGATGATCAGCGGCCTGGTGTCCAGCTGCTCCATCGTTTCCAGCCACATGTTGACCTGGTACGCGGAGTCCCTGGAACCGGAGAAGTAGAGCACCGTCTCCGGCCGGTACTCGGCCAGCCAGTCGTCGACCGCGGCGAGGACGATCTCGGCGCGCGGCGGGATCCGCGTGGCCCGGACGAACGGCAGCAGCGCGGCGACGTACGCCACGGCCAGCGCCACCGTGAGACCGATGCCCACGAACCCGGGCACGGACGTCTCCAGGCCCGCGGCGGTCACGATGCCGGCCACCGCGAAGAGGTCGAGGTGGAGCATCTTCTCGGCGGAGCGGTGCAGCAGCCGGCGCGGCGGGGCGTCCGGGATGCGGAGCCGGGCGGCCAGGTCGACGTTGCGGGTGGCGACCGGCATCTTGCGGCGGTTGCGGATCAGCGTGACCAGGGCGCCGTGCGGTGCCTGGAGGCCGTAGAAGGCGATGAAGCACGCTATGGCGCCGTAGTAGATCAGGTTGTCCGCGAGGGACAGCCGGGCCAGCAGCAGGATCAGCAGCAGCTGGCGGATCAGGAAGCGGATCGACAGACCGGCGCGCACCTTGCTGAGGCGGTTGACCAGGTAGCTGCCCCTGCGGTGCAGATAGTGGTCCGCCAGGTACGTCACGGCGGCCGCGGCCGCGAAGGCGGGAACGCTCGGGACGAGCGCGGCCAGCATGAGTGCCGGGAAGCCCAGCATCATGAGGGCCGCCGCGGCCAGCTCGGCCGCGCTGCCCACGCGGGCGACGCGAATAGCGGTGGATATCACGGAGAACCTGCTCTGAGAGGGGTGCCGGTTGTCAAAGCCGAGAAAGTCCGGAAAAGACCCTGTGAACGCTCCGGGAAATTTACGGACTCAGGCCCCTGTGAATGCTCCGCGAACGGGCAGCCACAGAGGCCTGAATATCAGAAGGCTATTTGAAGTTGATTATGCCACGCCGTCCTGCCGGTCAAGAACACTGGCCAGGGCCTGCTCGAAGCCGGAGGCCTTCCCGGCCGCCGCCGTCGGGTCCTGCTGTCGGACGTCGATCACGTGCCCGGTGAGCTCGGAAAGCAGCACGTCGAGCGAGGTACGGGCCACGGCCGCGGAGGACAGCAGGCTGCCCTGCGGCTCCTGGCCGAAGGCCTTGGTGCGCATCGGCGTGGCCGTGCGCTCCGGGTTGACGCAGTTCACACGAACGCCCTCGCCTGCCCACTCGTCCGAGAGCGCCTGGGTGAGATTCACCATGGCGGCCTTGGTCGAGGAGTACAGGCTGTACTCGGCCCGGCCCCGCGTGTAGCTGCTGGAGGTGTACAGCAGCAGCTGGCCCTTGGTCTCGGCCAGGTACTTGTACGAGGAGCGGGCGATCTGCACCGGGGCCAGGTAGTTGACCTTCAGCGCCTCCTCGATGGTGGCGTTGTCGGTCTCGGCCAGCTTGCCGATGCGCAGCACGCCCGCGGTGTTGACGACGAAGTCGATGCGCCCGGTCTCGGCGTACGCCTTGGACAGCGCGTCGTCGACCTCCTCCGGGTTCTCCACGTGGGTGCCGGTGGTGGAGCGGCCCAGCGCGTACACCGTGGCCCCGTAGGACTCGGCGAGTTCGGCGATGTCCTTGCCGATGCCGTACGAACCGCCGAAGACGACCAGGGTCTTGCCGGTCAGCAGCTCGCGGTAGGCCTCCTCGCCGTTCTGCTCGGGCGTGGCCGTGGAGGCCAGCTGGAACAGCTTGTCGGCGATGAAGACGTCGACGGGCTGGGTGACCTTCATGTTGTACTCGTCACCCGCGACGACGTGGATCGGCACGTCCGGCAGGTACTTGAGCACGACCGAGCAGTCGTCCGTGGCCTGGAAGTTGGGGTCGCCGGCGGCGACCTCGTAGGCGCGGCGGATCGTGGACAGCTTGAAGGCCTGCGGCGTCTGGCCGCGGCGCAGCCGGGAGCGGTCCGGGATCTCGGTGATGAACTCGCCGTCCTCGCCGTGCGTGCGGGTCACGATGATGGTGTCCGCGGACGGGATGGCGACGTCGACGGCCTGGTAGCGGTCCAGCGCGGCGACGCAGTCGTCGATGACGCGCTGCGACAGCAGCGGGCGCACGGCGTCGTGGAAGAGGACGTTGAGGTCCTCGCCCTCGCCGAGGCCCTCGCGCAGGGCGGAGATGGCGCGCTCGGTGGTCTCGTTCCGCGTGGCGCCGCCCTCGATGACCCTGGAGACCTTCTTGAACCCGGCCTTGGCGACGATCTTCTCGACATCGGGCACGTAGCCCGGCGCCATCAGGACGATGATGTCGTCGATCGAGTCGGCCTTCTCGAAGGTGGTCAGGGTGTGCTCGATGACTGCCTTGCCGGCGATCTTCAGCAGCTGCTTGGGGATCGACAGACCCACGCGCTGACCGGTACCACCAGCCAGGATCACTGCGGTGGTACGGGGCTTGTCTATGTGCTGGGACACAGGTGACCTACCTTGGGGCGACAGGGAACCTGGAAATGGTCCCACTTGTGGTTACCGCAGTGCAAGGTGAGCGCCCTTCGCTGCAAATGTGCGCGCAACCTGTCATTCACCTTGCACTCCTGATGATGGCGAGTTCTCCCCGTGAACGAGCGCAGCCACCTCTGACAATTGCTGTGAGTAACTCCACAGGAGTACGGCACCGCGCTGGTGACGCCGTGTCGGTTCAACACTGTCGCAGTTTCTTCGGGCAGCGGTGCCCGAGCACTTTCACGGGCTCCTTCGACGGAGTCCGATGAACCGTACGCGTCTTCGCGGGGCTCGTGTGCCACCCGGTGTGCCGACCACCGCGGCGAGCGCCCCGTAGAGCGCCTGGGCGGCCACCTCGGGGGCGAGACGCGGCTCGCCGTGCGCCGGAGCCGCGGGTATCCCGCGAGACCGCGCCGCCCCGCACGAGCCGTGAATACGGCTCACCGGGAAGGCCATTGCGGCGGAATTCCTTGTTCAGGTGCCGCGGCATTTCGGTTTCGGCCGGAGTGAGAGAACGGTTCGCCGCGTCGGGTCGTGTGCGGGCCGCTGTGCGGCAGCCGGATGTCGGCCGGGCAGCGGGGCGGTCACGGCCGTCCCGTCACCCCGGCGAGTCTTGCGAACAGATCCGTCTCCATGGTCACGGGACGCCGGGAGAACGGTCTGAGGACGGGCCGGGAGGAGTCCGGGACGGCGACGAGTCCCGGGCTCCTCCCGCGCCGCGGTGTCAGGCCAGCCGGACGCCGGGCCGCCCCGCGTCCACGCGCAGCCGGGCGAGGGTGCTCGCGGCGGCGCGCGGCGCGCGGACCGTGTCGACCACCCGGACCTGGGCGTCGATGCCGTCGCGGCGGATGTCGAACAGGTGGTAGCCGCGGTGGGCGTCGAGCAGCTTCCAGTGCGGGTTGTCCGCGCGGCGCGGGTCCCACTCGGCCCGGAAGGCGGCCTGGTCCTGGTCGCCGTTGCTGGAGATGGAGGTGCCGACGAACTCGGCGCCCACGACGGCGGAGTCCGGGTCCGCGTAGTCCTCCTTCAGGTCACTGATCATCGTCAGATGGCGGTCTCCGGTGAGCACGACCGGGTTGCTGACCCTCTTGAACTCCCGCATGAACGCGTTGCGTTCGGCCTGGTAGCCGTCCCAGGCGTCGTAGAACCAGAGCTTGCCCTCGCCGACCTTGAGGTCGGTCTCGGCCATCATGATCTGGGAGGCGATCAGGTTCCAGCGGGCGGGCGAGTCGTGCAGCCCGTCCAGCAGCCACCGCTTCTGCTCGGCGCCGAGCATCGTGAGCTTCGGGTCCTGGGCGCCGGCCTGGCTGGTGGCCTGGTCGCTGCGGTACTGCCGGGTGTCCAGCACGTTGAGCCGGGCGAGGCGGCCGAAGTCCAGGCGGCGGTACATCCGGATGTGCGGGCCGTTCGGGACGGCGGTGGCACGCACCGGCATGTGCTCGTAGTACGCCTGGTAGGCGGCCGTCAGCCGGGCCACGAACGCGTCGTGCGGCTGCTTGGCCGGGTCCTGCGGGATGTCGCCGGCGAAGTCGTTGTCGACCTCGTGGTCGTCGAAGGTGACCACGAACGGGGCGTTGGCGTGCATCGCGGCCAGGTCGGGGTCGCTGCGGTACTGGGCGTACCGGTTGCGGTACTGGGTCAGGCTGTACGGCTCGCCGGTCCCCTCGTGGCGGCGGACGCCCGTCGAGGAGGGCGTGGACTCGTAGATGTAGTCGCCGACGAAGACCACGACGTCCGGGTCCTGCTCCAGCATGTCGGCGTACGGCGTGAACCAGCCGTGCTGCCAGTTCTGGCAGGACGCGAGGGCCACGCGCAGCCGTCCGCCCGCGTCGAAGCGCCGGGGCGCGGTGCGGGTGCGGCCGGTCCGGGAGAGCTGTCCGCCGACGCGGAAGCGGTACCAGTACTCGCGGTCCGCGCGCAGCCCGCGTACGTCCACGTGCACGCTGTGGCCGTACTCCGGCCGGGCCTGGGAGGTGCCCCGGCGGACGACCCTTCTGAACCGGGCGTCCTCGGCGAGCTGCCACTCCACCGGCACCGCCCGGTCGGGCATGCCGCCCCCGTTCAGCGGGTCGGGGGCGAGCCGCGTCCACAGCACGACGCCGTCGGGCAGCGGGTCGCCGGACGCGACGCCGAGACTGAACACGCCGTCGGACAGCGGGGTCTCGGCCGCCCGGGCGGAGCCCGGCAGCCACAGCTGGGCGGAGGCGGCGGCGCCGAGGGCGGCGGCACCGGCGGTCAGAAAGCGGCGTCGGTCGGGCGATACTGCACCGGTCATCGGCGAACTCCCTTGCCTCGCGTACCTCTTGGACACCCCACGAGGTGACGCGTCCGGGCGGTCCACCGGCTGAACGACGAGGTTCGCGTGCATGACAACTAGGCAGACAAGAGAGGACCCGTTGCGGCGGGGGAACGACGCGAGGAACGCGACGTGGCCGCAACGGGTCCGAAGGCCCGCCAACCGGCGGACGGGGGCGGGGTAGTTCAGTACGCGAAGCCCAGGCCGAGCCGGGCGTTCGTGCCGGTCGTGCCGGTCGTGCCGAGCACCGAGTGGCCGAACACGGTCGTCGCGTTCGGCGTGCCCACCGTCGTCGGGCCGGACCGGAAGGTCCACACGGACCCGGCGTCGCCGTTCTCCCCCGGCGCGCCGACGGCGAGGTCCGCGAGAGCGTCGTGGTGGGCGTCGGCGAGGTGCACGGACCTGCCGAAGTGGTCGTCCCGCTCGGCCCTGCCCGGGACGTCGGCGGTGTCCTGCGTGACCGTCGGGACGCCGGAACCGCTCGGGCCCGTGGCGCTGTCGTCCTGCGGTCCGGCGGTCGTGGCGGGCCCCGCCTGCGCCGCGGGGGCCGCCGCACCCAGCGCGGCGAGCAGCCCGACCGCGACCACCAGGGCGCCCCGGCTTCGCGGCCGTACGGACCGCCGCGGGCGCGGGGAGTGGGGGGACGGCGGCGACAGGGGCACGTCGACTCCGGGAACCTGGACGGCAGTTGAGCTACGGAAAAGCTCTCCGTGCCGCCCAGTACGACTCACCGGAAGGCGGGGTGGTGGCCCCGGGACACGCCGGGACTCTCCCCGTCGTCAGCCCGGGACCACTGCCGCGGCCGGTGCGGTCAGAACGGCTCGAAGCCGTCGAACTCGCGGTCCGCGTCGTCCAGTTCCGCCTGCTTGTCGCGACGCCGCTGCGCCGCCGGGCGGGCGCCGTCCAGCCGGTGGTCCTCGCCGCGCCGCCCGAGCATCTCGGCACCGGCCATGACGGTCGGCTCCCAGTCGAAGACGACCGCGTTGTCCTCGGGGCCGATCGCGACGCCGTCGCCGGACCGGGCACCGGCCTTGAGCAGTTCGTCCTCGACGCCGAGCCGGTTGAGCCGGTCGGCGAGGTAGCCGACGGCCTCGTCGTTGTTGAAGTCGGTCTGGCGCACCCACCGCTCGGGCTTCTCGCCGCGCACCCGGAACAGCCCGTCGTCCTCGCGGGTCACCGTGAAGCCGGTGTCGTCCACGGCCTTGGGCCGGATCACGATCCGCGTCGCCTCTTCCTTCGGCTTCGCGGCACGCGCCTTGGCGACCAGGTCGGCGAGCGCGAAGGACAGCTCCCTCAGGCCCAGGTGGGCCACGGCCGACACCTCGAAGACGCGGTAGCCCCGGGCCTCCAGGTCGGGCCGCACCATCTCGGCGAGGTCCTTGCCGTCCGGCACGTCGATCTTGTTCAGGACGACGATCCGGGGCCGCCTGTCGAGCCCGCCGTACTGCCGCAGCTCCTCCTCGATGACGTCGAGGTCGGAGACGGGGTCGCGGTCGGACTCCAGGGTGGCGGTGTCCAGCACGTGCACGAGCACGCTGCACCGCTCCACGTGGCGCAGGAACTCAAGGCCCAGGCCCTTGCCCTGGCTGGCGCCCGGGATCAGCCCCGGCACGTCGGCGATGGTGAAGACCGTCGAACCGGCCGTCACCACACCGAGGTTCGGCACGAGCGTCGTGAACGGGTAGTCGGCGATCTTCGGCTTGGCGGCGCTCAGCACCGAGATCAGCGAGGACTTGCCGGCGCTCGGGTAGCCGACCAGGGCCACGTCCGCGACGGTCTTCAGCTCCAGGACGATGTCCTGGAGGTCACCGGGCTCACCGAGCAGCGCGAAGCCGGGCGCCTTGCGGCGCGCGGAGGCCAGCGCGGCGTTGCCGAGCCCGCCCCGGCCGCCCTGCGCGGCGACGTACGAGGTGCCCTGGCCGACGAGGTCGGCGAGGACGTTGCCCGCCTTGTCCAGGACGACCGTGCCGTCCGGCACCGGCAGGATCAGGTCCTGGCCGTCCTTGCCGGAACGGTTGCCGCCCTCGCCGGGCTTGCCGTTGGTCGCCCTGCGGTGCGGGGAGTGGTGGTAGTCCAGCAGCGTCGTGACGGACTGGTCGACGGTGAGGATCACGTCGCCGCCCCGGCCGCCGTTGCCGCCGTCCGGGCCGCCGAGCGGCTTGAACTTCTCACGGTGGACGGAGGCACAGCCGTGGCCTCCGCTACCCGCGGCGACATGGAGCTCGACGCGGTCCACGAAGGTGGTCATGGGATGTGCCTCCAGTTACGTGCGTGAATGTCTTCAGGTCAACACGCGAAAGGCGGACCCGCTTCCCCGGGGGGAAGTGAGGTCCGCCTCGCGAATGCTTCCGGTCAAGCGACCGGAACGATGTTCACGACCTTGCGGCCACGGTGGGTGCCGAACTGCACCGAACCGGCCTGCAGCGCGAACAGCGTGTCGTCGCCGCCGCGGCCGACGCCCGCGCCCGGGTGGAAGTGGGTGCCGCGCTGGCGGACCAGGATCTCGCCCGCGTTGACGACCTGACCACCGAAGCGCTTCACGCCGAGGCGCTGAGCGTTGGAGTCACGACCGTTACGGGTGGACGATGCGCCCTTCTTGTGTGCCATCTCTCCTCAGTCCCTTACTTCGCAGCCGCGGGGATCTCAGTGACCTTGATCGCCGTGTACTGCTGGCGGTGGCCCTGACGACGGCGGTAGCCGGTCTTGTTCTTGTAGCGCAGAATGTCGATCTTCTGGCCCTTGTGGTGGTCCACGACCTCGGCCTGGACCTTGATGCCGGCCAGCACCCACGGGTCGCTGGTCACAGCGTCGCCGTCGACAACGAGCAGGGTCGAGAGCTCGACCGTGTCGCCAACCTTGGCAGTGGAAATCTTGTCAACCTCAACGATGTCGCCGACAGCAACCTTGTGCTGGCGACCACCGCTGCGCACGATGGCGTACACGCGGATCTCACTCTCTCGCTCGGGAACGGCACCCCCGCAGTCCAGCCGCCCGGCAACGGACGGCCTCTCCCGGCCAACCCTGTGACCGGGAGGAAGAGGTTTACGGGGATGTGGCCTGCCTATGGACACGCCGACGGTCAAGGTTACGGGGGACCGGCCTGAAGGGTCAAACCGGGCCCCTGCGGCGAGAAAGCGCGGGACCCCGAACCGCTCGGGGTCCCGCGCCTTCACCGGTACGGCAGAGGGCCGGGCGGGTCAGTCCTCCGTGGACGCCGTGACCGAGGACGGCGCCTGCTGGGCGGCCGCCGCGGTCTTCTTCGACGTCGTCTTCTTGGCGGCCGACTTGGTGGTCTTCGCCGTCGCCTTCTTGGCCGTCGTCTTCTTCGCGGCCGTCTTCTTGGCCGCGGTCTTCTTGGTGGCGGCCTTCTTCGCCGTCGCCTTCTTCGCCACCTTGCGGGCCGTCTTCTTGGCCGGGGCGGCCTCGTCGGCCGCCTCGCCCTCGGTGACGCCCTCGGCGGGCGTCTCCGCCTGCTCCGCCGCCGGCGCCGACGGGACGACCACGACGGCCGCCTCCTCGGACGCGGTGGGCGTCGTGGGCTTGCGCACGGCACGGCGCCTCGGGCGGGCCGGGGCGGCGCTCGCGGCGGGCGCCTCGGCCTCCGGGGCGGCCGGTGCCGCGACGGGCTCCTCGGCCTGCGGCTCGGACACCGGGGCCGGCTCGGACACGGTCACCACGGCGGCCTCGGCACCGGCGGGCGAACCGGCCGGCGCGGTGGCCTTGCGGGTCGCGCGACGGCGGGTGCGGCCCTTGGGCGCGGCCTCCTCGGCGGGCCGGGACGCGGGCTGCGGGGCGCCGGAGACGGCGTCCTCGACGGCCGCGGGCTCGGCCAGCGCCTCGGTGGCCGACTCGGGCTGCACCGGACGTTCGGCAGCCTCCTCGGCGGTCACGTCCTGCGCGGTCGGCGCCTCCTCGGCGGCGGGAGCCTCGGTCCTGGCCGGCTCCGGCTTCGCGGGCTCGGGCCTGACCGTCTCGCCGCGCGGTGCGCCCGCCGGGGCGGACGCCCTGCGGCTCGACCGACGACGCGAGCGGCCCCGGCCGGCCGCGGCCTCCGCCTCGGCGACGCTGCTGTACAGCTCCTCGTCCGGCGCGAACTCCGGCTCGGGCAGCGCCACCGGCTCGGCGACCTCGGCGACGACCTCGGCCTCGCTCTCCGCCTCCTGCTCGGCGGTCTCCACTGCGACGGCCGCCTCGTGCTCGTGCGGCTGCTCGGCCCCGGCCCGCGCACGCTTCTTGCGCTTGCCGCCGCCACCGGCCGCGGTCGGCTGGTCCAGGTGGACGATGACACCGCGGCCGTTGCAGTGCACGCAGGTCTCGGAGAACGACTCCAGCAGGCCCTGGCCGACCCGCTTGCGGGTCATCTGCACGAGGCCCAGCGATGTCACCTCGGCGACCTGGTGCTTCGTACGGTCCCGGCCCAGGCACTCCAGCAGACGGCGCAGCACCAGGTCCCGGTTGGACTCCAGCACCATGTCGATGAAGTCGATGACGATGATGCCGCCGAGGTCGCGCAGCCTGAGCTGGCGCACGATCTCCTCGGCCGCCTCCAGGTTGTTCCTGGTGACGGTCTCCTCGAGGTTGCCGCCCTGGCCGGTGAACTTGCCGGTGTTGACGTCGATGACGACCATCGCCTCGGTCCGGTCGATCACCAGCGAACCGCCGCTCGGCAGCCAGACCTTGCGGTCCAGCGCCTTGGCGAGCTGCTCGTCGATCCGGTACGTGGCGAAGACGTCGACCTCGGAGGTCCACTTCGACAGCCGGTCGGCCAGGTCGGGCGCCACGTGCGACACGTACCCGTGAATGGTCGACCAGGCCTCGTCGCCGCTGACGACGACCTTGGAGAAGTCCTCGTTGAAGATGTCGCGGACGACCCGGACGGTCATGTCCGGCTCGCCGTACAGCAGCGTCGGCGCGTTGCCGCTCTTGGCCTTCTTCTGGATGTCCTCCCACTGCGCCTGCAGACGCTCGACGTCGCGGCGCAGCTCGTCCTCGCTCGCGCCCTCGGCGGCGGTGCGCACGATGACGCCCGCGTCCTCGGGGACGATCTTCTTGAGGATGGTCTTCAGACGGGCCCGCTCGGTGTCGGGCAGCTTGCGGCTGATGCCGGTCATCGAGCCCTCGGGCACGTACACGAGGTAGCGGCCCGGCAGGGAGACCTGGCTGGTGAGGCGGGCGCCCTTGTGGCCGATGGGGTCCTTCGTGACCTGCACGAGGACGGACTGGCCGGACTTCAGGGCGGACTCGATGCGGCGCGGCCCGTTGGCCATGCCCAGCGCCTCGAAGTTGACCTCACCGGCGTACAGGACGGCGTTGCGGCCCTTGCCGATGTCGATGAAGGCGGCCTCCATCGACGGCAGGACGTTCTGCACCTTGCCGAGGTAGACGTTGCCGACGTACGACGTCGACTGCTCCTTGTTGACGTAGTGCTCGACGAGCACGTTGTCCTCGAGGACGCCGATCTGCGTGCGGTCGCCGTGCTGCCGGACGACCATGACGCGCTCGACGGCCTCGCGCCGGGCCAGGAACTCGGCCTCGGTGATGATCGGCACGCGGCGGCGGCCCTGCTCGCGGCCCTCGCGGCGGCGCTGCTTCTTCGCCTCCAGACGCGTGGAGCCCTTGATGGACTGCACCTCGTCGGACGGCTCGGCGGCCTTGCGGGGCTCGCGGACCTTGACGACGGTGCGCTCGGGGTCGTCCGGGGTCGGCTCGGCGTCGGTGCCGGTGTCACCGGCGCGGCGACGACGGCGACGGCGGCGACGGCTGCTGCTGGAACCCGCGCCCTGGTCGTCGCGGCCCCCGGAGGACTCGGCGTCCGCGAACTCCTCGGCGTCCTCCTCGGCCTGCTCGGCGGTGTCCTCGGCGTCCTGCGCGGCCTGCTCGGCGGCGGTCTCCTCGACGTCCGCGGAGTCGGACTCGGCCGACTCGCTGTCGGCGGCCTCGCCCCGGCGGCGGCGACGGCCGCCCCGGCGACGACGGCGGCGTGAGCCGGTCTCCTCGGAGTCCTCGCCCTCGGCGTGGTCCTCGGCCGACTCGTCGGCCTCCTCGGACTCGTCCTCGGCGGCGGGCACCTCGGCGGTCCGGCTCTCGGCGGTCCGGCTCTCGGCCTCGTCGGAGGCGGCACCGCGGCGGCGACGCCGGCGGCGGGACGCGGCGGGCTGCTCCTCCTGGAACGCCTCGGCCTCGGCCGTCTCCTCGGGCTCCTCGGGCTCCTCGGGCTCGTCGACCCCGGTAACCCCGGCCGCGGCCTCGGCGGCGGCGCGCTCGGGCGTCTGGAACCTGGGCTCGGTGAACACCGGCGGCTGGAACACGGCGACCGCGGGGCGCGCCGGGCGACGCGGCGACTCGGCCTCGTCGGACGCCGACGCCGACGCCGACGCGGATGCCGGTGCGGCGGGCTCGGGCTGC
>NZ_JARVKW010000026.1 GCF_029813775.1 Streptomyces sp. DH24 | reverse complement strand
CGGGTGCGCCGGGCGCGCGGTCGGGCAACACGCCCCCGCCGCCGTCCCCGCCGGGCGCGCACGGCTCGGCGGGCGGCGCGCACGGTGCCGTCCACCACGCCGAGACGATGCTGGCCGCGCCGCCGGTGGGCGGCCCCGGCATGCCGCCCCCGCCGCCCGCGGCACCGGGTGTCCCCGGCCCGCCGCAGCCGCCCGGCGTCCCCGGCATGCCCGGCGGCGCGCCGATGCCGCCCGGCGCGGTGCCGCCTCCCGGTCAGCCTCCGGCGTACGGCTATCCGCAGCAGGGCCAGCCCCTCGTGGGGCCCGGTTACCAGGCCGTGCTGCGCTACCGCGCGCAGGACGGGTCCGAGCAGCAGCTGATCCGGCGTTCTGCGCCGGGCACGCCGCACCCGGAGTGGCAGATCTTCCACGAGCTGCGCGCCATGAACGTGCCGCCGGACCAGGTGCTGGAACTGCACACGGAGCTGGAGTCCTGCGAGCTGCCGGGCGCGTACTGCGCGCGGATGATCCGGGAGCAGTGGCCGCAGGCCCGCATCACGTCGATCGCGCCGTACGGCACGGATCACGCGAGCCGGCAGCAGGGCATGCGGCAACTCCTCGCCCACCAGGGCGAGTTGCACCAGGTCGCGGACGGTCCGGCACGTCCGGCGCCGGTGCGTGTCCCGCTGCCGCCGGTGCAGCCGGCGCCGCCCGTTCCGCCGGAGGCGATCGCGCAGGAGCTGGCGGCGGCGTTCGGGCCGGGTGTGTTCCGGTTCGAGCAGGCCGCGGTGTCCCGGCAGGGCGTGCCGCCGGTGGTGGCGCAGACCCTGGTGGTGGCGGGCCTGCCGATGGACCTGGGCCCGTTCTTCTGGGCGCAGGCCCAGCCGGGTCGACCGGTGCCGACGCTGGCGGAGCTGGCGGCGGAGCGCGGTGTGCAGCCGGCCCCGGACGCGGGCTCGTACCTGGTGGTGGGCAGCGACTTCGGCAGGGCGCTGTGTGTGCAGTACGGCACGGCGAACATCGTCGCGGTGCCGGTGGAGGCCGGGCCGGGCGGTGCGCCGGTGCCGCCGCAGTTCGTGAACACCGGTCTGCCGGAGCTGGCGCGGTGCCTGGCGCTGCTGGGCCGGATGTGGCGGCTGCGGTTCGGTCTGAACCAGGAGCAGGCGGGCCGCTGGACCGTCGACTTCCAGGCCCAGCTGGCCGCGCTGGACCCGGCGGCGCTGGGGTCGCCGGAGAGCTGGTGGTCGGTGCTGCTGGAGCAGATGTGGGACGGGTTGCTGTGACCGGCGGACCGGCGGACCGGCTGGTCCGCTGACCGGCCGGGCGGGGCGGGCTGCGGTGATATCGCTGGTCCGCTGACCGGTTGGCCCGCTGGCCCGCTGGCCCGCTGGCCCGCTGACCGGGCTGCCGTGTCCCGCGTCTGACGCTGCCGCGTCCGCCGGCCGGGTGGGGTGTACCGGGTCCGTTCCCGATGACGGGGACGGGCCCGGTTCTTTCGCGGGCGGCTCCTGCGCGGAGTGTCGTGTCATGGGTTGCTCGGCCTGATCCATCAGGATATGCGCGAAATCGTCTCCTTTTCGGGCTCGCTCCAGGAGTGCCAGGATGAGCAGCGCACCGGTGTCCTCGTACGGCTTCCTGACCGTGCGGCGCCGCGGTTACCGTCCCGCGCAGGTCGACGCGTACGCCGCGGTCCTCTCCCACGAGCGGGACGCGGCGTGGGAGCGGGCCGCCCGGCTGACCGTGCTCGCCAGGGAGATGGGGGCGGAGGCCGAGCGGGAGGAGGCCGAGCGGCTGGACGCGTTCGAGACGCTCGGCGCGCAGTCGCTGGCCCGTGCCGAGCGGACGCTGGCCGAGGCGCGGCAGGCCCTCGCCGACGAGGAGGCCTCCGCGGCCCGCGCCCAGGAGGCGGCGCGGGAGCGGGCCGAGGAGATCCTCGCCGGGGCGCGGGCCCGCCAGGAGCACATCGCGCGGGAGACGGAACGGATGCTGCGCGAGCACGGGGAGCGCTGGGACCGGGTACGGGCCGAGCTGGACCGCGTGCACAGCAGCCTGGCCGCGCTGACGGGGCAGACGGCGCCGGAGTGACGGGCCGACACCGGCCGCCGCCACGGCGCCCACGCGGCGTGCGGTGCGGCCGACGGGTCGTCATCGGTGGTGCTCCGGCGTCCACGCGGCGTGCGGTGCGGCCGATGGGGCGTCATCGGTGGTGCTCCGGCGTCCACGCGGCGTGCGGTGCGGCCGATGGGGCGTCATCGGTGGTGCTCCGGCGTCCATGCGGGGCGCGGGGCGCGTTGATGGGTCGTCATCGGTGGTGCTCGGCGTTCATGAGGGACGCGGCGCGGTCGACGCGCCCCGCATGGGCACCGGTCGGTCGGGCCGTGCTTTCACGCCACCAGGCGGCCCCGGGCCTCTCTCGCGGGCGGTGCCGTCAGGCGGTGAGGCGTTCGCGCCGGTAGCGCACGCCGGGGCGGCCGCCGACGGTGAGGTGCTCGACGGCCGTGAAGCCGTTGCGGGCGAGGACCGCCCTGGACGCCGGATTGTCCAGCGTGGTGACGGCGGTGAGCGCGACGAGGCCGTACGACGCCGCCGCCGTCCGGCACATCTCGGCGACCGCCGCCGTCGCCACCCCGCGCCCGGCCGCCCGCTGCCCCACGCGGTAGCCGAGTTCGGCCGATCCGTCCGCCACGTCCACCAGGTTCACGCGGCCGATCAGCTCGCCCGCCGCGTCCAGCACGACGTGGAAGTGGCAGGTGCCCGCCGCCTGTTCGGCCAGCAGCGCCGCGTGCCGGGCGGCGAAGCCCTCCGCCGTGAAGTAGGCGTCACCGCGGTCCGGCACCGTGCGCGCGAAGTACGCCCGGTTGTCCCGTTCGAAGGCCAGCACGGCCTCGGCGTGGTCGGCGTGCAGCCGTCGCAGGGTCACCATGAGCCGCAGCGTACGGACCTTCAGTCCTTCAGCACCGGGAATTCCCGCGGCGCCAGCAGCACCAGCACGAGGAACGCCAAGGCCGCGGCCCCTGCCGCCCCCAGGTACACGGCGTGCACCGCGTCGGCGATGGCGTGCCGGGTGGCCTCCGGCGCGGTGCCGGCGTCCAGGGCGCGGGTGACCGATTCGAGGTCGCCCGCGCCGCCGAGCCGGGCCGCGAGCACACCGTTGGCTATCGCGCCGAAGACGACGGCGCCGACGGTCTGGCCGGTCTGCCGGCAGAACAGCACCGACGCGGTCGCCGTGCCCCGCTCCGCCCAGCCCACCGTCGACTGCACGCCCACGATCAGCGGGAGTTGGAACAGTCCGAGCGCCGCGCCCAGCAGCAGCATCAGCGCCGCCGGCTGCCAGGGCCGGCCCGGGTAGGGGAGCAGCGGGAACGCGGCCAGGACCAGCGTGGCCGTACCGATGCCGAGCATCGCCGTGTTGCGGAAGCCGATCCTGCGGTACACGTGCTGGCTCAGGGCCGCCGCCACCGGCCAGCTCAACGTCCATACGGACAGCACGAATCCGGCGGCCACGGGCGCCAGGCCGAGGACCGACTGGGCGTAGGTGGGCAGGAACACGGTCGGCGCCACCATCAGCAGACCGAGCGCGCCCAGCGCCAGGTTGACGGCGGCGATGGTGCGCCGCCGCCACACCCAGCCCGGGATGATCGGCTCCGCCGCGCGCCGTTCGATCAGCACCACCGCCACCAGCAGCGCGACTCCCGCCCCCAGCAGGGAGAGGGACGGCGTCGACAGCCACGGCCAGGCCACCCCGCCCTGCACCAGCGCCGTGAGCAGCACCCCTCCGCACGCGAACACCGCCAGCGCGCCCGCCCAGTCGACGCGGGGACGGACGGCCGGGGCGTCCCGCGCCGGTTCGTGGAGGTGACGGACGATCAGCCACAGGGCGGCGGCGCCGATCGGCAGGTTGACGAGGAAGATCCACCGCCAGTCCGCGTACGCCGCGAGGACCCCGCCGACTCCCGGGCCCGCCACCGCGGACACCGCCCACACCGTGGACAGCTTCGCCTGGATCTTCGGGCGGTCCTTGAGGGGATACAGGTCGGCGGCCAGGGTCTGCACCGTGCCCTGCAGCGCACCGCCGCCCAGGCCCTGCACGACGCGGAACGCGATCAGCGCCCACATGTTCCAGGCGAGCGCGCACAGCAGCGAACCCAGCAGGAACAGGACCGCGCCGGCCACGAGCACCGGCTTGCGGCCGAAGGTGTCGGACAGCTTGCCGTACACGGGCAGCGTGACCGTCACCGCCAGCAGATAGCCGGAGAACAGCCACGAGAACACCGAGAACCCGCCGAGGTCACCGACGATCTGCGGGACGGCCGTGGACACGATCGTGGAGTCCAGCGCCGCCAGCGCCATCGCGAGCATCAGGGCCGCGACGACCGCGCCCCGCCGGTCAGGTCCGGTGCCGCGTGCGGTGCCCTGTGTCGCGGGTCTGGTGCCGCCCACCCGAGTCCCCTCCCTCTCCGGGCCCGCCGCCGCGGCCCGTCCACGGTCTGCCGACCGTGTGCCTGCCCCTTGCACCCAACTGCTCCGTGACAGCTTCCCACTTGATCCTCACGCGACGGCAGGGCGGACAGTGACTGCACCGGAGGGCGGACCGACCCCGAGACCGGCTCCACCCGCCGGGGGACAGCCCCTAGGGGTACCTCCGTACTACGGCTCGGGGAGGGTTCGTACCGCTGGAGGACGAGACGGCACACCGGCCGTCCTTAACCTGGCTTTACACCGCCTGGGAGCGGGGGGCCGGTCGTACGGACCGCACCTTCGGGGGTGGGGTTTTCCCCCGCACGGAACGGGGCCGGGCACCAGCGCGCCGCGGGCCCCCGGCGGGCCAGACTCGACCACGTCAGCACCCGCACCACCGACCGACCGACGTGATGTCGGGGCAGCACACGCGACGCAATCAATGACCGACATAGGAGACTTACCGTGACATCGGCTGTAACCATTCCCAGGCACGGGGGTACTGGAGGGCGTACGGCCGTTGCCGCGCGAGCGCGGCAGGTCGTCAAGGCGTACGGGGCCGGGGAGACCCGGGTCGTCGCCCTCGACCACGTCGACGTGGACATCGCCCGCGGGCAGTTCACCGCGATCATGGGCCCGTCGGGCTCCGGCAAGTCCACGCTGATGCACTGCCTCGCCGGGCTCGACACCGTGACGTCCGGGCACATCTACCTGGACGAGACCGAGATCACCGGCCTGAAGGACAAGAAGCTCACCCAACTGCGCCGCGACCGCGTCGGGTTCATCTTCCAGGCGTTCAACCTGCTGCCGACGCTCAACGCGATCGAGAACATCACGCTGCCCATGGACATCGCCGGCCGCAAGCCCGACAAGGAGTGGCTGGACCGCGTCGTGCAGACCGTCGGCCTCGCCGACCGGCTCAGGCACCGGCCCACCCAGCTGTCCGGCGGCCAGCAGCAGCGGGTCGCGGTCGCGCGGGCCCTGGCCGCCCGGCCGGAGATCATCTTCGGCGACGAGCCGACCGGCAACCTCGACTCCCGCGCCGGCGCCGAGGTGCTGGGCTTCCTGCGCCGCTCCGTGGACGACCTGGGCCAGACCATCGTCATGGTCACCCACGACCCGGTCGCCGCCTCGTACGCCGACCGTGTGCTGTACCTCGCCGACGGCCGCATCGTCGACGAGATGAACCGGCCGACCGCCGAGCAGGTCCTGGACCGCATGAAGGACTTCGACGCCCGGGGGCGCACGTCATGACCGTGCTGAAGACCTCCATGCGCAACTTCCTCGCGCACAAGGGCCGGATGGCGCTGTCGGCGATCGCCGTGCTGCTGTCGGTGGCCTTCGTCAGCGGGACCCTCGTCTTCACGGACACGATGTCCACCACCTTCGACAAACTCTTCGCCGCCACCTCCTCCGACGTGACGGTGAGCGCCAAGGGCTCCTCCGACACCGGCGAGACCACCTCCGACAACGGCCGGCCGCCCGTGATGCCGGCCGCCGTCCTCGACAAGGTGCGCACCGCCGACGGCGTCAAGTCGGCCGAGGGAACCGTCTTCTCGACCTCGGTGACCGTCGTCGACGCCGACAAGGACAGCCTGTCGCCCACCGGCGGCGCGCCCACCATCGTCGGCAGCTGGAACAGCAACGAGGCCCGCACCATGGACATCACGTCCGGAGCGGCGCCCAAGGGACCCGACCAGGTGATGGTCGACGCCGACACCGCCGACAAGCACGACCTGAGGCTCGGCGACGAGATCGGCGTGATCACCGCCGTCGGCACACACACCGCGAAGATCTCCGGCCTCGCCGACTTCACCGTCACCAACCCCGGCGCCGCGATCTTCTACCTCGACACCGCGACCGCCCAGCAGGCCCTCGTCGGCCAATCGGACGTCTACACCAACGTCAACGTCACCGCCGCGGCCGGAGTCAGCGACGCGCGGCTGAAGGAGAACGTGACGGCCGCGCTCGGCGGCGAGTACAAGGTGCAGACCGCGAAGGAGACCGCGGACGCCAACCAGAAGGACGTCGAGGGCTTCATGAGCGTCATGAAGTACGCGATGCTCGGCTTCGCCGGGATCGCCTTCCTCGTCGGCATCTTCCTGATCATCAACACCTTCTCGATGCTGGTCGCCCAGCGCACCCGCGAGATCGGCCTGATGCGCGCCATCGGCTCCAGCCGCAAGCAGGTCAACCGGTCGGTGCTGGCCGAGGCGCTGCTGCTCGGCCTGGTCGGCTCGCTGCTCGGCGTCGGCGCGGGCGTCGGGCTCGCGATCGGGCTGATGAAGCTCATGGGCGGGATGGGCATGGAACTGTCCACCGACGATCTGACCATCGCCTGGACCACCCCCGTCGTCGGCCTCGTCCTCGGCGTGGTCGTCACCGTCCTCGCCGCGTACCTGCCCGCGCGGCGCGCCGGGCGGATCTCGCCGATGGCGGCGCTGCGCGACGCGGGCGCCCCCGCGGACGCCCGGGCCGGCTGGGTGCGGGGTGTGATCGGCACCGTCCTCACCGCCGGCGGCGCCGGCGCGCTCTACCTGACCGCGCGGGCCGACAAGGCCTCCGAGGGGTCGATGTGGCTCGGCCTCGGCATCGTGCTGACCCTGATCGGCTTCGTCGTCATCGGGCCGCTCCTCGCGGGCGGCGTGGTCCGCGTCCTCGGCGCGGTCCTGCTGCGGGCCTTCGGCCCCGTCGGCCGCATGGCCGAGCGCAACGCCCTGCGCAACCCGCGGCGCACCGGCGCCACCGGCGCGGCCCTGATGATCGGCCTCGCGCTGGTCGCCTGCCTGTCCGTCGTCGGCTCCTCCATGGTGGCCTCGGCGACCGACCAGCTCGACAAGACCGTCGGCACGGACTTCATCGTCCAGTCCGACACCGGGCAGCTGCTCACGCCGGAGGCGGTACGGGCCGCGAAGGCGGCGCCCGGGCTTGAGCGGATCACCGAGTACAAGTGGACCGAGGCCGACTTCACCACGCCCGACGGCAAGACGCTCAAGGACACCGCGATCACGGCGGCCGACCCGTCCTACGCCACCGACGTGCGCACCGGGACCGTCGCCGGCAAGCTCACGGACGCCTACCGGCCCGACTCGATGTCCGTCCACGAGAAGTTCGCCGAGGACCACGGGATCCGGCTCGGCTCGACGGTCGAGGTCGCGTTCCGGGACGGCTCCACCGGGCGTCTGACGGTCCGGGCGATCACCAGCAGCGACGTCGTCATCGACGCGGGCGCGATGTACACGTCCATCGACACGCTGGCCAAGTACGTGCCGGCGGAGAAGATGCCGCTCGACATGCTGCTGTTCGCCTCGGCGAAGGACGGCCAGGAGGCGGCGGCCTACAAGTCGCTGAAGTCGGCCCTGCACGACTATCCGCAGTACACCGTCCGTGACCAGACCGACTACAAGGAAGCCCTGAAGGACCAGATCGGCCAGCTGCTGAACATGATCTACGGTCTGCTGGCCCTGGCGATCATCGTCGCGATCCTCGGAGTCGTGAACACCCTCGCGCTGTCGGTGGTGGAGCGCACCCGGGAGATCGGACTGATGCGGGCGATCGGTCTGTCGCGGCGCCAGCTGCGCCGGATGATCCGCATGGAGTCCGTGGTCATCGCCCTCTTCGGCGCGCTGCTCGGCCTGGGGCTGGGCATGGGCTGGGGTGCGACGGCCCAGCAGCTGCTCGCCCTCGAAGGGCTGACGGTGCTGGAGATCCCGTGGCCGACGATCATCGGCGTCTTCCTGGCCTCGGCGCTCGTGGGGCTGTTCGCGGCGCTGGTGCCGGCGTTCAGAGCGGGGCGGATGAACGTCCTGAACGCCATCGCGACGGAGTAGCTCCGCGGGTTGCGCAGACCACCGCACACGGGGGTTGCGGGGGAAACGGCGCCGGGGGTCCGCGGGGACTCCCGGCGCCGCGCCGTGCCGGGGGGGGTGGGGGGGGTGGCCGGCGGGGGCGTGGGGGGGGGGGGTGGGTGGCGTGCGTTGCGCTGTCGGTTCGGTGGGTGGGTCGGGGCCGCGCCCGGGGGTGTCCGTCCTCGGAACGGAGCGGAATCGGTTGCTTGCGAAGTGCGGGGTGTTGACGCGCCAACCGCTGCGGGCGGACACCCCCCGACACGTCCCCTTCCCGCCGTACGCGACTGCGGCCCGGTGGCCCATCCCATCCCGTCCCGCCCATCCCGCGCGGGCGGCTGCGGTGGCGGCACGCCGCTAGCCGCGGGCAGTCGTGCCGCTGGGGCGGCACGGGTGGGCGCGGGCGGCAACCCGATGGTGCCGGGCTGCGCGACCCCGTGCGGTCAGCGCAACGCCGGGCGACCGGGCAACGCCGGACAGCTGAGCGGCGGTGCAGCCGGGCGGCGAGCCGGTGGCGCCGGGCCGCGCGACCCACCCCGCGGTCACCGCGACGCCGGTCACGGTCGCCGCCCCCGGCGATGTCCACACCCCCGGCGCCCGCCGCGCCGGCGTCGTACGCTGGAGACCCCCGGCCCGCAGCGCGCGTCGGGCTCTTCGTGTTGCCGACCCGGACGGAAAGCCCCCTTCAATGAGCCTGCACGGTCTGCTCGACGCAGTCGTCAAGGACCCCGCCCTCGCGGAAGCGATCGGCGCGGCCTCCGACGGCACCCGTACACACGTCGACCTGGTCGGCCCCCCGGCGGCCCGCCCCTTCGCCGTGGCCGCCCTGGCCCGCGAGTCCGGCCGACCCGTGCTCGCCGTGACGGCCACCGGCCGCGAGGCCGAGGACCTGGCCGCGGCGCTGCGCTCCCTGCTGCCGTCCGAGGGCGTCGTCGAGTACCCCTCCTGGGAGACGCTCCCGCACGAGCGCCTCAGCCCGCGCAGCGACACCGTCGGCCGCCGCCTCGCCGTCCTCAGGCGCCTCGCCCACCCCGACCCCGCCGACCCCGGCACCGGCCCCGTCTCCGTGGTCGTCGCGCCTGTCCGTTCCGTGCTGCAGCCGCAGGTCAAGGGCCTCGGCGACCTCGTTCCGGTCGCCCTGCGCCAGGGCCGGACCGCCGACCTGAACGCCGTGGTGGAGGCCCTCGCGGCCGCCGCGTACGCGCGCGTGGAGCTCGTGGAGAAGCGCGGCGAGTTCGCCGTACGCGGCGGCATCCTGGACGTGTTCCCGCCCACCGAGGAGCACCCCCTGCGCGTCGAGTTCTGGGGCGACGACGTGGAGGAGATCCGCTACTTCAAGGTCGCCGACCAGCGCTCCCTGGAGGTCGCCGAGCACGGCCTGTGGGCGCCGCCGTGCCGCGAGCTGCTGCTCACCGAGGACGTCCGTACGCGTGCGCGTGCCCTCGCCGAGGCCCACCCCGAGCTGGGCGAGCTGCTCGGCAAGATCGCCGAGGGCATCGCCGTCGAGGGCATGGAGTCCCTCGCCCCGGTCCTCGTGGACGACATGGAGCTGCTGCTCGACGTGCTGCCCAAGGGCGCCATGGCCGTCGTGTGCGATCCGGAGCGGGTGCGCACGCGGGCTTCGGACCTGGTCGCCACCAGCCAGGAGTTCCTCCAGGCGTCCTGGGCCGCGACGGCAGGCGGCGGTGAGGCGCCCATCGACGTCGGCGCGGCCTCCCTGTGGTCCCTGGCGGACGTCCGCGACCGGGCCCGCGAGCTGGACATGATGTGGTGGTCGGTGTCGCCGTTCGCCGCGGACGACGCCCTCGAAGAGGCCGACACGCTGAAGCTGGGCATGCGCGCGCCGGACACCTACCGGGGCGACACGGCGAAGGCGCTCGCCGACACCAAGGGCTGGCTGGCCGACGGCTGGCGCACGGTCTACGTCACCGAGGCGCACGGCCCGGCCGCCCGCACGGTCGAGGTGCTCGGCGGCGAGGGCATCGCGGCCCGTCAGGCCGCCGACCTGACGACCCTGACGCCGTCCGTCGTGCACGTGGCCTGCGGCTCCATCGACTACGGCTTCGTCGATCCGGCGCTGAAGCTCGCCGTCCTGACCGAGACCGACCTGTCCGGCCAGAAGGCCGCCGGGCGGGACGGCGCCCGCATGCCCGCGCGGCGCCGCAAGACGATCGACCCGCTCACCCTGGAGCCCGGCGACCACATCGTCCACGAGCAGCACGGCGTGGGCCGCTACATCGAGATGGTGCAGCGCACCGTGCAGGGCGCCACGCGCGAGTACCTGGTCGTGGAGTACGCGCCCGCCAAGCGGGGCCAGCCCGGCGACCGGCTCTACATCCCCACCGACCAGCTGGAGCAGATCACCAAGTACGTCGGCGGCGAGGCCCCCACGCTGCACCGGCTGGGCGGCGCCGACTGGACGAAGACGAAGGCCCGCGCGAAGAAGGCAGTCAAGGAGATCGCCGCCGATCTCATCAAGCTCTACAGCGCCCGCATGGCCGCCCCCGGCCACACCTTCGCGCCGGACACCCCCTGGCAGCGCGAGCTGGAGGACGCCTTCCCGTACGCGGAGACGCCGGACCAGCTGACCACCATCGCCGAGGTCAAGGAGGACATGGAGAAGTCCGTCCCCATGGACCGCCTGATCTGCGGCGACGTCGGCTACGGCAAGACGGAGATCGCGGTCCGGGCCGCCTTCAAGGCCGTCCAGGACGGCAAGCAGGTGGCGGTGCTGGTGCCGACCACGCTGCTGGTGCAGCAGCACTTCGGGACGTTCAGCGAGCGGTACGCGCAGTTCCCCGTGACGGTGAAGGCGCTGTCCCGCTTCCAGACGGACACCGAGGCCAAGGCGGTCCTGGAGGGCCTGCGGGAGGGCTCGGTGGACGTCGTCATCGGCACGCACCGGCTGTTCTCCTCGGAGACCAAGTTCAAGGACCTCGGCCTGGTCGTCGTCGACGAGGAGCAGCGCTTCGGCGTCGAGCACAAGGAGCAGCTGAAGAAGCTCCGCGCCAACGTCGACGTGCTGACCATGTCGGCGACGCCCATCCCGCGCACCCTGGAGATGGCCGTGACCGGCATCCGGGAGATGTCGACGATCACGACTCCGCCGGAGGAGCGGCACCCGGTGCTCACCTTCGTCGGCCCGTACGAGGAGCGGCAGATCGGCGCGGCCATCCGCCGTGAGCTGCTGCGCGAGGGCCAGGTCTTCTACATCCACAACCGTGTCGAGTCGATCGACCGCGCGGCGGCCCGGCTGCGGGACATCGTGCCCGAGGCGCGCATCGCCACCGCCCACGGCCAGATGTCGGAGTCGGCGCTGGAGCAGGTCGTCGTGGACTTCTGGGAGAAGAAGTTCGACGTGCTGGTCTCCACGACGATCGTGGAGTCCGGCATCGACATCTCCAACGCGAACACGCTGATCGTGGAGCGCGGCGACACCTTCGGCCTGTCCCAGTTGCACCAGCTGCGCGGCCGTGTCGGACGTGGCCGCGAGCGCGGTTACGCGTACTTCCTGTACCCGCCGGAGAAGCCGCTGACGGAGACGGCCCACGAGCGGCTGGCGACCATCGCCCAGCACACGGAGATGGGCGCCGGCATGTACGTGGCGATGAAGGACCTGGAGATCCGGGGCGCCGGAAACCTCCTCGGCGGCGAGCAGTCCGGCCACATCGCGGGCGTCGGCTTCGACCTGTACGTCCGCATGGTCGGCGAGGCCGTCGCGGACTACCGGCGGCAGCTGGAGACCGGCGAGATCCAGGAGGAGCCGCCGCTGGAGGTCAAGATCGAGCTGCCGGTCGACGCGCACGTCCCGCACGACTACGCGCCGGGCGAGCGGCTGCGCCTGCAGGCCTACCGTGCCATCGCCTCCGCCAACAAGGAGGAGGACATCAAGGCGGTACGGGAGGAACTCGTCGACCGCTACGGCAAGTTGCCGGAGCCGGTGGAGAACCTGCTGCTGGTGGCGGGGCTGCGCATGCTGGCCCGCGCGTGCGGCGTCGGCGAGATCGTCCTGCAGGGCACCAACATCCGGTTCGCGCCGGTGGAGTTGCGCGAGTCGCAGGAACTGCGCCTCAAGCGGCTGTACCCGGGCACGGTGATCAAGCCGTCGGTGCGCCAGGTGCTGGTGCCGCGCCCGAAGACCGCGAAGGTCGGCGGCAAGCCGCTCGTCGGCCGCGACCTGCTGGCCTGGACGGGCGAGTTCCTCACGTCCGTGCTGGGGTCGTAGCCCCGGGACGGCGCGCCAGGCCGCTGGGCAGCGGCAGGTCCCGCGGCCTGGCGCACGAAGCCGTCCGCGGGGCGTCAGCACCCGCGGACGGCGGTGTGGCGGAAAGGTTCAGTGGTGTCCGGCGCGTGCTACGGCTCCTCGGGCGGTCGTTCGCGGCGCATCCCGCCCCTGTCCTCCAGCCGCTGCTGGGCGTCGTCCAGCTGCTGCTCGTACTTCCCGCCGGTCCTCTCGTTCGTCTTCTGTTCCGCGGCGTCGGACTGCTTCTTGGCCTTGTCCTGCGCCTGACTCTTGAAGCGGTCGAAGATACCCATCCAGAACTCCTCCCGGAGGCGACTTGCTTCCGACGATACGCCCGGGTTGTCACGCATGCCCATTTAGTGGGGGTGTGGTCTGGACCTCTCGCTCGCTACGGTGGGGCACGACCGTCCGTACCCGGGCGGTTCCGGACGGCACAGGGAGGGGCGCGCCGGATGCGTCTGCGGGGTGGGAGGGCGGTCGTCGCCGTCGTGACGGTGTTCGCCGTGGCGGGCTGCACGGACGGGACCACGGGAGCGTCGGGGCCGCAGGACACGGCGGGCCGCGGCGGCCCGGCCCTCGCCGCCGCCGAGTCGCTGACCGTGAAGGGGCGGGCGCTCAGGACCGGTTACGACCGGGACCGGTTCGGTTCCCCGTGGGCCGACACCGACTCCAACGACTGCGGCACCCGCGACGACATACTCAGACGCGACCTGGAGGACGTGCGGTTCGGCGACGGCCGCTGCAAGGTGACGGCCGGCACGCTGGACCCGGACCCGTACACCGGCCGGGACGTCACGTTCGCGCGGGGACGCAGCCAGGTGGACGTCGACCACATCGTGGCCCTGTCGGACGCCTGGCAGAAGGGCGCCCGGGGATGGGACGACGGCAAGCGCATCGCCTTCGCGAACGACCCGCTCAACCTCCTCGCCGTCGACGCGGGCACCAACCGCTCCAAGGGCGACGGCGACACCGCGTCCTGGCTGCCGCCCAACAAGGCCTACCGGTGCACCTACGTGGCCGCCCAGGTCGCCGTGAAGAAGAAGTACGGGCTGTGGGTGACCGCTGCCGAGAAGGCCGCGATGAAGCGGGTGCTGTCCCGCTGCCCCGAGCAGCGGCTGCCGTCGGGCGGCAACCCGACCAAGGCGCCGCCGCGCTTCCGCGCCGACTGACACGGCGGCGCCGGGCGGGCGGGAGCGGGCGCCGCCGCGCCGAAAACCGGTTTGCGGGCCGCTGCCCCGCGCCTACCGTGACGCGCATGGACACGGGTGTGGAAGTGAAGACGGCGCGCCTCGCCGACCGGCCGGACATGCGGGACAAGGTCCTCGGGATGGCGGACAGCTGGCCGCGGTTCGTGATCGAGGACCTGGTGGGCACCTACCACTTCCTGCGCATCGCGGCCGAACTCCCCGAGTACGTGCTGTTCGCCGAGGACGAGCACGGCCGGGTCGTCGCCAACGCGTTCTCCGTGCCGTTCAGCCTCGCCCGCGAGGGACGCGGCGAACTGCCCGCCCGCGGCTGGGACGAGATGCTGCTGTGGGCGTTCTCCGACCTGCGGCGCGGCGTGCGTCCGGACACCGTCAGCGCCGTCTCCGTGTCCGTGACGCCGGACGCCCAGGGCAAGGGACTGTCCGCCCTGATGATCCGGGCGATGCGCGACAACGCCCGCGCGCTCGGCTTCGGTGAGGTCGTCGCGCCGGTGCGGCCCAGCGCCAAGCACCTCGAACCGCACACGCCCGTCGAGGAGTACGCCCGCCGGGTGCGCCCCGACGGCCTGCCGCAGGACCCGTGGCTGCGCGTCCACGCCCGGGCCGGCGCCACCCTCGACTCCGTGGCCCCGGCGTCCATGACGGTCGCGGCCTCCCTGGCGGACTGGCGCCGCTGGACCGGCCTGCCCTTCGACACCGCGGGCGACATCGAGGTGCCCGGCGCCCTGGTGCCGGTGCGCTGCGAACCGGAACGCGGCTACGCGGTGTACGTCGAGCCCAACGTGTGGATGCGGCACCCGCTGTAGGCGATTCCCGGCCACCGGGGCGCACGGTGCAGGACCGGGCGCGGTGAAGTGACCAGCAGTGCAACGGTTCGGTACAACCCGGGACCGGCCACGCTCGTCGGGCTATACGCTCGGACATCCGACCGAGCACGGTCAACTCGCGTTCGTCCCCGACGGCTCTCACCCCGGTCCAGGAGCATCATGTACGGCCATGGCGCGGCGCCGCCCACCCGCAGCGCGGCAACGGTCATCACCCTGCGCGTGCTGTTCGCCGCCGCCGGTGTCCTCACCTGCGGGGTGTTCGCGTGCGTGCCGCTGTTCCGGGTCGCGCTGCTGCGCGGGCGCTGGTTCCACTGGGCGGCGGCGTGGCTGAGCCTGCCCGTGTGCATCGCCTGCTTCATGGTGGTCGGCGCCCTGCCGGAGGGCGACCGCCGCGCGGACGTCGCCCTGGCCGCGGTCCTGCTCATCGGCGCCGCGAGCAGCGCCTGGTTCCTCACCGTCGACATCCGCTTCCACAACGAGCTGCGGCGCGGCGCCGGTTACCTGCCGTCCCGGGCGCCGACCGTGCACTCCGGGTACGGCTACCAGCAGGCCGTCCCGCCGTACGCGCCGACGCCCGTGCCGCACTCCCCGCACTCCCCGGCCACCCCGGCGCCGATGCCTCCGGCGCGGCCGCCCGCGTCGCACGCGCCGCCCGTACCGCCGCCGGCCGGGCCGCCGCCGGGGCCCGCCCGCATCGACCAGGTCCGCGCCGAACTCGACGAACTCAGCGACTACCTGCGCCGGCAGGACGGCACCCAGCAGGACGGCAGGTGACCGGGGCGGCGGGACGCGTCGTCGCCGACCGCTACGAACTGTCCGCGCTCATCGGCCAGGGCGGCATGGGCCAGGTCTGGACGGCCTACGACCAGCGCCTCGACCGGCGCGTCGCGGTGAAGCTGCTGCGCCCCGACAAGGTCGCCGGGCAGGAGGCCGGCGAACTGCGCCGCCGCTTCCTGCGCGAGTGCCGGGTCACCGCGCAGGTCGACCACCCGGGCCTGGTCACGGTGCACGACGCGGGCAGCCACGGCGAGGAGCTGTTCCTCGTCATGCAGTACGTCGACGGCGCCGACCTCTCCGACCACCTCGCCGAACACGGCCCGTACCCCTGGCAGTGGGCGGTCGCGGTCGCCGCGCAGCTGTGCGCCGTACTGAGCGCCGTGCACGCCGTGCCGATCGTCCACCGCGACCTCAAACCGCGGAACGTGATGGTGAAGCAGGACGGCACGGTCACCGTCCTCGACCTCGGCGTCGCCTCCGTCATGGACACCGACACCACCCGCCTCACCCACACCGGCACCCCCATCGGCTCGCCCGCCTACATGTCCCCGGAGCAGGCGATGGGCGGCGCGGTCGGCCCCTACACGGACCTGTACGCGCTCGGCGTGGTACTGCACGAACTGCTCAGCGGGGACGTGCCGTTCGCCGGCTCGACGGCGCTCGGCGTCCTGCACCGGCACCTGTACGAGCCGCCGCTGCCGGTGCGCCGCCTGCGCCCCGAGGTGCCCGAGGCACTCGAAGCGCTCGTCCTGCGCCTGCTCGCCAAGGACCCGCAGCACCGCCCCGCGTCCGCGCAGGAGGTCTACGAGGCCCTGGTCCCGCTGCTGCCCGCGCGCGGCACCCCCAGCGGGGCACCCCTCGACCCCACACGCCCGTTCCTGCGCCCGCACGCCCCCTGGCCGGACCGGGCCCGCACGCCCGCGCCGCAGCCCGCCCCGGCCGCGCCCGCCGCCGGCCGGGCCGACGTCGCCGCCGCCGTGGACGAGGTCAAGCAGCTGCTCGGCGAGGGCCGCATCACGCAGGCCGTCGACATCCTCGGCGCGATCCTGCCGGCCGCCGCCCAGCAGCACGGCGAGCACTCCCCGGTCGTCCGTACCCTGCGCAAGCAGTACGCGGCCACCCTCATGGACGACGGCCAGTACCGGCGCGCCCTGCCCGAGCTGCGCCGCCTCGCCGACGAGCGGGCCGCCGAGGCGGGTCACGCCGACCCGCAGTCCCTGCGGTTCCGCTACGACTGCGCCCAGTGCCTTGAGGCGCTCGGTGAACCGGCGGCGGCCCTCGCCGAGTACCGGTCGCTGCTGCCGTACTACGAGAACCAGTACGTCGCCGCCGGCGATCCCGCCCTCGCCCACGACGTCCGCCGCCGCATCGGCCTGCTGCTCCTCGCGCTCGGCGACCGCGCCGCCGCCCACGACACGCTGGCCCGGCTGCTGCACGACGTGGAGCGCGCCCAGGGCCCCGCGCACCCCGTCGCGGTGGAGGTCCGGCGGACGCTTCAGTGGCTGGGACAGGTGCACGGCTGACACGCGCCGGGCGGCGGTGCCGGAACTGGCAGCGAATCGTTGGTCGAATGGGTTGGCCAAAGCTGGGCCACTGCCTAACATCGATCACCGCAAGACTTTGTGCACCGTCGCACAATCTCCTCGGGAGGTTTCCTTGCACCGCCGCCGTCGCTCCGCGCTCCTCCTCACCGCCGCGATCGCCGCGGCCCCGTTGATCACCGCCTGCGGCAACGACGCGCACCCTGGCGCGGCGGCCGTGGTCGGCGGCCAGCGGATCACCGTCGCGCAGCTGGAGAACCGGGTCAACGAGGTGCGCGCGGCGCAGCGGGCCGCCGTACAGGACGAGGCGCAGTACGAGCAGGCCGTCTCCCGCACCGGCGCCCTCACCCGCGACACCCTGCACAACATGGTCCTGGACCGGGTGCTGCACCGCGCCGCGCGGGACGCGGGCGTGACCGTCACCCGCAAGGAGATCCAGCAGATGCGGGCCGGCCTGGAGCAGCAGGCCGGCGGCGCGAAGGGGCTGGAGACGGCCTGGCTGCAGCAGTACGGCATCGCCCCCGAGCGGCTCGACGAGAACCTGCGGCTCCAGCTGGAGGCCCAGAAGCTCGCCCGGCAGCTCGGCACGGACACCACGCGCCCCGAGTTCTGGAAGGCCCTGTCCGCGGCCTCCGAGAAGCTCAACATCGACCTCAACCCGCGCTACGGCACCTGGGACGTCGACAAGAGCGGCCGCGTCGACGCGAAGACGCCGTGGGTGCGGGACGTGACGACGGGTTCGCAGCAGCAGACGACGTGACGCGGTCCCCGGCTCCGGCGGCCTGTGGACAACTCACGGTGCCGTCGGCGCCGTGGGTTAGTTTCGGATGGTGAACGCAACCAGCCCCGAGGCCGCCCCCGGCCGTGTCGTCCTGCTCACCACCAGCCACCGCGTCGCCCCCGGCCTGCTGTCCTGGCCCGCCTGGCAGGCGCTGCGCGACGCCGACCGCGTGCTGTGCGCGGACGGCGCGCATCCGCAGCTGCCGTATCTGCGGGAGGCGGGCACAGCGGTCGAGGCGGCGTCCCCTACCGCCGAGGAGCTGGTCGACGCCTGCGCCGGCGGGCGCACGGTGGTCGTCGTGGCGACCGGCGAGGGCGAGCCGGCCCTCACGGACGGTCTGGCGCGCCTCGCGGGCTCGGGCCGGGTGCGGATGCCGGAGCTGGAGCTGCTGCCCGCCTCCTACGACCTGCCCGGCGCCCGCCTGCTCGACCTCGTCCAGGTCATGGACCGCATCCGCGCCGAGTGCCCCTGGTCCTCCCGGCAGACCCACAAGGGCCTGGCGAAGTACGGCATCGAGGAGGCGTACGAGCTGGTCGAGGCGATCGAGGACGGCGACCGCGACGAACTGCGCGAGGAACTGGGCGACGTCCTGCTCCAGGTCGTCTTCCACGCCCGCATCGCCGAGGAGGACCAGGACGCGCCGTTCTCCATCGACGACGTCGCGGGCACGATCGTCGCCAAGCTCGTCCACCGCCACCCGCATGTCTTCGGCGACGCGACGGCGACCACGCCCGAGGAGGTCAAGGAGCACTGGCTGCGCACCAAGGCGGTGGAGAAGCGGCGCGCCTCGGTCACCGACGGCGTCCCCCTCGGCCAGCCGGGCCTGGCCCTGGCGGCCAAGCTCGCCTCCCGGGTCCGCACGGCGGGACTGGACGTGGAGCTGCCCCGAGGGGACGGCATCGGCTACGACCTGCTCGCCATGGCCGTCGAGGCCGAGTCCCGGGGCGTGGACCCGGAGGCCGCCCTGAGAGCGGCGGCGCGGGCCTACCGGGACGCGATCCGGGAGACGGAAACGTCCTGACGCGCGCCCGGATACGGTCGAGCACGTGACCAATCAGCCTGACCCCCGCCCCACCGGCCCCGAACTCTTCACCTGGGAGTTCGCCACCGACCCCTACCCCGCCTACGCCTGGCTGCGCGAGCACGCCCCCGTGCACCGCACCCGGCTGCCGAGCGGCGTGGAGGCCTGGCTGGTCACCCGCTACGCCGACGCCAAGGCGGCCCTCGCCGACCAGCGCCTGTCCAAGAACCCGGCGCACCACGACGAACCCGCGCACGCCAGGGGCAAGACCGGCATCCCCGGGGAGCGCAAGGCCGAGCTGATGACCCATCTGCTCAACATCGACCCGCCGGACCACACCAGGCTGCGCCGGCTGGTCAGCAAGGCGTTCACGCCCCGCCGGGTCGCCGAGTTCGCCCCCCGCGTGCAGGAGCTCACCGACCGGCTCATCGACCGCTTCGCCCGCGAGGGCTCGGCCGACCTCATCCACGAGTTCGCCTTCCCGCTCCCCATCTACGCCATCTGCGACCTGCTCGGCGTCCCGCGCGAGGACCAGGACGACTTCCGCGACTGGGCGGGCATGATGATCCGGCACGGGGGCGGGCCGCGCGGCGGGGTCGCCCGGTCGGTGAAGAAGATGCGCGGCTATCTCGCCGACCTCATCCACCGCAAGCGCGCCGCCCTGCCCGCCGAACCGGCCCCCGGCGAGGACCTCATCTCCGGCCTGATCCGCGCCTCCGACCACGGCGAGCACCTCACCGAGAACGAGGCCGCGGCGATGGCGTTCATCCTGCTGTTCGCCGGTTTCGAGACCACCGTCAACCTCATCGGCAACGGCACCTACGCCCTGCTGACCCACCCCGAGCAGCGCGCCCGGCTGCAGGACTCCCTGGCCGCGGGCGAACGCGACCTGCTCGCCACCGGCGTGGAGGAACTCCTGCGCTTCGACGGCCCGGTGGAGCTGGCGACCTGGCGGTTCGCCACCGAGCCGCTCACCATCGGCGGCCGGGACATCGCGCCCGGCGACCCCGTCCTCGTCGTGCTGGCCGCCGCGGACCGGGACCCGGAGCGGTTCGCCGACCCGGACGTCCTCGACCTCGGCCGCAAGGACAACCAGCACCTCGGATACGGGCACGGCATCCACTACTGCCTCGGCGCCCCGCTCGCCCGTCTGGAGGGGCAGACCGCGCTGGCCACGCTCCTCACCCGGCTGCCCGACCTCCGACTGGCCGCGGATCCGGCGGAGTTGAGGTGGCGGGGCGGTCTCATCATGCGCGGACTGCGCACGCTCCCGGTCGAGTTCACTGCGCAGAGTAAAGCTGACACACCATCAGGTCTGTGATCTTCACGTGATCCGCGCGGCATAAACTTGTGACAGCTGATCGTATGCCTATACGTTCACGGATCAGCGTGGCGCCGAGTCCCACTCGCCGCGCCGTTCACTGCTGTCTCGCGAAAGGCCCCCGCATGCTCTCCGGGAACGGTCGTCACCGTCGCCCCCGCCAGGCTCCGGCACTCCTTGTCGCGGCCGGAGTGACCGGCTCCGCCATCGCCATCCCGCTGCTGGGCGCCACCAGTGCCGGCGCGGCCGACGGCACCGCATGGGACCAGGTCGCCGAGTGCGAGACCGGGGGCTCCTGGAGCCAGAACACCGGCAACGGCTACTACGGCGGGCTGCAGTTGACCCAGGAGGACTGGGAGGCCTACGGCGGTCTCGACTTCGCGTCCAGCGCCGACCGGGCGAGCCGCTCGCAGCAGATAGCCGTCGCCGAGCGCATCCTCGCCGAGAAGGGTGCGAGCGCCTGGCCGACCTGCGGACTGCTCGCCGGTCTCGACGACGACTCCGGTGACGCCGGAGTGGACACGGGCGTGTCCGAGTCGCCCGACACCTCGGATTCCTCCGGTTTGTCCGGCTCCTTGGACGGGTCCGGCGAGTCGAGCACGCCGGAAGCGTCCTCGCCGCCCCCCTCGTCCT
The DNA here is from genome assembly GCF_029813775.1 of Streptomyces sp. DH24. Lineage (GTDB taxonomy): Bacteria > Actinomycetota > Actinomycetes > Streptomycetales > Streptomycetaceae > Streptomyces. The sequence continues at coordinate 88,267 of NZ_JARVKW010000026.1, read as the reverse complement.
CGCCCGACGAGACGGCCACCGACTCTTCGGACTCCACGGATGAATCCGGCGATTCCGGCGCGTCCGGCGACTCCGACGCGAGCCCCGCTCCCAGTGAATCCGCCGGCTCCACCCAGCAGGACGAACCGGACAAGTCCGGGCAGGGCGACGGCCTTTCGGGGGGCGCGGAGACCGGCGGGACCGGCACCGGCCGCCACCGCGGCCCCAGCGCCCCGGAGGGTGCCGGAGACGGCCGCGAGGACGGCTCCTCCGGCCGCCACGCCTCGCGCGACTCGGCGGCAGCCCGTGACGCCGGCGACGGCACCTACACCGTCCGCGCCGGAGACAGCCTGTGGGCCATCGCCGACTCCCTCGACCTGCGCGGCGGGTGGCGCGAGCTCTACGCCGCGAACGAGGAAGCGATCGGCGGCGACCCGGACCTGATCCTGCCCGGTCAGAAGCTTGCGGTGCAGGGCGAATCGGTCGAAAAGTAGCGGGAGTTCACGTCATGGTTCGCCGTGGAATGTCCGATTTCAAAGCGGTGAGAGATAGGTCTCAGAAGCCCTGATCGTCTTTGAAATTCGGTGGAGCGCGTGTCTACGGTCAGGACCGCTCGCCATCGCGGGCCCCGGCCGCCGCAACGCCGAATCCTGCCAGTGGCGGCCCGGGAACAACCGTCGCGTCAAGCGCCGTAGGCAGGAGCGGGGGAACCAAGGTAAGTGCCGGGCCCAGCAGTTGAGCTGGAACCGGCTTGGGGTGAAGCCGTACGCACCGCGAGGTGCCGTGCGGCCGGGCAACTCAACCGGCCCGAACCCGACAGCTCACCTCGCAGGCGTCGGTGAGGGGATCCAACCATGCTGTTTTCCGGCAAGGGCAAGCACCGTCGCCCGTCCAAGGCCACTCGCGCCATCGCCATCGCCGGTGTCACCGGCGCCGCCGTCGCCGCCCCGCTGATGGCGTCCGGCACCGCCTCCGCCGCCACCGCCTCCGAGTGGGACGCCGTCGCCCAGTGCGAGTCCGGCGGCAACTGGTCCATCAACACCGGCAACGGTTACTACGGCGGCCTGCAGTTCTCCGCCTCCACCTGGGCCGGCTACGGCGGCACGCAGTACGCCTCCACCGCCGACCAGGCCACCAAGGCGCAGCAGATCGAGATCGCCGAGAAGGTGCTCGCGGGCCAGGGCAAGGGCGCCTGGCCGGTCTGCGGCACCGGCCTGTCGAACGCCGCGTACGACGGCGGCTCCGCGTCGGACTCCGGCTCCGGCCAGAGCGCGGGCGGCGACACCGCCACCACCGACCGCTCCGCCGAGCAGCAGTCCGCGTCCCGCTCGCAGGAGCGTCCGGCCGCGAAGAAGACCGTCACCACGCCGACCGGCAAGAAGGTCAAGAAGGGCGACGGCGAGTACAAGGTCGTCAAGGGCGACACCCTCAGCTCCATCGCCGAGGAGCACGACGTCAAGGGCGGCTGGGCGAAGCTGTTCGAGCTGAACAAGGACATCGTCGAGGAAGCCGACCTCATCTACCCGGGTCAGCAGCTGCACCTGAAGTGAGCCGCGGTTCCCGCTGAACCCCGGCGCCCTCACGCACGTGTCCTTCGGTGAAGGCCGCGTGAGGCCGCCCCCGTCCCCACGGGCTCCCCGCCCCGGTGCGTCATCCCCCGTGCGCACCGGGGCGGGGTCATTGCGTCCCGGAGGCCGCGCGTCCCCGCCTCTTTCCCCACTCTTCATCCGCCACCCCCTTTGTTCCGGCGGTGAACAATGGGTACCGTCTGTCTGTCCACGGGACGGTCGGTCGGCTGGCCGACGGCCCCGGGACGGTTAGGCTCTAGTCGCAAGGCACACCAGGGCCGCCAAGGCCCACGTGCCCCGCACTTCCAGCGTCACATCCCAAGAAGGAGATGCTCGTGCCGTCCATCGACGTCGTCGTAGCCCGGGAAATCCTGGACTCCCGAGGCAACCCCACGGTCGAGGTCGAGGTCGGCCTCGACGACGGCAGCACGGGTCGTGCCGCCGTCCCGTCCGGCGCCTCCACCGGCGCCTTCGAGGCCATCGAGCTCCGCGACGGCGACCCGAACCGCTACCAGGGCAAGGGCGTCGAGAAGGCCGTCCTGGCCGTCATCGAGCAGATCGGCCCGGAGCTGGTCGGCTACGACGCCACCGAGCAGCGCCTGATCGACCAGGCGATGTTCGACCTGGACGCCACCGACAACAAGGGCTCCCTCGGCGCCAACGCCATCCTCGGCGTCTCGCTCGCCGTCGCGCACGCCGCCTCCGAGGCCAGCGACCTGCCGCTGTTCCGCTACCTCGGCGGCCCGAACGCGCACCTGCTGCCGGTGCCGATGATGAACATCCTGAACGGCGGCTCGCACGCCGACTCCAACGTGGACATCCAGGAGTTCATGATCGCCCCGATCGGCGCGGAGTCCTTCTCCGAGGCGCTGCGCTGGGGCACCGAGGTCTACCACACGCTCAAGAAGGTGCTGAAGAGCAAGGGCCTGGCCACCGGCCTCGGCGACGAGGGCGGCTTCGCCCCGAACCTCGGCTCCAACCGCGAGGCCCTCGACCTCATCCTCGAAGCGATCAAGGAGGCCGGCTACACCCCCGGCTCCCAGATCGCCCTGGCGCTCGACGTCGCCGCGTCCGAGTTCTACAAGGACGGCTCCTACGTCTTCGAGGGCAAGGAGCGCTCCGCCGCCGAGATGACCGAGTACTACGCCGAGCTCGTCGAGGCGTACCCGCTCGTCTCCATCGAGGACCCGCTGTTCGAGGACGACTGGGCCGGCTGGCAGACCATCACCGAGAAGCTCGGCGACAAGGTCCAGCTCGTCGGCGACGACCTGTTCGTCACCAACCCCGAGCGCCTGGCCCGCGGCATCGAGGAGGGCGCCGCCAACGCGCTGCTCGTCAAGGTCAACCAGATCGGTTCGCTGACCGAGACCCTGGACGCCGTCGAGCTGGCCCAGCGCAACGGCTTCAAGTGCATGATGTCCCACCGCTCCGGCGAGACCGAGGACGTCACGATCGCCGACCTGGCCGTCGCCACCAACTGCGGCCAGATCAAGACCGGCGCCCCGGCCCGCTCCGAGCGCGTCGCCAAGTACAACCAGCTGCTGCGCATCGAGGAGATCCTCGACGACGCCGCGGTATACGCCGGCCGCAGCGCCTTCCCGCGCTTCAAGGGCTGAGCCCGCGGCTTCGTAGGAAGCGTCGTACGTACGTCCCCGTACTCGGTCCCGTACCGTGTGCGGGGACGTACGCGCGTGTGAACGGGAGGCGGGGAGACATGGCCGTGAAGGACCGGGACCGGTTCTCCACCACGACCAGGCTCAAGCTGCTCGGCGAACAGACCGCGGCCCGGGTCTACCGCTCGCAGACCCGGCGCCAGGCCCGCCGCTCCCGGCTGACCGGCCGGGCCGCGCTGCTCGCCCTGGTGGTCTGCTCGCTCGTCGTGGCCCTGGCCTACCCGATGCGGCAGTACGTCTCCCAGCGCGCCGAGATCGCCGACCTGGAGCGGCAGAAGCAGCAGGCGAAGGAGCGCGTCGAACGGCTGCGCGACCTCAAGGCGCGCTGGCAGGACGACGCGTACGCCGAGCAGCAGATCCGGCAGCGGCTGCACTACGTGATGCCCGGGGAGACCGGGTACGTCGTGGTCGACCCGGACGCCGTCCAGCAGTCCCGCGCCGACCGGGGACGGGCCGACCGCCCCTGGTACGCGAACATCTGGGACGGCGTCGACAAGTCCGACGCCGCCGAGTGACCCAGCGAAACAGACAGGCCGGAACGGAACAGGCCGAGAAGGCCAGGTCGAGAAAGACAGGTATGGAAACGCCCCCGCCGCCCACCCCGCGCACCGAGCCCACCGACGCGGACGTCGAGGCCTTCAAGCAGCAGCTCGGGCGGCCGCCGCGCGGCCTGCGGGCCATCGCGCACCGCTGCCCCTGCGGGCAGCCGGACGTCGTGGAGACGGCGCCCCGCCTGCCCGACGGCACGCCCTTCCCGACGCTGTACTACCTGACGTGCCCGAAGGCGAACTCGGCGATCGGCACGCTGGAGGCGAACGGCGTGATGAAGGAGATGACGGAGCGGCTGGCCGCCGACCCGGAGCTGGCCGCCGCCTACCGGGCCGCGCACGAGGACTACGTCCGGCGCCGCGACGAGATCGAGGAGCTGAGGAACTTCCCCAGCGCCGGCGGCATGCCGGACCGCGTGAAGTGCCTGCACGTCCTGGTCGCCCACTCCCTCGCGGCCGGCCCCGGTGTGAACCCGCTGGGCGACGAGGCCCTCGCGATGCTGCCGGAGTGGTGGCGCAAGGGCACCTGCGTGATCACGGAAGGGGACGCCCAGTGACCCGGGTCGCCGCCATCGACTGCGGTACGAACTCCATCCGGCTGCTCGTCGCGGACTGCGACCCCGCCACCGGTGAGCTCGTCGACCTCGACCGCCGGATGACCGTCGTCCGTCTCGGTCAGGGTGTCGACCGCACCGGCCGGCTCGACCCCGAGGCGCTGGAACGGACCTTCGCGGCCTGCCGCGAGTACGCCGAGATCATCAAGGAGCACGGCGCCGAGCGGCTGCGCTTCGTCGCCACCTCCGCCTCCCGCGACGCCGAGAACCGCGACGACTTCGTGCGCGGCGTGCTGGACATCCTCGGCGTCGAGCCCGAGGTCGTCACCGGCGACCAGGAGGCCGAGTTCTCCTTCACGGGCGCCACCAAGGAACTGGCGGGGCGGCAGGACCTGCACCGGCCGCTCCTGGTCGTGGACATCGGCGGCGGCTCGACCGAGTTCGTCGTCGGCGACGACCACGTGCGCGCGGCCCGCTCCGTCGACATCGGCTGCGTCCGGATGACCGAGCGGCACCTGGTGACGGACGGGGTGGTGGCCGACCCGCCGGCCGAGGAGCAGATCGCGGCGATGCGGGCCGACATCGTGGCGGCCCTCGACCTGGCCGAGGAGACGGTCCCGCTGCGCGAGGCGCGCACGCTGGTCGGGCTGGCCGGCTCGGTCACGACGGTCTCCGCGATCGCTCAGGACCTGCCCGAGTACGACTCGACGGCGATCCACCACTCCCGCGTCTCGCGCGAGCGCGTCCGGCAGATCACGGACCGGCTGCTGCGCTCCACGCACGCCGAGCGCGCCGGGATCCCGTCCATGCACCCTGGCCGCGTCGACGTGATCGCGGCGGGCGCCCTCATCCTCCTCACGATCATGGAGCGGACGGGCGCCGAGGAGGTCGTGGTGAGCGAGCACGACATCCTGGACGGCATCGCTTTCGCCGCGGCGGCACAGGCCCGCTGACGGACCGCCGGGCCCCGGCCCGGCGGTCCGCCCGGCCCGGCGGTCCGCCCGGCTCGCAGGGATGTATCCGCTTTGTATCCCCGCCCTCTTCAATCGCCGGGACACCGACGTCCCGGGCAACCGGCTCGCCGAGGGCTGCCCGACCGGACGCTGCGGACGGGCGGGGACGTCGGACCGATCGAGAGGATCGCGAAGACGATGAGGATACGGCGAACGGTCGCGGTGACGGCCCTGGCGGCGGCGCTGACCGCGGCCCTGGTCACCGGGCCACCGGAGACGGCGGCCGCATCGGCCTTTGCCGAGGTGCCGTCGTCCGCATCGGCCTTTGCCGAGGTGCCGTCGTCCGCCCCGGCCGCGAGCGGCACCGGGACGGCGCTCGCGGAGCCGCGGCCGGTGTACGGCGGCAACTTCCCCGACCCCGCGGTCGCGCGGTCGGGCAGCCAGTACGTCGCGGTGGCCACCGGCGCGCTGGGACCGCTGCTCACCGCGCCGACCGCGCGCGGGCCGTGGACGTACCGGCACGCGGCACTGACCAGGCTGCCCACCTGGTCCAGCGGCGGCGGCATCTGGGCCCCGGAGATCCAGCACGTGCGGGGCGACACGTGGGTGATGTTCTACGCGGCCAAGGTGACCGGGCTCGTCGACGGCAACCAGCGCTGCATCGGCGTCGCGGTGTCGACCGGCGGCGCGGCCGGCCGTTACACGCCGGTCGACCGCAGACCGCTGGTGTGCCCGCCGGGCTCGGACCACCCGGGGGCGTCCGCGCCCGTGACCGGCGGCGTGGGTTTCATCGACCCGTCGGTGTTCACGGCCCGGGACGGCCGCCACGTCCTGCTGTTCAAGAGCCAGAAACCCAACCCCGGCACCAAGCTGTGGAGCCTGGAGCTGAACGCCGACTGGACCGCTCCGGTGGGCTCCAGCGACGTCCTGCTGTCCCGGGCCCGCGGACAGATCGAGAACCCGCACATGGTGGTGCGCGACGGCGCGTACTACCTGTTCGCCTCGTGGAACAACTGGGCCGACTGCAGTTACCGGACCGTGTGGCTGAAGAACGCGTGGCCGCGCGCGGGCTGGTCCTATCCCGACGGGTTCCCCGGCACGACGACGTCCCGGGGCGGGACGCTGATCGCGTCGCGGGACGGATTGTGCGGACCGGGCGGACTGGTCACCACCTGGCAGGACGGCAACGTCGACTTCTTCCTGCACGCCTACCGGGACGCCGACCGCGACGGCGTGCGCGACTCCTCCGTACGGCGGCTGTACGCCGGCCGGCTCGGCTGGACGTCCGCCGGCGTGCCCCGGATCGCCTCCTTCTTCTCCCCGTCATGAAAGGGCACCCCATGTCCCAAAGCTCTGGACGTCACGGCAGCGGAAAGATCAGCAGGCGCGGGCTGCTCGCTCTCGGCGGCGCTCTGGCGGGCGGCGCCGTGGTGGCGGGCGCGTCCCCCGCGTCCGCGTCGACCGACTGGATCCGGCTGCCCGTCGTCACCGCGAACATCGGCCGTACGAACCTGGGCGCGCGCGAGGCCGCGATCCGGGACGTGCGGTACTGCGACACCGGTCACCGCCCCCTGGTGGGGTGGCAGGAGATCCGGGAGGGCGACGGGGACAGCCGCGAACGGTCGTACATCACCCGGTACTTCGGCGACGCCTACGCCAACCCGTTCCTGTGGCACGACACGGCCTACCGGGTTCCGCTGTCCGTCCCGGCGCCCTGGACGGTCGTGAGCCGGGGCAGCACCTTCGTCCACGGCGGCATCTCGGGCGTCACCCCGCCGCGCTGGATCAACGAGGCCGTGGTGCGGCACTCCCGCCACCCGGCCCTGGAGTTCGCGCTGATCAACACGCACTACATCGCCAACGCCCACAACGGCTCCCGGAACCCGGACCTGCGCGACGAGTGGGACCTGCACAAGCAGAAGCACAAGGACCGCGTGCTGGCCCACCACCGGGCGGGCCGCGCGGTCATCTGGACGGCGGACACCAACAACCCCGACTACGCCAGGGCCACCGGCTGGAAGGCCGAGCGGCAGGTGTTCTTCCGGGGGATCGACCGGATCAACTGGATGCCCGGCGACGGCCGGGTCCGGCTCGAACTGCTGGGCACGCGCACGGTGGACATGCGCGTCGACGGCCATGACGCGCGCGTCGCTCTCTTCCGCATCCGGCTGGTCTGACCCCGGCTCCGAGGGGCCGGACACCGCCATATATTACTGGCGGGTAGCTCTCTGGTGAGCAGGTCGGGTAGCGTGTGAGCGTCCCCGAGGGGTCCGAACGGGCCCCTCGGGACGGTGTCCGCGAGAAAGTTCGTGAAGTTCTTCACAAGGAATTCGGTCCGCTCGTGGCCCCGAACGGACGCTCTTGACCCTTCCGGGGCCTCAACAACCGCTTGAACACGTTCAGAAGGCCGGAATCGAGCGGTCCGGCAGCCGTCTCCCGGAGGCGGCCCGCGGAGCCCTCACAGAACGCCCGATCGGCCAGAGAGGCAGCTCACGCGGCATTGACAACGGGCCGGCCGGTGGACGGGTTCCCCCTCGCCGCCATGACCTCGGTCACGAGGGCCGCGGAGTTTAGCACAACCCCTGTCGGAGCTTGTGAAGGGGCGCACGAGCCACCCCCCTCAAGCGGGTGGATACTCGATGGCATGAGCACCACGGAGCGTCCCAGGATCCTCGTAGTAGGCGGTGGGTACGTAGGCCTGTACGCAGCTCGTCGCATTCTGAAGAAGATGCGCTACGGCGAGGCGACCGTCACGGTCGTCGACCCCCGCTCGTACATGACCTACCAGCCCTTCCTCCCCGAAGCCGCCGCCGGCAGCATCTCCCCGCGTCACGTCGTCGTCCCGCTGCGACGCGTGCTCCCCAAGGCGGAGATCCTCACCGGCCGGGTCACCACCATCGACCAGGACCGCAAGGTCGCAACCATCGCCCCGCTCGTCGGCGAGGCGTATGAGCTGCCCTTCGACTACCTCGTCGTCGCGATGGGCGCGGTCTCCCGCACCTTCCCGATCCCCGGCCTCGCCGAGCAGGGCATCGGCATGAAGGGCATCGAGGAGGCCATCGGCCTGCGCAACCACGTTCTCGAGCAGCTCGACAAGGCCGACTCCACCACCGACGAGGAGATCCGCCGCAAGGCGCTCACCTTCGTCTTCGTGGGCGGCGGTTTCGCCGGTGCGGAGACCATCGGCGAGGTCGAGGACATGGCCCGGGACGCCGCGAAGTACTACAAGAACGTGTCCCGCGAGGACATGCGCTTCATCCTCGTCGACGCGGCGGACAAGATCCTCCCCGAGGTCGGTCCCAAGCTCGGCAAGTACGGCAAGGAGCACCTCGAGGGCCGCGGCGTCGAGGTCTACCTGTCCACCTCCATGGAGTCCTGCGTCGACGGCCACGTGGTGCTGAAGAACGGCCTCGAGGTCGACTCCAACACGATCGTCTGGACCGCCGGCGTCAAGCCGAACCCGGCCCTGTCCCGCTTCGGTCTGCCGCTCGGCCCGCGCGGTCACGTCGACTGCGAGGCGACGCTCCAGGCCAAGGGCACCGACTACATCTGGGCCGCGGGCGACAACGCCCAGGTCCCGGACCTGGTCGGCCGCAAGGCCGGCAACGAGAACGCCTGGTGCCCGCCGAACGCGCAGCACGCGCTGCGGCAGGCCAAGGTCCTCGGCGACAACGTGATCTCCGGCATGCGGGGCTTCCCGCAGAAGGAGTACAGCCACGCCAACAAGGGCGCCGTCGCCGGCCTCGGCCTGCACAAGGGCGTCGCGATGATCGTCTTCGGCAAGATGAAGATCAAGCTCAAGGGCCGCCTCGCCTGGTACATGCACCGTGGCTACCACGGTCTGGCGATGCCGACCTGGAACCGCAAGATCCGGGTCTTCGCCGACTGGACGCTCGCCGTGTTCCTCAAGCGCGAGGTCGTCTCGCTCGGCGCGATCGAGACGCCGCGCGAGGAGTTCTACGAGGCCGCCAAGCCGGCGCCGGTCGCCGCGCCGAAGGCCGAGAAGGCCGAGGAGAAGGCCAAGGCCTCCTGACCCTCCGGTCACCGTCCGCCCCGAAGGGGCCGCCCGCCATCCGTGGTGCGGGCGGCCCCTTCGGCGTTCCCGGGCAACCCGGACGGGCGCTTCCCCGGCACCCAACTGCATGCCGTGTGCAGGTATTTTGCTCGGACATAACCCCAATGCGGGACTGTACGGCGGGCGTCCTGGTGTTTACGTAGAAAGGGGTCACCCGGGATCGTCCTCACGGAGGTGTGCGTCATGACAGACGCCGCGCTGCGGCTGAACGGCCTCTTCGAACAGTTGCTGGGAGTGCCACTCCCGGTGCGCATCCGCGCCTGGGACGGATCGACGGCGGGTCCGCCGGGCGCGCCCACCCTGATCGTCCGCAACCGCCGCGCGCTGCGCCGTCTGCTGTGGAAGCCGGGTGAACTCGGCCTGGCCCGCGCCTGGGTGGCCGGCGACCTGGACGTCGAAGGCGACCTCTACAGTGCGCTCGACCTGCTCGCCGGTTTCCTCTGGGAGCGCGACGAGGACGCCCGCACCCTCGCGGAGGCCCTGCGCGACCCCGGGGTGCGGTCCGCGGTGCGCGGGCTGGTGAAGCTCGCCGTGCCGCCGCTGCCGCCCGCCCCGCCCCGCGAGGAGGTCCGCGGGCGCCGCGGCCACCTGCACACCAGGCGCACCGACAGACGCGCGATCAGCCACCACTACGACGTCGGCAACGACTTCTACGAGATCGTCCTCGGCCCGTCCATGGTGTACTCCTGCGCCTACTGGCAGGCCCCCGAGTCCGAGGGCGGCACCCTGCAGGACGCCCAGCGCGACAAGCTCGAACTCGTCTGCCGCAAGCTCGCCCTGACGCCCGGTCAGCGGCTCCTGGACGTCGGCTGCGGCTGGGGCTCCATGGCCGTCCAGGCCGCCCGCGAGCACGGCGTGAGCGTCGTCGGCATCACCCTGTCCCAGGAGCAGGCCGCCTACGCCCGCAAGCGCGTCGCCGACGAGGGACTCACCGACCGGGTCGAGATCCGCGTCCAGGACTACCGGGACGTCCGCGACGGCCCCTACGACGCGATCTCCTCCATCGGCATGGCCGAACACGTCGGCGCCGACCGCTACCTGGAGTACGCCCGGGAACTGCACGGGCTGCTCAGGCCCGGCGGGCGGCTCCTCAACCACCAGATCGCCCGCCGCCCGCGGCGCGACGAATCGGCCTACAACGTCAACGGGTTCATCGACGCCTACGTCTTCCCGGACGGGGAGCTCGCCCCGCTCGGCACCACCGTCACCCAGCTGGAGCGCGCCGGGTTCGAGGTGCGCGACGTGGAGTCGATCCGCGAGCACTACGCGCTGACGCTGCGCCGCTGGGTCGCCAACCTGGAGGCCGACTGGCGGCGCGCCATGCAGCTCGCCGGCCCCGGCCGGGCCCGCGTCTGGCGGCTGTACATGGCGGCGTCGGCGCTGGCCTTCGAGCACAACCGCATCGGTGTCAACCAGGTCCTGGCCGTGAAGACCCCGGAGTCCGGCGTCTCGGGCCTGCCGCTGCGCTCGCGCACCTGGAACTGACGGCACTCGGAACCGGCCGCACCGGGCCCGCCCCGGAACCGGCCGCACCGGGGCCCCGTCCCTCCCGGCTCGCGGAGGAACGGGGCCCCGGTGCGCGTGGCCGTACTCGGCCTTGATCGCCTGGAGCGTGTTCAGGCGGCCCGCCCGCCGCGCCGGCCACAGCGCGGCCAGGACGCCGACCGTCGCCGCCAGCAGCAGGAAGACAGCCATCCGGCCCCAGGGCAGGACCAGTTCGTACGTCGCCATCGACGTGCCGAGCAGTTCACCGGCCGCCCAGCCGAAGAACACGCCAAGGCCGATGCCCAGCACCCCGCCGAACAGGGAGATCACCAGGGACTCCAGGCGGACCATCCGCTTGACGCCCCGGCGGTCCAGGCCGATGGCGCGCAGCATGCCGATCTCCTGGGAGCGCTCGAACACCGACATGGCCAGGGTGTTGACGACGCCGAGGACCGCGACGATCACGGCCATCGCCAGCAGGCCGTAGACCATGTTCAGCATCAGCGTGAACATCTGCGCGATGTCCTCGGAGATGTCCTCCTTGTCCTGGACGGCGATCGCCGGGTTGTCGCCCAGCGCCTTCTCCAGCCTGTCCTTGACCGCGCCGGACGTGCCGTCGGACGTCTTCACCATGACCTGCATGTCGGTCGGGTCGCTCTGGTGCGGGGTGAGGGTCGCGGTGTCGAGCATGATGCCGCGGATCATCTCGTTGCCGACGTAGACTCCGGCGACCGTCAGCCGCTGCTTGTCGCCGTCCTCGTAGGAGACGGTGAAGGCGGACCCGGGCCGCCAGCCGTGCGACGTCGCGGTGTCGTCGTCGACGACGACCCGGCTGCCGCCCACCTCGAAGGCGCCGGCCTTCATGTCCAGGTCGGTCAGCTCACCGATCGTGGAGCCGTCGACGCCGGTCAGGTACTCGGTCTCGCCGTCGATGCGGGACGGCGCGTTGCGCAGCGGGCTGGTGGCGGTGACGCCGTCGGTCTCGCCGAGCTTCTTCGCCACGTCGGGGGAGAGCGTGTTGCCGTTCGCCATGGACACCACGTAGTCGGCGCGGATCGCCGCCGACGCCATCTTGTCGATGGACTTCTGCAGGCTGCCCGCCATCACGGTCATGCCGGTGATGAGGGTCAGGCCGATCATCAGCGCGGAGGCGGTGGCGGCCGTGCGGCGCGGGTTGCGCACCGAGTTCTGCCGGGCGAGCTTGCCGGAGACGCCGAACGCGCGCAGCACGGGCGAGGCGGCGGCGATCAGCGGCCGGGACAGCAGCGGCGTCAGGATGAACACGCCGATGATCAGCAGGACCGCGCCGAGGCCCATCGGGGCCTGCCCGTCCGTGCCGTTCATCGTGGTCGCGGCCAGCACGACGGCGACGCCCGCCGCCGAGAACAGCGCGCCCAGCGTGTTGCGCAGCACCAGCGACTTGGTGGTCGCCTTGGCGTGCACGCTGCTCATCGCGGCCACCGGCGGGATCTTCGCGGCGCGCCGGCCGGGCAGCCACGCGGCGAGCATGGTCACGAGGACGCCGACCGCGAGGGCGGCACCGACCATGCCGGGCGTGACGATCAGCGGCCCGTCGGGCACGGTCGCGCCGAGCGAGCCCATCAGGGACCGCAGCCCGGCGCCGATGCCGACGCCGGCGAGCAGACCGGTCACGGCGGCGACCGTGCCGACGACGAACGCCTCGACCAGCACCGACCGCGTGACCTGCCCGCGGGAGGCGCCCACGGCGCGCAGCAGCGCCAGTTCCCGGGTGCGCTGGGCGACCAGCATGGTGAAGGTGTTGGCGATGATGAAGGTGCCGACGAACAGGGCGATGCCCGCGAACACCAGCAGGCCCTGCTTCATCCCGCTCATCGACGAGGCGATCACCTCGGCCTGGTCGTCGGCGAGCCGCTTGCCGGTGGTGGTCTCGGTGACGTCCTTGGGCAGGGCCCGGTCCAGCTCGGCCTTGAGCGCGGCCTGCGTGACGCCCGCCTTCGCCTCGACGGCGATCTCGTCGTACGTGCCCGCCTTGCCGAACAACCGCTGGGCGGTCGCCGTGTCGAACAGGGCGAGGCTGCCGCCGGCGGCGACGTTGCCGTCGTCGGTGGTGAAGATGCCGGTGATCACCGGCGTCAGCACGGGCCCGTCGACCGACAGCCGTACGGTGTCGCCGACCTCGTAGCCGGCGCGCTCGGCGGTCTCGGCGTCGACGAGGATCTGGCCGCTGCCCTTCGGGGCGTGTCCGGCGACCAGCGGATACCGGGGGTCCTTCGCGCCCCAGTAGTTGCCGCCCCGGGACTGGAAGCCGTCGCCGATCAGCTTGCCGTCCTTGTCGGCCATGGCGGTGAAGCCGCCGACGACGCCGATGGCGGAGGCGGCGCCCGGCACCCGCGCGCTGCGGTCGAGCAGCGCCTGTGTCAGCTCGGGCGCCTTGCCGACCTTGTCCCCCTCGGCGTCCTGGTACTCGGGCCGGACGGCGACGTCGACCTGGTCGAAGCCCTTGGCGGAACTCTTCTGGTACGCCTCGGAGATGGTGTTGGTGAAGACCAGCGTCCCCGACACGAACGCCACGCCGAGCATGACGGCGAGCACGGTCATCAGGAGCCGGGCCTTGTGCGCGAGTACGTTGCGCAGGGCGGTACGGAACATGGGGGGTTCTTCTCGGTGAGAGGGGCGGACGGGGGTCGGCGGGGGCTTCAGCTGGTGCGGCCCTTGGCGTCGAACGCCTTCATGCGGTCGAGCACCGAGTCGGCCGTCGGCCCGTACATCTCGTCGACGATCCGTCCGTCCGCCAGGAAGACGACGCGGTCCGCGTAGGCCGCCGCCACCGGGTCGTGGGTCACCATCACGACCGTCTGCCCGAGCTCCCGCACCGAGTTGCGCAGGAAGCCGAGCACCTCCGCGCCGGAGCGCGAGTCGAGGTTTCCGGTGGGCTCGTCGCCGAAGATGATCTCGGGCCGGGCGGCGAGGGCCCGCGCGACGGCGACGCGCTGCTGCTGGCCGCCGGACAGCTGCGACGGCCGGTGGCCGAGCCGGTCCGCGAGGCCGGTCATCCGGATCACGTCGTCCAGCCACGCCTTGTCCGGCTTGCGGCCGGCGATGTCCATGGGGAGGGTGATGTTCTCCAGGGCGGTCAGGGTGGGCAGCAGGTTGAACGCCTGGAAGATGAAGCCGATCTTGTCCCGGCGCAGCTTCGTGAGCTGTTTGTCCTTCAGGGAGCCGAGCTCGGTCTCGCCGATGCGCACCGAACCGGAGGAGAAGGTGTCGAGGCCGGCGACGCAGTGCATCAGCGTGGACTTGCCGGAACCGGAAGGGCCCATGATCGCGGTGAACTCGGCCTGCCGGAAGTCGACGGAGACCCGGTCCAGGGCGACCACCTGGGTCTCGCCCTGTCCGTAGATCTTCGACAGATCCGTGGCGCGTGCGGCCACGGCGGTGGACCGTCCGGCGACGGGTGCGGTGGTGGTCACGGGAAGACACTCCTGTGGGACGAGGGTGAGGACTGGGACCGGGACCGGGACGTCGACGAGGACGGCGACGCGCATGGTGCCGGGAGTCGGCGAGGACGGCGACGCGCATGGCGCCGGGCGGCGTCGGGACGTGTCCCCGGCGCCTGATCCATCGTCCTGTCCGCGAGGCGCCGTGTAGTCAGCCGCTGTTCCCGTTCCGGGGGGCGACTGGGGTCGGACCAGGTGCGGTCGTGTCATACCTGGGGATGACGGGCGGCCCTGAGTCGAGGTTCGGTCGAGAACAGGTGGAGCTCCCTCGTTCGGGCGGTGAAATTCCGTCATTCCGCATGCGCCACCGCACGTCACACGCAAGGCTGTTGGCAAGTGCGGATGGCCTGCCCCGGTGTCTGATGCACCCTCAGGCATCAATAAAATAAGACAACATCAGTTCCGAGCGTCAGTGGCGGGAGGGAGGCGCCCCGATAGGCTCGGAATCTCTTGCGGAGCCCATGGCCTGCCCGGATGGTGGAATGCAGACACGGCGAGCTTAAACCTCGCTGCCCCTTCGCGGGCGTGCCGGTTCAAGTCCGGCTCCGGGCACTTCCGACGCACGCCGGGCCGCATTCGCGGCCCTTTTTTTCGTGCACGCCCCATCGAGGACTTCACGACGCGACCGTTGACAGCCGCCCTTGTGCGATCGGAAACTGACGTCCGGCAATGGTGAAGGAAATTTCACCATGCGAACAAGAGCGAACCAGAGAGGAACGACCGATGCGCACCACCGTCGGCATCATCGGAGCCGGACCGGCCGGCCTCCTGCTCGCCCGGCTGCTCCACAACGCCGGCATCGACTCGGTCGTCCTGGAGAGCCGCGACCGCGCCTACGTCGAACGGCGCCAGCGCGCCGGAATCCTCGAACAGGGCACCGTCGACGTGCTGCGCGCGGTCGGCGCCGGGGAGCGCATGGACCGCGAGGGGCTGCGGCACGACGGCATCGAACTGCGCTTCGACCGCAGACGGCACCGCGTCGACTTCCCCGCCCTGACCGGCGGCCGGTCCGTGATGGTCTACGCCCAGACCGAGGTCTGCAAGGACCTCATCGCCCTCCAGCTCAAGGAGGGCGGCCCGCTGCTGTTCGAGGCGGAGGCCCTGGCCGTCGAGGACGCCGGCACCGACCACCCGCGCGTCCGCTTCCGGCACCAGGGCGCCGAGGACGTCCTGGAGTGCGACTACGTCGTCGGCTGCGACGGCTTCTGGGGCGTGGCCCGCAAGGCGGTACCCGCCGAGTCGTCCCGCGTCTTCGAGCGGACGTACCCCTTCGGCTGGCTCGGCATCCTCGCCGACGTGCCGCCCTCCCACGACGAGCTGGTCTACGCCCGCCACGACCGCGGCTTCGCCCTGCTGTCCATGCGCTCCCCGTCCGTCTCGCGCCTCTACCTCCAGGTGCCGGACGGCACGGACCCCGCGGCGTGGAGCGACGACGGGATATGGGACGAGCTGGAGCGCCGCTTCGAGACCGCCGACGACTGGAGCCTCGCCCGGGGCCCCATCACCCAGAAGTCCGTCACCCCCATGCGTTCCTTCGTCCACGAGCCGATGCGGCACGGCCGTCTCTTCCTGGCCGGGGACGCCGCCCACATCGTGCCGCCGACCGGGGCCAAGGGACTCAACCTCGCCGTCGGCGACGTCGTCACCTTCGCCCGGGCGCTCACCCACCGGCGGGAGACCGGCTCCGCGGCGCTGCTGGACGCCTACTCGGAGACCTGCCTGCGCCGCGTGTGGCAGGCCGAGCGGTTCTCCTACGACATGACGACGCTCCTGCACCGCGCGCCCGACGCCACTCCCTTCGAGGACCGCCTCCAGGTCGCCCGTCTGGACCGCATCGCCTCCTCCCGCGCCGCCGAGACCGACCTGGCCGAGGGCTACACGGGCTTCCCCCTGGCGTGAGCGTCGCCGTCTTGTCGCAGGTCCGTCATGAACCGGCACCCTCGGGTGTCGGGAATCACGGAGCCGCGTAGCGTGTTGCGCAGCACCAAGAGGGAAAGATCCTCCCCAAGCACTAGGGTCAATCCTTTGCCTACCTATTACCCTTGAGCCAAGGCCACGCAGTGTGGCCATGGAGGAGTGCAATGAGGAGCAGAAACCCGGTCTTCTCGCGACGGGGGTTCAGCCGCGACAACGGCTACGCGGGCTTCAACACCGCGCCGCAGGCCGGGGGACCCGCCGTCGCCACGCAGGGCAACCCGTACGCCCAGCAGACCGCCAACCCGTACGCGCAGAACCCGTACGCGCAGCAGGCGCCGTACGGTGCGCCGCCGCAGGCGCCGGTCACCACCGACCGCATGACGATGGACGACGTCGTCATGCGCACGGCGACCACGCTCGGCGTGCTCATCGTCACGGCCGCGCTCTCCTGGGCGCTGCTGCCGGTCGACGACGCCAACATCAACCGCAGCTACGGCATCGGTATCGGTGCCGCGCTGATCGGCATGGTCCTGGCGTTCGTGCAGTCCTTCAAGCGCAAGGCGTCCCCGGCGCTGATCCTGACGTACGCCGCGTTCGAGGGTGTCTTCCTCGGCGTGATCTCCAGCATCGTCGACAACCGCATCGCGAGCGGTGCGGCCATGCAGGCGGTGCTCGGCACGATGGCCGTCTTCGTCGGTGTGCTGATCGCCTACAAGGCGGGCTGGATCCGCGTCAACCGCCGCTTCTACGGCTTCGTGATGGCGGCCGCCCTCGGCTTCATCCTGCTGATGGCCGTGAACCTGCTGTTCGCGGTGTTCGGCGGCGGTGACGGCCTCGGGTTCCGCAGCGGTCCCCTCGGCGTCGTCTTCGGCGTCATCGGCATCCTGCTCGGCGCCTGCTTCCTCGCCCTGGACTTCAAGCAGGTCGAGGACGGTCTGGCGTACGGCGCCCCGCGCGAGGAGGCGTGGCTCGCGGCCTTCGGCCTCACGCTGACGCTGGTGTGGATCTACCTCGAGTTCCTGCGGCTCATCTCGATCCTCAGCAGCAACGACTAGCGGCACACCCCGCGGCCTGCCCGCGGGTGTGCGAAAGGGCCCCGGATCCCGTCCGGGGCCCTTCGTCGTCTCGTCTCGTCGTCGAGACCGTGTGCGCGCCTAGAGCAGTTTGCGCGCGGCCCTCCTCAGGTCGTACTCGTGGATGATCGCCTTCGCGTGGCCGTACGCGAGGTTGTGTTCGGCGCGGAGCCAGCTGACCTTCTCTTCGAAGCGGAAGAGAGCGGGACCTTCTTCGACGGTGCGGAGCCAGTCGGAGATCTCACGACCGGTGCAGTGCGGAATACGGGCGAGCAGGTTGCGATGGGTCTCCTCGGAGAAGACTTGGGACATCGGCGCCTCCGGACGTATGGGATGTAAGCCGGTCCTTCAGGTCACCGTGCCTGAGCGTTCGCCCGTTGGCAACAGTGCCGCAGGGACGCGTACGCTCGCGGCGTGGTTGATACGACGCCCCTGACCCGTGCCGTGGATCACTTCGCCGACCGTCTGCGGGCCGCGCCGCAGAGCCGGCTGCAGCGGGGGGCCGCCGCCGAGGCGCTGGCGCTGGCCCGGGAGTTGGCCCGGCGGGCGCAGTTGCGGGAGTTCCCCGGCGTGGAGCCGAGAGAGATGCCGGACGCGGGCATGTTCGCCGCCGCCGACCAAATCACCGTCGCGGGGCACGACTTGGCCCTGACGTTGACGAGCGAGGGCGACGTCGAGGAGGCGGTGCGGCTGGTGGGCGAGGCCCAGCAGCGGGCCGGGGTGTGAGCTACAGCGACGCGATGACCCGGTCGGCCAGGATGTAGACGTTCTCCTCGCCGCAGGAGAACGTCAGCGTGTAGGCGCCGGAGATCCCGGAGCCGCCGAGCAGGTACGGGGTGTCGCCCGCGCGCAGGGCGGCCGCCAGCCGGTCCGCGGTCTCGCGGTGGCCCGGCGTCATGCACAGGGTCGTTCCGTCGGCGAAGACGTAGACGTCCAGGGTGCCCAGCGGGCCCGGGCGGACGTCGGTCAGTTCGACGCGGGACGTGGCGAGTTCCTCAAGGGTGGCGACCGTGCGCTCGTGGTCGTTCACCATGGGTGAGGGCGACGGGACGAAGTCCGGGTGCGAGGGGTGCCGGCGGCGGGCCGCGGCCAGCTCCGGGGACTCCCCGGCGGACTCGTCGGTCTCCCCGCCCGGCTCGGTCACCGGCTCCAAGGGCTCCAGGCCCGCGAAGTCGGCCTGCCGGGGCAGGAACAGCTCACTGTCGGGCAGGCCCAGCAGCGTCGGCGCGTCGGCGGCGTCACGGGCCTCCTGCGCGGCCCAGAAGGCGCGCGCCTCGGCGAGCTCGCGCTCCCGCTCCTCGGCCAGCGCCTCGGCCACGGCCGCGCGTATCTCATCGGCCTCGGCGGCGGTGCGGGCGGCGGGGACGGCCGCGCGCGTGGCACGGCTCTCGGCCAGCTCGGTGTGCAGGGCCGCGACCTGGCGACGCAGCACCACGAGGGTGCGCAGGACGGCGACGCCCACGGCGCCCGTGGCGGCCGTGGTGATCAGCAGGGCGATCGGCATGGCGCTCACTGACGTACTCCCGGTTCAAAGTCGACCCCCGACTTCCTACATCAGCTTGAAGGGCGGACTAACCTCCTGTCAGTGCGTAACGTCACGAAACGGACAGGGCTTTGGTCTCGCGCTTACCATGACATCGGCTCTGACCTGCGGGAATCTCCCTGCAGAGGGAGATAGGTCACATCCTGAGGGAGATTGGATCACAAAACGGCCCGGAACCCCGGTGGTTCCGGGGTTCCGGGCCGATTCGGTGACGCTCGGTTCAACTCCCGTCACACGAACGGGATCAGGTGGTCAGGGACGGCCGTCCGGTTCAGCTCAGGCGCTCGATGACCATCGCCATGCCCTGGCCTCCGCCGACGCACATCGTCTCCAGGCCGAACTGCTTGTCGTGCCACTGGAGGGAGTTGATCAGCGTGCCGGTGATCCGCGCGCCGGTCATGCCGAAGGGGTGGCCGACGGCGATGGCGCCGCCGTTGACGTTCAGCTTCTCCAGCGGGATGCCGAGGTCGCGGTAGGAGGGGATCACCTGGGCGGCGAACGCCTCGTTGATCTCGACCAGGTCGATGTCGTCGATGGTCAGGCCGGCCCGGCGCAGCGCCTGCTGCGAGGCCTCGACCGGGCCGAGGCCCATGATCTCCGGGGACAGGCCGGAGACGCCGGTGGAGACGATCCGGGCGAGCGGGGTGAGGCCGAGCTCGCGGGCCTTGGTGTCGCTCATGATGACGAGCGCGGCGGCGCCGTCGTTCAGCGGACAGCAGTTGCCGGCGGTGACCAGGCCGTCGGGGCGGAAGACCGGCTTGAGGCCCTGGACGCCCTCCAGGGTGACGCCGGGGCGGGGGCCGTCGTCCTTGGCGACCACCGTGCCGTCGGGCAGCGTGACCGGCGTGATCTCCCGCTCCCAGAAGCCGTTCTTGATGGCCTCCTCGGCGAGGTTCTGCGAGCGGACGCCGAACTCGTCCATGTCCTGGCGGGTGACGCCCTTCCAGCGGGCGAGGTTCTCGGCGGTCTGGCCCATCGCGATGTACGGGTCGGGCATCAGGCCGTCCTCGCGCGGGTCGTGCCAGGTGGTGCCCTCCTGCTGGGCGACCTCGGCGGTGCGCGCCTCGGCCTCGGCGAACAGCGGGTTGCGCGTGTCCGGGAGGCTGTCCGAGTTGCCCTTGGCGAAGCGGGAGACCGTCTCGACGCCGGCCGAGATGAAGACGTCGCCCTCGCCGGCCTTGATGGCGTGCAGGGCCATGCGGGAGGTCTGCAGGGACGAGGAGCAGTACCGCGTGACGGTGCAGCCCGGCAGGTGGTCCATGCCCATCTGCACGGCGACGATGCGGCCGAGGTTGTTGCCCTGCTCGCCGCCGGGCAGGCCGCAGCCCAGCATCAGGTCGTCGATGTCCTTCGGGTCGAGCTCGGGGACCTTGGCGAGGGCGGCCTGGATGATCGTGGCGGTGAGGTCGTCGGGGCGCAGGTCCTTGAGGGAGCCCTTGAAGGCGCGGCCGATGGGGGAGCGGGTGGCTGAGACGATCACGGCTTCGGGCATCACGGCTCCATGGAGGAAGGGGTGGCGCGCAGCGCCTCGTTCGGGGGCGGTGGTCGGGAGACGGGCGGGCGTACGGGACCGGTTGGGTTGTCTGGGAAGTTACCCGTACGTATGGCCCAGGTCACGGGTCAGGCGGTGTGACCCGCGCCGCAGTTTTCTAAGCGCTTGCTTTTCCCGCCTGGGTGACCGGCCCGCTCCACACCGTCACGAGGCCTGCCCCGAAGGAGTCGGCTCCGCCTCCGGCACCCGGCGCCGGCGCCGCCGCTTGAGCAGCGCCCACGGACCCCGGGGACCGCTCGGCATCGCCGCCGCGACCTCCGTACCGGCCTCCGAGGCCGCCTCCGCCGCCGCCCGCGCCACCGGCAGGAAGCCCTCGCGGCGGGAGACGTCCGGATGCTCCTCCTCCGGCCACAGGCCCAGCGCCGCGCACACCGTCGGCAGGACCGCCATCGCCGCCGTCGCGTACCCCTCGGCCGACGGGTGGTAGTTGTCCGGGCCGAACAGCTCGCGCGGGTTGGCGGCGAACTCCGGGCCCAGCAGGTCGCCCAGCGACACCGTGCGCCCGCCCTGCTGGACGGCGCCGATCGTCTGCGCGGCGGCCAGCTGCCGGGACGCCCGCCGGGCCAGCCAGCGCAACGGCTGCCGCACCGGCTCGATCGTGCCCAGGTCGGGACAGGTGCCGACCACCACCTCCGCGCCGGCCGTCCGCAGCCGCCGGACCGCCGCCGACAGGCAGCGCACCGAGCGGGTGGCCGGCATCCGGTTGGTCACGTCGTTCGCGCCGATCATGATCACGCAGACGTCCGGCAGCCCGCCCGTGTCCGCGAGCACCTGCGACACCTGGCGCTCCAGATCGTCCGACCGGGCCCCGGGAACGGCGGCCGAGCGCAGCACCACCGGGCGCTCCGCGACCGCCGAGAGGCCCGCCGCCAGCAGCGCGCCCGGCGTCTGCCCCGCCCGGTGCACCCCCTGCCCGGCGGCCGTGGAGTCGCCCAGCATCGTCAGCCGCAGCGGCGGCTCACCGGAGGCGGGCAGCGATCCGCCGTACAGCCCTTCCGCGTTCGGCACCCGGGGCGGCGTGCCGTTGCCGACCCGGCGCCGGGCCAGCTGCATCTCGGCCACCAGCAGCCCGACCGTGGCCGCGCCCGCCAGACCGATCCCGCCTCCGCCGTACGCCGCCCCGGCCGCGATCCGCCGGGCCGCCCTCGCCCTCGACATGCTCGTCATGCGTCGCCGCCACCTCCTCGAAGCCCTACCTCCTGCTTGCCCCGTACGAACCGTCGTCCAATCTCAACAGCCAGTGAACAGCACTTCCGGGCTGTGCGAGGCCATAGGCTGGCGGTGCATCACGACCACACCATTTGCCATTTGCAGCATCCGGAGACAACGGTGCGATTCCACGACTCGATGATCAGCCTCGTCGGCAACACCCCGCTGGTGAGGCTCAACAGCGTGACCAAGGGCATCAGGGCGACCGTCCTGGCCAAGGTGGAGTACTTCAACCCCGGCGGTTCGGTGAAGGACCGCATCGCCCTGCGCATGATCGAGGCCGCCGAACAGAGCGGCGAACTGCAGCCCGGCGGCACCATCGTCGAGCCGACCAGCGGCAACACCGGCGTCGGCCTGGCGATCGTGGCCCAGCAGAAGGGCTACAAGTGCATCTTCGTCTGCCCGGACAAGGTCTCCACGGACAAGATCAACGTGCTGCGCGCGTACGGCGCCGAGGTGGTCGTGTGCCCCACCGCCGTCGACCCCGAGCACCCCGACTCGTACTACAACGTCTCCGACCGGCTGGTCCGCGAGACGCCGGGCGCCTGGAAGCCCGACCAGTACTCCAACCCGAACAACCCGCTCTCCCACTACCACTCCACGGGCCCGGAGCTGTGGGAGCAGACGGAGGGGAAGATCACCCACTTCGTCGCGGGCGTCGGCACCGGCGGCACCATCTCCGGCACCGGCCGGTACCTGAAGGACGCCAGTGACGGCAAGGTGAAGGTCATCGGCGCCGACCCCGAGGGCTCCGTCTACTCGGGCGGCTCCGGCCGGCCGTACCTGGTCGAGGGCGTCGGCGAGGACTTCTGGCCGACCGCGTACGACCGGACCGTCGCCGACGAGATCGTGCCGGTGTCCGACAAGGACTCCTTCCAGATGACCCGCCGCCTCGCCAAGGAGGAGGGCCTGCTGGTGGGCGGCTCCTGCGGCATGGCGGTCGTCGCCGCGCTGCGCGTCGCCGAGCGGCTCACCGAGGACGACGTCGTGGTCGTACTGCTCCCGGACAGCGGACGCGGCTACCTCAGCAAGATCTTCAACGACGAGTGGATGGCCGACTACGGCTTCCTGGAGGACGAGGGCCCCAGCGCGCGCGTCGGCGACGTGATCGAGGACAAGGCCGGCGGCCACATCCCCTCCCTCGTCCACATGCACCCCGACGAGACCGTCGGCCAGGCCATCGACGTGCTGCGCGAGTACGGCGTCTCGCAGATGCCGGTCGTCAAGCCCGGCGCCGGTCACCCGGACGTGATGGCCGCCGAGGTCGTCGGCTCGGTCGTGGAGCGGGAGCTGCTGGACGCCCTGTTCAACAAGCGGGCCTCGCTGGACGACCCCCTGGAGAAGCACATGTCGGCACCGCTGCCGCAGGTCGGCTCCGGCGAACCCGTCGCGGACCTGATGGCGGTGCTGGGCTCGGCCGACGCGGCGATCGTCCTCGTCGAGGGCAAGCCGACCGGCGTCGTCAGCCGGCAGGACCTGCTGTCCTTCCTCGCCAAGAACGGGAAGTGACGCGAGGGAAGAAGCTGTGCGCGGGGACCGCCGCACCCCCGTTACGGGGGGCGGGACGACGGCGGTCCCCGCGAGGGACGCGGGCCGGGTCAGGGCCGGGCTTGCGCGTCCGTGGCGTCCAGGGAGGCCCGGGAGCCGCTCCGGAGGTTCCTTGGCGCCGTACGGTGCCGACCGAGCGGGGAGCCGCTCCCGCCCTGCCGACAACCACTACTGTGCCGGACGCGTGTTAAGCAGGTGCTGCGCGGACGTGACGCGCTCGTACCACTTCCGCGAAGTCCGGGAAGGTCGTTGATCACCGCAAGTTCGACGCCGGCGCCGGTGGTTCACCGGACGTTCGCCGGAATCTCAGTCCTGCCACCCGTCGTCCCCGCCCCGCCCGCGGCGGCGGCCGAGGCCGAACAGGCCCGGGTTCAGGCGGGCCGCCTGCACCACGTTGACGCCGACGATGCCCGCCCACGCCACCAGCAGACCGGGCAGTTCCGCGACGCCGCCGCCGATCGCGGACAGCGGGACGGCGAGGACCAGCGAGACGATCCCGAAGCCGAACCGCTCGCCCCAGATGTCGGTGGCCCTCGGCGACCGCGCGTCCCGGGCCGTCACCATCTGCTGCTCGGCGAACTGCCGGCGCACGCGCCGCTCCACGGCGCCGTCGATGCGCTGGTCGACCTTCTCCAGGAACGAGTCGACCAGCGCGGACTCGTACTCCTCGCCCAGCTCCCTGCGCGCCTGCAGGGTGGCGTCGAGTTCCTTCTTGAGGTCGGTGTCCCGCGCGTCCATTCCGGTCATGCTCATCACGGTAGGGAGCGGCACCGGCCGCCGCACTGGGGCTAACCCCCCTGTCGGAGCGGGGGAACGCGCCCGTCGCTGCATAGTGGTATGCAGATTTCCAAAGGCTGAAGAGTATGGAGCCACCCGGTACTGTCCGGGCTCGACCGGACATCTGGAGGGGGAGCACGTCATGAGCGTGACCGACAGCCCTGCCGCGCGCCTGCAGGCGCTTTTCGAGGGGCACCGGCTGACACCGACCCAGCGGCGCATCGCGCACAGCATGGTGCGCCGCGCCGCCGACGTGCCGTTCCTGTCCAGCGTGGAGCTCGCCGAGCTCGCCGGGGTCAGCCAGCCGTCCGTCACCCGCTTCGCCGTCGCCCTCGGCTTCGACGGCTACCCGGCCCTGCGCCGCCACCTGCGCGAGGTGGCGCCCCCGGAGCAGACGGCGGACACGGGCTCGTTCAACGAGTTCCAGCAGGCCGTCGAGGCCGAGATCGAGAACCTCAGGCACCTGTCGGAGGCGCTGGCCGACCCCCGGCCCGTGCGCAGGGCGGGACGGCTGCTCGCCGCCTCCCGCCCGCTGCCCGTCCTCGGACTGCGCGCGGCGGCGGCACAGGCGTACGGCTTCGCCTACTTCGCCGCCAAGGTCCATCCGGACGTACGGCTGCTGGGCGAGGGCGGCACGATGGTGCAGGACCGCATCGACGCCGCCGTCCGGGCCGGTGCGACGGCGCTCATCTGCTTCGCGCTGCCCCGGCATCCCCGCGAGGTCGTCGACACCCTCGCCCACGCCAAGGAGGCGGGGCTGACCGTGGTGACCGTGGCCGACTCGGCCTTCGCGCCGGTCGCCAAGGTGTCCGACCTGCTGCTGCCCGCCGCCGTCGGGACCGCGCTCGCCTTCGACACGGCCTGCGGCCCGATGCTGCTGGGCCGGGTGCTGCTGGAGGCCATGTGCGACGACCTGCCGGACGCGCAGGCGCGGCTGGAGGAGTTCGACGCGCGGGCGGCGGCCAGGGGCCTGTTCGTGGAGTGAGCCCCGTGGCCGGCCGTGGCCGGTCCGGGGCGCCGGTCGCCGATTCTCAGATTCGTCTCACCTTGCCTCGCTAACGTGCCTGTCCTAAAACTCCGTTACATCCTTCGGACACTTCGCACTGCGCGAACTTCGACAGACGTGAGACGGGAGGCTGACGTGGCACGCGGAGGACAGGGGCTGGCTCGGGTGGCCGTCGTTCTACGGGCCGGGGCGGCGCCGCTGTGGTGGCTGGGCGTACTGGCGGCGGGCATCGGCACGGCGGTGCCGGGGCTGACCGGACGCCGGATCGGGGTACTGGCCGGGGCCGCGCTGTTCCTGGTCGCGGCGGCCGTCGTGGCGTACGCGCGGCGTGGCCGGTACCGCGCGCGGGCCCGCTCGGCGGCCCGCGCGGGCAAGCACGACGTGCTCCAGGACCGGGCGGTGACCACCCGCAACTGGCGCCGGGGACACCGCTGGTGGCTGCTGCTCGCCTTCCTGGCGGCGGTGGGCAGCGCGTTCGCCGTGCCCGCGGCGGGCGGCATGCTGCTGGCCGGGACGGGCGCCGGGCTGTGGCTGAAGGCCGCGTGGTTCGGGCGGCTGGAGCGGGCCGACGAGGTGCTGCTGTGGGTGCGCGTCGACTGGCTCACCGCGGGCGGCCGTCCGGCCGGGAAGACCGTCAAGGGCTACCGCGGCACGGGCATCGCGGCGGGCGACGCGGCCCCCGGAGGCGCCCGCCGACGCACGGCGGCGTTGGTTTAGCGGGAGCGTTCGGTCGGCCGGGCCGCCGGGTTCTGTGTCGGGGGCGTTCGGTCGGTGGTGGCCCGCGTCGGCCGGGGTGGTGGCGTGGGCGGCGGGTGGGGTGTGCGGATCGGTCGGCGGGGTCGCCGGGTTCTGTGACGGGGGCGTTCGGTCGGTGGTGGCCCGCGTCCGCCGGGGTGGTGGCGCGGGCGGCGGCCGGGGTGTGCGGCTCAGTCGGTCGGGGTGTTCCGGAGGGCGGTGAGGGCCGTGGCGTGCGCCCCGCCGGACTCCGCCACGATCTCCCGCACCGTCTGCGGCTCCCGCACCGTCGCGAACGCGACGCCCCCGCCGCCGTCCGGGGCGAAGCCGTAAATGCCGGGCCGCGCCAGGGAGTTGTACGCGTAGTGGTGCGCGAAGTAGTACGCGCCGGTGTCCAGCGCCGCCGCGTAGTCCCCCTGCTCCAGCAGCGGCAGCGCCCGCCCGGTGGCGAGCAGGTCGCCCGCGAAACAGGCCGGCCCGGCGACGTCCTGCACCACCTCCGGCCCGGACTTGGGCCGTCCCTTGCCGTCGTACGCGGCGATGCGCAGCGGCCAGGCCCCCGGCGCGTACACCGTCCGCGTCGCGACCTGCACGCCCGCGTGCGTCACCGCCACCGGCCGCCCGCCCGCGCTCTTGGCGTACTCGACCCGCGCCACCACCGTCCCGTGCTTGGCCAGCAGTGACCGCCCGAACTCGGTGACCAGCCCGTACCGCCCGTCGAGCAGCCCCGGCACCGCCTCCCGCAGCACCCGCGCGTACTGCGCGTACGTCGGTGTCACCTCGTCGGAGGTGAAGTTCACCGGCAGTCCGCCGCCGATGTCGATCGTGTCGATCCGCCGCTCGCCCGCGCGCCGGTTGATCTCCTCCGCGAGCGCGTACGTCTCGGCCACGCCCTCGGCCATCAGGGACAGCGGCACGCCCTGGGAACCGGTGTGGGCGTGCAGCCGGGTCAGCCACGGCCGGTCCAGACAGGACCGCACGACCCACTCCCGGGCGCCGTCGTCCCGCAGCGCCACCCCGAACTTCGAGGTCGCCGTCGCTGTGGACAACGCCTCGATGGACCCCGCGCCGACCTGCGGATTCACCCGGATTCCGACGGGGGAGCGGCTGGTCGCCGACGCCATGAGGGCGTCCACGCGGTCTAGCTCCTGCGGGTTGTCCACGTTGACGGCGATGCCGAGGGCCAGTGCCTCCAGCAGTTCCGCCGGTGTCTTGGCCGGCGAGTCGAGCACCGTGCGGTCCGGGGGCAGCCCCGCCGCCCGGGCCAGGGCCAGCTCGCCCGGGCTCGCCACCTCCGCGCCCAGGCCCTCCTCGCGCAGCAGCCGCAGCACCGGCACCAGCGGGGTCGCCTTCACCGCGAACGCGTGCAGCACGGGCGTGCCCGGAGCCGTCACCGCTTCGAACGCCGCCCGCAGCTCCGCCGCCGACTCGCGTATCCCGGTCACGTCGAGGAGCGCCGCGATGGGGAGCTCCGGGCCCAGCAGGCCCTGTTCCACGGCGGCCCGCACCGCCTCGTCCCGCCGCGCCGCCCGGTCCGTGTGCCCGGTACGCCCGCTGTTTCCGTCGTCCACGACGCCCCCCGTCCTGCCGTTGCCCGACCGCATGACTCCAGCCAAACATCCGCGACGCGCCGCCGCTGGCGCACGACTGTATTGACTAGTTCTATTCATCAAGTCAGGATGTGAATATCCGTAGCAACACAGTGCGGCCGCAGACCGCACGCACCGTCCGCTGGGAGGCACACCATGTCAGGACCCCGCCCCGTCCGATCACCGCGCGGCACGGAGAAGAGCGCCCTGGGATGGCAGCAGGAAGCCGCCCTGCGGATGCTGCAGAACAACCTCGACCCCGAGGTCGCCGAGCACCCGGACAAGCTCGTCGTCTACGGCGGCACCGGCAAGGCCGCCCGCGACTGGCGCTCCTTCGACGCCATGGTCCGCACGCTGCGCACCCTCAAGCAGGACGAGACGATGCTCGTCCAGTCGGGCCGCCCGGTCGGCGTCATGCAGACCCACGAGTGGGCCCCGCGCGTGCTCATCGCCAACTCCAACCTCGTCGGCGACTGGGCCACCTGGGAGGAGTTCCGCCGCCTGGAGCAGCTCGGCCTGACCATGTACGGGCAGATGACCGCCGGCTCCTGGATCTACATCGGCACCCAGGGCATCCTCCAGGGCACCTACGAGACGTTCGCCGCCGTCGCCGCGAAGAAGTTCGGCGGCACCCTCGCCGGGACCATCACCCTCACCGCCGGCCTCGGCGGCATGGGCGGCGCCCAGCCCCTCGCCGTGACCATGAACGACGGTGTGGCGATCTGCGTCGACTGCGACCCCCGCGCCATCGACCGCCGCATCGAGCACCGCTACCTCGACGTCAGGGCGGACTCCCTCGACCACGCGCTCCGGCTCGCCACCGAGGCCCGCGACCAGCGCCGGCCGCTGTCCATCGGCGTCCTCGGCAACGCCGCCGAGCTCGTCCCCCAGCTGCTCGCCATGGGCGCCCCCATCGACATCGTCACCGACCAGACCTCCGCGCACGACCCGCTGTCCTACCTGCCGGTCGGCGTCGACTTCGACGACATGGCCTCCTACGCGGCGAAGGACCCGGCCGGCTTCACCACCCGGGCCCGCGAGTCGATGGCCCGGCACGTCGAGGCCATGGTCGGCTTCATGGACGCCGGCGCCGAGGTCTTCGACTACGGCAACTCCATCCGCGGCGAGGCCAAACTCGCCGGGTACGACCGGGCGTTCGCCTTCCCCGGCTTCGTCCCCGCCTACATCCGTCCGCTGTTCTGCGAGGGCAAGGGCCCGTTCCGCTGGGCCGCCCTGTCCGGCGACCCGGGTGACATCGCCCGCACGGACAAGGCGATCCTCGACCTCTTCCCGGAGAACGAGTCGCTGGCCCGCTGGATCAAGATGGCCGGCGAGCGCGTCCACTTCCAGGGACTGCCCGCCCGGATCTGCTGGCTCGGCTACGGCGAGCGGGACAAGGCCGGCGAGCGGTTCAACGAGATGGTCGCCGACGGCACGCTGAAGGCACCGGTCGTCATCGGCCGCGACCACCTCGACTGCGGTTCCGTCGCCTCCCCGTACCGGGAGACCGAGGCCATGCTCGACGGGTCCGACGCGATCGCGGACTGGCCGCTGCTGAACGCCATGGTGAACGTCGCCTCGGGCGCGTCCTGGGTGTCGCTGCACCACGGCGGTGGCGTCGGCATGGGGCGCTCGATCCACGCCGGGCAGGTCACGGTGGCCGACGGCACGGCGCTGGCGGGCGAGAAGATCCGGCGCGTGCTGACGAACGACCCCGGGATGGGCGTCATCCGGCACGTGGACGCCGGGTACGACATCGCGGACACCGTCGCGGCGGAGCGGGGCGTGCGGGTGCCCATGCGCGAGGGTGACGACGCGTGAAGCACGACGACACCCCGGCCGGACCCGGCGACACGGCGGCCGTCTCCGGCGGGACCCCGGCCGTCTCCGGTGGCAGCCCGGCCGTCTCCGGTGGCGGCTCCTCCTTCCACCAGATGTGGCGCGAGCTGCTTCCCCTCGGGCGGCACTCCGCGTCGCAGGGGTACCGGCGCTTCGCCTGGACCGGGGCCGACGCCGACTGCCGTGCCTGGTTCCGGGCGCAGGCCGAGGCCCGCGGGCTGGCCTACGAGGTCGACCGGAACGGGAACCAGTGGGCCTGGGCCGGGGACCCCGCCGACGGGGACGCCGTGGTCACGGGCTCGCACCTCGACTCCGTACCCGACGGCGGAGCCTTCGACGGGCCCCTCGGGGTGGTGTCCTCCTTCGCCGCGCTGGACGAACTGCGCGGCAGGGGAGCGCGGTTCACCAAGCCGCTCGGCATCGTCAACTTCGGTGACGAGGAGGGCGCCCGCTTCGGCCTCGCCTGCGTCGGGTCCCGGCTCACCGCGGGGCAGCTCACCGTCGAGCAGGCCCACCGGCTGACCGACGGCGACGGCGTCACCCTGCCGCGCGCCATGGAGGCCGCCGGATACGACCCCGACGCCATCGGGCCCGACCCGGAGCGGCTGGACCGCATCGGCGCCTTCGTGGAACTGCACGTCGAACAGGGCCGCGCCCTCGACCTGTCCGGCGACCCGGTCGGCGTCGCGAGCGCCATCTGGCCGCACGGACGCTGGCGGTTCGACTTCCGCGGCGAGGCCAACCACGCCGGCACCACCCGCCTCGCCGACCGGCGCGACCCCATGCTGTCGTACGCCGAAACCGTGCTCGCCGCCCGGCGCGAGGCCGAACTCGCCGGTGCCGTCGCCACCTTCGGGAAGATCGCCGTGGAGCCCAACGGCGTCAACGCGATCCCCTCCCTGGTGCGCGGCTGGCTCGACTCCCGCGCCGCCGACCAGGCCGCCCTCGACACCGTGGTCGGCGGCGTCGAGAAGGCCGCCCGCGAGTACGCCGCCGCGCACGGCGTCGACCTCGACGTCGTCCGGGAGTCGTTCACGCCCGTCGTCGAGTTCGACCATGCCCTGCGCGACGAACTCACCCGCATCCTCGGCACGGACACCGACCTCAAGGTGCCCGTCCTCGGCACGGGCGCGGGACACGACGCCGGGATCCTGTCCGGGCGCGTCCCGACCGCCATGCTGTTCGTGCGCAACCCCACGGGCGTCTCGCACTCCCCGGCCGAGTCCGCCGCCGAGGACGACTGCGTGGCCGGGGTGCTCGCACTCGCCGACGTACTGGAAGGGCTGGCCTGCAGGTGACATCCCCGACGACCTACTGGCTCGAACACGCCTGGCTCGGCGGCAACGTCGAGCCGGGGGTGGCCGTCGACGTCCGGGACGGCCGCATCGCCGCCGTCCGCACCGGCACCCCGGCCCCGCCGCCCGGCGCCGAGATCCTGCGCGGACTCACCCTGCCCGGCCTCGCCAACGCCCACAGCCACGCCTTCCACCGCGCCCTGCGCGGCACCGTCCAGGTGGGCTCCGGGACCTTCTGGACCTGGCGCGAGGTCATGTACTCCGTCGCCGACCGGCTGACCCCGGACACCTACCACGCGCTGGCCCGCGCCGCCTACGCCGAGATGGCCCTGGCCGGCATCACCGCCGTCGGCGAGTTCCACTACGTCCACCACGCCCCGGGCGGCACCCCTTATGCCGACCCGAACGCCATGGGCGAGGCGCTCGTCGCGGCAGCCGCCGAGGCCGGCATCCGCATCACCCTCCTCGACACCTGCTACCTGTCCTCCGGCTTCGGCGAGCCGCCGAACACCCACCAGACGCGCTTCTCCGACGGCACGGCGGACGCCTGGGCAGAACGCTGTTCACTTCTCAAGGAACAAGATCACGCGAGGATCGGCGCGGCGATCCACTCCGTACGGGCCGTGCCCGCCGGTCAGCTGGCGACCGTGGCCCGGTGGGCCGAGGAGCGGCGGGCCCCGCTGCACGTGCACCTGTCCGAGCAGACCGCCGAGAACGACGCCTGCCGGGCGGCCCACGGCCGCACCCCGAGCCAGCTCCTCGCCGACCACGGCGTGCTCGGCGCCCGCACCACCGGCGTCCACAACACGCACCTCACCGACGAGGACATCGCGCTGATCGGCGGCAGCGGCACCGGCACCTGCATGTGCCCCACCACCGAACGCGACCTCGCCGACGGCATCGGACCCGCCGCCGCCCTCCAGCGGGCCGGGTCCCCGCTGTCGCTCGGCTCCGACAGCCATGCCGTCGTCGACCTGCTCGAAGAGGCCCGCGCGATGGAACTGAACGAGCGCCTGCGCACCCGCACCCGCGGCCACTGGACCGCCGCCGCCCTGCTGCGGGCCGCCACCGCCGACGGCCACGCCGCCCTCGGCTGGACGGAGGCGGGCAGCATCGAGAGCGGCGCGCTCGCCGACCTCACGACGATCGCGCTGGACTCGGTCAGAACGGCGGGACCGCTGCCCCGGCTCGGCGCCGAGACGGCCGTATTCGCCGCGACCGCGGCCGACGTACGGCACACGGTCGTCGGCGGACGGCACGTCGTACGCGACGGGGCCCACACCCTCGTACCCGACGTGCCCGAGGCCCTGGCGCGGGCCGTGGACCACCTGCGCGCCTGACCCGAGCGACCACCGACGCCCCCCGCACCGCCACCCACGAGGACGCCATGAGCAGCACCGTCATCACCAACATCGCCACGCTGGTCACCAACGACCCCTCCCTCGGTGACGGCTCCCCCCTCGGACTGGTCCACGACGCGGCCGTCGTCCTCGACGGCGACCGGGTCGCGTGGACCGGTGAATCAAGCAAAGCACCCGCCACTGACAACCGGGTCGACGCCGGCGGCCGGGCGGTGCTCCCGGGCTTCGTGGACTCCCACTCCCACCTGGTCTTCGCGGGCGACCGCACCGCAGAGTTCAATGCCCGCATGTCCGGCCGCCCCTACAGCGCGGGCGGCATCCGCACCACCGTCGCCGCCACCCGCGCCGCCACCGACGCGGAACTGGAGGCCAACCTCACCCGTTACCTCGCCGAGGCCCTGCGCCAGGGCACGACCACCTTCGAGACGAAGTCGGGCTACGGCCTGACGGTCGAGGACGAGGCCCGCGCCCTGCGCATCGCCGCCGCCCACACCGACGAGGTCACCTTCCTCGGCGCCCACATCGTCTCCCCGGACCACGCCGACGACCCGGCCGCCTACGTCGCCCTCGTCACCGGCGAGATGCTCGACGCCTGCGCGCCGTACGCCCGTTGGATCGACGTCTTCTGCGAGAAGGGCGCCTTCGACGGCGACCAGGCCCGCGCCGTCCTCACCGCGGGGAAGGCGAAGGGCCTGCATCCGCGCGTCCACGCCAACCAGCTCTCCTACGGCCCCGGCGTGCGGCTCGCCGTCGAACTCGACGCGGCCAGCGCCGACCACTGCACCCACCTCACCGACGCCGACGTGGACGCCCTGGCGAGCGGGAACACCGTCGCGACGCTGCTGCCCGGCGCCGAGTTCTCCACCCGCGCCGAGTGGCCCGACGCGCGCCGGCTGCTCGACGCCGGTGTCACGGTCGCGCTGTCCACGGACTGCAACCCCGGATCGTCGTTCACGTCCTCCGTGCCGTTCTGCGTCGCGCTCGCCGTACGGGACATGGGGATGACGCCCGACGAGGCGGTGTGGTCCGCCACGGCAGGCGGCGCCGCGGCCCTGCGCCGCACCGACGTCGGCCGCCTGTCGCCGGGCGCCCGCGCCGACCTGATCGTCCTCGACGCCCCCAGCCACGTCCACCTGGCCTACCGGCCGGGCGTCCCGCTGGTGAGCCAGGTGTGGCGCGCCGGCGTCAGGGCCGTCTGAACGGCCGCGCCGGCGAACGCGGTTGCGCGACCGGACCCGGGCCCACCGGGCCTCAGCGCGCTCCCGCCCGCCACCGCTGCGCGCTGCCGCCGTCCAGCGGGCGCAGCGCCACCCCGTACGCGTCCGGAGCCGCCGCCGTGTCGAAGGCGATCGCCGGGCGGATCCGGCCCTCGTGGTCGACGGCGAACCGCAGGTTCAGGCCGTTGCTCCCGTCGACCGAGGCGCACTCCCAGATGCCGACCCCCCGCTCCACCGAACCGCGGCTGTCCAGGCAGTAGCCGGGGTCGGCGTACGACTGCACGACGCCCCGCCCGGCGTCGACCCGCCAGCGCTGCGTGGGGGAGGACGAGCAGGGCGCCGTGACGACGTCCGTGCCCCGCTCCACATAGCCGTCGCGGATGTCGAGGCAGAGACCGGTCGCGGCGTTCACCACCTGGGCGTAGGTGGCGCCCGGCGGATGCGCCGGCGCGGGCGGCTTCGGCGTCGGCCCCGGGCGCGCGGTCCGCGTCGGTGCCGGACTCTTCGAGGGCGAGGGGGACCTGGAGGTCGCCGAGACCGACGGCGACGGCGAGGTGGACGGGGAGGCCGTGGGCGACACCGGAACCGTGGCCGTCACCGTCACCGGCGGCGGGCTCGACGGGCCGCCGCCGGTGCCCACCGGCTCCTGGTCCGGGGCGCCGCTGTTCAGCAGGAACAGCAGCAGCGGGGCCAGGGCGACGCCGAGGGCCGCCGAGGCCAGCGCGAACCGACGGGACGCCGGCCACACCGCGTCCGACGCGCGGATCGCGGGCATCGGCGGCACCGGCCCCCTGCCGCGCGCGTACGCCGTGCCCGCCCACGGCAGCAGTCCCTCGGCCAGCGTGGTGCGCGGGTTGTCGCGCAGCGCGCACTGCTCCTCGTAACCGGCGATGCAGTGCGGGCAGCGGGCCATGTGGGTGTGCAGGTCGGCGCTGTCCCCGGGGCCGCCCTGCCGTACCGACTCCTCGATGAGGCGCAGCAGGTCCGCGCAGCGCGGGTCGTCGGAGCCGGCGAGCCGCGACCGCAGACAGGACCGCGCCAGGGTCCAGAGCGCGGCCGGCGTGCCGCGCACGACGTCCTCGCGGTTGACGCCGAGCAGGACGGCGGTGCGGTCGGTGCTCTCCTGCTCGACGACGCCGTACCAGACGAGGCCCTGCGCCCGGGGCGACAGGTTGCGGAACGCGGTGAGCAGCGGCGGCACGGGGCCTTTGGGGCCCGCGGTGTTCAGGACGAGCAGCAGCCCCGGGTCGAGCGCGCCGGACCGGTCGTCGGCGGCCCAGTTCCGCGCCGACTCCCCGGCCAGCAGCAGGAGGCGGTGCCGCAGCGGTGTCCCGGCGTCGGTGCCGCGCCCGATCTCGCGGGCGGCCTGCGTGAAGGCGTGGGCCGCGAGCTGCCGCGCCGAGGACTCGCCCGCCGTGCACAGGCGGGCATAGGCCAGCAGGGACGGGCTGTGTCTGGCCCGGAGCTCTCTCAGCGCCGGGTACGCGGTGGCGGTGTCGGCGCGCAGCAGGTCGGTCAGCCGGGCGTCGGACACGCCGGCGTGCGCTCCGGCTCCGGTGCGGGCGTCGTCGTCGGTCCCGTCGACCCGGGCCATCCAGCTGCCTCCTCATCCGCCCCGTCGGGCCACGTGTGACGCGGCGGCCAGACGTACCGACCGGTAGGGCGGTGCCCATAGTGGAGGAAGGTGTGGGGGGAGGAAAGGGTTTCTTCGGGTAACTCCCGACGGTTTCGCGGGGCAAGCGCGTTCTGCCCCCGAGGAAGCCGGAACGGCGCGGAGCCGGCCGCCAAAAGGACAACCCGGCCCGTGTCGGGCCGGGTTGTCCGGAAGTCTGGGGCGCCGACCGCGGGCGGGTGTCACTCCTCGACGGTCAGTCCCTTGCGCAGCCGCACCAGGGTCCGGGACAGCAGCCGCGAGACGTGCATCTGGGAGATGCCGAGTTCTTCGCCGATCTCCGACTGGGTCATGCCCGCGACGAAGCGGAGGGAGAGGATCTTCCGGTCCCGGGGCGGGAGTTCGGCGATCAGGGGCTTCAACGACTCGACGTACTCGATGCCTTCGAGTCCGTGGTCCTCGTAGCCGATGCGGTCGGCGAGGGTGCCCTCGGCGTCGTCCTCCTCCGGCTGCGCGTCCAGGGAGCTGGCGGTGTAGGCGTTGGACGCCGCCATGCCCTCGACGACCTCGTCGTTGGTGATGCCCAGACGCTCGGCCAGTTCGGACACCGTCGGCGCGCGGTCCAGCTGCTGGGCGAGCTCGTCACCGGCCTTGGCCAGGTCGAGCCGGAGCTCCTGCAGACGGCGCGGCACGCGCACGGACCACGAGGTGTCGCGGAAGAAACGCTTGATTTCGCCGATGATGGTAGGCATCGCGAAAGTGGGGAACTCGACACCGCGGCTGAGTTCGAAGCGGTCGATCGCCTTGATCAGGCCGATGGTGCCGACCTGGATGATGTCCTCCATCGGCTCGCTGCGGGAGCGGAACCGGGAGGCGGCGAACTTGACCAGGGCGAGGTTGAGTTCGACGAGTGTGTTGCGCACGTACGAGTACTCGTACGTGCCTTCCTCCAGCGACTCGAGGCGCTCGAAGAGGGTCTTGGACAGGGCTCGCGCGTCGTCCGGTGCGACCTCGTCGTACGGGGGGATGTCCGGAAGTCCCGCGAGCAGGTCGTCCGCCAGTGCGGCGACGTCGTCGCGCTCGATGGGATCCGGATGTTCCGGAGGGGATGCCGACGTCGCTTTGGGGGTAGGCGATCCGTCGAGCCGGGGTGACATGATGTCCTCCATCGTTCTCGGCATATGGCTGCCGAAGCCAGTACGTGCACTGCGGTGTGCGGCGCCTCCAAAGCCGGCCGTGTTCGGGTACGTGTCCTTACTAGCCCTACCCGCTTTACCAGGGCGATCGCAAGTGCGTTCTATCCTGGTATGTCCGGTTCCAGGGGGTTGTTCGGCTGTCGAACCCCCGCCGGAAGGCGTAGTGTTCGAGGGCGTCAGCAAGCAGCGACGACGTCGGGAGAGAGAGACGGCATGGACCGCGGGACGGTCGGCAGCGCACAGTCGGGCCGGCTCTTGGTAGAGGTGCGGGAAGAGGGCCCCAGTGCCGTCGTGACCCCGGCGGGTGAGTTGGATCACCACACCGCCGATCTGTTGCGCGAGCCACTCGACGCCTGCATCGCCAAGGGCTTCACAAGGCTGGTCATCGACTGCTCACGTCTTGAGTTCTGCGACTCCACTGGCCTCAACGTGCTGCTGGGCGCGAGGCTGAAGGCGGAGTCCGGCGGCGGCGGGGTGCACCTCGTGGCCATGCAGCCGGTGGTGGCCCGGGTGTTCGAGATCACGGGGGCTGAGGCGGTCTTCACCGTTCATGCCACCCTCGAGGACGCCCTGGCCGACGGGCCCGGCTGAGCGGGCGGGCCGGGTCGTGGCCATGCCCCCCGAGTCACCGTGTGACCGGCGGATCGCTCCTGTCGTGCCGTCCGTGCCGAATACAGGGGTGTTCTGCCGGAATGGCAGGGCAGGAGACAACCTGGACCGGTCGAACGCCGTGACGGTGGGTACCCCGTGGGGTGACGCGCCCCACGGTCGGGGCGACCGGCAGTGCAGTGACGTTGAGAATCGTGAACTGGTGAATCGGTGAGGTGAAGCGCTGATGAGCACCACCCGGCCTTACCCGCCGGGCGACCGCGGTCCGGAGCCCAGCGGCGCTTCCGGGGCGTCCGACGGGGGCGTACCGGCGACCGGGGTGCCCGAGCGGGCCCTGTCGGCGGCGGCTCCGGGGGACCAGGGCGGTGGGCCGGCGACCGGCGGCTCCGGCGGCGGTCCGGTGACCGCCGTGCCGTCCGTGGCGTCCGGAGGGCGTCAGCAGGTACGCAGGCTCAGCTTCGAGGACCAGAGCGGAGTGGTGCCGCTCGCCCGCGACTTCACCCGCCAGGCGCTGTACGCGTGGGGCTGGCTCCCCGCCGCGACCGCCGACCAGCGGGCCGCCGCGGAGGACGTCCTGCTGGTCGTGTCCGAGCTGGTCACCAACGCCTGTCTGCACGCCGAGGGCCCGGACCAGCTGGGGATCGCCTGCGACAACAAGGTGATCCGCGTCGAGGTCTCCGACCGCGGCACGGGCCAGCCGTCGCCACGCACCCCGCACCGCGCCGGGCGCCCCGGCGGCCACGGCATGTTCATCGTCCAGCGGCTGTGCCTGGACTGGGGCGTCTTCCGGACCCCCGGCGTAGCGGGCAAGACCGTGTGGGCGGAGCTGGGGGCTCCCGCGTAGGCCCGCGCGGGCGGAACCGGGCCTCTCACGCAACCGCAGGCGCGGGGCCCACCCCGGCCTCCCTCGTACGCACGGCACTGTCCGCCGACGCGCGGGGCCCACCCCCGGCCCTCCTCGTGCGCGCCCGCACTGTCCGTCGGCGCGGGGCTGCACCGCATCGCCCACGCGAGAAGGCGCGCATCGCCCGCACGCGCACCGCCCACGTGCACGTACCGCACGCGCACCCCCCACCTCCCACCCCACCCCGCCCCGCCAAACCACCAACGGGCGCCCGCCCCTCACGGTGCGGCGGCCCTTCCGCGCGTTGAGCGGGGCGTGTGTCAGCGGACGTCGCCCATGAGCTCCTTGACCTTGTTGCGGTACATCCACACCGCGACACCGGCGACCACGGCGAGCGTGGCCTCCAGGGCGACGACGCCCGTCCGGTTGAGGTCGACACCGGCGATGGAGAGCAGACCGGTCGTGGCGTCACCGGCGGTGACGGCCAGGAACCAGACGCCCATCATCTGCGAGGCGTACTTCGCGGGCGCCATCTTCGTGGTGACCGACAGGCCGACCGGGGAGAGCAGCAGCTCACCGACGGTCTGCGTGAAGTAGATCGCCACCAGCCACAGCGCCGCCGCCTTGTGGCCGCCGTCGGCGATGGACAGCGGGGCCAGGAAGAGGAAGAACGACGCGCCGACCAGGACCAGACCCGAGGCGAACTTCACGATCGTGCTCGGCTCCTTGCCGCGCCGGTTCAGCGCCAGCCAGAACCAGGCGAAGACCGGGGCCAGGGCCATGATCAGGACCGGGTTGACCGACTGGTACCAGGAGACCGGGAACTCCCAGCCGAGGACGCTGTTGTCGGCGGAGGAGTCGGCGAAGATCGACAGGGTCGAACCGCCCTGGTCGTAGATCATCCAGAAGACGGCCGCGGCGACGAAGAACCAGATGTACGCGGACATCTTCGACTGCTCGGCGCGGTCGAGTTCCTTGTCGCGCTTGATGTTGACCAGCACCATCACCGGGATGATCACGCCGAGCAGGGTCAGCGGGACCAGGATCCAGTTCAGCGTGTAGACGCCGGAGAAGCCGACGATCGCGTAGAAGACGACGGCGATGCCTGCCCACACGGCGGCCTTGCGCAGGGTGGACGCCTTCTCGTCGGCCGTCAGCGGCTTCGGGACGACGCTGGAGCGGTCGGCCAGGTGACGGCTGCCGAACAGGAACTGCACGAGCCCGAGCCCCATGCCGAGCGCGGCGAGGGCGAAGCCCAGGTGCCAGTTCACGCTCTCGCCGATGGTGCCGATGATCAGCGGCGCGGCGAAGGCACCCAGGTTGATGCCCATGTAGAAGACGGTGAAGCCGCCGTCACGGCGCGGGTCGTCCGGGCCGTCGTAGAGGTGGCCGACCATCGTGGAGATGTTGGCCTTCAGCAGACCGGAACCGATCGCGACCAGGCCGAGGCCCGCGTAGAAGGTGCCGGAGGAGGGCAGGGCCAGCGTCAGGTGGCCCAGCATGATGACCGCGCCGGCGACGGCGACGGTCCTGCGGGGGCCCCAGACCCGGTCGCCGAACCAGCCGCCGGGCATCGCCAGCAGGTAGACCAGCGACACGTAGACGGAGTAGATCGCCGTCGCCGTGGCGGCGTCGAGGTTCAGGCCGCCCGGTGCGACGAGGTACAGCGGGAGCAGAGCCCTCATGCCGTAGTAGGAGAACCGCTCCCACATCTCGGTCATGAAGAGAGTGGCCAGTCCGCGGGGGTGGCCGAAGAAGGTCTTCTCGGACCCGGGGGTGCCCGGGTTGACCGAGTCCTTCGTCAGGCTGGACGCCATGGTCGATCCTTGCTGGTCGGGACGCGCTCCCAGATGCGATGCGCGCCCGGTGGGGGAGGCCGGCACCGGCGGAGGGCCGTCCACCCCACGCCCAGGGGGAGTCCGCTCCGGATCACGGAGCGGTGGGCGGCGCCCACCGGGATCCACGCCTCTGCGCGCGTCGATGCGCTGCGAGGCCCGGCCACAGGTCGTTCGGTTCAGGGCTGGCGCACCAGCCCGCACGCAAAAGCGACCTTCGGCGAACCGGCTCGCCAAAGGTCCCCGCGGTGCTACAGGCGTTGATTCACCATACGTCAGGACACTGCCTGGTATGGAAGGACTTGAGACGCGGATCACAGGTGACGGGGGAACCGCAGCCACCTTTTCCAAGGTCCTTACCAGGATCGCACCCCACAGCCACAGGTCCGGCCACCAGCCCCCGGAGGTAAGAACCCGGTGTGCGGGGGGTAAGAAACGAGCTCG
This sequence comes from Streptomyces sp. DH24, assembly GCF_029813775.1. Classification (GTDB taxonomy): domain Bacteria; phylum Actinomycetota; class Actinomycetes; order Streptomycetales; family Streptomycetaceae; genus Streptomyces. The sequence continues at coordinate 48,752 of NZ_JARVKW010000026.1, read as the reverse complement.
GCGATCACACCCCGGCTCTTGTCGTCACGGGACTACCATCACTTCATGACCCGTGTACTGCTCGCCGAGGACGACGCGTCCATCTCGGAGCCGCTGGCCCGCGCACTGCGCCGCGAAGGGTACGAGGTCGAGGTCCGTGAGGACGGACCCGCCGCGCTCGACGCGGGGCTGCGGGGCGGCGTCGACCTGGTCGTGCTGGACCTCGGCCTGCCGGGCATGGACGGCCTGGAGGTCGCCCGCCGACTGCGCGCCGACGGCCACGGCGTGCCGATCCTCATCCTCACCGCGCGTGCCGACGAGGTCGACACCGTGGTGGGCCTGGACGCGGGCGCCGACGACTACGTCACCAAGCCGTTCCGGCTCGCCGAGCTGCTCGCCCGCGTCCGGGCCCTGCTGCGGCGCGGCGCCGCCGAGCCCCAGCAGCCGCCCGCCACGCACGGGGTGCGCATCGACGTCGAGTCGCACCGCGCCTGGATGGGCGAGGAGGAACTGCAGCTCACGGCCAAGGAGTTCGACCTGCTGCGGGTGCTCGTGCGCGACGCCGGCCGGGTCGTCACCCGCGACCAGCTGATGCGCGAGGTATGGGACACCACCTGGTGGTCCTCCACGAAGACCCTCGACATGCACATCTCCTGGCTGCGCAAGAAGCTCGGCGACGACGCGGCGAACCCCCGCTACATCGCGACCGTGCGCGGCGTGGGCTTCCGCTTCGAGAAGAACTGACCCCCCGGACGTCCGCGGCTTCGCGGGGCGACGGGCCAGAGGACACGGGTAAGAGGACATGCGCCGCCGACTGATCCAGTCCACGCTCGCCGTGGTGCTCGTCGTGATCGCCGTCTTCGGCGTCTCCCTCGTGATCGTCGAGACCCGGACGATCAGCAACAGCGCCCAGGAGCGCGTGGAGTCCGAGGCGCTGCGCCTGGCCAGCATCGTCGACAGCAGGCTGCTCACCACCGAGCACGTCGACACCGAGGTGCTGCGCGCCCAGGTCGAGCAGGTCGCCCAGCAGCGCTACGCCGTGATCCGCATCCCCGGGGAGCGGGCCATCCAAGTCGGCTCCAAGCCCGAGGGCGACGTCATCCGGGGCGAGGCCATCGGCGAGGGCGGCGAGACCGTCGTCGTGGAGGAGCCCCGCTCGGAGGTGACCCGCGAGGTCGGCCGCACGCTGCTGATCATCGGCGCGGTGGCGCTGCTCGCGGTCATCGCGGCCGTCCTGCTCGCGGTGCGCCAGGCCAACCGGCTCGCCTCCCCGCTCACCGACCTCGCCGAGACCGCCGAGCGCCTCGGCTCCGGCGACCCGCGGCCCCGGCACAAGCGGTACGGCGTCCCCGAGCTGGACCGGGTGGCGGACGTGCTGGACGCCTCCGCCGAGCGCATCGCCCGCATGCTCACCGCCGAGCGCCGCCTGGCCGCCGACGCCTCCCACCAGCTGCGCACCCCGCTGACCGCGCTGTCCATGCGCCTGGAGGAGATCACCCTCACCGAGGACCTGGCCACCGTGAAGGAGGAGGCGACCATCGCGCTGGCGCAGGTGGAGCGGCTGACGGACGTGGTGCAGCGGCTGCTGACGAACTCCCGCGACCCGCGCACCGGCTCCGCCGTCACCTTCGACCTGGACGAGGTCATCCAGCAGCAGCTCGCCGAGTGGCGTCCGGCCTACCGCCAGGCCGGCCGGGCCATCGTCAGCTCCGGCAAGCGGCATCTGGAGGCCGTCGGCACGCCGGGCGCGGTGGCGCAGGTGCTGGCCGCGCTGATCGAGAACTCGCTGATGCACGGCGGCGGCACGGTCGCGCTGCGCACCCGCGTCACGGGCAACCAGGCCGTCATCGAGGTCACCGACGAGGGGCCCGGCGTACCGCCGGACCTGGGGGCGCGGATCTTCGAGCGGACGATCAGCGGACGCAACTCCACGGGCATCGGCCTGGCCGTGGCCCGTGACCTGGCGGAGGCCGACGGGGGGCGCCTGGAGATGCTCCAGACCAAGCCGCCGGTGTTCGGTCTGTTCCTGTCGCGTACGCCACCGTCGAAGCGGGGCGCGCAGGAGCAGACGGTCCGCTGAGCGGGAGCGGCATCGGGAACGGGAGCGGCATCGAGAAAGGCGCAGGTCAGGCGCGTACGCGCTGCTTCCGCTTGGCCTTCTCCCGTTCCTTCTTCAGGAGCGCCTCCACGTCGGCCACCGCCCCGTGGGCCGGCAGCGCGCGAAAGACCCACGTGCGGTAGGACCAGAAGCGGAACAGGGTGGCGACGCCGATGCCGACGAACTTGAAGATGTTGTTCTGCAGCGGCGTGTTCCAGCCGAAGCCGTACGTCGCCACGTACAGCACGCCGTTCTCGATGACCAGGCCGATCGCGCTGAACAGCAGGAACAGGGTCAGTTCCCGGGTGCGGCGGCTCTTGTCGCGGTCCCGGTAGGTGAAGTAGCGGAAGCCGACGTAGTTGAAGGCGATCGCGACGACGGTCGCTATGACGCCCGCCCGCACCACCTGGAGGTCGGTGGTGTGCCGCACCAGGTTGAACACGAGCAGGTTGACCAGCACACCGGCACCGCCCACCGCGCCGAACTTGGCGACTTCGTGGGCGATCCGTCGGAGCCCCGAGGAACCGCGTTCCATGGTCGTGCAGGCCCCCGTCTGGTCGGTTGGGTCAATCACGCCATGCTAACCACCCCTGCGCGCGATCTTCCTGGCGAACGGTGGCGGGACCGGGCCGCACGGCCGGTAATGGCTCCCGGACGGTCCGGAAACCGGCCATGCCGGCGTGGCCGATACCCTAGAGAGGTGACGTTTCCGGTAGTCGGCATGGTCGGCGGTGGTCAGCTCGCTCGTATGACACACGAGGCGGGCATCCCGTTGGGCATCAAATTCAAGCTCCTCAGTGACACTCCTCAGGATTCCGCGGCACAGGTGGTGAGCGACGTCGTCATCGGCGACTATCGCGACCTGGACACGCTGCGTGACTTCGCGCGCGGCTGTGACGTGATCACCTTCGATCACGAGCACGTGCCCACCGAGCACCTCAGGGCCCTGGAGGCGGACGGCATCCCCGTGCGCCCGGGTCCCGACGCGCTCGTGCACGCCCAGGACAAGGGCGTGATGCGCCAGAAGCTCACCGCGATCGGCGTGCCCTGCCCGCGGCACCGCATCGTCTCCGATCCGCAGGACGTGGCGGCCTTCGCCGCCGAGGGCGACGGCTTCCCGGTCGTCCTCAAGACCGTCCGCGGCGGCTACGACGGCAAGGGCGTGTGGGTCGTGGACTCCGTCGAGGAGGCCGCCGAGCCGTTCCGGGCCGGCGTCCCGGTGCTCGCCGAGGAGAAGGTCGACTTCGTGCGCGAGCTGGCCGCCAACGTGGTCCGCTCCCCGCACGGCCAGGCCGTGGCGTACCCGGTCGTGGAGTCCCGGCAGGTGAACGGCGTGTGCGACACGGTGATCGCGCCCGCCCCTGACCTCGACGAGGGCCTCGCCCTGAAGGCCGAGGAGATGGCGCTGACCATCGCGAAGGAACTCGGCGTCGTCGGCCACCTCGCCGTCGAGCTGTTCCAGACCCGCGACGGCCGCGTCCTCGTCAACGAGCTCGCGATGCGCCCGCACAACTCCGGCCACTGGTCCATGGACGGCGCGGTCACCAGCCAGTTCGCCAACCACGTCCGCGCCGTCCTCGACCTCCCGCTTGGCGACCCGCGCCCGCGCGCCACGTGGACGGTCATGGTCAACGTCCTCGGCGGCGACTTCCCGGACATGTACTCCGCGTACCTGCACTGCATGGCCCGCGACCCCCAGCTCAAGATCCACATGTACGGCAAGGACGTGAAGCCCGGCCGCAAGGTGGGCCACGTCAACACCTACGGCGACGACCTGGACGACGTGCTGGAGCGCGCCCGTCACGCTGCCGGCTACCTGAGAGGCACGATCACCGAATGAGCAGCCCCGTTGTCGGCATCGTCATGGGGTCGGACTCCGACTGGCCCGTCATGGAGGCCGCCGCCAAGGCCCTGGACGAGTTCGAGATCGCCTACGAGGTCGACGTCGTCTCCGCGCACCGCATGCCGCGCGAGATGATCGCGTACGGCGAGCAGGCCGCCGACCGGGGCCTGAAGGCGATCATCGCGGGCGCGGGCGGCGCCGCCCATCTGCCCGGCATGCTCGCCTCGGTCACGCCGCTGCCCGTGATCGGCGTGCCCGTGCCGCTGAAGTACCTGGACGGCATGGACTCCCTGCTGTCCATCGTGCAGATGCCGGCCGGTGTGCCGGTGGCGACCGTCTCCGTCGGCGGTGCCCGCAACGCCGGTCTGCTCGCGGCCCGCATCCTCGCCGCGCACGACGAGGAACTCCTCGGCCGCATGCGGGAGTTCCAGCAGGACCTGAACGACCAGGCCACCGAGAAGGGCAGGCGGCTGCGCTCCAAGGTCGAGAGCGGCACGGCCGGCTTCGGCTTCGGGAAGTGACACGGATGGCCACCCCGTCCGCCCTGGACCGGGCCCGGGAACTCCTGCGCGAGTTCCCGGTGGCCGACGGTCACAACGACCTGCCCTGGGCGCTGCGCGAGCAGGTCCGCTACGACCTCGGCGCCCGCGACATCGCCACCGACCAGGGCGCCCATCTGCACACCGACCTGCCGCGGCTGCGCGCGGGCGGTGTCGGCGCCCAGTACTGGTCCGTGTACGTCCGCTCGGACCTGCCCGACCCGGTGCCCGCGACCCTCGAACAGATCGACTGCGTACGGCAGTTGCTGGCGCGCTACCCGCAGGACCTGGCCCCGGCGCTGACGGCGGCCGACATGGAGGCGGCGCGCGCCGAGGGCCGTATCGCCTCCCTCATGGGTGCGGAGGGCGGCCACTCGATCGCCAACTCCCTGGCCACCCTGCGCGGGTTGTACGCGCTGGGCGTCCGCTACCTGACCCTCACCCACAACGACAACGTGGCGTGGGCGGACTCGGCGACGGACGAGCCCGGCGTCGGCGGTCTGTCGGCCTTCGGCCGCGAGGTCGTGCGGGAGATGAACCGCCTCGGCATGCTCGTCGACCTCTCGCACGTGGCGGCGACGACGATGCGGGACGCGCTGGACGCCACGTCCGCGCCGGTGATCTTCTCGCACTCCTCCGCGCGAGCCGTCTGCGACCATCCGCGCAACATCCCGGACGACGTGCTGGAGCGGCTGCCCGCCAACGGGGGCGTCGCGATGGTGACGTTCGTGCCGAAGTTCGTGCTCCAGGCGGCGGTCGACTGGACGGCCGCCGCGGACGAGAACATGCGCGCCCACGGCTTCCACCACCTCGACACCACCGCCGAGGCGATGAAGGTGCACCGCGCCTTCGAGGAGCGCCACCCGCGCCCGGTCGCCACGGCGGCCACGGTCGCCGACCATCTGGACCACATGCGCGAGGCCGCCGGCATCGACCACCTCGGCATCGGCGGCGACTACGACGGCACGGCGTTCACCCCGGACGGGCTGGACGACGTCTCCGGTTACCCCAACCTCGTCGCCGAACTGCTCGACCGGGGCTGGTCGAAGACCGACCTGGCCAAGCTGACCTGGCAGAACGCGGTACGGGTGCTGGGCGCCGCCGAGGACGTGGCCCGCGACCTCCGGGCGACGCGCGGCCCGTCCAACGCGACGCTGGACGAGCTGGACGGCTGATCGCCGTGGGCGGGGTGGTCGGTGCAGCCGTCCGCCCCGCCCACGTCCGACCTCAGCGCCGAGCGGGACCGGGTCGACCGGATGACCGCCGACCCGGTCCGCTCAGCCGACACCCTCGACGAGGTGATCGACGCGGCCCCGGATCGCTGAACCGGGGGACGCCCGGACGGCGCACCCACCAGGAAGCGTGCACGGCTCCGTGCGACGGTGACAGTACCGCGATCACGACGTACGGAGCCCGCCATGGCAGATCTCCAGGACGACCTGCACACCGCCGGCGAGATCGGCGAGCTCGGTGAGCTCACGGAGCCGTTCCCCACCGAGCCGTACCCGTCCGAATCCCCCGCGTCGGCCTCCGGCGAGGACGACGACCCCACGCTGCGGCGTGCCCGGGCGCTCCTCGCCGCCCACCCCGTCGCCGACGGCTACAGCGGACTGGCGTGGACGCTGCGCAACCTGCACTGGTACGACCTCGAACTCGGCGAGAGCGGCGTCGACACCGACATCCCGCGGCTGCGGCGGGGCCACGTCGGTGCCCTGTTCTGGTCGCTGCACCTGCCCGACGGCCGCCGGGGCGACGGCGCCGTCGCCGCCACCGTCGAGCAACTCGACCTCGTGAAGTCCGTGACCCGCGCCTACCCCGAGGGCCTGCGCCTCGCGTACAGCGCCGGGGAGGTCACCGACGCCCGCAACTGCGGACGCGCCGCCGTGCTGCTCGGCCCCGCCGGAGCCGCCGCCCTCGGCGACTCCCTCGCCGTGCTGCGCGCCCTGCACGTGCTGGGCCTGCGCGTCCTCACGCTCAGCGGCGTCTCCTGGGCGGGCGAGGCGGGGCTCACCCCGTTCGGCGAGGAGGTCGTCCGCGAGATGAACCGGCTCGGCGTGATCGCCGACCTCACCGGCGCCTGCGAACAGACCGTCCGCCGCACCTTCGCCGTCTCCAAGGCGCCCGCGCTGTGCACCCGGTCCGCCGCCCGCGCGCTGCGCCCGCATCCCGCCAACCTCCCCGACGACCTGCTCGCCGAGCTCGGCGCGGCCGGGGGGCTGTGCATGGTGCCGCTCACCGCCGAGCAGACCGGCCCGACCGTGCGCGACGTCGCCGACCACCTCGACCACGTGCGCGCGGTCGCGGGGCCGCAGGGCGTCGGCCTGTCCGGCACGTACGACACCGGGACCGCCCACCCGCAGGAACTCGGCGACGCCTCCTGCTACCCGAGGCTGATCGCCGAGCTGCTCGACCGTGGCTGGAGCGACACGGACATCGCGCTGCTGACCTGGGGCAACGTCCAGCGCATCCTGTGCGGCGCGGACTTCACGGCCCGTGCCGCACAGGCCCGCCGCCCGCCGTCGACGGCGACGATCACCGCCCTCGACGGCTGACGGCCCGCCGTGCCTGACGAGCCCGTTGGCGGACGGCCCGCCCGGTCGCCGACTGCGGCCGGGCTAGCCGTGTTCGATCCGGCACAGGCAGAACGGATGGCCCGCCGGGTCGGCGTACACCTGGAAGTCCTTCTTCTCCCGGTCCTCCAGGTCCAGCGGGCGCGCTCCCAGCGCCAGCACCTTCTCGTGCGCCGCGTCGATCTCCTCCCACGTCGACCCGGCGTCGAAGTCGAGGTGGAACTGCTGCGCGTTCCGGTCGGAGCGCGGCCACTCCGGCGGGGTCAGACCCGGCGCCCGCTGGAAGGCGATGCGCGGCCCGCCCGGCACCTGGAGCACCACCCAGTCGGGGTCCTCCTCCTGCGGGGTGCCGCCGGCGACCTCCGCGTAGAAGCGGGCCAGCTCACGGGGCTCGGGGCAGTCCACGACGACGGAACGGAAGCGGGCCACGGCCATGAGGTCCTCCTGTTCAGCAGGCGCAGAGGCAGAACGGGTGCCCGGCCGGATCCGCGTAAACCCGGAAGGTCCGCGAGCGGTCCTCCGCGTCCAGCGGCTTCGCCCCCAGCTCCAGCACGGCCTTCTCGGACGCGTCCAGGTCCTTGACGAGCAGGTCCAGATGGGACTGCTGCGAGTGGTCGGGCGAGGGCCACTTCGGCGGCACGAAGCCGGGGGCGGCCTGGAACGCCAGCGCCTTCCCGTCGGGCAGCTTCAGGTCGACCCAGTCCCCCTCGCCCTCCACGGTGCCGCCCAGCACACCGGCGTAGAACCCGGCCAGCGCGCGGGGGTCGGGACAGTCCAGGACGACGACGCCCAGTTCGGCGACAGCCATGACTTCCTCCTTGAAGTCGCGGTTACCTGTAGAGCCGGGTAACCGGTAACGGTTACTGCATGCTGCCGCATTGGCGGTAACGTCGCAAGCATGAGTGAGAAATCGCCCGCCCCCGGTGGGCTGGCGCTGATCGAGTCCCTGGTCAACACGCTGGACGTGGAGACAGGCGCCGACTCGCTCGACACCCCGGACGGCCGAACGGCCTTCGGACTCACCGAGGACGACCTGCCCGGGGCCCGCGAACTGCGCGAGTCGCTGCGCGCCGCCCTGCTCGCCCACGCGGGCCACCCCGCGCACCGCGAGGTCACCCCGCTCGGCGACCTCCTCGCCCGCGCGCCCCTGCACGTGACGGTCGACGAACGCGACGGGTCGGCCGCCCTCGCCCCCGCCGACGGCCGGACCCTGCTCTCCCGTGTCGCCGCGGCCGTGGCGGAGGCCCTCGTCGCCGGCACCTGGACCCGGCTCAAGGCCTGCGAGGCCGCCGACTGCCTCTGGGCGTACTACGACCGCAGCCCCGCCGGCCGGGGCCGCTGGTGCTCGATGCAGGTGTGCGGGGCGCGCGCGAAGATGCGCCGCTACCGCGCCAAGGGGGCGTGAGCACCGCGGGGTCCACGGCCGGGCCCGCCGGGGGCAGGGTGCGGCAGAATGCGCGAAGACGCCGGTTCGGCCGACTGAGCCTCGGCCGAACCGGCGCCACCCGCGTGACGGGGCGTCAGGCGGTGGGCCGCCCCATCGCCCGGTACGTCCAGCCGGCCTTCCGCCACCGCTCGGCGTCCAGCGCGTTGCGCCCGTCCAGCACGGTCCGGACCGCGGCGACCTCGCCGAGCTCCGCCGGGTCCAGCTCGCGGAACTCCCGCCACTCCGTCAGGTGCAGCACCACGTCCGCGCCGCGCACCGCGTCCCGGGCGGTGTCCGCGTAGCCGAGCGTCGGGAAGATCCGGCGGGCGTTGTCCATGCCCTTCGGGTCGTACACCGTGACCTGGCCGCCCTGGAGGTGGATCTGCCCGGCGACGTTCAGCGCGGGCGAGTCCCGCACGTCGTCCGAGTCGGGCTTGAAGGCCGCGCCGAGCACGGCCACCCGCTTGCCCAGGAACGGCCCGCCGCCCAGCGCCTGCCGGGCCAGCTCCACCATCTGGCCGCGCTGGCGCATGTTGATGGAGTCGATCTCGCGCAGGAACGTCAGCGCCTGGTCGGCGCCCAGCTCACCGGCGCGCGCCATGAACGCCCGGATGTCCTTCGGCAGACACCCGCCGCCGAAGCCGATGCCGGCCCGCAGGAACTTGCTTCCGATCCGGTCGTCGTACCCGATGGCCTCGGCGAGCTTGGCGACATCGCCGCCCGCGGCCTCGCACACCTCCGCCATCGCGTTGATGAAGGAGATCTTGGTGGCCAGGAAGGAGTTCGCGGACGTCTTCACCAGCTCCGCGGTCGGGAAGTCCGTCACCACGAACGGCGAGCCCTCGGCGACCGGCGTGGCGTACACCTCGCGCAGCAGCTTCTCCGCGCGCTCGCTGCGCACACCGACCACGATCCGGTCGGGGTGCAGCGTGTCGTCGACCGCGAAGCCCTCGCGCAGGAACTCCGGGTTCCAGGCCAGCTCGGCGTCCGCACCCGCGGGCGCGTGCGCGGCCAGGTAGGCGGCGAGGCGGTCGGCGGAGCCCACGGGCACGGTCGACTTGCCGACGACGAGGGCGGGACCGGTCAGATGCGGGGCCAGCGAGGCGATCGCCGAGTCCACGTACGACATGTCGCAGGCGTACTCGCCGTGCTTCTGCGGGGTGTTCACGCAGACGAAGTGCACATCGCCGAACGCGGCCACCTCGGCCCAGTCGGTGGTGAACCGCAGCCGGCCGGTCGAGCCGTCGATCCCGGCGACGTGCCGGCGCAGCAGGTCCTCGAGGCCCGGCTCGTACATGGGGACCTGGCCGCGCTGGAGCATCTCGATCTTCTCCGGCACGACGTCGAGGCCCAGCACCTCGAAGCCGAGCTCGGCCATGGCCGCCGCGTGCGTGGCGCCGAGGTAGCCGGTGCCGATCACGGTGATCTTCAGGGCCATGGATGCTCCAGGGGTACGGCAGGGGCGGGGCTTGCGATGCGCTGACCGAGCATAGTCGGGGCATGGGTGACGCCCCCACCGGGCAACCTCAGGTCTGGTGATTCCCCCTGTCGCCAAGCTCACGTATCCCTGGAGTGAGCAGCGCCATAAAATTTGAGTTACTTAACGGTAGTTAGCGCAGGCATCACAGCGTTTTGGAGCGTGAGAGACCTTGGCCGGATCGGCTGACTTCGACCTGTACCGCCCGTCCGAGGAGCACGACATGCTCCGCGACGCCGTCCGCGCGCTGGCCGAGGCGAAGATCGCGCCGTACGCCGCCGCGGTGGACGAGGAGTCCCGCTTCCCGCAGGAGGCGCTGGAGGCCCTCGTCGCGAACGACCTGCACGCCGTGCACGTACCCGAGGAGTACGGCGGTGCGGGCGCCGACGCGCTGGCCACGGTCATCGTGATCGAGGAGGTGGCCCGCGTCTGCGCGAGCTCGTCCCTGATCCCGGCCGTGAACAAGCTGGGCTCGCTGCCGGTGATCCTGTCCGGCTCCGAGGACCTGAAGAAGAAGTACATGGCGCCGCTCGCCAAGGGCGACGGCATGTTCTCGTACTGCCTGTCCGAGCCGGACGCGGGCTCCGACGCGGCCGGCATGAAGACGAAGGCCGTCCGCGACGGCGACCACTACGTCCTCAACGGCGTGAAGCGCTGGATCACCAACGCGGGCGTGTCCGAGTACTACACGGTGATGGCCGTCACCGACCCCACGAAGCGCTCGAAGGGCATCTCCGCCTTCGTCGTCGAGAAGTCCGACGAGGGCGTCTCCTTCGGCGCCCCGGAGAAGAAGCTCGGCATCAAGGGCTCCCCGACCCGCGAGGTCTACCTCGACAACGTCCGCATCCCCGCCGACCGCATGATCGGCGAGGAGGGCACCGGCTTCGCCACGGCGATGAAGACCCTGGACCACACCCGCATCACCATCGCGGCCCAGGCCCTCGGCATCGCCCAGGGCGCCCTCGACTACGCCAAGGGCTACGTCCAGGAGCGCAAGCAGTTCGGCAAGCCGATCGCCGACTTCCAGGGCATCCAGTTCATGCTCGCCGACATGGCCATGAAGATCGAGGCCGCCCGCCAGCTGACCTACGCGGCCGCCGCCAAGTCCGAGCGCGGCGACAGCGACCTCACCTTCCAGGGCGCCGCCGCCAAGTGCTTCGCCTCCGACGTGGCCATGGAGGTCACCACGGACGCCGTGCAGCTCCTCGGCGGCTACGGCTACACCCGCGACTACCCGGTCGAGCGCATGATGCGCGACGCGAAGATCACCCAGATCTACGAGGGCACCAACCAGGTCCAGCGCATCGTCATGGCGCGCAACCTGCCGTAACGGGCCGGACGACGACAGCCCCCGGCGACGCCGGGGGCTGTTCTCCGTTGCGAGCGGGCTCAGTCCTCGAAGCCCTCCGCCGCCCGCTTCTCCCGCAGCTCCATGATCGCCCGGCGGCGGGCCAGGCGGTGGGTGCGGCGGATCTGCGCCTCCTGGTAGCGGCGCTTGTCCTGTTCGGTCTCCGGGAGCACCGGCGGGACCCGGCGCGGCTTCCCGTCGGCGTCCACCGCGGCGAACACCAGGTAGGCGGAGCCGACCTGGGTGGGCGGCGCGGACTCGTTCCAGCGCTCGGCCAGCACCCGCACGCCCACCTCCATGGACGTCCGGCCGGTCCAGTTGACCTGGGCCTTGACGTGGACGAGGTCGCCGACGCGGACCGGTTCGAGGAACGCCATCTCGTCCATCGACGCGGTGACGGCGGGACCGCCGGAGTGCCGCCCGGCGACGGCTCCCGCCGCGTCGTCGACCAGCTTCATGATCACGCCGCCGTGCACCGTACCGAGGAGGTTGGTGTCGTTGTGGGACATGATGTGGCTGAGGGTGGTGCGGGACGCCGACGTGGGCTTGCCCGGAATGTCCGGGGTCTCCGTATCCGCAGCTGAGGCCTGGTCTGTCATGGCCTCCACCATATGCGAACTGACATCCGGGGAATTTGTGTCAGCTTCGCAACAGCCGTGCCCCTATTTTCGGCTGAACCTTGTAAGGCACACAGCCGGGCCCTGCACACTGAGCCCATGAACGATTGGCCCCAGGGGCGGTCCGACGACAACCGCGGCCCCCGCTACGGACACGGCAGCGCCGGCGCGCAGCCCGAAGGCGCGCGCGTGATGCGGCAGGTCCGCCGCGGCCAGGCACCGCCCGGAGCGGGCCGGCCCACCCCGCCGTACGCGGGCGGGGTGCCGCGGCAGCCGTCGTACGTCGACGGCCACGGGGAGGAGCCCGGCTACAACACGGGCCAGGTCTACGGCGGTGGCGGCAGACGCGGCGGCGACGTGGACCCGGGCCACGGCCCGTACGCCCGTCCGGACTGGCGGCGCCGCATCAAGGTGACCGCCATCACCGTGGCGGTGGTGCTGCTCGTCACGACGGTCGGCACGTACTTCTGGGCCGACTCCAAGCTCAACCGCGAGGTCGACCTCGCGACGGTCATCGACCGGCCCGAGGCCGGCGAGGGCACCAACTACCTGATCGTCGGCTCGGACAGCCGCGAGGGCATGTCCGACGAGGAGAAGAAGAAGCTGCACACCGGGTCCGCCGCGGGCAAGCGCACGGACTCGATGATGATCCTGCACACCGGCAGCAACGGACCGACGCTGATCTCCCTGCCCCGCGACTCCAACGTCACGATCCCGGAGTTCAAGGGCTCGGAGTCCGGCAAGACCCGGCCCGCGATGGGCGCCAACAAGCTCAACGCGGCCTACTCGATCGACGGCCCGACCCTGCTGGTGCGCACGGTCGAGTTCAACACCGGCCTGCACATCGACCACTACGTCGAGATCGGCTTCGGCGGCTTCGCGAGCATCGTCGACGCGGTCGGCGGCGTGGAGATGGACATCCCGCAGGACATCAAGGACACCAAGTCCGGCGCGGACCTCAAGAAGGGCAAGCAGACCCTGAACGGCGAGCAGGCCCTCGCCTTCGTCCGCACCCGGTACGCGCTGGCCGGCTCCGACCTGGACCGCACCAAGAACCAGCAGAAGTTCCTGTCCGCGCTCGCCAACCAGGTGGCCACGCCGAGCACGGTCCTCAACCCTTTCAGGCTCTACCCGACCATGGGCGCGGGCCTGGACTCCCTGGTCGTCGACAAGGACATGGGCCTGTGGGACCTGGCGTCCATGTTCTGGGCGATGAAGGGCGTCAGCGGCGGCGGCGAGGGCAAGTCGATGAACATGCCGATATCGGGCAGCGCCGCGAACGGCAACCTCCAGTGGGACATGGACAAGGTCAAGACGCTGGTCGACCAGCTGAAGAACGACGAGAAGGTCACGGTCTCCAGTGACTGACCGTCCGGGCCGGACCCCGTTCGGCGCGGTGCTCTGCGACGTCGACAACGTGATCCGCCACTACGACCCGGCCGGGCTGTACGCGCTGGAGCGCGCCGCCGGCCTGGCCGAGGGCACCACGATGAAGGTGGCGTTCGCCCCGGAGACCGACCTGCCGCTGCTGCTGGGCCGGATCGACGCCCAGGAGTGGGTGCGGTCGATCACCGAGGGCCTGGCCGGGCTGGTGCCCGAGCCGACGGCGTGGGACCTGGGCACGGCCCTGCTGGAGGCGCCGTTCACGGCCGACGAGCACGTGGTGGCGCTGCTGCGCCGGGCCCGCACCCGCGTCCCGCTGGTCCTCGTGAGCAACGCCATGCTCCGCCTGGAGGACGACCTCGCCGTGCTGGGCCTGGCCGACCTCGCCGACCACGTGGTCAACAGCGCCCGTGTCGGCCTCGCCAAGCCGGACCCGCGCATCCTCCGGCTGGCCGCGTCCCTCGCCGGCGTACGCCCCGAGCGCTGCCTCTTCGTCGACGACACCGCCGAGAACACCGACGCGGCCGGGGCCCTGGGCATGCGGGCCGTGCACTTCCGGCAGGCGGCCGACCTGGAACGGGCGCTGGCGCCGCTGTTCCACTGAGCACCCGGCTCGGGGGCACCCGCGGGCGCCCCCGAGATCCGTCGCGCGACGTCACATGGCGGCGCCCGCCATCGACCGGCACATGTCGGCACAGCGGCGGCACGCCTCGGCGCAGCGCGCCATCTGCGGGTCGTCCGGCATCGACATGCACGCCTCGGCGCACATGTCGCAGGCCTTGGCGCACAGCGCGCACATCTCGGCCGCCAGCGGGGAGCGGCGCATCATCATGTCGGCGCAACAGCGCGTCATCTCGGTGCAGTCGATCAGCGTGCGCATGATCTGCATCTGGGCCTGGCCGCCCATCTGCATGCAGGAGCTCATGGTCTCCTCGCACACGGCGTGGCACGACATGCACGCCTCGACGCAGTCCTGCATCTCCTGGCTCATCGCGGGCGTGGTGGTGGGCTGCATGGCTTCCTCCTGGGGTCGGCGGGACGCCGGGGACGCGTCCCGTGTGGTTCCGTCCTACGCCCGCCCGCCGCACCCCGCCATCGGGGCGCGCGCTCCGGGGACGCCCCTACGACGGGCACACCACCTCGTCGCCCCGCAGCACCCCGGACCCCTGCCGCGCCGGTTCCTCGGCCCGTACCGTGCGGACCTGCCTGAAGTCTGCGCCGACGATCACCTTCAGCGTCGCCCCCCGGCCCTTCACCGCGCGCAGTTCGCTGCCCGGCAGCGCCGCCGCGAGGGACTTCGCCGAGCGGTCCCAGCGCGGGTCGTGGACGACGACGGTGCGCCGTACCGTGCGGTCCGCGGCGTTGGACGGCATCCGGGTGGTGCGGAAGCCGGTCGCGGCCAGCGCCGTGTCCACGCGCCGGCCGAGGCCCGCGCGTTCCGTGCCGTTCTCCACCTGGACGCGGATCTGCTGCGGGGGGACCTCGATGCGGGGTGCCTTCCCGGGCGGCCGGCGCACGGCCAGCGGTTTGTCCTCGCGCAGCGCCTTGAAGAGGCGTTCGGCCTTCACGGGGTCCCACTTCAGGGTCGAGCCGACGCCCTTCACGGCGTAGCCCATCCGCCCGATCGGCACCGTCGTGAACTCGGACGACGACGGGGAGAAGTTCCGCATCGCCCGGCCCAGGTCCAGCAACTCGTCGGTGCCGAAGCCCTTGTCGGCCCGCACCGACCCGAGGACCGCCCGGGTCACGTCCCGGAACTTCATCGGGTTCAGCAGGATCCCGGAGGACGTCGCCCGGTCGATCAGCGCCGCCACGAACTGCTGCTGGCGCTGCATCCGGCCCAGGTCGGAGGCCCCGTCGACATGCCGGGCGCGCACGTACTGCAGGGCCTGTCCGCCCGTCAGCCGGTGCGTGCCGGCCGGCAGGTCGAGTCCGGTGTAGGTGTCCTTCAGCGGTTTCGGGGTGCACATCCGGACGCCGCCGAGCACGTCCACCGTCTTCATGAAGCTGGTGAAGTCGACCTCCAGGTAGTGGTCGATCTTCACGCGGGTCATGCTCTCCACGGTGCGCACGGTCAGCTGCGGCCCGCCCTCGGCGTACGCGGCGTTCAGCTTGACCGGGTGGCCGTGGTGCTTCTGGCCGGTCGTCCGGTCGGTGTGCGGGGGCGTCGTCGCGTAGGAGTCGCGCGGCAGGCTCACCACGCTGGCGCGCTTCCGGTCCTCCGAGATGTGCACGATCATCATCGTGTCGGTGCAGTTGCAGGGCGCGCCGCCCAGCCTGTACCTGCGCCGCTCCTCGGGCGAGATCCGGTCCCGGCCGTCCGTGCCGACCAGCAGAACGTTCATGCCGTCGCCCGCCTGCGGCCGGTTCTTCATGTCCCGGAACGGGTCGACGCGGGCGATGTCCGCGTCCAGCGTGGTGACCACCGCGTGCCCGATGCCGGCCGAGGCGAGAATCACCACGGAGAGCGTCGTCATCGCCCGTACGGCCCAGCGCGGGCGCTTGCGCCGTACGGCCGTCCGCCGGCCGCCGGACGGCCGTGGCCGGCGCTGCGGTCCCGGCGATGCCCCGGGCGTGGACGAGGACCTGGGGGAGGGGGACCGAGGCGGCGTGCTGGGCATCGGGGGGCACCTCCGCTGGGACCGTACGTGGGATCCGTGTCACCGTAGGCCGATACGACCGGGTGCCCGGGGCAGCGCCCCCGGCGGGGCGCAACCGTGTCCCCCGTTCGCGGTAACGTGAGCACCGATGAACGCCAATCCCGACATGCGGCCGCCCGCCGTTTCCGTGATCATGCCCGTCCTCAACGAGGAGCGGCATCTGCGCGGGGCCGTCCAAGCGATCCTCGCGCAGGAGTACGCCGGCGAGATGGAGGTCGTGATCGCCCTCGGTCCGTCCACGGACCGCACGGACGAGATCGCCGCCGAACTCGTCCGGGAGGACCCGCGTGTGCACACGGTGCCCAACCCGACGGGCCGCACCCCCGCCGCGCTGAACGCCGCGATCAAGGCCTCCCGCCATCCGGTCGTGGTGCGCGTCGACGGGCACGGCATGCTCTCGCCGAACTACATCGCCACGGCCGTACGGCTGCTGGCGGAGACCGGCGCGCAGAACGTCGGCGGCATCATGCACGCCGAGGGCGAGAACGACTGGGAGCACGCCGTCGCCGCCGCGATGACGTCGAGGATCGGCGTCGGCAACGCCGCCTTCCACACCGGCGGCCAGGCAGGCCCCGCCGAGACGGTCTACCTCGGGGTGTTCCGGCGCGAGGCGCTGGAGCAGCAGGGCGGCTACAACGAGGAGTTCATCCGCGCCCAGGACTGGGAGCTGAACTTCCGCATCCGTGAGGCCGGCGGGCTGATCTGGTTCTCGCCCGAGCTGAAGGTGTCGTACCGGCCCCGGCCGAGCGTGCGCGCGCTGGCCAGGCAGTACAGGGACTACGGCCGCTGGCGGCACGTCGTGGCCCGCTACCACGCCGGCTCCATCAACCTGCGCTACCTCGCCCCGCCGGTCGCGGTGTGCGCGATAGCGGCGGGGCTCGTGGCCGGCGTCGCGCTCACGCCGTGGGCGTTCGTGGTGCCCGGCGGCTACCTGGCGGCGATCGTCGCCGGTTCCGTCCCCGCGGGCCGGGGGCTGCCGCTGAAGGCCCGGCTCCAGATCCCCGTGGCGCTCGCCACCATGCACATGTCGTGGGGCTGGGGCTTCCTCACCAGCCCCAGGTCGCTGGCGAAGAAGGTCATCGCGTCCCGGCGTCCGGCGGTACTCGGCTCCGCGTGAGCCCGGCGGCCCCGCGGGCTCGGCGCGAGCCGCTGAGCCCGCCGGACCGCGCCGGCGGTCACCAGGTGAACGCCGGGTTCACGTGCATGCAGGCCGTGTCGTCCGCGCCGTTGAGGGCCTCGGCCGACTCGGGTGTCTCGTCGTTCTCGGCGGGCGGCGCGTACGCCGTGCCCTCGCGCCAGTCCGCTCCCACGACGAGCGTCACCCCGGTCACCTCGGTCGACCGCTTCACCGAACTCAGCGGGATCCCGAGGGACTTGGCGATCCGCTCGGCGTCGCCCTCCAGGTCCGCGCTCGGGTAGCGGACCACCGTGCGCTCCTCGACCGGCGCCACGCTCTGGTCGGCGACCGCCCCGGTGAAGCCCTTCTCCACGAGCAGCCCCGCCACCGTGCCGGCGCGTCCGCGCGCGGGGGCCAGGACGTCGGTCCGGGTGCCGTTCTGCACCCGGACGGCGATCTCCGCGTCGGGCGCCGCCGGATCGTCCGAGGCCTTCTCCGGGGCTTTCCTCTTCTTGTCCCTGCCGTCCAGGGCGATGTCCTCGCGCACCAGCCGGAACAGTTGCTCGGCGTCCTCCGTGGGCTCCACGCGCGCGCCCACGTACCGGTTCGGCATCGTGGTCATGGTGATGCGCTCCGGCTCCACCTTCCGCAGCTCGTTGCTGAGGTCGTACAGCTTCTTGACGGTGTCCAGGCCCGTGTCCACCGTGAGGGCCCCGGTGGCCTTCTCGGCCAGCCTGCGCAGCTTGTTGGGGTTGCTCAGGGTGGCGTTCTCGCGCAGCTCGCGGACCATCGCGTTCATGTACATGTGCTGCGCCTTGGCGCGGGCGAGGTCGCTGCCGTCCTCGAAGCCGTAGCGGGTGCGCAGCCACTGCAGGGCCTGCTCGCCCTTGACGTACGTGGTGCCCTTCTTCAGCTTCAGGCCGGACCCGTGGCCCTTGCTGTCGCGGGAGTGGATGTTGGCGTCGACGCACACCGGGACACCGCCGACCGCGTCCGCCATCGACACCACGCCCGCGAAGTCGACCATGATGAAGTGGTCGATGTGGATGCCGGTGAGCTCCTGCCAGGTGGCCACCGTGCAGCCCGGACCGCCGTGCCCGAGGCTCTGGTTGGTCATCGTGCGGCCGTTGCTCGCCGCGTACACCTTGCCGTCGTCCGGGTCGGTGCACTTCGGTATCTGCACCAACGTGTCGCGGGGCATGCTGACGACCGACATGTTGGTGCGGTCCGCGGACAGGTGCAGCAGCATCTGCACGTCGGCCAGCGGCGTCGACCCGAACGTCTCCCTGGCGCCGCCGAGGTCCTGGTTGGCCTTGGTGTCCCGGGCGTCGGAGCCGATGAGCAGGATGTTCAGCGGGACCTGGCCCGCCGCGTTCGGCGTGGGCTCGGCGACCTTGTTGTCGCCGAGGTTCAGCTCGTCCTTGCGGATGTTGCCGTTGAGGTGCTGGTAGTAGAGATACCCGGCACCCGCGGTGCCCAGCGTCACCACCGCCAGTACCGTCGCCGACCAGCGCAGCACGCGCCGTCTGCGCCGCCGGGTCCCGGCCGCTCGCCGTCCGTTGCCGCCGCGGCCCTCGCCGGACGGCTCCCCCCGCTGCTCCCGTGGTTCCGGGGACGTCGTGTCCTCGGCCCCGGGCGCCTCCTCCCGCACACTGCTACGCGCCACGTGCCTGCCCTTCCCCACCCCTGCGCCTGACACGGGTCCGCCCCGCGTCAAGTCAGACGCACGACGGACCCGTTGGGTTACCCCCCAAGTCACCGGCCGGTCGGTCCCCGGCCCTTCCTCGCACCGCGGCCGGCCTCCCCGCCGGAACCGCGGACGGTCCCTACTGGGCGCACTCGACCTTGTCGGCCGTGGACTTCTCCACGTCCGGCGCCTTCGCCGGACCGGTGAGCGGGATACCCGCGCCCTCGAAGTCCTCGCCCAGCGTCAGCGTCATCGCGGGCAGCCCCTGGGAGTTGGTCACGCTCTCGCCCTCCTTCATCGCGGACCCGGACAGGCCCATGATGTCGGCGAGCCGCCGCGCCTCGGCGGCCTGGTCGGGCGCGTACTCGAGCGTGGTCTTGCTCAGGACCTCCGGCGCGTTGCCCGCGTTCTCGGACTTCGTCACGCCCTGCTCGGTCTGCAGCCAGGTCAGTGTCAGCGAGGCGCTGCCCGACTTCGCACCGCCGTTGAGGATGCGCACCCGCACCTCGGACGGGTCGGCCTTCTCGCCCTTGAGCCGGGCGGCCACCGCGGCCGCCTCCTTCTTTTTCTTCTGCTTGACCGCGGTGAAGGACACGTCCTGCTGGATCGACCGGAAGACCTGCGGCGCCTTCTCCGGGTGGGGGACGACCGTCGCCTTGACGGTCTCGGCCGGGTTGTCGACCACCGGCACCGTGACGAACGTCAGGTTCTTGACGTTGAGCTTGCCCAGCTCCAGACCGAGGTCCTTCAGCTTGCCGATGCTGTCCAGCTGGGAGTCGACGGTCAGCGCCTCGGTGCCCGCCTCCGCCAGCTTCACCATCTTCGACGGGCTGGTGAGCGTGTCGTTGGACTTCAGCTTGCGCATCAGCGCGCTGAGGAACTGCTGCTGGAGGTTGATGCGGCTCAGGTCGCCGCCGGTGCCCACCGAGTGCCGGGTGCGGACGAAGGCCAGCGCCGTCTCGCCCTCGACGACGTGCTTGCCCTTCTTCAGGTTGAGCTTCGAGTCCTCGTCGTTGATGTCCTTCGCCAGGCACACCTCGACCCCGCCGACCGCCGTCGTCAGCGTCTTGACCGCGTTGAAGTCGGCGACCATGAAGTTGTCCGGCTTGATGCCGGTCAGCTCCGTCACCGTACGCATGGTGCAGCTCGGCGTACGGCCGTCCTGGCCCAGGCTCGTGTTGAAGCGGACGCCCTGCGAGCCCGGGATGACCTTCTGGCTGCCGTCCTCCTGCGTGGTCGGGCAGTCCGGGACGTCCACGATCAGGTCGCGCGGGATGCTCAGCGCGGTCGCGTTCGAGCGGTCCTTGGAGACGTGCAGCAGGATCGTGGTGTCGGCGTGCCCGACGCTGCCCGAGTCGCCGTAGGACTCGTTGCCCTCGCCGGTGCGCTTGTCGGTGCCGATCAGCAGGATGTTGATCGCCTGGTCCTTGCTGAAGCCACCGGTGCTCGCGCCGTCGTCGGGGGAGGAGTCGATGTTGCCGTTGAGGTGCTCGATGTAGAGGTAGGCGCCGCCCGCCGTGGCGAGCACGACGAACGCCATCACGCCGCCGGTCCACAGCAGGGCCTTCTTCGCCTTCGACTTCTTCTCCGGCCGCCGGCCCCGTCGCCCGGGGGGCGGTTCGGCCGGCGCGCCCCGACGCCTGCGCGGTGCCGGTACCTCACGGTCCGGGCTGTCGGGCGCCGGACGGCCGGGTGCCGCCGTACGGCCGCGCGGGGCGGCTTTGGCCCGGCGCGCGGCAGAGGCGGAACGACGCGGTCCGGGAACCGGCGATTGCGCTGCGGATGTATTCAGTCGCAGTTCGTATTCACCGGTGTTCGGATTGAGCACCCACTGGTCTGCGGGGTCGATGTTCTCCGCCCGCCCACGGCCTTGCGCGTCCACGGTTGTCCGAATCCTCCGTCGGGGCACGCGGCGCCTTACCCCCAAAGGCGCCCGGGTCTCGTACATGCAGTGCACGACCGAAGGAAGGACCTCGCGCGGCCGGGTGCACCGGATCGCTCACACTATCCGCCCAGTTCAGCGTCGAGCGACGCCGGTGACAAATTCCACGTCCCTACAACCGGGCAATACGGCGCATTTCTTTGAACCGGTGTTCGCCAGTTGGGCGGCGCTTTACTCGCAGACGTCCTCGGCGGCCGTGTTCCCGCGGAAGGTGGGCGCCGGGGACGCCGACGGGGAGGCCGGTGAATTGTCGCTCTTTGCGGTGGAATCCCGGGGGACCTCCGGAGCGACCGCCACCGGCGCGTCGGTGCGCAGCCGTTGAAAGAGCCGCTCCGCCTCGGGCTCCACGAGCTGGTCGCGATTGGCGTTGTAGACGTACGACTCGCGCGGAACCGTGAGGAATTGCACACGTTCGGTGGGGATGTCGCGCAAGCCCCGGACGAGTTCGTACAAACCCCGTAGATTCGCCAGTTTCGGGTCGGTCGTCAGCGACGACGTCGCCGCGTCCAGGACGGGATACAGCTTCACCGGATTGAACAGGACGTCATTGCTCTGCACCTTGTTGACGAGCGCCCCGAGGAAACGTTGCTGCCGCTCCATCCGGTCGGTGTCGCTGCCGTCGCCGAGCGACTTGCGGGCCCGGACGTACCCGAGTGCCTGCTCCCCGTTCAGCTTCACGCGGCCCGCGGGCAGCCTCAGCTTGGCGGCCTTGTCGGCGACGGGCCTGCGCAGGCAGACCTCGACGCCGTCCACCGCGTCGACCATCTCCTTGAAGCCGTGGAAGTCGACGACCACGTGATGGTCGACGCGAATCCCCGTCAGCCGCTCAACGGTCCGGATCGTGCAGGCCGAACCGCCCGCCTGGAAGGCGTAGTTGAACATCGCGAACGTCGGCTCGGTGCGCGATCCGTCCCGGCGCAGACAGCCCGGCACGTCCACCATCAGGTCGCGCGGCAGGGAGACGGCGGTGGCGCTGCGCCGGCCCGCCGCCAGGTGCAGCAGGATCGCGGTGTCCGACCGCTCCGTCCCGGAGTCCCGCCCGTAGCGGGCGTTGCCGTCCCCGGAGCGCGAGTCCGACCCGATCAGCAGGATGTTCTGGGCGTCCCTGACCAGTGAGGTCGGCCGGTCCTTCTCGTACCGGGCGAGCTCCGCGGCGGCCGCCTCGTCCGGTGTGATGTTGCCGTCCAGCTTCGTGTACACCGCCCAGCCGGCGCCCGCCGCGACGACCAGGAGCACGGCGACGCCGAGCCCGGTGCGCCGCAGCCACCGCCTGCGGCGCTGCCGTACCGGCCGGTTCCCGCTCGCGGACGCTCCCGTACCCGGCCCGGGGGTTCCGCCGGCGGCCCGGCGTCCGGAGGGCGAGCCCGCGGTGTCGGTCACGTCTGGTCCACCCCTCACGGCGTACGGGCGTGTGGTGCGTGCTCCTACGACGATGACGCGGATGCCGGGCGGGGGATGGGTCTGCGGGGGCTGAACGGGTGAGAGCGGCGAGTGGGTGAGGGCGGGGGCGAGCGGGGCGAGGTCGGCGGTGGTGCGTCCGGTCAGCGGGCGACCGTCGTGACCCGTTCGCTCTCGATCCGCTTGTCCAGGGCGTCCGCGTCCAGCCGCTCCAGGTTCCGGCACAGCACGACCGACCCGCCGGTGGCCAGCGGCGCGTACAGCCCGGCGTTCAGGCCCTCCCACGTGTCGTACGGCAGCCCGGACAGGATGCGCGAACCCGGCCCCGTCAGCCCGAGCGCCGTCGCCTCCGCGCGCGCCCGTTCGACGACCTCCGCGCCGCTGAACTCCCGTCCCGCCACGATCAGCGCGGGCTCCTCCGGGTCGACCGGCGCGTACGGCACGAAGCGGTCGCCCTGCCCCGGCACCTCCACCGCGTAGTCGGCGAAGCCCTCCGGCGGCTGCGGGAAGCGGCCTCCGAGCGGGCGCAGCGCGAGCGCCACCCGTGCGCCGGAGCAGGCCCGCGCCGCCTCCAGCGTGTCGGGACCGCTCACCACCAGGTCGGCCGCCGCCGGCTCCCCGCCGACGTCCGCGATCACGCCGACCGACGCGCACGCCAGCAGCCACGCCGCCGTCTGCCAGTGCGCGGGCAGCAGCAGCGCGACCCGGTCGCCGGGTTCGGCGGACAGTTCGTCCTGGAGGAGGTTGGCGGTCTTGGCCACCCAATTGGCGAAGGTGGCCACGGACAATTCCACGCGCTCGCCCGTGGCGTCGTCGTAGAAGGTCACCAGAGGGCGTCCCGGGTCCGCGGCGAGCGCGGAACCCAGCAGGTCGGCAGGGGTGCGGTCGGTGGCGTTCACCCGGGCAAGCGTACGCGGGCGGCGGGGCGCGCGGGGCGCTCCGGCCAGGTGGACCGCCCTCCGCGTGCCACCGGTTCGGGGGAATCCGGGGAGTGAGCAGCCGACAGTCCGTCAAGTCCCGGATGGACAGATAAGTCTGATTGTGTCCAGGATCAGGAGCATGCGTGGATTCCTTGCTTCCTCGATCGGTGTCACGTGCGCGGCGGCTCTCGCCCTTCCGCTCACCCCGCCCGCGACCGCGGCGACCGCCAGACCGGCGCCGACCGCGGAAGCCGCCGGGCACCCCGTCCCCGGCAGCACCCAGTCGCTGCCCCTCGAACCCCTCGCCCGCGACCGCGCCACCGGTGCCGCCGGTGCCGCCGAACAAGGCCTGTCGCGCCGCGCCGTGCGGCACTTCTCGCTCGTCGGCGTCGTCTGGGACGACCCCGAGGCCGAACTGCACGGCCGCGTCCAGGTCCGCACCCGCGCCGCCGGCACCGGCACCTGGTCCGGCTGGCAGGACCTGGAGACGCACAACGCCGACCACGCCGCCGACCCGGACACCGCCGAGCGCGCCTCCGGGCGGGTGCGCGGGGCCACGGCGCCGCTGTGGGTGGGGGAGTCGGACGGCGTGGAGGTGCGGGTGCGTGCCGAGGCCGACGGCACGCGCAGCCTGGGCGACATGGGCCTCCGGCTCGAACTCGTCGACCCCGGCGCGGGCGACCGGGGCGCGTTCGCGGACGGCTCCCGCTACGGCGGCGCGCCCGACGCCGAGGCGACCGCGGCGTCCGCCGCCAACGCCGACCTCGCGCCGCTGGGCGCGACCGAGATCCCGGCCCTGAGCCGGGAGGAGACCGAGCGGGAGCTGCTCCGGTCGAACGAGCGGAAGCTGCGCGGGCCGGCGGGGCGGGAACTGTCTCGGTGGGCCGGGCGGGGGCTGCCTCGGCCGGCTGGTCAGGAGCTGCCTCGTCCGGCCGGTCAGGAGCTGCCTCGACGGGCCGATGGGCAGCGGGCGAAGCCGTACGTCGGACCGCGTCCGGGCATCGTCACGCGGCGGGGCTGGGGGGCGAACGAAGGGCTACGCGAGCGGAAGTTCGTCTACACCAAGAAGGTCAGGGCCGCCTTCGTGCACCACACCGCCTCGGGCAACAACTACCGGTGCTCACAGGTGCCTTCGCTCATTCGCGGTATCTACCGCTACCACGTCAAGAGCATGGGCTGGCGGGACGTCGGCTACAACTTCCTCATCGACAAGTGCGGAAAGATCTACGAGGGACGCGCGGGAGGCGTGGCGAAACCGGTCCTCGGCGCCCACACCCTCGGCTTCAACTCCAACAGCATGGGCATCGCCGTTCTCGGCTCCTACGGCTCGTCCAAGCCGCCGTCCTCCGCGGTGCGGGCCGTCTCGCGGCTCACCGCGTGGAAGCTCGGGCTGTTCGGAATGAACCCGCGCGGCAAGACGTACCTGAAGTCCGGTGGCGGCAACCTCTACCGGAAGGGCAGGTACGTACGACTCAATGTCATCTCCGGTCACCGTGACGGCTTCGCCACGGAGTGCCCGGGCCGCAAGCTGTACGGCAAGCTCGGCTCCGCCCGCTCGGCGGCGGCGCGGTTGCAGGGGCGCTGAGGGCGGGGCTCGTCGGTTCGCCGGTTCGCCGGTTCGCCGGTTCGTCGGTTCGTTGGTTCGTTGGTTCGTTGGTTCGTCAGAGTGTCCTGGGCCGGGTCCGGCCCAGGACACTCGTGCGTTCGCCGCCACCGCACGGTCGTCGAGGGCGCCACGGAACGGGCTGCATACACTGGCCGGCCGAAAAGACAGTTCGGCCGGTCCCGGCAGGAAGCAGAGACGACAGGTGACAGAAGCGATCCTCCTGGTCGGCGGCAAAGGCACACGGCTGCGCCCGCTCACGGTGCACACACCGAAGCCCATGGTCCGGGCGGCCGGGGTGCCTTTCCTCACGCACCAGTTGGCGAGGGCGAAGGCGGCGGGCGTCGAGCACATCGTCCTGGCCACGTCCTATCTGGCCGAGGTCTTCGAGCCGTACTTCGGCGACGGCTCCTCGCTGGGGCTGCACCTCGAGTACGTGACGGAGGAGGAGCCGCTGGGGACGGGCGGCGCCATCCGCAACGTCGCGTCCCGGCTGCGCTCGGGGCCCGACGACCCGGTGCTGGTCTTCAACGGGGACATCCTGACGGGGCTGGACATCGGGGCCCTGGTGCGCACCCACGAGACGACCGGCGCGGACGTCTCGCTGCACCTGACGAAGGTGACGGACCCGCGGGCCTACGGGCTGGTCCCGACGGACGACACGGGACGGGTGCTGGCGTTCCTGGAGAAGCCCCAGACACCGGAGGAGATCGTCACCGACCAGATCAACGCGGGGGCGTACGTGTTCCGGCGTTCGGTGATCGACACGATTCCGGCGGGGCGGCCGGTGTCGGTGGAGCGGGAGACGTTCCCGGAGCTGCTGGCCGCGGGGGCGCATCTGCAGGGGATGGTCGACTCGACGTACTGGCTGGACCTGGGGACGCCGGCGGCGTTCGTGCGGGGGTCGGCGGACCTGGTGCTGGGGCGGGTGCCGTCGCCCGCGGTGCCGGGGCGCTGCGGCGACCGGCTGGTGCTGCCCACGGCGACGGTGGCGGCCGACGCCAAGCTGGCGGGCGGCACGGTGGTCGGGGAAGGGGCGTTCGTGGCGGAGGGGGCGCGCGTGTTCGGCAGCACGATCCTGCCGGGCGCGGTGATCGAACCGGGTGCGGTGATCACGGACTCGCTGATCGGGAGCCGGGCGCGGGTGGGGTCGCGCGCGATCCTGACGGGGACGGTCATAGGGGACGGCGCGGTGGTCGGCGCGGACAACGAACTGCGCGACGGGGTGCGGGTGTGGTGCGACGCGCGGATACCGGCGGGGGCGGTGAGATTCTCCTCGGACACGTGAGACCTGCCGGTGCTTCCGGCGGCCTGTGCGGGGTCGGTGGTGGCGGGTGTGATGCCTGCGGCGGCCTGTGCGGGTTCGGTGAGTGGCGCGCGTTGCGCTGTCGGTTCGGTGGGTGGGTCGGGGCCGCGCCGGGGGGTGTCCGTCCTCGGAACGGCGCGGAATCGGTGAGTTATCAACTGGCTGGCGTTGACGCGCCAACCGCTGCGGGCGGACACCCCCCGACACGTCCCCTTCTCGTCGTACGCGACTGCGGCCCGGTGGCCCATCCCGTCCCGCCTATCCCGCGCGGACGGCTGCGGCGGCGGCACGCCGCACCCCGCGGGCAGTCGTGCCGCTGAGGCGGCACGGGTGGGCGCGGGCGGCAACCCGGTAGCGCCGGGCTGCGCGAACCCCGTGCGGTCAGCGCAACGCCGGGCGACCGGGCAACGCCGGACAGCTGAGCGGCGGTGCAGCCGGGCGGCGGCACGTCGCAAGCCGCGGGCACGCCGCCGCCGGGGCACACGACAACCCCGGCGACCGTCACGCCGTCGGCACACCCCCGCGCCGGGGCGCACCGCGACGCCGGACGGCAAGCCACCCCGCTCACCGCGACGCGGAACGCGTCACAGCCGCCCGATGTCCCCCACCGGCATCCGCGGCGCCCGTCGCGCCGGCACCTGTCCGCTCAGCAGAATCAGCCGCGCCGCCCGGTGCCGCTGCCCCGCATACGGCGCCAACAGCTCCAGCATCACCGCGTCGTCGGCCCGCCGGTCCCCCGCCAGCGCCCACCCGACGATCCCCGGCAGATGCAGATCCCCGACGGTCACCGCGTCCGGCGCCCCATGACTGCGCTGCACCGTCTCCGCCGACGTCCACGGCCCGATCCCCGGCAGGACCTCCAACCGCGCCTGCGCCGCCGCCGGTTCCATCCGCGTCGCCTCCTCCATCCGCGCGGCGACCCGCACCGCACGCAGGATCGTGGACGCCCGCTTGTTGTCGACCCCGGCCCGGTGCCACTCCCACGACGGGATCAGCGCCCACGTCCGCGGCTCCGGCATGACGTACATCCGCCCCGGCGCGGGCCCCGGCGCCGACTCCCCGTACTTGCGCACCAGCAGCCGCCACGCCCGGTACGCCTCGACCGTCGTGACCTTCTGTTCCAGGACCGACGGGATCAGCGACTCCAGCACCAGTCCGGTGCGCGTCAGCCGCAGTCCGGGCCGGCGATGCCTCGTGAGCGCCAGCAGCTTGTGCCGCGGCTCGAACAGCGACGGGTCGTCCGCCGCGCCGAGGAGGTCGGGAAGCCCGTCCAGCAGCCACTGGGCCCCCGGGCCCCAGGCCTCGCCGCGGATCTCGTCGCCGTACCGGGTGACCCGGAGCGTCCCCGGCCCGGCCGGTGTCCGGCTCGCCCGCCACACCGAGCCGTCCGGCATCGCGCGGAACGTCGGGTCGCCCGGCCCGCGCCGCAGCGGACCGAGCACCAGCCCCAGGTCGAGCGGCCCCTCCGGCGTCCACGTACGCACCCGCGGCGGCGCCGCCGCCTGCCGCGGCACGCCCCCGGGCACGGCGACATGGCCACCGCGCACGGTCGTACGCGTGGACCGGGGTGCGAAACGTCCTGCCACGGATGAGGTCCCAGGGTTGCGGAGGTGTCCTACGAGAGTAGGAGAGTATGGGTGAAGGGGTGCCGTTCGTGTGACTCCGTGATGCTCAGCGCACTTCTATGAACGCGTCCGGCCGCCGGTCCGGGCGCGGGCGCGGGTCCTCCGACGGGTGCCCCACGGCCACCGCGCCCATCGGGTCCCAGCTGTCCGGCAGGTCCAGCACCCGGCGTACGACGTCCCGGCAGAACATCGTGGACGACACCCAGGCCGAACCGAGCCGCTCCCCGGCGAGCGCGACGAGGAAGTTCTGCACGCCCGCCCCCGCGGCGACGACGAACATCTCCCGCTCGGCAGCGTCCCGGCGCGGGTCGCCGTACGTGTGGGAGCCGTCCATGACCAGGCACGGCACGACGAGGTACGGCGCGTTGCGCAGGACGTCGCCGCGGCGTATCCGCCTGGCGACGGACTCCTCGCTCCTGCCGTCCCGCCGCAGGTCCGCGATCCACGCGTCCCGCATCGCGTCCAGCAGCCGGGTGCGGGACGCCTGCGACTCCAGCAGGACGAAACGCCACGGCGTCGTGTGGTGCGGGGCGGGCGCCGTCACGGCCGCGGCCACCGCCCGGCGTACCGCGCCCGGGTCCACGGGCTCGTCCGTGAACGACCGGACCGTACGACGTCCGGTCACCGCCTGCCGTACGGCCTCGGACGTGCCGAGGCGGAACATGTCGTCGCGCGCGACGCGCACCAGGGCCCTCGCCCCGGCGCCGTGGTCCTCGGCGACCACGTGCGGCAGTCCCCGTACGACCGCGACGGGCAGCCCGGCTGCCTTGCCCTTCACGAGGTCGCCGGCGGCGGCCAGTTCGTCCGCCGTGGCGACGACGGTGGCGCTGAGCGGGTTGCCGTGCGCGTCGGTGCCGCCGCGCAGGTCGTCGATCACGCGCACGCCGGCCGCGCCGATCGCCATGTCGGTCAGCCCCGCGCGCCAGGGGCGGCCGGCGGTGTCGGTGACGATCACGCCGACGTCGACGCCGAGGGCGTCCCGCAGCCCCGCGCGGATCGCGCGCGCCGACGCGTCGGGGTCCTCGGGCAGCAGCAGGACCGTGCCGGACGGGGTGTTGGAGGCGTCGACTCCCGCGGCGGCCATGACCAGGCCCTGCCGGTTCTCCACGATGCGCAGCGCGCCGCGCCTGGCGACCACCCGTACCGTCTCGGCGTCGATCGCGGCCTCGCGATCCGCGGCCCGGACGGACCGGCCCTCCGCCTTGGACACGATCTTCGACGTGACGAGCAGGACGTCGCCGTCCGCGAGGCCGGGCTCGGCGGCCGCGATCAGCTTGGCCAGGTCGTCGCCCGCCGTGACCTCGGGGAGGCCGGGCACCGCCCAGACCCGGTAGCCGTCCGCGGGGGCTGCGCTCACGGCGTCCGTACCTCCTCGGCGAGCGCGAGTGCCTCGCGGGCCATCCGCGCCGTCGCGTCGATGTCGGTCATCATCAGCGGCACGGCCCGGCAGCGGATGCCGGCCGCCGCCACGCGCTCGACCGCGCCCGCGTCGACCGAGTCGACGAGCCAGCCGTCCAGCAGGCCGGAGCCGTAGTGCTCGGCGACCGCCGCGGCCGTCGCCTCCACGCCGACCGCCGCGAGCACCTTGTCGGCCATGCCGCGCACGGGTGCGTCCCCGACGATCGGGGAGAGGCCGACGACCGGCACCCCGGCGTCGGCGATCGCCTCGCGGATGCCGGGCACGGCGAGGATCGTGCCGACGGAGACAACGGGGTTGGAGGGCGGGAAGAGGATCACGTCCGCCTCGGCGATGGCCTCCAGCACGCCGGGCGCGGGCTTGGCCTGCTCGGCGCCGACGGGGACGACCGCCTCGGCGGGCACGGAGGCCCGCAGCCGCACCCAGTACTCCTGGAAGTGGATCGCCCGGCGCTCGCCGTCCAGCTCGACCGCGACATGCGTCTCGACACGGTCGTCGGACATCGGGATGAGCCGGACGCCCGGCTTCCAGCGGTCGCACAGGGCCTCGGTGACGGCGCTCAGCGGGAAGCCGGCGCCCAGCATCTGCGTACGCACGATGTGCGTGGCGAAGTCCCGGTCGCCCAGCCCGAACCACTCGGGCCCGACGCCGTACGCCGCGAGTTCCTCCTTGAGGTGGAAGGTCTCGTCGGCGCGGCCCCAGCCCTGCTCCTCGTTGATGCCGCCGCCGAGCGTGTACATCACCGTGTCGAGGTCCGGGCAGACCTTCAGACCGAAGAGGTGGATGTCGTCGCCGGTGTTGCCGATGACCGTGATGTCGGCGTCCGGCGCGGCCCGCTTCAGACCGCGCAGGAACCGGGCACCGCCGATGCCGCCTGCCAGAACCACAATGCGCATGGAAACAGTGTGTCAGCCGCCGGCCCGGCGCGGTCAGGGGTGTGGACGGTGACGGGCGGGGCGGTCCGGCAGGCCGGTACGGGCGTGCCTCACGCGGTCACGGCATCGGCCGGCTCGTGCGGTGCGGCGGCCGTGCAGTGGGCCGCGTGCATCGTCATCTCCGTCAGGCCCGGGTAGTACACGTGCAGGCTGACCGCCGGCTCCAGTGTGTCGTTGACCACCTCGTGCACGTACCCCGGCGCGAACACGCGCTGCGCACCCGGGCCCCACGCGTGCGTGCCGTGCCCGGTGCGCTCGGTCAAGGTGCCGTCCAGGACGGTCAGCACGCCGGAGGAGGGGCCGTGGTCGTGCGGTCCGCTGCCCTGTCCGGGCAGCCAGGACAGCAGCCAGACCTCGTAGCCGGGGCCGGTGCGCAGCCGGTGGTACCAGCGCGTGGTCGCGTCGTAGCGCACGAGGTGCTCCCACTGGGAGCGGTCGGCGGCGACGGAGCGCGCCAGGCCGACGAACTCGGCGACGGTGGCCGGGTGCTCGCGCGGGGGCTGCAGGAGGTGGGGGACTTCAAGGATGTCGCCGGCGATCTGGAGGTCGCTGTCGCTGTTCATGGGTGCGGTGGGTCCTCGGCGGTGAAGGCGTGGAGGGAGAAAGAAGGGGAGGCAGGGGAAAGCGGGGGAACAGCAGCACCGGGTCGCGTGGACTCGGCGTCAGCCGGAGCGCGTGGGGCTCAACAGCCGGGACAGCAACAGCGACAGCTACAGCGAGCGCGGACAGCACCGAGGGACCCGGCGGTGCGGGTCGAGGTGAGTGCCAAGTTCGCGAGCATGCCCACAAGGACAGCGGGTCACACCTGCACTGTCAACTCGTTGCCGGTATGTGGGACGGGGTTCACCCGATTCGGTCCATCTGCGTGGCGAAAGGTTTGTTCAGCCGCCTGCCGGGACACATGGCGTCCATCCGGGCGCGTGCGTCGTTGCGATCCCGTGATCCGAATGTGATCCGGTTCGCTTCGTCGTCCAGGTCGGAACGAGATCGAACAACGGGGCGTCTACCCCTGTATGGGATCCGTAGCGGATCCGTACGGAGGCTGGGTCTTCCCGGGGTCTCGTCTGCGTGTCAAGGTTTATGCCGATTTGAACACTTTCCGCATGGCCTTGGTTCCGCAGAGTGAATAAGGGGCCCAATAGCAGATCTCGGCTTGACTCGCCCGGAGCAGCACACTTGTAATTTCACTCGTGTCGTTCAGCCGGAATCGGTAACGGCCGCATCACGGGGACGCGAAAGACGGACGAGGGGCGCACATGACAGAGACGGTGCAGCAACTGCTGGTCGACGACGCGGACGAGGAACTCGGCTGGCAGGAGCGCGCACTGTGCGCCCAGACCGACCCCGAGTCCTTCTTCCCCGAGAAGGGCGGCTCCACGAGAGAGGCCAAGAAGGTCTGCCTCGCCTGTGAGGTCCGCTCCGAGTGCCTCGAATACGCCCTCGCCAACGACGAGCGCTTCGGCATCTGGGGCGGCCTGTCCGAGCGGGAGCGCCGTCGGCTCAAGAAGGCCGCCGTCTGAACCGGCGCCACGTGCCCGACCGGCGCGGACACTTACGGACAAACATCTCGAACGGCCCGTCGCGGGTGGGTTATCCACAGGCGGCGGGCCGCTCTGCTGCCCAGCCGATAGTGTGGTCGCTCGTCCGAGACGCCCCGCCGCCCCCTCGGGGCACGGGCGTCCACCGCAGTCCACCGAACCGGGGCCCGTACCTCGATGTCCGTGCACAGCCACCCGGCAGACCGGCAAGACGCCGCTGCTGCCGTCCCTGAGTTTCCGCGTCATGTGGTGACCGCGGTCCTCGTCTCCCACGACGGCGCCCGCTGGCTGCCCGACGCGCTCTCCGCGCTGCTCGGCCAGGAGCGTCCCGTGCAGTACGCCATGGCGGCCGACACCGGCAGCGCGGACGACTCCGCGCAACTGGTCACCGACGCCCTCGGCCCCGACCGCGTCCTGCACCTCGCCCGCCGCACCGGCTTCGGCCAGGCCGTCGAGGAGGCCCACCGCACCGCGCCCCACCTCACCCCGGACGAGCTGCCGTACCTGCGCCGCCCCAGCGGCTGGGACCCCGTCACGCGCACGTGGCGCGACGACGCCTACGACCTACCCGAGCTCCCGTACGGCGAGCCCGTCCAGTGGCTCTGGCTCCTGCACGACGACTGCGCCCCCGAACCCGACGCCCTGGCCCAGCTGCTGCGCGTCGTGGAGAACGAGTACGAGCTCGGCCGCACCGACGTCGCCGTCGTCGGCCCCAAGCTCCGCGGCTGGTACGACCGCAGGCAGCTCCTCGAAGTCGGCGTCACCATCGCCAACTCCGGCCGCCGCTGGACCGGCCTGGACCGCCGCGAGCAGGACCAGGGCCAGCACGACCACGTCCGGCCCGTGCTGTCGGTGTCCACCGCCGGCATGCTCGTCCGCCGCGACGTCTTCGAACAGCTCGGCGGCTTCGACCGGCGACTGCCCCTCATGCGTGACGACGTCGACCTGTGCTGGCGCGCCCACGCCGCGGGCCACCGCGTCCTCGTCGCACCCGAGGCGGTCGTCCGGCACGCCGAGGCCGCCTCCCGCGAGCGCCGCGCCGTCGACTGCGTCGGCCGCACCGCCGCCTCCCCGCACAAGGTCGACAAGGCCGGCGCCGCCTACACCCTCCTCGTCAACACCCCCACGGCCACCCTGCCCTGGGTGCTGCTGCGCCTGGTGCTCGGCACGCTCCTGAGGACCCTCGCCTACCTCGTCGGCAAGGTCCCCGGGCAGGCACTCGACGAGATCCGCGGCCTCATGGGCACCCTGCTGCGGCCCGAGCGGATCATCGCCGCCCGGCGCCGCCGCGGCCGGCCCCAGGTCGACAGGGCCGAGATGCGGGAGCTGTTCCCGCCGCCCGGCGCGACCGTCCGCGTCACCGTCGAACAGGTCGCGAGCAACCTCGTCGGCCGCTCCGACCCCGAGGTCGCCACCGGCGCGGGACGGCACGGCGGCGCCATCGAGTCCGGACCCGGCGGCGACGACGCCGACTTCATGCAGGTCGAGCGGTTCGCCCGGCTCAAGCGCATCGCCCGCAATCCCGGCCCGGCGCTCTTCCTGGTGCTGCTGTTCGTCTCGCTCGTCGCCTGCCGCCAACTCCTCGGCGGCGGCGCGCTCGCGGGCGGCGCCCTGCTGCCCGCCCCGGCCGACGCCGGCGACCTGTGGTCCCGCTACCTGGACTCCTGGCACGCCGTGGGCGCCGGCGGTACCGCGTCCGCGCCGCCCTACCTCGCGATCGTGGCCCTGCTGGCGTCCCTGCTGTTCGGCTCCACCGGCCTCGCCGTCACCGTCCTGCTGGTCGCCTCCGTGCCGCTGGCCGGCTTCACCGCCTACTTCGCCTCCCGGCCGCTCGTCGAGTCCCGGCTGCTGCGCGCGTGGGCGGCCGTCGGCTACGCCTTCCTGCCCGCCGCCACCGGCGCGCTCGCCGGAGGCCGCATCGGCACCGCCGTACTGGCCGTCCTGCTGCCGCTCCTCGCCCGCGCGGGCATCGCGGCGAGCGGCCTCGCGAACGCCTCGGGCGCGCGCGGCAGTTGGCGCGCCACCTGGGCGTACGCACTGCTGCTGACGCTGACCACCGCGTTCACGCCCATCGTGTGGCCGGTCGCGCTGGTCCTCGGCATCGGCCTGCTCGCCCTGCGCCGCGCCGACCTCGTGGCCCACGGGCTGCGGCTCCTCGTCCAGCTCGGCACGCCGCTGCTGGTGCTCGCCCCCTGGTCGCTGTCGCTGCTGCCGTTCGGCTTCTTCCGGGAGTCCGGCCTGGAGTACGGCGCCTCGGCCGCCTCCGCGCTCGACCTGCTCGGCATGAGCCCGGGCGGCCCCGGCACCGTCGACGGGCTGCTGCTCGTCGGCATCGTGCTCGCCGCGCTGGCCGCCCTGCTGCGCTCCGAGCGGCAGTTGGGCATCCGGACCGCCTGGGCCGTCGCCCTCGTCGGCCTGGTCTTCGCGGCCCTGTCCAACGGCTCAACCTGGGCCGGCCCCGCCACCCTCGTCTACGGCATCGCCCTGCTGTCCGCCGCCGCCCTCGGCGCCGACGGGGCACGCTCGCGTGTCGCCGAGCAGAGCTTCGGCTGGCGCCAGCCGGTGGCCGCGCTGATCGCCTTCGCCTGCGCGGCGGGCCCGCTGCTCGTCGCCGCCGGCTGGATGATCCGCGGCGCCGACGGACCGCTGGAGCGGCGCGACCCGGTGCAGGTGCCCGCGTTCGTCGCCGAGGAGAGCGGCACACGCGACCAGGCCCGCACCCTCGTCCTCGACAGCGACTCCGGCGCCCACGTCGGGTACGTCCTGGTGCGCGGCTCCGGCGCCCGCCTGGGCGACGCCGAGATCGCCGCGGCCGACGGCGAGAACAGCAGGCTCGACAAGGTCGTCGCCAACCTCGTCGCCGGTTCCGGCGCCGACCAGGCCGACCAGCTCGGCGGCTTCGCCGTGCGCTACGTCATGGTCCACTCGGGCGCGCCCCGCGAGATCAGCCGCATCCTGGACGCCACGCCCGGCCTGAGCCGGCTGAGCCAGCAGGACGGCGGCGCCCTGTGGCGCGTCGACCGGCAGGTCTCCCGCGCGGCGATCGTCCCCGCGTCGGACTCGGGTTCCGGCTCGGCCGAGCCCCAGCCGGTGGCCGCGGGCCCCGTCGAGATCCACACCACGATCCCGGCCGGCTCCCAGGGCCGCGTCCTGCGTCTGGCCGACACCGCGGCCGAGGGCTGGACGGCCACCCTGGACGGCCGGGCGCTCACCCCCACCACCGTCGACGGCTGGGCCCAGGGCTTCGAACTCCCCGCCTCGGGCGGCAAGCTGGACGTCACCTTCGACGACTCGTTCGGGCACACCGCGTGGCTGTGGACGCAGGGCGCCCTCGCCGTCGTCCTCGTCGTCCTCGCCCTGCCGGGCCGCCGTCGCGACATCGACGACGACCTGCCCGACGAGCCGGCCGTCCCCGCACAGGCCGTCGAGGGGGAGGGCCGCCGGGCCCGCAGGCTGCGCGCGCAGGCGGAGGCCGAGGAGGCCGCCCGCGGCGCCCAGGAGACGCCCGGGGAAGGCGAGATGCCGCCCCCGCCGCAGGAGGCACCGGTGCCCGTACCGCAGCAGCAGCCCTACGGGGAGTGGGACGCCAACGCCTACCAGGGCGCCGACTACAGCGGCTACGGCGGCTACCAGGGAGAGCAGTACCAGGGCGACCAGCAGTACGCCGGGTACGGCCAGGGCTACCAGGACCCGTACCAGGGCGGCCAGTACGACCCGTACGGCTACGGCGACCAGGGCCGGCAGGGCACGTACCAGCAGCCGTACCAGCAGGGCTACGACCCGGCGTACGACCCCGGTCAGCAGCCGCCGCACGGCACCGGCAGTGAGCGTTCCGACGGGAGCCAGCAGTGAACCGCACGACCCTGTCCCTGATCGCCGGCACGACCGCGCTCGCCGCCGTCACCGGATTCGCCGCGCTCACGGCACCGGACGCGTCCGGCACGGACACCGCCGGGAAGGCGGCCGCCCAACTGCCCGTGGAGCGCACGAGCCTGCTGTGCCCGGCGCCGAGCACCTCGGACCTCGCCGAGACGACGTACACGTCCTTCACACCCGTCACGAAGGGCGCCGAGAGCGGCGGCAAGGCCGAACTGCGCCCGGCCGTCACGGGATCGAGCGGCGCGGACGGGGAGGGCGACGGCGCCGGCAAGGACGAGGACAGGAGCACGGCGCGGTCCGGCAAGTCCGTGCTGAAGCCCGCCGAGCCCGGCAAGCCGGTGACCGGCGAGACCTCCGGGGGCGAGGCGCCCGCGCTCGTCGGCACGGCCGAGGGACGGTACGCGCCCGGCTGGACCGTGCAGGAGACCACGGAGGTCGCCGCCGGCACGGGACGCGGCCTGCAGGGCGTCAACTGCACCGCTCCGGACACCGAGTTCTGGTTCCCGGGCACCAGCACGGCGGCCGACCGCACCGACTACGTGCACCTGACCAACCCGGACGACTCGGCCGCCGTCGTGGACATCGAGCTGTACGGCAAGGACGGGGCGCTGAAGTCCGAGGTGGGGGAGGGCATCACGGTCAAGCCGCACGCGAGCGAGCCGATCCTGCTGTCCACGCTGACCGAGGCCGAGCAGACCAACCTCACCGTGCACGTGAGCGTGCGCAGCGGCCGGGTCGGCGCCGCCGTGCAGGCGCTCGACGACAAGCTGGGCGGCGACTGGCTGGCGGCGGCCACGGATCCGGCGGGCAGCCTGGTGCTGCCGGGTCTTCCGAAGGACGCGAAAGAGGTGCGGCTCGTGCTGTTCACGCCCGGTGACGCCGACGCCGACCTGAAGGTGCAGCTGGCCTCGCCGTCCGGACTGATCACGCCGGCCGGGCACGAGACGGTGCACGTGAAGGCGGGCATGACGACCGCCGTCGACCTCGGTGACGTCACGCGCGGCGAGGCGGGCTCCCTGGTGCTGACGCCGACGGACCGTGCCGTGCCGGTCGTGGCCGCGGCGCGGGTCGTGCGCGGCAAGTCCGGCGAGGAGGACACGGCGTTCGTCCCGGCGACGAGCCCGGTCGACACGCGCGTGACGTCCGTGGGCAACAGCGCCAAGGGCACCACGCTGTCCCTGACCGCGCCCGGCGGGACGGCGAAGGTCAAGGTCACGGCGTCCGCGGGCGGCGAGGGCGGCACGACGACGAGGACGTTCACGATCAAGGCCGGCACCACGCAGAACGTCGAGGCGCCGGTGCCGAGCGGCGCCAAGGGCACCTACGCCCTGACGGTGGAGCCGGTTCCGGGCGGCGCGGCGGTCTACGCGGCCCGCACGCTCACGGCCACCGGGGACGTGCCGGGCTTCACGGTCCAGACGCTCCCGGACGACCGGGGCATGGTGGCGGTGCCGGACGCGGACGAGGACCTGGCGGTGCTCCAGCGCTAGGGCTCGGGCCAGGACCCGGCCGTGGGTGCCCCGGGCCCGCGGCTCGGCCCGGCTCAGTCCTCGCCGTAGCGCGGGTCCACCGTCTCCGGGGTCAGCCCGAGCAGGTCCGCGACCTGCTCGACGACCACCTCGTGCACCAGCGCGGCCCGCTCGTCGCGCCCCTTGGTGCGGATCTCGACGGGCCGCCGGTAGACCACCACGCGCGCGCGGTGGCCGTCCCGGGCCGGGACGGTGCCGCCGAGCGGGACCGCCTCGTCGTTCCAGGCCTGGCCGGGGCCGTCCAGGCGCGGCACCTCCAGGACGAGGAAATCGATGTCGGCGAGCTGTGGCCACCGACGCTCCAGGCGCTCCACGGAGTCCTGCACCAGATCGGCGAACACCTCGGCGCGGCTCGCGGCGAGGGGCACCTGAGGAGGTGCGATCGGGCCGCGCATGCCCCTGCCGTGGCGATCACGGCGGCGGGGCCCGCGGCCGGCGGCACGGGGAGTCACGGGGTTGTCCATCACTGGTGAAGGGTAGTCCCCGCCGGGCCCGGGCGCCCGGCCCCGGCGCGCCATCCGGCCGCCGGACAGGATGCGACACAATGCGACACCGGATGACCGATCCGGCCAAGGTTGGCTCGAATGCATGCCTCCCGGGACCGCCGAACCCAGGGCGAATGGCGGGGTTTGTCCCGGCCGCCGACGAGTGTCCGCGCGGCACGGCGTCCCGGGCGCCGATGTCCGTGCAGGTCAACAGTGTTGGGCAGATGGGACGTGTGGGGCGTTTCACACCACGACACGGTGGAGCGACCTGGGGGAGAGTCGTCGCGGCCCGCTCAAGAGTGCGGTACCGTCCAACGTCGTGAGCCCTGTACGTCGCTGTTCGCGCACCGCCTGCGGCCGACCCGCCGTTGCGACGCTGACGTACGTCTACGCCGACTCGACCGCGGTCCTCGGCCCGCTCGCCACCTACGCCGAACCCCACTGCTACGACCTGTGCGCCGAGCACTCCGAGCGCCTCACCGCCCCGCGCGGCTGGGAGGTCGTCCGGCTCCTCGACGGTTCGGCCCCGGCCCGGCCCAGCGGCGACGACCTCGAAGCGCTCGCCAACGCCGTGCGTGAGGCCGCGCGCCCCCAGGAGCGGGTCGCGGAGGCCGGCGGCGGACGGTCGGCCGACCCGATGGAGGTCGCCCGGCGCGGGCACCTGCGGGTCCTGCGGTCGCCCGACAACTGACCCGGAACCCACCGGCGCCGGACTGGGTGCCGCCCCGGCCCCGGAGCCGGCCGGACGTCCACTTCGGGCACCCCCAGCGGATTGTCGGCCCGTACGGGTAGTTTGTGGTGACCGACGGGACTTTCAGAAGGGTTGGCCGTGGCTGCTGATCTGTCGCAGATCGTGAAGGCGTACGACGTACGCGGTGTCGTCCCCGACCAGTGGGACGAGCCCCTGGCCGAGCTGTTCGGCGCGGCGTTCGCCCAGGTCACCGGCGCGACCGCGATCGTGACCGGACACGACATGCGCCCCTCGTCCCCGGGCCTGTCGGCCGCCTTCGCGCGCGGCGCGGCGGCGCGCGGAGCCGACGTCACCGAGATCGGCCTGTGCTCGACCGACCAGCTCTACTACGCCTCGGGCGTGCTCAACCTGCCGGGCGCGATGTTCACCGCCTCGCACAACCCGGCGCGGTACAACGGCATCAAGATGTGCCGCGCGGGCGCCGCCCCGGTCGGCCAGGACACCGGCCTCGCCGAGATCCGTGAACTCGTCGAGCGCTGGAGCGAGTCGGGCGCCCCGCAGCCGGCCGCCGAGCCGGGCACGGTCACCAGGCGCGACACGCTGGACGACTACGCGGCTCACCTGCGCTCCCTGGTGGACCTCACCGCCGTCCGCCCCCTGAAGGCCGTGGTCGACGCGGGCAACGGCATGGGCGGGCACACCGTCCCGACGGTCCTCGGCGGCCTGCCCGTCGAGCTCGTGCCGATGTACTTCGAACTGGACGGCACCTTCCCCAACCACGAGGCCAACCCCCTCGACCCGGCCAACCTGGTGGACCTGCAGCGCCGCGTCCGCGAGGAGGGCGCCGACCTCGGCATCGCCTTCGACGGCGACGCCGACCGCTGCTTCGTCGTCGACGAGCGCGGCGAGCCCGTCCCCCCGTCCGCGATCACGGCACTGGTGGCCGCCCGCGAACTCGCCCGCAACGGCGGCAAGGGCACGGTCATCCACAACCTGATCACCTCCTGGTCGGTCCCGGAGGTCGTCGTGGAGAACGGCGGCACACCGGTACGCACGCGCGTGGGCCACTCCTTCATCAAGGCCGAGATGGCCCGCACCGGCGCGATCTTCGGCGGCGAGCACTCCGCGCACTACTACTTCCGCGACTTCTGGAACGCCGACACGGGCATGCTGGCCGCCCTCCACGTCCTCGCCGCCCTCGGCGGCCAGGAGGGCCCGCTGTCCGGCCTCGTCGCCCAGTACGACCGCTACGCCGGGTCCGGCGAGATCAACTCCACGGTCGACGACCAGCAGGCCCGGCTCACCGCCGTCCGCACCGCCTACGCGGGCCGCGAGGGCGTCACCCTGGACGAACTCGACGGCCTGACCGTCACCTCCGCCGACTGGTGGTTCAACGTCCGCCCGTCCAACACGGAACCGCTCCTCCGCCTGAACGTGGAGGCGAGAGACGAGACGATGATGGCCAAGGTGCGGGACGAGGCCCTGGCGATCATCCGAGGCTGACGGGTCCGACGCCGGCGGGCCCGGGGCCGGCGGCGGGGAGACCGGGGGCGAAGGCCTTCGACCTGCTCGACCAACCCCCGCAACCGGCCCCCACGGCGGTACCCTGACCAGGCACATCCGCGACTCATCCGCCCCCGAAGGGACATCCCATGCCGCTCGAAGCCGGCCTCCTGGAGATCCTCGCCTGCCCCGCCTGCCACGCCCCCCTCAAGGAGCAGGACACCGAGCTGATCTGCACCGGTCAGGACTGCGGCCTGGCCTACCCCGTCCGCGACGGCATCCCCGTCCTGCTCGTCGACGAGGCTCGACGCCCCGCGTAATCGACGTCCCGGCGATCGGAGGCTGCCACCCATGCTTGACGAATCGCTGCTCGACAGCCCGGAAGGGCTCGCCGCGGCCGACCACCGCGGACTGCTCCGCGGCGCCGCCGAAGCAGGCGCCCGAGTCCGCACCGCCGCCCGGCACGCCGCCGAGGCAGGCATCCACGACCTCAAGCCCGACGGCCGCCCCCGCGCCGTCCTCATCGCGGGCCCCGGCGCCGCCGCGACCCAGACCGCCGACCTGCTCGGCACGCTCGCCGGCGCCGGCAGCCCCGTCACACGCCTGGCCCCCACCGGCGTCGCACCCGCCGCGGGCGCCCTGCGCTGGGAACTGCCCGGCTGGGCCGGCTCCGTCGACCTGCTGCTGATCGCCACCCCGGACGGCACCGAACCCGGCCTGTCCCTGCTCGCCGAACAGGCCTACCGCCGCGGCTGCACCGTCGTCGCCGTGGCCCCGGCCGGCACCCCGCTCGCCGAGTCGGTGAACGGCTCGCACGGCCTGTTCGTCCCCCTGGCGACCGCCCCCTACGACCTGGAAGAACCCCTCGCCGCTTCCGCGCCCGGCGTCCTGTGGGCCCTGCTCACCCCGCTCCTCGCCCTCCTGGACCGCACCGGGCTGCTCGCCGCGCCGCGCGACGCCGTCGACAGGGTCGCCGACCGCCTCGACCTCATCGCGGAACGCTGCGGACCCGCCATCGTCGCCTACAGCAACCCCGCCAAGACCCTCGCAGCGGAACTCGCCGACGCGCTCCCGCTGGTCTGGACGGAAGGCACCTCGGCGGGCCCCGCCGGACGCCGCTTCGCCTCCGCCCTCGCCGAACTGTCCGGCGTACCCGCGGTCGTCGCGGAACTGCCCGAGGCGCTCGCCGCGCACAGCGCCCTGCTCGCCGGGCCGCTGGCCGCCAGCGCCGACCCCGGCGACTTCTTCCGCGACCGCGTCGAGGAACCGCCCGCCCTGCACGCACGCGTGGTGCTGCTCCGCGACCGCCCGATCGGCGGCCTCACCGCAGCCCCGGCCGCCCGTGACCTGGCCCTCAGCCACGACACACCGATCAGCGAGCTGGAGCCGGAGGAGGGCGGCGAACTGGAGACCCTCGCCGAACTGATCGCCATCACGGATTTCGCCGCCGTTTACCTGGCGCTCGCTTCGAGGGCCTGATCTTGCCCACGACGCCCTGACCGCCGTACCCGGCGCTCGATCCGCGTCGTACGCACCCGTACGCAGAGAACCGGCAGAGAGAGCCCATGGACCGCCTCGACAACACCATCCGCCCCTACGCCTGGGGTTCCACCACCGCGATCGCCGGGCTGCTGGGCGTCGAGCCGACCGGCGAACCGCAGGCCGAGATGTGGATGGGAGCCCACCCGGGCGCGCCCTCGCGCACCCCGCGCGGCACGCTGCTGGAGGTCATCGAGGCCGCCCCGGAACGCGAACTGGGCACCGACGCCGTGGCGAAGTTCGGCCCGCGGCTGCCGTTCCTGCTGAAGATCCTCGCCGCCGGCGGCCCGCTCTCCCTCCAGGTGCACCCCGACCTGGCGCAGGCGAAGGCCGGCTACGAGGACGAGGAGCGCCGCGGCATCCCCGTGTCCGCCCCGCACCGCAACTACAAGGACGCCAACCACAAGCCCGAACTCATCTGCGCCCTCACCGAGTTCGACGGCCTGTGCGGCTTCCGCGCCCCGGCCGAGGCCGCCGCCCTGCTCGACGGCCTCGGCGTCGACTCCCTCAAGCCGTACGTCGACCTGCTGCGCGCCCAGCCCGAGGAGGCGGCGCTGCGCGAGGTCCTGACCGCCATCCTCAGCGCCGACCGCGAGGAGATGGCCGCCACGGTCGTCGAGGCCGCGTCCGCCTGCGACCGCCTCGGCGGCGACCACGCCCCCTACGCCGGAATCGCCCACCACTACCCGGGCGACCCCGGCGTCATCGCCGCGATGCTGCTCAACCACGTCCGGCTCCAGCCCGGCGAGGCCCTGTTCCTCGGCGCCGGCATCCCGCACGCCTACCTCAACGGCCTCGGCGTCGAGATCATGGCCAACTCCGACAACGTCCTGCGCTGCGGCCTGACCCCCAAGCACGTCGACGTCCCCGAACTCCTGCGCGTCGTCCGCTTCGAGGCCGCCGACCCCGGCGTGCTGCGCCCGGAGGCCTCCCCGGAGGGCGAGGAGGTCTACGAGACCCCGATCGACGAGTTCCGGCTGTCCCGTTACGTGCTCCCCGAGGGCGGCGTCGCCCGCGACGTCACCCTCGGCACCCCGCAGATCCTGCTCTGCACGGCAGGTTCCGTACGAACCGGGGAACACGACCTGACGCCGGGCCAGTCCGTGTTCGTCGCGGCGGGCGAGAGGGCCGAACTCTCCGGAACCGGTACGGTCTTCCGGGCCACCGTCGTGGCCTGACCCGACCGGTGCGCCGGTCCGGCGCACCGGCGCCGGGCCGTGCTGCAACAATGGCCCACCGGCAAAGGACGGGCAAACGCCTGGACTGCGTAACGTACGAAGGCGAAGGGACAACGCGAACACATGAGCGCGTCAGGCGGCACCAAGGCGATCGTTGCGGCACTCGTCGCGAATCTCGCGATCGCGGTAGCGAAGTTCGTGGCGTTCCTCTTCAGCGGATCGTCGTCGATGCTCGCCGAGTCGGTGCACTCGCTCGCCGACTCCGGCAACCAGGGCCTGCTGCTGCTCGGCGGCAAGCGGGCCAAGCGCGAGGCCACCCCGCAGCACCCCTTCGGCTACGGCCGCGAGCGTTACATCTACGCCTTCCTCGTCTCCATCGTGCTCTTCTCGGTCGGCGGCATGTTCGCCCTCTACGAGGGCTACGAGAAGATCAAGCACCCGCACGAGATCGATCACTGGTACTGGCCGGTCGGCGTCCTCGTCTTCGCGATCATCGCTGAGACGATCTCCTTCCGCACCGCCATCAAGGAGTCCAACGCCGTGCGCGGCAAGCGCTCCTGGAAGGAGTTCGTCCGCCACGCCAAGGCGCCCGAGCTGCCCGTCGTCCTGCTGGAGGACCTCGGCGCCCTCGTCGGCCTGATCCTCGCTCTCGGCGGCGTCAGCCTCGCCCTGCTCACCGGCGACGGTGTCTGGGACGGCATCGGCACCCTCTGCATCGGCGTCCTACTCATCCTGATCGCGCTCGTGCTGGCCGTCGAGACCAAGTCGCTGCTGCTCGGTGAGGCCGCCGGCCTCGACGAGGTCAAGAAGATCGAGGCCGCGATCGTCGACGGCGAGACCGTCACCGGCATCATCCACATGCGCACCCTGCACCTCGGCCCCGAGGAACTGCTGGTCGCCGCCAAGATCGCCGTGGACCACGACGACACGGCCGCCGAGATCGCCTCCGCCATCGACGCCGCCGAGGCCCGCATCCGCGAAGCCGTCCCGATCGCCCGCGTGATCTACCTCGAGCCCGACATCTACAGCGAGACCCAGGCCGCCAAGGGCGGCGACCGCGAGGCCACCCCGGGCGGGCCCATCCCGCCCGAAGCCGCCCACTGAGTCCTCTGACGCTGTTCACCGAAGGGGCCCGCCGACTTGCTCGGCGGGCCCCTTGGGCCGTCACGGCCTCAGAGCTGCACGGACCACAGGTCGCAGAACTCCGCCGGCCGCCCCCGCCGCCGACCGCCGCCCTCGCCCCCCGGCACGCAGCACAGCCCGGCCACCGCCAGCAGCAACCCGGCCACCGACGCCACCGCCGGCAGCACAACCCCCGCGCGTTCGTCGCTCACCACCCCTTCCCCGCCCGTTTCCCGCCGGCCCCTCCGAGCGCGGCGAGGCCACCGATGCCGCCGGCGTGACGGTCCGGCACCCGGGCGGTTCACGGTCCGTGATCGACGCGATGTGTTCGGAGGCGGACTGGGGTCGGCCGGGCCGACCGGTGTAGCTTGGGTGGGAGCCAGACGTCGCTGCTGATGGCGGTCGGGCGGCCCCCGTGCGGGCCGACCGAGGGAGAGAGGGCCTCCGACGGACTGCGCTGCGCGTACGCGGGCATGCCCGGTGTCCTCTTCGGGGCACCCCTGTGTCCGCCGCCGCGCAGATCAGCCGTACCCACCTCGCCCCAACCCGAGGAGCAGCTCGTAATGACGACTGTCGACAACCGACAGGACTTCAAGGTCGCCGACCTGTCCCTGGCCGAGTTCGGCCGCAAGGAGATCACCCTCGCCGAGCACGAGATGCCGGGCCTGATGGCGATCCGCAAGGAGTACGCCGAGGCGCAGCCCCTCAAGGGCGCCCGCGTCACGGGCTCCCTGCACATGACCGTGCAGACCGCCGTCCTCATCGAGACCCTGGTCGCCCTCGGCGCCCGCGTCCGCTGGGCGTCCTGCAACATCTTCTCCACCCAGGACCACGCCGCTGCCGCCGTCGCCGTCGGCCCGAACGGCACGCCGGACGACCCGCAGGGCGTCCCGGTCTTCGCCTGGAAGGGCGAGACCC
This sequence comes from Streptomyces sp. DH24, assembly GCF_029813775.1. Taxonomy (GTDB): domain Bacteria; phylum Actinomycetota; class Actinomycetes; order Streptomycetales; family Streptomycetaceae; genus Streptomyces. The sequence continues at coordinate 4,480 of NZ_JARVKW010000026.1, read as the reverse complement.
TGGAGGAGTACTGGTGGTGCACGGAGCAGGCGCTGACCTGGCCGGACAGCCCCACCGGCGGCCCCAACATGATCCTGGACGACGGTGGTGACGCCACCCTCCTCGTCCACAAGGGCGTCGAGTACGAGAAGGACGGCAAGGTCCCCTCGCCCGACACCGCCGAGTCCGACGAGCACCGCGTCATCCTCGAACTGCTGACCCGCACCCTGGGCGAGAACCCCCAGAAGTGGACCCAGCTGTCCTCCGAGATCCGCGGCGTGACCGAGGAGACCACGACGGGCGTCCACCGCCTGTACGAGATGCAGCGCGACGGCATCCTCCTGTTCCCGGCGATCAACGTGAACGACGCCGTCACCAAGTCGAAGTTCGACAACAAGTACGGCTGCCGCCACTCCCTGATCGACGGCATCAACCGCGCCACCGACACCCTGATCGGCGGCAAGACCGCCGTCGTGTGCGGCTACGGCGACGTGGGCAAGGGCTGCGCGGAGTCCCTGCGCGGTCAGGGCGCCCGCGTGATCATCACCGAGATCGACCCGATCTGCGCGCTGCAGGCGGCGATGGACGGCTACCAGGTCACGACGCTGGACGACGTCGTGGAGACGGCCGACATCTTCATCACCACGACCGGCAACAAGGACATCATCATGGCCTCGGACATGGCCAAGATGAAGCACCAGGCGATCGTGGGCAACATCGGCCACTTCGACAACGAGATCGACATGGCCGGCCTCGCCAAGATCCCCGGCATCGTCAAGGACGAGATCAAGCCGCAGGTCCACACCTGGACCTTCCCCGACGGCAAGAAGATCATCGTCCTGTCCGAGGGCCGCCTGCTGAACCTGGGCAACGCCACCGGTCACCCGTCGTTCGTGATGTCCAACTCCTTCGCGGACCAGACCCTGGCCCAGATCGAGCTGTTCACCAAGCCCGACGAGTACCCGACCGGCGTCTACGTGCTGCCCAAGCACCTCGACGAGAAGGTCGCCCGCCTCCACCTCGACGCGCTCGGCGTGAAGCTGACCACGCTCCGCCCCGAGCAGGCCGAGTACATCGGCGTCAAGGTCGAGGGCCCGTACAAGTCGGACCACTACCGCTACTGAGCCCCGCCGCAGCTCGCGGTGAGCGCGTCCGTGCCCCGCGCGCGGACGCGCACCTCAGCGGCACGTTCACCAGAGGCAGGCCCCCGCACCCCCGTGCCGGGGGCCTGCCCCTTTGGCTCCCCGCCCCGCCAGTGACACCCACTGCCGGACCAGCCCGTCAGGACCCAGGACCTCGATGCCCCGCGGCCGTTATTCGCTCCACGATCCGCACGATCACACCCCCCTCGCAGACGAGCACTTCCACTGCGCCGTCGGCCCCTCCGGCTGGCGCTACGTCTCCCAGCTGACCGCCCCGTCCGGCGATCACCGCGGCTCCGTCGACCTGGCCCTGGACGAACTCGGCCGCCCCATCCGTCTCGAACTCCACGCGGCGAGCTGGCAGGTGCGCGGCGCCGCCATCGACGGCGTCACCTGGGTCCGCACCGACCCCACCGGAACCGAAGCCACCGAAGGCAATGTGCGCGCCCACGCCTTCACCGGCACGTCCCCCGCGTTCCTCGTCGCCATCAGCCGTCTCCTGCGCCTCACCCCCTCCGGGTCGGCCACCCGCGTACGCCTCGTCGCCTTCACGGATCCGGTCCTCGCTCCGCGCACCGTGGACCAGTCCTGGGCACTGGTCAACAGCGAAGCACACGCCACTGACAACGGCCCCCTGACCGTGGACGAATACCAGGTCACAGCCCTGGACACCGGCGAGCAGCACACCGTTCACCTCGCCGGCGACGTGGTCCTCGCGGCACCCGGGATCGAGCTGGAGGACCTGGAGTCACCGCCGTCCGTCTTCCCCTGACGAGGAGTTGTCGTCGGCCGGTCGGAAGCGGCGACCCGGGAGCGCCGCCCGAAAGCGCATCGGCAGCGGCTCAGGCGGGCGGCACGAACCCGGTGGAGGGGCGCCGCTCGAATGGCTGCCCGTCCTGCGGCGGAGCCTCGACGGGACCGGCACCGGCCACCTGTCCGCCCGGAGGCGGGGCCACGGGCGCGGGCGGCATCGCCGGAGGGGCAGGAGACGCGGGCTGCCCCGCGTACGGCGGCGCGTAGGCCGCCGGGGGCGCCGCCTCATTCCTGGCAGGACCGTTCCCGAAGGCCCGCCGAGCCTCCCGTGCCTGTCGCTCCTGCACCACTGCCGCCAAATACGGCCCCGCCGGAACCCCGTGCGGCGCGGGAGTCCCCGTACGCGCCGCGAGATCGGCCGCCAGCCGCTGTGCCATGGCGTGGCCGACCTGCGGATCGAGTTGCTGCATGCGCGTCAGGTACTGGCGTATGGCAAGCCACAGATCGTCAGGCACCGCCGACAGGTCGAGCTCCGAGAACCGCCCGGCCAGCCAGGGCGGAGGCGGCGGCACCACACCCGCGCGCGCCACCGGTATCCGCTCCCGCACGACGAGCGTCCCCGCGAAGACGTCCCCGAGCCGCCGCCCGCGCTCCGACACCAAGGAGGCGATACAGGCGACCACCCCGAACGTCATCAGGATCTCGATCACCCCGATCAAACCGCGCACCAGCGCGTGCCGGAACCGGATGGGCCCGCCGTCGTCACGCACCACCCGCAGCCCGCACGCCATCTTTCCGAGCGACCGCCCATGACTCAGCGTCTCGACCGCGATCGGCCCGCCCACCAGCAGCAACACGAACGCCGCGATCGACAGCGCGGTCCGAGCCGCCTCGTCCAGCGAAGCGGTGGCGGCCACCAGGGCGAGGGTCACGGCGATGTACACCGCCACGGCCACCACCAGATCGAGCAGCACGGCCAGCGCCCTGCTGGGCAACCTCGCAGGGCGCAGTTCCAGCGCCACCGCCTCGCCCGTCACCAGCTCACTCACGCCTGCCGCCCTTCCCCTGACCTGCCCCGAACACGGCCAGTCTGCCAAGCTGAGGGCACATCGCGCCCCAGTACGACAAGCTGACCCATGACGAGCCGCCGACGAGCAGCCCAGGAGCAGGCACACCGATGGACCTCGACGTCTTCGTCTCCGCCCACCGAGCGGAGTGGGACCGCCTCGACGCCCTGCTCCGCCGCCGGCGCCGCCTCACCGGAGCGGAGACCGACGAACTCGTCGCCCTGTACCAGCGCACCGCGACCCATCTGTCCCTGATCCAGTCCAGCGCCCCCGACCCGCAGCTGACGGGCCGGCTCAGCCAGCTGGTGGCACGCGCGCGCAGCGCCGTGACGGGCACTCGTCGCGCCTCCTGGCGGGACGTCACCCGCTTCCTCGCCCATGGCTTCCCGGCCGCGGTCTACCGGTCGCGCCACTGGTGGGTACCCACAGCACTGCTGTCGACCGTCGTCGCGGCCCTCCTCGGCTGGTGGATCGGCACCCACCCCGAGGTGCAGGCCACCATCGCGGCACCCAGCGAACTCCGGGAGCTGACCCGCCCCGGCGGCCAGTACGAGACCTACTACTCCAGTCACCCGGCGGCCTCCTTCGCCGCTCAGGTCTGGACGAACAACGCGTGGGCCGCCGCCCTGTGCCTGATCCTGGGCGTCTTCCTCGGACTGCCGGTTCTCTGGATCCTCTTCCAGAACATGCTGAACCTCGGCATCGGCATCGGCCTGATGTCCGAGGCCGGCCGCCTCGACACCTTCCTCGGACTCGTCCTTCCGCACGGCCTCCTCGAACTGACCGCCGTCTTCGTGGCCGCCGGCACGGGCCTGCGCCTCGGCTGGACCCTCATCGACCCCGGCCCGCGCACCCGCCGCGCGGCACTCGCCGAAGAGGGCCGCGCGGCCATCGGCATGGCGATCGGCCTGGCCCTGGTCCTCTTCGTCTCCGGTGCCATCGAAGGCTTCGTCACCCCGTCCGGCCTGCCCACCTGGGCCCGCATCACGATCGGCGTGGTCGCCGAACTGGCCTTCCTGGCCTACGTCTACGTCCTCGGCGGACGCGCGGCTCGCACGGGTGAGACGGGCGACGTCGACGCGGCCGAGCGCAGCGCCAGCGTGCCGACGGCGGCCTGATGTGCGGAGACCTCCGTGGAGCTGCTAGTCTCCTCCTCGCCCCGGAAACGCCGTTGACACGGTGAGCTCGGGGAGGTAGATTTGAACAGTTGCCTGGAGTTGGGTTGAGCCCGGACCGGCGACAGTGAGTAATCTGTCTGCTTCTCGGAACGTTCAGATTCCGAAGAGGCTCCTCCCGATGATTCGGAAAACGACGGTCGGTCAGTCCGGCCCGGAACTTCTGATAAAGTCGGACCCGCCGGAAAGGGAAACGCGAAAGCGCGAACCTGGAAAGCACCGAGGAAATCGGATCGGAAAGATCTGATAGAGTCGGAAACGCAAGACCGAAGGGAAGCGCCCGGAGGAAAGCCCGAGAGGGTGAGTACAAAGGAAGCGTCCGTTCCTTGAGAACTCAACAGCGTGCCAAAAGTCAACGCCAGAT
>NZ_JARVKW010000025.1 GCF_029813775.1 Streptomyces sp. DH24 | reverse complement strand
CCCCTGCCCCTGCCCCTGCCCCTGCCCGGTCACCTCGTACGCTCGTCGCCATGTCCCCGCACGTGCTGATCCTCGGCGGCACCACCGAGGCCCGCGAACTGGCCGCCGCGCTGACGGCTCGCGGAGTCCGCGTCACGACCTCCCTCGCGGGCCGCGTCGCCCGGCCGGGCGCGCTCGACGGAGACGTGCGGATCGGCGGCTTCGGCGGCACGGAGGGTCTGGCCGACTGGCTGCGCGCCGGGCGGGTGGACGCCCTGGTCGACGCGACACACCCGTTCGCGGAAGGCATCACGGCGAACGCCGCGCGGGCCGCCGCGACGACCGGGGTCCCCGCGGTGGTCCTGCGCCGCCCCGGCTGGCGGCCCGGCCCCGGCGACCGCTGGCACCCGGTCGCGTCCCTGGCGGCGGCCGCCGCCCTGCTGCCGGACCTCGGCCGCAGGGTGTTCCTCACGACGGGCCGCCTGGGCCTGTCCGCCTTCGCGCACCTGACCCGACTCCACTTCGTCGTACGCTCCGTGGAACCCCCCGGCCCGCCGATGCCCCCGCACACGCACACCGTGCTGTCACGAGGCCCGTTCACGCTCGCCGACGAACACGCCCTGCTGCGCGAGCACGCCATCGACGTCCTGGTCACCAAGGACAGCGGGGGAACGGCGACGGCACCGAAGCTCGCCGCCGCCCGCGACCTGCGCCTGCCGGTGGTCGTCGTACGCCGCCCCGCCCTGCCGGAGGGCACCCGGGCGGTCCCGGACGTGCCGGGCGTCCTGGACTTCCTCGGTCTCGACGCCAGTTGACCGCCGCGCCGAGCCGGTCAGGTCCTCGACCCCTCCCGCCGGGCGCCGGTCGAAGCGGCGCCCTCGGGCAGGCGCCACTTCGCGGACATGGCCTAGGCGTCCTTCGGCCGTCGGCGCAGCAGGTACGTGTCCATGATCCAGCCCTTGCGCTCGCGGGCCTCGGCGCGCACCCGCTCGATCCGGGGCGCGGCCTCGGCGATGGGGCCGGAGACGAGGATCTCGTCCGGGGTCCCGATGTAGGCGCCCCAGTAGATGTCCATGTCCTGGTCGGCGTACCGCCGGAACGCCTGGTGCGCGTCGAGCATCACGACCACGTCGTCCACGCCCTCCGGGAAGCCCTCGGCGAGCCGACGGCCCGTGGTGATCTGCACCGGCCGGGCGACCCGGTTCAGCCCGGTCCGGTGCCGGGCGACCAGCGCCGACACGCTGCTGATGCCCGGCACGACGTCGTACGTGAAGGACACCGCGCCGCGCGCGAGGACCTCCCCCAGGATCCCGATGGTGCTGTCGTACAGCGACGGGTCGCCCCACACCAGGAACGCGCCGCTCTCGTCCTCGCCGAGCTCACCGGCGATCATCCGCTCGTAGATGTCGGCGCGGGCGCTGCGCCAGTCACCGACGGCGGGGGAGTAGGCGGCGCCGCCCGCACGGCGGTCCCGCTCCGGGTCGCGCGCCTCGACCACCCGGTACGTCCCCTCCGGCACGTGCGTGTCGAGCATGTCCCGGCGCAACCGTGTGAGGTCCGCCTTCACCTCGCCCTTGTCCAGGACGAAGAACACGTCCGTGCTCCGCAGCGCCCGGACCGCCTGGAGGGTGAGCTGGTCGGGGTCGCCCGCGCCGATACCGATGACATGAATCTTTCGCACGCCCCGAGTCTGCCGCACGGGGACCGGCGCCCCGACACCGCCCGTGCGCCCGCCACCGCGCCAGGGCCGGAGCACCGGGCCCGGTGACGCCGCCCGGCCCGGTGACACTGCCCGTGCGCCCGCCACCGGCCCGGCCGGTGCGCCGGGCCGGTGGCCGCCCGGTCACGTCAGCCGGGGCGCGCTGCGAGACGCGTCGACCGGTCCGTCGCCCCGCTCCACCGCCTCGGCCAGCCCGCGCGCCCAGGCCACGACGCCGGGAAGATCCATCCCGTGGGGCCGCGGCTGCCCCTGCGCCGCCGTCCACTCCACCACGGCGCCCGCCCCGCGCCGCAGCAGCCGGGCGCCGCCCGTGACGTTGCCCCGGGCGGAGTGCGTGAGCCCCACGGCGAGCTGGGCGAGACCCCGCCACAGGTCACGTTCCTCCTCCGGGCCCGACTTCCAGGCGTCCTCGAAGACCTCGTGCGCGTGGAACGGCTTGCCCTCGTCCAGCAGCCGCTGCGCCTCCGCGACGGTCTCCGGCGGGGTCCGCACGACGCCCTCGGGCTGCCGCGGCACGCCGTCCGCGCCGTACGGCAGGGGCCGCCCGAGCCCGTCCCGGGGCCGCGCGTTGCGCGCCCGGCCCGCACTGTCGCGGTCACGCGCGTCGTTCGTCCGGTCCGGTCCCGTGCTGCCCATACCACTGCTGCCCATACGCCGATTGTGCCGCGCACCGGCCGCTTTCGGCGCAGCCCGCCGGGTGGGGTAAAGTGCTGTCCGCGCGATCACGCGGTTCTCCGCGGGACAACGCGCACCGGGACGTGGCGCAGCTTGGTAGCGCACTTGACTGGGGGTCAAGGGGTCGCAGGTTCAAATCCTGTCGTCCCGACTGGAGACAGTCGCAGGCCAGGGCCGGATTCGGAGGCATCCGAATCCGGCCCTCGGTCGTTCCGAGGACCGCCGGGCGTCCCCCCAAACCGGCAGCGGAACTCCCGCCGGCTCGGGTGCTCGCCACCGCGCGAGCACCCCCCTCCGCCCCGGCAGCGGCCGGCGACTGCGACCGGTTCGCGCCGCCGGGCCCGACGCGTGGGACAACGTCGTGTTACGGCCCAGTGAAGTTGATCTCGTTGCCCTACGCACGGATGGCGAATGTCGTACATTCGCCGAGGGGGGCGGCACAAAAACGGTGCTTCGCTGTCGTCCGTGCCTTGTGTCAGCACGCAACGAGGGGGACTCACTTGTTCGGCATCAGGGGGCTTGTCGCGAGGCGTTCAAGGGCCCGGGAAAACCGCATACGTGACGCCCGGTTACGGGCCCACAGCCGCCACCTGATGCGCCGGCTGTCTCCCGAACTGCCGTTGAGCGTGACGGCCCTGTGCGATCTGCTCGGAAAGTCGCGCGGCAGACCCATCGCCCTCGTCGAGTGGGACCTGCCGGCCCACGGGCCGTTCGGCGTGCTGATCTCCCGCGAGCACGAGGACGTCATCGCCTACCAGGCCAAGACCACCAAGGCGCATCAGGCGCACATCATCCTGCACGAGGTCGGCCACATCATCGCCTTCGACCTCGACGGCCGGCGGCCGGCCGACACGCAGTCGCGGACCGCCTACTCCGACCGCGACGAACGCGACGCCGAGATCATCGCGTCGGCCATCATGCACCAGGCCCTGTCGATGAGCCGGCGAGCATGGCGCTACGGGCTCGACGAGCCCTGGAAGCCCTCGGTGTACAACAGTCTCGTGCTCACCGCCGAACCGGCGTGAGCGGGCTCAACCTCGTCGCCATCGTCACGCTCCTCGGCGGTGCGGCGTGGACGATACCGGCTCTGGTCCGGCGGCGGTTCCGCGATGCCATGAGGGTGCACCTGTTCTTCGCGCTGCTCCTGATGGGACTGGGCAACGTGCTCGCCCAGCCGCCCGTCCTCCGCCTCTTCGACCGCGTGACGTTCGAGGGCTGCGGCAAGGTCACCTACAACGTGTCGGTGCTGGTCGGCCTGTGCCTGATGGTCGGCTTCCTGCGCGAGAGGCCGCTCACCCGCTGGGCACCGCCCTGGCCCTGGGAGGTGAACGCCTGTCTCGTCTGCCTGGCGGCCATGGTGGGCATGACGGCTCTGATGCCCTCTCACCTGCGCACCCACGTCCCTCCTGGTGGGGAGCGGCCCCGGGTTGCTGTTCGTGCACGGCACGGCCGCGGACGGCGAGTCCACTGGGGCCACGTCCGTGACCACTTCACCGGCGCCACACCGTCATCACCCCCGACTTCTCGGGCAGCGGCCGTACCCCCTGCACGCCGACGACCTCGACCTGGACGAGCTGGTCGAGCAGGTCGTCGGCCCCGCCCGCGCGGTGACCGACGAGCCGTTCGGCATCGTCGGCTTCTCGTTCGGCGCCGTGGTCGCCGCGGCAGCGCACCGCGGACTCGATGAAGAAGAAGCTCACACCGGCCCAGCCGGCGTTGCTGAACAGCCACCGGTACCCGTCGGCGACCCCCTCCGCGGCGAACGGGTTGAGCGCGGGCAGGGCGAGTGAGGAGTGGTAGCAGAAGACGAGCAGGGCGCTGTCGGCGGCGAAGGCGTCCGCGTCGGTTCCTGCACTGCATCAAGCGGACCCCGCAGCTCGACGCGCTGGCACGCCACGTCGAGGCGGGACGCGTGACCCTGCGGATCGCCCACGTCCTGCCGTTCGAGGAGGGGCCGAGGGCCCACGCGCTGCTGGAGAAGGGCGGTACCCGGGGCAAGATCCTGCTCGTCCCGGGCGGGTGACCCCGCCGACGTCCCGCACGTGAGTCCTGCCGGTGGCCGAGCCGGCGGGACTCACGTGCGCGCGGGCCCGTCGGGCGGCGTTCCGGTCACGGTGCGCGGAAGACGCGGGAGCACCGATTCAGACGCGGGAGCACCGATTCCCGCCTCCCCGCACCCTGCCAGCGCCGCCCCACCCGCGACCCGGCGACCGGCCGTGCGGGGGACGGCGCCGCTTCACGGAGACGGCCCGGGCCCCTGGGGTGCCTCCACCACCGGCGGTTCCCCGCGCGGCACCGTCAGCGCTTCGCGCAGCGCGGCGGCGGACTCCTTCCCGATGCGCTCGGCGAGGACGCCCTCCAGGACGGTCAGTGTCGCCTGGGCGCGCCGGTGCACCCTGGCCCCCTCCGCGGTCACACGGATCAGGCGGCTGCGCGCCGAGGACGGGTCCGGGACCTGTTCCAGCAGGCCGAGGGCCAGCAGCCCGTGCACGGCCTGGTGGGCCGTCTGCCGGGTGACGCCGATGCGCCGCGCGATCTCCGAGACCGTGGTGCCGTCCGCGTCCAGGCTGGCGAAGACCTGGCCCTGCGCGCTGGTCAGCGGCTGCTCGCCGGCGGCGCGCATGCTCGCGATGAGCGCGTCGTCGAACCAGCGCTTGGCGCCGGCCAGCAGCAGGGGCAGGTTCTGTGCGGTTTCGGCCATGACTCCTCGGTTCCTCGGGCCCCGAGCATACGTGGGGACGAATCCCGCACGGCCTTGCCAAACCCATGATGTCAGGTAACCTGACGATCGCTTCGGCCGTCAGTCTGCCTGACGGTCGAACGGTGCACCGCATCCCGACAGCCCACCCCGCCGGAGGCTCCCCTTGACCATCGAATTCGCCGGCCGCCGCCACTCCCTGATCCCCGCCGAGCCGGGCAGGCCGTACGTCATCGAGAAGGGGATGGGCGACCGCGCCCACCTGTTCGGCGACCTCATCACCGTGTACGCGGGCGGCCCGCAGACCGAGAACACCTTCAACTTCTTCACCTGCGAAGGCCCCAAGGGCGACATCATCCCGGCCCACCTGCACGCCGACACCTACGAGGTCTTCTACGTCACGCAGGGAGCCGTCCGGCTGTTCGTGGAGGACCCGGAGGGCGAGCAGCAGGAGAAGGTGCTCACGGCCGGCGACTTCGGCTTCGTACCGAAGAACTGCCCGCACGCCTACCGCATCGAGCGGCACCACAGCCAGATCGTCGGCGTCGCCGCCGGCCCCGGCGGCACCTTCGAGCGGTTCTTCGAGTCCCTCGGCACCGCGACGGACGAACTCGGCCTGCCCGAGCGCCCGTTCGTGCCCGAACCGGAGAAGTTCGCCACCGTGCCGCAGCGCTACGACGTGACCTTCCTGCCCGACCACCAGTGGCGCACGGGGAGCTGAGCGTCATGGCGTACACGCGGGCACTGCTCGCCGGTGTGCTGGCCGGGCTGCTGTACGCGGCCCTCAGGGTGAGGTCGCCCGCGCCGCCGCCCGTCGCCCTGTTCGGGCTGCTCGGCATGCTGCTGGGCCAGGCCGCCCCGGAGGCGCTGTGAGGTTCCCGGACCCCGCCCGCGCCGCCGCCGTCTCCTTCGCGGCCGGGCTCCTCATGGGCGTCCTCTACTGGACGCTCGACGTCCCCTCTCCCGCGCCGCCCCTGGTCGGTCTGGCCGGTCTGCTCGGCATCGTGATCGGCGAACGCGTCGGCACCCGGGGCCGCGACCGGCTCGCCGCCGCGAGAACCTCCGGAAAGGACCCCTCCCGTGACCTCCCCGACTCCTGAGGCGCCCGGCTTCGTCGACGTCCACGCGCACTTCGTGACCGACTCCTACCTCCGGCAGGCGAGGGCGGCCGGGCACGAGCGGCCCGACGGCGTGCCCCACTGGCCCGGCTGGTCCGCCGAGGCGCACCTGGAGCTCATGGACCGCAACGGCATCCGCACCTCCGTGCTGTCCGTGTCGTCGCCCGGCGTGCACTTCGGCGACGACGCCGCGGCCCGCCGGCTGGCCCGCGAGGTGAACGAGGACGCCGCCCGCGTCGTCCGCGAACACCCCGGCAGGTTCGGCTTCTTCGCCTCGCTGCCGCTGCCGGACGTGCCCGGCGCGCTCACGGAACTGGCGTACGCCCTCGACGAGCTCGGCGCGCACGGAGTGGTGCTGGAGACCAACACGCACGGCGTCTACCTCGGCGACGAGCGCCTGGAGCCGGTCTTCGCCGAGCTCGGCCGCCGCGGCGCGGTGGTCTTCCTGCACCCCACCTCGCCCGTGTGCTGGGAGCGGTCGGCGCTCGGTCGGCCGCGCCCGATGGTCGAGTTCGTCTTCGACACGGCCCGCACGGTCACCGACCTGCTGATGGCCGGCACGCTGGAACGTCACCCCGGCCTGCGGGTGATCGTCCCGCACTGCGGTGGCGCCCTGCCCGTGCTCGCCGACCGCATCAACGGCTTCATGCGGCTGTTCCTGCCACCCGGGGAGGGCACCGCCCCCGACGCCGTCGAGCAACTGCGCGGCCTGTACTACGACATGGCCGGGCCCGCCTTCCCGCGCCAGATCCCCGCGCTGCTCGGCCTGGTCGAGCCCGACCGGCTGCTGTACGGCAGCGACTACTGCTGGACGCCCGCGCACGGCGTCGACGCGCACATCGCGGCCGTCAACGCCGCCGACGTGCCCGTGCCGGGAGAGACCTGGCAGTCCCTGACCACGTCCAACGCCCGCCGCCTGCTGCCCCGCCTCGCCCGGCCCGAGGAGCGACCGTGACCCTGCCTGCCGCACTCGCCGCCGCCCTCGCGCCGCCCGACCCGGCGACGCTGCCCCTGCCGCCCGAGGCCCGGCCCGCCGAGGGCGTACGGCTGCTGCGGGCCGTCCCGTACGCCGTCCGCGACGGCAGCCGGCCCCTGGAACTCGACCTGTGGCTGCCCGACGAACCGGCCGACCGCCCCCTGCCCGTCGTCGTGTTCGTGCACGGCGGCGCCTGGCTGACCGGTCTGCGCGACGACCCGGGCCCCGGCTTGCGCGCCTGGCGCCCCGGGCCCTTCGCACGGCTGGCCCGCGCCGGGTTCGCCGTGGCCTGCCCCGACTACCGGCTCAGCGGCGAGGCGGCGTTCCCGGCCCAACTCGACGACCTGACCGGCATGGTGGGCTGGCTGCGCCTGCGCGCCGCCGAACTCGGCCTGGACGCCGGGCGGATCGTCACCTGGGGCGAGTCGGCGGGCGGGCACCTCGCCGCGCTGCTCGCCCTGGAACCCGGCACGGCCGTACGCGGCTGCGTCGTCTGGTACGCCCCGGCCGACCTCACCGCGGCCCCGCCGGGCAGCCCCGAGGCGCTGCTCCTCGGCGCCGACGCCACACCCGCACTCGCCCGCGCCGCAAGCCCGGTGGCCCGGGTGACGCCGGACGCCCCGCCCTTCCTGATCCTGCACGGCGCCGACGACTCGGTCGTTCCGCACGCGCAGGGCGAGGCGCTCGCGGCGGCGCTGCGGGCGGCGGGCACCGAGGTGACGTTCCGGTCGGTGCCGGGCGCGGACCACCTGTGGGTCGGCGCGGCCGACGACACGGTGGGGGAGTGCTTCACCGCGACGCTGGAGTTCGCGCGCGCCCACTGCGGCTGACGCCGGGCGGGCGGCCGCGCGGTGGACGGAGCCGTGACCGGCTCACGTCCCCGCGGCGCCGCCGACGACCGCCCGGCATCGACGCCCCGCCCGCCGGGCCGCACCGCACCGGCCGAGTGGCCGTGGCCGAGGCGGCCCGCGCGGGCGCGGCCGGCGGGGCATCCGGCCCCGGGATCAGGGGCGTACCAGCAGCTGGAAGTCGAACGCGTACCGGGACGCGCGGTAGATGTGCGTGCCGAACTCGACCGGGCGGCCGGTGTCGTCGTACGCCGTGCGCTGCATGGTGAGCAGCGCCGCGCCCTCCTGTTCGTCGAGGCGGGCGGCCTCCTCGGCGGTGGCCGTGCGGGCGCCGACGCTCTGGCGGGCGCTGTGCAGGACGATGCCCGCGGAGCGCATCATCCGGTACAGGCCCGTCGACTCCAGGCGGTCGGTGCCGAGGTCCAGCAGTCCCGCCGGGAGGTAGTTGCACAGGACGGCGACCGGCTGGCCGTGGGTGCCGCGCAGCCGTTCCAGCGCCGTGACCTCCGCGCCCTCCGAGATGCCGAGCGCGGCCGCCACCTCGGCGGAGGCGGGCACGGTCTCGTTGCGCACCACCCGCGTGTACGGCCCCTGCCCGGCCGCCTCCAGGTCGTCGTACAGGCTGCTGAGTTCCAGCGGGCGCTTGACCTGGCTGTGCACGACCTGGGTGCCGACCCCGCGCCGCCGCACCAGCAGGCCCTTGTCCACGAGGGACTGGATGGCCTGGCGGACCGTGGGCCGGGACAGGCCGAGGCGGACGGAGAGGTCGATCTCGTTGCCCAGGAGGTTTCCCGGGGCGAGCACCCCGTGCTCGATGGCCGCCTCCAGCTGCCGCGCGAGCTGGTAGTACAGCGGCACCGGACTGGTGCGGTCCAGGGCGAAGTCCAGGCGGTCGAGCGCGGGGGCGGTCACGGCGCGTGCGGGGTCACCGGTCCTCGCCATGGAGGTACCTCACTCTCGGGGCTCTGCGGAATGCCGGAGTCGTGCGGTTCACAGGTGGCGGCGGCGTGCGGCGACCTGCCGGTCGTAGTCCTCGCGTGCGGCGCGCGCGGCCTCGCGGGTGGCGGTCTCGGCGACCGGTACGTCCCACCAGGCCTCGGCCGGGGGAGCGGTCGGCGCCGGGTCGGTCTCCACGTACACGCACGTCGGCCGGTCCGAGGCCCGCGCCTGTGCCAGCGCCTCGCGCAGCTCGCGGACGGTCTTGGCGCGCAGCACGTCCATGCCGAGGCTGGCCGCGTTGGCCGCGAGGTCCACCGGCAGCGGGGCGCCGGTGAAGGTGCCGTCGGCGGCCCGGTGCCGGTAGGCGGTGCCGAACCGCTCGGCGCCCACCGACTCCGACAGGCCGCCGATGGAGGCGTAGCCGTGGTTCTGGATCAGGACGACGTTGACCGGCAGGCCCTCCTGCACGGCCGTCACGATCTCCGTCGGCATCATCAGATACGTGCCGTCGCCGACCAGGGACCACACGACGGTGTCCGGGGCGGCCTGCTGCACGCCGATCGCGGCGGGGATCTCGTAGCCCATGCAGGAGTAGCCGTACTCCAGGTGGTACTGGCGCGCGGACCTCGCCCGCCACAGTTTGTGCAGGTCGCCGGGGAGCGAACCGGCCGCGTTGATCACCACGTCCGCGTCGCCGACGACCGCGTCGAGCGCGCCCAGCACCTGCGTCTGCGTGGGCACGGCGTCGTCGTCACCGCGGTAGGCGGCCTCGACGATCCGGTCCCAGCGCTCCTTGCCCGCCGCGTACTCGGCCTCGTACGCGCCGGCGACGCGGTGCCCGTGCAGGGCCCCGGTGAGGGCGGTGAGGCCGGTGCGCGCGTCGCAGACCAGGGTGCGGGCGGCCAGCTTGTGGGCGTCGAAGGCGGTGATGTTGACGTTGAGGAAGCGCACGTCCGGGGCGCGGAAGAGGGTGCCGGACGCGGTGGTGAAGTCGCTGTACCGGGTGCCGACGCCGATCACCAGGTCGGCGGTGCGGGCGAGTTCGTCGGCGACGGCCGTGCCGGTGTGGCCGATGCCCCCGACGTCGGCCGGGTGGTCGTGGCGCAGGGAGCCCTTGCCGGCCTGGGTGGACGCGACGGGGATGCCGGTGGCGTCCACCAGTGCCTTCAGGGCGTCCTCGGCCCCGCTGTGGTGAACGCCGCCGCCCGCCACGATCAGCGGGCGCCGGGCGGCCCGGATCGCGCGGACCGCCTCGGCCAGTTCCACCGGGTCCGGCGCGGGGCGGCGCACCCGCCAGACGCGGTCGGCGAAGAACTCCTCCGGCCAGTCGAAGGCCTCCGCCTGCACGTCCTGCGGCAGCGCCAGGGTGACGGCGCCGGTCTCCGCCGGGTCGGCGAGGACGCGCATCGCGTTCAGCGCGGAGGCGATCAGGGCCTCGGGACGGGTGACGCGGTCGAAGTAGCGGGAGACCGGGCGCAGGGTGTCGTTCACGGACACGTCGGCGGACACCGGGTGTTCCAGCTGCTGCAGCAGCGGGTCGGCGGCGTGCGAGGCGAAGTAGTCGCCGGGGAGCAGCAGGACCGGCAGCCGGTTGATCGTGGCGAGGGCGGCACCCGTGACCAGGTTGGTGGCGCCGGGCCCGATGGACGTCGTCACCGCCTGCGTGGACAGGCGGTCCAGCTGGCGGGCGTACCCGACGGCCGCGTGCACCATGGCCTGTTCGTTGCGGCCCTGGTGGTACGGCATGACGTCGCCGTACTCGACGAGCGCCTGGCCGAGCCCGGCGACGTTGCCGTGGCCGAAGACGCCCCAGGTGCCGGCGATCAGCCGGCGGCGCACGCCGTCGCGCTCGGTGTACTGGGCGGCGAGGAACCGGACGAGGGCCTGGGCGGTGGTCAGTCTGCGGGTGGGAGCGCTCATCGGGACCTCTCGGGCGCGGAGTAGAGGGGCAGACGGGGGTCGACGGGCTGCCGGGGCCAGGTGTCGCGGACCCAGGAGTGGTCGGGGTGGTCGCAGATCAGCCAGGCACGCTCGGCCTCCGGGCCCGCCATGACGTTGAGGTAGTACATGTGGTGGCCGGGAACCGCCATGGACGGCCCGTGCCAGCCGTCCGGGATGAGCACGACGTCACCGCCGCGGACCTCGGCGAGCACGTCCGTGTCCCGGCCCGGCCCGGACGGCGAGACCCGCTGGTAGCCGAGGCCGGGGGTGCCCTCGTGGGCGGCGAACTCGAAGTAGTAGATCTCCTCCAGCACCGACTCCTCGCCGGGGCGGTGCTCGTCGTGCTTGTGCGGCGGGAACGACGACCAGTTGCCGCCCGGCGTGAGCACCTCGACCGCGATCAGCCGGTCGCAGTCGAAGACCCCGGCCGCGCCGAAGTTGTTGACCTGGCGGGAGCAGTTGCCGGTGCCGCGCAGCTCCACCGGCACCGACGAGGCCGGTCCGTAGCGGGCGGGCAGCCGCCGCTCGCAGCGCGCGCCGGTGAGCGCGAACCGTCCGCCGCCCGTGGACGTCACCGTCGCCCGGGAGTCGCGGGGGAGGTAGGCGAAGTCGGTCACGGCGCTGAACACGTCGGGGCGGCCGTGCAGTTCGAAGGTCTCGTGCCCGAAGTCGTCGGCCGCCGCCACGACGCAGGCGCCGCCGAGGGGCAGCACGATCCACTCGCTGTCGCCGGTGTCGAAGGTGTGGGAGCCGCCGGGCGGCAGTTCCAGGACGCGCAGGGCGCTGTAGCCCCAGCCCGCGGTGTCCGGCGTGACGTCCACGACGTAGGGGCCGCCGAGCGCCTTGCCGGCGGGGAGGTGGTACGGGCTCGTCATCGGTAGTCTCCTCGGTTGCCTCACGGCTCGTCGTGGCGGTTCGTCACAGCAGGCTCACGGCCGTGTCGACCGCCGTCTCGACACTGCCCTCGGCCGGGTACAGCAGGGAGCGGCCCACGACCAGGCCCTGCACGGTCGGCAGCCGCAGCGCCTTGCGCCACTTCTCGTACGTCCGTTCCTGGTCGTCGCCGACCTCACCGCCCAGCAGTACCGCGGGCAGGGTGGACGTCTGAAGCACCTCGGCCATGTCGTCCGGGTCGTCCGTCACCGGCAGCTTCAGCCACGTGTACGCGGAGGTGCCGCCCAGGCCCGAGGCGATGGCCACGGAACGCGTGACGGCCTCGGCGGACAGGTCGTTGCGGACCCGGCCGTCGACCCGGCGGGAGATGAACGGCTCGACGAACACCGGCAGCCGGAGCGCGGCCATCGCGTCGACGGCACGGGCGGTGGACTCCATCGTGGTGAGGGAGCCGGGGTCGTCGTAGTCGATGCGCAGCAGCAGCTTGCCCGCGTCGAAGCGGAGCCGGGCGATGTCCTCGGCGCGGTGCCCGGTGAACCGGTCGTCCATCTCGAACGAGGCGCCCGCGAGGCCGCCGCGGTTCATCGAGCCCATGACGACCTTGTTCTCCAGCACCCCGAGCAGCAGCAGGTCCTCCAGGACGTCGGCGGTGGCGAGCACCCCGTCGACCCCGGGCCGGGACAGCGCGACGCACAACCGTTCCAGCAGGTCCGCCCGGTTGGCCATGGCCAGCCTGTGGTCGCCGACGCCGAGCGCGCCGCGCGCCGGATGGTCCGCGGCGACGATCATCAGCCGGCCGCTGTCGCCGATCAGCGGCCGGCGCGCCCGGCGGGCGGCGGCCTCGGCGACGGCCTCCGGGCGGCGGGCTCTGACCGCCGTGAGGTCGGGAATGCTGAGGGTCAAGACAGGCTCCGTTCGGGAGTGGCTCGGTCAGCCGCGGGCGAGGAGGTCGGCGACCTCGGACTCCGTCGGCATCGCGGAGGAGCAGGCGAGGCGGGAGGCGACGAGCGCGCCGGCGGCGTTGGCGTGCCGCATCGTCGTCTCCAGGTCCCACCCGGACAGCAGCCCGTGGCACAGCGAGCCGCCGAACGCGTCGCCCGCGCCCAGGCCGTTGACGACCTCCACGGGCACCGGCGGCACCTCGGCCTCGGTGCCGTCGCGGTGCACGGCCAGCACACCCTTCGGGCCCTGCTTGACGACGGCGAGCTCGACGCCGGCCGCCAGCAGGGCCTCGGCGCAGGCGCGCGGCTCGCGGACGCCGGTGGCGATCTCGCACTCGTCGAGGTTGCCGACGGCGACCGTGGCGTGCCGCAGCGCCTCGGCGTAGTGCGGGCGGGCCGCATCGGGGTCGGACCAGAACATCGGCCGCCAGTCCAGGTCGAACACGGTGATGCCCGCCTTGGCGCGGGCCCGGAGCGCGGTGAGCGTGGCGGTGCGGCTGGGCTCCTCGCTCAGGCCGGTGCCGGTCATCCAGAAGACGCGGGCCGCGCGGATCGCGTCGAGGTCGAGCTCGTCCGGGTGGATCTCCAGGTCCGGGGCCTTGGGGCGGCGGTAGAAGTACAGCGGGAAGTCGTCCGGCGGGAAGATCTCGCAGAACGTGACGGGCGTCGGGTACGCGGCGACCGGGGTGACCCAGCGGTCGTCGACGCCGAACTCCTTGAGCGCCTCGTGCAGATAGACACCGAACGGGTCGTCGCCGGTCCGGGTGATCACGGCGGCGGTCCGGCCCAGACGCGCGGCGGCGACCGCCACGTTGGTGGCGGAACCGCCCAGGAATTTGCCGAACGACTCAACCCTGGACAGGGGTACGCCCGTCTGCAGGGGGTAGAGATCGACCCCGATACGGCCCATGGTGATCAGGTCGAAGGACTGGCTTGACTCGGCCATGCGCGATGCTCCTAGGACTGGGCGGGGGGCCTGCCGCCTCTCAGGTGTAGGTCCCGGCGGCCCTCGCTGTCAATAGTTTGTACTTACATTCGGACCTGCTTGTGAAATGATGTCTTAACAAAGTATTGACAGCGGGCGTGTCAGGGACTTGGATCGCGTCCCAGCGCAACAGCCGTGTCGAACGGCACACGACCCGGGACTTTCGAGCCCGCGGGCCCCGGATCCCCGCGATCCGCCCCTTGTGCCGTCGCCCCCGTCGCACAGTGAGGTGCAGGAAAGATGGACCGCTCTTCCCCCGCCCGCTCCCGCAGATTCGCCCCCGCCCTGGCCCTGGCCGCGGCGGCGGCACTGACCCTCGCCGGCTGCTCCAGCGGCTCCGGCGGAAAGAAGGCCGAGGAAGGAGCGGCCGACGCCTCCGCCGGCAAGGCCACCACGCCCCGCATGACGGTCGCGCTCGTCACCCACCAGTCGGCCGGCGACACCTTCTGGGACATCGTCCGCAAGGGCGCCGAGGCCGCCGCGGCCAAGGACAACATCAAGCTCGTCTACTCCAACGACCCCAACGCGGGCAACCAGGCCAACCTGGTGCAGAACGCCATCGACCAGAAGGTCGACGGCATCGCCGTCACCCTCGCCAAGCCCGACGCCATGAAGGGCGCCATCGCCAAGGCCGAGCAGGCCGGCATACCCGTCGTCGGCCTCAACTCCGGGGTGAGCGACTGGAAGAAGCTCGGCCTGCTGCAGTTCTTCGGGCAGGACGAGTCCGTCGCCGGCGAGGCCTTCGGCAAGAAGCTGAACGAGGTCGGCGCCAAGAAGGCCGTCTGCGTCATCCAGGAACAGGGCAACATCGGCCTCACCCAGCGCTGCGACGGAGTGAAGAAGACCTTCGAGGGCTCGGTCGAGAACCTCTACGTCAACGGCACCGACATGCCGTCCGTGAAGTCGACCATCACCGCCAAGCTCAAGCAGGACACCTCCGTCGACCACGTCGTCACGCTCGGCGCCCCGTTCGCCCTGACCGCCGTGCAGTCCATCGGCGACGCCGGCAGCAAGGCCAAGGTCGCCACCTTCGACCTCAACAAGGAACTCACCAAGGCCATCCAGAACGACAGCATCGAGTTCGCCGTCGACCAGCAGCCCTACCTCCAGGGCTACCTGGCCGTCGACTCCCTGTGGCTCTACAAGAACAACGGCAACTACAGCGGCGGCGGCGAGCAGCCGGTGCTGACCGGCCCCGCCTTCGTCGACAAGTCCAACGTCGAGGCGATCGCCGAGTTCGCCGCGAAGGGCACCCGGTGATGAGCATGGCCCAGCAGGCTGAGCCGGCGGTGGGCACACCGCCGGCTCCCGGCCCCCAGCGGACCGACGGGCGCACCTCGCAGCGCTCGCTGGTCCTGCGGCTGCTGGCACGGCCGGAGGTCGGCGTCTTCCTCGGCGCCCTCGCCGTGCTGGTCTTCTTCCTGATCGCCGCCCCGACCGTGCGTCAGGGCAGCTCCATGGCGACGGTGCTCTACCAGTCGTCCACCATCGGCATCATGGCGCTGCCCGTCGCCCTGCTGATGATCGGCGGCGAGTTCGACCTGTCGTCCGGCGTCTCCGTCATCACCTCGGCGCTCACCGCGAGCATGCTCAGCTACCAGCTGACCGTGAACGTCTGGACGGGCATCGTCGTCGCGCTGATCCTGTCCCTCGCGATCGGCGCGTTCAACGGCTGGATGGTGGTGCGCACGGGCCTGCCCAGCTTCCTGGTCACGCTGGGCACCTTCCTGATCCTCCAGGGCGCCAACCTCGCCATCACCAAACTCGTCACCGGCAACGTCGCCACCGACGACATCAGCGACATGGACGGCTTCGAGCAGGCCAGGGCGATCTTCGCGTCCTCCTTCGACGTCGGCGGCGTCCAGGTGAAGATCACCGTCGTGTGGTGGCTGGTCTTCGCGGCCATCGCCACCTGGGTGCTGTGGCGCACCAAGTACGGCAACTGGATCTTCGCGGTCGGCGGCAACAAGGACAGCGCCCGCGCGGTCGGCGTCCCCGTGAACTTCACCAAGATCACGCT
Organism: Streptomyces sp. DH24; assembly: GCF_029813775.1. Taxonomy (GTDB): domain Bacteria; phylum Actinomycetota; class Actinomycetes; order Streptomycetales; family Streptomycetaceae; genus Streptomyces. The sequence goes on along the minus strand of NZ_JARVKW010000025.1, from coordinate 93,248 downwards.
GTTCATGACGGTCGGCTTCGGCGCCTGGTTCGTCGGCATGCACAACCTGTTCTCCTTCAACACCGTGCAGTCCGGCGAGGGCGTCGGCCAGGAGCTCATCTACATCGCCGCCGCGGTGATCGGCGGCTGCCTGCTCACCGGCGGCTACGGCTCCGCGATCGGCCCGGTCTTCGGCGCCTTCATGTTCGGCATGGTGAACCAGGGCATCGTCTACGCCGGCTGGAACCCCGACTGGTTCAAGGCCTTCCTCGGCGTGATGCTGCTCGGCGCCACGCTCGTCAATCTGTGGGTCCGCCGCACGGCGACCCGGAGGTGAACCCATGACCCCCAAGGCAACCGGCACCCACGGCGCCGTGCTCCAGGACCCCGCGCCCGAGGAGGGCGGTCCCGTCGTCGAACTGCGCGGCGCCGGCAAGTCCTACGGCAACATCCGCGCCCTGCACGGCGTCGACCTCGCCGTCCACCCCGGTAAGGTGACCTGCGTCCTCGGCGACAACGGCGCCGGCAAGTCCACCCTCATCAAGATCGTCTCCGGGCTGCACCAGCACACCGAGGGCGAGTTCCTCGTGGACGGCGAGCCGGTGCGCTTCTCGACCCCGCGCGAGGCCCTCGACCGGGGCATCGCCACCGTCTACCAGGACCTGGCGACCGTGCCGCTGATGCCGGTGTGGCGGAACTTCTTCCTGGGCTCCGAGATGACCAAGGGCCCCTGGCCGGTGCGCCGCCTCGACATCGACCGCATGAAGCGGACGGCCGACGAGGAACTGCGCAACATGGGCATCGTCCTGGACGACCTGGAACAGCCCATCGGCACCCTCTCCGGCGGCCAGCGCCAGTGCGTCGCCATCGCCCGCGCCGTCCACTTCGGCGCCCGCGTCCTCATCCTGGACGAGCCCACCGCCGCCCTCGGCGTCAAGCAGTCCGGCGTGGTCCTCAAGTACATCGCCGCCGCCCGCGACCGCGGCCTCGGCGTCATCTTCATCACCCACAACCCCCACCACGCCTACATGGTCGGCGACCACTTCAGCGTGCTGCGCCTTGGCACCCTCGAACTCAGCGCCGCCCGCAGCGAGGTGAGCCTCGACGAGCTCACCAACCACATGGCCGGCGGCGCCGAACTGGCCGCCCTCAAGCACGAACTGTCCCAGGTCCGCGGCGTCGACACCGGAGGACTCCCCGAGGAGGGAGACCTCCAGGCGCCCGCACCCGCCCCGTCCGAAGGGAACTGACAGACATGGCCCCTGTGCTCGACCGGATCCGCGTCGGCTCCGCCCCCGACTCCTGGGGAGTGTGGTTCCCGGACGATCCCCGGCAGGTGCCCTGGGAACGCTTCCTGGACGAGGTCGCCGAGGCCGGCTACTCCTGGATCGAGCTGGGCCCCTACGGCTACCTGCCCACCGACCCGGCCCGTCTCACCGACGAGGTGCAGCGCCGTGACCTGAAGGTCTCCGCGGGCACCGTCTTCACCGGCCTGCACCGCGGCCCCGCCGTCTGGGACGCCACCTGGGACCACGTCGCCCAGGTCGCCGCGCTCACGCAGGCCATGGGCGCCGAGCACCTCGTCGTCATCCCGTCCTTCTGGCGCGACGACAAGACCGCCGAGATCCTGGAGCCGCCGGAGCTGACCGGCGAGCAGTGGGCCCACCTGACCGGGGGCATGGAACGGCTCGGCCACGAGGTGAGGGAGCGCTACGGCCTGGACATCGTCGTCCACCCGCACGCCGACACCCACATCGACACCGAGGAGCACGTCGAGCGCTTCCTCGACGCGACCGACTCCGACCTGGTCGGCCTCTGCCTGGACACCGGGCACTACGCCTACTGCGGCGGCGACAGCGTCAAGCTCATCGAGACCTACGGCGAACGCATCGGCTACCTGCACCTCAAGCAGGTCGACCCGGAGATCCTGGCGGACGTCCGGGCGAACGGGGTGCCGTTCGGGCCGGCCGTGCAGCGCGGCGTGATGTGCGAACCGCCGGGCGGCGTCCCGGAGCTGGGGCCGGTGCTCACGGCGGCCCAGAAGCTCGGCGTGGACCTGTTCGCCATCGTGGAGCAGGACATGTACCCCTGCGAGCCGGACAAGCCGCTGCCCATCGCGGTGCGCACCCGCAGGTTCCTGCGGTCCTGCGGGGCCTGACGGCAAGAGAAAAGAAGGGCCGGGCGACGCGGCCCGGCCCTTCTTTCACGGCGGGACCCGTCAGCCGGCGCGCACCTCCGCCACCGTCACCGGCCGGTGCTCGCGCAGCGACAGCGTGCACGCCTCGGCGATCCAGCCCGCCTCCAGCGCGTCCGCCACCGTGCACGGGGAGGGCCGCGCGCCCGCGACGACCTCGGTGAACGCGGTGAGTTCGGCGCGGTAGGCGGCGGCGAAGCGGTCCATGAAGAAGTCGTGCGGGGTGCCCGCCGGGAACGTCACGCCCGGCTCGACCGAACGCAGCGGCAGCCTGTCCTCCAGGCCGACGGCGATCGAGTCGGCGAAGCCGTGCAGCTCCATGCGGACGTCGTGACCGCGGGCGTTGTGGCGGCTGTTGGACACCACGGCGATCGTGCCGTCGTCCAGGGTGAGGACCGCGCCGGTGGTGTCGGCGTCGCCCGCCTCCCGGATGTAGTCGGCGCCCCGGTTGCCGCCCACGGCGTACACCTCGGTCACCTCGCGGCCCGTCACCCAGCGGATGATGTCGAAGTCGTGCACGGAGCAGTCCCGGAAGATGCCCCCGGAGGCGGCGACGTACGCGGCCGGCGGCGGCGCCGGGTCCAGCGTCGTGGAGCGCACGGTGTGCAGCTTGCCCAGTTCGTCGCCGCGCACCGCCTCCCGCGCGGCGACGAACCCGGCGTCGAAGCGCCGGTTGAAGCCGATCTGGATCGGCACGTCACTGCCCTCGACGGCCCGCAGCACCTCGACGCCCTCGGCCATGGTGCGGGCGACGGGCTTCTCGCAGAAGACGGGCACGCCGGCCGCGACCCCGGCGCGGATCAGGGCGGGGTGGGCGTCGGTCGCGGCGGCGACGACGAGGCCGTCCACCCCGGCGGCCAGCAGGGCCTCGGGGGAGTCCGCGACCTCGGCACCGAACCGTTCGGCGGCGGACTTGGCGGCGTCCGTCACCGGGTCGGCGACGACGAGCGAGGTGACGGCGTCGAGCCCGGAGAGGGTCTCGGCGTGGAAGGCGCCGATGCGGCCGAGGCCGAGAATGCCCATGCGCATGTGCTCTGCTGCTCCTTTTGTGTGGTTGCGGTCCGTCGCCCGGACCCCGGTCGCCCCTCGGGCCGGTCCGTGTGCCGGACGGGCCCGGGCGCGCGCGTTCAGTCCAGCCCGCCGAGCACGTTCTGGTCCCAGTCGATCACCGAGCCGGTGACCACCCCGGACCGGTCCGACAGCAGGAGGACGACGAAGTCTGCGATCTCGTCCGGCTGCCCGAGCCTGCCCATCGGCAGCCGGGCGGCGGCCTGTTCGCGCCAGTCGTCGCCCGCGCCGTGGAAGGCCCGCTGCGTCGCGTCCTCGCCCTCGGTGGCGGTCCAGCCGATGTTCAGGCCGTTGACGCGGATGCGGTCCCAGCGGTGCGCGTGGGCGGCGTTGCGGGTCAGTCCGACGAGCCCGGCCTTCGCGGCGACGTACGGCGCCAGGAACGGCTGTCCGCCGTGCGCCGACGACGTGATGATGTTGACGACGGTGCCGGGCGCCCTGCGCGCCACCATGTCGGCGACGGCCGCCTGCATCGCGAAGAACGGCGCCTTCAGATTGACGGCGATGTGCTGGTCGAACAGCTCGGGCGTGGTGTCCAGCAGCGTGCCCCGGGAGGTGAGCCCGGCGGAGTTCACCAGGCAGTCGACCCGGCCGTACGTCTCCACCACGCGCGCCACCGCCGCCTTCGCCTGCTCGGCGTCCGCCAGGTCGGCCCGGGCGAACACCGCCTCGCCGCCCGCCTCCGCCAGTTCGGCCACCAGCGCCTCACCGGGTTCCGGGCGCCGCCCCGTGACGGCCACGACGGCGCCCTCGCGGACCGCGGCGCGGGCGACCGCGGCGCCCACGCCCTGGCTGCCGCCGTTGACGAGGACGACCTTGTCGTCGAGAAGTCCCATACCAGGAAGGTCCTTTCAGCTCTCGCGCCGCTCGGCGCCCGCCCGCAGCGCCGCACGGAGCGCCCGCGGATCCCACTCCTCGCGCAGCGCCCGCCGCACCAGGTCCGCCTGCGAGGGCGGGGCGAGCCCGTCCACCGGCGGATCGCGGTCCAGGTTGGTGGGGAAGGGGTAGCCCTCGGCGCTCGCCGCGATCACGTTGTCCAGCGACCGGGCGTCCGCGCCCGCCGCCTTGCGCTTGAGCAGCACCGGGTACACCGCGGCGGCGACCGCCTCGCGGTCCACCGTCTCCATGGCGCGGCCGAACGCGGACGACACCTGCAGCAGGTTCGCCGTGCGCCGCACGTCCGCCGAGCGGTTGGTCCCGGCCGCGTGGAACAGCGCCGGGTTGAAGAAGACCGCGTCCCCCTTGGCGAGCGGCAGCTGCACGTGGTGCGTCTCGAAGTACGCCCGGAACTCGGGCCGCCGCCAGGCGAGATAGCCGGGCTCGTACTTCTGCGAGTGCGGCAGGTACATCGTCGGCCCGGACTCCACCGGCATGTCGCAGTGCGCGACGGCGCCCTGGAGGGTGAGCACCGGGGAGAGGCGGTGCACGTGCGCCGGGTAGGCCGCCGCGGCCTCGTCGCCGAGGAAACCGAGGTGGTAGTCGCGGTGCGGGGCCTGCGCGACGCCGCCCGGGTTGACCACGTTGACCTGCGAGGTCATCTGGTAGCCGGGGCCGAGCCAGGCCTCGGACACCAGGGCCAGGACGTCGTTCGCGTAGTAGTCGGCGAAGACCTCCGCGTCGTACAGCGCGGTCTTCTCCAGCGCGTTCCACACGCGGTCGTTGGCGCCCGGCTTCGCGAAGTGGTCGCCGGCCGTCGTGCCCGCGGCGCGCTGCCCGGCGATCAGGGCGTCGAACACGGCCGTCGCCCGGTCCACGACCGCCGGGTCCGGGAAGGCGCCCCGCAGGACCACGACGCCGGGCCCGTCGGTCAGGGCGCCGACCAGTTCCTCCTGGACGGCGCAGCGGTCGGCCGCGAGAACGCGGTCGCTGTCGTAGACCGGCACGTTCCGCTCGACGGACGTGGCGTGCGGACAGCCGGCGAGGTCGGTGGCCCGTTCGGTCAGCGCCCGGAAGGCGTCGAGGTCGCAGTCCCGCCCGGACAGCCGGACGCGGGGGCGCGCGGGAGTCGTGGACATCGTCGTCCTTTCGGTGACAGGGTCGCCGCAGCGCTGTCATTCTTGTCCTGACAAACCCGTCGAACAACCGGCAGCGAGCCATCAAAAACCCCTCAAGGAGCCGTGGCATGGGGCACCCGTTCCCGATCCGGGAAATAGCGCGCCAGGCAGGGCTGAGCGAGGCCACCGTCGATCGGGTCCTCAACGGCCGCGGCGGGGTCCGGGAGAGCACCGCGCGCGAGGTGCACCGCGCGATCGCCGACCTGGACCGCCAGCGCACCCAGGTCCGGCTGGTCGGCCGCACCTTCATGGCGGACATCGTGATGCAGGCGCCGGAGCGGTTCTCCAGCGCCGTCCGCGCCGCCCTGGAGGCCGAACTGCCGTCGCTGCAGCCGGCGGTGCTGCGCTCCCGCTTCCACTTCCGCGAGACCGGCCCGGCCGCGGAACTGGTCCGGGTCCTGGACCGGATCGCCCGGCGCGGCTCCCAGGGCGTGATCCTCAAGGCGCCCGACGTCCCCGAGCTCACCGCCGCCGTGGGCCGGCTGGCCGCCGCCGGCATCCCCGTCGTGACGCTGGTGACCGACCTGCCCGCGAGCGCCCGCGTCGGCCGCGTCGGCATCGACGACCGCGCGGCGGGCGCCACGGCCGCCTACCTGACGCAGCAGTGGCTCGGCGACCGGCCCGGCAACGTCCTCACCAGCCTCAGCAGCGGCTTCTTCCGCAACGAGGAGGAACGCGAGATGGGCTTCCGCGGCGTCATGCGGGCCCGCTGCCCCGGCCGCACCCTGGTCGAGATCACCGAGGGCCAGGGCCTGGACGCCACCCAGTACGACCTGGTGCGCGCCGCCCTGGACCGGGACCCGGACATCCGGGCCGTCTACTCCATCGGCGGCGGCAACATCGCCACCCTGCGCGCCTTCGAGGACGCCGGCCGCGAGTGCGCCGTGTTCGTCGCGCACGACCTCGACCAGGACAACACCCGGCTGCTGGCCGAGCACCGGCTGTCCGCCGTCCTCCACCACGACCTGCGCCAGGACGTGCGCGAGGCCTGCCGCGTCCTGATGCGCGCGCACGGCGCGCTGCCGCCCGCCGGACCCACCCTGCCGTCCCCGATCCAGGTCGTGACGCCCTACAACATGCCGCCCGACGTGCCTACCGCGCCTCTACGGTGACCCACGCGCCGCTGTGAGCCGAGCGCGCCATCGCGTCCAGCACCTCCGCGCTCCGCACCGCGTCCGCGAGCGTCGCCCCGTACGGTGTGCCCTCGGCGACCGACCGCAGGAAGCGGTACGCCTCGATCACCTTCAGGTCGTCGTAGCCCATGGCGTTCGCCGCGCCCGGCTGGAACGCGCCGAACTCGCCGTGCCCCGGGCCGACGTACACCGTACTGACGGACTGGTCCTGGTACGTGGTGCCGCGGCTGACGCCGAGCTCGTTCATGCGGCGGAAGTCCCAGGAGACGGCGCCCTTGGTGCCGTGCACCTCGAAGCCGTAGTTGTTCTGCTCGCCCACCGACACCCGGCACGCCTCCAGTACGCCCCGCGCGCCCGAGGCGAACCGCAGGAGGCAGCTCACGTAGTCCTCGTTCTCGACCGGGCCCAACTCGCCGCCCGCGGCGCGCGAATGGCCCGCCGTGGCGCCGGTCGGGCGGGCCCGCTCGGGCACGAAGACGGCCGTGTCGGCGGTGAGCGAGACGATGTCGCCGAGCAGGAAACGGGCCAGGTCCGCACCGTGCGAGGCGAGGTCGCCCAGCACTCCGCTGCCGCCGCGCTCCCGCTCGTACCGCCACGTCAGGGCGCCCTCGGGATGCGCCGCGTAGTCGCTGAACAGCCGGACGCGGACATGCGTGACCGCGCCGATCTCCCCGGCGGCGATCAGATCGCGGGCGGCCTCGACGGCGGGCGCGTTGCGGTAGTTGAAGCCGACCGCGCCCTGCACACCGGCCTCGGCGACCGCGTCGGCCACCGCGCGGGCGTCCGCCGCCGTGAGGCCCACCGGCTTCTCGATCCAGATGTGCTTGCCCGCCCGGGCCATCGCGACGCCGATCTCGCGGTGCAGGAAGTTCGGGGCGGTGATGCTGACGGCTCCGACGCGCGGGTCGGCGGCCACCTCGCGCCAGTCGCGGGCCGTGGCGGCGAACCCGAACTGCGCGGCGGCCTCCTCGGCCCGGCCCGGCACCTCCTCGGCGACCGTCACCAGCTCGGGGCGCAGCGGCAGCTGCGGATAGTGGTGCCGCACGCGCGCGTACGCCTGGGTGTGCACCCGGCCCATCCAGCCGAATCCGACGACGGCGACACCGAGCGCGTCCACCATGAGAGCCCCTCTTTGGACCGTTCCACGACCTGTCCACGCCACCCTGAGCGCGCCCACCGGGGAGTGTCAAGCCTTTGACAACCCGCCGCACCGCATGGAACGGTCCACACCATGCGACCGCCGACGATCCGCGACGTGGCCGACCGGGCCGGCGTCTCCAAGTCGCTGGTCTCGCTGGTGCTGCGCGGCTCCGGGCAGGTGCGCCCCGAGAAGCGGGACGCCGTGCTGCGGGCCGCGCGGGACCTGGGCTACCGGCCGAACGCCGCCGCCCGCAGCCTCAGCGAACAGCGCACCAGGACCGTCGGCGTCCTGCTGAACGACCTGCGCAACCCGTGGTTCGCCGACCTGCTCGACGGCCTCAACTCCCTGCTGCACGCGGCCGGTCTGCACATGCTGCTGGCCGACGCCCGCCTCAACCGCCGCACCGGCCAGGACCCGGCGGGCCCGCTGCTGGACCTGCGGGTCGACGGTCTGGTCGTGGTCGGCACGCTGCCCGACCCGGCCGCGCTCGGGCCCGTCGCCGCGCGGATACCGGTCGTCGTCGCGGGCGCCCGCGAGCCGGTGCCGCCCGGCGTGGACGTGGTCGCGGGCGACGACGAGAAGGGCGCACGGCTCGCCACCGAGCACCTGGTCCGCCTCGGGCACCGCCGCATCGCGCACATCGCGGGCTACGGCGCCGTCGGCGAACTGCGCCGGCGCAGCTTCGAGGCGACGATGCGGGAGCACGGCCTGGCGGGCGGGGCGCTCGTCGAGCCCAGCGACATGACGGAGGAGGGCGGCTACCGGGCCACCGTCCGGCTGCTCAGCCGCCCCGACCGGCCGACCGCCGTCTTCGCCGTCAACGACATCACCTGCGTCGGTGCCCTGTCGGCGGCCGGGGAACTCGGCCTGCGCGTGCCCCGGGACCTGTCCGTCGCCGGCTACGACAACACCGGCGTCGCCCGGCTGCGCCACCTGTGGCTCACCACCGTCGACCAGGCCGGCCACGAGGTCGGCCGCCACGCCGCCCGTTGCCTCCTGGACCGCTTCGACCGACCCGGCACACAGGGCCGTACGCATCTGGCGACGCCGGTGCTGGAGATCCGGGGGACGACGGGCGCGCCGCCGCCGTGACCTCCCCGCGGCGGCCTCAGGGGCGCGACGTCATGATGCTCAGCGCGTTCGCCGCCACCACGGCCGTGATGCCCGCCCACTCCGCCGCGCCCAGCCGCTGGCCCAGGACCACCCACCCCACCACGGCCGCGAGCACCGGATTGACGCTCATGAACAGCCCGAAGACCGCGGCCGGTACCCGGCGCAGCGTGAACAGGTCGGCCAGGTACGGCACCGCCGAGGACAGCACGCCCGCCGCCACGGCGCAGCCCAGGGCCGGCACGGTCGGGGGACGGTGGACGGCGACGGCGATCCCCACCGGCAGGAACAGCAGCGCCGACACACCGGCCGCCGCGGCCGACCCCTGCGCGCCGGGGAGGCGTTGCCCGACGGTGCGGTTGAGCAGGATGTACGACGCCCAGCACACGGCGGCCAGCAGGCCTAGGCCCATGCCGACGTAGTCGGCGGAGGGCTGCGGGCGCATCAGCGTCACGACGCCCGCGGCGGCGATCACCGCGCAACAGGCGTCCACGCGGCGGCGGGTGGCGGCCAGGGCGATGGCGAGCGGGCCGAGGAACTCCAGCGTCACGGCGAGGCCGAGGCCGATCCGGTCGACGGCGGTGTAGAGGGAGAGGTTCATTGTCCCGAACACGACCGCCAGCAGCAGCACCGGCCACCACTGGGGCCAGGTGAACGCCCGCAGCCGGGGCCGGGCGACGGCGCACAGGACGAGCGCGGCCACGTACTGCCGCACGGCGACCACCCCGGCGGGCCCGATGACGGGGAAGGCGAGGGCGCCGATCGCGGCGCCGGTCTGGTTGGACAGCCCGCTGCCGACCATGGTCGCCACCCCGGCGAGCCGCCCGCCGGACGGCTGCGGGGCGGACACCTCGGCGGTTCGGGTCGTCGCACGTATGGATGCGTCGGTCATACGGCGATGGTGTGCCGCACCCGCACATGCGCAAAATGCATGCGGCGACGGATCTATACGATGACGTCATGGATGTGGAGCTGCGACAGTTGCGCTGCCTCGTCGCGATCGTGGACGAGGGCACCTTCACCGACGCCGCCCTCGCGCTCGGCGTCTCCCAGGCCGCCGTCTCCCGCACGCTGGCCTCCCTCGAACGCGCCCTCGGGGCACGGCTGTTGACGCGCACGTCGCGTTCCGTCGCGCCGACGGGCACCGGACTGCGGGTGGTCGCGCACGCCCGGCGGGTGCTCGCCGAGGTGGACGACCTGGTCCGCGAGGTCACGTCGGGCCGGGCCCATCTGCGGATCGGGTACGCCTGGGCGGCGCTCGGTCGGCACACCCTGCCCTTCCAGCGCCGCTGGAGCGCCGGGCACCCGGAGACCGAGCTGCACCTGGTGCGCACGAACTCGCCGACCGCCGGTCTGGCGGAGGGCGCGTGCGACCTGGCCGTCGTGCGCCGGGCGCCCGACGACCGGCGGTTCGAGTCGGTGATCGTCGGGCTGGAGCGGCGGCTGTGCGCGATGGCCGCCGACGATCCGCTGGCGCGGCGCCGTTCGGTGCGGCTCGCCGATCTCACCGGGCGCACGCTGCTGGTCGACCGCCGCACCGGGACCACGACCGCCGACCTGTGGCCGCCCGAGGCGCGCCCGGCCGTGGAGGAGACCCAGGACGTCGACGACTGGCTGACCGTCATCGCCACCGGCCGGTGCGTCGGGACCACGGCCGAGTCGACGGCCAACCAGTACCCGCGGCCCGGCGTCGTCTACCGGCCGGTGCGGGACGCCGAGCCGATCGCCGTATGGCTCGCCTGGTGGCGCAGCGATCCGCACCCGGCGGCCCGTGCGGTGATGGAACTGCTGACGTCGCTGTACGGCTCGGCGTGACGGCGCCGGCAGGCAACGCCGACGAAATCGTGTGGGACACCAAGCGCGCGGCGATGGAGTGCCTCGGCGCCCAGAGGACCTGTGGGACTACTACACCGGCCTCGCCGTCCGCCGCGGCGTCCAGCTCAGGCGGAACGCCGGACCCGACCTGGCCCTGCCGCACCGGACCGGGGCCGAGGCGTACCTGCGCCCCTACCCGCAGGTCACGAAGGAGCTGGCACGAGCGCGTGATCGTCACCGGCCTCCCGAAGGCCGACCCCAAGGACGTCGAGGCGCTCGCCGGGTACGGCGTCGCCACCGTCCACGAGGCCATGGGCCGCACCGGCCTCCTCGGCACCCACCTGCGCCCCGTCCAGCGGGGCACCCGGCCGCTCACCGACCCGGGACGGGGCGGAGCGGCCACGCGGGCCGCCGCCCCGCACGCGGCGGCCCGCGCCGGCCCGGCCCGGCGCCGCCGGACCCATGAGGTAGAGTTGACGTGCGTGTTCCCCCGAGCGGGGCAGACGCGCCGGGACGTGGCGCAGCTTGGTAGCGCACTTGACTGGGGGTCAAGGGGTCGCAGGTTCAAATCCTGTCGTCCCGACACTGCGAAGGGGCCTTCGCGGGCGGACAGCCCGCGAGGGCCTTTCGTACGTCCAGACCGCCGCGCTCCCGTCAGGAACCAGGACCCCATGCCCTTCTCCCCGGCCACCCCGGCCACCCCGTCACCTGTGCCGTCGCCGCCCGCTCCGGATGCGCCGTACCCGGCCGAGTCCGGTGGCCGAGACATACCGGCGCCCGCCGACGGACCCGCCGGCATCCGGCTCATCGTCACCGACATGGACGGCACGCTGCTGGACGGGGCCGGGCGCCTGCCCGCCGGACTCGGCCGCGTGCTGGAACGGCTGCGCGAGCGCGGCGTCCTCTTCAGCCCCGCGAGCGGCCGGCAGTACGCCACCCTGGCCCAGCAGTTCGCCGGCGCCGACGAGGGCATGGTGTTCATCGCCGAGAACGGCACCTACGTGGTGCGCGACGGCGTCGAGCTCAGCTCCGACCCGATGGACCCCGGCGTCGTCGCCCGCGTGGTCGAGACCGTGCGGCGGCTGACGGCCGGCGGGGCGGACGTGGGCGCCGTCGTGTGCGGCAAGCGCTCCGCCCACGTCGAGCGGACCGACGAGGCGTTCCTGGCCGAGGTCCGCAAGTACTACGTGGCCCACCGGGTCGTCGAGGACGCGACCGCCGTGGACGACGACGTCATCAAGGTCGCCGTGTTCGACTTCGGTCCGGCCGCGCGGACGACGGCACCGGCCCTGGAGCCGTTCGCGGACACCCACAAGGTCGTCGTCTCCAGCGAGCACTGGGTCGACGTGATGAACCGCACCGCCAACAAGGGCGCCGCCATCCGCCGGCTCCAGCGGGACCTGGGCATCACACCCGCGCAGACCATGGCGTTCGGCGACTACCTCAACGACCTGGAGATGCTGGACACCGCCGAGTGGTCCTTCGCCATGGCGGGCGCCCACCCCGACGTCGTCGCGCGGGCCCGGCACCTGGCCCCCGCCCACACCGACAACGGTGTGCTGCGCACCATCACCCGCCTGCTGGACCTGCCCGCGGAGTGAGACGGGGCACCCGGGGATGCACCTGGCCGGCGATGGCACAGCCGGGGATGTCACCCTCCCCCGAAGGTGACATCCCCGGCCGTTCCCCGGTGCCGGACAGTGGCATGCGCGTCCGGAGCACGACGTACGGTCACCAGCACATGACCGCCGTCTCGCCCGCACCCCAGGCGGAGTACAGGCGCACCCGGACGAAATAGCGGCGGCCCTTGACGAGACGGGCCCGGATCGTGGTGTTGTGCGGTGTACCGCCGTCGTCCCGGCCGGCGAGGAAGCGCGGCTCCCCGTCCCGCTCCTCGAAGACCACGACGACGGTGTCGCTGTCGCCGAAGGTGCCCACCGTGTACTGCCGGGTCTCCGCCGGCTCCACGACGAAGTCGGCCTGCCCGCCCGGCCCGAGACCGAGCGGCACCGAGCGGAACGGCACCAGCGCCTGCGGCCCGGACGGGGCCGCAGGCGGATACCGGCGCAGCACGAACTCCTTGTCGGCGCCCGACAGCGTGCCGGACGGGTGCAGCCCCGCGCGGTACTGCTCCGGCTCCAGGATCAGCCCCGACGGGAACGCGAACCCCATGACCGACTGCGGGTCCCAGACGTGGCCGTTGACCTCCGCGGGGTCCAGCTTGCGCAGGACGTTGCGGTCGGTCGTCTCCCGGCTCCAGTGGTTCGGCGGGCCCGCCAGCTCGGCGTACACGGCCTCGTCGTCCCAGTGGATACCGGCGAACGGGCTCTGGTGCTCGTGCAGCATGCCGAGCGCGTGCCCGATCTCGTGCAGGGCGGTGCCGCGTTCGCCCGGCGCGGTCAGGTCCCAGCCGAAGTTCATCGTGCGCTCGGTCAGACCGACCCGCAGCGCGTCCCGGCCCACCGCCGACCAGGAGCCGTCGCCGAGCTGGAACCCGATGCGCAGCTCGGCCTCCGTGCGGTCCGTGACCTCGCGGAACGTCACGCCGATGCCGAGGCCGCTCCACTCCTGGAAGCACTCACGGACCACGTCCTGCTGTTCCTTGGCCCCGGCCCACGAGACGTGGCGCGTCCCGCCCGTGCCGGGCACCGCGATCACCGAGCCGTCGCAGTCGTCGTCGTAGAAGTAGTAGTGCAGGACGGTGCCGTTGACCCATGTGCGCCGCCCGCCGGCCAGCGCGCCGAGCCGTTCGGCGGCCAGCCCCGGCGCGAAGCCGGGGCCCGGTGCCTCGGCGAGCGAGCAGTAGCGGGCGGTGGTCATGCGGACAGGTTGCCCGCCGCCCGGACCGGGCGCCTGAGTCGAGGGCTACTCAAGTCGCCCTGTATCAAGGGTGAGTATCCGTGCTCCTGATTCCGTGACGACTTTCGAACAGGACGCCAAGACGCTTCCACCGCCCTGGCCCTTCACCGGCCGGGAGGACGAACGGGAACTGGTCCGACGGTCCCTGGCGGCCGGCCGGCAGGGCATCGTGGTGACCGGCCCGGCGGGCAGCGGCAAGACCCGGCTGGTCACCGAGGCGGTGCGCGGCACGGACTGCGCGCGGGCGGCCGGGACGCCCGAGGCCCGGCACATACCGTTCGCCGCGTTCGCCCACCTGCTGCCCGAGTCGGTCACCCTGCACCGCGCGGTGCGCCTGCTGTCCGGCGTACGGCTGCTGCTGGTCGACGACGCGCACCTGCTCGACGACGCCTCCGCCGCCCTCGTCCACCAACTCGCCGTGCAGGGCCGCACCCGGCTGGTCGTCGTTGCCACCGACGGGGCCGCGGCACCCGGCGCGATCACCCGCCTGTGGACCGGCGAACTGCTGCCGCGCCTCGCCCTGGAGACACTGCCGCGCGAGGAGACCGCGCACCTGCTCACGGCGGGCGCGGGCCGGGAACCGGAACCGCTCACCGCGCACCGGCTGCACAGCCTGTGCCGGGGCGATCTGCGGCTGCTGCGGGCCCTGCTGGACGCGGTGCGTGAACGCGGGCTCCTCACCCGCGTGTCCGGCACCGACGAGTGGGCGTGGCGCGGCCCGGTACCGGTCACCGCGGCCGTCCGTGACCGCACCGCGCACGTCCTCGACCGCACCGCACCCGGCGAGCGCGAGATCCTGGACCGCCTCGCCTTCGCGGAACCGCTGCCGCTGGGCATCCGGGACTTCCAGCACTCCCAGGGCTTTCAGCACTTCCAGAGCCTCCAGCACTCCCAGGGTCTCCAGGACTTCGGCGCGGGCGAATCGGCAAGCGGGGCAGGCGACTTCGTTGTGCCGCTTCGTCCGGAGGGCGTCGAGGCTGACGGACCGCGGCCCGCCGATCCCGCCGATAGCGCCCTGTCCGCCGATCCCGCCGTCCGGGCCGACGGCGACCTCGGCTGGGGACCCGCCACGTCGGCGGCCGTCCGCTCGCTGCCCCGCCCGGGCGACGGGGGCGGCCCTGCCCTGCGGACCCTTGAACGTCTGGAGGCCGACGGGCTCGTGCACGTGGACGAGCACGGCGCGGTCCGGCTCGCGCATCCGCTGTACGGGCCGGCCCTGCGGGCCACCGCCGGGCGGCTGCGGGCACGGCGGCTGACCGGGAGCGCCGACCGGTGCCGGCCCGCCCTCGATGCCGAGGCGGCCGCACTCGAAGAGGCCATCGCGCGGGCCGACGTACGGCACACGCGGACGCCCGTGGGGGAGTGGCTCGCGGCGGAGGGCGCCGACCCCGTGCCCGCCGGGTACGCGGCGGTGCGCGCCCGGTTCGCGCGGCTGCGCGGCGAGCTGAAGGAAGCCGCGGCATGGGCCCGGGAGGGCCTGCGCGGCGCGGGCGACGACCCGGCCTGCCGTACGGAACTGGCGGCAGCCGCCTCGGAGTCGGGCGGTCTCGCGACGGTGCGCGAGACCGGCGGCGCGGAGGCGCTCACCGACGGCTTCTACGACGACTTCCACGACGGCCTCTGCGACGACCCCTACGACGCCGTCCGGCGCGGCGTGCCCGCGCGCGCCGGTGCGCGGCTCACCGGTGTGTTCGCCGTCCACGCCGAGGCCCTCGCCCGCGGTGACGGTGCCGCCCTGGACCGGGCTGCCCGGGCGCTGGAGGAGCGCGGCTTCCTGCTGTTCGCCGCCGAGGCGTACGCCCAGGCCGCCGGGGTGCACCGGGACCCGAGCGCCGCTCGTACCTCCCGCACCCGAGCCGCCGCGCTGGCCCGGCGCTGCCAGGGCGCCCGCACCCCGGCGCTGTCGGGCCTCGTCCTCGGTGAACTCACCGCCCGGCAGCGGCAGATCGTCACCCTCGCCGCCGCCGGCCTGAGCAACCGCCAGATCGCGGAACGCCTCACCCTGTCCGTCCGCACCGTCGGCAACCACCTCTACAGCGCGTACACCAGACTCGGCTCCGCCGACCGCCGCGCCCTGCCCTGGCTGATCCGGCTCCCGGACACCCAACCGGCGTGAGGGGTGCGGTGGTTCCGGCCGCGCGGACATGCCGCGCGGACATGTCGGGCGGTGGCCCGAGCGTGCGCGGTCGCGGCACCTCGCATCGCGTGGCGCCCACGGCTGCGGCGACCGGGTGCCCGGTCGTGGCGGGTCCGGCTCCCGGACCGTCAACCGGCGTGGCGAGGCCGTTCACGCCGCCCCGAACGCCGAGAACGCCCAGCCCGTCGCCTGGTGCACGGCGTCCCCCGGCATCGCCGCACGGGCGTCGCGCAGTGCCTCCGCCAGGGACAGCCCGGCGCCGACGCCCTTGTGCAGCGCGAGCATCAGCGGCACCACCGCGGCGTCGTTGACGGGCGCGCTGCACGCCACGACCCCCGCCGTGCCCAGCGGCAGCAGCGCGGTGACCAGACCGAGGAGTTCGTCGGCGCCCACCGACGCGAACCGCGCGGTGTCGCAGCAGGACAGGATGATCCGGTACGGGCTGCGGGCCAGGCGTTCGAAGTCGTGCACGATGAGCGGCCCGTCCGCCATCCGCAGCGCGGAGAACAACGGGCTGTCGGCGCGGAACGTGCCGTGCGCCGCGATGTGCGCGAGCGCGGCACCGTCGAGTTCCTCCAGCACCCGCGTGACCCGCGCGTCGTCGTCCTCCAGCACCGTCGGAGCCGCGTACCGGCCGGCCAGTTCGGGCACCTCGGCGCCGCGCGTCGCGAGCCCCGGACCGCGCACCAGCACCTGGCGTCCGTCCGGCGGCGGCGCGGTCTCCCGGGCGCGCAGCCAACTGCTCGCCGACGGCGACACACTGACCACCCGGTCCCGCATCGACGGCAGCAGCGCCCACGGCACCCGGTGCAGCCGCCCCGGCGGCACGACCACGACCGGGCCGGCGCCCAGGTGCCCGGCCGCGGGTCCGAGCAGCAGCTCCTCCAGCCGGCGGCCCGCGGCCTCCACCACCGGCAGCCGGGCCTCGGCGCCGGGGTGGGCCAGCCGCCGCAGCCCGGCCTGCACGTGCTCGGCCTCCTTCTCGGCGTCGGCGAGCAGCCCGGCCTCGAACCGCCGCACCCGTCCCTGCCCGCACAGCAGCACGTGGACCCGCCCGTCGAGCACGGCCAGCTCCACCAGCCGGGTCCCGTCGCCGAGCCGCTCCAGCAGCCGGCCCGGCTCGAACCGGTGCCCGTCGCCGGACGCGTCGCCCCGCATGTGCAGGGTCCGGGACCGGATCTCCCGTTCCAGGCGCCGCTGTTCGCGCTCCAGCGCCGGGACGGGGCGGCCCTCCATCCGGGCGGCCTCCGCGCGCGCCGCGATCTCCCGGAACGCGGTCAGCCCGCTGAGCAGCGCGGGATCGGCCGGCGGCCGGGTGGGCGGGGCCGACAGCACCGTGGCCCGCCACCGCTCGCTCCACACCAGCAGCCGGCGCGGCCCGCCCGGAACCAGGCTCGCGCGCTGCGCCAGCGCCGCGAGTTCCGCGCCCTGCGCCGTCGCCCGCGCCCGCAGCTCGGAGGCGCCCAGCGTCATCCGGTGCTCGTCCAGCACGTCCAGGCCGCGCCGGCAGGCCTCCAGGACGCCCCGCGCGGACCCGGCGGCCTGCGCCCGCAGGGCCTGCGCCACCCAGCCCGTGACCCGGGCCGGCGGCGGCCCGCTGCGTCGGCTGCGGGCGGCGACGGCCAAGTGCCGCTCCGCGTCCGCCGTCCAGCCCAGTCCCAGCGCGACCCGGCCCGCCAGCAGCGACGCCTCCGGCGCGGCCGGCGCCCCGAACGAGGCCAGCTTCGCCGCCACCGCCGCGGCGTGGGCGACCAGCCGCCCCGAACCACGCCCGGCGGCCACCCGCGCCTCGATCAGCACCAGCCGCGCGTGCGTCTCCCACCAGGTGCGGCGCTGCCCGGCGAACAGCCGTACCGCGACGGCCGCGCGCGCGATCGCGGTCTGCGGATCACCCGCCAGCCGGGCCGCCCGCGCGGCGGCCAGCAGCAGCTCCGCCTTGCGCGTCGACTGCCCGCCGATGCCGTCCAGCGCCGCGATCGCCCCGTCCGCCTCGGCCAGCGCCTCGGGGGCGAGTCCGGCCGCCATCAGCACCTCGCAGCGCCGGATGTTCAGCATGAACGTCGGCGTGCCCAGCTTCGCGTACCGCTCCTCGGCCTCGTCCAGCAGCCGCAGCGCCGCCGGGATGTCACCGGAGCGGAACGCGGCCAGGCCCCGGCTCTCCACGGCGTCCGCCTTGTCGTGTTCCTGGCCGGTGGTGTCCCACAGCGCCTCGGCCGCCGTGAAGTCGGCGTCGGCCCGCTCCACCGCGCCGAGGGCCAGATGCACGGTGGCGCGCAGCGTCAGGGCCCGCGCCGTCCAGATCACGTCGTCCGCCTGCCGCAGCACGGGCACGGCCCGCCGTACGTCCTCCAGTGCCTCGCGGTGCCGGCCCAGCACCCACCACACGTACGCCCGCCGGTACAGCACCCGGGCCCGGGTGTGCCCGGCGCCGCGCGCGACGCCCCGCTCGAACGCGGCGAGCCCCTGCCGGGTGCGGCCCGCGTGCACGAGCGCCACCCCGAGCGTGGCGAGCACGTCGGCCTCCCGCTCGGCGGAGTCGGCGCGGGCGGCGAGATCGCGGGCGCGCCGCAGATGCGCCAGCGCGAGCCGCAGATCGCCGAAGTCCCGCTGCCAGATGCCGATCACCTGGTGCGCGACGGACGCGCGCAGCGGTGCGGGGTCGGCCGCGAGTACCTCTTCCGCCCCGGCCAGGGCCTCACCGGGGGCGGCGAACACCATCGGCAGCAGATCGTGAACGGAGTCGCTTCCCGCTGTCACCCCTCGGATGGTAGTGCCATCCGACGCCCCGGAACGGTTCGGTCCTGTATCAATCGACGTCCCGGCGGCTCTGATTGACAACCGCCGGCCCAACGGGGAGGACACGCCATGGCACCTCAGCGATTCCACGAGCAGTTCGACCAGATCCAGCGCTCGATGCCCGACGTCCCGCTGGCGATGGGACCCGACGACTCCGGCGAGTTCCTCTACGAGAAGGGTGTCGTGCTGGCCCGCGACGGAGAGGAGGCCCGGCTCGTCGAGGACACCGTGCGCCGGCACTTCGCCACGGTCGCGGACCTGGGCGAGGACCGGGTGCGCCGCGCGAGCCCGGAGACCAACCGCTCCGGTGTCACCCGCATCCGGGTCGGCGACCCCGGCCGGGGCGACCGGCGCGGCGACCGTTCCGTCGCCGTCGCCCTGCGCGCCCTGCGGGAGACCGAGTCGCGCGCGGGCCGCCCGCTGGTCACCCGCAACCACGTGGTGTCGATCGCCGTGAACGCCTGCCCGGGCGACGAACCCGTACCGGCGCCACTGGGCCAGCCACCGAACCCGGCCCCGGCAGAGGGCCCGCACGACCCGGACACCGCCGTCGGCGTCCTCGTCGTCGACACCGGACTCATGCACGACTACCGGTCCTGGCCGCTGCTCGCCCACACCGACGGCGACCTGCAGGTCAGGGAGACCGACGACAACGGCGTCCTCCAGCAGTACGCGGGCCACGGCACGTTCATCGCCGGGCTCGTCGCCGCCGTCGCGCCCAACACGGACATCACGGTCGGCGGCGGCCTCAACGACGCGGGCGCCGTCCTGGAGTCGGAGTTCGGCGAGAAGCTCTTCGAGGCCGTCGACCGGCACGGCTGGCCGGACATCCTCAGCCTGTCCGCGGGCACCGCGAACGGCCGCACCGACGGCCTGCTCGGCGTGGAGAACTTCATGCGGGCCCTGCGCGAACAGCGCACGCTGCTGATCTCCGCGGCCGGCAACAACGGCAGCGCCACGCCCTTCTGGCCCGCCGCCTACGCCGACCAGCCCGCCTACGCCGAGGCCGTGCTGTCCGTCGGCGCGCTGCGCGGCGACGGCGAGTTCGGCGCCTGCTTCAGCAACCACGGCGGCTGGGTCAAGGCCTACGCCCCCGGCGAGCGCCTCACCAGTGCCCTGACCGGTTTCGGCACCCCCGTCCCGTACGTCTACCAGCACTCCACCTACGACACCTGCCGCTACGGCTTCGACTACCCCTGCACCTGCCAGTACCCCCGGCACACCGGCGTGCTGAGCGAGGAGCAGGAGGGCACCGGGAGCAAGCCGGACCAGGTGATGTTCGAGGGACCGGCGTACTGGAGCGGCACCTCGTTCGCGACCCCGGTGGTCGCCGGGGCGGTCGCCGCGCACATGACGGCGCACAAGGAGACCGACCCGCGCGTGGCGCTGCGGCAACTCCTCGCCGTCAACACCGGGTTCGCCGAAGTGCACGGGGCGTACGCACCGGCGCTCAGGCCGCCCACATGGCGCCCGGTGCCCGTGGTGCAGCCCGCCCCCCGGTCATGAGGGCCGGAACCGTCCCCTCCACGGCGTACGATGACTGGCCGTACACGAGGGGTGGAGCCGTGGACCGTGCAGATGTCGGCGCGCTCGTCCGGTCCGCCGCCGACGGCGACGCGGCGGCCTGGAAGGCGATTGTGGAAGGGCTGAGCCCGCTGGTGTGGTCGGTGGTGCGCGCGCACCGGCTCTCCGACGCCGACGCGCACGAGGTCTACCAGACCGTGTGGTTCCGCTTCGCCCAGCATCTCGGTCGGCTGCGGGAACCCGAGAAGGCCGGTTCCTGGCTCGCGAGCACCGCGCGGCACGAGTGCCTGAAGGTCATCAAGGCGCTGCGGCGCATGACTCCGACGGACGATCCGCAGCTGCTGGACCGGGTCAGCGAGGGCCGTACGCCGGAGCAGTCGGTGCTCGACTCGGAGGAGGCCGCCGCCGAGAGCGAGCGGGTTCGCAGGCTGTGGCAGGAGTTCGAGAAGCTCGGCGAACGGTGCCGGCAGTTGCTGCGGGTGCTGATCGCCTCGCCGCCGCCCAGCTACCAGGAGGTGTCCGCGGCGCTGGGCATCGCCGTCGGCAGTATCGGACCGACGCGCCAGCGCTGCCTGCGCCGGCTGCGGGCGCGGCTCGAATCGAGGGGGACGGCATGAGCGACGACGGCATCGACGGCGGCCCGGCCCGGCCGGGACCCTTCGACGGAGACCCCCTGGACGACGAGGAGTTCGGCGGTGACGTGCTGGAGGAGGAGCTGCGGCAGGCGGCCGTCGTCCTCGACCCGGTGCCGCCCCAGCTGCGGCAACTGGCCGTGGACGCCTTCGCCCTGCACGATCTGGACGCCCGGATCGCCGAGTTGACGTTCGACTCGCTGGTGGACGCCATCCCAGTGCGGGGAGCCGCGGACGTGCCGCGGATGCTGACGTTCACCGCGGGCGAGGTGACCGTGGACGTGGAGGTGACCGGCGAGGGCCTGATCGGTCAGGTGCTGCCGCCGGGGCCGGCCCGCATCGAGGTGCTCGGCGGCCCGCGCACCACGGTGCCGCTGACGGCCGACGACATGGGCCGCTTCGCCGGTGACGTCCGGCCCGCCGGTCCCTTCGCGCTGCGGGTGCGCACCGGCGGGGAGACGGTCGTCACGGAGTGGCTGCGGGCCTGAAAGCGCCGTCACCAGGTGCAGGGCAGGCTGCGCGGGCCGCGGATCATCGTCCGGTGCCGCCACGGCACCCGCTCGGGCGGCACGGCGAGCCGCAGCCCCGGCAGCCGGTCCAGCAGCGTGCCGACGAGCAGCTCGGTCTGCAGGCGGGCGAGCACGGCGCCGGTGCAGAAGTGCGGCCCGTTGCCGAACGCCAGATGCGGGTTGGGGGCACGGTCGGGGTCGATGCGGTCCGGCTCCGGGAAGACGTCCGGGTCGCGGTTGGCGGCCAGGTAGGAGACGTACACGGGCTCGCCCGCGGCGATGCGCACGCCGTGCAGGTGGACGTCCTCCAGGGCGATGCGGGCGAGGCCGACCGAGCTGCGGTGCGGGACGTAGCGCAGCAGCTCGTCCAGGACGGCGCCCCGCTTCTCGGGCCGCTCCCGCATCCGGGCCATCAGCTCGGGCCGGGTCAGCAGCAGGTACAGCATCTGGCCGCAGTTGTGCGTGACCGCCTCGCCGCCGATCTGCAGCGGCCCGGCGAGTCCGACCGCCTCCGCCTCGGTGAGTTCGCCGCGGGCGACGGCGGCGCCGAGCAGCGCGTACACGTCGTCGCCGGTGCTGCCGGCCCGCGCCCTGACGGTGTCCGTGATCCACCCGTACAGGCCCTGCTTGGCCTGTTCCGCTGCCTCGGCGCCGCCGGACGTGGAGATGATCTGCCGGGTCCAGGCGTGCACCCGCTCGCGGTCCGCCGCCCGCACGCCCATGACCTCGCTGACCACGGCGATCGGGAACGGCTCCAGGACCCGCTCGACCAGATCGGCCGGCGGGCCGTCCCGTACCACGCCGGCCACGAGGTCGTCGAGGATCGCCCGGGCGCGGGGCCGCAGGCGTTTCGTCGCGCTCACCGTGAAGGCGGCGGCGACGGCCTTGCGCAGCCGGTTGTGGTCCGGCTGGTCGGCGAAGGCGAGTGATCCGGGCCGCGGCTTGAAGTGCGGTGCCAGCCGCGTCACCTGACGCTTCGTCACCTCGGCGCGGCCGAAGCGGGGATCGTTGGTGATCAGCCTGACGTCGTCGTAGCGGGTCGCCAGCCACGCCCAGCCCTCGCCGTGCGGCAGCCGGACCCGGGTCAGCGGGCCCTCGCGCATGAGCGCGGCGAGTACCGGGTCGAACTCCGTCCCGTCCAGGTCGAGCGCGGGCCAGTCCCGCACCGGGGGCGGGTCCTGGCCGGTCAGCGTGGAGGTCTCCTCGGTCATCCCTCCACCATGGGGGCGGGGCCCGGCGCCTGTCGCGCGGGAGTGCTCCAGCCGGTGGCACAGCCCTTTGCGGGGCGGGAGCCCGTCCCGCCCTCAGCGGGACACGGCCGCCACGAGCTCGGCGAGGGCGCCGGCCAGCCGGTCCAGGCCCGGCCCGGCGGGGCCGCCCGGCTCCGCCATGTACGTGTCCCGGCGGATCTCCACCATCAGCGCCGCGACCTCGGGCCGCTTGCCGTAGAACTCCAGCGGTACGTACGCGCCGCCGAACGGGCTGTCCAGGCCG
The DNA here is from genome assembly GCF_029813775.1 of Streptomyces sp. DH24. Taxonomy (GTDB): domain Bacteria; phylum Actinomycetota; class Actinomycetes; order Streptomycetales; family Streptomycetaceae; genus Streptomyces. The sequence continues at coordinate 70,803 of NZ_JARVKW010000025.1, read as the reverse complement.
ACCTCCCCGCAGCGCCCGAACGCCTTGCGGGCCGCCTCCAGCAGGGCGGGCGGCGTGTGGAAGGCGTCGGTGCCGAGGCAGACCGGCGGGCGCGGCCCCTCGCCGTGCAGTTCGTAGGGCAGCGGGGCGGTGGGGTAGGAGTGCACGTCGATGATCACCGCCCGCCCGGTCGCGGCGAGCCGGTCGGCGACCGCCTCGGTCATCGCCCGCGCGTACGGCCGGAAGTACCGCCGCAGGAGCGGCTCCGGGTCGGTGTCCGCGGGCCGCAGCTCGGCGCGGTGCGTGGTCCGCGTGTACACGGCGCCCATGCCGGCCGCGAGCATCTCCTCCCGCTCGTCCGGGAACCGCTCCGGGTCCACGACCAGCCGCGACAGCCGGTTGACGAACCGCCAGGGCGTGAGCCCCGCCCGTGCGGCCGCCGCGTCGGCGAGTTCGGCCGTGTGCGCGTCGGTGATGTGGTCCAACTCCCGTGCGAGCGCCGCGTCGTCCAGCACGATGCCCGCCCGCACCCCGGCCGGGATCTCCCGCGCCGAGTGCGGCACGTGCAGGACGACCGGCGACCGCGCGGCGCCGGGCAGCAGTTCGAAGGGGCGTGGCACTTGGGACACGGGGCTGCTCCGGGGGCGTGGTCGGGGGGACGGCTCCGCCCCGCCCGGCGGACGCCGGACGGGGCGGGGTGGGCGCCTGCGCTGCGGCCCGGAGGCCGCGCGGTCAGCTCAGGGACGCGAGCGCCGCGTTCCAGGTGGCCGACGGGCGCATGATCTCGGCCGCCTTCGCCGGGTCGGGCTGGTAGTAGCCGCCGATGTCGGCTGGCTTGCCCTGGACGGCGTTCAGCTCCTCGACGATCTTCTGCTCGTTCGCCGCGAGCGTCTCGGCGAGCGGGGCGAAGGCCTTCGCCAGGTCCGCGTCGTCGGTCTGCTTGGCCAGCTCCTGCGCCCAGTACAGGGACAGGTAGAAGTGGCTGCCGCGGTTGTCGATGCCGCCGACGCGCCGGGTCGGGGACTTGTCCTCGTTGAGGAAGGTCGCCGTGGCGCGGTCGAGGGCGTCGGCCAGCACCTGGGCGCGGGCGTTGCCGGTGACCTTCGCGAACTGCTCCAGGGACGGCACCAGGGCGAAGAACTCGCCGAGGGAGTCCCAGCGCAGGTAGTTCTCCTTGACGAGCTGCTGGACGTGCTTCGGCGCGGAGCCGCCGGCGCCCGTCTCGAACAGGCCGCCGCCCGCCATCAGCGGGACGACCGACAGCATCTTGGCGCTGGTGCCCAGCTCCAGGATCGGGAACAGGTCGGTCAGGTAGTCGCGCAGCACGTTGCCGGTGACGGAGATGGTGTCCTCGCCGCGGCGGATGCGCTCGACGGAGAACCTGGTCGCCTCCACCGGGTTGAGGATCTTGATCTCCAGGCCCTCGGTGTCGTGCTCCGTCAGGTACTGCTCGACCTTGGCGATCAGGTTGGCGTCGTGCGCGCGGGTCTCGTCCAGCCAGAACACGGCCGGGGCGCCGGTCGCGCGGGCGCGGGTGACTGCGAGCTTCACCCAGTCGCGGATCGGGGCGTCCTTGGTCTGGCAGGCGCGGAAGATGTCGCCGGCGGAGACGGTCTGCTCGATGAGGGCGGTGCCGTTCTGGTCGACCAGGCGGACGGTGCCGGTGGCCGGGATCTCGAACGTCTTGTCGTGGCTGCCGTACTCCTCGGCCTTCTGCGCCATGAGGCCGACGTTCGGGACGCTGCCCATGGTCGACGGGTCGTAGGCGCCGTTGGCGCGGCAGTCGTCGATCACGGCCTGGTAGACACCGGCGTAGCTGGAGTCGGGCAGGACGGCGAGCGCGTCGTGCTCCTGCCCGTCGGGGCCCCACATGTGGCCGGAGGTGCGGATCATGGCCGGCATGGAGGCGTCGACGATCACGTCGGACGGGACGTGCAGGTTGGTGATGCCCTTGTCGGAGTCGACCATCGCCAGCTCCGGGCCCTCGGCGAGCTCGGCGTCGAAGGAGGCCTTGATCTCGGCACCCTCGGGCAGGTTCTCCAGGCCCTTGTAGATGCCGCCGAGACCGTCGTTCGGGGTGAGGCCGGCCGCGGCGAGGGTCTCGCCGTACTTCGCGAACGTCTTCGGGAAGAAGGCGCGCACCACGTGACCGAAGATGATCGGGTCGGAGACCTTCATCATCGTGGCCTTCAGGTGCACGGAGAACAGCACGCCCTCCTGCTTGGCGCGGGCGACCTGCGCGGTGAGGAACTCGCGCAGCGCGGCGACGCGCATCACGGAGGCGTCGACGACCTCGCCGGCGAGGACGGGTACGGACTCGCGCAGCACGGTGGTGGTGCCGTCGTCGCCGACCAGCTCGATGCGCAGCGCGCCGTCCTCGGCGATCACCACGGACTTCTCGGTGGAGCGGAAGTCGTTCTGGCCCATGGTCGCCACGTTCGTCCTGGACTCGGGGGTCCAGGCGCCCATGCGGTGCGGGTGGCTCTTGGCGTAGTTCTTCACCGACGCCGGGGCGCGGCGGTCGGAGTTGCCCTCACGCAGGACCGGGTTCACGGCGGAACCCTTGACCTTGTCGTAGCGGGCGCGGATCTCGCGCTCCTCGTCCGTCTTCGGGTCGTCCGGGTAGTCCGGCAGCGCGTAGCCCTGGCTCTGCAGCTCGGCGACGGCGGCCTTGAGCTGCGGGATGGACGCCGAGATGTTCGGCAGCTTGATGATGTTGGCCTCGGGCGTCTTGGCCAGCTCGCCGAGCTCGGCGAGCGCGTCCGGGATGCGCTGCTCCTCGGTCAGGTACTCCGGGAAGACGGCGATGATGCGCCCGGCCAGCGAGATGTCCCGCGTCTCCACGGCGACACCCGCCTGCGAGGCGTACGCCTTGACCACCGGCAGGAAGGAATACGTCGCCAGGGCCGGGGCCTCGTCAGTGTGCGTATAGATGATGGTCGAGTCAGTCACCGGGTGCTCCGCTCCACGTCTGCAACATTGCTCGACATCAAGATATCTCGTGATCGTCCCCGGCTCGACAGGGGTTCGCGGTCACGTGCGGGGCGATGCGCCGACGCGCACGGACCTGGGGTGTGAGATGGCGCACACCCCAGTGCCCGTGCGCGGGAGACCGCGGCGGTCAGTCGTGCAGCCGGGCCGTCCCGTCCGGCGCGACCGCACCGCCGGTGCGCTGCGGCGGGATCCCCGGGGCACCCTGCTGGAGCGACACCTGCCGGGTGGGCGCCGGGATGCGGATGCCCTCCTCGCGGTAGCGCCGGTGCAGGCGCTTGATGAACTCGTGCTTGATCCGGTACTGGTCGCTGAACTCGCCGACACCGAGGATCACGGTGAACCCGATCCGCGAGTCGCCGAAGGTGTGGAACCGGACGGCCGGCTCGTGGTCGGGCACCGCCCCGGAGACCTCCTGCATGACCTCCGAGACGACCTCGACGGTGACCCGCTCCACGTGCTCCAGGTCGCTGTCGTAGCCCACGCCCGCCTGGACCATGATCGTGAGCTGCTGCTCGGGACGCATGAAGTTGGTCATGTTGGTCTTCGCGAGCTCCCCGTTGGGGACCACGACCAGGTTGTTGGACAGGTTGCGGACCGTCGTCTGCCGCCAGTTGATGTCCTCGACGTAGCCCTCCTCGCCGCTGCTCAGCCGGATGTAGTCGCCGGGCTGGACGGTCTTGGAGGCGAGGATGTGGATGCCCGCGAAGAGGTTCGCGAGCGTGTCCTGAAGGGCCAGGGCGACCGCGAGACCGCCCACGCCCAGGGCGGTGAGCAGCGGTGCGATGGAGACGCCCAGCGTCTGGAGCACCACCAGGAAGCCGATCGCCATCACCAGGACCCGGGTGATGTTCACGAAGATCGTGGCCGAGGCGGCGACCCCGGACCGGGACTGGGTGACCGACCGGACCAGGCCGGCGACGACCCGGGCCGCCGACACCGTCGCCAGGAAGATCAGCAGCACTGTCAGGACCTGGTTGACGTTGTGCTGGACCGTTTGCGTCAGCGGCAGCACCGCGCCCGCGCCCGCCGCGCCGGCCGAGATCGCCGCCCAGGGCGCCAGGGCGCGCAGGGCGTCCACGATGACGTCGTCGCCGCTCCAGCGGGTGCGGTCGGCGTACGTGCCCAGCCGGCGCAGCAGCATCCGCAGCAGAAAGGCCGCCAGCAGACCCGCCCCGAGGGCGATTCCGGCGAGGACCAGGTCGTCCACCGTGAGGGACCGTGTCACCGGTCACCCCCGCGACGGAGGTCAGCGGCGAATATCCTCGCCGACGGCCGGATGTGAAGTGTCGTCACGTCGTCACCTGTTCGCTTCCAAGATGTGCCGGCGCGCCGGCCGCGCGAGAACCCGCACGGCCGGCGCGATCGCTCATCCTGCCGTATCCGGCACGGGTGTTCGTACCGGGTCCGGCGTCGGAAGCGGGTGGTCAGACGATGCCTTCGGCCAGTTCCGCCTGTTCCTTGTCGGTGCCGTACGCGGCCGTCGTCGGAACGCCGTACGAACGGCGGGCCACGAACCACCACACGGTGGCGAGGACCAGCACGACAGCGAGGGCGACCGACGCGTAGTTCATCGTGTCGGCCGTCACCGGCGACGACTGCGGCAGGCAGAACAGCACGGTGACGAACGCCACCCACACCACCGCCACGATGCCGATGGGCCGGCTCCACTTGCCCAGGTTCCACGGCCCCGGCGTGAAGCGGTCACCCGCCCGCAGCCTCAGGAACACGGGGATGGCGTACGCGGGCGTGATGCCGATGACGTTGATGGCGGTCACCGCGCCGTACGCCGTCGCCGAGTACAGGGACGGCAGGGCGAGCAGGCAGGCGACGCCGACCGACAGCCACACCGCCGCGACCGGCGTCTGGGTGCGCGCGGAAACCTTGCGCCACACGGCCGAACCGGGCAGCGCCCGGTCCCGGCTGAACGCGAACACCATGCGACTGGCCGCGGCGACCTCCGCGTTGCCGCAGAACAGCTGGGCCACGATCACGATCAGCAGCAGGGCGCTCGCCCCGTCCGTGCCGAGTCCGTCGAGCAGGATCTGCGCGGGGGGCACGCCCGTCGCGCTGTTCTGCGTGGCCTCGTAGTCCTGGATCGCGAACGTCAGTCCCGCCAGCAGGACGAAACCGGCCACCCACGACACCCAGATCGCCCGCACTATGCCGCGCGCCGCCGACACCGAGGCGTTGGCGGTCTCCTCGGACAGATGCGCCGAGGCGTCGTAGCCGGAGAACGTGTACTGGGCGAGCAGCAGACCGATCGCGGCCACGTACAGCGGGTTCTCCCAGCCCGTGTCGTTGACGAACTCGGTGAACACGAACGACGCCGACTGGTGGTGGTCGGGGACGATCACCAGCGCGCCGACGATGAGGGCCACGCCCGCCAGGTGCCACCACACGCTGATCGAGTTGAGCACGCTGACCAGCCGCACCCCGAACAGGTTCAGCACCGCGTGCAGCAGCAGGATCACGCAGAAGATGAGGAAGGTCTTCTCCGGCGTCGGCTCGAATCCCCACTGGAGATTCAGGAACGCGCCCGTGAACAGGGCGGCGCCGTAGTCGATGCCGGCGATCGCGCCGAGCAGACCGAGCAGGTTCAGCCAGCCGGTGTACCAGCCCCAGCGGCGGCCGCCGAGCCGGTCGGCCATGTAGTACAGCGCCCCCGACGTCGGATAGGCGCTGGTGACCTCGGCCAGCGCGAGCCCCACGCACAGCACGAACAGACCGACGCCCGCCCAGCCCCACAGCATCACGGCGGGACCGCCCGCGCCCATGCCGAAGCCGTACAGCGTCATGCAGCCGGACAGGATCGAGATCACCGAGAAGCTGATCGCGAAGTTGCCGAAGCCGCCCATGCGGCGGGCGAGCACCGGGCGGTAGCCGAGCTCGCGCAGGCGTTGCTCCTCGTCGTGATGCGGGGACCCCTGCGCGTGCGCGGGTCGTTGGGTGGGGGACATGCCGAAACCTCCGGGAAGAACGGGACGGGGGAGGGGGGAACGGGGGGCGGGGGGTGACGTGAAGGGACGAACGGGGGGCGAATGTACGGGAGTCGGGGGCCTCGCGGGAGTCTTGAGGGCTTGCGGGGTGTCAGGTGCGCCGGCCCGCCGACCGGCAGCGGGCCCGGGCCTGCACGAACACGTCCACGGCCTGGCCGGCGTCCCGCGCTTCGTTGGTGCGGTAGGCCCACGGCAGCGGGGTGTAGTACGGTCCGAGCGCGTCGAAGACCTGGGTGGCCTCCGGGAACTGCAGGGCACCCCACAGCGCGTGCGCGAGGTGGTTGAGGTCGAGCAGGGAACGCTCGTCGGACCGGGTCAGCTCGAACCAGCTGTGGAAGGCCTGGCGCGCCTCACGCGTGGCGTCCTCCGCCACCCAGTGCAGGTCGAGGGCGGCGTCCCGACCGCCCGAGCGGCGATACCGCTCGACCCGCACGTACAGCGGCAGCACATGCAGGGCGGACCCGGGCGGCGCCGAACCCGCCGCCCAGTGCGCGTACCCGGACGCCTCCGCCAGCCGCGCCGAATCCCCGCGCGGATAAAGGAACTGCAGCATCCGGTGGTGCGCCTCACGGTTGTACGGGTCGCGCTTGTCGGCCTGCGCGAGCAGACCCCACGGCCCCGGCGGCAGCATCGGCTCGGGCGGCGGCACCCGGTGCTCCGCCCAGCGCTGCCCCTCGTCCAGCCGGGCCAGCGCCAGCAGGCACACCCACGGCACCGGATCGTGCGGGGCGGCGTGCGCGGCCGAGTCGCACGCGTGCCAGGCCTCCTGCCACAGCTCGTGCGTACGGCGATGACCCTCGCGGCCCGCCCGCAGCGCGCGCTCCACGCAGACCCGGGCGTGCATCACCGAGGCGTGCACGTTCTTCGGCTCCTCCGAACGCCAGGTGCGCACCACGTCCGTGCCGGCGGCCGCGGCGGCGAGCACCTGGGTCCGCTGCGTCCACTGCGACCAGGTCGTGGTCTGTTCGAGCAGCTCGCGCATCGACATCCAGCGCCCGGCGCGCACCTCCTGCAGGGCGGCCCGCAGGGCACTGTCGTGCCCGGCCGGGTCGTAGGCGGGGCGTGCTCCTTCTTTGGCCATCACCCGGCCGCTCCCGGGGGCGGGCCGGGCAAGGCGGCAGGCTGGTGTGACAACAGCCCTCCTCTGGGCGCAGTTTGAGGAGTCACGTTCGGTCGGCCGTCACTATATAGAGCGTCACGTTCCGGAACCGGCCCGTTGTCCTCATCCTGCCGAACTCCGTTACCTTTCCGCGTCATTGGCCCCCGCCGCCGGGGGCGGTGGGGCAGGTGCTTGACGCGGTGTGCGCGGCGGCGGCAGGCTGGCGCGCGGTGATCTTCCACGGTGCGACAGGAGAGGCGCGATGACAGGTGCGGTGCTCGCCGTCGACCAGGGCACGTCCGGCACCAAGGCCCTCGTGATCTGCCCCGAACGCGGCGTCATCGGCACCGGTTTCGCCGCCGTACGCCCCCGCCATCTGCCCGGCGGCCTGGTCGAGGTGGACCCCGGGGAGCTGTACGGCTCCGTCGTGGACGCCGGACGGCGCGCCCTCGCCGAGGCGGGCGAACCCGTCACGGCGCTCGGCCTGGCCAACCAGGGCGAGACCGTCCTCGCCTGGGACCCGGGCACCGGCCGCCCGCTCACCGACGCGCTCGTCTGGCAGGACCGCCGCGCCCAGGGCGTCTGCGACGAACTCGCGCCGCACGCCGAGGAATTGCGGCAGCTGACCGGACTGCCCCTCGACCCGTACTTCGCCGCGCCCAAGATGGCCTGGATACGGCGTCACCTCACCCGCGAGGGGGTCGTCACCACCACCGACGCCTGGCTCGTGCACCGCCTCACCGGCGCCTTCGTCACCGACGCCGCGACCGCCGGACGCACCCAGCTCCTCGACCTCGACCGTGCCCAGTGGTCCCCGCGCGCCCTGGACCTGTTCGGCCTGTCCGGCGAGCGCCTCCCCGAGGTCGTCGACGCCGCCCACCCCGTCGGCACCACCACCGCCTTCGGCCCCGAAATCCCCCTCACCGGCCTCGTCGTGGACCAGCAGGCCGCCCTGCTCGCCCAGCGCGTCACGGCGGCCGGCGCCGCCAAGTGCACCTACGGCACAGGGGCGTTCCTGCTCGCCCACACCGGCGACACCCCCCGCCGCGGCGACTCCGGCCTGGTGAGCTGCGTCGCCTGGCGGCTCGGCGGACGCACCAGCTACTGCCTCGACGGCCAGGTGTACACGGCCGCCTCCGCGGTGCGCTGGCTCACCGACCTCGGCGTCCTCTCCGACGCGTCCGACCTCGACGCCGTGGGCGGCACGGTCCCCGACAGCGGCGGTGTCTCCTTCGTGCCGTCCCTCGCCGGGCTCGCCGCCCCCTGGTGGCGCGGCGACGTGCGCGGCTCGCTCACCGGTCTCGGCCTCGACACCACCGCCGGGCACCTGGTGCGCGCCCTGTGCGAAGGGCTGGCCGCCCAGGTCGCCGAACTCGCCGACGCCGCGGCGGCCGACCTCGGCACCCCGCTGCGCACGCTCCGCGTCGACGGCGGCCTGACCCGCTCCGCGCTGCTCATGCAGACCCAGGCGGACCTGCTGCAACGCCCGGTCGAAGTGTCCGCGCTGCCCGACGCGACGGCACTGGGCGCCGGCGCGCTGGCCCGGCTCGGCGCGGGCGCGGCCACCACCCTCGAACAGGCCCTGCCCGACGGAAAACCGTCCGCCGTGTACGAACCCCGCGTCACCGCCGACGAGGCCGCCGAACGCCGCGCCCGGTTCCGCGCGGAGGTCGCCGCCCTCCTGGAACGGACACCCGCATGACGGTCACGGCCGAGGGACCCCTGCCCGCCGAGCCGTACGACGTGGCCGTCGTCGGCGCCGGCGTCGTCGGCTGCGCGATCGCCCGCCGGCTCGCCCGGCACCCCGGCCTGCGCGTGGCCCTCGTGGAAGCCCGCGACGACGTCGGCGACGGCACCTCGAAGGCCAACACGGCGATCCTGCACACCGGTTTCGACGCCGTCCCCGGCTCCCTGGAGGCCCGGCTGGTGCGCGAGGGCGCCCGCCTGCTCACCGCGTACGCCGCCGAGTCCGGCATCCCCGTCGAACCGGTCGGCGCCCTCCTCGTCGCCTGGGACGAGGAGCAGCTCGCGGCGCTGCCCCGCCTCGCCGAGAAGGCCGAGGCCAACGAGTACCGGGCGAGCCGCATCATCGGCCCCGACGAGCTGTACACCCGCGAACCCCACCTCGGCCCCGGCGCGCTCGGCGCCCTGCACGTGCCCGGCGAAAGCATCGTCTGCCCCTGGACGACGACACTCGCGTACGCCACGCAGGCGGTCCGGCACGGCGTCGACCTGCACCTCAACTCGCCGGTGACGGACGTCGGCCGGCGGGACGGACTGCACGTCCTCGGCACCGGCCGGGGCGCGCTGCGGGCCCGCCTGCTGGTCAACGCGGCCGGGCTGCACGCCGACACGCTCGACCGGCGGCTCGGCCACGACGACTTCACGGTCACGCCGCGGCGCGGCCAGCTCATCGTCTTCGACAAGTTCGCCCGTTCCCTCGTCGGGCACATCCTGCTGCCCGTGCCCACCGCCCTCGGCAAGGGCGTCCTGGTCGCGCCCACCGTGTACGGCAACGTCCTGCTCGGACCCACCGCCGAGGACCTGGACGACAAGTCCGCCACCGCCTCGACCGCAGAGGGCCTGGCCGCGCTGCGCGACAAGGGCCGCCGCATCCTGCCCGCACTGCTCGACGAGGAGGTCACCGCCGTCTACGCCGGGCTGCGCGCCGCCACCGAGCACGACGACTACCGCGTCCGCGCCCACCCCGGGCAGGCGTACGTCACCGTCGGCGGCATCCGCTCCACCGGCCTGACGGCGTCCCTCGCCATCGCCGAGCACGTCATGGGCCTGCTCACGGACGCGGGTCTGGAACCCGGCGCCGAGCGCCCCCTGGAACCGGTGCCCATGCCGAACCTCGGCGAGGCCTTCCCGCGCCCGCACCAGCGGCCCGAACTCGTCGCCGCCGACCCGGAGTACGGCCGTCTCGTCTGCCACTGCGAGCGCCTCTCCCGGGGCGAGATCCGCGACGCCCTCGCCAGTACGATCCCGCCCCGCACCCCGGACGGCCTGCGCCGCCGCACCCGCGCCTGTGCGGGCCGCTGCCAGGGCTTCTACTGCGGCGCGACCGTACGGGCACTGCTGGAGGAGGCGGAGCGGTGACCGGAACAGGGCGGACCGACGAGGAAGGCGCGGCTGAGACCGGGACGCGCCGGACCGGCGCGGGCCGAGGGTGCCGCGGGACCCGGTCGCACCGGTCCGCGCGGCGGGCACCGCTGAAGGGGGCGAGGTCATGACCGGGGAACGCCGGGTCGACGTGCTGGTCGTCGGGGCGGGGCCCGCCGGGCTCGCCGCCGCCGCGGTGCTGGCCGCCGCCGGTACGGGCCGGCGCATCGAGGTGCTCGACCGGGAGCAGCGGGCCGGGGGAGTACCGCGGCACTGCGCCCACGGCGGCTTCGGGCCCTGGCCGCACCCGCTGACCGGCCCCGAGTACGCGCGCCGGCTCACCGAGGCGGCACTGCGGTCCGGCGCGGCCGTACGGACCGGGGTGACCGCCCTCGACTGGGCGGGCCCGCTGACGCTCGACACCGTCGGGCCCGAGGGCGCGGAGACGATCACCGCCCGCGCGGTCGTGCTGGCCACCGGCGCCCGCGAACGCCCCCGCGCCGCCCGCCTGGTCCCCGGCACCCGGCCCGCCGGCGTCCTCACCACCGGTGAGCTCCAGCAGGCCGTCCACCTCCACGGGCAGCGGATCGGCACGCGCGCGGTCATCGTCGGCGCCGAGGACGTGTCGTACGCCGCCGCCGGCACCGTACGGGCCGCCGGGACCGACGTCGTCGCCATGGTCACGGAACTGCCGCGCGCCCAGACGGCACCGGCCCGCGCCCTCGACGCCCGACTGCGCCGGGGCGTTCCGCTGCTCACCGGCACGACGGTCACCGAACTGGTCGGCCACGGGCGCCTGTCGGGCGTGCGGATCCGCCACCGGGACGGCCGCACCGCCACCCTGCGCTGCGACACCGTCGTGTTCACCGGGGACTTCGTGCCCGACCACGAACTCGCCCGGCGCGGCGGACTCGCCCTCGACCCGGGCACCCGCGGCCCCGCCGTCGACGGCGCCCTGCGCACCGAACGGCCGGGCGTGTTCGCCGCCGGCAACGTGCTGCACGCCGTGGAGCGGGCGGGCACGGCGGCCCGCGAGGGGGCGCACGTGGCCCGCGCCGTCGGGGCCTGGCTGGCACGGGCCGAGTGGCCGGCGGGAGTCCCGCTCCTCGCCGACCCGCCGCTGCGCTGGATCGCCCCGAACCGCGTGACGCCGGGCGACCGCCACCCGTACGTCCTGCGGACGTCCGTTCCCCTTCCCCGGGTGGCGCTGACGGTCACTCAGGACGGCCGACCGCTGCACGAGACCCGCCTCGGCCCGGCGCTCCCGAACCGCGCTCTGCGCCTGACGGCACGCTGGACGCACCGCGTCGACCCCGGCGGAGGGCCGGTACAAGTCAGGGTCGGCTGACCCCGTCGCCGCGCACGGGGCGCCGCGCGAGGGCCGTCAGATGACCTTCCACCGCACCAGCGCGCCCAGCGTCAAGGCCCCCGGCACCAGCGGCAGCCACAGGGTGATGATCCGGTAGGTGAGGACGACCGCCGTGGTCACGGCCGCCGGGCCGCCCGCCGCGAGCAGGGCCACCACCAGCGCCGCCTCCACCGAGCCGAGCCCGCCCGGCGTCGGCACCAGCGCCACGGCGACGGTCGCCGCCAGATACGCCAGCGCCACGTGCCACACCGGCACCGGCAGCCCCAGCGCCCGCCCCACCGCCACCAGCCCGGCGGCCTGCAACGCGGGGAAGGCGAACGAGCCGCCCCACAGCGCGAGCGCCCGCGCCGGACGCAGATGGACCGACCGTGCCTCGGCGAGCGCCGTCCGCAGGAAGGACAGCGCGGCCGCACGCAGCCGCCGTACGGACGCGAGCGCCACCGCGGCCACGGCCGGCACCGCCACGACGACGGCCGGCAGGAGACCCGCGGAGCCGTCCGGCAGCAGCCCGCCGAGCCGCAGCGCGTCCGGGAAGGCGAGCAGCAGGGCGCCCAGCAGGGCCAGCCGGCCGACGCTCTCGGCCAGCACGTAGAGGGCGAGGGCGGCCGAGGACCGGCCGAGGGACAGCCCGCACACCGTCATGAACCGCAGATTGACCGCGCTCGCGCCCAGCCCCGTGGGCAACAGGTGGTTGGCGGCGCCCGCCGCGAACTGCGTGGCCAGCAGCCGCCGTTTGGGCAGCGGATCGACCACGGCGCCCTGCCGGGTCAGGGCCGCGGCCACCCACGTCAGGCAGGTCGCGCCGACCGCGGCCAGCAGCCAGGGCCACTCGGCGCTGCCCAGCCCCGCGACACCCTCGGCCAGCACGGACCGGTGCCGCACCGCGACCACGACGACGAGCAGCAGCGGAAGCAGGCACAGGATCTGCCGGACCGGGACGCGACGGGAGCGCGGCCCCGCGGGGCGCTCGGAAACCGGTACTGCTGTCACGTCCGGACAGCCTGTCCCTCCCGCGCCAACACCGGGTTTCGGACGCGGGGACGGCGCCTTACGGACGGGCAGCGGATCAGGAGGCGGCGGCAGCGGGGACCGCGTGGGCGGGGCGACCGGCGCGGGCTCCGACGGCGGCTTGACCTCAAGGAAGCTTGAGGTCCTACGTTCGTCCTCATGAGCATGGAGATCACAGCCTGGACACAGCTGCACAGCGTCCTGAACGCCCAGCAGGACCCCCGCCCCCCGGGACGCGCGACGCTGCGCCGCATCGGCGCCTTCGCCCGCCCGCACCGCCGCCGCATCGCCCTGTTCGTGCTGCTCGGGGTGGCGACGGCGCTGCTCGCTGTGGCCACGCCCGTCCTGGCCGGCAGCGTCGTCAACGCGATCGTGTCGGACGGCACCGAGACCACCGTCGTACGCCTGGCGCTGCTGATCGCGGTCATCGCCGTCGCCGAGGCGGCGCTCGGAATCCTCTCCCGGCGGCTCTCGGCGACGCTGGGGGAGGGACTCATCCTCGATCTGCGGACGGCCGTGTTCGATCATGTGCAGCGCATGCCGGTCGCGTTCTTCACCCGTACCCGTACGGGCGCGCTCGTGTCCCGTCTCAACAACGACGTCATCGGCGCGCAGCGCGCGTTCAGCAACACCCTGTCCGGAGTGGTCAGCAACCTGGTCACACTGCTGCTGACGCTCGCCGTGATGCTCACGCTGTCCTGGCAGATCACCCTGCTCGCGTTGGCGCTGCTGCCGGTGTTCGTGATCCCGGCCCGGCGCATGGGCCGCCGCATGGCCGTCATGCAGCGCGAGGCGGCGACGCTGAACGCGGCGATGGGCACCCGCATGACCGAGCGGTTCTCCGCGCCCGGCGCCACCCTCGTGAAGCTGTTCGGCCGCCCGGAGGAGGAGTCGGCGGAGTTCGCGGAGCGCGCCCGGCGGGTCCGGGACATCGGCGTGCGCACCGCGACCGCCCAGTCCGCCTTCATCACCGCCCTCACCCTCGTCTCGGCCCTGGCCCTCGCGCTCGTCTACGGCCTCGGCGGCTTCTTCGCCCTGCGCGGCGCCCTGGAACCCGGCGCGGTCGTGTCGCTGGCGCTGCTGCTGACCCGCCTGTACGCGCCGCTGACCGCGCTCGCCGGGGCGCGCGTCGAGGTGATGAGCGCCCTGGTCAGCTTCGAGCGGGTCTTCGAGGTGCTCGACCTGAAGCCGCTCATCACCGAGCGCCCGGACGCCCGCGAGGTACCCGAGGGCCCGGTCGCCGTCGAGTTCGAGGACGTCCGCTTCGGCTACCCGTCCGCCGACAAGGTCTCCCTGGCATCCCTGGAGGAGGTCGCCTCCCTCGACACCAGGGGCGGCGACGAGGTGCTGCGCGGCGTCTCCTTCCGCGCCGAACCCGGCCGGACGGTCGCGCTCGTCGGCTCCTCCGGCGCCGGGAAATCCACCATCGCCCAACTCCTGCCGCGCCTGTACGACGTGGACGCGGGCGCGGTGCGCGTCGGCGGCGTCGACGTCCGTGACCTGACCGCGGCGTCCCTGCGCGACACGATGGGCATGGTCACGCAGGACGGCCACCTCTTCCACGACACGGTCCGCGCGAACCTCCTGCTGGCCCGGCCCGCCGCGACCGACGACGACCTGTGGGACGCGCTGCGCCGCGCCCGCCTCGACGACCTCGTACGGTCCCTGCCCGACGGCCTCGACACGGTGGTCGGCGAACGCGGCTACCGGCTGTCCGGCGGCGAACGCCAGCGCATGACCATCGCCCGCCTGCTGCTGGCCCGCCAGCGCGTCGTCATCCTGGACGAGGCCACCGCCCACCTGGACAACACCTCGGAGGCGGCCGTGCAGGAGGCGCTCGCCGAGGCCCTGGAGGGCAGGACGGCCGTCGTCATCGCGCACCGGCTGTCCACCGTCCGCGCGGCCGACCAGATCCTGGTGGTCGAGGCGGGCCGGATCGTGGAACGCGGCACGCACGACGAGCTGTTGGCGGCCGGGGGCCGCTACGCGGAACTGCACCGCACGCAGTTCGCGAGCCGGACGCCGGGGGGAGCCGTGGAGGCCGCGGAAGTCGGGGAAGCAGCGGGAGCCGTGGAAGCCGTGGAAGCCGAGGAAGTCGCGGAACCGGCGGCCTAGTCGGGGCCCCGGACGGGTGAGTGACGGAGCCGGACGTCCCGTGCGACGTGCGCACGGGCCAACTGGCCGAGAGTGAGAGCCGGTTCGGTGTCCGGACGGGCCAAGTGGCGGTGACGGCAGCCCGGTTCGGCGCCCCGGACAGGCGGTCGCGGTGCCGCGGTCACCAGTGGGCGGGGCGGTCGAGTCCCGTCGGCAGCCTGGTGGCCGCGTCGCCGCGCGCCGCGTTGAGCTGGGCCTGAGTGAGGAAGATGCCGCCGGTGAGGTCGGCCCCGCGCAGGTCGGCGTCCCGGAGGTCGGCACCGATGAGGTCCGCCGTCCGCAGGTCGGCCCTCTTCAGATCGGCGGCGACGAGGAGGGCACCGCGCAGGCTCGCGCCCCGCAGATCGGCGCCGGCGAGGCGGGCGCCCATCAGATCGGCGCCGCGGTGATTCCTGCGGCGGCCGGGCACCTGGGCGCGCACCAGCTCACTGGCCCGCAGCAGCAGCTCGTTCACCTCGCCCCGCAGTGCGTTCGTGTCCAGGGCGACGACCGCCTCGGCGCTGCCCCGGGTGAGGGCGTCGAGGTGCTGCCGCGCCCGCCGCAGTTCCTCGTGCACCGGGCGGGCGGGGGCGAGACCGAGGGCCTCGGTGACGTAGAACAGCAGCTCGTGGAGCTGCCGCATGACGGGAAACACCTCGAACATGGCGCCGGCGCTCTCCGGTGCCCGCCGCCAGTCCGTGCCGCCGAAGGTGACCTGGGAGACCTTCTGGCCCGCGCCGAAGCAGTCGAAGACCGTGCAGCCGGAGAAGCCCTTGTCGCGCAGCCGCGCGTGGATGCCGCAGCGGAAGTCCGTCCGGAGGTTCGCGCACGGCGTGCCCGCCGCCTTGTCGACGGCGAAGTCGGCGGACCGCGCGAAGGGCAGCGCGACACAGCACAGCCCGAAGCAGCTCCCGCAGTCGGCCCGGAGATCGTCGCGGGGCCGGCGATGCTCGGGCGCGGGTTCGGCCGGGGGTCGGGACACGGTGCGCTCTTCTCCTGCGTGACCAGCACCTTCCGCCGGTGCTCGGCCCGCCATTCTCCCAGACCGCGCCCGCCCCGCCCGAGGGATCGCCCGCACGGTCAGCGGCCCGGCCGGGGCCGTACGGTCAGCAACTGCTGGGCGTGTCCCACCGGGCCGTCGACGTCGTGCAGCACAGTGCTGGTGAGCCCTTGTCCGGCGGGGCCGAAGGTGACGCTGGTGTCCAGGCCGGTCCAGCGGCCGGTGGGCTGCCGGTGCAGATGGACGGTCAGATCCACGTTCGGGAAGATCCACTCCGTGGGCGGCTGCCGTACGGCGATGCCGTTGGCGGTGTCCACGAGCGCGAGGTAGCGCGCGAGTGGACCACTGGCCTCACCGGCGACGAGATCCAGCGCGCTGGAGATCCAGGTGGTCGCGCGTCCCGGCTCGGGCGGCGTCACCGGCCGGACGTCGATGGAGGCGATGTAACCGCCGGGCCACAGCGCGGCCATGTCCCAGGGCGCGAGCGCGTCGGGCGGGGTGAGCCGCTCGGCACCGCCGCCGGCCACCGCGCGGGTGTCGACCTCGGCGAGGAGCCAGGCCCGGGCCCGCACCACGGGCCGGTCGGCGATGGAGACGACGGCCTCGACCAGCTCGATGGTGCGCCCCGGCCGCACGGTCTCCACCCGCACCTCGCACTCGTCCAGGGCGAGCCGCCCCAGGATGTCGTAGCTGATCCGGGAGAGCAGCAGGCCGCCGTCCGCCCCCACGGTGACCCGATGCCGGTCGACGGCGTGCGCGACGAGCCCGCCGAGCGGACTGAAGTGCATCTCGTCGGTGTCCCAGGCCCCGCCCGCGTGCACGGTGGGCTTGAAACGGTGCTCGTCGATGCGCTCGAAGTAGCTGTCGGGCGCCTGGGCGGAACTGCTCAAGGGATGCCTCGTGTTTCGTCGGCCGGGCGGATACGTGTGCCTGCCAATTGTCTCCGGCGAACGGGGCGCGAGGCTCGTGACGTGGATCGCACTTCAGCCGCCCGGCCCTTCGCCTTCGGCACCGCGACGAACAGGTCCGCGGCGACCGCTACGGCCTCGACGTGAGGGGCGACGGCGCCGGCGGTCGCGCCGGTACGCCGTGCGAGCACTTCTGCCACACCCTGCGCAGGGTCGTGGCCGCCGCACCCCGGCGAAGTGCCGGCCCACCGCCTCGGTTCCGGGCCCGGTTCACGGGCCCACCGCCCCCGAACCCGCTCTCCGCGGAGCGCTTCGGGGGCGCTTCGACGGCGTGCCTCTGCGGCCGGGCGGAGTCCGTGCGAGCGGCAATCACCCACACCCGTCGCATCGTTCGGCCGTCGAATGCCTATCGCGCGTCGGCGCGTCGGTGTACGGTCTCGGGCCGATGGGCTTTGGGAGCGCTCCCATCGCGCTGTTCCCGTATCGCACGAGGAGGAACGCTTTGAAACGCTTTTTGGCCTTACTCGCGACCTGTGCGACGGTCCTGGGCCTCACGGCACTGGTCGCCCCCCAGGCCGTGGCCGCCACCGGCTGCCGGGTCGACTACACGGTCACCAGCCAGTGGCAGGGCGGCTTCCAGGCCGGCGTGAAAATCACCAACCTGGGCTCCACCGTCACCGGTTGGACGCTCAAGTTCGCCATGCCGGACGCCGGACAGAAGCTCACCCAGGGCTGGAACGCCACCTGGTCGCAGTCCGGCTCCACGGTCACCGCCGTCGGCGCCGACTGGAACCGCACGCTGGCCACCAACGCCACGGCCGACCTGGGCTTCACCGGCACCTTCACCGGCGCCAACCCGAAACCCGCGGCGTTCACGCTCAACGGCGTCGCCTGCACGGGCACCGTCGAGGAGCCCCCGCCCGCCCCGGACAACGGCACCCCCGTGGGCATCAACGGGCAGCTCCACGTCTGCGGCGTGCACCTGTGCAACCAGTACAACCGCCCCATACAGCTGCGGGGCATGAGCACGCACGGCATCCAGTGGTTCAGCAAGTGCTACAACAACGCGTCCCTGGATGCGCTGGCGAAGGACTGGAAGTCGGACCTGTTCCGCATCGCCATGTACGTGCAGGAGGGCGGTTACGAGACCGACCCGGCCGGCTTCACCAGCCGCGTGAACAGCCTCGTCGACATGGCCGAGGCCCGCGGCATGTACGCCATGATCGACTTCCACACCCTGACGCCGGGCGACCCGAACTACAACCTCGACCGCGCCAAGACGTTCTTCAAGTCCGTCGCCACCCGCAACGCCGACAAGAAGAACGTGATCTACGAGATCGCCAACGAGCCCAACGGCGTGAGCTGGGCGGCCATCAAGAGCTACGCCGAGCAGGTCATCCCGGTCATCCGGGCCGCCGACCCGGACGCCGTCATCATCGTCGGCACCCGCGGCTGGTCCTCGCTCGGAGTCTCCGACGGCTCCAACGAGAGCGAGGTCGTCAACAACCCCGTCAACGCGACCAACATCATGTACGCGTTCCACTTCTACGCCGCCAGCCACAAGGACAACTACCGCGCCACGGTGAGCCGGGCGGCCTCGCAACTGCCGCTGTTCGTCACCGAGTTCGGCACGGTGACCTATACCGGCGGTGGAGCGGTGGACCGGGAGAGCAGCACGGCCTGGCTGGACCTGCTCGACCGGCTGAAGATCGGCTACGCGAACTGGACCTACTCCGACGCCAATGAGGGCAGTGCCTCGTTCAAGCCCGGCACCTGCAACGGCACGGACTACAGCAGCAGTGGCGTACTGACCGAGTCCGGCGCGCTGCTCAAGAGCCGGATCAGCACTCCCGACAACTTCCCCACCAGCTGACCCCCGACGGGGCTCCGGCCCGTCCGGAGCCCCGTCTCCGCGATTGGGAGCGCTCCCATCGCTCTCTCGCAAGCACCCCGGCCTGCAAGCACCCCCCACCTGGAGGCACACGTGCGCGTCCTTCTCCCACGATTACCGCGCCGGCCCTGGCTCTCACGATTACCGCGCCGGCCCTGGGCGGCGGTCCTCACCGCGGTCGTGCTGTCGGCGTCCGGCTTCACGGCGCTGCCCGCGAGCGGCGTGGAGGCCGGCTGCCGGGTCGACTACACCGTGAACAAGTGGACCGGCGGTTTCACCGCCCAGATCAAGGTCACCAACCTCGGCCCCACGCTCGACAGTTGGCGTCTGGCCTGGACCTACACCGGCGACCAGCAGGTGACATCGGCGTGGAACGCGACCGTCACCCAGACCGGCAGGTCCGTCGTCGCCGCCGGTACGAGCTGGAACGGCACGTTGGCCACGGGGAGCACCGCCGAGTTCGGCCTGCAGGGAACCTGGCGGTCGGCCGACCCCGCGCCGAGCGACTTCACCCTCGGCGGCGTGCCCTGCGGCGGCGACGGCAGCACGCCGCCGACCCCACCCCCCACGACCCCACCGCCCACGACCCCACCGCCGAGCGCGGACTGCGGTGGCGCGGTGATCTGCTCGGACTTCGAGAACCAGACCGGTCCCGCTCCGTCCGGCGACTGGCGGTTCACCGCACCCGACTGCCAGGGCAGCGGCACGGCCGCCGTCGACACCGCCGTCGCACACAGCGGCAGCACGTCCCTGCGCGTCGACGGCCGGGCCGGCTACTGCAACCACGCCTTCGTCGCCTCCACCGCGGACCTGTCCTCGGTCGGCCCGGTGATGCACGTCCGCATGTGGGTGCGGCACACCACCGCGCTGCCCTCCGCCCACGTCACCTTCGTGTCCCTGCCCGACGCCTCCCAGGGCGGGCGGAGCCTGCGCGTCGGGGGCCAGAACGGCGCCCTGCAGTGGAACCGGGAGGTCGACGACGCCACCCTGCCGGCCCAGAGCCCGGCCGGCGTGGCGCTGAGCAGGCCGCTGCCGACGGGAAGCTGGCAGTGCCTGCGCTTCGCGATCGACACGACGGCCCCCGGGCTCGACACCTGGCTCGGCGACGAGCGGATTCCGGGCCTGCACGCCGACGGCGTCCCCACCCAGGACATCGACCAGCAATGGCTCGTCCGTACCACCCCGCCCCGGCCCACCGCCCTGCGCCTGGGCTGGGAGAGCTACGGAACGGGCGACGACACCCTGTGGTTCGACGACGTGGCCGTCGGCCCCGCTCCCCTCGACTGCTGACAGCCCGCCGACCGCGCCCGGCGGGCGTCCGCCCCGGTGCTCCGCCTCGAACACCGGGGCGGACCGCGGCCCGAAGGCTCGTCCGCGCTCGCTCCCGCCCACCGCGTGCGTCCGCACCGGGTGCGAAAGGGCGTACGCCGCCGGTCAGATCTGGCGCATCCGGGCCCGGCAGGTCGTGTTCGCCACCGGCGCCCACGAGCGTCCGGTCGCCTTCGACGACAACGATCGCCCCGGCATCATGCTGGCCGGCTCGGCGCGCACCTACCTCAACCGTTTCGGTGTCCTGCCCGGCAGGCGGGCCGTCGTGTTCACCACGAACGACAGCGCCTACCCGGCGGCGCTCGAACTGGCCGCCGCGGGCGTGCGGATCGCCGCCGTGGTCGACGCCCGCGAGGAGGTGCCGGCGCACTGGCGCGCAGCCTGCGGCGAGCACGGCATCGAGATCCGCGCGGGGCACGTCGTCACCGGAACCAGCGGCGTCGAACACGTCTGTCGCGCGCACGTCGCCCCCTTCAGCGACGGCCGCCCCGGCGACCGGCGGGGCATCGACTGCGACCTGCTGCTCGTCTCCGGCGGCTGGAACCCGGCCGTGGCCCTGTTCAGCCAGGCCCGCGGCAGCCTGCGCTACGACGCCGCGATCGGCGCCTTCGTACCGGCGCAGGCCCCGGACGGCGTCCGCGCGGCGGGCTCGGCCGGCGGCACCTTCACGCTGGCCGGCTGCCTCGCCGACGGCGTCGACGCCGCACGACGGGCCCTGTCGGCCGTCGGCAGGACCGGCCGGACGCCCACTCTGCCGACGCCCGAGCCGCTGCCGGAGGATGCGCCGGGCCGGGTGCTGTGGCGGGTCCCCAGCCCGCAGGACGGTCCGGACGGCTCCCACCAGTTCGTCGACCTCCAGCGCGACGCCCTGGTCCGCGACGTACTGCGCGCGACCGGGGCGGGCCTGCGGTCGGTGGAACACGTCAAGCGCTACACCACCATCGGCACCGCCCACGACCAGGGCCGCACGTCCGGCGTGATGACCTCGGGCATCGTCGCCGAGGCGCTCGGCGTGGACGTCGCCGACCTCGGCACCATGCGCCTGCGTCCGCCCGCCGTCCCGGTGGCGTTCGCCGCCCTCGCGGGCCGCAACCGCGGGGACCTCTTCGATCCGGTCCGGGTGACCGCGCTGCACCCCTGGCACGTCGAGCACGGCGCCCTCTTCGAGGACGTCGGCCAGTGGAAGCGCCCCTGGTACTACCCGCGGCCCGGCGAGACGACGGAGGAGGCGGTACTGCGCGAGTGCCGCGCCGCCCGGACGGGCGTCGCGATGATGGACGGCTCCACGCTCGGCAAGATCAATGTGCAGGGCCCGGACGCCGGCGTACTGCTGGACCGGCTCTACACGAGCCTGATGAGCCCGCTCAAGGTGGGCCGGATCCGGTACGGCGTGATGTGCGGCGTCGACGGCGTGGCCCTGGACGACGGCACCGTGATCCGGGTGGCCGAGCAGGAGTTCCTGCTGACCACGACCACCGGCAACGCCGCCAGACTCCTGGAGTGGATGGAGGAGTGGCTCCAGACGGAGTGGCCCGACCTGCGCGTGCACCTCACCTCCGTCACCGAACACTGGGCGACCATCCCCCTGGTGGGCCCCCGCTCCCGCGACGTACTGGCCCTGGTGGCCCCCGGCCTCGACGTCGGCAACGACGCCTTCCCGTTCATGACCTGGCGCGACGCCACCGTCGCCGGCATCCCCGCGCGCGTGTGCCCGCATCAGCTTCTCTACCTGGCCACCTGGCTCGTCGACGCCTGCACGGAGTACCACGGGACCGCGCCTTCGGCCGACCCGGACGCCTCCGAGAGGCACCGGCCCCGGCCTGCCCGAGCCCACGGGTGAAGGCCGGCCCCTGCGACGAGGGGACGAGAGCCTTCGAGGGCCGTTGCCCGCGAGGGACACGGCCCTCGTCGGAGCCCCACCCTGCCAACCCCGTCCAGAACGTCGCTGGGGTGGCGGTCTGAGTGAACGCGGGCCGTTCCCCAGCGACTTGTCCGACGGGCAGTGGCCGTTGACCGAGCCGGTGCTCACGGCGTGGAAGGTCCGGCACCGTTCGGTGAGCGGCCACCAGGGCGCGTGTCCGACACCCGGCTGCCCCGGTGGGCGGTTCCCGCGAGGCCGCAGCAACCGAACGGCCCGGAAGGCCGCTTGACGCGCACGCATCCGGCATCTTGCGGGCGCTCCATACCCCATGGCACTGTCATGAACGACTCAAACAGGACGCGCGACCGCCCGGGGGTGATGCGCCGCACGTCCTCATATGCCCGTTCGCGGCCTGACCACCCGTGGCCGGGAGCCGACCGCAGACCCCGGACGGCGACACCCGCACGACCCGGATTGCCCGTAACCCGGACAACGAAAGGTCAGGTTCATCGCATGAGATCCCCCGCGCGACACCTTCGCGTGCTCATCCCCGCCGCCGCTCTGGCCGCCGGACTGCTCACCGCGACCGCTCCCGCGCACGGCGCGGACCGCCCCGACGTCCGTCTGGCCCCTGCCGCCACCGCCGTCGCCGACGGCTGGATCGTGGTTCTGAAGGACACCCCCAAGGCATCCGTACGGCCGACCGCCCAGGCCCTCACCAGCGCGTTCGACGGCAAACTCACCCACGTGTACGGCTCCTCGGTGCGCGGCTTCGCGGCGCAGATGTCCGCCGCCCAGGCCCACCGCCTTGCCGCCGACCCCCGCGTCGCCTACGTCGAGCAGGACGCCACGGTCCGCATCAACGCCACCCAGACCAACGCCACCTGGGGCCTGGACCGCATCGACCAGCGCCAGTTGCCGCTCGACGGCGCGTACACCTACCACACCACCGCCTCCACCGTCCGCGTCTACGTCATCGACACCGGCGTACGCGTCAGCCACAGCGAGTTCGGCGGCCGGGCCGGCATCGGCACCGACACCGTCGGAGACGGCCAGAACGGCAACGACTGCAACGGGCACGGCACGCACGTGGCCGGAACCGCCGCCGGTTCGACGTACGGCGTCGCCAAGGCCGCCTCAGTGGTGGGCGTCCGCGTCCTCGACTGCAACGGATCGGGGACCTGGTCCGGCGTCATCGCCGGCGTCGACTGGGTCACCGCCAACGCCGTCAAGCCGGCCGTGGCCAACATGAGCCTCGGCGGCGGCGCCAGCTCCTCCCTCGACACCGCCGTACAGAACTCCATCGCCTCCGGCGTCAGCTACGCCGTCGCCGCCGGCAACGGCAACCAGGGCGGCAAGGCCCAGGATGCCTGCAACTACTCCCCGGCCCGCGTCCCCCAGGCCCTCACCATCGGCGCCACCGACAAGACCGACACCAAGGCGTCCTGGTCCAACTACGGCACCTGCCTCGACCTCTTCGCCCCCGGCGTCGGCATCACCGCCGCCTGGAACACCGGCGACACCGCGACCAACACCATCAGCGGCACCTCCATGGCCACCCCGCACGTCGCCGGCGCGGCCGCCCTCTACCTGGCCGCCCACCCCTCAGCCACCCCGGCCCAGGTCAGCGACGCCATCACGGCCAACGCCACCACAGGCGTCGTCAAGAGCGCCGGCAGCGGCTCCCCGAACAGGCTCCTGCACTCCCTGTTCTGACGCGGACCGACACACAGCCACGGCCGCCCGGCGCTCGACGCCGGGCGGCCGTGGGAAGCCGTTGGCGGTTTTGTCGCGCGTGTCGCCGCCCTTGCCGGATCCGGTGGTTGTGCTCTGGTGGCAGCGCCCATTCCCAGGGTCCAGGCACATTCCTGTGAGGTCGGAGAACGTCAGCGGATTGTTTCCCGCGTAGCCGTATCCGTTCTGCGTCATCGGGTAGGCCGAGCAACGTGGAGACTCGCGCCCGCGCCGACCGACCGGTTCGACGGTCCGGTTCCGCCGGTCACCTCGTGTCGCGCGGGGACCTGCCGTCTGCGGCGTTCGCGGTTGACGCGGCTCGGGTGGCGGGTCGCCGACGGCGGTGGCTCGGCGCCCGCGACGCTGTTGGCGCCGCGGGCCCGGGCCTTCGGGCATGGAGGCGCACTTACGGGAGGACGATGTTGCGGCCGGGTCCGCCTTCGAGGGTGTCCTCTCCGGTGCCACCGCAGACGAGGTCGTCGCCGCCTTCGCCGTCCAGTGTGTCGTTGCCGGGGCCGCCGAGGAGGATGTCGCGGCCGTCCCCGCCCATGGCGTGGTCGTCGCCCGGGCCGGCGTGCACGGTGTCGTCACCGCCGTAGCCCTCGATCATGTCGTCGCCCCGGCCGCCCCACATCTGCTGGTTGCTGCTGTCACCCATCAGGTGGTCCATGCCGTCGCCGCCGTGCAGGGCGGCGGGTCCCATGACCATGTCGTTCCCCGCGCCGCCCAGCACCGTGCGTGCGGTGTGGGCGTGCAGTTCGTCGTCGCCGGGGCCGCCGCTGACGGTGCCGATCCCGGGAGTGAAGGCGGCGATCGTGTCGTCACCGTCGCCGAGGAAGGCGTCGATCCTGTCGGGCCGGGGGCTGTCGGCGGGCAGTTCGCAGACGACGGAAGTGGTGTCCTCGGCTCTGGAGTACGCACAGTGGTCGCCCGGTTCGAGCGGGACCACGTCGCTGAAGCCGATCCGCCGGATCCCGTCGCTGGTGTACATGGAGAAAATGCTGAGGTTGTTGATCTGCCCTGCAGCGGCGGTGAAGACGATCGACTGAGTTGCCCAGTCGGCTCCGACGCGGGCCTTCGCCTCGGTGGCGGTGGCGGTGGCGGCGCCTGCCGGGCCGACGGCGAGGCCGGCGGTGAACAGGGTCACGGCGACCGCGCTGACGGCAGCTCGGTTTCGGTTCATGAGACCTCATCTCGGTGGAGTGACGGTGGACCGACCGGCTTGGCGTGGTGCTGCCGGGGAACCGGGCGGACCCGGCCGTGAAGGCAGTCTCCCCGGCTGGTCCGGATCTGCAAGACCGCGAATTGACGCGGCGTCATGGTAGGCCGATGTCCCGCCCGATGTGATGGTTGGGCTTTTTTTGGTCAGGCATGTTCCCGGTGTCGCCGTGGCAGGGTTCGCCAGATCAATTCGGGCTCCATGAAGGGGAGTTGGCCGACACAGCCGATGGTCGGGATTGCCGGAGGAGCGGAAGGCGGCTGCGCTGGCCGGGTGCGGGCGGAGGAGCTTCACCCCCGGGCGGAACGAATCGCGGTCGGACTCGCCGAGGCGGAAGCGGAGTTGGAGCGTCGGGTGACCGACCGGGAGGAGCTCGTCGAGGCCCTGGCCGCTCCGGACGTGGCGGGAGTGCCCGCTGCGGGTGCGCGTGGCGGCATCGGCGGTGGTCGAGGAAGCACTTGACGCGAGGGCTGTCGTGCCGCACTGGCACGAGGCGGCCACCGTGGAGGTCTTCGCGGTGGACTGCCGACGGATCGTCGAGCCGGCGGCCGCTACGTGGGTGAGGGCGGAGGGCTCGGGGGCCGCGTTCCCCGCCCGATGCGCCATACGGTCACAGCTCCTACCAGGCAACTTGCCCGGCGAGGCCGACTCGGGTGTACGGAAGCGCACCATCGGGGCCTGGGATCTCGCGTGTTGTGGAACTGGCCAGCCCTCACGCCGAAACCAGGTCCCGTTGCCAGGCTGCGAACCCCCCTCCCTGGCATCGCCCCGCACACCAGTCCAGGCCGCATCCTCGCTTTCCGGTCCCGGTAACGGTTCTGACTCCCGGCTCACGGCAGATCCCCTGCTCGCCACCCACCCCAGTAATCAACTCCGTTTGTCTCATTGACATTTCCCTCAGAAGACCTACCGTTGGGAGCGCTCCCATGACAGCCTCCGCAACTGGAAGGAGTTCCCCCCATGCGCAAACAGAGTCCGTTAACCGGGCGTGCGCGGTCGTCCCTCCGCCGGCCTCTCCAGGCGCTCGTCATGCTGTTCGCCGTGGTTGTCGGTGCACTGACCTGGTCGGCCCCCGCCCAGGCTCACGGCACCGTCGTCGGCCCCGCCACCCGCGCGTACCAGTGCTGGAAGACGTGGGGCAGCAACCACACGAACCCGGCCATGCAGACCGAAGACCCCATGTGCTGGCAGGCCTGGCAGGCCAACCCCGACACCATGTGGAACTGGATGAGCGCGCTCCGCGACGGCCTCGGTGGCCAGTTCCAGGCGCGCACCCCCGACGGGACGCTCTGCAGCAACAACCTGTCGAGGAACGCCAGCCTGAACAAGCCCGGGCCGTGGAAGACCACCACCGTCGGCAACAACTTCTCGATCCAGCTGTACGACCAGGCGTCCCACGGTGCCGACTACTTCAAGGTCTACGTGAGCAAGCAGGGCTTCGACCCCAAGACCCAGACCCTGGGCTGGGGCAACCTCGACTTCATCACGCAGACCGGCCGCTTCGCCCCGGCACAGAACATCACGTTCCCCGTCCAGACCTCCGGCTACACCGGACACCACATCGTGTTCGTGATCTGGCAGGCCTCGCACCTCGACCAGGCCTACATGTGGTGCAGCGACGTGAACTTCGGCTGAGCCGGGGAGCGCCGCACACGGCACCGGACTCTGCCGGGCGCCGGTAACCCGCCGCCCGGCCGACCGAGCTCCGTCGGGGCAGGGGACCCATTCGGTCACCCTGCCCCGACGGGGCTTCCCGCGCTCCTAGTGCTGTGACCGGAAACTGTTGCCGGGCCGCTCGTTGTGCTGCGTGAGGTCACTCAGGCTCCCGAGCGCACAGAACATGCCGCCCTCGCTGTCGTAATCGAGGTGCTCAGCGAGATCCGGCCAGGCGAACTGCACATGGCCCTCCCAGAAGTACCCATTCCGTAGCGCTGGAAAGGCTTGGGGAGGAAGCTGCCCAGGAGGGTATGGGCCGAGGTTTCGTCGCGGAGTTCGTCGTGCCCGGAGCGGTAGACCTCGTGGCCCCGGAGCTTGAGGTCCCGGTCGCCGGCCGTCATCTCCGCGTACTTGGGGGTGTCGGGTGTGCGGCCGTGTCGCGGGTGCAGTGGTGGGATCCGTCGACTCCGAGGACGATCCGCTGGCCGTGGGGTGCGATGAGCGGCTGTGTTGCGCGCCGCCGGATCGGCGACGGACCTTGATCGACCTGTTGGTCAGGTAGGTACACCCTGCTGTGGCGATCGTCACGAGAGTCTTCGGTGCCTGTTGCGTACGCTGATTGCGGCCGTCACTGACGGGTGGCACGGGGCGTGAGGACGCCGCGAGCGCCCTTCTCGACGTCTGATGTCCCATCAGAAAAGTCGGCATTCGGTCAGCACGAGTCCTGAAAACCTGGGGAAAGCTGCCCGAACGTGCGACTCGCTGTGAGGTGCTGAAGCAGCCCTTGACCTGCAAAAACGCAGGCAGGGAGCCTACTCGTGGGAGTGCCCCGATGTTGCGTACCATGTTCAAGTCCAAGATCCATCGCGCCACCGTCACCCAGGCCGACCTGCACTACGTGGGATCGGTCACCATCGACGCGGATCTGCTCGACGCCGCCGACCTGCTGCCCGGTGAGCTCGTGCACATCGTCGACATCACCAACGGCGCCCGCCTGGAGACGTACGTCATCGAGGGCGAGCGCGGGTCCGGGGTCGTCGGGATCAACGGCGCCGCCGCCCACCTCGTCCACCCCGGCGACCTGGTGATCATCATCAGCTACGCTCAGGTGACCGACGCCGAGGCGCGGGCGCTCGAACCCCGGGTCGTCCACGTGGACCGCGACAACCGCATCGTGGCGCTGGGCGCCGACCCGTCCGAGCCGGTTCCGGGCTCGGACCAGGAACGCAGCCCCCAGGCCGTCACGGCCTGACCGACGCAGCGCGAGGA
This sequence comes from Streptomyces sp. DH24, assembly GCF_029813775.1. Lineage (GTDB taxonomy): Bacteria > Actinomycetota > Actinomycetes > Streptomycetales > Streptomycetaceae > Streptomyces. The sequence goes on along the minus strand of NZ_JARVKW010000025.1, from coordinate 43,253 downwards.
GCGTGCCCATGCGCGACATCGAGATCCGCGACGACCGGGCGGCGGGCCGCCTGGAGGCGGTGACCGGCGACGAGGTCGTCGGCCGCGTCGAGTACTTCGTCCTCGAGTCGCCGGGGCGCGCCCTCGTCCCCGTCCACACCATCGTCGAGCCCGCCCACGAGGGACAGGGCATCGCCGGCTCCCTCGCCCGCGAGCTCTACGCCACCGCGCGGCGTGAGGACGTCCCCGTCGCCCCGCTGTGCCCCTACGTCGTCAAGTGGGCCGAACGGCACCCCGACGAGGCCCCGGCCGCCGATCCCGAGCTGCTGCGCGCGGCGAAGGACTGGCTCAAGACCCACCCGGACCGGTTCTGAGCCCGGCGGGCGGCCCGGCGATGCTCGCCCTGCTGCACACCTCACCCGTCCACGTCCCCGTCTTCGACGCCCTCCGCGACCAGGACCACCCCGGCCTGGAACTGCGGCACGTCGTCCTGCCCCGACTGCTGGACCGCGCCCGCCGCGACGGGGCGGCGGCTGTCGCGGACGACGTCCGGACCGCCCTGCGGCAGGCCGTCGCCGACGGCGCGCGTGCCGTCCTGTGCACCTGCTCCACCCTCGGCGGTGTCGCGGAGGCCGGCGCCGACGACGCCGGCGTGCCCGTGCTGCGCGTCGACCGTCCGACGGCCGCCGCCGCGGTCGCCCTCGGGCCGCGCGTCGCCGTCCTCGCCACCCTGGAGAGCACACTCGGGCCGACGGTGACCCTCGTCGAGGAGGAGGCCGCCCGCGCCGGTCGTCCCGTCGAGGTACGGACGCGGGTCCTGGGCGACGCCTGGCGTGCCTTCGAGGCCGGCGACACCGAGCGCTGCGCGCGCCTCGTCGCGAACGCCGCCGACGCGATCGGCACCGCCGACGCCGACGCGATCGTCCTCGCCCAGGCCTCCATGGCCCCGGCCGAGCGGCTGACGACCACCTCCGTGCCAGTGCTCTCCAGCCCTCGCCGAGGCCTCGAGGCCGGCGCGCGGGTGGCGCTGCGGCAGTAGCCCAGTGGGCCCCCGTGTGTCATGCCGTCGTGTGACTGGCCGCGCCGCCGCCGGGTAGGCGGGGGAGTAGTCCAGAGCCGACGTCGTCCGACTGGCTGGAGGACACGATGACGAACCCGTTCCCGGACCCCGTCCCACCGGGGCCCACCCCGGGCCCGGACCCGAAGGACCCGCAGCCCGGGCCCAACCCGGTCCCGACCCCCGAACCACCACCCGGCCCGGAGCCCACCCCGCCACCACCGCAGCCGGGCCCACCGCAGCCGGGCCCCACGCCTGGCCCTGGCCCTGGTCCGGGTCCAGGCCCTGGTCCTGGCCCAGTCCCGGACCCCGACCCGTCACCCATTCCGCCCGGCCCGGAGCCGGTACCGAACCCGGAACCGGGACCGCCGCTGAGCTGAACGGACGGCCGCCCGTCGTGCGGTGACCGGGCGCGGTGGCCGAGCCCGGCACCGGTCGGCCGGGCGCGGCGGGCGAGCCCGGCACAGGCGGTGGGGGCGAGGCGGGGGGCCGGGGCGGCGGCCTCGCGCCCGCGCCCTACTCCGACACCTCCGACCGGTCCCCGCCCCACAGCGTGTGGAACGAGCCCTCGCGGTCGACGCGGCGGTACGTGTGCGCGCCGAAGAAGTCGCGCTGGCCCTGGGTGAGGGCCGCCGGGAGGTGTTCGGCGCGCAGGGCGTCGTAGTAGGCCAGGGCCGCCGCGAAGCCGGGGGTCGGCACGCCCTGGCGGGTCGCGGCGATCAGGACCTCGCGCCAGTCGTCCTGGGCGTCGGCGATCTCCCGCGCGAACGTCTCGTCCGCGAGCAGGCTCGGCAGACCGGGCCGGGCGTCGTAGGCCGCGCGGATGCGGTCCAGGAACGCGGCGCGGATGATGCAGCCGCCGCGCCAGATGGAGGAGACCGCGCCGAGGTCGATGTCCCAGCCGTACTCCTCGCTGCCCGCGGCGATCTCGTGGAAGCCCTGGGTGTACGACACGATCTTCGAGGCGTACAGCGCCTGCTCCACCCGGTCCGCGAACGCGCCCGCCTCCTCCTTGCCCAGCGGCGACGCCTTGGGGCCCGCCAGGCCCCGTGAGGCCTCCCGCAGTGCCGCGTGCCCGGACAGCGAGCGGGCGAAGACCGCCTCCGCGATGCCCGAGACCGGAACGCCCAGGTCGAGTGCGATCTGGACGGTCCAGCGGCCGGTGCCCTTCTGCTCGGCCCGGTCCAGCACCACGTCCACGAACGGCTTGCCCGTCGCCGCGTCCACGTGCGACAGCACCTCGGCCGTGATCTCGATCAGGTACGAGTCGAGCCGGCCGGTGTTCCAGGTGCGGAAGATGTCCGCGATCTCGGCGGGGGAGTACCCGGCGACGTCGCGCAGCAGCTGGTACGCCTCGCCGATCAGCTGCATGTCGGCGTACTCGATGCCGTTGTGGACCATCTTCACGAAGTGGCCGGCGCCGTCCGGGCCGACGTGCGTGACGCACGGGGCGCCGTCCGCCGCCTTCGCGGAGATCTTCTCCAGCATCGGGCCCAGCGACTCGTACGACTCCTTCGAGCCGCCCGGCATGATGCTCGGGCCGTGCAGCGCGCCCTCCTCGCCGCCGGAGATGCCGGTGCCGACGAAGTGGATGCCCTGCTCGCGCAGTTCGCGCTCCCGGCGCCGGGTGTCCGCGAAGTGCGCGTTGCCGCCGTCGATGATCATGTCGCCGGGCTCCAGCAGCGGCGCGAACTCCCGGATCACCGCGTCCGTCGGCTCGCCGGCCTTCACCATGACGACCAGGCGCCGCGGGCGCTCCAGCGCCGCCACGAACTCCTCGGCGGTCTCGGCCGCGACGAACTCGCCCTCGCTCCCGAACTCCTCCACCAACGCGCGCGTGCGCGAGGACGTGCGGTTGTGCACGGCCACCGTGTAGCCGTTGCGGGCGAAGTTCCGGGCCAGGTTGCGGCCCATGACCGCGAGGCCCGTGACGCCGATCTGCGCTGTAGTGCTCATACCGCCTGCTCCTAGTTCCGGGAAGTTCCGGCAGGCCCTGCGGACCCTGCGAAAGCTGGTGCCGGTCGTGCGCGTCAGTATTGCCGCTCCGACCATCGTGACGCGCCGGTACGTCCACCGCACGATCACGGCCGGTCCCCGCGCGATCCAGTACGGACGGGGAGGCCCCGGAGCCTCAGCGCAGCCCGGCACAGGCCTCGCCAACAAAGGCGGATTCCCGGCCACTTGGCGTGAACGGTAGGCCGATTGCCGCCTTGTCACGGCATGTTCGAGCCGCTTACTTTTGCCCCTCCTGACGCATGTCGATGGGGGGCTTCATGGCCGTGCGCGGCCGGCACCGCCGGTATCAGCCGAACAGGATCAACCGCGCCTCACTCACCGTCACGGCGGGCGGCGCCGGAATGGCCCTCCCGCTCATCGGTACCGGCGCCGCCCAGGCCGCCGACATGGACACCTGGGACAAGGTCGCCGCATGCGAGTCGGCCAACGACTGGGACATCAACACCGGCAACGGTTTCTACGGCGGGCTCCAGTTCACCCAGGCCACATGGGAGGCCTACGGCGGCACGGCGTACGCGCCGCGCGCGGACCTGGCCACCAGGGACCAGCAGATCGCCGTCGCCGAGAAGGTGCTGGACGGCCAGGGGCCGGGTGCCTGGCCGGCGTGCTCCGAGCGGGCCGGGCTCACCCGGGGCGGCGACGCGCCCGACGTCCGCCCCGCCGGCGTCCGGGAGAAGCCGGCCCAGGTGGACGTGCGGCCGCAGACCACGCCGCAGTCCCGGGCGGGCCGCACCGAGATGTACACGGTGGTCCGCGGCGACACCCTCTCCGGCATCGCCGAGGAGCGGCGGGTCGAGGGCGGCTGGCAGAGGCTCTACGCCGCCAACCGCGAGACCCTCGGGTCCGACCCGGACCTGATCCTGCCGGGGCAGCGGCTGTCGCTGCGCGCCGGTGCGGCCGAGGCCCCGCCGAAGCGGAGCGCCAAGCCCTCCGAGTCCCGCGAGTCGGACACCCGGCACGCCCCGGCCAAGCCCAAGCCCGAGCCGCCCGCCGAGGACAGCGCGCAGGACACGCGGAAGGAAACCAGGAAGGACACCCGGGAGGCCGCTCCCAAGGACAGCCGGAAGAAGGCGTCGCCCGAGCGGGCGGACCGCAAGGCAGGAACCGGTCAGTCCGTCGTCGCCCCGGTCAACGCCGCCCTCGGCACGCCGTACCACCAGGCGGGTTCCTCCTGGTCGAAGGGCTACCACACCGGTGTCGACTTCCCCGTCCCGACCGGGACGTCGGTGAAGTCGGTCGCCGCCGGCCGGGTCGTCAGCGCGGGCTGGGGCGGCTCGTACGGCTACCAGGTCGTCATCCGGCACGACGACGGCCGCTACAGCCAGTACGCCCACCTGTCGGCGATCTCGGTGCGCGCCGGGCAGACGGTGGGCGCGGGCCAGCGCATCGCCCGCTCGGGGTCGACGGGCAACAGTTCGGGCCCGCATCTGCACTTCGAGGTGCGGACGGGGCCCGGCTTCGGCAGCGACATCGACCCGGTGGCGTATCTCCGGGCCGGCGGCGTCAGGATTTGACGCGTACGCGGTGCCGGTCGGCCACGGGCACGACCGGCACCCACGGACTGCCGTAGAACGGCGTGCAGTAGCGCGGGCCGTCCTCGTCGTCCGCGTCGTCCTCCGCGGCCGGTCCGGGCGCCGGTACGAGGGCCTCCTCGCGCAGCGCGCCGAGCGGCTCGGGCTGGTCCGGGAGCAGGTCGGGCAGGTCTTCGGCGGACGCCGGGAGGAGTTCGGCCGCGGGCACCTGCCCGGCGGCCACCGGCAGCCGCCCGGCGGACGCGGGAACCGGCTCCTTCTCGTCCACGGTCCCCGGCACGGACCCCGCCTCCACGCCCTCGGTGTGCGCGATCCGCTCCGTGGTCAGCAGGATCAGACCGCCCGCCGCCACGACACCGCAGCTCAACGCGAGCGCCGTGCCCGTGGTGCCGTACCGGAAGGTCTCGCCGAACATCGTGATGCCCACCGCGGCGGCCACCACCGGGTTCACGACCGTCAGCGTGGCCAGCGGGGCCGCGAGGCCCGCGCCCCGGTAGGCCGCCTGCGACAGCAGCAGGCCCGCCGTCGCGAAGACGCCGATCGCGGCCAGGGACGGCAGGTCACCGGCCGACACCCCGCCGGTCCAGTCGACGGCGACCGTCTTGGTGAACACCGAGGACATGCCGAAGGCGATACCGGAGCCGATCGCCAGCAGCACACTGCGCACCGCCGGGTGGCGGTGCGCGGCGCGGGCCGCGATCATCAGCCCCACGACGACGCCGGCGGTGACGATGCCGACGCCCACCCGCTGGGCGGTGTCGAGCGACTGCGCGTCGGCCGTGCCGACCAGGGACAGCAGCCCCGCGAGGCCGACGGTCGCCATGATGGCGCCCCGCCACGCGGTGGCTCCGGCCTTGCGACGCACGAACAGCGCCGCCATCGGCAGCGCGAAGACGATGGTGAGCGCGCCCAGCGGCTGGACGAGGCTCAGCGGACCGTAGGCGAGGGCGACGACGTGCAGCAGACCGCCCGTGCCGTTGAGCCCGACCGCCGCCCACCAGCCCGGCCGGCGCAGCGGCGCGAAGGTCTGGCCGGGGGAGGACACCGCGACCCGCTCCTGCACGATCGCGCCGCCCGCGTAGGCGACGGCGGACACGAGTGAGAGGAGCACGGACAACGCGAGGGCGCTCATCGGCTGCTCCTCTGCGTGAGGTGGGGGCGCGGGGCCCGGCGCGGCGAAGGGTCGTCTGCCATGAAGAACACGATGCCGTGTCCGCTTCTTCCCGTCGTCGTCCCTGAGGGGTCAATGGCTCCTACTGCCGATGGAGTACGAATCGGGCGCCGTCCTCCCCAGGGTGGGTGCCGAACGCGCCAGGTCCCCGGGGGATGTCCCCCAGGGGGCCTGGTACCACTGCACCTCGTGGACCCCGACTTCGCCCCCCGCCAGGCCCTCCGCCTCGATCCCTCGCTCGCCGCCCTGCACGGCCCCGGCGGCTTCTTCGTTCTGCGCACCTTCGCGGACCCCGCCCACGCTCCCGGACGTCCTCTCCCCACGCTCGCCCGGACCTACGCGGCCGGACCGCCGGACGTTCACCGCGACGACCCGCTCGCCGCCCGCGTCCGCAGGGTCGGCGCCGCGCTGCGGACTCCCGAGCCGCGCGTCGCGGCGTCCGTCGCCCAGCAGGGCCTCGCGGCGCGGCTGTGGTCGGTGGCCCTCGGCTGCGCCGCCCTCTACGGCGCCGTCCCCGACCTCGACCCGGGGCTGCTGCGCTGGGACCCCGACGGCGGCGCGCCCGACGACCTGTGGCTGGCGGAGGTGCGGCCGCTGCCGGGCGGCGCCTCCACGCTCGCCGAGGCCGTCCTCGACGGTCACCTCGCGCCGCTGAACGCGGCCGTGCGCGCCCGCCACCACCTCGCGGCGGGCCTGCTGTGGGGCAACGCGGCCTCCGCCCTCGCCGGTGCCGCCCGCGAACTGGACCGCTGGGCCCGCCGCCACGGCCGTACGGACACCGCCGCCCGGTCCCGGGCCCTCGCCGCCGGACTGCTGCGCCACCCTCTGCTGGCCACCGCCGGCACCCTCACCGGCACGGCCTTCCGCCGCCGCAGCTGCTGCCTCTACTACCGCGTCCCGTCCGGCGGCGTGTGCGGCGACTGCTGCTTCACGCGGCCCCCGCGCGACCCCGGGTAACCCCCGGCCGTCACTCCCGCACCCTTCCCCCCGCGCCGCATCTGGGTGACCATGAAGTGGCCAGGAACGTAGACCGTGCGGCGACGACAAGGGGTTGCGGGTGCGAGTCGGACTGCTGACCCGGGAGTACCCGCCGGACGTGTACGGCGGCGCGGGCGTCCACGTGGAATTCCTCGCCCGCGAGCTGCGGCCGCTGGTGGACCTGGCCGTGCACTGCTGGGGCGAGGGCGGATCCCTGGACGCGACGGGCGTGCTGCGGCACCGGCCGTGGCCCGCGCTGGACACCGCCAACGACGCGCTGCGCACCTTCTCCGTGGACCTCGCGATGACGGCCGCGCTCGAGGGCAGCGACCTCGTCCACTCCCACACTTGGTACGCCAACCTCGCCGGACACCTGGGCAAGCTGCTGTACGGCATCCCGCACGTGATGACCGCCCACTCCCTGGAGCCGCTGCGCCCCTGGAAGGCCGAGCAGCTCGGCGGCGGCTACGTCCTGTCCGGCTGGGCCGAGCGCACCGCGATCGAGTCCGCCGACGCCGTCATCGCGGTCTCCGGCGCCATGCGCGAGGACATCCTCGGCTGCTACCCGGCGCTGGACCCGGCCCGCGTCCACGTCGTGCACAACGGCATCGACACCGCCCTGTACCGGCCCGACCACGGCACCGACGCGCTCGACCGGATCGGCCTCGACCGGTCCCGCCCGTACGTCCTGTTCGTCGGCCGCATCACCCGCCAGAAGGGCGTGCCCCACCTGCTGCGCGCCGTGCGGGACATCGACCCGGCCGCGCAGGTGGTGCTGTGCGCCGGCGCGCCCGACACCCCCGAGATCGACCGCGAGTTCCGCGAGCTGTACGAGGAGCTGAGCCGGGCCCGCGACGGGGTCCACTGGATCCCGCGGATGCTGCCGCGCACGGAGGTCATCCAGCTGCTGACGCACGCGGCCGTGTTCGTCTGCCCCTCGGTGTACGAGCCCCTCGGCATCGTGAACCTGGAGGCGATGGCCTGCGGCACGCCCGTCGTGGCGTCCCGGGTCGGCGGCATCCCCGAGGTCGTGGAGGACGGCGTGACCGGGGTACTCGTCTCGGCGGACGAGTCCGACGACGCCTTCGAGGCGGGCCTCGCCCGGGCGCTGGACGCGGTGCTCGGCGACCCGGACAAGGCCCGGCGGATGGGCGAGACGGGACGGGAGCGCGCGGTGGAGGAGTTCGGCTGGGACGCGGTGGCCCGCCGCACGGTGCGGCTCTACCGGGAGATCCTCGGACAGGCTTAGCCCGCCCGGCTCACGGGCAGGCATGGGGCAACCAGGGTGAGGGGAGCGGCCATGCGTCGTGGTGGTCCTTCGGTGCTCGGCATCGTGCTGGCGGGCGGAGAGGGCAAACGCCTGATGCCCCTGACCGCGGACCGGGCGAAACCCGCGGTCACCTTCGGCGGGACCTACCGCCTGGTGGACTTCGTGCTGTCGAACCTCGTCAACGGCGACGTCCTGCGCATCTGCGTGCTGACGCAGTACAAGTCGCACTCGCTGGACCGGCACATCACCACCACGTGGCGCATGTCGAGCCTGCTCGGCAACTACGTCACCCCGGTCCCGGCCCAGCAGCGCCTCGGCCCGCGCTGGTACCTGGGCAGCGCCGACGCGATCCTGCAGTCGCTGAACCTGATCTACGACGAGCGGCCCGAGTACGTGGCGGTGTTCGGCGCCGACCACGTGTACCGCATGGACCCGCGCCAGATGCTCGCCCAGCACATCGAGAGCGGCGCGGGCGTGACGGTCGCCGGGATCCGGGTGCCGCGCACGGAGTCGTCGGCGTTCGGCGTGATCACGCCGGGCTCGGACGGGCAGACCGTGGAGCGGTTCCTGGAGAAGCCCGCCGACCCGCCGGGCCTCGCGGACGACCCGGAGTGCGTGTTCGCGTCGATGGGCAACTACATCTTCACGACCAAGGCCCTCCTGGAGGCGCTGCAGCGGGACGCCGAGGACGAGAACTCGCTGCACGACATGGGCGGTTCGATCCTGCCGCAGCTCACCGACCGCGGCGAGGCCGGGCTGTACGACTTCAGCGCCAACCACGTGCCGGGCGAGACCAGCCGCGACCAGGGCTACTGGCGGGACGTCGGAACCCTCGACGCTTACTACGACGCCCACATGGACCTGATCGCGGAGCGGCCCGCGTTCAACCTCTACAACCGCAGCTGGCCGATCTACACGCACTCGTCCCAGCTGTCGCCGGCCCGCTTCAACGCGGGCGGCATCGCGAGCGAGTCCATCGTCAGCGCGGGCTGCCTGATCCGCGGTCAGGTGACCAGATCGGTGCTCTCGCCGGGTGTCGTGGTCGATCCGGGCGCGGTCGTGCAGGGGTCGGTGCTGCACGACAACGTGCACATCGGGCGCGGCGCGGTGGTGCGCGGCGCGGTCCTGGACAAGAACGTCGAGGTGCCGCCGGGCGCGACGATCGGCGTCAATCCCGAACGGGACGCCGCGCTCTACACGGTGTCCAAGGGGGGCGTGATCGCCCTCGGCAAGGGCCAGCGGGTGCCGTAACCCGCTCGCGCGCGAACGAACCCAGGAGAGTCCCGTCCATGTCAAGGGCGGGACTTCGCGCTGTGGCGTGTCGGGTCCCTGGACGGCAAGCGGAATCCGTGTTGTCATGCCAACTGCCCGTTGTGACAACGTTGTACCGACCAACATCGAACACAAAGCATCTCGCGCAGCGCCGCAACCCCCCACCGCGTGCCTCTGAAAACGCCACCTTCCGCCAACCCCCAACACGGAGGATCCGTGCGCGCCAGACGACTCAGAACCAGACTCGCGCTCCTGCTCGCCGCGGCTCTCGGCTTCACCGGGCTCACCGCCGCGCCGTCCGCGTCCGCCGCCGACCCGGCGGCCGAAGTGCACGGCCTGAAGGGCGAGTACTACACGCAGTCCGCCCCGGGAGCCTTCGACTTCCACGAGCTGAAGGCCACCGGATTCGACCGCGACATCGACTTCGACAACCTGGAGCCGCGCCTCGCGTTCGCCACCGGCCGCTCGGACGACGCGAGTGTGCGCTGGACCGGCAAGATCGTGCCGGAGAAGACCGGCCCCCACACCTTCTCGATGATCGGCGACAACGGCTTCCGCCTGTGGATCGACGGGCGGCTCGCCATCGACCACTGGGTCGACGACTGGGACCGGGAACAGACCTCCCAGCCGGTGGAGTTGAACGCCGGAACGGCCTACGACGTCAAGGTCGAGTACTTCGAGCACTTCGGCGGCTCCAACCTCCACCTGCGCTGGACCGAGCCCGGCGGCGCCAAGGAGCCCGTCCCGCAGTCGGCGTTCCGCCTCCCCGACGGCTGGGACTACGACGGCGCCACCGCGGCGACCGTCCTCGGCTCGGGCCGCACCCTCAAGCTGGACTTCGCGCAGACCCTGGCCGCACCCCCGGCGGGTCTGGCCGACCACCTCGAAGCGGTGATCGGCGGCGCCAAGTGGCCGCTCGGAGACGTCCGTCAGGACCCGGCCGACCCCAAGGCGCTCCTCGTCACGCTCGAACAGCCCGTCGTCGGCAACAAGACCGGCACCGCACGCGGCACCGCCGACATCCGCTACGACGGCCAGGGCGGCCTCGCCGGAACGGACGGCAACGTTGTCAAGGCGTTCTGGAGCAGCGGCCCCAACCACTCGACGTACCAGCTGCGCACCAAGTGGGCCGACGAGGTGGGGCCGGACAACGCCCACCCGGAGTACCCGCGGCCGCAGTTGACCCGCACCCAGTGGCGCAACCTCAACGGCAGCTGGCAGTTCGCGGCGGCCGAGGCCGGTGAGCAGCCGCCCGTGGGCCGGACGCTCGGCGAGCGCATCCTCGTCCCGTACCCGGTGGAGTCCCAGCTGTCCGGCATAGAGCGGCACGAGGACCGCATGTGGTACCGCCGTACGTTCACGGTGCCCGCCGACTGGAAGATCGGCTCCGGCAAGCGCCTGAAGCTGAACTTCGGCGCGGTCGACTGGCAGTCCGTCGTCTACGTCAACGGCACGAAGGTCGCAGAACACAAGGGCGGCTACGACAAGTTCAGCGCCGACGTCACCGACGCCCTGAAGCCGGGCTCCACCCAGGAACTCATCGTCGGCGTGTACGACCCGACCGACGCGTCCGGCGCCGAGAACCCGCCGATGGGCAAGCAGCGCCTGGACCCGAGCGGCATCTGGTACACGCCGAGTTCCGGCATCTGGCAGACGGTGTGGATGGAGCCGGTCGCCGCCGACCACGTCGACTCCCTCAAGCTGATCCCCGACGTCGCGAAGAAGACCCTCACCGTCGAGGCGAAGGGCGTCCGGGACGGCGTACCGGTCACGGCGACGGCGTACGAGGGGCGCAAGCGGGTGGCCACCGCCACCGGCCGCACCGGCGGTCCGCTGACCCTGACCATCGACGAGCCGCGCCTGTGGTCGCCCGACGACCCGTTCCTGTACGACCTGAAGGTGACCGTCGGCAGCGACCGCGTGAGCAGTTACTTCGGTATGCGGTCCATCGCCGTTCAGAAGGTCGACGGCGTGCCGCGCACGATGCTCAACGGCAAGCCGGTCTTCCTGATGGCCACCCTCGACCAGGGCTTCTGGCCGGACGGCCTGCACACCGCGCCGACCGACGAGGCCCTGGCGTACGACCTGGAGGCGCACAAGAAGCTCGGCTTCAACTCGGTGCGCAAGCACATCAAGGTCGAGCCCGACCGCTGGTTCTACTGGGCCGACAGGCTGGGTCTGCTGGTGTGGCAGGACATGCCCGCGATGACCGCCGGCGTGAACCCGTCCACCGAGGCGCGCGCCCAGTACGAGCGGGAGATGAAGGAGATGATCGACGAGCACATCAGCAGCCCGTCGGTCGTCATGTGGGTCACCTTCAACGAGGGCTGGGGCCAGTACGACATCGGCCGCGTCGCCGAGCAGGCCAAGGCCTGGGACCCGACCCGGCTGGTCAACAACCAGTCCGGCCTGAACCTCGGGGCGGACGGCAACGCCGGCGACATCATGGACGAGCACGGCTACCCGAGCCCGGCCCTGCCGCCCCGGCCGGACGGCGAACGCGCCCTGGTCAGCGGCGAGTACGGCGGCCTCGGCCTCGCGGTGCCCGGCCACGCCTGGCCGGTGCAGCAGTCGTACGTCGACGTCGACCCGGCCACCTACACCGACGACTACCTCACCAAGCTCGACGAGGTGCGCGCCCTGGTCTGCAAGGGCAGCAACGGCGCCGTCTACACCCAGATCACCGACGTCGAGGGCGAGTTGAACGGTTTCCTCACCTACGACCGCAAGGTGCTCAAGCCCGACACCGCACGTCTGAAGGCCGCTCACCAGGCCCTGATCCGCGACGCGTCACAGGCGGCGCCCGCGGGCTGCGCGGCCACCGGAGGAAACGCGTCATGACAAACGCCCGGCGCCTGCGCCGGGGCACGGCCGGTGCGGCGGCAGCGCTCATGCTGCTCGCCGCACCGGCGGCCCGGGCCGCCGACACCCCCTCCGGCTCCGCCGAGACCCGGCTCACCGACCTGGTGAACCCGTTCATCGGGACGGAGAACGAGGGCAACACGTATCCGGGTGCCGCCGTGCCCTTCGGCATGGTGCAGTTCTCCCCGGACACCGGCCACAACACCGGCTACGACCACTCCCACGACCGCATCCGCGGCTTCTCCCTGGTCCACCTCTCCGGCGTCGGCTGCGGCCTCGGCGGCGACCTGCCCGTCCTGCCGACCACCGGCGACGTCACGGAGACCGACTACGCGAAGTACGCCGCCGGGTTCTCCCACGACGACGAGGAGGCGAGCCCCGGCTACTACCGCGTCGGCCTGACCTCCGGGATACGGGCGGAACTCACCGCGTCCGAGCGCACCGGCGTGCAGCGCTACACCTTCCCCGCCACCGACAAGGCCAACGTCCTGCTCAACGCGGGCCAGTCGCTGCACCGCACGGTGGACACGACGGTGGAGATCCTCGACAGCCGCACCGTGCGCACCGCCATCACGGGCCGCGGCTTCTGCCAGGACACCGAGCCGTACACGCTCTACACGATCACCCGCTTCGACCGGCCGTTCACCGCGCACGGCACCTGGGACGACGGCACGGTCACGGCCGGTTCGCGCACCGGCGGCGACGGCGCCTACGTCCGCTTCGACACCAGTGAGGACCGCACCGTCGAAGCCACCACCGCCCTGTCCTACGTGGACGCACGCGGCGCCGCCGGCAACCTCCGCGCGGAGGGCGGCCGTTCCTTCGACGCGGTGCGCGAGGCGGCCCGGCGCACCTGGGAGGACCGCCTGGACGACGTACGGGTGCGGGGCGGCGACGAGACCCTGCGCAGGACCTTCTACTCGTCCCTGTACCGGTCGTTCCTCGCGCCCAACATCGGCAGCGACGCCGACGGCCGCTACACCGGCTGGGACCGGAAGATCCACCGGGCCCGGGACTTCACGTACTACCAGAACTGGTCCCTGTGGGACACCTACCGCACCCAGTCCCAGCTCCTCGCCCTGCTCGCGCCCCGCGAGGCCCGCGACATGGCGATCTCCGTCATCAGGATCGACGAGGAGAGCGGCTGGCTGCCCAAGTGGGGCTACGGCACGGTCGAGACGAACATCATGACCGGCGACCCGGTCACGCCGTTCCTCACCAACGCCTACCAGCAGGGCCTGCTGCACGGCTGGGAGGAGCGGGCCTACCGCGCGCTGCGGAAGAACGCCGACGGGGTGCCGCCCGCCGGCTCCCCGGCCGTGGGCCGCGAGGCCAACCGGGAGTACCTCGCCGACGGCTTCGCCCCCTACGTCGAGGGCCGCCCGCACGCCAAGCCGGGCGACTCCGACTACGACCACGGCGCCTCCGCCACCCTGGAGTACGCCCTGTCCGACGCGATGCTCGCGCAGATGGCCCGCGACCTTGGCCACGAACAGGACGCCGAACGGTACGCGGCCCGGGCGCAGAGCTACCGCAACGTCTTCGACCCCTCGACCGGCTTCTTCCGCGCCCGCGACGCCTCCGGCGCCTTCACCGGTCCCGCCGACCCGGCGCAGAGCGAGGGCTTCCACGAGGGCACCTCCTGGCAGTACCAGTGGCTCGTGCCGCAGGACCTGCCCGGCATGATCGGCCTCATCGGCGGCAAGCAGGCCGCGAACGACCGGCTCGACTCGTTCTTCGCCTACGACCGGCTGCTTCAGGACCCGGCGAAGACCGCCCGCGAGGTGTGGGTGAACGGGCCGTACGACTACTACGACGCCGACAAGTACAACCCGCAGAACGAGCCCGACCTCATCGCCCCGTACACCTACCTGTCGACCGGGCAGCCCTGGAAGACGACCGACGTGGTGCACGCGGCGCTCACCCTGTTCACCGACACCCCGACCGGCATGACCGGCAACGACGACCTCGGCACGATGTCCGCCTGGAACGTCCTGTCCTCGATCGGCGTCTTCCCGGTCCAGCCCGGCCACGACACCTGGGGCCTGTCCACCCCCGTCTTCGACCGCGTCGACCTCGCCCTCGACCGCCGCTACTACCCGCACGGCGCCCTGACCGTCACGGCGCCCGGCACCTCGGCCACGGACCGCTACGTCCAGTCGGCCCGTACCGACGGGGTGTCCTACGACCGGACGTATCTGACGACGGACACTCTCCGCTCGGTCCGTGTGCTCGACTTCACGGTCGGCCCGCGCCCGTCGGAGTGGGGAACGGGGGCCAACGCGGCGCCGCCCGCCCTGAAGTGACCGCACCCGCCCCCTGAACCCCGCCCCTCCCACGCACTCCGCGGTGCCGACCGGAGGGGCGGGACTCAATCCGCTGTTGACTGTGCGTAGCATGATCGCGCTTGACCGTAATCGCTCCGGGGGGATTCACTGCTTGTCCACCCGTCGTCGAAGCGCGAGGCCATGCCCTTGACTGCCGACCTGCTCGCCCCACTCGACCTGGCGTTCTGGAACATGGAGTCCGCCGAGCACCCCATGCACCTCGGCGCGCTCGGCGTGTTCGCGGCCACGTCGCCCACCGCGGGCGCGCACGCCGCCGACCTGCTCGCGGCCCGCGCGGCCGGTGTGCCCGGGCTGCGGATGCGCATCCGCGACGTGTGGCAGCCGCTCACCCTGCCGCCGGCCTTCCCGCCCGCGTTCGGCGGCGCCGCCCGCGAACCCGACCCGGACTTCGACCCCCTCGACCACGTCCGGCTGCACGCCCCGGCCGGCGACTTCCAGGCCGCCGCAGGGCGGCTCATGCAGCGCCCGCTGGAGCGCGGCCGGCCGCCCTGGGAGGCGCACGTGCTGCCGGGCGAGGACGGGACGTCCTTCGCGGTGCTGTTCAAGTTCCACCACGCCCTCGCCGACGGGCTGCGGGCGCTGACCCTGGCCGCCGCCGTCCTCGACCCGGTGGACCTGCCCGAGCGCCGGCCGCGCCCGCAGGAGCCCCCGCGCGGCCTGTTCCCGGACGTGCGGCGGCTGCCGGGGCTGCTGCGCGGCGCCGTGTCCGACATCGGCCGCGCCCTCGACATCGGCGCCTCGGTCGCCCGCTCCACCCTGGCCGCCCGCCCCACGCCGGCGCTCACCTCCCGGCCCACCGGCACCCGCCGCACCGCCGGCGTGGTCGTCGACATCGACGACGTGCACCTCGTCCGCAAGGCCGTCGGCGGCACCGTCAACGACGTCGTGATCGCCGTCGTCGCGGGCGCCCTGCGCCGCTGGCTCGACGAGCGCGGCGACGGCAGCGAGGGCGTCGCGCCCCGCGCCCTGATCCCCGTCTCCCGGCGCCGCCCGCGCACCGCCCACCCACAGGGCAACCGGCTCTCCGGCTACCTGATACGGCTCCCCGTCGGCGACGCGGACCCGCTGGCCCGCCTCGCCGCCGTCCGCACCGCCATGGACCGCAACAAGGACGCCGGACCCCACCGGGGCGCCGGTGCCGTCGCACTGCTCGCCGACCACGTCCCGGCCCTCGGCCACCGGCTCGGCGGGCCCCTCGTCAGCCAGGCCGCCCGGCTCTGGTTCGACATCCTGGTGACCAGCGTGCCCCTGCCCGGCCTCGGCCTGCGGCTCGGAGGCAACCCGCTCACCGAGGTGTTCCCGTACGCGCCCCTGGCCCGCGGCCAGTCCCTCGCGGTCGCGGTCTCGACGTACCGGGGACGGGTCCACTACGGGCTGGTCGCCGACGCGGAGGCCGTGCCGGACCTCGACCGGCTCGCCGCCGCCGTCACCGACGAAGTGGCGGCGCTGATCACCGCCTGCGGGCCCTGACCGACCGGATGTGGTGGCGCGGCCCGGCGCTGAAGTAAAATCCCCCGTTCGACAGCGGGCGCGACCGGAGCGCCGCGCGCGTGATCAGGGGAAACGGCAGAGCGATGACGGTGACAGACGACGGCCCGGCGACCACGGACGAGGCGCCCCAGGAGCCGTACGGCCCCGGCATCGACCCCGAACGGCTGGCGATCTGCCTCGGTGTGCTGGAGGAACTCGACAAGCTGGACGTCGACCACCCCGACGCGATCAAGGTGCGCCGGGCGACCTCGCACATCTACCGCACGGTCAAGCAGCGCCGCCGCCAGGAGCGCCGCGCCGCCAAGACCGCGCACGACCGGGCGGTCACCGAGGCCACCGCGACCGGTTCCGCCGAGCGCATCGACGACGAGACCGAGGGCATCCTGCCGTCCTCCCGCGTCTCGGCCGGACAGATCGCGGGGGTGCTCCAGCGGCCCCGCTCCTGCTACGTGTGCAAGACGCGGTACGTCGAGGTCGACTACTTCTACCACCAGCTCTGCCAGAAGTGCGCCGACGAGAACCGCGCCCGCCGCGACGCCCGTGCCGACCTCACCGGCAAGCGCGCCCTGCTCACCGGCGGGCGCGCCAAGATCGGCATGTACATCGCGCTGCGGCTGCTGCGCGACGGCGCGCACACCACGATCACCACCCGGTTCCCGAAGGACACCATCCGCCGCTTCAAGGCCATGGACGACTCCGCGGACTGGATCCACCGCCTGGAGGTCGTCGGCATCGACCTGCGCGACCCCGCCCAGGCCGTCGCCCTGGCCGACCAGGTCGCCGAGCAGGGCCCGCTCGACATCCTGATCAACAACGCCACCCAGACCGTACGCCGCCTGCCCTCCGCCTACGCCGCGCTCGTCGAGGGCGAGAGCGCCCCGCTGCCCGCCGGTGAACTGCCCGCCCACCACGTCATCGGTGCCTTCGGTTCCGGCGCGGTCGACGGCCTGGCCGCGCTGCCCGTCGGCGTCAGCGGCCTGGACGCGCAGCAGGTGGCCGAACTCGCCCTGGTCGCCGGGCACGCCAGCGTGGAACGGCACCGCGACGGCACCGCCATCGACGCGGGCGGCCTGCTCCCGGACGTCGTGGACAGCAACACCTGGGTGCAGACCATCGAGCAGATCTCCCCGGTGGAGCTGCTGGAGACCCAGCTGTGCAACTACACGGCACCCTTCATCCTGATCAGCAAGCTCCGGCCGGCGATGGCCGAGGCCGCGCGCAGGGCGTCGGCCGGGCGCGCCTACGTCGTCAACGTCTCGGCGATGGAAGGCGTGTTCGCCCGCGGCTACAAGGGCGCGGGCCATCCCAACACCAACGCCGCCAAGGCGGCCATGAACATGGTGACGCGGACCAGCGCCCAGGAGATGTTCGACACCGACCGCATCCTGATGACCTCGGTCGACACCGGCTGGATCACCGACGAGCGTCCCCACTACGACAAGCTGCGCCTCGCCGAGGCAGGCTTCCACGCTCCGCTCGACCTGGTCGACGGCGCGGCCCGGGTCTACGACCCGATCGTGCGCGGCGAGCAGGGCGAGGACCTGTACGGCGTCTTCCTGAAGGACTACGCGCCCGGCAAGTGGTGACCCGGCGGGGCCGCGGGCGCGGTCAGTCGACCGCGCCGAGCCGCGAGTTGCGGGCAGCCACCAGCTCCAGCACGGTGCGCCAGTCCTCCAGCACGCCCGCGTCGAACACGGTGACGCGGCCCTCCTCGCCGGCCTGACGCAGGCGCAGCACGTCGTCGTCGGCGGGCGCGTCGGGGCAGGCGTGGGCGCGTACCAGGCCGCTGACGCGTTCGCCGAGCAGGGCCCGCACGGCGTCCGCGGTCCGCTCCGCCCGCGTCGCCGCGTCGCCCTGCCACAGCAGGGCGCCGACGCCCCGCACCAGGCCGGCCACCTGGAGCTCCTTGTCGGCCGGCCGCCGGCGGCGCAGCAGCGCGGCGGTCCGCAGGGCGTGGTCGTGCAGGTCGGCCGGGGCGCCGCCCGGGCCCGCGGTGTCCCGCGTGCCCCGGCACGCGTACAGCAGGTCCATCAGCTCCTCGACGCTGCGCAGCTCCATGCGTCAGTCCTCCCGCGAGTCAGCCGTTGCGCCACGCAGCAGACCATGGCGAGCTTTCGGCTCAGCCAACGGGACCTGAACTGCGCGGCAGGAGGCCGGTGCGGTGCCGCGCGCGCGTTCGCCCGGATCGGACGAACGGATGACGCCCAAATCGCCCACCGGTTAACAGGAAGCGACAAACCAGTCCATCCGGTCACGCGGTGACTCGCGATCGTTACGCCTTGTTTTCAGCCCCATCGAGCGGACCCCCGCTCATTTGGTTAGTCTGTAGGTCGACGGCCATCCGGCAGGGTGACCGACACCTAAGGAGTGCGCGGTGACACCGGAGAAGACGACTCGCGAGCAACGCCCCAAGGAACGCCCGGAACGCGCGGGACGCCGCCCCGGCGAGCTCGGCAGCCTCGACGTGTGGGCCAGGTCCGCCCCCATCCGGCTCGCCGGCTACGAGGACGACCTCGCCGAACCGCACATCCTGCCCAGCGTGGACTGACGCCCCCGTCGTGATCACGACCGGCAGGGGCGTGCGAGACTCACACCCATGCCGATCAGGGAAGCAACCGCCGACGACTGGCCGCGGATCTGGCCGTTCTGGCACCGCATCGTCGCCGCGGGCGAGACGTACACCTGGGACCCGGACACCTCCGAGGCCGACGCCCGCGCCCTGTGGATGAACCCGGCGAAACAGGTCTACGTCGCCGAGGACGCCACCGGCGCCGTCGTCGGCTCCGCCTACATCACCCCCAACTACGGCGGTCCCGCCGCCGGCATCGCCAACGCCGGATTCATGGTCGACCCCGACCACGCCGGCCGAGGCATCGGCCGCGCCCTCGCCGAGCACGTCCTCGCCGCCGCCAAGGCCGCCGGCTACCGCGCGATGGTCTTCAACGCCGTCGTCGAGACCAACCCGGCGGTACGCCTGTGGACGTCCCTCGGCTTCACGATCGTCGGCACCGTCCCGGACGCCTACGACCACCCCCGGCACGGCCGGGTCGCCCTGCACGTCATGCACCGCGCGCTCTAGACGGGCCCGGTCCGTGTCCGGCTAGTCGAGCGGTGCCGTCCGCCGCCAGGGGCGCAGCTCCTCCAGGCGGGCGGCCAGGTCCAGCAGGTCCGCCTCGCGGCCGGGCAGCGCCACCAGCTGCACGGCGCAGGGGGCGCCCGAGGGCAGAGCGCCGAACGGGACGGACATCGCGGGCCAGCCCGTCAGGTTCCACGGCGGCGTCAGCGGCGAGTACGCGGTGTTCGCCGCGATGTTGCGCAGCCAGCCCCGCTCGTGCCAGGGCGCGGCCTCGGGGGCGCGGCGGGCCAGCGCCGGGGTGAGCAGGACGTCGTACTCGGTGAGGAACGGCTCCAGACGACCGCGCAGCTTCTCGCGGGCCCGGCCGGTGCGCACCCTGCCGAGGAAGCGCCGGCCGATCCGCGCGTGCACGCGCGTGCGGCGCGTCAGCAGACGCGGGTCAAGACCGGCGGCGTCCACGGCCGTGCCCGCCGTCCAGTGCATCAGCGAGGTGACCCCGAGCGACGCCGGGGAGGGCGGGTCGGCGCGCCGCACCTGGTGCCCCGCCCGCATCAGCACGTCGGCGGCGTCGCGCGCCGCGGTCGTGTACGGCCCGCTCAGGGGCACGCCCGCGATCGGGCTGCGCAGCGAGAGCGCCACCCGCAGCGACCCGGGCGCCTCCCGCCGCGCGGGCCCGGTGTCCGCTAGGACCGCCAGCATCACACGCGCGTCGGCCACGGTCGTCGCGAGCGGGCCGTTCTCCGACATGCCGAACCAGTCGCCCTCGCCGATGCCCGCCGGGACGACTCCGTGGCCGGGCTTGATCGTGACGAGTCCGCAGTTGGCCGCCGGTATGCGCAGCGAGCCCATGCCGTCGTTGCCGAGGGCGATCGGCACCATCCCGGCGGCGACCGCCGCGGCGCTGCCGCCCGAGGAGCCGCCCGCCGTACGGCTCGGGTCCCACGGGTTGCGCGCGGTGCCGTGCACGCCCTCCGTGGTGCCGAAGACGCACAGTTCGGGCACGTTCGTCAGGCCCACGACCACGGCGCCCGCCGCGCGCAGCCGGGCCACGGTGACGTGGTCCTCCCCGGCGGGCGTGTCCGCCGTCGCGGCCGAGCCGACGCGCAGGGACTCGCCGCGCACCGCCAGGTTGTCCTTCACGGCCACCGGCACCCCGGCCAGCGGCAGCCGGTCCAGGTCGCCGCGGGCGGCCACCTCCTCCGCCTCCGCGAGCGCCGCCTCCGCGCGCACCACGCGGAAGGCGCCGACGCGGCCGTCGAGCCGCTCGATGCGGGCCAGGTGCTCGGCCACCACCTCGCGGGGTGTGGCCCGCTTCGCACGGACGGCGGCGGCGATCTCGACGGCG
Source organism: Streptomyces sp. DH24 (assembly GCF_029813775.1). Lineage (GTDB taxonomy): Bacteria > Actinomycetota > Actinomycetes > Streptomycetales > Streptomycetaceae > Streptomyces. The sequence continues at coordinate 22,856 of NZ_JARVKW010000025.1, read as the reverse complement.
GTACGGCCGGCCCAGGCGGTCACGCGGGCTCCTCGGGGTGCGGTACGGCAGGACTCCACGGCATTACTGGCGAGTACGACAGGGAGAACTGTGCCCGCGCCGGGCCGCCGCGTCGAGAGGCCGTGCCGTGCCGGTTTCCGGACGGCGCCGGCACGGTTCGAACCCCGTGCCGCTGGAAAGCACTTCCCCTCGTCGGCCCTTTGACCGTCACGCGCCACCGGCACCCCTCCGTCCCACCCGCGACGGACGACCCTACGGAGCAGCCCGCATGCATGACGACCGCAGCCTGGTCGAGGACCGCCTCAGGCGGGTCCTCGACGACCGTGTCCGCCCCGCCGTGTATCCCGAGTCCGTGCCGCTGGACGTGGCGGTCTGGCACGCCCCCGGCGAACCCGTGCCGGTCGCCGAGGGACTGGCCGCCGAACCCGAGCCGATCACGGTCGGCACCCGCTGGGGCGCCCCCTGGGGCACCAGCTGGTTCACCGTCACCGGGACCGTCCCCGAACAGTGGGCGGGCAGGACCGTCGAGGCGCTGTTCGACCTGGGCTTCGACGGCAACATGCCCGGCTTCCAGTGCGAGGGCCTGGTCTACCGCCCGGACGGCACCCCGGTGAAGGGCGTCAACCCGCTCAACCAGTGGGTGCGGATCGGCGCGCCCGCCGCGGGCGGCGAGCAGGTGCGGCTGCACATCGAGGCCGCCTCCAACCCCGTCGTCTTCGGCCCGCGCCCCTTCCAGCCGACCCCGCTCGGCGACAAGGAGACCGCGGGCGCCGAACCGCAGTACACCCTCAACCGGATGGACCTCGCCGTCTTCGACGAGACGGTGTGGAACCTGGTGACGGACCTGGAGGTGCTCGGCGAGCTGATGGCCGAGCTGCCCGTGGACTCCGCGCGCCGCTGGGACATCCTGCGCGCGGTGGAACGCGCCCTGGACGCCCTCGACCTGCAGGACGTGGGCGGCACGGCCGCCGAGGCACGGTCCCGTCTGACCGGCGTGCTCTCCTCACCCGCCGCGCCGTCCGCGCACCGCATCAGCGCCGTCGGCCACGCCCACATCGACTCGGCGTGGCTGTGGCCGCTGCGCGAGACCGTCCGCAAGGTCGCCCGCACCGCCGCCAACATGACCGCGCTGCTGGAGGACGAGCCGGAGTTCGTCTTCGCCATGTCGCAGGCCCAGCAGTGGGCGTGGGTGCGCGACCACCGGCCCGAGGTGTGGGCGCGGGTGAAGAAGGCGGTCGCCGACGGGCGGTTCGTGCCGGCCGGCGGCATGTGGGTGGAGTCCGACACCAATATGCCCGGCTCGGAGGCGATGGCCCGGCAGTTCGTGCACGGCAAGCGGTTCTTCCTCGACGAGTTCGGCATCGAGAACGACGAGGCCTGGCTGCCCGACACCTTCGGCTTCGCGGCCGGACTGCCGCAGATCATCCGGGCGGCGGGCTCCAAGTACCTGCTGACGCAGAAGATCTCCTGGTCGCAGACCAACCGGTTCCCGCACCACACCTTCCAGTGGGAAGGCATCGACGGCACCCGGATCTTCACGCACTTCCCGCCCGTCGACACCTACAACTGCGCCATGACCGGCGCCGAGATCGCCCACGCCGCCCGCAACTTCAAGGACAAGGGCGCCGCCCGGCACTCCCTCGCCCCGACCGGCTTCGGCGACGGAGGCGGCGGCACCAGCCGCGAGATGATCGCCAGGGCCGCCCGGCTGCGCGACCTCGAAGGCTCGGCGACCGTCACGTGGGAGACCCCGAAGGCGTTCTTCGACAAGGCCGCCGCCGAGTACCCCGACGCACCCGTCTGGGTCGGCGAGCTCTACCTCGAACTCCACCGCGCCACCCTCACCAGCCAGGCGAAGACCAAGCAGGGCAACCGCCGCAGCGAACACCTGCTGCGCGAGGCCGAACTGTGGGCGGCGACAGCGGCCGTACGCACCGGATTCCGCTACCCGTACGAGGACCTGGACCGCATCTGGAAGACGGTCCTCCTGCACCAGTTCCACGACATCCTGCCCGGCTCGTCCATCGCCTGGGTGCACCGGGAGGCCCGCGCCACCTACGAGCGGATCACCGCCGAACTGGACGGCATCGTCGACGCGGCCCAGCGCGCCCTGGCCGGCGACGGCGGCACGCCCCTGCTGTTCAACGCCGCCCCGCACGCCCTCGCCGGCGTCCCCGCGGGCGGCGCGGGCGAGACGGCCGACGCCGGGACGCCGACCGGCCTCACCGCGCGCGACGGCGGCGGACACGTCCTGGACAACGGCCTGCTGCGGGTGGAGATCGACGCGCGGGGCCTGGTCGTTTCGGCGTACGACATCGACGCCGACCGCGAGACGATCGCCCCCGGCGAGGCCGCCAACCTGCTCCAGCTGCACACCGACCTGCCGAACAAGTGGGACGCCTGGGACGTCGACAAGTTCTACCGCAACACCGTCACCGACCTCACCGACGCCGACGAGGTCACGGCCGGCGAGGACGGCGCGTCCGTGCGGATCGTCCGGTCCTTCGGCGCGTCCCGCGTCACCCAGGTGCTGTCGCTGGCGGCGGGGGAGCGGCGGCTGCTGGTGGACACGGAGGTCGACTGGCACGAGACGGAGAAGTTCCTCAAGCTCGCCTTCCCGCTCGACCTGCACGCCGAACGCTACGCGTCCGAGACGCAGTTCGGCCACGTCTTCCGGCCCACGCACACCAACACCAGCTGGGAGGCGGCCAAGTTCGAGGCGTGCAACCACCGCTTCGTGCACCTGGCGGAACCGGGCTGGGGCGTCGCCGTCGTCAACGACTCGACGTACGGCCACGACGTGACCCGTACCGTGCGCACCGACGGCGACCGGGGCACGACCACCACCGTCCGGGTGTCCCTGCTGCGCGCGCCGCGCTTCCCGGACCCGGAGACCGACCAGGGCGTGCACCGCTTCCGGCACGCGCTCGTGCCCGGCGCCTCGATCGGCGACGCGGTCCGCGAGGGCTGGCGCGTCAACCTGCCCGAGCGGCGGCTCACCGGCGCGGCCGGGACCGCACCGCTGGTGACGGTCGACCGGGACGCGGTCGTGGTCACGGCCGTCAAGCTCGCGGACGACGGCAGCGGCGACGTGGTGGTCCGGCTGCACGAGGCGCACGGCGGACGCGTCCGGGCCACCCTGACGGCGGACTTCGAGACCACGGGCGTCACGGCGACCGACCTGCTGGAGCGTCCGCTGCCCGATTCCCCGAGCCTGGACGGCAACCGGGTGGCTCTGCGGCTGCGACCGTTCGAACTGGTGACGCTGCGTTTCGGGCGACACGCCTAGGCGGTCATGGGCGCAGCCATACGGCTGTGTCAGTCCCCAGGCAGCCGTCGCGGACCGGTGCGCTGGAGAGGAGCACCTCGGTGTGAGCAGGTAGGGCGATCGGTCGCTCGGACAGATTGACCACACATCGGAACCCCGGCTCGCGGGTGAAGGAAAGAACCCCCTCACGGGCCGGGGAGTCCCAGGTCATGGTTCCGTCGCCCAGGGCGGGATGAGCGCGGCGCTGCTGAAGGGCCTTGCGGTAGAGCTCCAGCATGGACGTCTCGTCACCGCGCTGGGCCTCCACGGTCAGGCTCCGCCACGCTGTCGGCTGCGGCAGCCACGGCTCCGCCCCGGCCCCCGGTGGGCTGTACCCGAACGGTGGGCGGTCGCCCGACCACGGGATGGGGACCCGGCATCCGTCACGGCCGCGGTCCGTGCCGCCCGAGCGCATCCAGGTGGGGTCCTGTAAAAGCTCCTCGGGAAGATCCTCGATCTCCCACAGCCCCAGTTCCTCACCCTGGTAGATGTAGGCCCCTCCGGGAAGGGCAAGGGTCAGCAGCGCGGCTGCTCGCGCCCGTCTCGTGCCGAGCCCCAGGTCGAAGGATTTGTCCGCAAGGAAGTCGGACAGAGCCCGTACGGGCTCGTCGGGCTGGGGCCTGCCGTAGCGGGAGACGTGCCGTGCCATGTCGTGGTTGGACAGCACCCACGTCCCCGGCGCGCCGACGGCGCCGAAAGCCACGAGGTTCGTGTCGATCGCCGCACGCAGGCGGTCCGCGCGCCACGGCGCGGTGAGGTAGTCGAAGTTGAAGGCCATGTGCAGTTCGTCGTGGCGTACGTAGCGGGCCAGCCGGTCGGGGGCACCCATCCACGCCTCGGCGACGAATACGCGTGGTTCCTCGTAGGAGTCGGCGACCGCGCGCCAACCGCGGAAGATCTCGTGCACGCCGTCCCGGTCCCAGTGCGGATGCCCGCCCTCGGCCGCCATCCCGATACGTTCGATGTCCGAGTGGCCCAGGTCGGGCAGGCCCACTTCCTTGACCAGTCCGTGGGCCACGTCGATGCGGATGCCGTCCACGCCGAGGTCGAACCAGAACCGCAGGACGTCCTCGAACTCGCTGCGCACCTCGGCGTTGTCCCAGTTGAGATCCGGTTGTTCCGGCGCGAACAGATGGAGGTACCACTGTCCGGGTGTTCCGTCGGGCTCGGTCACCCGCTCCCAGGCGGGGCCGCCGAAGCCACTGCGCCAGTTGTTGGGCGGCAAGGAGCCTCCCGGGCCGCGCCCGGTCCGGAAGATGTACCGGTCGCGTGCGGCGGAATCCGGTCCGGCGGCCAGTGCCTCGCGGAACCAGTGATGGTGGTCGGACGTGTGGTTGGGAACGATGTCGAGGAAGACCTTGAGCCCGAGGTCGTGAGCCTCCTGCATCATGCTCTCGGCCTCCTGGAGGGTGCCGAACAGCGGATCGATGGCGCGGTAGTCCGAGACGTCGTACCCCCCGTCGGTCATGGGTGAGGGATACCAGGGGTTGAGCCACAGCGCGTCGACCCCGAGATCCACGAGGTGGGGGAGCCTGTCCCGCAGCCCGGCGATGTCACCGATGCCGTCACCGTTTCCATCGGCGAAGCTGCGGATGTACACCTGGTAGACGACCGCGCTGCGCCACCAGTCATGGGCGGCGGCAGGGGTCCGGGTGTGCTGCTGCTCCGGAGTCCCGGGCGGCAAAGCGGGGTGGCACGACGGCGTCACGGGGCGGCTCCGGGGGTCGACTCGGCGAAGGCGCCCGCGTCCCACGTGACCAGGAGGAGCGCCGTGGCGGCGGTGCGACGCCGCCGGCTGGGAGCGGGCCGGGCCACCTGCGAAGCGCCTGCACGCGGGCGGGCGGGTTGCCCGGCCACGGCCGTCGGCTCCCGCCCGGGGACGACCGGCGGACGCGAGGGCGTGGTCGGGCGGACCGTCGGCGGGAGCGCGGGCGACGGCCGCGGACTGGCCGTCGCTCCTGACCGAGGCCCATGCATCGTGACTGCGACCTCCCTGAACCGCAGCTGGTGATGTCGTCAGTGCGAGGAGCCGCACTGCCAGGACATCAAGGCATGATGTCCCAGTTTGCACCGTATGGCTACTAAGGGTCACGCCGAGGGGGACATGGTACGCGCGGTGAACCGCTCCCCGGGTCGCTGTGCTCCTGGCGGACGGCCGCCTGCGCGCACCGGAGCTTTCCGCTGCCGAGACGGGCCGCCGCTCATGTGCAAGGGTTTTTCTGTCGGGTCCGGCGAGACGGGAAGGTGGCGGGGCATGGCCATCGGTATCTCGGTGATCGGGACGGGCTATCTGGGGGCGACTCATGCCGTGTGCATGGCGGAGATGGGCTTCGAGGTGGTCGGGGTCGACATCGACCAGGAGAAGGTCGCTACGCTGGCCGCCGGAAGGGCGCCGGTGTACGAGCCGGAACTGCAGGAGCTGCTTCGCAGGCACGTGGTGGGCCAACCCGGCTCGACCGGCTTGCTGCGCTTCACGACGTCGTGGGAGACGGCGGCCGCACATGCGGATGTGCATTTCGTGTGTGTCAGCACGCCGCAGCGCCACGGTGGGCTCGCGGCGGACATGCGTCACGTGGAAGCGGCCGTCGACGCGCTTGCTCCGCACCTGAGCCGTCCGGCGCTGGTGGTGGGCAAGTCGACCGTCCCGGTGGGGAGTGCCGCCCGGCTGGCCGAGCGGCTGGCGGCTCTGGCGCCCGTGGGGGAGGAGGCGGAACTTGCGTGGAACCCGGAATTCCTGCGAGAGGGCCACGCCGTGGGTGACACGCTGCGACCGGACCGCCTGGTCGTGGGTGTGCGCAGCCGACGCGCCGAATCCCTTCTGCGGGCGGTCTACGCCAAGCCCATTTCCCAGGGCGCGCCTTTCCTGGTGACGGATTTCGCCACGGCCGAACTGGTGAAAGCCGCGGCGAACTCATTCCTCGCCACGAAGATCTCGTTCATCAACGCCATGGCCGAGGTGTGCGAGGCCGCGGGCGCCGATGTCGTGCAGCTGAGTGAGGCGCTGGGGCACGACGCGCGGATCGGCAGCAAGTTCCTCAACGCCGGACTGGGATTCGGAGGCGGTTGTCTCCCCAAGGACATCCGCGCCTTCATGGCCCGTGCGGGCGAACTGGGCGCCGATCAGGCTCTCACGTTCCTGCGGGAAGTCGACTTGATCAACATGCGTCGGCGGACACGTATGGTCGACATGGCCCGCGAATACTGCGGCGGTGAGTTCCTCGGTAAGCGAGTGGCGGTGCTCGGGGCTGCCTTCAAGCCGGACTCCGACGACGTCAGGGATTCGCCGGCGCTGAACGTCGCCGCCCAGATCCAGCTGCACGGCGGACAGGTCACCGTGTACGACCCCAAAGCCAACGGCAACGCGCGGAGAACCTTTCCGACACTCGACTACGCGGACTCGGCCCGGGACGCGGCCATTGAAGCGGACATCGTGCTTCATCTGACCGAATGGCAGGAGTTCCGGGACATGGACCCCGCAGCCCTCGATCGGGTGTGCCACAAACGGATCCTCGACGGGCGCAACTGCCTGGACGCCGGGCGCTGGCGGGAAGCCGGCTGGACCTACCGGGCGCTCGGGCGGCCATCGGTCTGAGACGCCGGGCGCCCGGGCGTTCCCTGCGTGCGACCGGTCATGGCCGCAGGGAGACTTCCACCTCTTCGCGAGTGCCCCAGGCGGTGTCCCGCAGCGTGCACAGGGAGTAGACCCGCACCCAGAGCAGGACCCCCATGTGCAGCAGGCCGTACAGCGGAGCCAGCAGAAACGTGCCCAGCCGCTCCGTCCAAGGGATCCGGGTGCGGTCGCCGGCCTCCAGATACCTTGCCGACCAGGCGTAGCTGAGAAGCATCGCGTGCATGAGGTACACCAGCAGCAGGGCGCCCTGAGCGCTGACCAGCATCATGACCATGGCGAAGATCAGCACCCCGGTGAAACAGGTCCAGGAAATCAATTCGAGCAGCGCCGCCAGCCAGAATCCCGGCCTGGTCACTTTCCCGACCCGGATGATCCACAGCGATTCACGGAAGAACGACTTGTTCCACCGCACCTGCTGCCGCAGGTAGTGCCTGACGTTCTCGGGAACCAGCGTCCAGGCCACCGCGTTGGCCTGCAGGACCGCCTTGCCGGTCAGCAGGCAGTAGTTCGTCATGTGGCGGTCGTCGCCGAAGGTGGAGAGCCGGCCCAGGAACCGCTGGTTGAGGAAGCCGTGCAGGTGTTCGCGCACCACGGTGCCGCGGTAGAAGGCCAGCGATCCGCAGCAGCACAGGACCGCCCCCAGCAGGCTGTACGCGGCGCGCTCGTACAGAAACGCATTGGCGTAGCGGAGATCGATCAACCGGGTGAGAACGTTCTTGCGGGCGTTGAGGGCCAGTACCAGTCCGGTGACGGCGTTCACCTTGTCCGAGGCGAACGGAATCATTCCCCGTTCGATGGCGTACTTGTCCAGCACGGTGTCCGAGTCGATGCCCAGATATATGTCCGTGTCCGCATGAAGCCGGAAACCGGCCGCCAGTCCCTGGCGTTTTCCCTTGTTCTCCGTGAATTCCACCACTTGGTAGTCGATGCCCGCGTCACGGTACCGTCGGCCGACTCCGGGCGAGCGCGCGTAGGCCAACGCGCGGGTGTCCGTCGAGGCGTCGTCGACAACCACCAGCGTGGTCGGATGGCGGGTCTGGGCCAAAATGCTGTTGAGGCACCTGGCGAATGCTTCCGGGTCCTCGTTGTAGACGGTGATGATCGCGCCGACCGTCAGTTTGTTCACCTTCGCCAGGTCCTGGGGGGCTACGGTCGTCCGCGGGCGGCGGACCAGGGAGGCGCCCAGTTTCGCGAACATCAGGGCGAAGACGGCGGTCCGTAGACGGACGCCATGGTGCCGCCCCGCGTGACCAGGATGATGGCCAGGACCACCAGCATCGCGGCGGCCGAGGTGAGGCGCGTCATCGGTGACCACGCCGGGAATGCGCGCGGGTCAGCAACAATCCGAGGGCGACCAGAGTGAAGCAACCCAGGACGATCCACAGGGGGAGGAGTGCGCCGCCCGCCAGGGCATGACGCGCCCCGGCGGCGACGAGTGATTCGGCAATGGACATTGCGTGCACCGGATTCCTTGGACGGAGCGGGCGGCCCGGTGCGTTCGAGCCATTCGCCTTCGCGCGGCTCCTCATGCGCCCGAACCGGCCCGGCCGCCGCCGCGCGGCGGAGAATCCCCAGGGTTGATCTTGGAGCGGACGGCCTGTCAGAGTGACCGGCTTGGGCCGAGCAACTCAGTCTCTGTGCACCAGCCTACGCCGGTATGCCCTGAATCGCTGGCCGGGCGGTGGCCTGCTGGACGCTCTGCCGCGACGGGTCGCCCCGGCCGGCGCCCACGGGCAGGTCCGCGGCCTGTCACCCAGCGCCGGCCTGCAGTCGGCGCAGACCGGAGCAGGCCGGCCCGCCGACCTGCTCGACCGCGTCGCCGGTCACAGGACCCGCGTCGGCGGGCGCCACGGGGGCGCTCAGCCGTCGAGCCGCCCCCGCAGCCACTCCTCCACCGCACCCACGTGCGCCGCGGCGGCCGCCCGCGCGGCCTCCGGGTCACGGGCGGCCAACGCCCGCAACACGGCGGCGTGTTCGCGGCGCGTCCGCCCGATCGCACCCTCCTCCTGACGGCCGCGGCGCACCCGGGCCCGCACCGTACGCGACGACAGCCCCTCCAGCAGGGCCGCGAGGGTCTCGTTGCCGGCGGCCGCGGTGATCGTGCGGTGGAAGGCGAGGTCGTGGGCGAGCACCTCGTCCGGGTCGTCGGTGGCGCACATCGCCGCCAAGTGCCCTTCCAGCTCGGCGAGTTCGTCCGGCGTGATGCGGGCCGCGGCCAGCGCCGCCGCCGCCGACTCCAGGACGCGCCGCACCTGGAGCATCTCCAGCAGCCGCGGTCCGCGCGACAGACCGGCCATCACCCCGAAGGTCGCCAGCAGGTCGACGGCGCCGAGCCGGGTGACGTAGATGCCCGAGCCGTGCCGCGCCTCCAGGACGCCCAGCACCGTGAGCGCGCGGACGGCCTCGCGCACCGAGCCGCGGGAGATGCCGAGCTGCGCCGCGAGGTCGCGCTCGGCCGGCAGGCGCTGCCCCGGCTGGAGCGTGCCGTCGGCGATCATCGCCTTGACCCGCTCGATGGCGCGCTGCGGCGCCGTGTCCCCCGGTGCCGTGTCCGTCCGCCGCGCGCTTGCGCGACCGTCCTCGTCCACGCACTCCTCCTGCCGTCGGCGCCGCAGTCTAACCATCGAAGTGGTCCGACCAATACGGCTTCCCCGTCCTCTCCTCCGGGGAAAACGGCGCCCTGAGGGTGTTGTGCGCGCGAAGTGGTCTGATAGGTATGCGGTAACCGCTTTCCCGGGGAGGCACCGCAGTGTCCGCGATCCGCGCCCGCATCACCGCCCTCGACACCCACGACGTCCGCTTCCCGACCTCGCGCGAGCTCGACGGCTCCGACGCCATGAACCCGGACCCCGACTACTCGGCCGCGGACGCCGTCCTGCGCACCGACGCCGCCGACGGGCACGAGGGCCACGGCTTCACGTTCACCATCGGGCGCGGCAACGACGTGCAGGTCGCCGCGATCGACGCGCTGCGCGGCCACGTCGTCGGCCGGTCCGTCGACGAGCTGTGCGCCGACCCGGGCACGCTGTACCGCGATCTGACGGGCGACAGTCAACTGCGCTGGCTCGGGCCCGAGAAGGGCGTGATGCACATGGCGATCGGCGCCGTCGTCAACGCGGCCTGGGACCTCGCCGCCAAGCGCGCCGGCCGGCCGCTGTGGCGGCTGCTCGCCGACGCCGAACCCGAATGGCTCGTCGGCCAGGTCGACTTCCGGTACCTCACCGACGCCCTCACCCCCGACGAGGCACTGGACCTGCTGCGCCGCGGCAAGGAGGGCGCCGCGGAGCGCACCGCGCGGCTGCTGGAGCGCGGCTACCCGGCGTACACCACCTCGCCCGGCTGGCTCGGCTACGACGACGAGAAGCTGAGCCGGCTGGCGGCGCGGGCGGTCGCCGACGGCTTCACCCAGATCAAGCTGAAGGTCGGCGCGGACCCCGAGGACGACCTGCGGCGCTGCCGCGTCGCCCGCTCCGTCGTCGGCCCCGGTGTGCGCATCGCCCTCGACGCCAACCAGCGCTGGGACGTCGGCGAGGCGATCGACCGGACGCGGGCGCTGGCCGAGTGCGACCCGTACTGGATCGAGGAGCCCACCAGCCCCGACGACACCCTCGGGCACGCGGCGATCCGCCGGGCCGTCGCCCCGGTGAAGGTCGCCACCGGCGAGCACGTCCACAACCGGATCGTCTTCAAGCAGCTCCTCCTGGCGGGCGCCGTCGACATCGTGCAGATCGACGCGGCCCGCGTCGCCGGGGTCAACGAGAACCTCGCGATCCTGCTGCTGGCGGCGAAGGCCGGAGTGCCCGTGTGCCCGCACGCGGGCGGCGTCGGGCTGTGCGAACTCGTCCAGCACCTGTCGATGTTCGACTACGTCGCACTGTCCGGCACCACCGAGGACCGCGTCATCGAGTACGTCGACCATCTCCACGACCACTTCCTCGACCCGGTGGTGATCCGCGCGGGCCACTACACGGCACCCACCGCGCCGGGCTTCTCGGCGGCGATGCGGCCCGAGTCGATCGCCCGTCACACCTACCCCGGCGGCACCTACTGGGCCGCGGACGCCGACCGCACGCGCAAGGAGGCGGCATGGGCGACTTCACGGGCCTGACGGCCCTGGTGACCGGCGGCGCCTCCGGCATCGGACGGGCCACCGCCGAACTCCTCGCCGAACGCGGCGCCCGGGTCGCCGTCCTCGACCTGGACCCGTCGCCGGTCGGGCCGCCCCTGCTGCCGTACCGCGCCGACGTCGCCGACGACACGTCGGTGCGCGAGGCGGTCGCGTCCGCCGTGACCGCCCTCGGCGGCCTCGACGTCCTGGTCAACAACGCCGGCATCGGCGCGCAGGGCACCGTCGAGGACAACCCCGACGCGGAATGGCACCGCGTCCTCGACGTCAACGTCCTCGGCATGGTCCGCACGGCCCGCGCCTGCCTGCCGCACCTGCGTCGCTCCGCGCACGCCGCGATCGTCAACACCTGCTCCATCGCGGCGACCGCGGGCCTGCCCGGGCGCGCCCTGTACAGCGCGAGCAAGGGCGCCGTGCTCGCCCTCACCCTCGCCATGGCCGCCGACCACGTCCGCGAGGGCATCCGCGTCAACTGCGTCAACCCCGGTACGGCGGACACCCCGTGGGTCGGCCGCCTGCTGGACGCGGCCGACGACCCCGCCGCCGAACGCGCCGCCCTGGAGGCCCGCCAGCCCACCGGCCGCCTGGTCGACGCCGCCGAAGTCGCGGGCGCCGTCGCCTACTTGGCGAGCCCGCTGTCCGGCGCCACCACCGGCACGGCCCTCGCCGTGGACGGCGGCATGCAGGGCCTCAGGCTCCGCCCGGAGCCACGGTGACCGGGGCCGGCGCGAGCAGCGGCGGCGGCGCGGCGACCGGCCGCCTCGGCCGCAGCGCCGTGCGCGTCAGCCGACTCGGCTTCGGCGGGGGCGCCATCGGGAACCTGTACGCACCGCTCACCGACGAGCAGGCGCACGCCGCGCTGGACGCCGCCTGGCGCCAGGGCATCCGCTACTTCGACACCGCGCCGCACTACGGACTCGGCCTGTCCGAACGCCGCATCGGCGCCGCCCTCGCGGCCCGCCCCCGCGCCGAGTACACCGTCGGCACCAAGGTGGGCCGCCGCCTGGAACCCGCCGACGGCACCGGCGACGACCTGGCCAACGGCTTCGCCGTCCCCGCCACCCACCGCCGCGTGTGGGACTTCACCGCCGACGGCATCCGCCGCACCCTGGAGGCGAGCCTGGAGCGGCTCGGCCTGGACCGCGTCGACGTCGTCCACCTCCACGACCCCGACGACCACGCCGAAACGGCCTTCCGCGACGGCTACCCGGCGCTGGAACGGCTGCGCTCCGAGGGCGTCGTCGGCGCCATCGGCGTCGGCATGAACCAGACGGAGATGCTCACCCGCTTCGTCCGCGACACGGACGTCGACGTGGTGCTGTGCGCCAACCGCTACACCCTGCTCGACCAGAGCGCCCTCACCGACCTGCTGCCCGCCGCGCGGCGCCGCGGCGTCTCGGTGCTCGTCGGCGGCGCCTTCAACTCCGGCCTGCTGGCCGACCCGAGACCCGGCGCCACTTACGACTACGCCGCCGCACCCCCCGCCCTCCTGGAACGCGCCCTGCGCCTGAAGGAGATCGCCGAGCGCCACGGCACCACCCTGCGCGCCTGCGCCCTCGCCTTCTGCGCCGCGCACCCGGCCGTCGCCGGCGTCCTCGTGGGCGCCCGCTCGGCGGCCGAGGTCGACGACTGCGCCGAGCAGTTCGCGGCACCCGTGCCCGCGGCCCTGTGGGCGGAACTGCGCGCGACGGGCCTGCTCCCGCCCGAGGCGCCCGTACCGGCCGGGGAGCCGGGGTGACCGTCGACGCCCACCACCACGTCTGGGACCTGTCCGTACGGGACCAGGACTGGCTCACCGGCCCTCGACTGGCGCCGCTGCGGCGCGACTTCACGGCGGAGGAGTTCGAGGTCGAGGCCCGGGCCGCCGGAGTCGTCCGCAGTGTGCTGGTGCAGACGGTCACCGTGCCCGAGGAGACACCGGAACTCCTCGCCCTCGCGGCCCGGCACGAGCTGATCGCGGGCGTCGTCGGCTGGACCGACCTGACGAGCCCCGGCGTCGCCGACGAACTCGCCCGGCTGCGTGAACTGCCGGGCGGGCACCACCTCAAGGGCGTCCGCCACCAGGTCCAGGGCGAGGCCGACCCCCGCTGGCTGCTACGGCCGGACGTCCGCCGGGGGCTCGCCGCCGTGGCCGACGCGGGCCTGGTGTACGACCTCGTCGTCCGCCCGCACCAGCTGCCCGCCTGCGCCGAGGCCGCCGCCGCGCACCCCGGCCTCACCTTCGTCCTCGACCACCTCGGCAAACCGCCCGTCGCCGACGGCGCCCCCGAACCCTGGGCAGGGGCCGTGCGGCGCCTGGCCCGGCTGCCGAACACCGTCTGCAAACTGTCCGGCCTGGTCACCGAGGCGGACCCGGCCTCCTGGACGGTGGCCGGCCTGCGGCCGTGCACGGAGGTGGTCCTGGAGGCGTTCGGCCCCCGGCGCCTGATGTTCGGCTCCGACTGGCCCGTGTGCACCCTCGCCGCGCCCTACGCCACGGTGCTCACCGCCGCCCGCGAGCTGACCACCGACCTGAGCGGCCCGGAACGCACGGCCCTCTTCGAGGAAACCGCGACCAGGACCTACACCCTCTGAACAGCCCAGGGCGCCGCACCGTCACCGGCGCGCCCGCCCCGCGTTGCCCCGCCGACCGCCGACCGCCGACCGCCGACCGCCGACCGCCGACCGCCGACCGCCGACCGCCGACCGCCGACCGCCGACCGCCGACCGCCGACCGCCGACCGCCGACCGCCGACCGCCGACCGCCGACCCGGCCACGCCCTCGCGTCCCCTGCCTTTACGCCCCGCGCCGCGGCCCCGCCAACCGCGTGGGCGGCAGGTACTCCCGCACATACGTCCGCTGCCAGCACGCCCCCGTCTCACGCAGTTCCCGCCAGGTCGTGAACCGGTAGCGGAACAGCCGGGCCCGCACGAAGCGCGGTGGCCGGTCCGGCGGGAACGGGGACGCGCGCAGTAGCCGCAGGGTGGCCCGGTCGCCCTCCAGCAGGCGTTCCACGAAGGTCCCGAACCACGACCCGGCGTACGCGGGGGAGAGGGCGGCGAACCACATCATCCAGTCCAGCCGCAGGTGGTAGGGCGCGAACTGGCGCGGCCAGCGCCGCGGATCGCCGGGCTTGCCCCTGAACTCGTACTCCCGCCAGTCCGAGTCCTCGCGCGGCACGTCGTCCCAGGTGCCCTCGACGACCACCTCGTGACGGACGCGGCTGACGCTGCCGAACGCCCCGTAGGTGTTGACGAGGTGCAGCGGGTCGAAGGACCGGTTCATCACCTGGCGGCGGGAGATCATGTTGCGGACCGGGCGGTGGCTGAGCGCGACCAGCCCGGCGGCGACCGCCAGGACGATGACCTCGTACCACAGGGGGGCGCCGGGCACCCCGGCCGGCGCGTCGCCCGGGAAGCGCACCGCCGACAGCGCGAGCACGATGGTGATCCAGTTCAGCCAGGAGAAGTTGCCGGACAGTACCAGCCACAGCTGGGTGACGATCATCAGCGCGGCGGCGGCCGAGGCGACCGGCTGCGGCGTGAACAGCAGGAACGGCACCACGAGCTGCGTCACGTGGTTCGCGGCCACCTCCACCCGGTGCAGCGGCTTCGGCAGGCGGTGGAAGAACCAGCTCAGCGGGCCCGGCATCGGCTGCGTCTCGTGGTGGTGGTCCAGGCATGTCAGCTTTCGCCAGCACTCGTCGCCGCGCATCTTGATCAGCCCCGCGCCGAACTCCACGCGGAACAGGATCCAGCGCAGCAGGAACAGCACCACGACCGGCGGCGCCACCTCGTCGTTGCCGAGCAGGACGGCGACGAACCCCACCTCCAGCAGCAGCGACTCCCAGCCGAAGCCGTACCAGGTCTGGCCGACGTTCACGATCGACAGGTACAGCGCCCACGGCACCAGCCACAGCAGCATCGCGCCCCACAGCGGCAGGAACCCGTCGAGCCCGGCGAGCAGCGCCGCCGACACCGCGCAGCCCGTCCAGGCGCACGCGGCGAACAGCCGGTCGGAGTAGCGCCAGTGGAACAGGCTCGGCGCCTGCCGAAAAGGAACCCGGGCGACGAACCGGGGCACCGGCAGCATCCCGCGCTCCCCGAGCAGGGCCCGGAACTGCAGGGCCGCCGTCAGGAACGCGACCAGATAGACGGCGGCCAGCGCGCGCTGGAAGACCAGTCGGCTCAGCCAGTAGTCGGATGCGGTGAACCACTCCACGGCCGTGGGCTCCTCCCTCCGGTGCCACGCGGGCGCGTGCGCCGCGGGACGGGGTCACTCTCCGTGTACCACCGCGGTGCTTGCGCAACCAGGGCGAGCAAAGCGGACAATAGGGGGCGAACAGTGGTCGGTGTGGTCGCGCTCCAGCGACTTCCCAGGCGAAGGGGTCGGACAAATGCTGGCAAGGTGGGCCCATGGCTGACCGGGGAGCGAGCGCCCTGTCACCGTCGGACGGCTGGCCCGCCCACTCGGAGCCGATCCTGGCGCTCAACCGCATGGGCAGCTTCGACTGGGACCTGGACGCGGGCCTGTTCCACATGGACGCCCAGGCCTTCGAGGTGTTCGACCTGCGCCCCGACGAGTACGACGGGCACCCCGAGAGCCTCGCCGTGCGCGTCCCGCGCACCGAGGGATACCGGCTCGACGGCCTGGTCTCCAGCGCCCTGAAGGACGGCAGCGAGAACTACGGCACCTACTTCCGCATCCGCTGCCGCGACGGCACGCTGCGCTGGACCCACACCCAGGGCTACATCCGGCGCGACGAGACCGGCCGCCCCCGCCGGATCGTCGGCATCGTCCGGGACGCCACCCGGGAACTGGCCGAGCTCGCCACCCGCCGCGACCAGGCCGTACCCGACGAGGCGCACCGGCAGCAGACCACCACCGTCCAGGTCGCCACCGCCGCGCTCGCCCACGCCCGCACCGTGGACGACGTCATCGACGTCCTGCGGGACACCCACGGCATCACCCGACTGGGCGCCACCAGCCTCGTGATGGGCCTGGTGGAGGCCGGCCGCATCCGGCTCGTCGCCGACGGACCCGACAACAGCTTCGTCCCCGGCACCCGGATCACCCGCGTCGACGAGCCCTACCCCATGAGCGAGGTCGTACGGGACCTCAGTCCCCGCTTCATCGAGTCCCCGGAGGAGTTCGCCGAGCGCTATCCGCTGCTGTGGCCGCGCATCACCCACCTCGAGGTGACCTCGGCCGCCTACCTGCCGCTGATCGCGCAGGCCCGCCCGATCGGCGCGATGGGCCTGCTCTACAGCGACCGGCACGGCTTCTCCCCGGAGGACCGCGACGTCCTGATCGCCCTCGGCAGCAGCATCGCCCAGAGCCTCCAGCGGGCCATGCTCTACGAGCAGGAGATGGACCTCGCGCAGGGCCTCCAGCAGGCGATGCTGCCCCGCACCATCCCCAGCGTGCCCGGCGCCGACGTCGCCGTGCGCTACCGCGCCGCCAGCATCGGCGGCGCCCTCGGCCGCGACATCGGCGGCGACTGGTACGACCTGATCCCGCTGCCCGGCGGCCGTGTCGGCGCAGTCATCGGCGACGTCCAGGGCCACGACACGCACGCCGCCGCCGTCATGGGCCAGCTGCGCATCGTGCTGCGGGCCTACGCCGCCGAGGGGCACCCGCCGGCCACCGTGATGGCGCGGGCCTCCGTCTTCCTCCACGAACTCGACACCGACCGCTTCGCGACCTGCCTGTACGCCGAGGCGGACCTCGCCACCGGCGTCGTCCAGGTGGTCCGGGCCGGTCACATCGACGCCCTGGTGCGGCAGGCCGACGGCGAGTGCCGGGGCGTCCACGTCGAGGGCGGCCTGCCGCTCGGGCTGTCCGCCGAGTTCGAGAGCCTCGACTACCCCGTCGGCACCGTGGAGCTCGACCCCGGCAGCACGCTCGTGCTGTGCACCGACGGGCTCGTGGAGCAGCCCGGCACCGACCTCGACGAGGGCATGAGCGACCTCACCACGCTCGTCCGCACCGGCCCCGTCGACGTCCGCGCCCTCGCCGACCGGCTCATCGACGTGGCCGAGGAACGCGGCGGGGACGACGACGTGGCCCTGCTCCTGCTGCGCCGCCGCGTCCCGGACACACCGCAGTCCGGCGGCCGGGTCCAGCAGCACGTGGCACCGGGCGACGCCGAGGCGCTCGCCGAGGCCCGGCACCTGGTCCGCGCCGCCGTCCGCGCCTGGGGCGCCGCCGACCTGAGCGACGAGATCGAGCTGGCCGCCGACGAACTGATCACCAACGCCCTGATGCACACCGAGGGCGCGGCGGTCGTCACCCTGCGCCTGCTGACGGGCCCCGACCGGCGGCTGCGCGTCGAGGTCGAGGACTCCTCCAGCGCCCTGCCGCGCCGCCGTGACGCGGGGGAGGGCGCCGTGTCCGGGCGGGGCCTGCTGCTGGTGGAGCTGCTGTCCGACAGCTGGGGCGTGGAGGCGCGCGGCGGCGGCAAGTGCGTGTGGAGCGAGTTCCTCACGCCCACACGAACCTGACCGCCGGACCCGCGATGGGCCCGCCCGGCCGGCCTCCGATCGCCCGCGCGGACCTGACCGCACACGCCCCGGGTGGCACTCTGGACGTATGCCGGAACTCCCCGAGGTCGAGGCGCTCAAGGACTTCCTCACCGAGCACCTCGTCGGCCACGAGATCGTCCGGGTGCTGCCCGTGGCGATCAGCGTCCTGAAGACGTACGACCCGCCGCCGAACGCGGTGGAGGGCCGCGCGGTCACCGCCGTGCGCCGGTACGGCAAGTTCCTGGACCTCGCCACGGACGGCGGCCCGCACCTGATCACCCATCTGGCCCGCGCGGGCTGGCTGCACTGGAAGGACCGCCTCCCCGACGGCCCGCCCCGCCCCGGCAAGGGCCCCCTCGCCCTGCGCGTCGCCCTGGACAACGGCGCGGGCTTCGACCTCACCGAGGCGGGCACCCAGAAGCGCCTCGCCGTCTACGTCGTGGCCGACCCGCAGGAGGTCGCCGGCATCGCCCGCCTCGGCCCCGACCCGCTCGCCGACGACTTCGACGAGGCGCGGTTCGCCGGGCTGCTGAAGGACGAGCGCCGGCAGCTCAAGGGCGCCCTGCGCGACCAGAGCCTGATCGCGGGCGTCGGCAACGCCTACAGCGACGAGATCCTGCACGCCGCGAAGATGTCGCCGTTCAAGCTGGCCGCGTCCCTCACCCCCGAGGAGACCACCCGGCTGTACGAGGCGCTGCGCGCCACCCTCACCGACGCGGTCGAACGCTCCCGGGGGGTGGCGGCCGGGCGGCTGAAGGCGGAGAAGAAGAGCGGCCTGCGCGTCCACGGCCGCACCGGCGAGCCCTGCCCGGTGTGCGGCGACACGATCCGCGAGGTGTCCTTCAGCGACTCCTCCCTGCAGTACTGCCCGACCTGCCAGACGGGCGGCAAACCCCTGGCGGACCGCAGGCTGTCCCGGCTGCTCAAGTGACGCGCGGGCCCCTGTACGGTGCGGCCCGTGCCGGCCGCCGCGTTCGCCGTCCGGCTCACCCGCCGGGCGGTGAGTGCAGCGTCACCAGATGCTCCCCGCCCGACGTGCGCACCTCGTACCGTTCGATCTCCTCGGGGTGCAGGGCCGCCCCGCCCCGCACGGTGTTCGGGCGGGCGTCGTGCCGGGGGACGCGCCAGCTGGTCACCGTCTCCTCCGAGCCGTCCCGGCCCACGGCGATCAACCGGCAGGTACGCGGTCCCGCGCCGTCCTTGACGGTCAGTTCGACCCCGCTGCCCCAGGTCCTGTCCTCGGTCGTCAGCCGCGCCCACACCCCGGACCGCTCGTCGGTCGCCGTGACCCGCACCGGGGTGGGCCCGCCCCGCGCGTGCAGCGCGACGGCGGGACCGGCCAGGGCGACCACCACGGAGGCGGCCGCCGCGCACAGCATCCGCCGGCGTCCCGTCCGGCGCCGGGCGGCGACCACGGACAGCAGGAGGTCCAGCAGCCGGCCGCCGGGGCGGGCGACCGGGGTCACGAAGCGGGGCGTGGCCCGCCGGTAGAGCAGCAACTGCCGGGCGGTCGGCGCGAGTTCGGTCACCCGGGCGGTGCAGCCGGGGCACTGGAGGAGGTGGTCCTCGAAACGGAAGGCCTCCGCCTCGTCCAGCACGCCGAGCGCGTACGCGCCGACGTCGCGATGCCTTTCCAGGGACCTCATGCCGAATCCTCGTGCGGTGGGGAGCGGGTGGGACGTGGTGCTCCCACCGGTACGCACCCGGCGTCCGAATCATTCAAGGTCCGGACGGAAAACGCGGCCAAGGCATCCGGAGCGGTCCGGCCCCTGGACCGGTCCCGTTCCGGGGAAACCCGAGCGGGCTAGAAGAGGTGGATCGCCAGGTGGCCCAGCGGGAGTCCCAGCTGCCACGCGGGCGTCCACACCTTCGGTCCCTCGTCCTCGCCGACCACGGGCGCGCCGCCCGGCACCGCGTTCAGGTCGGGCGCGAGCAGCTCGGTCTCCTGCAGCCAGCGCCAGGCCGCCTCGGCCAGCGCGAGATCCGGTGCGGGACGCCCCGAGGCGGCGGCGTCGGCGGCGAGCTCGGCCAGCCGCTCGCGCACCCACTCCTGCCACGGCTGGTCGTACGCCGTGAGCGACAGCCAGGTCTCCAGCTGGGTGACGACGCGGATGCCGGACAGTTCGCCGTCCGTGTCGGACAGGAAGACGGTCAGCGCCAGCGCGTCCCGCCCCGCGCGGAACTCGAAGGACGTCGGCGGCATCAGGTCGCCACTGCGCAGCAGTTCGTCGGCGATGTACTCGGCGTACAACCAGGCCATGGGGACGGTCAGTTCACCGTCCGTGCTCTCTCGACCTCTGTGCTGCATCCCTTCCTGCCTTCCTCCGGATACGTGCGCGTCGCCCGAGCCGGTCCCCGGTCCGGAACACGGATGGGAACAGCCGATTACTCAACCGGGGTCCTCAGCAAGGCGCTTTACGGAGGTTTGACTCAACGGTCTGTTTCACCGCAGGTCGGTGGCGTAGCCCGGAAGCACCCGGCGCAGGGCGCGCAGCGCGTAGTACGCGCGGGACTTCACCGTACCGGGCGGGATACCAAGGGTTTTCGCAGCTTCCGCCACACTCGCCCCCTGGAAGTACACGAGCACCAGTACTTCACGGTGCTCCGGCGTGAGTGTCTTCACAGCCTTGCGAACGTCGAGTGTCGCCGCAGCCCGCTCGGCGTGGTCGGCGCAGACCCGGGCGTTCTCCAGGACGGCGTCGCCGACCTCGGGCGGCCGGGCCTGCCGGGCGCGGCGCGCGTCTATCGCGAGCCGTCGTCCCACGGTCAGCAGCCACGGCCGTACGGAGTCGAAGTCGTCGGCGCGCAGGGCCTCCGGGTGCTGCCAGGCACGCACCAGGGTCTCCTGCACCAGGTCCTCGGCGCGCTGCCGGTCGCCGTCGCAGAGCCGGAGCAGCAGCGCGAAGAGGGGCCGGCCGTGCTCGCGCTGCAGCGCGGCGAGCTCGTGCTCGGCGGTCGTCCCGCTCGTGATGGTGGTTCCGGCGTTCATGGCCGTATGGCATCGCAGGGCGCTGCCGGGGGACAGGCCACGCACACGAGTGTGCGACGGACGGTCGATCGCGTCGATGAACGGTACGACGAACGGTCGGCGAACCCGTTCGCGCACGCCGGACGGCCTAAAACGCGTGTCGGAGCCACCCATCACCCCAAGCGGATTCTTACCTGTTTATCCGTAAATACGACTACGGCGGGGTGAGTGATGATCGCACGCAGACGGCAGGTGGCCCTGGCGCTGACGGCGCTCCTGGTCGCGGGAGCGGCCTGTCAGGCCGACCGGCAGGAACAGGCCGGCGGCCCGGCCCCCAGCGAGTCCGGCTCCTCCCGCGGCTTCACCCTGGTCGCCTCCGGTGACGTGCTCCCGCACAGCAACATCATCGAGCGGGCACGCTTCGACGCGGGCGGCAGCGGCTACGACTTCGCCCCGATGCTCGCCGGCATCCGGCCCGTCGTGTCCGGCGCCGATCTCGCCCTGTGCCACATGGAGACCGTGTACGGCGCGGACGGCGACTACACCGGCTACCCGCTGTTCAAGTCCCCGCCCGAGGTGGCGCGCGGCCTCGTCGACACCGGCTACGACGGCTGCTCCACCGCCTCCAACCACACCCTCGACGACGGCGCCGCCGGCATCGGCCGCACCCTCGACGCCTTCGACCGCGCCGGGCTCCGGCACGCCGGTTCGGCGCGCACCGAGGCCGAGGCCCGCACCCCCACCGTCCTGCGCGCGGGCGGGGCGTCGGTCGCCCACCTCGCCTACACCTACGGCACCAACGGCATCCCGGTGCCCGAGGACCGGCCCTGGGCGGTCAACCTGATCGACGAGGACCGCATCCTGGCGGACGCGCGAGCCGCCCGGCAGGCGGGCGCCGACGTGGTCGTGGTGTCCCTGCACTGGGGCACCGAGTGGCAGGACGCGCCCGACCGGCAGCAGCTCACCCTGGCCCGGACCCTGACCGCGTCCCGCACCGGGGGCCGCCCCGACATCGACCTGATCCTCGGCACCCACGCGCACGTGCCGCAGGCGTACGAGAAGGTCAACGGCACCTGGGTGGTCTACGGCATGGGCGACCAGATCGCCGGCTCGATGGTGAACCACTCGGGCGCCCGGGACCCGCGCGGCAACCAGTCCACCGTCGCCCGCTTCACCTTCGCCCCGCCCGCCAAGCCCGGCGGGCGCTGGAAGGTGACCCGCGCCGAGTTCGTGCCGCAGTGGTTCGACGTGGACGCCGGCCGGGTGGTGAACCTCAACGAGGCCCTCGCCCGGGGCGCCGACGTCCGCGCCGTGCGGGACCGCATCCGCGAAACGACCCTCAGCCGCGGCGCGGCGGCCGACGGGCTGGTGATGGGGCGGTAACGGCGGACGTCCCTGTCGAGCGGGTGTCCCGGGCGGTTCACCCGACGTCGAATTCGACATCGACATCGACGTCGGGTGAACCGCGGTATTTCGCTTTCGCCACCTCTTCGCGATCGGCAGTCGCCCTGAGGCGGTCATGACGGGTCAGGGCCCGGCCCGGGGGAAGCGCCACGCACGAGGTTCCGCGACGGGCTACGGGACCACGGTCACCGGCCAGCGCCCCGCCTTCACCAGCCGCACCGCGACCGAGCCGACGAACCGGTGGCCCGCCTGCTCGGACGCGCCCACCACGACGGCGTCCGCCTTCAGTTCGTCGGCCGCCTTCACCAGGCCGTTGTAGGGATCGCCGCGGAACGTGTGGAACTCCCAGCGCACGTCGAATATCCCCCTGACCCGCTCGGCGGCCTCCCGGATCTGCGCCACCAGGTCCTCGGCGATCTCGTCCGTCGTGCCGGCGACCGGCGCGCCGAGCGCCGCGCCCGCCGCCATGACCGGCTGCACGTACACCACGGCGAGCAGCGCCCGCTGCCGCCGGGCCAGACCACCGGCGTACGCCGCGGCCCGCAGGGACGACTCGGAGCCGTCCATGCCGACCACGATGACCTTGGGCCCGTCCGTGCCCCGTTCGAACCGGTGGGGGTGCTGTTCCGTCACGCGGCCGAGGCTACCGCCCGGCCCCGCCCGCCACCCCGGCGGGCGCCACCCCGGCGGGCGCCACCCGGCGGGCGCCACCCCGGTGGGCCCCACGCCGCGTCCCGCTCCCGCGCCGCGAGGGCTCGGCCGTGCGGGTGGAATCGTGCCGCCGCACCGGTGTCGTCGGCGAGCGCCGGTGCCGTACCGGGCGACTGATGAGTCAAGAAGAAGGATCAGTTGCTCACGCGACGCCGGGCGCTGCTCGCCGGCGCCGGCGCTCTGGGGGCGGCCGGCACCGCCGGTG
>NZ_JARVKW010000024.1 GCF_029813775.1 Streptomyces sp. DH24 | reverse complement strand
GACCGGGCGCGGCGGCACCACGGCACCGCCGGTACCTGCCGGCATCACCGGCGCCGGACCGAACTCCCCCACCGTCGGCGCCCCGGAGCCCTCCCCGCCCGCCGTGTCGGGCGGCCGCACCGCGGGGCTGCTGAAACCCACCGGCCCGGACGCGACGTCGGCGCCCGCACCCGTCGCGTCGAGATTCAGCAGCCGTACGGCGCTCCGGCTGACCTGCTCCACCAGCGCGCCCGGCAGCCAGCCGCCCGCGACGAGCCGGGCCGCCCCGTCGGGAGCCAGCCGCCGGGCCAGCTCGGCCGGGTCCGGCCGGGCGGCCGGGTCCTTGGCGAGGCAGGCCGCCGCCAGCTCCCGCAGGTGACCGTCCAGGGCGCCGAGTTC
Source organism: Streptomyces sp. DH24 (assembly GCF_029813775.1). Lineage (GTDB taxonomy): Bacteria > Actinomycetota > Actinomycetes > Streptomycetales > Streptomycetaceae > Streptomyces. The sequence goes on along the minus strand of NZ_JARVKW010000024.1, from coordinate 108,984 downwards.
GGGCTCCTCGTGGACGACCTTGTAGAGCAGCGCGGCCGACGAGTCCCCCCGGAAGGGCGGTTCGCCGGTCGCCGCGAACGTCAGGACCGCGCCCAGCGAGAAGACGTCGGACGCGCCCGTGACGCCCTTGCCGAGGATCTGCTCGGGCGCCATGTAACCGGGCGATCCGATGGACACGCCCGTCGAGGTGAGGGAGGCGGTGCCGTCCGTGGCGCGGGCGATGCCGAAGTCGATCAGCAGCGGCCCGTCCAGGGTGAGCAGGACGTTGGACGGCTTCACGTCCCGGTGCACCAGGCCCAGTTCGTGCACGGCCGTCAGCGCCTCCGCCAGACCCGCTCCCAGCGCCCGTACGGTGTGGACCGGCATCGGGCCGCCGTCCGCGACGGCCGCCGTCAGGGAGGGGCCCGCCGCGTAGGCCGTCGCGACCCACGGCACGCGCGCCTCCGGGTCGGCGTCCAGCACCGGCGCCGTCCACGCTCCGCCGACCCGCCGCGCGGCCTCCACCTCGCGGCGGAACCGGGCCCGGAACTCCTCGTCCAGCGCGAAGTGCGGGTGCACGATCTTGACGGCGACCGTCCGGCCGCCCGCGCTGCGCCCCAGGTAGACCCGGCCCATGCCGCCGGAACCGAGCCGGCCGAGCAGCCGGTAGGGCCCCACCGCGGCCGGTTCGTCGACGTCGAGCGGCTGCATGGTCACTCCTCCCCCGAGTCCCCGAGCGTCCCCGGGACCCCCGTACGACTGCCCAGCAGCGTAGTGCCGGAGCCCGGCGTGCCCCACGGTCCGGCAGCCGCGGGGCTCCTACGGCTGGAGGAGGTCGACCTTCACGTCCGCCGGGAAGCCCGTCGTCGGGCCGACGCGCCGCGCGAACTCGGCGACCGCCGCCAGCTGCGGTGCGCCGAAGCGGAAGTCGAGGGTGGTGAAGTACCGCTGAAGGACCTGCTCGTCGAAGTCCTCCCAGCGGGCGGCCTGTTCGGCGACCTTGCCGACCTCCTCCAGGGAGAGGTTGCGGGAGGCGAGGAAGGCCTCGTGCACCTTGCGGGTGATGACCGGCTCGCGCTCCAGGTAGTCCCGCCGCGCCGCCCACACGGCGAAGACGAACGGCAGCCCCGTCCACTCCTTCCACAGCGCGCCCAGGTCGTGCACCTGGAGCCCGAAGCGCGGCCCGTCGTGCAGGTTGGCGCGCAGCGCGGCGTCCCCGATCAGCACCGCCGCGTCGGCCTCACGCATCATCAGGCCGAGGTCGGGCGGGCAGGTGTAGTAGTCCGGCCGTACGCCGAAACGCTCCGCCAGCAGCAGCTGGGCGAGCCGCACGGAGGTGCGCGAGGTCGAACCGAGGGCGACCCGGGCGCCGTCCAGGCGCTCCAGCGGGACCTGCGAGACGATCACGCACGACATCACCGGGCCGTCGCAGCCGACGGCGATGTCGGGGAAGGCGACCAGGTCGTCCGCGTGCTTGAGGAACTCGACCAGGGTGACCGGACCGATGTCGAGGTCGCCCCGCACCAGCTTCTCGCTGAGCTTCTCGGGGGTGTCCTTCGTGAGCTCGAAGTCGAGGAGCGTGCCCGTTCTCGCGAGCCCCCAGTACAGGGGCAGGCAGTTCAGGAACTGGATGTGGCCGACACGCGGCCGGGTGCGAGAATTGTCCACATCGTGAGGCTAGCCCTCGGGTTCCGGGGTCCGGCCGCCGCCCCCGGTCGGCGCCACGTCGCCGCCAGGGCCTCGCGCGGGGCGGCCGGCCCGGCGGGCCGAGCCGCCGACCGGGTCTCCCTATTGACCCTCGCCGGGGATCTTCAAACATTCGGGTGAAGTGATCTTGGCCTCTATTGCATCGGGACCTCTGCGTGCTAGGCTCATCGCAAGTTGCAGTTTGGTTTCCCTTGCAGTACAGAGCCTGCGGAGCATGTGACCGCGGGCTCTCGTCATTCTCAGGCATAGGCAGTTGTGCAGAATTCACTTCTTCACACTTGCTGGTTCTGGAGCAGGGCAACCCTTTGAGCCCAAGGAGGGCTTATGGCTACCGGAACCGTGAAGTGGTTCAACGCCGAAAAGGGCTTTGGTTTCATCGCCCAGGAAGGCGGCGGCCCCGACGTCTTCGTCCACTACTCCGCGATCAATGCGACCGGTTTCCGTTCGCTTGAGGAGAACCAGCAGGTGTCTTTCGACGTCACTCAGGGCCCGAAGGGCCCGCAGGCGGAGAACGTCACCCCTGTCTGACAAGTAGTACCCAAGGAGCCCCGCGCCGTCAGGCGACGGGGCTCCTGCCCTTTTCCGGCCCCGCACCGCACCCGCTTTTCACACTCACCGGCCCATTCACTCCCCCGCCCTCGGTGAACTTCCGGCGAACCCCTCTCCCCCGGGCGTCGACGAACGTCATACGTGCTGCATGATCAGCACGAATTCCGTGCCGGGTGCCAGCGCCTCGTAGGTGTGCGGCACGTCACCGCGATACGCCATGTAGTCGCCGGGCCCCAGCACCGCCTGATCTCCGCGCGGCCCCGCCTTCACGCGCCCCGCGCCGACCACGATGTGTTCCACCGTCCCTGGAATGTGCGGCTCCGAATCCCGTACCGAACCGGGCTCAAGACCCACCCGGTAGATGTCGCGCCGCGCCCCCGGCGGGCTGGCCGCGAGCAGGGTGGCGGTGTAGCTGGACTGCTCCGAATGCACGGCCGGCCCCTGCCCCGCGCGGATCACCTGAACGGCCGGCGCGGGCGGTTCCACCAGCGCGCTGAACGGCACGCCGAGCGCCACGGCCAGCGCCCAGATCGTCTCCATGCTGGGGTTGCCGCTCGCCGCCTCCAGCTGCGACAGCGTCGACTTGGCGATGCCCGCGCGCTTGGCCAGCTCCGACAGGGACAGCCCGGCGCGGGTGCGCTCACGGCGCAGGGACGCGGCAATCCAGTCGAGCGGGAGCCGGGGCGGCGGCGCAGGGGTGGACGGCGTCTCACTCTCGGGCACGGTGTTCGCTCCAGAAGTACGATCGTTCGGCTTGACGAACAGGACAGCTCACGTCCAGTGTAGAAAACATGCGTTCGGTACAGCGAACACCCTGGCACCCTTTCCCTCCCGATCCCGAACTCCTCCGGGACGTCTCCCTGGTCTGCCTGGCCGGCGGGATCGTCGGTGTGTCCTTCGGCGCGATCGCGGTGGCCGGTGGCCTGCCGGTGTGGGTTCCGGTGGTGATGTCCCTCGTGGTGTACGCGGGCTCCGCCCAGTTCAGCGCGGTCGGCGTGCTGCTGGCGGGCGGCGGGCCGTTCGCCGCGGCGGCCACGGGTCTGCTGCTCAACACCCGCACGGCCGCCTTCAGCCTCGCCGTCGCCGGGATCATCGGCACGGGGCGGCTAGCCCGGCTGGCCGGGGCGCATCTGGTGACCGACGAGACGGTGGCGTTCGCGCTGGCCCAGCGGGACCCGGAGCGGCGGCGGGCGGCGTTCTGGATCTCCGGGCTCGGGTTGTTCGTCGTGTGGAACGTCGGGGTGCTGGCGGGGGCGCTGGCCGGGAGCGCGCTGGGCGACACGGCGACGTACGGGCTGGACGCCGCGTTCCCCGCGGTGCTCGCCGCCCTGGTCCTGCCCGCGCTGCGCGAGGACGCCGGAATCCGCCGGGCCGCCCTGCCCGGCGCCGCCCTGGCCCTGGCCGTGACGCCGGTCGTCCCCGCGGGGGTTCCGGTGCTGGTGGCCCTCGCGGGGCTCGCGCTGTACGGCAGGGGGCGTACGGCATGAGCGGGACGGCGGCCGTGATCCTGGCGCTGGCGGTGGGGACGTACGCCTTCCGGCTGGTGGGCCCGGCGCTGCACGGCCGGGTCGAGGTCCCGCCCCGCGCGCAGGAGCTGCTGTCCGCCGCCGCGGTGGTCCTGCTGGTCGCCCTGCTCGCGACCGGCGCCCTCACCGAGGCGGGCGCCTTCGCCGGCTGGGCACGCCCGGCCGGGGTCCTGGTGGCCGGCGCCCTGGCGTGGCGCGGGGCCCCGTTCGCGCTGGTGGTACTGGCCGCGGCGGCGACGACGGCGGGGCTGCGGGCGGCAGGGCTGGGGTGACGGCGGGGCGCGGGTCGAACCGGACACCGGCAAGGGCGAGTCGACCCCGCAGGCCCTCCTGATCGCCCGCAAGCAGCGGGCCGCCCGTCGAACGGCGTCGGGCCGACGGTCTTCCCCGCCGCACGCCGAGGACGGCGCCGCGCCGGGCCGCCACGGCTGGGCGGCCCGCCGCTGGGACGCACTGAGTCGGCGGCCCGCACCTTCGCGGACACGGTTCCGGAGAGCTGCCGCCGCGACGCGGGACCACCGGCGTCCCCTTCCGGCGGGGCAGCCCGGCGGGGCGCGCGGTGACGGGCGCCCCGCCTCCGTGCGGGCCGCTCAGCCCTCGTACAGGCCCTCCACCACCCACGCGAAGTCCCGCAGGACCGCCTCTCTGCGGAGTTTCATCGACGGGGTCAGGTGGCCGGACTCCTCGGTGAGGTCCGTGGGCAGGACGGCGAAGCGGCGGATGGATTCGGGGCGGGAGACCAGTTTGTTGGCCTCGTCCACCGCGCGTTGCAGGACGGCCCGCAACTCCTCGTCGTTCACCAGGAATTCCGGCGGGACGGGGTGTTTGCCGTTCATGCGGCGCCAGTGGGTGATGCCGTCGGGGTCGAGGGTGATGAGGGCGGTGACGTAGGGGCGGCGGTCGCCGAGGACCAGGCAGTGGGAGATCAGGGGATGGGAGCGGAGCCAGTTCTCCAGCGGGGCCGGGGCCACGCTCTTGCCGCCCGCCGTGATGAGGAGTTCCTTCTTGCGGCCGGTGATGGTCAGGTAACCCTCGTCGTCCAGTTCGCCCATGTCGCCCGTCGCGAGCCAGCCGTCGCGGCCGACGGGGACGACCCCGGCCTGCGGGTCCCAGTAGCCGCGCAGCACCTGGTCGCCGGCGATGAGGATCTCCCCGTCGGACGCGATGCGGATCCGGGTGCCGGGCAGGGGCCAGCCGACCGTGCCCAGGCGGGGTTTGAGCGGCGGCGTCACCGTCGCCGCGCCGGTCGTCTCGGTCAGTCCGTAGCCCTCGAAGATCTCGATGCCCGCACCGGCGTAGAAGGCGGCCAGGCGGCGGCCGAGCGGGGAGCCGCCGCAGATCGCGTAACGGACCCGGCCGCCCATGGCGTTGCGGATGCGCCGGTAGACCAGCGGGTCGTAGAGGGCGCGGGCGGCCTTCTGGGCGCGGCTGGGTCCGCCGCCGGTGCCGCTGTGGCGGGCCTCCAGGGCCTCGCCGTAGCGCCGGGCGGCCTCCGCCGCGCGGTCGAAGGACGACAGCCTGCCGCCCGCCTCCGCCTTGGCGCGGGCGGCGTTGAACACCTTCTCCAGCATGTACGGAATGGTCAGCAGACAGGTCGGCCGGAACGCCGCGAGGTCCGGCAGCAGGTCCTGCGCCTTCAGGCTCGGCGCGTGTCCCAGGCGGACCCGGGCGCGGACGCAGGCGACGGCGACCATGCGGCCGAAGACGTGCGACATGGGCAGGAAGAGGAGGACCGACGGCTCCTCGGCGGTGCGGGCCTTGAAGACCGGGTAGAGCAGTTCGACGGCGTTGTCGACCTCGGCGAAGAAGTTGCCGTGGGTCAGGGCGCAGCCCTTCGGGCGTCCCGTGGTGCCGGACGTGTAGATCAGCGTCGCGAGGGTGTCGGGGCTCAGCATGCCCCGGCGCACGGCGACTTCACCGTCCGGCAGACCCGCGCCGAGCTCCGCGAGCCGTTCCACGTGCCCCTTCTCCATCACCCACAGGTGGCGCAGGTCCGGGATGTGCTGGAGTTCGGGGCCCATGGACGCGGCCTGCGCGGGGGTCTCCGTGACGAGGGCGACGGCGCCGGAGTTCTGCAGGATCCAGCGGGTCTGGTAGACGGAGGACGTCGGGTAGACGGGGACGGTCACCAGGCCGGCCGCCCACGCGGCGAAGTCCAGCAGCGTCCACTCGTACCTCGTGCGCGCCATGATCGCGACGCGGTCGCCCGGCATCAGCCCTTCGGCGACGAGCCCCTTCGCCACGGCCTGCACCTCGGCGGCGAACCGGGTCGCCGTGACGTCGTCCCACGTGCCGTCCGGGCCCTTGCGGCTGAGGACCACGGCGTCGGGCACCGCGGCGGCGTTCTCGAACGGCAGCTCGGCGAGCGAGCCGTGCCGCACGGGCGGGGCGAACGGCGGGACGTACGCCTCCCTCACGACCCCGTCCAGGCGCCGGGTCTCGGGCTTCACGAGGACGGGGCCGGGGGCGTCGTCGTAGGCGGCGGAGGCCGCGAAAGAGGGCAACGGGGTGGTCACGGGCGGCTCCTGTGGCGTGCAGCGAGTGCTGCGGGTGCTGCATGACGTACGCGCCTCGCGCGCCGAGGCGTTCAGCGGCGGTCTGTCGGAGGGCAGGTGTTACCGCCGGTTGGGTGTGGGGATCGTACGGCGTGCGCGTGAGGGCCCGGTGCGGAATCGGGGAGGGTACGGCGCCGGGGATGTGCAGCCTCGTGGGTTACCGGACGGTCTGTCACTTTCGTTGTCCGGTCCCCGTCATGAGGAGAATGCGGCAGCCGCGCCCCCGTCCGTCACGCCCGCTCCAGCACCGCTGTCACACCCTGCCCGCCGGCCGCGCACACCGAGATCAGGCCGCGTCCCGGCGCCCCGCGCTCGGCGAGCAGCTTCGCCAGCGTCGCCACGATCCGCGCACCGGTCGCGGCGAAGGGGTGCCCGGTCGCCAGCGACGACCCGGCCACGTTGAGCCGGGCGCGGTCCACCGGGGCCAGGCCCTGCTTCTCCCACGCGGCCAGGGTCGCCAGCACCTGGGACGCGAACGCCTCGTGGATCTCGAACAGCGCGAAGTCCTCGATGCCGAGACCGGCCCGCTCCAGCATGCGCGGCACCGCGTACGCCGGCGCCATCAGCAGGCCGTCTCCGCCCGGGGCGCCCTCCGCGGCGTCGCCGTGCACGAAGTCGACCGCCGCCGTCTCGTACGCCGTCAGATACGCGAGCGGTTCGAGGCCCCGCGCCTCGGCCCACTCCTCGCTCGCCAGCAGCACCACGGCCGCGCCGTCCGTCAGGGGTGTCGAATTGCCCGCCGTCATCGTCGCACCGGGCCGGTCGACGCCGAACACGGGCTTGAGGGCGGCCAGTTTCTCCACGGTGGAGCCGGGGCGCAGGTTCTGGTCGCGGTCCAGCCCCCGGAAGGGCACCACGAGGTCCTCGAAGAAGCCGCGTTCGTACGCCGCCGCCAGCCGCTGGTGGCTGGTCGCCGCCAGTTCGTCCTGGGCCTCGCGGCCGATGCCCCAGGCGCGGGCGGTGACCGCGGCGTGCTCGCCCATGGACAGGCCGGTGCGCGGCTCGGCGTTGCGCGGGATGTCCGGGACGAGGTGGCCGGGGCGGATCTTCGCCAGGGCCTTCAGGCGGGCGCCCGCCGACCTGGCGCGCCGGGCCTCCAGGAGGATGCGGCGCAGCCGGTCGTTCACGCCGAGGGGCGCGTCGCTCGCGGTGTCCGCGCCGCCCGCGACCGCCGCCTCGGTCTGCCCGAGGGCGATCTTGTTGGCGGCGGCGACGACGGCCTGGAGTCCGGTGCCGCAGGCCTGCTGGATGTCGTAGGCGGGGGTGCGCGGGTCCAGTCGCGAGCCGAGGACGGTCTCGCGGGCCAGGTTGAAGTCCCGGCTGTGCTTGAGGACGGCCCCGGCGACGAACTCGTCGACCGTGCCCGGCGCTTGCAGCCCGTACCGCTCGACGAGGCCGTCGAGGGCGGCGGTGAGCATCTCCTGGTTGGACGCGGTGGCGTACGGCCCGTCGGAGCGGGCGAACGGGACCCGCGAGCCGCCGATGACCGCGACCCGCCGTGCCGTCAGTGGCTTCAGGGGACTCATCCCGGCCTCCTCATCTCGACCTGTTTCTCACCCGCGCCTAGGATTACCTCCGGTAACCTTACTGCAGAGTAAGGACCTCGGGGAACTTTTCGGGGACGCACCGACCGCATCTCGGGAGTTGGACATGGCCGACCGCTATCTGAGCTTCACCGGCACCGCGCCCGGCCGCTTTCTGACCCGCCGCCTCGGCCTGCCGCAACCCGCGGCGCTGACGCGCTGGTCGGCCGAGCGGCCCACGCTGCGCGGCGGCCTGCTCCACCTCACCGCGGGCAAGTCCGGCCTCGGCCCCGAAGCGGTCCTCAGCCGCACCGGGCTCGGCGCCGACGACACCGGCAGGCCCGCCGCCGTCGTCCTCGACGCCACCGGCGTACGCGACGTCGACGGGCTCGCCGAGGTGCACGCGGCCCTGCACCCCGTCGTCCGGTCCGTCGCCGACAGCGGACGCGTCCTGGTGCTGGGCGCGCCGCTCGACCCCGCCGACCACCACCAGGCCGCCGCCCAGCAGGCCCTGGAGGGCTTCACCCGCTCGCTCGGCAAGGAGATCGGCCGCGGCAGGACCGTCAACCTGGTCCGCCTCACCGACGCGGACGCCGCCGAGTCCACGCTCCGCTTCCTGCTCTCCCCGAAGTCCGCCTACGTCAGTGGCCAGGTCGTCGAGGTCGGCGCGGGCCCCGCGACACCCCCGGACGACTGGGACCGCCCCCTCACCGGCCGCACCGCCCTCGTCACCGGCGCCGCCCGCGGCATCGGAGCGGCGGTCGCCGAGACGCTGGCCAGGGACGGCGCCCACGTCGTCGTGCTCGACGTGCCGCAGGCCGAGGAGGACGCCCGCAAGGTCGCCGAACGGCTCGGCGGCACCGCCCTCGCCCTCGACATCACGGCCGCCGACGCCGGCCGGCGCATCGTCGACGCGCTGCCCGACGGCCTGGACGTCCTGATCCACAACGCGGGCATCACCCGGGACCGCCGGCTGGTCAACATGCCCGCAGAGCGCTGGAGTTCCGTCCTCGACGTCAACCTCGCGAGCGTCCTGCGCACCACCGACGCGCTGCTGGCCGCCGGCACCCTGCGCGCCGGCGGCCGCATCGTCGCGACGGCGTCGATCGCCGGTATCGCGGGCAACGCGGGCCAGACCAACTACGGGGCCGGCAAGGCGGGCATCGTGGGCCTCGTCCGCTCCCTCGCGCCGCGCGCCCTGGAGGAGCACGGCGTGACGGTCAACGCCGTGGCGCCGGGCTTCATCGAGACGAGGATGACGGCGGCCGTGCCCCTCCTCATCCGCGAGGCGGGCCGCCGCATGAACTCCCTCGCCCAGGGCGGCCTGCCCGCCGACGTCGCCGAGACCACCGCCTGGCTCGCCCACTCCGCCTCCGGCGCGGTCAACGGCCAGGTCGTGCGGGTCTGCGGCCAGAGCCTGCTGGGGGCCTAGTGACCACCACGGCCACGCCCACCGTCCTCACCGGCTCCCCCGCCCTGCCGCCGCTGCTCGCGCGCGGCGCCCTGCTGTCGCCGTTCAAGCGTCCCCGCCCCGACGCGGACTTCCCGCGCACCCGGCTCGTCCTGCCCGGCCTGCGCGTCGACCCGGCGCGGCTCGCGGCCTACGAGCGGGTGTGCGGCTTCCCCACCGGGGACGACGCCCTGCCCGTGACGTATCCGCACGTCCTCGGCTTCCCGCTCGCCATGCGCCTGATGAGCGGGCGCGCCTTCCCGCTGCCGCTGCTCGGGCTGGTCCACACGTCGATCGAGATCACCCGTCACACCCGGCTGACCACCGCCGACGCCTACGAACTCGCCGTGCACGTCGAAGGGCTGGCGCCGCACCGGCGCGGGACGGAGGCGGCCGTCGTGACCGAGGCGCGGATCGCGGGGGACGTCGTGTGGGAGTCCCGCAGCACGTACCTGGCCCGGCACCGCACGCCCGGCCGCGCGGAGGCCGGTGAGTCCCCCGGGAGCCCGGACCCCCTGCCCCCGCTCGCCGACTGGCGGCTCGGCGCGGACATCGGGCGCCGCTACGGCGCCGCCTCCGGCGACCGCAACCCGATCCACCTGCACCCGCTCACCGCCCGCCTGTTCGGCTTCCCGCGCCCCATCGCGCACGGCATGTGGACGGTGGCCCGGTGCCTGGCCGAGCACGGGACGCCGGACGCGGTCGCGGTGCGGGCCGGGTTCCGGGCGCCGGTGCTGCTGCCGGGGACGGTGACGTACGCGGCGCGGGGCGAGCGCTTCGAACTGCGCGGCGGGGACCGCCGTCACGTCACCGGGACGGTCCGCCCGCTCTGAGCGCCCTGCGCGCCGCTCTCGCCGGGCGGCGCCCACGGCCGCCCGTCCATCAGGTTGCCGAGACCTGCCCAGGCGAAGTTCATCAGCGTCGCCGCCGCCTGCCCGGCGGTGACGCCCGGGGTGGCGTTGGCCCAGTCGGCGAGCGACTCGGCGGCGCCGACGAGGGCTTCGGCGAGCCCGGCGACCTCGCGCTCGGGCAGGTCCGGGTCGCGGTGCGCGTCCCGCGCGGCGACCACGATGAGCTGCGTCACGAACGCGACGATCTCCTCGCGCATCGCGGCGACCTCGGCGGCGAACGGCTCACCGTGCGTGCGGGCCTGGAGGTGCAGCACCACCCAGCCCTCGGGGTGCCGGGCGGTGTGCGTGAAGAACGCCCGCAGTCCGTCCCAGAGTTGGCGGTCGGCGGGCGTGCCGGGACCGACCCCGGCACGCACCGCGTCGGTGAGCGCCTTCGCCTCACGGCGGATGCACGCCGTGAACAGGTCTTCCTTCGAGTTCAGGTAGAGATACACCAACGGCTTGGACACGCCGGCGAGTTCGGCTATCTCGTCCATCGACGCGGCCATGTACCCCCGGCGGCCGAAGATCTGTACGGCGGCGTCCAGCATCTGCTGTTCACGGACCGCACGCGGCATCCGCTTGGTCTTCACGGCACCCATACGCATCAGCGTACGTTCCGCCGGGGGTCGTTCAGGCAGCCGAGGCCGCTCCTGTCAGGGAGCGGCCACCCGCTGTCAGGCGGCGGCCGCCACGCGCTGCGGCTCGTCCACGGGCGAGCTGTGCACCCCGGCGTAGGCGTCCCGGTCGAGGATGCCCTCGCGGGCGGAGACGATGACGGGCACGAGGGCCTGGCCGGCGACGTTCGTGGCCGTCCTCATCATGTCCAGGATCGGGTCGATCGCCAGCAGCAGGCCGACGCCCTCCATGGGGAGGCCGAGCGTGGAGAGGGTCAGGGTGAGCATGACCGTCGCGCCGGTGAGGCCGGCGGTGGCGGCGGAGCCGATCACCGAGACGAACGCGATCAGCAGGTAGTCGCCGAGGCCGAGCTGGATGTCGAAGATCTGGGCGACGAAGATCGCGGCGATGGCCGGGTAGATCGCGGCGCAGCCGTCCATCTTGGTGGTCGCGCCGAACGGCACGGCGAAGGACGCGTACTCCTTGGGCACGCCGAGGCGCTCGGTGACCTTCTGGGTCAGCGGCATGGTGCCGACGGAGGAGCGGGAGACGAAGGCCAGCTGGATGGCGGGCCAGGCGCCCTTGAAGAACTGCAGCGGGCTGACCTTGGCGACGGTCGCGAGCAGCGCCGGGTAGACGCCGAAGAGGACGAGCGCGCAGCCGACGTAGATGTCGGCGGTGAAGGTGGCGTACTTGCCGATCAGGTTCCAGCCGTAGCTGGCGATGGCGTTGCCGATGAGGCCGACGGTGCCGAGCGGGGCGAGGCGGATGACCCACCACAGGGCCTTCTGGAGGAGTTCGAGGACGGACTCGCTCAGGGTGAGGATCGGCTGGGCCTTCTCGCCGAGCTGGAGGGCGGCGATGCCGGCGACGGCGGCCATGAAGACGATCTGGAGGACGTTCAGCTCGGTGAACGGCGTGATGACGTCCGTCGGGACGATGCCGGTGAGGAAGTCGAGCCAGGAGCCGGTGGTCTCGGGCTTCCCGCCGTCCTTCGGGGTGAGGCCGGTGCCGGCGCCGGGGTTGGTGACCAGGCCGATGACGAGGCCGATGGCGACCGCGATCAGCGACGTGATCATGAACCAGAGGAGGGTGCGCGAGGCCAGCCGGGCCGCGTTGTTGACCTTCCGCAGGTTGGTGATCGAGACGAGGATCGCGAAGAAGACGAGCGGGGCGACGGCGAGCTTCAGCAGCCCGACGAAGATGCTGCCGATCTTGTCGAGGGTCGTGACGAGCCAGGACAGGTCCTGGCTGCGGGCGAGCCAGCCGAGCAGGACGCCGAGGACGAGGCCGCCGAGTATCTGGGCCCAGAAGGGCACCTTGGGCAGCGTGAAGGACTTCGTGTTCGTGGACACGGACATGCTCCGTTGGGGAATGCGGCGCGATGCGCGGGGGGACTGGCGTGGCGGACGACGGGGTGAGGGACGTCAGGGACGACAGGTCGCGGACGCGCACCGGCAGAGGTCCACGTGCAGGCGCGCCACGAGCGGAACGCTCGGGGGTGTGCGGGGCGCGGCTGCGGGCTTCATAAAGAGGACTTTAACACCGGAGCTTTGGGACACCCAAAGCCTGGCTTTGAGAGGCCTGCCACGTCGGACGCCCACAGAATGCAAAGCGCCCCGGTTTGCCGGGGATGTCCGGCCAACCGGGGCGCACAGCTCGCCCGGCGGGTGCTACGAGGTCTGGCCCTGCGCGCGGGCCGCGTCGTCGGCGCCGTCCTCCTGGCTGCGGTTGGCCTCCAGGTTGGCCTTCACCCGGTCCACCTTGCTCACGATCTGCTCGGACGCCCGGTCGCGCTCCTTGCGCAGGACGACGAAGCTGATGGGCGCGGAGACCAGCAGGGCGAGCAGGACGATCCACATGCCGTTGGACTCGCCGAGGCCGCGCGGGAAGACGCCGGAGTAGACGAGGCCCCAGACGACCACGAGGCAGCCCACGAAGATCCCGAGGCGCATCAGTGTGTAGCGGAGCATCTCAATCCACTCTTTCGTTCCGAATGGTCTGCCGGGGGACAGCGTCCCCCAAGGCGCACTGTCCAGTGAAGCACGCCGGTGACGGGATCTTGTACGGGGGTGCGCGGGGGTACGGGGCGGGTGCGGGCCTCAGGTCAGCGGCAGCAGCAGGGTGATGTCGTCGCGGTCGTCGCCCGGTGCGACGCGGATCGCCCCGGGGACGCGGCCGACCTCCTTGTAGCCGCAGGAGGCGTAGAACCGCTCCAGACCGAGGCCGCCGCGGCAGGACAGCCGGATCGCCTCGATGCCGTCGATGCCGCGGGCGGCGTCGGCCGCCGCGGCCAGCAGGTCGCGGCCGTAGCCCTTGCCCTGGTGCCGGGGGTGCACCATCACGGTGTACAGCCACAGCCAGTGGGTCATCAGCCGGTGGGTGTTGAAGGTGAGGAACGCGGTGGCGGCCACCCGCCCCGACTCGTCGTGTCCGACCAGGAGCCGGGCGCGCCCCTCGGCCATCGTCGCGAACTGCTTGACCAGCTCCGGCCGGACGACGTCCCGCGTCACGGGCGGCACGAAGCCGACGGCTCCGCCCGCGTTCGACACGTCGGTCCACAGGTCGAGAAGTCCGTCGCGCAGCTCGGGCGTGACGGCGGGATCGAGGGTGAAAGTAAGGGGCATGCGGTGACCCTAGCCATTACGGCGTGATCGGCTCAACGGTGTTTCGCGGAGCGGACACCGACCACCGCGAACGGCGCCCGCGCGCCCGGGACGCTCACCCCAACGCCCGCGCCGCCACCTTCAGGTCGGCCAGCAGCCCCTGGTACGCGGCCTCCCGGTCGTCCGCCCGCAGCACCGACGAGGGGTGCACGGTCGGCACCAGCCGCTCGGGGCGCCCGTGGATCTCCTCCTCCAGCACCGTCCCGCGCACCTGCGTGACCCGGAACGACGAGCCGAGCAGCGCCTTCCCGGCCGTGGCGCCCAGCACCACGATCAGCTCGGGTTCGACGACCGCCAGCTCGGCGGCCAGCCACGGCCCGCACGCGGTCGTCTCGCGCAGGCTGGGCGCCTTGTGGATGCGGCGCTTGCGGGGCTCCGCCCGCGTGAACTTGAAGTGTTTGACGGCGTTGGTGACGTACGCCTCCGCCGGGTCCATACCGGCCTCTTCCAGCGCCCGGTCCAGGAGCTTGCCGGCGGGGCCGACGAAGGGCCTGCCCTGCCGGTCCTCCTGGTCACCGGGCTGCTCACCGACGAGCATGACGCGGGCGTCGGCGCTCCCCGCGCCGAACACGGTCTGCGTGGCGTCCCGGTGCAGGGGGCAGCCGCGGCAGCCGGCGGCGGCCTTCCGCAGGGCGGGCAGCCCGCCGCGGTCCGGAACGAAGGGCTGCGCGGTGTAGTCGTCCTCGGGGGCGCGGGTGGTGGCCATGCGGTCCGGGTACCCGCCGTCGCCCGGCGGACCCGTGCCGGGGTGCGGGAGGTCCGTGGCCGGCCGCACAGTCCCCAGCGCCCGTCGAGGGACGTGCGCCGGACGCCCCCGGCAGGGGCGCGGGGCCCTGCGCGCAGGGCCTCCACCGGACCGCAGCCGGAGAACAACCGATGATTCACACCCGCATCGGCTGCGGCGACTCCCGGCGCGCCGGGTCGGGGCCCTCGTACTCGCGGATGATCTCGTACCGCGTGTTCCGCTCCACCGGCCGGAAGCCGGCGTCCCGGATCAGCTCCAGCAGGTCCTCGCGAGTCAGCTTGTTCGGCGTGCCGTAGTTGTCCGCGTCGTGCGTGATCTTGTACTCGACGACCGAGCCGTCCATGTCGTCGGCGCCGTGCTGGAGCGCGAGCTGGGCGGTCTGCACGCCGTGCATCACCCAGAAGACCTTGACGTGCGGGACGTTGTCGAACAGCAGCCGCGACACCGCGAAGGTCTTCAGCGCCTCCGCGCCGGTCGCCATCTGCGTCCGGGCCTGGAGGCGGTTGCGGACCTTGCCGTCCTTCATGTCAACGAAGTCGTGCTGGTAGCGCAGCGGGATGAAGACCTGGAAGCCGCCGGTCTCGTCCTGGAGCTCACGCAGCCGCAGCACGTGGTCCACCCGGTGCCGGGGCTCCTCGATGTGGCCGTAGAGCATCGTGCACGGGGTCTTCAGACCCTTCTCGTGCGCGAGCCGGTGGATCCGGGACCAGTCCTCCCAGTGGGTGCGGTGGTCCACGATGTGCTGCCGGACCTCCCAGTCGAAGATCTCCGCGCCGCCGCCGGTGAGCGACTCGAGACCGGCGTCGATGAGCTCGTCCAGGATCTCGCTCGCGCTCAGCCCGGAGATCGTCTCGAAGTGGTGGATCTCGGTCGCCGTGAAGGCCTTCAGGGACACGTCCGGCAGGGCGGCCTTCAGCTCGCGCAGGGAGCGCGGGTAGTACCGCCACGGCAGGTTCGGGTGCAGCCCGTTGACGATGTGCAGCTCGGTGAGGTTCTCGCCCTCCATCGCCCTGGCGAGCTTGACGGCCTCCTCGATGCGCATCGTGTACGCGTCCTTCTCGCCCGGCTTGCGCTGGAAGGAGCAGTAGGCGCAGGACGCGGTGCACACGTTCGTCATGTTGAGGTGACGGTTCACGTTGAAGTGGACGACGTCGCCGTTCTTCCGCGTCCGCACCTCGTGGGCGAGCCCGCCGAGCCAGGCCAGGTCGTCCGACTCGTACAGCGCGATGCCGTCCTCACGGGTCAGCCGCTCACCGGAGCGGACCTTCTCCTCCAGCTCGCGCTTGAGCCCGACGTCCATGCCGCCACCTCTTTCCGATCCAAGACTCCGCCCCACCGTACGCCCCGCCGTCTAGACCTCCTCGGGCAGCTCGCCCACCCGGTTCTCCCACTTCGTGGAGAGCACGATCGTGGTGCGGGTCCGGGAGACGCCCTTGGTGCCGCTGAGCCGGCGGATGATCTTCTCCAGGCCGTCCACGTCCGTGGCGCGCACCTTGAGCATGAAGGAGTCGTCGCCCGCGATGAACCAGCAGTCCTCGATCTCCTGGAGGTCCTTCAGCCGGCGTGCCACGTCCTCGTGGTCGGCGGCGTCGGAGAGCGAGATGCCGATCAGGGCGATGACGCCGAGGCCCAGCGAGGCCGCGTCCACGGTGGCGCGGTAGCCGGTGATGACACCGGCCGCCTCCAGCCGGTTGATGCGGTCGGTGACGCTGGGTCCCGACAGCCCGACGAGGCGTCCCAGCTCCGCGTAGGAGGCCCGGCCGTTCTCCCTCAGGGCCTGGATGAGCTGCCTGTCCACCGCGTCCATGCGATCGAAGCCTTCCACTGAAGAGGTCTGTTGAGAGGGTCCTGAACGTTGAAGAGAGGTGCCGCGCCGCTGCTCAGGTGGTCCGGCTCCCGCCGCCGAGCTCGCCCTTCCAGCGGCGGTACAGCGTGTGGCCGACGCCCGCCGAGTCGAGTACGCGTCCGGCGACGAAGTCCACCAGGTCCTGGATGTGCGTCGCCCCGGCGTAGAAGGCCGGCGAGGCGGGCACCACGCTCGCCCCCGCGTCGTCCAGCGTCACCAGGTGCCGCAGCGTCTGGCCGCCCAGCGGGGTCTCCCGCACGGCCACCACCAGCCTCCGCCGCTCCTTGAGGGTGACGCTCGCCGCGCGCTGCAGCAGGTCCTTGGACAGGCCGAGCGCGACGCCCGCCACGCAGGCCGTGGACGCGGGCACGATCAGCATGCCCTTGGCGGGGTACGACCCCGACGACGGCCCCGCCGCGAGGTCGCCCGCGGGCCAGTGCCGTACGCCGGTGAGGTCCACGTCGAAGGCGCCGGGCTTGCCGTCGGCGCCCCGCGTGAGCCATTCCCGCAGGTCGTCCTGCCAGTGGGCGTCACGGAAGGAGATGCCGGTCTCGTCGAGCAGGGTGAGCCGCGAGGCCCGGCTGACGACGAGGTCCACACTCTCCCCGGCGTCCAGAAGAGCCCGCAGCACGGCAGCGGCGTACGGCGTCCCGGAGGCCCCGGACACCCCCACGATCCAAGGCGTGCGCTCCGTCTGTCCTGGCTTCATGATGTCGAGCCTATCTGGCGGCCCGTATGGTTCAGACCGTCAGCCCGCGCACCAGGAGATCGAGCAGGGCACACCCGAACAGGGCGATGCCGATGAAGCCGTTGACGCTGAAGAACGCCCGGTTCAGCCGGGACAGGTCGTGCGGGCGGACGATGCGGTGCTCGTAGACGAACGCGCCCGCGACGATCAGCAGGCCGAGCCAGAAGAAGGCGCCGGCACCGGTGGCCACCGCGTACCAGGCGAACAGGGCCGTGGTGACGGCGTGGCAGCCTCGTGCGCCCCATATCGCGGCCGGGACGCCGAAGCGGGCGGGGACCGAGCGGACGCCGATCTCGCGGTCGGTCTCGACGTCCTGGCAGGCGTAGATCAGGTCGAAGCCGCCGATCCAGATGCCGACGGCGAGGCCCAGGATCACGGCGTCCCAGGACCAGCCGCCGGTGATGGCGAGCCAGCCGCCGACCGGGCCCATCGCCTGCGCGAGACCGAGGATGGCCTGCGGGAAGTCCGTGAACCGCTTGCCGTAGGGGTAGACCACCATCGGGATCACGGCGACCGGGGCGAGCGCCAGGCACAGCGGGTTGAGCAGGGCCGCCGAGCCGAGGAACACGGCGAGCGCGACGAGGGCGCCGGTCCAGGCGTGCTTCACGGACATCGCGCCGGTGACGAGCTCGCGGTGCGCCGTGCGCGGGTTCCGCGCGTCGATCTCCCGGTCGATGATCCGGTTCACGGCCATCGCGAAGGTCCGCAGGCCCACCATGCACACGGTGACCAGGAGCAGCCGGACCCAGTGGATGTTCCGGTCCCCCTGGTACATCGCCGTCAGGGAGGCGATGTAGGCGAACGGCAGCGCGAAGACGGAGTGCTCGATCATCACCAGGCGCAGGAAGGCCTTGGTGCGCCCCGGCTGCGGGATCGCCGCGGAAGCCGAACTCACAGGCCGTACTCCTTCCAGCGGCGGTCGACCTTCGCCGCCGTGTCCGGGTCGGACAGCACCATGTCAGGCCAGCCGCCGTCCCGCGTGTAGCCCTCCTCGGGCCACTTCTTCGTCGCGTCGATGCCCGCCTTGCCGCCCCAGAACTGCTGGTAGGAGGCGTGGTCGAGGTGGTCGACGGGGCCTTCGACGACGCTGAGGTCGCGGGCGTAGTCGGTGTTGCCCAGCGCCCGCCAGGCGACCTCGTGCAGGTCGTGCACGTCGCAGTCGGAGTCGACGACCACGATCAGCTTCGTCAGGGACATCATGTGCGCGCCCCAGATGGCGTGCATCACCTTCTGGGCGTGTTTGGGGTACTTCTTGTCGATCGAGACGATCGCGCAGTTGTGGAAGCCGCCGGCCTCGGGCAGGTGGTAGTCCACGATGTCCGGCACGATAATCTTCAGCAGCGGCAGGAAGAAGCGCTCGGTGGCCCGGCCCAGCGGGCCGTCCTCGGTCGGCGGCCGACCGACCACGATCGACTGGAGCAGCGGCCTCCTGCGCATCGTCACGCAGTCGATGGTCAGCGCCGGGAACGGCTCCTGCGGCGTGTAGAAGCCGGTGTGGTCGCCGAACGGGCCCTCGGGCAGCATCTTCCCGGGCTCCAGCCAGCCCTCCAGCACGACCTCGGCCTGCGCCGGCACCTGGAGCGGCACGGTTTTGCAGTCGACCATCTCGATCCGCTTGCCGGCGAGGAACCCGGCGAACAGGTACTCGTCGATGTCGCCGGGCAGCGGCGCGGTGGAGGCGTAGGTGACGGCGGGCGGGCAGCCGAAGGCGATGGCGACCGGCAGGCGTTCGCCGCGGCGGGCGGCCACCTGGTAGTGGTTGCGGCTGTCCTTGTGGATCTGCCAGTGCATGCCGATGGTGCGCCGGTCGTGCCGCTGGAGCCGGTACAGGCCCAGGTTGCGGATGCCGGACTCCGGGTCCTTGGTGTGGGTCAGGCCCAGGTTGAAGAAGGAGCCGCCGTCCTGCGGCCACGTGAACAGCGCGGGCAGCGCCTCCAGGTCGACGTCGTCGCCGGTGAGGACGACCTCCTGGACGGGCGCGCTGCCGGCCTTCACCTTCTTCGGCGGCACGTGCGTCATCGCGCCGAGCTTGCCGAAGGCCTCGCGGACGCCGACGAAGCCGTGCGGCAGCTCCGGCTTCAGCAGGCCGCCGATCTTGTCGGAGATCTCGCCGTACGACTTCAGGCCGAGGGCCTTCAGCAGGCGTCGGTCGGTGCCGTACACGTTCATCGCGAGCGGCATGCTCGACCCGCGCACGTTCTCGAAGAGGAGGGCGGGGCCGCCGGCCTTCTGCACCCGGTCGACGATCTCACCGACCTCCAGATGCGGGTCGACCTCGGCCTTGATGCGCTTGAGGTCGCCCTCGCGCTCCAGCGCCCTGAGCAGGGAGCGAAGATCGTCGTAAGCCATGGGGCCAAGTATCCCTGAGCGGCTACCCTGGCCCTGTACCTGGGGGCCGCCCCGGCCCCGACGACCGCTTCGCTGGAGAGGCCCCATGCTGCGGGTGCTGATGTTCCTCGTGCCACTGGCACTGAGCGTGTACGCGTTCATCGACTGCATCAGCACGAAGGACGAGGACATCCGTCACATGCCCAAGCCCTTGTGGGCGATCCTCGTGCTGCTGTTCCCCCTGGTCGGCTCGATCTCCTGGCTGATCGCCGGCAAGAAGCGCAGCCCGGCCGCCGAGGGCTGGTCCGGGATGCGCGGCGCGGGCGGCGGCCGGTCCCGGCAGTGGGTCGCGCCCGACGACAACCCCGACTTCCTGAAGTCCCTCGACGACGACACCAAGGACGACGGCAGGCCGGAGGACAAGCGGGACGAGCCCTGACGTGGAGCTGCGGCTGCTTGTCACGTTCGAGAAGGTCGCCGGTGTGCTCAGTTTCACGCAGGCCGCCGCCGAGCTGAAGTACGCGCAGTCCAGCGTCACCAGTCAGGTCCGGTCCCTCGAATCCTCCCTCGGCGTGGAGCTGTTCGACCGGCTCGGCAGCCGCATCCGGCTCACGGAGGCCGGTGAGCGGCTGCTGCCGTACGCCCGGCGGATGATCGAGCTGAGCGAGGAGGCGCGGGCGGCCGTCGCGGACACCGGGGAGCCGTCGGGTTCGCTGGCCGTCGGCACGATGGAGTCGCTGACCTCCTACCGGCTGCCGCCGCTGCTGGAGTACTTCCACCACCGTCATCCGAAGGTGCGGCTCTCGCTGCGGACGACGATCGGCGACGAGACCCGGCAGGCGCTGCGGCAGGGCACGTACGACGTGGGCTTCCTGATGGAGGCGGAGACGGAGCACGCGGGTCTGGAGTGCGAGGTGCTGGCGGTGGAGCCGCTGGCGCTGGTCGCGGCGCCCGGGCATCCGCTCGCCGGGCGGCCGGTCGCGCTCGCCGATCTGGTCGGGCCGCCGCTGCTGGCCACCGAGCCGGGCTGCGCCTACCGGGACCTGTTCGAGCGGGAGCTGCGGACCGTCGGGGACGTGGCGTTCATGGAGTTCGGCACGATCGAGGCGACCAAACGCGCGGCGGCGGCCGGTCTCGGGACGGCACTGCTGCCCGAGGTGACGGTCGCCGCCGAACTGGCCGGGGGTTCTCTCGTACGGCTGGACTGGCGGGCCCCGTTCACACTCCGGACGCAGCTCGCGTGGCGGGCCGGGAAGCGGCTTCCGGCGCATGCGCGGCTGTTCGTGGAGCAGGCGCGGCGGCTCGTGACCGAGCAAGCGTCACCCTGAGGCTCGCCGTCACGATCAGCGGGACGCCGAGCGCCTGGACGAGGCCGATGTGGTGGCCGTACACCGCCCAGTCGACGGCCATCGCGACGGCCGGGTAGACGAAGGCCAGCACGGCGATCTTCGAGGTCGGCAGCCGCGCGTAGGCGGCGTACATCAGGACGTACATCAGGCCGGTGTGGACGACGCCGAGTCCGGCGAGCCAGGCCCAGCCGGTGCCGGTGCCGGACAGGGCGCCGAAGTCCGCGAAGGGCAGCAGCAGCGGGATGCCGACGAGGACCTGTACGAGGGCGACCAGGTGCGGGCGCACGCCGGTCACACGCTTGGTGACCAGGGTGGACAGCCCGTAGAGGAGGGCGGCGAGCAGGGCCTGGCCGATGCCGGCCGGATAGGCGCCCCCGCCGGCGAAGTCGCCGGGGCCGACGCCGGAGACCAGGACGAGTCCCGCGAAGGCGACCGCGATCCAGCCGGTCCTGGCGGCGGTGAGGCGCTCGCGGAACAGCAGGGCGCCCAGCAGCACCACGTAGAACGGCTGCGTGTGGTAGACGACCGTGGCCACCGAGATCGACGTGTTCTCGTACGACTGGAACAGCAGCACCCAGTTGAAGACGATGAACACGCCGCCGAGGACCGCGAGGCCGAGGGTGCGCGGGGTGAATCCGTGGTCGCGCAGCCAGCCGCGGGCGACGACGTAGCCGCCGAGGGCGAGCGTGCCGAACAGGACGCGGAAGAAGACGACGTCGAAGGGCGAGGCGCCCGACTCGACGACGAAGACGCCGAGGGTGCCGGACAGCACCATGGCTGCGGTGAGTTGGGCCGTGCCCTTGTTCTCCGGTGACATGCCGACGACGCTACGAGCGGCCCGCGGACCGGTCCACGCGCCACTGGGGCGTCCTGCCGATGGGGCCATCGGCGCGCCCGATGACGCCCGGTGCCGGTGCCCGCTCCGGATCGTCAACTCGCCCTCGCCGCAAGGGAGCGCGCTTCGTATCGCCGTTCGATCCTCCATCCGTTCCACGGAAAACTCGCGACACGCCGGGTACGGACTCGCCCTCGCGGCTTTCCCTTGATCGGGTCTGTGCACATCTGCGAACGGAGACGCCCCGTGCGAACGACCGACATCCAGCGCTGCGAGGTCCGGCCCGGACGACTCGTCGAGTGGACGCTCAGCGCGGCGACCGTCGAGACCGCGGCAGGCCTGCCGGAGGACTCACGGCCCCCGGCGTACATCCAGGAGTCGCACATCAGGACCGCCCGGTCGGTGCGCGAGGACGGCCTGTTCGTGCCCACCTGGCTCGGCGCCGCCTTCGACATCCCGGGCCCCGTCGACCTGGACGCGCTGCAGGAGGCGCTGCGCGGCTGGACGCTGCGGCACGAGACGCTGCGCAGCGGCTTCCGCTGGGCCGGAGAGTCCGGCGACGAGATGCGCCGCTTCACGCTCGACGCCGACGCGGTGTCCCTCCAGCGGGAGGACGTCGGGGAGTTCACCGACGCCGCCGCGCTGGTCCGGCACCTCCAGTGCCGCTTCGACGAGACGGCGGACGCGCTGCGCTGGCCCAACCTCATCTACACGGCGGTCGTCCGGGACGACGGCACCAGCGTCTACATGGCCTTCGACCACAGCAACGTCGACGCCTACTCGGTGCACCGCATCCCGGCCGAGATCCACGAGCTGTACGCGGCCCGGGTCGAGGGCCGGCCCGTGGCGTGGCGGCCGGCCGGCAGTTACGTCGACTTCTGCGAGGCCGAGCGCGCCGACGCGGACCGCATCGACGAGACCCACGACGTCGTGTCCCGCTGGCGGGAGTTCATTCACAGGTGCGACGGCAGGCTGCCGGGCTTCCCCGTCGACCTCGGCCTGGAGCCGGGCGGCCCGCTGCCCCCGCAGAAGATGCTGAGCGAGCCGCTGGTGGACGCGGCCGACGCCGCCGCGTTCGAGGCCTACTGCCGCCCCTACGGCGGCAGCCTCGTCGGTGTCCTGGCCGCGACGGCCCTCATCGTCCACGAGATCGGCGGGCGGCCCGTCTACCGCACGGTCGTGCCGTTCCACACCCGCGCCAAGTCCCGGTGGGCGGACTCGGTCGGCTGGTACGTGGGCGGCGCGCCCGTGGAGATCCCCGTCGCCCAACTCCACGACTTCACCGCCGTGTTGGGGGCGGTGCGCGCCGAGCTGCAGGCCAACCGGCGGCTGGCGCGGATGCCGCTGGCCCGGGTGCTGCGGCTGCTCGGCTCCGACTTCCGGCCGACGTCGCCCGACCTGTACTCGATCGTGTCGTTCGTCGACTCCCGCGGCATGCCGGGCGCCGAACGCTGGTCGGACCTCAAGGCGTACGGGCTGATCCGGGTGTCGTACGGCGACCAGGTGTGCGCCTGGGTGAGCCGGCTGCACGAGGGCCTGTGGTTCGCGGGCCGCTATCCGGACACCGACATCGCGCACAAGAACCTGCGGCTCTACACCGAACGGCTGCGGGACGTCGTCACGAGCGTCGCGCGCGGCCTGGTGTGAATCAACTCACTCTCCTTACTCTGGAGTTGAAGCCTCTGGGGGGAGAGATGCGGTGCACAGACGGTTGCACGGGCGCGGTGCGTTGTTCGACGCGGATCCGGCCGGTCTCGCGCCGCGGCTCGTGGGGCTGCGCCCCCATCAGCACCGCACGCATCCCTACGAGCACGAGCACGAGCCGCCCCTCGTGGTGTTCACCGGCGGCCGGGGACTCGGCAAGAGCGCGGTGCTCCGTGAGCTGCGGGACGCCTACCAGGGGCACACGCCGGTCGCGCTGATCGACTGCGAGGACGGCGAGTTCGCGGCGCCGCCCGCGCAGCGGCCCTCCGAGGCGTGGTCGCCGGTGGCGCAGGCGCTGCTGGTGGTCGCCGAGCAGCTCGCGGAGCCGGTGACGGGCGCCGGGCGCCTCCAGTTCCCGCGGCTGGTGCCGGGCCTCGTCGCGGTGGCGGCGGGCGGCTGGGAACACGCCGACTCCGACCGGATCAGGCGCGAGGTGGAGCGCATCCTGTTGCTGAACGAGGGCGGGACGTGGCTCAGCGGGTTCGCCGGGCGCTGGGCGGGCCGGGTCGCGGCGAACGTGGCCGCGGCGGCCAGCGGCACCGGCCCGCTGCTGTCGGCGGCCATCGAGGCGACGCTGGAGTCGGTGTCGGACAGCTTCGTGCACCGGCGCCACCAGCGGGCCGCCACCTGGTACCGGGACTACCCCAACGCGGGCGGGCACGCCCGGCGCGGGCTGATCCTGCTGTCCGGGCACTTCCGGGCGGGCGGCACCTCGCGGCAGCACGCCGAGCGGTATCTGGTGCGGGCGCTGCTCGCCGACCTCACCGACGCCTACGCCGGGATGCTGCCGCGCATGCGGCGGCTCGGCCGGCCCCTGGTGCTGCTCGACAACACGCAGACCGCGCCCGGCCCCGGGCTGATCGACGCCGTGCTGCGGGACCGCGCCGACGGCTTCACCGACCGGGTGGCGTTCGTCGGCGCGCTGCGCGGCACGGAAACGCCCCTGCTGCGCAACGCCGTTCGCCGCGACCTGCCGGAGGTGGCGCGGCGCAGCGACTGGGCGCCGGACCCGGCGGCCCCGTCGTCGCGGGCGCTGCTGGTGTCGCTGCCGCCGCTCGGACCCGACGACACGCTGCACATCGTGGGCGCCGCCTGCGCCGAGGTGCCCGTGCCGCCGCAGCTTCCGCACGCCACGCATCGGCTGACCGGCGGCAATCCGCTCGGCATCGCCCTGCTCGCGCGGGCGGCGGCGCAGCACCTGCCCGAGGTGGAGTCACTGGGCCGGCTGCTGACGGCGGAGGTGCGGCCCGCGGCGGACCGCGACGGGAGGCCCGCCTACCGCGAGCTGCTGGCCCGGCTGGTGCCCGCCGACCGGCTGGAGGAGCTGACGGTGCTGGCGACGGCGCACGACCACGACTCGGCGTGCGCGCTGGCCGAGGCGCTGCTGCCGGACGACTTCGGCCCGGCGGACGTGCGGGCGCTTCAGGCGCGGCTGGTGCGGGAGGGGCTGCCGGCGGTGCCGGGGCAGTTCGTCGGCGACCCGTTCGTGCGGACCCTGCTGCTGCTCCGGCTGCATCACCTGGACGCGGACCACGGGCGGTGGCGCCGGGCGCACGAGACGCTGATCGCCCACTACGCGCCGCCCGACGACGGCGACGACGGGACTCCCCCGGGCGGCGGCGACACGGAGGCCCGGGCCCGCTACCGGCTGCACCACGAACTCGCCCTCGGCGCACCGGACGCGGCCGTCGCCCATCTGCGGGACACCTTCCCGGTCCTCGACACCCGCACCTGGCTGCGCACCCTGTGCTTCGTCGCGTCGGCGCCCTACTTCCACGCGCACGACGCCGAGGGCCACGACTTCGCCGGGCACGCCGACCGGCGCGCGTCGATCGCGCTCGGCCGCGACGACGCCGGGCACGCGGTGCCGGACGGGGTGGACGCGGCGCTGCATCTGCGGGTGCGGCGGCTGCTGCACGCGGTGTGGCAGCTCGCGGACCCGCTCGTGCTGCCCGACCCGAAGGTGTGCGACCGGCTGCGGTTCGAGCTGGAGCAGTTGTCGAACCTGCGCCCGGCGGGCAACGCGCTGCTGTGGCGGGCGTCCCGGGAGTGGCCCGAGGACGCGCTCGCCGGACGGCCGCCGGCTGTCCCGGACGACGACGGCCAGGACGGGGAGGCGTGATGGGGCGCGGAATGTGGGTGCGGTTGCGGGAGCACGTCTGGGAGATCCCGCTGCGGCGGTATCTGGCGCTGCTGCTGTGCGGGGCGCTGCTGGCGGGGCTGTTCTTCGCCGTCCGTGTGCTCACCGAGGAGGACCGCTCGTGCGCCGAGGGCGTGGTGCGGCCCGAGGGCGGCTCGGAGTGCGTGGGCGTGTCGACGTCGGCGTACGACTTCGGGCAGCCGCGGCTGCGGGAGACGGTGCGGGCCATCGACCGGGAGAACAGGTCGCTGAAGCCCGGCAGTTATGTGACGGTCGCCCTGCTGGAGCCGTACACCGCGACCGACCGCGACACCGTCGACCACGTCCTGCACCAGCTCCAGGGCAGCTATCTCGCCCAGTACCGGGCCAACCACTCGGCCAACGGGCAGACCCCGGCGATCCGGCTCGTCCTCGCCAACGCGGGGGCGGGCGGGCAGCACTGGGAGCACACCGTCGACCAGCTGGAGCGGATGGCGAAGGGCCCGGACCGGCTGCGGGCGGTCACCGGGATCGGGCAGAGCACCCACAACACCAAGAAGGCCGTCCGGGAACTGACCCGGCGCGGCATCGCGGTGATCGGCTCCTCCATCACCGCCGACGACCTCGCCAACGGCAAGGACGGCACCGACCCGTTCCCCGGCCTGGCCCGGGTCGCCCCCACCAACACCGACGAGGCCCGCGCGCTCGCGTCCTTCGCGAAGGTGACGGCGGGCCAGGCGCTGCTGGTGTACGACAAGCCGGGCGACCCCTACACGCGGACGCTCCAGGCGTCCTTCGCGAGGCTGCTGGAGGGCTCGCCGTACGAGCCGCAGCCGTTCACGCCGCCCGACGACCGCAGCGCGGAGGGCACGACCGCCAACACCTTCCGGCAGATCACGGACCTGGTGTGCGACACCTCCGAGAGCACGGACACGATCCTGTTCGCCGGGCGCCACACGCAGCTGCGGCAGTTCATCAACGCGCTCGGCGCGCGCGGCTGCCAGGACCGCGAGTTCACGGTGCTGACCGGCGACGAGGGCTCGTACCTCACCGGCGACCAGGACCTCGACCGCGGCGCGCTGCGCCGGAACCTGTCCGTGCGCTACACCGCCCTCGCCCACCCGGACGCGTGGGAGCGGGACCCGGCGAAGACCGGCGGCTCCGCCGAGGACTCCGAGGCGCTGCGCGGGCTGCTGGCGGCGAGCGGACGGGCGCCGGTCGGTCCGATCGGCCCGCTCGCCCTCCAGGACGGCCAGTTGATCATCGCGTACGACGCCATGCAGCTGGCCGTGCACGGCATCCGGGAGGCGACGCCCGAGGGCAAGGTGGTGCCGCCGCTCGCGGACGTGGGCCTGCAGTGGCCGCAGGTGAAGGGCTCGCTGAAAGTGCGCGGCGCGAGCGGCTGGATCTGTCTGGACGTGCACGGCAATCCGTACGACAAGGCGGTGCCGATCGTGGAGCTCACCGCGGAGGGCAGCGCGCGCTTCGTCCGCATCGCGTGGCCGGAGGGCAGGCCGCCGGGGAAGGAGTGCCTGCCGCCGTCGTAGCGGCTCGGGGCGGGCGCGGCGGTCGGGGGTGCCGGGCGTCGCGCGGCGGGCGTCCCTGTGCGGACGCGGCCTAGGGCCGCTCCTCCAGCAGGCCGGCCAGCCGCTCGAAGCGGGTTCGCCAGCGCTGCTCGGACGCCTCGCCGCCGTGGAACTCGTGGGTGAAGCGCAGGGCGGTGCCGGTGTCGCCGTCGCGTTCCAGGTGGAAGCGGATGCGTCCGCCGCCCTCCACGGTGTACTCGGCGATCCGCTCCACGTCCCAGGCGGTGACGCGCCCCGACCCGACGTCGCGCAGGGTGACGTCGCCGCCGAGGCGGGGTTCGAGCACATCGGCCGGGGTGAACCAGGCCGCGAGCCCGACCTCGGTGGCGACCGCGGGCCAGACCTTCTCCATGGGCCGGGGAAGCCGCACCAAGAAGTGCAGGATGTGCGTGTTCCCGTGGGTCTGGCTGGTGCCCTGTTCGATGGATCCGGTCATGCCCCCCGAGTGACCCCTCGCGGGGGGTTCCTCACCTCCGGATCTCAGAAACCGGCGGCCCCCAGCACGCCCAGCCCGACGTCGGCGTACGAGTGCTTGCCGGACACGAAGATGTTCACGCCGTAGTAGTTGAACAGCCAGCAGCCGAACGCGATCAGCGCGAGGTAGGCGGCCTTGCGGCCCTTCCAGCCGGCCGTGGCGCGGGCGTGCAGGTAGCAGGCGTAGGCGACCCAGGTGATGAAGGACCAGGTCTCCTTGGGGTCCCAGCCCCAGTAGCGGCCCCACGCGTCGCCCGCCCAGATGGCGCCCGCGATGATCGTGAACGTCCACAGCGGGAAGACGGCGGCGTTGACGCGGTAGGCGAACTTGTCGAGGGAGGCCGCGGCGGGCAGCCGGTCCAGGACCGAGTCGGCGAACCGGCCGGGCGTGCCGCCGTTGGCGAGCTTGTTCTCGTAGCCGTCCTTGAACAGGTACAGCAGCGTGGCGACCGCGCCGACGTAGAACACCGCGCCGCAGAAGATCGCGGTGGAGACGTGGATGTACAGCCAGTACGACTGGAGCGCCGGGACGAGCTGGTCGCTCTCCGTGTACAGCACGGTCACGGCGAGCCCGAGGTCGAGCAGGACCGTGGTGATCAGCGGCAGGCCGAGCCAGCGGATGTTCTTCCGCGCGCCGAGCAGCGTGAGGTACACGCCGACGGCGACCGTCGAGAACGTGATGTTGAACTCGTACATGTTGCCCCACGGCGCCCGCTCCACCGACAGCGCGCGGGCGAGCACGCCGCCGAACTCCAGCAGGAAGCCGAGGGCGGTCAGGGAGATCGCGATCCGGCCGTACAGGTCGCCCTGCTCGTCGCCGCCGTGCGCGCCCGGCCCGTCGGGCACGTCACGCGAGCCGGCGGCGGAGCGGACGACGACCTTGGGCCGTTCCAGCACGGCGGTCCCGCCGGCCTGCCGCGCCGTGACGGCCGGGCCGGCCCCGGCCTCCGCCTTCGGCCCGGCGGTGAGCGCGGCGGCGGTACGGCCGACCTTGCTGCGGCTGCCGAACAGCCATTCGGCGATGTACGCGAAGAAGGCCAGCGTGTAGACGGCCATCGCGGAGTAGATCAGCACGTTGCTGATGTTCGCGAGGTTCTCGTTGGTCGCGGCGGCCAGGTCGGTTGCGGCGGCGAGAGTCACTGCTTCTCAGCCCCTTCGGCAGGTACGGCAGGAGATTCGGAGGGTTCGGGGTCGGGGGCACCCGGCGCCCGCTCGTACAGGATCCCGGCGAGGTCGCCGAGCTCCTCGGGCACCTTGGCGGACTCGCTGCGGCCGAGCCCGGCCATCTCGACGACGGTCACGCCGTCGGCGCCCTTGACCGCGCGCACCCACACGCGGCGGCGCTGGACGAACAGGGAGCCGGCGAGACCGAAGATCGCGGCGACGGAGCCGGCCAGGGCCCAGCCGCTGGCCGGCTGCCGGGCGATCTGGAAGCCGGCCCATTCCTTCACGCCGTCGAAGGTGACGGTGCCGGCGCCGTTCGGCAGGGTCATGGTCTCGCCGATCTTGAGCTGCTTCTTGAACAGCTCGCCGTCGGAGTCCTTGAACTCCTTCAGGTTCTTCTTGTTCAGCTGGTAGACGCTCTGCGGGACGCCCGAGTCGACACCGAGGTCGCCGTGGTACGCGGACAGCGCCAGCATCGGGTTGATCAGCGCCGGGAACTGCGACAGCATCGTCGAGCCCTTCCCGCCGTGCGTGGGCAGGAAGAACGCGTGGAAGCCGAGCTGCTCCTTGACGCCCTTGGCGTTGCGGTAGCCGTCCATGACCTTGATGGCGCCGGAGGAGGTGACGTTGGCGTCCAGCGGCAGCAGCGGCACGGCCGTGCGGTCCAGGACGACGTTGCCCTTGGCGTCCCTGACGGTGACGACCGGCGCGTAGCCGTGGCTGACGAGGTAGACCTTCGAGCCGCCGATCTCCAGCGGCTCGTTGACCTTGATCCGGGTCGTGGTCTCCTTGCCGTAGGCGCCCACGCTGTAGGTGACGTCCGCCTGGAAGAGGCGCGGGGTGCCGCGGTTGGGGCCGGTCGGCTCGTAGGTGCCGGTGAAGTCCTTCAGGACGAAGCTGAACGGGTCCAGGTCGTCCTGGGTGAAGAGGCTGCCGGACTTGAAGTCGTCGTACTGGGTGAGGGTGTTGGCGAAGCCGTCGCCCTCCAGGATCAGCTTGTTGCCCTCGGACTTGAACAGCTGGCCCCAGGCGAAGGCGATCAGCATCACGATCAGCGCCAGGTGGAAGGCCAGGTTGCCCAGTTCCCGCATGTAGCCCTTCTCGGCGGCGACGGCGTCACCGGCCACGTGGGCGCGGAAGCGGCGCTTCTTCAGCAGCGCGAGGGCGGCGTCGCGGACCTCCCCGGGCTCGGCCTCGGTGCGCCAGGTGGTGTAGGCGGGCAGCCGGGTCAGGCGCCGGGGCGCGCCCGGCGGCCGGCCGCGCAGCTGGCCCACGAACTGCCAGGTGCGCGGGACGATGCAGCCGATGAGGGAGATGAACAGCAGGATGTAGATCGCCGAGAACCACACCGAGCTGTAGACGTTGAACAGGCCGAGCTTGTCGTAGACCGGCGCGAGCGTCTCGTGCCGCTGCCGGAACTCCTCGACCTTGGTGACGTCGGTGCCGGTCTGCGGGATCAGCGAGCCGGGGATCGCGCCCAGCGACAGCAGCAGGAGCAGCAGCAGCGCGACCCGCATCGAGGTGAGCTGGCGCCAGAACCAGCGGACCCACCCGACGAGGCCCAGGGCGGGGAGGTTCGGGGCGTCCTCGGCCGGGGCCGTGGACAGCTGGGAGCCGGCCTCGCCGAGCTCCTGGTCCTCTCCGGGGGCCGGGGCCGTGTCGGTGGTGGTGTCGCTCATCGGTCAGATCCCCACAGTGAATCCGTTGGACCAGGTCTGCATGTGCTGCACGATGCCGTCCCACGCGCCGGTCAGCAGCAGCAGCCCGGTCACGATCATCATGGTGCCGCCGATGCGCATCACCCAGACATAGTGGCGCTTGACCCAGCCGAAGGCGCCGAGGGCCTTGCGGAAGGCGACCGCGGCGAGGACGAAGGGGACGCCGAGCCCGAGGCAGTAGGCGACGGTCAGGACGGCGCCCCGGCCGGCGCTGGCCTGGTCGGAGGAGAGCGCCAGCACCGAGGACAGGGTCGGGCCGATGCAGGGCGTCCAGCCGATTCCGAACAGCGCGCCCAGCAGCGGCGCGCCGAGCAGGCCGGTCACGGGCCGCTTGTGGAGGCGGAACTCGCGCTGGGTCATCCACGGCATGAGGCCCATGAAGAACACGCCCATGGCGATCATGAGCACACCGAGGACCTTGCTCAGGACGTCGCGGTGCTCCTGGAGCGTGGAGCCGAAGTAGCCGAACAGCGCGCCGCCGGACACGAACACGGCGGTGAAGCCGACGACGAAGAGGGAGGCGCCGGCGACCATCCGGCCGCGCCGGGCCTCGGCCAGGTCCGTGCCGGTGACGCCGGTCACGTACGACAGGTAGCCGGGGACGAGGGGCAGGACGCAGGGCGAGAAGAAGGAGACGAGACCGCCGAGCAGCGCGATCGGCAGGGCCACCAGCAGGGCGCCGTTGAGCACCGTGCCGTTGTAGCCCGCCTCGGCCAGCGTGGAGACCGTGCTCACGTCACTTCTCCGCGAGGACCGGGTCGATCATTTCGCGCAGCTTGTCCTCGCTGAGCGCCTGGAGGGTGCGTGCCGCGATCCTGCCGTCCCGGTCTATGACGAGCGTGGAGGGAACGGCCTGCGGGTTGAGCGTGCCCTTCTTGAAGCGCAGCATCAGCTTGCCGGTCGGGTCGTACAGGCTCGGGTACGTGATCCCGAACTCCTTCTCGAACGCGCGGGCCAGGCCGACGGAGCTGTCGCGGGTGTTGATGCCGACGAACTCGACGCCCTGGTCCCTGACGTCCTGGTAGACCTTCTGGAAGTTCTTGGCCTCGGCGCGGCACGGCGGGCACCAGGAGCCCCACACGTTGATCACGACGACCTTGCCCTTGTGGTCGGCCACGTCGACCTGCTTGCCGTCGACGGTGGGTCCGGACAGGTCGGGGACGTCGGCCCGCTCGCCCTTCTTGACGGTGGCGATGCCGTCCTTGCCCATGACGAAGTTGGTGTTGCCGCCTCCGCCCGAGGTGCCGCCCGAGCTGCACGCGGACAGCAGCAGCGCCGCCACGGCGGCACCGGTGGTCGTCAGGACGGCACGGCGGCGGGTCCGGTCGGTGCGGGTCGAGCGCTGGGGGGCGCGGCTGGCGGCACTCATGTGAAAAGTTTCGCATGTCCGTTCCGGGGATCTTGCGCACCCCCCTGGCGGGTGGAAACCCGCATTTCAGGCGGCGTTTGCGGCCCCCGTGGCGGTACCGGCGGAGTCGGCGGGACCGCTGGTGCCCGCCGAGTCGGCCGGGTCGGCGAGGAAGGCCTGCCAGCCGCCGGCGGGCCGCTGCCCGACGCCGAGGGTGCGCAGCCGGGCCAGCACCTCGGGCCGCTGCGCGTCGAGCCAGTCGGTGAACTGCCGGAAGGAGACCAGCCGGACGTCCGCGCCCTTGTCCCGCTCCCGCGCGATGTGCTTGAGGGCCTCCTCGACGGCGTCCATGTAGATGCCGCCGTTCCACTGCTCGAAGTGGTTGCCGACGAAGAAGGGCGCGCGATTTGTCTCGTATGCCCGCTTGAAGCCTGATATGTAGGCCTGGGTGGCCTGTTCCCGCCAGGCGGGGTGGTGGTGGGCGGGCGCGTTGGTGGAGTTCACGGACTGGTTGGCGAGGATGTTGTAGTCCATCGCGAGGACCTCGAAGCCGCGGCCCGGGAACGGTATCTGCTGCAACGGCAGGTCCCACACCCCCTGCCGCCTGCCCGGCCACACCTGGAGGCCGCCCGGCGACGAGGCGTCGTAGCGCCAGCCGAGCTCGCGGGCGGCGGGCAGCAGGTTGTCCTGCCCGAGCAGACACGGCGTACGGCCGCCGACGAGTTCCTTGTCGTAGTCGAACGGCAGCGACGGCAGGTCGGTCCAGCCGGTGTTGGTGCGCCACTCCTTCACGAACGACGCCGCCTGGTCGATCTCACTGCGCCACTGCCGGGGCGTCCAGTGGGCGACCGAGCCCGGACCGTCGCCGCAGAAGTGGCCGTTGAAGTGGGTGCCGATCTCGTGCCCGTCGAGCCAGGCCCGGCGCACGTTCGCCAGCGTGTCCTTGATGTGGTCGTCGGTGAGGTAGCCGATGTCGGAGGCACCGCGCGGGTTGTTCGGCGGGTCGTAGAGGCGTTTCCGCGACTCGGGCAGCAGATACAGACCGGAGAGGAAGAACGTCATGCGGGCGTCGTGCTCCCGCGCGAGGTCGAGGAAGCGCGGGAAGAGGCCGTTGCCGACCTCGCCGGCCCCGTCCCAGGAGAAGACGACGAACTGCGGCGGTGTCTCACCGGGCTCCAACGGCACGGGCGGGGCGGGCTGGTGGGGCTGCTTGCCGGTGTACGAGGTGGAGCCGTCGCCGATCGGCCGCGCGGTCGGCCCGGCCTCGTCCGGCCCGTCCGGCCGGTCGTCCCGGGAACCGCCGGCATGGGTCGCGCCGTCGGACTTGTGGGTGCCGCACGCCGTGAGGGAGGCGGCGGCGCCCGCGCCCAGTCCGAGCATGGCCCTGCGGGTGAGCGTGCGCATGGTGTCCCCGATCGTCACGTCCTCTGTGGTCACCCAGTGAGAGGACGCGACGAGCGGAGACGTTCCCGCCGCAATGCGCAGAATCCGTAACAAATATTCACAGAATATGAACAGCCCGGTCGGCGAGCCGCCCCTTCTGCGCCGCCTACCGCTTACGCGCCGAAGGCCTTGTCCTTCCCCTTCACCGGCTTTGCGCCGGCCAGGAGATGAGCCGGGACGAGATCGCGGGCCGGCTCCGTGTAGCCCACGGAAACGATCCTGTCGCCCTGGAACGTGAACGTCGTCAGGGACGCCAGCGTGCACTGCCGCTTGCGCGGGTCGTGCCACAGCCGGCGCCGCTCGACGTAGGACCGCACGATCCAGATGGGCAGCTGGTGGCTGACCAGCACGGCCTCGTGCCCGCGCGCCCGGTCCTTGGCGGAGTGCAGCGCGCCCATCATCCGCACCACCTGGTCGAGGTACGGCTCGCCCCACGACGGCCGGAACGGATTGAGCAGGTGCTTCCAGTTGTCCGGCCTGCGCAGCGCGCCGTCCCCGACGCCGAACGTCTTGCCCTGGAAGACGTTGTCGGCCTCGATGAGCCGCTCGTCGGTGTCCAGGTCCAGGCCGTGCGCCTTCGCGATCGGCGTCGCGGTCTCCTGCGCCCGCTCCAGCGGGGAGGAGACGACGTACGTCACGTCACGGGCGGAGAGGTGGTCGGCGACCCGGTCGGCCATCCGCCGGCCCAGCTCGGACAGGTGGTAGCCGGGCAGCCTGCCGTACAGGATGCCGTCCGGGTTGGCGACCTCGCCGTGCCGCATCAGGTGGACGACGGTGACGTCCTTGTCGTTCCCGCTCACGCCCTCGCCTCCGCCGCCGCCCGGGCCGCCGCCGGAAGGGCGTCGGCGATCCGCGACACGGCCCGCTCGTCGTGGGCCGTGGAGACGAACCAGGACTCGAAGGACGACGGCGGCAGGTACACGCCGTGCGCCAGCATCGCGTGGAAGAACGCGGTGAACCGGAAGGACTCCTGCGCCTTGGCGTCCTCGTAGTTGCGCACCGGCCGGTCGGTGAAGAACACGGAGAACATGTTGGACGCGCTCTGCACGGTGTGCGTCACGCCCTCCTTGGTCAGCGCCTCCGACACCATCGACTGGATCTGCGCCGACACGGCGTTGATCCGCGCGTAGGCGGCGTCGTCGAGCAGCCGCAGCTGCGCGAGCCCGGCGGCGGTGGCGACCGGGTTCCCGGAGAGCGTGCCGGCCTGGTAGACGGGCCCGGCCGGCGCGAGGTGCGCCATGACGTCGGCGCGCCCGCCGAACGCGGCGGCGGGGAAGCCGCCGCCCATGACCTTCCCGAAGGTCATGAGGTCGGGTACGACCCCGTCGACGCCGAACCACCCGGCGCGGCTGGTCCGGAACCCGGTCATGACCTCGTCGGACACATACAGCGCACCGTGCTCGGCGCACAGGTCCTTGAGCCCCTGGTTGAAGCCGGGCATCGGCGGCACGACGCCCATGTTCCCGGGCGAGGCCTCGGTGATCACGCAGGCGATCTCACCGGGGTGCGCGGCGAAGGCGGCGCGCACGGCGTCCAGGTCGTTGTACGGCAGCACGATCGTGTCGCCGGCCTGGGCGCCGGTGACGCCCGGGGTGTCCGGCAGGGCGAACGTGGCGACGCCGGAGCCGGCCGAGGCGAGCAGCGAGTCGACGTGCCCGTGGTAGCAGCCGGCGAACTTCACGACCTTGGTGCGCCGCGTGAAGCCACGGGCCAGCCGGATCGCGGACATGGTGGCCTCGGTGCCGCTGGACACCAGCCGCACCTGCTCCAGCGGGCCGACCCGGCCGACCATCTCCTCGGCGAGCGCGACCTCGCCCTCACCGGGCGTGCCGAAGGACGTACCGCGCGCGACGGCGGCCTGCACGGCGGCGAGGACCTCCGGGTGCGAGTGCCCGAGGATCATCGGCCCCCAGGAGCACACCAGGTCGACGTACTCGCGCCCGTCGGCGTCGGTCAGATACGGCCCGGTGCCCGACACCATGAACCGGGGCGTGCCACCGACCGCGCGGAAGGCCCGCACCGGGGAGTTCACGCCACCGGGCGTGACGGCCGCCGCACGGTCGAACAGAGCCTGCGAGGCCGGTGCTTCGTATGGATATGCCAGTTCGCTCATGACCTGCGACTTCTCCGACCTTCTCCGACTGCTCTCGGACACCGGTCCGACTGCTTTCGGACTCCGGGTTGCCAGTGACCTCCTCAGGGTAGGCCCCCGCACTTCGCACACCTTCCCCAGTACCGGCCCACGGCCCGCCTCATCTGCGAGACTGGGGCCTGATACACAGAGCTCACACGGGCGTGACCCGGCGTGGTGTTCAGGGCTTGCGGCGTTCGCCCGCGGGCCCCCGCGGAGAGATGGTTGAGCGCACGTTTCGGCGGGCGGCCGTGGGGGAGGTCACTGACACGATGATCGGGTTGCGCGGCGGGGGACACGCGTCCTAGAAAAGCAGTCGGGTGGAGATATGCATCGCGGTGGCGGACTGGGCGAGGGGACTGACGACCTGGGTCCTCGACGTGCCCGGCGGGGCAGGCACCGGCGCGACGCGGAGGAAACGGCCGAGGCACGTCAGGCGCACGGGGTACCGAGCGATCCCGAACCGGTCGACCGACGGATCGACCGCAGGGCGGACCGTCCGAGGGCGGGGAGCAGGAATGGTGGTCGGGTGGGGGTGACGTACAAGTACTTCGGCGCGCCCGACGGTGCGACCGCGGCCCGTGTCCCGATCTCGATGCGCCCGGAGGAACTCGGCGGCGACGAGCTCGGCATGAACGGCATGTTCACCAAGATCAAGCCGGAGACCATGGCGGCCATGGTCCTCACCGGCATAGAAGGCGTCCCCCTCCACCGGGTCCCGCCCCTCGAACTCGTCGTCCTCCACCCCGACTACGCGGTCGTCAAACTCCCCATGACGGTCGTCGACCCCCTGCGCGGCATAGGCGAGGAAGCGGTCGGCGCGGCGGCGTTCATCTGGTCCACGGTCCCGGACCGGGGCGGCCCGCGGGACGCGTTCAACGTGTACCAGCTGCTGCACGAGTGGCAGGACTTCAGCCATCGGCTGCATGAGGCGGGCCATCAGCCTTATTGCTTGGTGTGGCCCTGAGCTGGGGTTTCTTGCGGATCGGGCGGGGTCTTCGGGCCTCGCCCTTTTTGGTGCCGGACGGGGGCCGTCAGGCGGCCAGGGCACATTGAGGGCACATTGGTTTTGCTGGGGGTGCTGATGTGCCTTGGGTTGCGGGCGGGCCGCCGTCGTCTTCCGCCTCGGCTTCCGTTTCCGTTTCCGTGAAGGCGTCGTCGATCGCCTTGCGGGTGCGGGTCTCGCTGGAGGGCAGCAGGTGCGTGTACGTCCGCAGCGTGAAACCCGGGTCCGAGTGCCCGAGGTACTCGGAGAGCGCCTTGATGCTCTCCCCAGCGTCCAGGAGCACAGAGGCGTAGGCGTGCCGGAGGGCGTGCATGCCGTCCTCGGGGGCCGCCTGGAGGTAGCGCGCGCCCCGCTCTCGGGGAGGGATCACGCCGGCGGCGGCCAGGGCGCGCTTCCAGTCGCCCATGTTGAAGACGCTGCGGTTGTACGCCCGCTCCTTCGCGTCGACGAAGAGGAGGCGGAAGGTCTTCGGCTCACCGTCCGGCTTGGCCCAGGGCAGGGTGACCTCGACCGCCGGGAACTCTTTCATGTGGGCCTTGACAGCGACGGCAAGCTGGGCCGGTAGGGGCACCGACCGGATCTTGTTGCCCTTGGGGAGGGCGAAGACGGGCTTCGTGCCGACCAGCCGCACCTGGCGGTTGACGTGAATCCAGCCGCCCTTGAAGTCGATGTCCTCGACGGCAAAGCCGAACACCTCGCCCTGGCGCAGGCCGCAGCCGAAGGCAAGCTTGCCGCCTGTCTGGAAGCGCTTGGGGAGACCGGCAATTACGGCGCGCACGCGCTCCAACGACCAAGGGATGACCTTCTTCTTGGTCGCCGTCGGCAGCTTCACGGACTTCGCCTTACAGGGGTTCTTCGGCAGCAGCCCGTCCTCCACGGCCATGCCGAGGATGCTGGAGAGGATGTCGAAGATGCCCTCGATCGTCGACACCTCCAGTTCGGCGTCCTGGAGCGTGCGAATCCAACCCTGAATGATCGAGGGCTGGTTGAGGGACCGCAGCTCGCGTCGGCCGAGGTGCTCGACGATGTGGTTGCGGACGGTCGCCTCGTAGCGGAGCGCGGTCGTCGGGCCCACGGAGTTCGCGTCGAGCCACTTCTGCGCGTAGGCGCCGAGCGTCTGCTTCGTCTCGGCCGGGACGACGTAGGAGCCGCGCCGGATCTCGACGTCGACCTCGGCGGCGCGGTTGTCCGCCTCGGCCTTCGTGTCGAAGTTCTCCTTGCGCTGATGGCCATCCAGGTCGCGGTAACGAACCTGCCAGCGCTTGCCGATGCCGTGGTCGGCGGTGGGGACCATCCGCTTCGTACGGCTCTTGTGCTCGCCGCACTCGGTCTCGGTGGGCTTGGGGTGGGACTTGTGCCAGCGGTCGTACACGTCAGCCAAGTAGGGCCTCCTGGATGGGGTTTGGGGACTGAGGGGTGGCGTGGGTCGCGGCGGTGTGCGTCAGCCACGGGGGCAGCAGGGCTGCGGGAGGGGTCGCGAACTGGTGCTGGGGCAGGCTGCACACGAGGCGTAGGTGCTCGATGGCGCGGGCCGTGTGGAGGCCGGCGGGGCCTATTTCGACAGGTCGGTTGGGCATGACAAATGGCTGTAACTTGCAGTCGGTCGTCGTGGCAAGAGTTAGTTCTTAAACTCTCCAAAAGTTGCCCGGAGGCGAAGTGGTGTTCATCTCGTCGAATTCCGGCACATCACGAGCCGTTTCGGCGGGGAGGTTGTGCTACCTTCCCTTCGCGTCAAAGACGTGGGCGATTTGAGCAACTATCGGATGCGATGTCCGCTGAGCGAGTCAGGCCACTTCTCAGCGCTTGGCGCCACCTCTGAGCTGCTGATGTACCGGATTCCGGCACCTCGGCCGGTTGCTTCGCCGCAGAAACTTTCGGCTTCCGTGCGAGCGATTTCGGCAACCGGGGATCCGCCCTTACTGTTTTGGTCTTCCCCGGCGACGCTGAGGGAAGTAGCCGGGAGTTTCAGAATTCACTCTGGACGCTTCCCGGGTGGTGTGGCTGCGTTGTCCACGCCTGCCATCCAAAACCCTGATTCCGATATGGAGACCTAATTGCCGAACCACTTCCCGCGCCTTGCCGGCGCCGAGCGTGACCAGCTCGCCACTCCCACCGACGTGACCGCGTACCTCGGGGTGCCCGTGAAGGCCCTCTACCAGTGGAAGTACCGGGGCATCGGCCCCAGCGTCCACAAGGTCGGCCGTCACCTGCGCTACCGCTGGGGGGAGGTGGACGCGTGGCTGGATGCCCAGACGTCGTACGACCTCACGGCCTGACCCCGCATCTGGCGCGGACAACGAAGCGGCCCCCGGCGCGCCAACGCCGAGGGCCGAAGACTTCCCAACTGATCGCCCATCCCTGAACGAATGATCTGGTGAGGGGCGGGACCTTGCCCGTCCTGCCCCTCACCGGAGAGGAACGCCTATGGAGGACCCTACGTCCCCCAACTCCACGAACACCTCCCCCACCGGCTGGCCCACTCCCGCGGTCCCCGGCGAAGGCATCCCCTGGCGCCGCAGGGATCAGGCGGACACACGGTCGCCGGCGTCGGGGACCGTCGAGCACTCGGCGGATGTGGAAGCACACGGGGACCGTCCCCAGCCGTCTGCAGATGCCACTGTTGGGGACCGTCCCCGCGAAGTGCCCGCTGCTCGGTCCCCGCACGTCCCGGTCCCCGTATCGACATCCGGCGCAAACCCGCAGGTCAGCGGCGCCAAAATGGGGACCGGTCCCCAAGGGGTTGCAGTTGCACCAGGGGACCGCAATGGGGACCGTGATCACGGTCTCCGCCAGTCGCTGGGGACTGACAACCCCGTGGCGGGAACCGCCCAGCAGGAGGGGACCGGTCCCGTCGACGCACGGGGACCGGATCACGGGACCGTCTCCCGGCCTCCTCGGGGACCGGCAGACCCCAAGGAACGGGGTTCCGGTGAGGGTGCGGAACTGCTGGATGAGTTGCGGGCGGCGATCGGCAAGTACGTCGTGCTGCCCAGTGACGAGGCGCTGACAGCGGTCACCCTGTGGGTGGCGGCCACGCACATCCAGACCGTTCTGCAGCATGCGCCCCGTCTGGCGCTCGTAGGCCCGACGAAGGGCTGCGGCAAGTCCCGGGTTCTGGACGTGCTTCACGAGACCGTGCACCAACCGATCATGACGGTGAACATGTCCACGGCAGTGCTCTTCCGCGTCATCGGCAAGAACCCGCGCACGATCCTGGTGGACGAGGCCGACGCCATCTTCAGCAAGGCCGGCGACAACGAGGAACTGCGCGGCCTGCTGAACGCCGGACACCAGCGCAACCGGCCCGCCTGGCGCATCTCCGGTCCGGAGCACAAGCCGACCCCGTATCCGACCTTCGCCATGGCCGCACTGGCCTCGATCGGCGACCTGCCCGACACGATCACGGACCGGGCGGTCGTGCTCCGCATGCAAAAGCGCAAGCCGGGCGAGAAGGTGACCCCGTTCCGCTCGCGCCACGCCACACCGGAACTGAACGCGCTCCGGGACAAGCTGGCCGCCTGGCTGGGACCGCTGCGCGGCACGGCCGGCCGCATGGCGCCGACCATGCCGGTGGAGGACCGGGCGGCGGACACCTGGGAACCGCTGGTCATCATCGCCGACCTGGCCGGCGGCCACTGGCCCGCCAGCGCCCGTGCGGCCTGTGCCGCGATGACCCGGTACGAGGCCGTCCAGGACGAGCAGACCAACCTGAAGACTCGGCTGCTACGAGACATCCACCGCGTCTTCGAAGCACACGGCAACCCCGAGGCCCTGTCCAGCCAGGATCTGGTCGCCGCCCTGCTCCAGGACCCCGACGCCCCCTGGGCTGAGCACGGCACCAAGGGGCTCAACGCCTACTACCTGGGCAGAATGTTGCGGGACTTCGATATCCGTCCGGCCAACTACCGGTTCGACAAGGGCAGGCAGGCCAAGGGGTACGCCCGTAACCGGTTCCTCGACAGCTGGGCCCGACACTGCCCCGACCTCACCGAGACGGCGCCCGCCCCCACACACGACGCCACGCCCGCGCGCCCGGCCCAGGGCAAGCCGCCCGCTGCCCCGGCGGGTCAGCTGCCCATCGGCCCGCCCGGCGGCCCTGCCAGCCCCAAACACGCCCGCTGACCCGCCTCCCCCTGGGGCCGTATCACGGCGTCGCATCCGTCCCCGCGCAGGTCAGCGCGGGGACGGATGTCCTCACCGGGACGGACATCTCCGTACCTGCCCGAGCGTCCGTACCTGTGCTGACCAGGCATGGGACGCATGCGACGCACGTGACACACCTCCCGCCCCCTCACCACCGGAGCACCCTCATACACGAACAGCACCACGAACTACCCACAGCTCAACAGCAGATGCTCACCACCTCAGCCCCAGACAGCGCAGCAAGTTGTCGGATAAGGAGTCCTTACCCGGCCCTCGCGCCGGGGGAGACGGAGGCATCCGGCGTAGGGGCGCCGGGGCCGGCCAGCCCGGGGGTGCCGAACGAGGCAGGGGGCGAACCGTCGTTGAACGAGCGCCACCGCCCCGCGCCGCGTCGCCGTCTGCGTGACAAGCAGCTGCGCGAGCGCCGCGTCCATCCCCGCTACAACGACGACGAGTTCGCCCTCGTCCAGAACGCCGCTGCCCTGAGCCGCATGAAGCCCGGCGGCTACGTCGCCGAGTGCGCGCTCGCCGCCGCCCGCGCCGACGACCCCACCGCGGCCGTCGCCGACTACCGCGCCATGGTGAAGGCGTTGATGGTTGCCAACGGGCAGCTCGGCAAGATCGGCAGCAACCTCAACCAGCTCACCCGCCACCTCAACCAGGACGGCGCCTGGCCCCACCCCGACACCGTCCAACGACTCCTGGAGCGCGTCGAGGCGTCCATCGCCAAGCTGGACACCGCCGTTGCCCAGATCACAGACGGGCGGTGAGCCATTGATACCGAAGATCATCCTCGGCAAGGGTCCACATGCCACGCGCCGCACGATCGGCTACCTCTTCGGCAAGGGCCGGGCCAACGAGCACATCGACCCGCACCTGGTGGCCTCCTGAAACGACTTCGCCCCCGACCCCGGCCGCAGCTCCCACCGGGACCCGAAGGACGTGGAAGCCCAGCTCGCCGCACAGCTCGACCAGCCCGTGAAGATGCTGGGCGACAAGGCACCTAAGCACACCGTCTGGCACTGCCCCGTCCGCGCCGCACCCGAAGACCCGATCCTCACCGACGCCCAGTGGGCCAACATCGCCCGCCGGATCGTGGCCGCCGCTGGCATCGCCCCCGAAGGCGACGAGGAAGCCTGCCGCTGGGTGGCCGTCCGCCACGCCGACGACCACATCCACATCGCCGCCACCCTCGTCCGCCAGGACGGCCGCCGCCCCCAGCGCGACTACGACCAGCGCGCCGTCCAGCGCGAAGCCCGCAAGATCGAAATCGACTACCGGCTGAGGCGGTTGAAGCCTGGCGACGGCACCGCCGCCAAACGCCCCACCAGCAAGGAGCACTTCAAGGCCAAGCGCCTCGGCCAGGACGCCACCTCCCGCGAGATCCTGCGCCTGCGCGTCCGCCGCGCGATGGCAGCCGCCTCCACCGAGGCCGAGTTCTTCGCCCTGCTGGAAGCGACGGGTGTGACCGTGCGCCTCAAGCTCGGCCCGTCCGGCGACGCGCTCGGCTGCAACTTCGCCCTGCCCGGCGACACCAACGACAAGGGCGAGCCCGTGTTCTACGCCGGTTCCACCCTCGCCCCCGACCTCTCCCTCCCCCAGTTTCGCCAACGCCTCGCCACCACCAGCCCCGAGCCCGCGACCGTCCGGCCGGGCAACCCCTGGCACCAGGCCACCGCCGCCACCGAACGCATCCCCCACCACCTCACCCACGGCGACGACCCGACGGCCCAGGGCCAGCTGGCCGCGCTCGGCACAGCATTCGACCTGCTCCCGCTCACCGCCCCCATCGCGGTGCGGGCCGAACTCGAACGCGCCGCCTTCGCCTTCGAGCGCGCCACCCGCTCCCGCATCGCCGCCGACGACGCCAGTGCCTATGTCCTTCGCCGCAGTGTCCAGGCGATCTGGAAAGAACCCGCGCGGCATGGCGACGGTGCCGGGCTGGCGATGCTGCTGGACGTCGCGCTCACCGCGGTCGCCTACGCGATGCACTGGCACCGCACCCGCCAGCACGCCCAGCAGCAGGCGGCGGCCGAGCAGACCCTCATCCACCTGCAGGCCGCGTACGCGCAGATCGCCAGACCGGTCCTGGCCGGCCTCGCAAGCCGGGCACCCGGCCCGCAGACCAGGCGCCGCTACGCCCCACCACCTCCAACAAGCGGTCCCCGAACACGCCGAACGCATCCTGGACGACCCCGCCTGGGACGCCCTTGCCACCGTGCTCGCCGAGGCGGAAACAGCCGGACACAACCCGACCGCGATCCTCGACCAGGCCCTCAACCAGCGCACGCTCGACGACGCCCACAGCCCCGCACGAGCACTGACCTGGCGCATCCGCCGCCTCGGCGAACGCCACGCACCCGGCCACGAGCCCAAGCAGCCAACGCGCACTACGTCGAGGGGCATCCCGCCGCTCCGCGCCCACCGCAGCCTCAGGCGCGGCGGCGTTGATCACCTCTCTGCCCGGCCTCCACCGTCCGGCCTGGGCGCCTGGGGTTTGCGGTGCTTGCCGGTGCCGGAGCCGAGCGGCTTCGGCACCGGCCCTGAGGGTGAGGGCTTGTTGGCCTCCGGGTACAGGATGGCTTGGGCCTCGACCAGGCTGGCTGCGAATCCGTACAGCTCCCATGTGTGCCCGTTCCAGCGCTCGATGGCGCGGGGCGCATCCGGATTCAGATGTGATGCCCTGGGCCCGTCGCCGGGCATGACAGGCACGGCGCGCAGTCGGCCGATCTTCGCGTCACGGCGTTCCGCCCAGTCTTTCAGCGGCTCGTCGTCCATCCTCGCGTTCCTCGCGTCGGTGGCGGCTGTCTCAGGAGGGTAGCGGCCACTGCGGGCCGTTCGGGTTCCCGAGCCAGACGGCCTGCTGGTGGCGGGAGACGGTCACGCCGAACGCCGCGGTGTTCGGTGAGCCGTGCTCCTCCCAGGTGGCCACCGCCGACTCGATCGCGTCCCACAGGCGGCGAGGGCCGCCCTGCCTGACCTGCCAGCCGCCGTCCGTGCGAGCGAGGACGGCGAAGGAATCGGTAACGCTGTCCAGCAGAAACGTGCTGACCGGGCCGCCATCGACCGCCATCGAGAAGAAACGGGCGTCCGGCGCCGCGAGCTGCGCCATGAACCCCGACCCGGAGCTGGTGAGAAGCTCTGGCCCGCGTACGGCTTTCCGTACCGTTCCGTCGTCGGGGGCCGGCACCATTCCGAGGCTCTCCGGTGCGTCCTGCTGACGGGCGATCATGAAGCTCGGGTCGTCCTCGCTGAACCACCCGCTCGCGCTGTCACCGGTGACGATGAGTTTGACCAGGCCGAGGGAGCGCATCCAGCCGCGAAGGGTGGTGAGGATGAGGCCGCCCGGGCGGACCTGCTCCAGCCAGGCGGGCGGGATGCTGCGGAAGCCGCACGTGGCGATCAGCCGGTCGTACGGGGCTCCGTCGGGGTGGCCGACGCGGCCGTCCCCCACCAGCAGGTGGGGGGTATGACCGGATCCCGTGAGGGCGTGGCCGGCTCGTCGGGCCACGCCCTCGTCCGTCTCGACCGAGGTCACCCTCTCGCTGCCAAGCCGGTGGCACATCAGTGCTGTCGAGTAGCCGGTTCCGGTGCCGATCTCCAGCACATTCATGCCGTCCTGCACATCCAGGTCTTCGAGCATCCGGACCACGAGGCTCGGCAACGTCGACGACGAGGTCGGGGTCGCGTTGCTGATCGGCT
Source organism: Streptomyces sp. DH24 (assembly GCF_029813775.1). Taxonomy (GTDB): domain Bacteria; phylum Actinomycetota; class Actinomycetes; order Streptomycetales; family Streptomycetaceae; genus Streptomyces. The sequence continues at coordinate 65,132 of NZ_JARVKW010000024.1, read as the reverse complement.
TCGGGTCGGCCCAGTCGATGTCCCGGCCGTCGAACTGGGTCATCCATGTCTCGTCGGTGTAGACGAGCCGGAGCCACTTCTCCTTACCGACCGTCTCCTGTGTGACCGGATCCCAGGTGGTGACGCCCGTTGCGTGGTTCTCCCGGTAGAAGCGCGGGATGAACCTGTGGCGGGGCACGGCCTCCACGGCGGCCCGCCACTGCGGCGAGCGCAGCCAGCCATCCTTCTCCAGTTGTCGGGCGAGCCGGCGCCGGAGATCGGCTGCGGCCGTCTCGATGTCGGTTTCACTGGCCACGGAGTCCTCCTTCCAGGAGATCGGTGAGTGCGGCAGTCATCGGCAGACCGGTCGGCGGCTCCATCCATGCCCACTGCCCGGAAGGATTGCACTCGATGAAGATCCACTCACCGCGGTCGGTCAGAGCGAAGTCGAACGCCCCGAAGACGAGCCCGAAGTGCTTCAGATAGGCACGCATCGACCGCTCCACCCGGGTGGCGCGGCAAGCGGCGTGTATGTGTGAGTGCCGTAGTCCGTACGCCAGTCGAGGAGACCGGAGTCGATCCGCACGGCGAAGATCTGCTCGCCGATCACAGTCACCCGGATATCGGCAACCTTGCGCACCCGCTTCTGGAAGAGGTGCATGGTGCCGGACACGGAATCGTCGACCTCGTCGACGGTCACCTCGGTCACGGGGACGGTCTGGGCCTTGCCGTCGACCAGGTAGAGCGGAACCGAAATCGGCTTGAAGATGACGGCACCTTGCGCCTTGATGAAGGCCCGCGCGTCGTCGGGAACGTTGGTGATCAACGTCGGCGGAAGCGTGAAGCCAGCCGCCGCCGCTGCCGCGAGCCCGGCTGGCTTGTACTCGGCGTCGCCGATGCGATTGGGGTGGTTGACGTAAAGGCAGCCGGGCAGCGAGGTCAGGATGCCTCCGAGCCCGTAGCGCGCCTGGGCGACGGCGAACCGTTCGTCCTGCTTGTCGAGGTGGGGGAAGGCAAACCCGGAGGGGCGCCGGTAGTACACGGAACGCACCGCGCCCAGGTCGGCACGTCGGCTCGGTGTCTGCACGCTTCCCCACCAACTGTCGGTGCCGCCGATGGCGGCCGAGCACGACAGGGTGGCGGGGAAGTCACCGGAGTCGAACCGCACGACCGGGACGCCCCGGTCGTGCAGCTCGGCGATCACGAAGTCCGCGGTCGGGTCGTCGAGGTTGGTGACGACCAGGACCGGACGATCGTCGTTCGTCACCAGAGTCACTGGTCCGTGTCGTTCCCCGTGTCGCTGTCCGGGGAGTCGCTGTTGCGGTCACCCTGGCCCGTGGTGCCGGTCGCGGGATTCGTACCGGAGGATGTGCCGTGGCCTGGGGACATGGTGGGCGCCCCGGAAGTGTCGAAGTACCGGGCGGTCTGCGTCTCCGGATCCAGCGTCACCGTCGCGTAGACGGGGCCCTCGACGGGCGGGTACGGGGCGATGCGACGGAGACCCCACGGGGCCGCCGTCAGATGTCCCTGCGGCAGCGGGCTGCCCGTGGGGAATCGATCCATGTGGTTGAACACGGTCTTCCTTCCTGTCAGAAGTTCTGTCCTTCGCCTGACTTGCTCACCCGCACGGCATCGAGGAACACGATCCTGCATGTGCGGGAGTCTCAGGGGCGCCGGGAAGAAGAGGCGCCGGGGCCTACGTCGAAACCGGACCGGGATTCCGCAACCCGTCCAGGACCCGTTGAAGGAGGCTGATGTCCGGTGCGCGGGCCTCGACTGCCAGTCGGCCGTCGCCGTACCAGCGGCTGAGCTGTTGCCGCCACGCGATCTCGGCACGTTGCATCTCCGCACGGATCTCGCCGAGAGCCAGTCCCGACTCGACGCGCAGCCGCACAAGGTCGGCGGGAGTTATCCGGACCGACTCTGGGACAGCAACCACGCCGGTCTCGTCAGACGGACGCGTCGGGCCGAAGGCCAGCTGCACGCACACGTCCGGGAACGGGTCGCCGACCAGTTCCTCCGAGGGCAGGAGTCGTAAGGAGATACGCGAGATCAGCATGCGGCTGGCACCCGCAGCTCTGCCCAGACGAGCTTGCCCCAACGATGCAGGTCGTAGCCCCACCGCCAGCTCAGCGACTCGACCAGGAGCAGACCACGGCCGACCTCCGAGTCACCTTCAGGACAGCCCGGTTCCGGGGTGTCTCGGCACTTGTCGGCAACGCCGATCCGAATCACTTCGGCCGTCTCGCGCCGAATCATCACACGGACCACGCGACAGGGCGTGTGGCTGACGGCGTTGCTGATCAGCTCCGAAACGATCAGAGTGCCTACCTCGGCCAACTCGCCTATGCCCCAGGTGTCCAGAGCCGCGGAGACAAGCAGACGTGCGCGGCGCGCGGATTCCGGCTCGCACGGCACCGTCTCGGTGTAGCCCGGAACACCGGTCGCGGTTGGTTTGGCGGCGGTCATGGTCACGGGGTCATCCCTCCGAGGCTGGGACGCCCGCCCCGCGACGGGTGCGCAGGGGCGGGCCTTCCTCCACGCCATCGAGAGGCAGGAAGGGGAATCTCGCCCGCTCAACGGCTGGTATCGAGTCAACGGCCCTTGGCCGACGGCGAACAGGAAATGTCGCGCCCCGCCGTGCCTCCGCGAACCGGAAGACTTTACGCTCCGGTGACCTCGGGTCTGGTTCGACCAGTGACCACAGGGCTACGGTCGGTCCATGGGAGCGAACGCCATCCTCAAGGGTCGGATGGAGGAACTCGGGCTCACCCAGGAAGAATTGGCTGGTCGGATGAACGCTGCGCTGGCAGAGATCACCGGCAGGCCCGGTGACGTCTCCGACCGCACAATCCGCAACCTCCTCAACGGGACCTCCCGCCGCCCCATCGGACGCACGTGTGCAGCCCTGGAGCGGGTGTTCGGTTGTCTCGTCGAGGACTTAGGGTTCAGCGCACCACGCACCATGCAACACCCGCAGGAGGACCCCGTGCGGCGTCGCACTTTCCTCACCTCAGCGACCGGAAGCGCAGTCGCCGCCGTTCCCTTGGTTGTGCAACGCCGGACCGTCGGCATGTCGGACGTGGCCCGGGTCGCTGCCGGGATGAACGCCCTTGTCGAAGCCGACGACCGCCAGGGCGGACACACGGCACTGGAGAAGGCCGCCGCCCAGGGCCGCACCAAGGTGCTGGAACTACAGCAGCGCAACGCCGGCGAACGCGTCCGCCGAGCCCTGTACGCACTGGCCGCCGAGTACACCACCATCGCCGCCTGGTCCTGCATCGACGCCCGCAATCTCGACCAGGCCCAGAGCTACCTGAACGAATCAGCGACGTACGCCGGCCTCTCCCAGGACGGCCCCACCGAAATGCGGGTCTGGGTCAACCTCTCGATGCTCGCCTACCAGCGGCAGAACTGGCCCGAAGCCCTCGCAGCGGCCCAGGCCGCGCAAGCCTCCTCAGCGGCTCGCCGAGACCCGTTCTTCGACTCGCTGGGCCGAGTCCGCGTCGCCCTCGCGTACGCGGCTCTCGGTGACGGCCGTGCGGGCCTGCGTTCACTGGGATCAGCCCAGGACACTTTCACCAGGGTGGCCGACCGAGAGCGTCCGCGCTGGACCGCCTTCTACGGGCAGGCCGAACTTGACCACCTAGCCGCAATCGTCCAGTTCAACAGCGGACGCCACCCTCATGCCGAAGCCATGGCTCACCGCGCGCTGGCCAGGATCCCGACCGCCTTCCGGCGCAACAAGGCCCTCGCGACGGCCCAGCTCGCCCTAGCACAGCTTCACCAGGGAGAGGCCGAACAGGCCACGGCCTCAGCCACCGACGTCTTCACCATCATGGATGGCGACCCATTGCCCGGCCGTATGCGCACGCTCATGGGCGACTTCCACCGGGGCCTGTTCGTCATGGCTCCCTCCGCCTCCTACGCACGAGACTGGGCAGACCGCATGCGAACCGAATGGAGCCGAGCGTGACCGACCTGCATCACTTCCAGCACGGAAATCTCCCCGAAGCTTTCCGGCAGATGCTCATCGACGTACACGCCGACGCCTACGCCGACCAGATGGACGACCCCTTCCACCAGCGGTTCGCCTGGTTCGTCGATCACTGGACCGGCATGGACGGCTTCTCCTGCGTCGTGGCATACGACGAAGACGAACCGGTCGGCTTCGCCTACGGCGCCCCGCTCGTTCCGGGCCGGGAATGGTGGCGCTCCACCGCGTACAAGCCGAACAACGGCTACTCCTCCACATACGCGGTCTCCGAGGTGATGGTCCGCCCAAGCTGGCGTAAGCAGGGAATTGCCGACCGCCTGCACGAGGCGCTACTCAAGGAACGTACGGAAGACCTCGCCGTGCTACTGGTCGACGTCACACACCCCAAGGTCCAAGCGCTCTACGAAACATGGGGATACGCCAGAGTCGGCGAGCAGCAGCCGTTCGCCGACTCACCGGTGTACGCGATCATGGTCAAAGACCTTCGGGACTGATCGCACGCGGCTGGCACTACGACAGCTAGGCCGTCGCCGACCTTACGAGGCTGGCAGCGCGTGGGGTGGCCACGCAATCACACAAGACTCTGCTCAGAGAACGCCGTCGCGTACTCCACGACCAGTGGGCTCGCCACCAGGCATCGAGAAGTAGTTCCGGTGCTTGGAAGGAGCCCGGTTACACGCGCGTATCCGGTCATCACCGCGGACGTGTCGATGCTGATGTCCTCATCATCCAGGGCGCGCAACAACTCCTGTACACCCCGGCCGTGCAGGTCGGTGGCCGTCCGAGGTGGGTTCTGATCCGTGGACAGCGGGTCACGGTGGCTAGCCAGTGCCTCGACGACCTGCCCGGCCCTGGTGACGAAGGAGGTCCCGAGACTAGACCCGGAGTTCACCACCTCCAAGACAGGACCGTCCACCGAGGTCGGAGCCCAGCCTCGCAGATGCCGGGCTGACCCATGCATCAGCAAACGGCAGCCTTCGGCGGCTGCATGGTCTGCGCCATCTCCACGTACCGAATCCACGAACAGCACGAGATCCTGATGGACACCGCTGAGCGTCACGCACCGAAGCGAGACCTCGAACTGCACCCACTGACCGGGACGCAACTCGGGCTCGGTGTACCAATCCGCAATAAGTTCCAGATATTTGTACACCTCACGCAGGTGCCGCAGCTGGCCTTGCTCCCCGTCCGTGGCCGGCGCGTCCACGTCGATACCGCCGAGTGGAGTGGTCAAGCGAAGGGCACCCGCGCGCGGCACACGCCGTGGCTCAGGCATGAACTGCCTCAGTTTGCTCTCCGACAAATAGACGATCTCACGCAAGGGACGCCCCGTCCGGTGTGCTGGCTACACGACACGTCATACTGCCACGCCGCACTGACACCGGCCGACGTCACAACCCCCGAGTCGGTTGCGCCAGTTGAGCACAGAACATGCATGCTGACTCGATAATGAGCAGGCACGCGACGTACGCCACGATGACCTCGGGGGATGTCATGGAAGACCGGTTTGAGACGGACTCAGCACTGCACCGACTCAGCGAACGGGTGGAGGGCATAGGGGAGGGGCAAGCCCGCCACGAGGGAAAACTCGATGACTTCGAGGACAATCTGCACGTCGTGCGAGCCAACGTCGTCAGGCTCAACAGCGAGGTCACCGAAGTACGCCAGGAGATCGCAGGACTGGAGAGCGCGGTCACCGACACACGCCAAATCCTCGACACCTTCATCGAACAGTACGGCCGCGACCGAGAGGTAGCCAAAGCCCAGGCCGAACTGTCTCGCCTGACAACCGAGTGGCACGCGGACTTCGCACAACGCAAGCACACCCGCGCCCTGGCCCGCGGACTGGTCCACACCCTCACCGCACAGGCTGTCTACAGAAACGTGGTCAACACAACCACAGTGCGAGCCTGCACCGAGGAACGGATGCTCCTCGAACCGACATACTGGCTGGCTCCGGCCGCGATGGCGGTCGCAGCCAAGTTCCGCAACGAGGACGAGCGGGGCGAGCGCGCCCGCGGACACGCCCGCATCCTAGACGCTGCCAAAGCCAGCCTTTTCTTCTCACTGACCTGTTCCCGCCTTGGTGACGAGACCGAAGCAGCCGCCTGGATGGACCTCTACCTCCAGTCGCTCGACCCCGAGGAACTCGGCCAGGAATTCTTCGTCGTCCTGGACGCCATCGCGAGCAAGGAACTGGGAGACAAAGCGCTCGGCTACACCCAGCAGGCCATGGCGCGATGGAGCGGTAGCAGCCTTCGCATTTCGGGCGACATGTACACAGCCGATGACATGAGCGATGGCGCTCAGTGGGAAGCCCGGCTACAGAACCTGCGCGGGCGCATAGCCAAGAACCAGTACACGGCGCTGCGCAAGACATGCGGAGACCAGTGGGACACACTCCGACAGGGCTGGGAACTCGCGACCGTGCCCGACAGAACCCTGGCCTATTTCAGAAGCACGTTCCCAGACGGCCCCGATGGAGTCGACTGGCCCGTCAGCGACGGCCGCCACGTAGAAAGCGCTCTGGAGCGCCTCATCAACCAGCTCGAACCCGACGAGGCAGTCATACGCGAGAAGATTCGCCGGCTTGAGCGCGTCATCGAACACGGGGGAGACCTTCAGGCAGCCGACCGGGCACATAAGTTGTCCCTCGGCCCTGACGCGGAACCGATGACCTTTATGGCGCTCCTCGACCAGGCCGTCTTCGAACCGGAAGAAATACGGCTCGGCCCTCCGGCTCGCCGCATGGCCCTCCGAGCCATCTGGCCGAGCTTGGAGAACGCCGCAAACCGAGTCGTCGCCGACGCCCGGCATCGCCTTCCACATCGCATCACCCTGAGCGTCGCGGGCTGGTCCTGCACCATTCCAACGGACCCACAACTGCTGGTGGAGCCGGGCCCGCTCGTCAATGACCTCGCCGCGCACATAAAGCAACAGACCCAGGTCCACCCTGACCACCGTGGTGCACAACTGCGGCGTGTTCGTCATCGCGGCGCAGGTCTGCTTCCTGTACGGATCGGCCGGCCTCTACAAGGTCCAGGGCTCGTACTGGGCCGACGGCACGGCGCTCCACTACGTGCTGCACCTCGAACTGTTCCAGCCCTGGCCCGCGCTCTCCCACTTCCTCGACCAGTATCCGCTCGTGATCGCGGCCATCAGCTACCTGACCGTTCTCACCCAGGTCGCCTTCCCGTTCGTGCTGTTCGGCAGGCTCAAGTACCCCGTCCTGGCACTGCTGTTGGTCATGCACGTCGGCATCGCGGTCCTGTTGGGGCTGCCGGTCTTCTCGGGCGCCATGATCATCGCGGACGCCGTGTTCCTGCCCGACCGTTTCTACGCCTCCCTGCCCCGCCTGGGGCGACGTACGGCACGACGCCTCGGCGTACGGCTGCCGAGGCCCCGTGAGGAAGCGGGGGCCGGGTCCGTGCCTCCGCGGGCCAGGCCCGAGGCAGGTCTGAAGCTGCGTTGACGGACGGCGGACGGCGGACGGCGGACGGGGTGGAGTCGGCCGTCCGTCGGCTCCACCGTCAGCGGCGGCCCGCGGGGAGGGCGCAGGCCGCGGTCCCGCCCGGCAGCCGGTCGCGGTTGTTCGCGACGATCCTGTAGACGCCATGAGCGGCCCAGCGCAGGGGCGGCAGGGTGAGCAGCGCGCCGAGAACGGCCCACCCCTTGCCTGCCCGCAGCAGCAGCCGGGCGACCGCCTGCGCTCCGCCGTACACCCTCCCGGTGGGCGTGATCCACAGCGCCTCGTACTCGGCCCGTCGCCGAGTGGAGCCGAGGGAAGCCAGGTCGGCGAACTGCCAGGGGGTGATGGAGCAGTCCGGCCGCAGCAGGCGTTCGAGGAAGGTGACGGAGGTCGTACAGAAACGGCAGTCGCCGTCATAAACCAGCACAGGTCGGGTCTGCATGGTCTGCATGGCATCAATCCTGCCTCACCAGGACATCCGGCCGGAGCAGGCCGACCCAGAGCGCTTCCCGTGGTTCATCCTCCGCACCGACCCCGGCCGGCGGCCCGCCCCCCTCGCCACGCGCCGGGTGCCCTGCGGCGTGGCGCAGTCCCGGGCCGGCGCCTTCGGCCGTCACCGTTTCGTTCCGGGGGCCGGGGAAACCCGCCGCAGGACGGTGACGGCCACGGACGGCCACGTTCGGGCGAAGGCCGTTCATGAAGCAGAAGACGGCCGACGGCTGTGTCGGCGCCGTCGTTCACGCCGAGTCCCAGGGGGCCCGCATGGTCATCGACCGGACCGCTCACCGAGTCGCCGACCGTTTGGCCCGGTGGCGCTCCGCACCCGCCCTGCACCCCTACGGCGTGCTGTGCTCGGGAACGCTGGAGGTGCCCGGCCGCGCGGACGGGGAGTGGGGTGTGCCGTGGCTGGACCGGCCCGGCTCCTACCCCGTGACGGTGCGCTGGTCCCGCGCGCTGGGCCTGCCCCGGCCGCTGCCGGACGCCCTGGGTCTGGCCGTCCGGGTCCCGGACACCGACGGCCTCGGCAGCGCGTTCGACGTGCTGTTGACGTCCAGTGGCTCCGGGCGGCTCGGACGGCACCTGCCGCTGCTGCGGCCCGGGGCGCTGGCGGGGCCGTACTCCACCCTGCTGCCCTACCGGGTGGGCGACCGCGAGCGCGTACTGGCGGCCTTTCCCGTCACCGGTGCCGACGGGTCGGCGGACGGCACCCTGCCGACGCTGTGGCAGGAGCTCGACCGCCGGGCCGTCCGCTTCGACCTGCGCGCAGCCGCCGCCGGCGAACCCTGGCGCACCTTCGCCTCGCTGTCCCTGGAGGCCGTGCACACCGCCCCGGCCACCACCACGGTCTCCTACGACCCCTACGCCCACAGCCTGCCCGGACTGCACCCCACCGAACACCTGCGCCGGCTCCGCGACGCCGCGTACGTGGGCTCCCGCCACGGACGGCACGCCGACGCGGGCGACGACCGTTCGGCGCGTCCCCCGGCGGCGGACGCGGACCGGCCGCGCCGGACCTGAGCGGGCACCGGACCCGAGCGTGGCGACGGACGTCCAAGTCGGTCCTGAGCAGGCACCGGACCCGAGCGTGGCGACGGACGTCAGAGTCGGTCCTGAGGGGGCACCGGGCCCGAGTCGGCACCGGTCCTGCGCTGGACGCCGTCAGGCGTGCCCCGCGCGGCGGGCGGCGCGGGCCACCAGTACGGCGGCGCCCGCGGCCACTGCGGCACCGGTGGCCACGAGGGAGGCGCGGCGGGCGACGGGGCCGCCGCCCGGTGCGAGGTCGCGCAGCCGGTCGAGGACGCTGAGGGGGACGCCCAGCAGCACGTTGCCCGACGGGCGGCGGGGGACGCCGGGATGGGGGCGGGTCGGGGCGGTCGCCCGCACCGCTTCCCAGGCGGTGCCGATGCGCCGCAGCCTCCGGTCGCCGAACGCGTCGCGCAGCCGGGGCAGCAGTTCGTCCTCCTCGTCGCGGATGTCCTGGCGGATGAGCGCGAACGCCTGCTGGACCCACTCGGCGCGGCGGGGGTCGTGGGGCGACTGCTCGATCCGCGCGATCAGGTCGTTGATCTCCTGATGCTCCTCCTCGACCCGGCCGGTGAGGTCCTCGCCGCCGGGCGGCACCCGGCGCAGCACCGGCCACAGGACGGTCTCCTCGGCGAAGGCGTGACGGAACACCAGCTGGACGATGTCCTGCCACAGCGCGTCCAGGTCGCCGTCCGGAACACCGCCGGCAGGCCAGCGGTTCATCATCGCGTCAAGCCGCGCGTGGTCCCGGCGCTGGCGCATCAGGATGCTGCGGCCGCCTCCGAGCGCGGCGGCGTCCTGGCGGGAGATCGAGACGGTCACGGTTCACTCCTTGCCTGCGGTGGCGTCCGCCGTGGGCGGGCGGGGTCCGTCCTCCGTGCCGGGCCTGGCCGGTCACTGGGGACCGGGTCCCCACGAAGCGCGTTCCCCACCACCGGTGGCGGACGGGCGGGGCCGACGGGTCCCGCCCTGTGCCCGCCTCCCGCCGGTCACGGGCTGTACCGCTTGAGGTAGAGCTGCTTGCCGTACTCCTGGGCCAGCCACAGACGGCGGTTCTCCCCGTACTCGGCGAGGCTGGGATTGTCGAACGTGTGCGGAGCCTCCGAGTGGGGGTTGACGGTGACCCAGACGCGTTCCAGGCACCAGGCGGGGTGGTGGCCGGCCGGCTCGAAGCGGACGTAGGTCGGGTAGCGGTCGAGGTCGTCGGTGTCCAGCTGGGGCTTGCGCGGGTCGTTGTACGTCGCGTTCTCGACGTTGGAGTCCTCGCCCAGGACGAAGGTCCAGTTGTCGCCCCGTTCGGTGCCACCGCTGGTGCCGTCCGCGCTCAGCAGGAACTCCCGGCCCGCGATGCCCAGGTAGACCCAGCCGTACGTTCCGGCGCGCGGCAGGTCCGCGGTGCGCACGTGCGCCTCGATCTGCGTAATGTCCGCCACTTTTCTCTTCCTTTCACATGCCGCCGCGACGCCGTTGGGCGCCGCGTGGACGAAGTCGCTTCACCCAGACTTATTCCGTTGCCGGGTGCCGCTCGAATCGGCCTTTCGGTGATGTGGCCGAATGAGCCCGCACGCCATTCTGGAGAGTCATATGAGCGACCTTGACGGCCTGTCGGCGGCTGGCTGTCCGCCGCCCGGACGGCCTGCTTTGCGCGGAATTGAAATGCATTGCAGAACGGATTCTCCGTGACCTGTGGCCATTGCGTGACGTATTCGTTGCGGAGCAAATCGGCCATCGGGCGAACGTGGTTGGGCGCGCGAGGGAGTGCACGCCCGGAGTGCGGTCCGTCGCGCGCCAGGCGCGTTCCCGGCCCCGGACCTGCACGCTCCCTCGTTCGAGGTAAAGCGCGCGGGGCGGTGTTTCCGGGAGCGTACGGAGGCAATCATCCAGGCGGCCGGTAAAGCGGCTTCCCCTCTTTTTTCTGTCGGCAATCGCCTTTCCCTGTCGGCAATCGCCGAGGAGTCGCGGCGGAATTGATCCGCCGTCGATCATGTCACCGCCTCTCTCCGCAGGAGGTATTCATGCCCCGCCATTCACGTTCCTCGTTCAGTCATGCCCTCCGTCGAATTGTTCATGCCACCGAGGAACTGGTGGACGACGCGCTGGATCGCGCCGGCGATTTCGAGCGGGGAATGCGTGACTCCTTCAGCAGGGCCCTGGACGACGACCCGTACGACCGCGACGACCACCGCCGCTGCCGTGACCATCACGGGCGCGACCGCGACGACCGCTGGGGCGACCGGTGGGACGATCGCTGGGACGACCGGGGTCGCCACGACCACCGGGACCGGGACCGGGACCGCGACCGGGACCGGGACCGCGACGACCGCCGCGACCCGTATCCGGACGGGCCGCCGGAAGGGGACCGGCGGCGCGACGACCGGCCGCCCGCGCGGGACGGCCGTGGCGCGGACGAGTTCCGGGCCCTCAAGGACCAGCTGTCCCAGCTGGCGAACCGCATCGACCGGATGTCCGGTGCCTGACGCCGGCCGCCCGGCCCGCCGGCCACCCGCCACCCGGTGGACTCCCCCGCGCCGGGTCCGTGGCCGGCGGGAGCCGTGGTGAGCGCCGGCCGCGGCCGGCTGCTGCTGCGGGTCCTCACCCAGCTCGCCCGGCGGGAGGCGGCATGCGTCGCGAAGCCCGCCGGCCGGCCGGCGAACGGCGGGGAGACCACCGCGGTCCGGCGCGCCCGCGACCTCCGTGACGCGCTGGAAGGCCTCGGCCCCTTCTACATCAAGGTCGGCCAGATGCTGGCGACCCGACCCGACATCGTCACGCCGGAAATGATCGACGAGTTCGAGAAGCTCCAGGACCAGGCGGCCCCGGCGCCGTTCACGGACTTCGAACCGGTCCTCACCCAGGAGCTCGGCCCGATGTGGCGGCGTGCCTTCCGCGACATCGACACCCACCACCCGCTGGGCACGGCGTCACTGTCCCAGGTGTACCGGGCCGAGCTGCACTCGGGCCGCCAGGTCGCCGTGAAGATCCAGCGCCCCGGCGTGCGCGAGACGGTGACCGCGGACATGAAGCTGATGGGCACCCTCGCCCGGCTCGTGGCCCGCCGCGCGCGGCGGTTCAGCGAGGTCATCGACGTCGAGGCCATGCTGGGCGTGGTGTTCGACGCCATGCGTCCGGAGCTCGACTTCGTGATGGAGGCCCGCAACATGACGGAGGCCGCCAAGGCGGCCGCCGACTTCGACCACGTCGCCGTGCCCGAGGTCCTGCAGGCCACCCCCCGGGTCCTCGTGCAGAGCCTCGCGCCGGGACGGCCCATCCGGGAGGCGGACCGGGACGCGTTCTCCGCCGAGGAACGCGCGGCGATCGGACGCGACCTGCTGGCGTTCATGTACCGGGGCTACTTCGTCGACTGCGTCTTCCACGCCGACCCGCATCCGGGCAACGTGTTCGTCCACCCGGGCGAGCCGGCCACCCTGATCGACTGGGGCATGGTCGGGCGCATCGACCGGCCCATGAGCACCAGCATCCTGCTCCTGCTGCTGAACCTGGCGATGAACGACGGCGCGGGCACGGCCCGGGCCTGGATCGACATGGGCAGCACCACGTCCTGGACCAACGCGTCGGCGTTCGCGGGCGACATGGCGTCGCTGGTGCCCCAGATCGCCACGGCCTCCCTGGAGGACCTCAACTTCGGCGTCACCCTCACCGCGGTCCTGCAGCACTCCACCCGGCGCGGCATCCGCACCAGCCCCATGGTGTCCGTCCTCGGCAAGTCGTTCGCCAACATCGAGGGGTCCATCCGGCACCTGAGCCCCGAACTGTCCCTGATCGACGTGTTCTCCGACGAACTCATCGGCATCGTCACCGGCCTCGTCAAGGAGACCCTCTCCCCCCAGCAGGCCATCCGCACCGCCCTGGAGGTCATCACCGCGGGGGCCGCCGCACCCCAGCAACTGCGCGGCGTCACCCGGGACCTGTCCAACCGCGACCTGGGCATGCGGATGACCCTCAACCGCCCCCACTCCTCTCCCCGTGAACCGGCCCTGCGCCTGGGCACCGCGGAGGCCGCGCTGACCCTGGGCGCCGCGCTGCTGTGGCGCAACCAGTCGAGGCCGGACTGAGCGCGTCGCCCTCCCCGTCACGCCCCCGGTCCCGAGGCCTCCCCCTCCCCCACCGTCCCCTTCCCGCCTAGGAGTTCAGTCCCGTGGTGAGTCCCGATGCCGTCGTGACGACGGACGCCCTCGTTCTGGCCGGCCTGCGCGCCCGTGTCGACGCCCTCCTCGCCGGTTTCCTCCGCCGCCGGCCCACGACCGTGCCGGCCCAGCGCGCCACGGGTGACGACCTGTCGACGGCGCTCGCCGACTTCGTCCTCGCCCCCGGCAAACGCATCCGCCCCCTGCTGTGCGTCCTGGGCTGGCACGCGGGCGGCGGCAGCGGCGCCGAGGACCGGGTACTGCGGCTGGCCGCGAGCCTGGAGCTGTTCCACGCCTTCGCGCTGGTCCACGACGACATCATGGACGCCAGCGACACACGCCGCGGCCGGCCCAGCGCCCACCGCGCCTTCGCGACCCGGCACGCGGACCGGCGGGACGCCGACGCCTTCGGGACCGGCGCCGCCATCCTGCTGGGCGACCTCGCCCTGGTGCGCGCGGACGAGATGCTGCACACCGTGCGTCTCTCGGCGCGGGAGCAGAAGACCGTCCTGCCCCTGCTGGACGCCATGCGCAACGAGGTCGTCCACGGCCAGTACCTGGACCTGCTGGCCACGGGGGCGCCGAGCGGGGACATCGAGCGGGCCCTGACCGTGAACCGCCTCAAGACCGCGAAGTACACCGTCGAACGGCCCCTGCACCTGGGCGCGGCCCTGGCCGGCGCGGACACCTCCGTGCTGCGCGCCTGCTCGGCGTACGCGATTCCGCTCGGGGAGGCCTTCCAGTTGCGGGACGACCTGCTCGGCGCGTTCGGCGACCCTCGGCTCACCGGCAAGTCCGCCGCCGAGGACCTGCGGTCCGGCAAGGCAACGGTGCTGATGGCACTGGCCGTTCGCCGGGCCGACCGCACGCAGCGGGCCCACCTCGTCCGGATGGTGGGCAATCCGGAGCTGGACGAGAGCGACGCCGCCCGCGTGCGCCTGATCCTCGAACAGACCGGCGCCCGCGACACCGTCGAGCGGATGATCGCCGACCGCTACGGCGACGCGCTGGACGCGCTGGAACGGGCCCGCTTCGCGCCGGGGGTCACGAGCGTCCTGCACCACATCGCGACGGCCGCGGTGCGCCGCACGGCGTAGCCCCGCCCGCACGACGCGCCCCCGCCCGCACGACGCGCCTCCGCCCGCACGGCGCAGCCCGCCCGCACGGCGCAGCCCGCCCGCACGGCGCAGCCCGCCCGCACGGCGCAGCCCGCCCGCTCGGACGCACCGCACCGGCCGGACCACCGACGACCACGAAGCCATGAGCACCCTCGCCGAACAGGAGAAGCAGTGAGCTCCACCGCGCTCGACACACTGCCGTTCTACTGTCCGATCCCGCCCGCCCTCCACCCCGACGTGGACGCCGTCGAACGCCTCGCCCACGCCTGGATCGACGAGTGCGGCCTGTGTCCGACACCGGCGTCGCGGGCCTGGGCGATCGGCACCAACAGCGCCGAGTTCTACGCCCGTTTCGCGCCCCGCGCCGATCTGGAAGGGCTGTTGGTCGCCGTCTGCTGGGTCTACTGGGGCTTCGCGTTCGACGACGCGCGCTGCGACGAGGGCCCGCTGGCCGCCGACCCCGCCGGTTTCGCCGCGATGGCCGGGACCGTGCAGCGGGCGCTGGAGATTCCGGGCCCGCTGCACACCGACGACCGTTACGCCGCCGCGGTGCACGACCTCGGCGAACGCATCCGCTGCTGCGCGGGCCCGGTGCAGAGCCGGCGCTTCCAGCACGCGCACCGGGCCTGGCTCGCCGGCGTGCAGTGGCAGATCGGCAACCGCGCCGCCGGCCGGATGCCCACGCTGGACGACTACCTGACCATGCGCCTGCACTCGGCCGGCGGCGAACCCACGTACGCGCTGCTGGAGATCGCCAACGGGCTGGACGTACCGGCCGCCGAGATGGACTCGCCCGCGGTCTGCGCGCTGACCGAGATGGCGATCCTGGTCGCCGCGCTGGACAACGACCGGCACTCCCTCGCGAAGGAGGCGGGGCGCGGCCAGACCGACCAGAACATCGTCACCGTGCTCATGGCGCAGGAGGCCTTCACTGCCCGTCAGGCCCTGCACGAGGCCGTCGCCCTGCGCGACAGTGTCCTGGACCGCTTCCTCACCCTGCGCGCGGAGATCACCCCCCGCGCCGGCACCGATCTGCGCCGCTACCTCGACGACCTCGGGCACGGCATCCGCGGCAACATCGAATGGGGCCTGCGCGTGCCCCGCTACCTGAGCCTCGCGGACGCGGGCTCGCTCCCGGGCCGGCCGACGGCACCGGAGCAAATGCCCTGGTCCGACCGCCCGTTGAGGGGTGGCCGTGATCCCCAGCGCCTGCCGTCGATCTCGTGGTGGTGGCAGGACCTCGCCCTGTGAGGCCCGCCACTGTCCGCCGGGCCCGCGCTGCTCAGCAGCCCCCGGAGGAACCCGGGGCGGCCGTGCCGATGTCGAGCGTGGCCGGCCCCCCGCAGCACCCCCCGCCCGGCTCCTCCGCGTCGGCCGGCTCGTCGAAGAGGCCCGCGCCGCCGCAGACGCCGGTTTCCGGGAGGGTCAGTTCGACGCGTCCGGCGGCGTCGTGGTCGCCGGCGAGGGCCGCGGCGACGGAGCGGACCTGCTCGTAGCCGGTCATGGCGAGGAACGTGGGCGCGCGGCCGTAGGACTTCATGCCGACGAGGTGGATGTCCCGCTCGGGGTGGGAGAGTTCGGCCACGCCGTGCGGGTAGACCGTGCCGCAGGAGTGCACGTTCGGGTCGATGAGCGGGGCGAGCGCGGTGGGCGCCTGGAGGCGTTCGTCGAGGCCGAGGCGGACCTCGGAGAGGAACGACAGGTCGGGCCGGAAGCCGGTCAGGACGATCACCTCGTCCACCGGGGCCGACCGGCGGCCGTCCTCCGCGACGAGGACGAGCCGGTCGCCGTCCCGTTCGACGGCCGCGGTGCGGAAGCCGGTGACCGCGCTCGCGTGCCCGGCCTCCACGGCGGCCTTGGCGCGCAGGCCGAGGGCGCCGCGGGCGGGCAGCTGGTCGGCCTCGCCGCCGCCGAAGGTGTTCGCGCCGAGGCCGCGGCGCAGCACCCACACCGCGTGCGTACCGTCCTCCTGCTCCGCCAGGCCGGCGAGGCCCGCCAGGGCGGTGAACGCGGACGCGCCCGAGCCCACGACGGCGGTGCGGCGGCCCGCGTAACGGGCGCGTACGGCGGGGTCGTCGAGGTCGGGGACGCGGTAGGAGACGTGGTCGGCGGCGGCCCTCTCGCCGAGTGCGGGCAGGCCGTCGGCGCCGAGCGGGCCGGGCGTGGACCACGTGCCGGAGGCGTCCAGGACGGCCCGCGCGGTGATCAGCTCCTCGTGTCCCCCGGCGGTCGTCACGTGCACGGTGAACGGCTGGTCCTCGCGGCCCGAGTCGACGATGCGGTCCCGGCCGGCCCGCGCGACGCCGGTCACCGTGACGCCGTAGCGGACCCGGTCGCCCAGGGCGTCGGCGAGCGGCTGGAGGTAGCGCTCGGCCCAGTCGCCGCCGGTCGGGTAGGCCGCGCCGTCCGGCCGTACCCAGCCGGTCGGGGCGAGCAGCTTCTCGGCGGCCGGGTCGATCACCTCGGACCACGGGGAGAACAGCCGCACGTGCGCCCAGTCGCGCACGGCGGTACCGGCGGACGGGCCGGCCTCCAGGACCAGCGGTCGCAGGCCCCGTCCGGCCAGGTGGGCGGCGGCGGCCAGGCCGACGGGGCCTGCTCCGATCACGACGACGGGCAACTCGGTGGATACGGGCGCGGTCACGGCGACTCCTCGCGTGTTTCGACGTTTGTCGATGGCTTGGTGATGTCAGGGTGGCACCTGTATCGAGGGTCGTCAACATAGACAGCCATCGAAGTCGGGAGGGAGAGCTCCCTTGGCTGGTTAGACGTGTGTCAACATAGACGCATGTCGAACACCAACGTGCTGCCCGTGCTGGAACCCGCCCAAGACGCGGTCGCGCCGTGCTGTCCGCCCCTCACCGAGCGCCCGTTCAGCGCCGAGGAGGCCGAGACGGCCGCGCGGATGTTCAAGGCCCTCGGCGATCCCGTGCGGCTGCGGCTGTTCTCGGCGGTGGCCTCCCACGAGGGCGGCGAGGCGTGCGTGTGCGACATCTCCGACGTGGGCGTCTCGCAGCCGACCGTCTCCCACCACCTGAAGAAGCTCAAGGAGGCCGGTCTGCTCACCTCCGAGCGGCGCGGCACCTGGGTCTACTACCGGGTGGAGCCGTCCGTGCTGGCCGCGATGGGCAAGCTGCTCACCGGCGTCCCGGCGGCCCGCCCCGCCCGCGCCGCGTCGTGACGCCCGTGCCAGGCGTGACTGGCCCGACCGGCGTGACCGGCGTGACCGGCGTGACCGTGGCGCCGATGTCCGCCGAGCACGCCGACGAGGTGCTGGCGATCTACCGGGCGGGCATCGACGAGGGCGACGCGACCTTCGAGACGACGGCGCCGGCCTGGGAGGCGTTCGACGCGGCGAGGCTGCGCGAGCACCGCTTCGTCGCCCTGGACGAGGACGGGGCGGTGCTCGGCTGGGTCGCGGCCTGCGCGGTCTCCGACCGCTGTGCGTACGCGGGTGTGGTGGAGCACTCCGTGTACGTCGCCCCGGCCGCCCGGGGCCGGGGGGTGGCCGCCGCGCTGCTGACGGCACTGGTCGAGTCGACCGAGGCGGCCGGGATCTGGACGATCCAGTCCGGGATCTTCCCGGAGAACACCGCCAGCCTCGCCCTGCACGAGCGGGCCGGCTTCCGTGTCGTCGGCGTCCGCGAGCGCGTCGGCCGCCATCACGGCCGGTGGCGCGACGTCGTCCTCGTGGAACGCCGCAGCCCGGCCGTCGGCTGACGACCGGGCCGCGTCCGCGCGGTTCAGGCGGCGGCGAACCTGCGCCGCCAGGCCAGCGACACGTACACCAGCGCGACCAGCACCGGCACCTCGATCAGCGGGCCCACCACGCCGGACAGCGCCTGCCCGGAGGTGACGCCGAACGTGGCGATGGCGACCGCGATGGCCAGCTCGAAGTTGTTGCCGGCGGCCGTGAAGGCGAGGGTCGCCGTGCGGTCGTACGCGAGGCCGATGGCCTTGCCGAGGGCGAAGGTGCCGAACCACATCACCGCGAAGTACACCAGCAGCGGGAGCGCGATGCGGACGACGTCCAGCGGCTGCGAGGTGATCGTCTTCCCCTGGAGGGCGAACAGGACGACGATCGTGAACAGCAGGCCGTACAGCGCCCAAGGGCCGATCCTCGGCAGGAAGCCCGTCTCGTAGGCCTCGCGGCCCAGCTTCCGCTCGCCGACGCGGCGGGTGAGGAAACCGGCCAGCAGCGGCACGCCGAGGAAGACGACGACGTTCAGCGCGATCTTCCACATCGAGATGTCGAGCCGCTCGCCGTCGCCGAGGCCGAGCCAGCCCGGCAGCAGGTCGAGGTAGAACCAGCCGAGCAGGCCGAACGCGAGGACCTGGAAGACGGAGTTCAGCGCCACGAGCACGGCGGCGGCCTCGCGGTCCCCGCAGGCGAGGTCGTTCCAGATGATGACCATGGCGATGCAGCGGGCGAGGCCGACGATGATCAGGCCGGTGCGGTACTCGGGCAGGTCGGGCAGGAAGATCCACGCCAGCGCGAACATCACCGCCGGGCCGGCGACCCAGTTGACGACCAGCGACGAGACCATGAGCCGGCGGTCGCCGGTGACGGCGTCGAGCCGGTCGTAGCGGACCTTGGCCAGCACCGGATACATCATGATCAGCAGGCCGACCGCGATCGGCAGGGAGATCCCGCCGATCTCGACCTTCGCGAGGACGTCGTTCAGGCCGGGGACCGCCCTGCCGAGGCCGAGACCGGCGGCCATGGCGAGCAGGATCCAGACGGCGAGGAAGCGGTCGAGCGTCGACAGCTTCGCGACGACCGAGGCTTCCTCGGTGGTCGCGGGCGCTTCGGTGCGGGTCACGGGCACGCTCTCTTGTTGGTGGCGGCGGTACGGGCGGACGCGGCCAGTTCGGCGAACTGGCCGGCGAGCGAGGCGATGACGTCCGGGCGCAGCCTGTAGTACGTGTACCGGCCGCAGGGTTCCGTCTCGACGACCCCCGCCTCGCGGAGCACCCTCAGGTGGTTGGAGAGGTTGGTCTGCCTGGCACCGGTCTCCTCGATGAGGTGCGTGGTGCAGAGCGTCTCCTTGGCCAGCAGGGTGACGATGCGCAGGCGGAGCGGGTCGGCGAGCACCCGCAACAGATCAGTGTCGACTGACGTCAGCATGGACTGATACTCTCACATCATTCCCAGCTGATACCAGCCTGGCCTGATGCCGCCCGATCCAGGAAGAACAGAGGAAGACAGATGTCCTCCAGCCCCCGCGCCTCCGTGCTGTTCGTCTGCGTCCACAACGCCGGGCGCTCGCAGATGGCCGCCGGTTTCCTCAGCCACCTCGCGGGCGACCGCGTCGAGGTCCGCTCCGCCGGTTCGATCCCGGGCGACCGGGTCAACCCGTCGGCCGTCGAGGCGATGAAGGAGGTCGGCATCGACATCTCCGGCGCCACGCCGAAGGTCCTCACCACCGAGGCCGTACAGGCGTCCGACTACGTCATCACCATGGGCTGCGGCGACGCCTGCCCGGTCTTCCCGGGCAAGAAGTACCTGGACTGGGCCCTGGAGGACCCGGCCGGCAAGGGCATCGAGGCGGTCCGTCCGATCCGCGACCAGATCAAGGCCCGCATCGAGGCCCTGGTGGCCGAGATCGACGCACAGCACGCCTGACGCCGGCCCGCCGCGAACCGGGGAACCCCACGGCGGGCGCCCCGCCGCGGGCGCCCATCGCGGACGCCCCGGTGCGTGCCGGGACGCCCCGCCGCGTGCGCCTGCCGTGGGTGCCCCACGGCGGACGCCCATCGCGAACCCCCACCGCGTGCGCCCCGCCCGCGTGCGCCCGCCGGGGGTGCGCCACCACCGGAGCCTCACCACGGCCCACGCCCCAGTCGTGCGCCCACCGCGGGTGCGCCACCACCGGAGCCTTACCACGGCCCACGCCCCAGAAGCCCCACCGCAGACGTCCCGCCGCGCCCCCGCACGGGCGCCCGCGTTCACCTCACCGCGTCCCCACCACCCGCAGCACGGCCACCACCAGCGTCCGCGTCACCTCCACCAGCTCGCGCAGCGACACCTGCTCCCTCGGGCTGTGCGCCACCCGGACGTCCCCCGGCCCGTACTGCAGGGTCGGGATCCCGTCGCCGGCGTACAGGCGCAGGTCGCTGCCGTACGGCGCCCCGCGCTCCGGCAGTGCGGAGCCGCCGGCGGTGTCCGCGTGGGCGCCGCGCAGGACGTCGGGAAGCGGATGCCCGGCGGGCAGGCGGCCACTGGCGAAACGGCCGCCCGGCCAGGTCACCGTCGCCGGATGGTCCCGCAGCCACGGGTCGGCGGCGCACGCCTCGGCCACACAGCGCTCGAAGGCCGCGCGCGCGTCGGCCGGGTCCTCGCCGAGGCGCACCCCGAGCCGCCCTTCGGCCACCAGCAGATCGGGCACGCTGCTCGCCCAGTCACCGGCGTGCACCGTGCCGACCGACAGGGCGTACGGGATCGGGTGGCCGGCCATCAGCGGGTCGGGGTCGGCGTTGCGGTCGGCCTCCAGCCGGGCCAGCGCCCGGTGCAGCGGCAGATACGCGTCGACGGCGCTGACGCCCTGGTCGCGCGTGCTGCCGTGGGTCGCCCGGCCCGGGACGGCGAGCCGGAACGTCAGCGCGCCCGCGTTGGCCGTGACGACCGCGCCCGCGGTCGGCTCGGAGATGAAGCAGGCGTCGCCCCGGTGCCCGCGCCGCAGCGTGCCGAACGCGCCGAGGCCGCCGTCCTCCTCGCCGACGACGAAATGCGCGGCGAGACGGCCCCGCAGCCGTATCCCCGCCGACCGTATCGCCGCGAGCGCGCCCAGGTGCGCCGCTATGCCGGCCTTCATGTCGCAGGCGCCGCGCCCGTGCACCACGTCTTTGGTGACTCTCGGCACGAACGGGTCGCCCTCCCACGCCGTGAGGTCACCCGGCGGTACGACGTCCACGTGCCCCTGGAGGATCAGCGTCGGCCCGTCGCCGCCGTCCGGGGTCGTGCCGACCAGGCCCCACGCCTCGTCCCGCGCCGCCTCCGCGCCGGGGAAGTCCGGGTCGGCGAACAGCGCGGGCAGGTCCATGGACCACAGGTCGACGTCCAGGCCGAGCCACTCCAGCCGCCCGGCGAGCTGATGCTGGAGCTCCGACTCGGCGGGACTGCCGGTCACGCTCGGCACGGCGATCAACTCCTGCAGCGTCCGCGCCAGTTCCTTCTCGTCGATCGCCGCGAGCGCGGCGGCCTCCTCGTCGCTCAGCACCTTGCCGGCCCTCCCCTTCGGTCCACGCGGCGGCCCTTCCGCCCCCTCGCATGTCTGCTCCGCCGGGACCGTCTCCACTCCCCCGTCCGCCGCCGGTCAGCCGGGGCCGTCCGCGTCCTCCCCGTCCGCCGCCGCGCCCCCGCCCACGGTGAAGCCGATCACCGCCCCGCCCCCGCCCCGCCGGAACGCGAACGGCGCCCCGCCGTGGGCGAGTGCCACCTCGCGGACGATGGACAGCCCGAGCCCCGAGCCGGGCAGGGAACGCGCGTCGGCGGCACGGTAGAAGCGGTCGAAGACGTGGCCCAGGTCGCCGTCGGTGATGCCGGGCCCCCGGTCGCGGACCTCGACACGGACCGGGCCGACGGGAGTCTCCCCGCCCGCGCGGAGCCGGAGGTGGGGCAGGGCCGGACCGGCCACCACGATCTCGATGGGCGCGCCGCCGCCCCGGTCGAACTTCGCCGCGTTCTCCACGAGGTTGGACATCGCCCGCGTCAGCAGCCCCGGCCGGCCCTCGGCGGCCGTGTCACCGTACGAGGCGACCACGATCTCCCGCCCGGTGCGCCGCCGCGCCAGACCGGCCACGTCCTCGGCGATGTCCGCGAGGTCGACGGTCTGCGGCGGCTCACTGTCCGACTGGCCCGCCGCGAGATCCACCAACTCGTTGACGAGATCGGTCAGTTCACGGGCCTCCTGGCCCAGGTCGGCGACCAGTTCCTCGCGGGCGGCGGGCGGGAGTTCGTCGATGCGGCGCAGCAGGGAGATGTTGGTCCGCAGCGACGTCAACGGCGTGCGCAGCTCGTGGCCCGCGTCCTGCACCAGCCGCCGCTGGTCCTCCTCCGACTGGGCCAGCCGGCCCAGCATGCGGTCGAACGCCCGGCCCAGGCGGCCCACTTCGTCGTTGCCGGTCACCGGCACCTGGATGTCGAGCCGCCGGGTGCGGGCGACGTCCTCGGCCGCCGACGTGAGGACGACGAGGCGGCGGGTGATGCGCCGCGCCAGCCACCAGCCGAACAGCCCCGCGCCGACCACCACGGCCGTCGTCGTCACGAGCGTGCGCTGCTGGAGCGACCGCAGCAGGTCCTCGGTGTCGCTGAACGACTGCGCCACCTGCACCGCGCCCCTGCCGCCGCCGAGCGCGACGGTCGCGACGCGGTAGACGTCGTCGCCGACGTCGGTGTCCAGGTGCACGGTCAGCCGCCCGGCCGTCGCGGCGCCCGCGATCCCCCGGTCGGCCCGCGTGACGGGCAGCCCCGGATTGCCGGGGTCCACAACCGCGCCGTCGGGCCCGAGCACCTGCACGTCCGTGCGGGCCGGGCGCAGCAGGTCGTGACCGGGCGCGGACGAGGAGAAGTCCTCCGGCGTCATCCGGGCCTGCCGCACCTCGTTGCGCACGTCCTGCACGACCTCGTCGAACACCATCTGCTGGTCCACGCGCACCAGCCGGGCGGCGGCACTGTAGGAGAGGAGGCCGACGAGGACGGTGACGGCGGCCGTGACCGCCGCGAACGACAGCGCGAACGTGGTCCGCAGCGACACCAGCCGGAACCGGCGCCTGCCCGGCGACCGCCCGGACCGGCCGCCCGCCGGGCCCACTCAGTCCTCCCGCAGCACGTAACCCACACCGCGCACCGTGTGGATCAGCTGGGGGGCGCCGGGCTCGTCCAGCTTGCGGCGCAGATAGCCGACGTAGACGGCGAGGTTCTTCGAGCCGGGACCGAAGTCGTAGCCCCAGATGCGGTCGTAGATCGTGGAGTGGTCCAGGACGATGCCCGCGTTGCGGACGAGCAGTTCCAGCAGCTCGAACTCGGTGCGGGTCAGCTCCAGTTCCCGCTCCCCGCGCCAGGCCCGCCGCGCCTGCGGGTCCATCCGCAGCCCGGCGGCCCGCAGGTGGGGCCGGGAGGGCTGCTCCTCGGGGGCGGCGGACGGTACGGCGGCCGGCGGTAGGGCGGCCGGCGGCGCGGCGGGAGGCTCGGGGGCGGCCTGCGCGGCGCCGGTCCCGCCTCCCGTGCGGCGCAGCAGGGCCCGCAGCCGCGCGAAGACCTCCTCGACGTCGAACGGCTTGACCACGTAGTCGTCGGCGCCCGCGTCGAGACCGGCGATCCGGTCGGCGGTCTCGACCAGCGCGGTCAGCATCAGGATGGGCGTGCTGTCGCCCTCGGCGCGCAGCACGCGGGCCACCTGGAGGCCGTCTATGCCGGGCATCATCACGTCCAGCACCAGCACGTCCGGCCGGCCGCGGTGGGCCTGCGCCAGGGCCTCGACGCCGTCGGCGACCGCGGTGACCCGGTAGCCCTCCAGGGTCAGGGCACGTTCGAGGGCGTGCCGGATGGCACGGTCGTCTTCGGCGAGCAGAACGGTGTGGGGCACGGGTCCAGTCTGCCAAGCCGCCGGAGCCGCCCGCGTGACGGACGGCTCACCGGCGCCGCTTCTTACTGGCCTCTCACTCAGCCCGCGGACCGCAGCGCCGCGAGCTGCCGCTCGAACGGCACGACCTCGAACTCGGCGATCCTCTCGACGGCGGGCAGGCCGGCCGACGCCCCCTCGGCCGACGCCCCGCCGGCCGATGCCCCGCCGGTCATGGCGCCACCGGTCGCGGCGGCACCGATCGCGGCGCCACCGGTCGCAGCCGCACCGGCCGTGGCACCACCGGTCGTGGCACCACCGATCACGGCCGCACCGGTCCTGGTGTCACCCGCCACGGCCCCTGCCACCACGGCCCCGCCCGCCTCGGCGCGGCCCGCTGCCGCACCGCCCGACAGCCCGGTCATCAGCGCCGCCAGTTCCCCGGCGGCCCGCGCGATCCGGCCGTCCAGGCCCCCGGCGCCCCAGTCCTCCGAGGCGGCGTACACGCCGGTCGGCACGACCACGGCCCGCAGGTACGAGAACAGCGGGCGCAGGGCGTGGTCCAGTACGAGGGAGTGCCGGGCGGTGCCGCCGGTCGCGGCGATCAGCACCGGCTTGCCCACGAGGGCGTCCTTGTCGAGCACGTCGAAGAAGGCCTTGAACAGCCCGCTGTACGACGCCGAGAACACCGGCGTGACGACGATCAGCCCGTCGGCCCCCGCGACGGCGCGCTGCGCGGCGGCGAGGTCCCGGCCGGCGAAGCCGTTGGTGAAGGTGTGCGCGATCTGCACGGCGAGATCGCGCAGCTCGACCACCTCGATGCCGGCCGGGGTCCGGCCGGTCACGGCGGCGGCCAGCCGGTCGGCGAGCAGCCGGGTGGACGACGGGACGCTCAGTCCCGCGGACACGACGACGAGCCTCATGCGCGAGCCTCCTCCTGCACGGCCCCGGCGTCATCCGCGGCCCCGGCATCCGTCGCGGCCCGCGCGGCCAGCAGCGACACGTGGGTGGGCGCGTCCGGCACGTTCGCGGGGCGGCGGGCGGCGAACTCCGCGCGCAGCACCGGCACGACCTCCTCGCCGAGCATGTCGAGCTGCTCCAGCACGGTCTTCAGCGGCAGCCCGGCGTGGTCCATCAGGAACAGCTGGCGCTGGTAGTCGCCGGCGTACTCGCGGAAGGACAGCGTCTTCTCGACGACCTGCTGCGGGGAGCCGACGGTCAGCGGCGTCTGGTCGGTGAAATCCTCCAGCGACGGCCCGTGCCCGTACACGGGCGCGTTGTCGAAGTAGGGCCGGAACTCGCGCACCGCGTCCTGGGAGTTCTTCCGCATGAACACCTGCCCGCCGAGCCCGACGATCGCCTGCTCGGGCGTGCCGTGGCCGTAGTGCGCGTAGCGGGTCCGGTACAGCTCGACCATCCGCTTGGTGTGGTCGGCCGGCCAGAAGATGTTGTTGTGGAAGAAGCCGTCGCCGTAGTACGCGGCCTGCTCCGCGATCTCCGGGGAGCGGATGGAGCCGTGCCAGACGAACGGCGGTACGCCGTCCAGCGGGCGCGGGGTGGAGGTGAAGCCCTGCAGGGGGCTGCGGAACCTGCCCTCCCAGTCGACGACGTCCTCGCGCCACAGGCGGTGCAGCAGGGCGTAGTTCTCGATGGCGAGGTTGATGCCCTGCCGGATGTCCTGCCCGAACCACGGGTAGACGGGGCCGGTGTTGCCGCGGCCCGTCATCAGGTCGACCCGGCCGTCCGCGAGGTGCTGGAGCATCGCGAAGTCCTCGGCGATCTTCACCGGGTCGTTGGTGGTGATGAGGGTGGTGGAGGTCGACAGGACCAGGCGCTCGGTGCGCGCCGCGATGTAGCCGAGCATGGTGGTCGGGGACGAGGGCACGAACGGCGGGTTGTGGTGCTCGCCGGTCGCGAAGACGTCGAGGCCGACCTCCTCGGCCTTCAGCGCGATGGCGACCATGGCCTTGATCCGCTCGCGCTCGGTCGGGGTGCGTCCCGTCGTCGGGTCGGGCGTGACGTCGCCGACGCTGAAGATCCCGAACTGCATGGCCGCTCAACCTCCAAGTTGTTGACCGTTCAACTATACCTCCGGAACGGCCCGCCCCCCTGAGTTATTCCGTGACCTCGTCCCCCGCCACGACCTCATCCCCCGGCCGCCCCGCCCGCAGCCGGGCCACCTGCTCCCCGTGGAAGTCCGCCGCCCGCCCCAGCTGCGCCACGACCAGCCCCAGCTCGGCGTCGTCCAAGTCGTCGAACAGGCAGCCCAGACCCCCGTTCAGCCGCTCCCACACCCGGCGCAGCTCCGCCGCCTTCTCCGGCACGGCCGCCACCATCACCCGCCGCCGGTCCCGCTCGTCCCGCCGCCGCACCACGTAACCCGCCCGCTCCAGCCGGTCCACCAGCCGCGTCGCCGAACCGATCGTCAGCCCCGTCAGCGCGGCGACCCGGCTCGTCGGCACCGGACGGTCCTCCAGCGTCAGCACGTTCAGACACTGCAGGTCGGTCGGGTGCAGACCGAGCCGGTCGGCCACCGCCTGACTGAACAGCGCCGCCGACACCATCGAGCGCCGCGACACCACCGCCAGCTCCTCAAGCAACCGGGCCCGCGCGCCCTCGTCCCTGGCTCTCGTACGCATACGGCGACCGCCCGGCCTCGCAGATGATGGTCAGTGGAACGGGAACCGCTGATGCCGCTCAGAAGAAGTACGCGTCCCCGGTGTCCAGCACGAGTACCCGCTGCCGGTCGTCGACGCGGTCACGGTCCACCACCGCCCCGCCCCACGCCGTACTCAGCTCCAGCAGCGCCTCCGACGGCGCCCCCCGCAGCCGCACCCGCAGGTCCGTCCGCTCACCCACCCCGTCGGCGGCGAGCGCCCCCGTCCGGCACAGCACCACCCGCGCCCCCGTGCGCGCGCAGCTGTCCGGCAGCTCCTGGCGGTCCGCCAGCGGCACCGACCAGCTCAGCCGCACCGTCGCGTCCGCCACCGCCGACGGACCGTGGTTGACCGGCGTGATCCCGACCTCCATCGTGCCGCCGGACATCACCGCGACACCGTGATACGCCAGACCGCCCTCCGGGACCCCCGCCGACGCTCCCGCGACGGGCACACCCGCGCCGGCCACCGCCAGGGCGACACCGCACACCACGGCCCGCCGCCGCACCCGCCGCCTCCGCACGCCGCCCGTGCCACCCGCGCCGCAACCGCTGCTGCCGTCCACCGGACCACTCCTCACTCCACAGGGGTCGTACGGATGTATCCCACGCGCGACGACCGGCAGGCGCCGTCCATCAGGTGACACCACCCGTGCGAAGCTGCCCGCATGCTGATCCTCCGCTCCGCCGCGCTCTTCGCGGTCGCCGCGCTGTTCGAGATCGGCGGCGCCTGGCTGGTCTGGCAGGGCGTACGCGAACACCGCGGCTGGCTGTGGGCCGCGGGCGGCGTCCTCGCGCTCGGCGCGTACGGCTTCGTCGCCACGTTCCAGCCGGACGCCCACTTCGGCCGCGTCCTCGCCGCCTACGGCGGGATCTTCGTCGCCGGCTCGATCCTGTGGGGCGTGGTCGCCGACGGCTACCGGCCCGACCGCTGGGACATCGCGGGCGCGCTGGTCTGCCTCGCCGGCATGGCCCTGATCATGTGGGCACCCCGCAACGGCGGCTGACTTACCCTGGGCGGCGTCCGGTCGTACGAATCAGGAGCAGCCCATGGCCACCGCCGCACCGTCCGCCGCCTCCCGCATCGCCGTCGTCACCGGTGCGAGCAGCGGCATCGGCGCCGCCACGGCACGGCAACTCGCCGCGGCCGGCTACCGCGTCGTCCTCACCGCCCGCCGCAAGGACCGCATCGAGGCGCTCGCCGAGGAGATCAACGCGGCCGGCCACCGGGCGACCGCGTACCCGCTGGACGTCACGGACCGCGCGGCGGTCGACGAGTTCGCCACCGCCTTCAAGACAATCGGCGTGCTGGTGAACAACGCGGGCGGCGCGCTGGGCGCCGACCCGGTCGCGACCGGCGACCCGGCCGACTGGCGTCAGATGTACGAGACGAACGTCATCGGCACCCTCAACCTCACCCAGGCCCTGCTGCCCAAGCTGGAGGCGAGCGGCGACGGCACGGTCGTGGTCGTCTCCTCCACCGCCGGCCACGCCACCTACGAGGGCGGCGCGGGCTACGTCGCCGCCAAGCACGGCGCCCACGTCCTCGCCGAGACCCTCCGCCTGGAGATCGTCGGCCGCCCGGTCCGCGTCATCGAGATCGCGCCCGGCATGGTGAAGACGGAGGAGTTCGCCCTGACCCGCTTCGGCGGCGACCAGGACCGGGCGGAGAAGGTCTACCAGGGCGTCGCCGACCCCCTCACCGCGGACGACGTCGCCGACACGATCACCTGGGCGGTGACCCGCCCCGCCCACGTCAACATCGACCTCCTCGTGGTCCGCCCCCGCGCCCAGGCGTCGAACACCAAGGTCCACCGGGAACCGTGACCCCGACCGAGCCACCCCGCGAACAACGCCGCCCGGCGAGGAGAAGAAGAACGGGCGCCGCATTCATCAATGACGCATCGCCTGAGGTCCCCGGTCACCGACCGGGGACCTCAGTCACCCCTTCACACACACGACCTGCTTCAGCTTCGCCACGACCTGCACCAGGTCCCGCTGCTGGTCGATGACCTGCTCGATCGGCTTGTAGGCGCCCGGGATCTCGTCCACGACACCGGAGTCCTTGCGGCACTCCACGCCCCGCGTCTGCTCCTCCAGGTCCTTCGTCGTGAACCGGCGCTTCGCCGCGTTGCGGCTCATCCGCCGACCGGCGCCGTGCGACGCCGAGTTGAAGGCCTTCGCGTTCCCGAGGCCCTTCACGATGTACGAACCCGTGCCCATGGAGCCCGGGATGATGCCGTACTCGCCGGAGCCCGCGCGGATCGCGCCCTTGCGGGTGACGAGCAGGTCCATGCCGTCGTAGCGCTCCTCGGCCACGTAGTTGTGGTGCGCGCTGATCTCCGGCTCGAAGGCCGGCTTCGCCTTCTTGAACTCCTTGCGGATCACGTCCTTCAGGAGCGCCATCATGATCGTGCGGTTGTACTTGGCGTACTCCTGTGCCCAGAACAGGTCGTTGCGGTACGCCGCCATCTGCGGGGTGTCCGCGACGAAGACGGCGAGGTCACGGTCGACCAGGCCCTGGTTGTGCGGGAGTTGCTGCGCGATGCCGATGTGGTGCTCGGCGAGTTCCTTGCCGATGTTGCGGGACCCGGAGTGAAGCATGAGCCATACAAAATCGGACGTATCGGTGCAAATCTCAACGAAATGATTGCCCCCGCCAAGCGTCCCCATCTGCTTGGCCGCCCGTTCCGCCCGGAACTTCACCGCCTCCGCGACCCCGTCGAACCGCCCCCAGAAGTCGTCCCACCCGGCGGTGGCCAGCCCGTGGAAGCGGCCCGGGTCGACAGGGCTGTCGTGCATTCCCCGCCCCACCGGAATCACCTGCTCGATCCTCGACCGCAGCCGCGAGAGGTCGCCCGGCAGGTCGTTCGCCGTCAGGGACGTCTTCACCGCCGACATGCCGCAGCCGATGTCGACGCCCACCGCCGCCGGGCACACCGCGCCCTGCATCGCGATGACCGAGCCGACCGTCGCGCCCTTGCCGTAGTGCACGTCCGGCATCACGGCGAGGCCCTTGATCCACGGTAGCGTCGCCACGTTCCGCAGCTGCTGGAGCGCCGCCTCCTCGATCGACGCCGGATCGGTCCACATCCGGATCGGCACCTTCGCGCCCGGCATTTCCACGTACGACATTTCGCCCTCATTCCCCCGGAAAAACAACAGAAGCTCAGAATCGCAAAACCGGCGCCAAGGTCGACGAATGGGACAACGGACCGGCGTTCACGGCAGTGCGTGCGATACACATTGTCTCCAGGGGGCGCCCCCGTGCGGCAAGCGAATAACCAGCGGGGACACTGGATGACCGGGCACCGACGGGCACCGGGCACCTTGCCCCCGGCCCGCCCCGACAACACCGCAGGAACCGTGGAGAGGAGCCGACCGTGCAGCGGAAGGCGTACGTACCTGGCGTCGCCGCCCTCCTCGCGGCCCTGTTGGCCGCCTGCACCGGCGGCTCGGGGGACGGGGCCACCTCGGACGGTTCGAACCCCGGCGGCCCCGGCACCGCCTCGGCCCCGGCCGAGCCCGGCAAGTACCGCACGCTGCCCGAGCCCTGCGGCGCGGTCGGCCGCGACACCCTCAACTCCCTGCTGCCCGGCATCAGGCAGATCGCCGACGAGGAGCAGCGCGAGAAGGCCTACGCGGGCGAGCCGACGCTGACGTACGACACCGACCGCAAGGTGGGCTGCCGTTGGAAGGTGGAGTCGACGGACGCCACCGACCATCTCCTCGTCGACTTCGAGCGGGTGGTGTCGTACGACAACGCGGTGAGCGACGACAGTCGGGCCGAGGCCCTCTTCGCGGGGCGGCGGGAGGCGGCGGACCTCCCGGAGCCGACCGCCACGGAGTCCGTCACGGAGTCGCCCACCGAGACCGCCGGTGAAGGCACCGACGAGGGCACCACCGGCGGGAAGTCGCCCTCCGCGTCCGCCTCGCCCTCCGGGTCCGCCTCGCCGTCGGCCTCGCCCTCCGATCTGCAGCCCCGCGTCCTTGAGGACCTGGGTGACGACGCCTTCCTCGACGACGCGCTCAGCAGCTCGGGTTCGACGGCCGAGCAGCGGACCGTGACTGTGGCGTTCCGCACGTCGAACGTGATCGTGACGATCGAGTACACGGAGCAGCCGGCGAATGTCGGCGTCGTCCCGGACAGCGAGGAAATGCAGGACAGGGCCCGGAATCTGGCCGCGCAGCTGGACGATTCGCTGTCCGACTGACCCCCCTTCACGGCCCCTTCGCGGTGCTCCGGAAAGCTCCGGAACCGGGACACCGCGCTCGGCTCACCGCGTACCGTGACCCCTCGGAACCCGTTCCGACCGCAGGAATCACGAGCGTCATGAGTGAAGGAACCATGCAGCGACGAGCACAGCGAGACCAGGCTCACCGGCGAGCGAAGCGCCTCAACCGCGTTCTTGTCGGCGCGGCAGCCGTCCCCGTGCTGCTGGTCGCCACGGCCTGCTCCTCCGACTCCGGCTCCGGCGACGGGGACAAGGGCTCCTCGGCCGCCGCGTCGAAGTCGGCGAGCCCGTCCCCGACCGTGCGGGCGGCGGCGTTCGAGAAGCTGCCCGAGCCGTGCGACGTCCTGAAGAAGGGCACGTTGGAGGATCTCGTCCCGAAGGCCGACGAGTCCGGCAAGGAGGGCAAGTCGGACGATGTGTCGATGCGCGGCTCCTGCTCCTGGAGCAGCCTGGACAACAACGGTGTGAAGGGCTCGCAGTTCCGCTGGCTGAACGTGTCGTTGCTGCGCTTCGAGTCCGACGTCACGCGCGGCGCGGGCGACGAGCTGGCGAAGAAGTACTACGACAAGCAGGTCCAGGACGCGCAGTCCGTGGAGGGCGCCAAGGACACCGAGACGGAGCCGGCGTCCGGGATCGGCGACGAGGCGACGACGGTGCGCTACGGCCTGAAGAAGAAGGAAGGCAGCTTCAAGCAGCAGACGGTCGTGGCGCGCGTGGAGAACGTCGTCGTGACGGTCGACTACAACGGCGCCGGTCTCGCGGGTGAGAAGACGCCGGACGCCGACACGATGGTGGAGGACGCGCGGAAGGCCGCCGAGGAGGCCGTGGCCGCGGTGGCGTCCGCGAACGGCGCGGACGCGAGCGGCGGTGGGACACCGAGCGGTTCGGCGAGCGTTTCGCCGTCGAAGTCCGCCAAGAGCCCGTCGAAGTCCGCGAGCCCGTCGGCGTCGAAGGCGGCGGAGGCGGCGGAGGCGCGGTCCTCGAAGTCGCCCGCCAAGAGCGGCTGAGGCCCTCGGGCCCTGAGCGCCTCCATGGCTGCGAAGGCTTGGAAGGCCTCGAAGGTTTCGAAGGTTTCGACGGCCTCGAAGGCGCCAAAGGCCCCGTCGGGTCGCAACTCGCCTTCCGCGAAGACTCGTTGAGGAAGCCCGGTCCCCGTGGGGGCCGGGCTCCTGCCGTCCCGGCAACGCGTCGGCCGCACACATGTGCCACTCTGTTGCGCGCACACCACACGCAAGAGGAGGGGAGTACAGGTGGCCGCGCCACTGCAGCTGACACGGACGCACCGCATTCTCATCGGCGTGGTCGTCACCGGTGCCGTCGTCATCGCCGGCATCGGCTTCGCGGGGTCGTACTCGGCCGTTCGCGAACTCGCCCTCAAGAAGGGCTTCGGGCAGTTCAGTTACGTCTTCCCGATCGGCATCGACGCGGGTATCTGCGTGCTGCTCGCCCTGGACCTCCTCCTCACCTGGATCCGTATCCCGTTCCCGCTGCTGCGGCAGACGGCGTGGCTGCTGACGGCGGCGACGATCGCGTTCAACGGCGCGGCGGCCTGGCCGGACCCGCTGGGTGTGGGGATGCACGCGGTGATCCCGGTGCTGTTCGTGGTGTCGGTGGAGGCGGCGCGGCACGCGATCGGCCGGATCGCGGACATCACCGCGGACAAGCACATGGAGGGCGTCCGCCTGACCCGGTGGATCCTGTCGCCGGTGCCGACGTTCCTGTTGTGGCGGCGGATGAAGCTGTGGGAGCTGCGTTCCTACGAGCAGGTCATCAAGCTGGAGCAGGAGCGCCTGGTCTATCAGGCCCGGCTGCGTTCCCGGTTCGGCCGCGGCTGGCGTCGCAAGGCCCCGGTGGAGTCGCTGATGCCGCTGCGTCTGGCGCGGTACGGGGTGCCGTTGGCGGACACGGCCCCGGCGGGGCTCGCGGCGGCGGGGATAGAGCCGGCGCTGATCCCCCCGGCGCCGCAGACCCAGGCGTCGCGGTCCCAGGCGCCGCACGAGCCGTCGCAGCAGCACCGGCCCGCCGCGGCTCCGCCCGCCGAGCAGCGCCCGGAGCTGGTGCGCGGCGGGGAGCCGGACCCGGCGCCGCAGGAGTCCGAGCCGCCGCTGAACCCGTGGCTGCACTCCCGTGATCCGCAGGCGGTCGAGTACCACGGCGGCTACGACCCGACGTACGACCCGGAGGCCGCGTACGCCCAGTGGTCGGCGGAGCAGCAGCAGGCCGAGCAGTACCTCCAGGAGCAGTACCCGCAGGAGCAGTACTCCCCGGACCAGTACGTCCAGGAGCACGCGCGGGAGCAGTACGTGCGGGAGCAGGTCCAGGAGCAGTACGGCCCGCAGGCGTACGAGGAGGCGGCCGCGGCCCCCGGGCCCTCCCCGGAGGACACGGGGAGCTTTCCGATCCCGGTGAGTCCGGGCCGTACGCGTGAGCTCGGTGAGGGCGGGGGTGCCCCGGAGCCGGACGAAGAGGCGCTGTACCAGGTCTTCAAGCAGTCGATAAGCGGCAGCGGCTATCCGACGCGGCGTGAGTTCAGCGACAACGTGGAGGCGACGTACGGCGTCCCGGTCCTCGACGCGGACGCCAAGCGCATGGTCCGGCGTTTCCAGAACCGTCACACGGCGGAGCTGGAGGACGACCACGTGGCGTAGGCCCCACGCGGGGCACGCGGGGCACGCGGGGCACGCGGCCCGTGCGGGTGATGCGGGCCGCGGGACACAGGAGAGCCCCCGTGCGCGTCATGCGCACGGGGGCCTTCTCGTCCCGGCTTACTACTGCCCGAGCAGGGTCCGGACCCGGTCCTGTCCGACCGCCAGCAGCAGCGTGGGCAGGCGCGGGCCGGTGTCCCGGCCGACGAGCAGGTGGTAGAGCAGCGCGAAGAAGGTCCGCTGGGCGGTCTTGATCTCCGGCGGCAGTTCCTTGGGCGTGGCGTCGGCGGAGAATCCGGCCTGGACCTTGGGCACGCCGTAGACGAGGTGGGTCAGGCCGTCCAGGGACCAGTGGTCGGCGAGTCCGTCGAGCAGCAGCCGCAGGGACTGCTGGGACGCCTCGTCGAGGGACTTCAGCAGTGCGTGGTCGGGCTCGTCGCGCACGATGGTGCGCTGGTCGGCGGGGACGTGGGTGTTGATCCACGCCTCGGCCTTGTCGAAGCGCGGCCGTGCCTCGTCCAGCGAGCCGAGCGGCTGCTCCGGGTCGAGCTCGCTGAGGATGCGCAGCGCCTGGTCCTCGTGTCCGGCGGTGATGTCGGCGACCGAGGCGAGCGTCCGGTACGGCAGGGGCCTCGGCGTCTTCGGCAGCTCACCGGCGGCGGTGCGGACGGCGCGGGAGTGGGCGGCGACGTCGGCGGGCAGGGCGGAGCCGTCGGCGACCTTGGCGTCGAGGCGGTCCCACTCGTCGTAGAGCCGCTGGATCTCCTGGTCGAAGGCGATCTTGAAGGACTGGTTGGGCCGGCGGCGGGCGTACAGCCAGCGCAGCAGCTGCGGCTCCATGATCTTCAGGGCGTCCGCCGGGGTGGGGACGCCGCCGCGCGAGGACGACATCTTGGCCATGCCGCTGATGCCGACGAAGGCGTACATGGGCCCGATGGGCTGCTTGCCGCCGAAGATGCCGACGATCTGGCCGCCGACCTGGAAGGACGATCCGGGCGAGGAGTGGTCGACGCCGCTGGGCTCGAAGATCACGCCCTCGTAGGCCCAGCGCATGGGCCAGTCGACCTTCCAGACCAGCTTGCCGCGGTTGAACTCGCTGAGCCGGACGGTCTCGGAGAAGCCGCACGCGGTGCAGGCGTACGTCATCTCGGTGGACTCGTCGTCGTAGGAGGTGACGGTGGTGAAGTCCTTCTCGCAGTTGCCGCAGTACGGCTTGTACGGGAAGTACCCGGCGGTGCCGGAGCTGCCGTCGTCCTCGGAGGCGGCGCCGGAGCCCTCGGCGGCCTCCAGCTCGGCCTCGTCGACCGGCTTCTGCGACTGCTTCTTCGCGGGGTCCTTCTTGGTGCGGTACTGGTCGAGGACGGCGTCGATGTCGCCGCGGTGCCGCATGGCGTGCAGGATCTGCTCGCGGTAGACGCCCGAGGTGTACTGGGCGGTCTGGCTGATGCCGTCGAACTCGACGCCGAGCGCGCCCAGCGACTCGATCATGGCGGCCTTGAAGTGCTCCGCCCAGTTCGGGTGCTCGGAGCCCTTCGGCGCGGGGACCGAGGTGAGCGGCTTGCCGATGTGCTCGGCCCAGGACTCGTCGATGCCGGCGACGCCGGCCGGGACCTTGCGGTACCGGTCGTAGTCGTCCCAGGAGATCACGTGCCGGACCTGGTGGCCGCGGCGGCGGATCTCGTCGGCGACGAGGTGCGGCGTCATGACCTCGCGGAGGTTGCCCAGGTGGATGGGGCCGGACGGCGAAAGTCCGGACGCGACGACGACCGGTTTGCCCGGGGCCCGACGC
Source organism: Streptomyces sp. DH24 (assembly GCF_029813775.1). Lineage (GTDB taxonomy): Bacteria > Actinomycetota > Actinomycetes > Streptomycetales > Streptomycetaceae > Streptomyces. The sequence continues at coordinate 30,012 of NZ_JARVKW010000024.1, read as the reverse complement.
TCCGACTCCTCGATGACCTCATCCGCGAAACGGGAGACCCAGTCGGTGGTCTCGGTGCTCTGAGCCACGATCGGCACGTCCTTCTTTCTGAACGGGTGAGATCCCATTGTCACAGACCGTTGCGTGACCGCGAAAACGGCTTTACCCCCCGTGGGATACTGGCGGTGCCCATCGAACCCCACGAGGAGAACGGCACCCCTACCTATGGCCTCGGTCACGTCCCTCAGCGACTCCGTCCAGCAGCACCTCGCGTCCGCCATCGCCGCCGCCCTGCCGGAGGCCGGTGCCGCGGACCCGCTGCTGCGACGAAGCGACCGGGCCGACTTCCAGGCCAACGGCATCCTGGCGCTCGCCAAGAAGGCCAAGGCCAACCCGCGGGAGCTGGCGGCGCAGGTCGTCGCGCGGGTCGAGCAGGGCGGCGCGATCAGGGACATCGAGGTCTCGGGCCCCGGCTTCCTGAACGTGACGATCGCCGACCGGGCGATCACCGAGAACCTGGCCGCGCGGTACGCGGACGACACGGGCCGCCTCGGCGTCCCGGTCGCGGAGCACCCGGGCACGACGGTGATCGACTACGCGCAGCCGAACGTGGCGAAGGAGATGCACGTCGGTCACCTGCGCTCGGCGGTGATCGGCGACTCCGTCGTCCAGCTGCTGGAGTTCACCGGTGAGACGGTGGTGCGCCGGCACCACATCGGCGACTGGGGCACCCAGTTCGGCATGCTCATCCAGTACCTGGACGAGCACCCGCACGAGCTGGACCACAAGGAGTCCGAGGTGTCCGGCGAGGAGGCGATGTCGAATCTCGACCGCCTCTACAAGGCCGCGCGCAAGCACTTCGACTCCGACGAGGAGTTCAAGACGCGGGCCCGTCGCCGGGTGGTCGACCTGCAGGCCGGTGACCCGCACACGCTGGCCATGTGGCAGAAGTTCGTGGACGAGTCGAAGATCTACTTCTTCTCCGTCTTCGAGAAGCTGGACATGGAGATCCGTGACCCGGACATCGTCGGCGAGTCGGGGTACAACGACATGCTGGCCGAGACGTGCCGCCTGCTGGAGGAGTCCGGGGTGGCCGTCCGCTCGGAGGGCGCGCTGTGCGTGTTCTTCGACGACGTCAAGGGCCCGGACGGCAAGCCGGTCCCGCTGATCGTGCAGAAGTCGGACGGCGGCTACGGCTACGCGGCCACCGACCTGTCCGCGATCCGCGACCGCGTCTTCAACCTGAAGGCGAACACGCTGCTCTACGTGGTGGACGCGCGCCAGTCGCTGCACTTCAGGATGGTCTTCGAGACGGCCCGGAAGGCGGGCTGGCTGAACGAGGACGTGACGGCGGTGCAGCTGGCCTTCGGCACGGTCCTCGGCAAGGACGGCAAGCCGTTCAAGACCCGTGAGGGCGAGACGGTCCGTCTGGTCGACCTGCTGGACGAGGCGATCGACCGCGCGTCGGCCGTCGTCCGGGAGAAGGCGCAGGACCTGTCCGAGGAGGAGATCGCCGAGCGCGGCACCCAGGTGGGCATCGGCGCGGTGAAGTACGCGGACCTGTCGACGTCGGCGAACCGGGACTACAAGTTCGACCTGGACCAGATGGTCTCGCTGAACGGCGACACGAGCGTGTACCTCCAGTACGCGTACGCCCGTATCCAGTCGATCCTGCGCAAGGCGGGCGACGTGCGTCCGGCCGCGCACCCGGAGCTGGAACTGGCCGACGCGGAGCGCGCCCTGGGCCTGCACGCGGACGCGTTCGCGGAGACGGTCGCGGAGGCGGCGAGGGAGTACGCCCCGCACAAGCTGACGGCGTACCTGTACCAGTTGGCCTCGCTGTACACGACGTTCTACGACAGGTGCCCGGTGCTGAAGGCGGAGTCGCCGGCGCACGTGGAGAACCGGCTGTTCCTGTGCGACGTCACGGCGCGGACGCTGCACCGGGGTATGGCTTTGCTGGGCATCCGCACGCCGGAACGCCTCTGACGTCGTGTGACGTGAGTGCCGGGAGCGGCGCGGGGACTTCGGTCACCGCGCCGCTCCCGGCTTCTCAGCGTCGCTCCGGCTTCTCGGCCCGTGGCGCGGGAGACGGTGAGCCGGGTGCGACGGCCCGGCCGGTGGAGGGTGAGATCACCCCGGCGCAGAGCCCTCGGCCGGCCAGCCCCTGGGCGATCCGCGGGAGGGCGGCCCTGCTGTTCGCCGACCAGTCGTGCATCAGCATCACCTGGCCGTTGGTGAGCCGGGAGGCGGCCTGCACGATGGCGTCGGTGCTTGCCCCGTTCCAGTCCTGCGAGTCGACGTCCCAGAGGATCTCGGTCAGCCCGTACTTGGCCGCGACGGACTTCACCGTGGAGTTGGTCTCCCCGTAGGGCGGCCGGAACAGCTTGGGTGTGCCGCCGCCGGCGTTGGCGACGGCCTGCTGGGTGCGGGATATCTCGGAGTCGGTCTGGGCCTGGCTGAGCTGGGTGAGGTGCGGGTGGGTGTAGCTGTGGTTGCCGACCCGCATCCCGGCGTCGACCTGTGCCTTGACCAGGGCCGGGTTGGCCGCGGCGTAGTTGCCCTGGTTGAACATGGTGGCCCGCAGCCCGTTCTGCTTCAGCGTGCTGAGCAGGGCGGACGTGCTGCTGGACGGGCCGTCGTCGAAGGTCAGGGCGACGTAGCCGTTGCAGGCGGCGGCCGGGGCGCCCTGGGCGGGTCCGGCGCCGACGGTGAGACCACTGGCGAGCACCGTCGCACCGACGGCGAGCCCGGCCGCAATCCTCTTCTTCATACGGAGTGCTCCTCCAGTCGGGGGGATCGGGGTCAGCCCGCGCTGCACGAGACGGAGGGCCAGGTCCAGTTGCCGTTGGCCTGGATGGTGGCGCCCCAGTTGTTGCCGCTGCCGTTGGACCTGGCGACGAGGGTCTGGCTGCTGGGATAACTGGCGGTCACGTTCCAGGTGGACAGCACCTTGGCCGGGGAGGGCACGTTCATCGTCACGGTCCAGTTGCTCGCCCCGCTGACCGAGACGTTGAGGTTGTAGCGGTCGCTCCACTTCTCCCCGGCGGACAGCGTGGCGGTGCACCCGGTGCCGCCACCACCGCCACCGCCACCGCCGGAACCGGTCCCGCCGACGGTGATGTTGGAGCTGCCGCTGCTCTGGTAGCCCTCGGTGGCCATGATCATGTAGTTCATCGTGCCGAGGTTCATGCCGGCGCGGGCCCAGGCGTCGAAGTGGTTGCCGGTCGTGATGGTCCCGCCGGTCCGCTTGGCCTGCCGGACGCTCCAGAACTGCTTGAAGGTCTTGGTGCCCTCGATGGAGGGGGCGTTGTAGCGCGTCGTCTCGTAGATGTCGTACGTGCCGCCGTCGCTGGTGACGGTGCCCTTGAACGTGCCGGTGGGCCGGTAGGTGCCCCAGTTGTCGACGATGTAGTACTCGACGAGCGGGTTGGTCGACCAGCCGTAGAGCGTCAGGTAGGCGTTGCCGGACGGGTTGAAGGTGCCCGAGTACTGCACCGTCCGCCGTCCGCCGGTGGACCAGCCCTTGCCGGCCACGAAGTTGCCGGTGTTGCGCCACTGGGTGCTGTACTGGCCGCCGTCGCCCATGTCCATGGAGACGGTGCCCTGGCTGTCGGTCCAGAACGAGTAGTAGTAGCCGTTGTTGGTGCCGGTCTGGTTGGTCGTGACGACCGTGCCGGCACTGGCGGTGCCGGGCAGGGCCAACGCGACCACGAAGGCGAGCCCGACGGCCCAGCCTCTCCTCATCAGACGAACAAGCGCGTTCATGTCCGTGCTTCCTCCTCGTGTACGCCTGCATTGCGGGTGCAGCGCGGCGCCAGTGTTGGCCTGCCCGCACCGGCAGTCAACAGTTTCGGCACGAGTTTCGAAACGTTCGGGACGCCAACGAACCGTATGTTGCGCCCATTTGGGCAGCTCATCGCGTCTCCGAGGAGGGCCTTGGAACAATCAACGAAATTCGACCGGCACCTCAAGATCACAATACCCAGTCACACCTACGAAAGTTTCGCAGACGGCGGTCACTTGGCGAACTCGGCCCACACGACCTTGCCGGGCGCCCGCTCCCCGACGCCCCACTTGTCGGCCAGCGCCGCCACCAGCAGCAGGCCGCGCCCGCCCTCGTCGGCCTCGCCGGCGATCCGGGGCACGCCGTCACCGCTGTCGTGGACCTCGACGCGGACGCCGTGGCCGTCGTACCGCAGCCGCAGCAGGAAGCCCCGCCCGGGCGGTACGCCGTGCCGGATCGCGTTGGTCGCCAGCTCGCTCACGCACAGCGACAGGTCGTCGGCCCGCTCCCTCCAAGAACCCCACCGGCCCCGTCCTCAGGGTCTCCCCGGCCACCTGGGCCGCCTTCGTTGTCGGTGGGCGGTCCTAGAGTCACCGGCACGGCCAAGGCGCGTCGGGCGACCGGGACTTGATCAGTCGCCCCCGCCGCCTCCACCGCCACCGTCACCGCCCCCTCCGCCGTCGCCGCCTCCGCCTCCGCTGTCGCCGCCGTCGCCTCCGTCGGAGCCCCAGCCGTCGCTGCCGCCGGGTTCGTTGTCGTCGCGGCCCCGGCCGAGGTTGCTGAACCAGGGGCGGTCCCACGCCTCGTCCGGGGCGAAGGGCTCGCTCCCGTGCCTGCGGTGGCGCTTCGGGCGGAAGCGGGCCGAGCCCGTGGTGTCCCCGAGTCCGAAGGCGACGGCGAACGCGTGGGCCATCACCGCGTCCAGGGGGTCGGGGCTCTCGTAGTACACCGGCGAGAGGGGGACCAGCACGGCGTGCGGGTCGGGGATCTGCCTGCGCGGCGGGCGGCTCAGCAGCGCCACGCGCCGTTCGTCGCGCAGCAGCCACGAACTCGTCGCGTTCTCCCGTCGCAGCACCCAGTGCTGTCCCGGCAGCCGCGCCTCGACGTAACTCTTCGACTTGCGGAGCTTCCGCTTCAGGACGGGCTCCGCGGTGACCGCGCCGACCGTCAGCCGCAGGCCCGCCGAGGGGTCGGTGCTCGACGGGTCGAAGCCGTGGGGTGCCCGGATCCGTACGACGGGAGCGTGCGGGCCCCAGACGTCCACGCGCACCAGGTTGCGGTCCACGGCGACGGCGATCGGGCCGGCGGGGCCGGGCGCGTACCGCCGCGCGATCCACAGCGGTACGCCCTCGTCGCGGGCGCGGGCCGCCAGCGCCGCCACCTGCTCGGGGCCGCCGCAGCGCCGTACCGCCAGCTCGCCCAGCCCGCGTGCGAACAGGGCGGCCCGGCGGACCTTCAGCGGGGTGGCGGTGCCGGTGATCCGGGTGACCGGGACGGCCCCGGGCCCGTCCGGCAGCCATGCCAGGGGGCGTTCCGTGCCGCCGCCGCCGAGCCAGGTCCCGCGCAGGTAGGCGTCGGCCATGGCGGCGAGGTTCAGTTCGGTGAGCGGTGTGGTGCGGCCGCCTCTGCGCAGGGTCTCCTCGGTCAGCTCCACGGTCCGCGCCAGCGGATTCCACCACTGCTCGGCATAGAGCGCCTGGTGCATGCCGTCCCCCGTACCCCGCTCCGCTCGGCGGTGAGTCCGTCCTCGTCCACGGAAGAGGACTGCCGGACGGGCCGGTTCAGTTCCCACGCCCGCTCCGGCCCCTCATCGCCTCCCCCAGCCTCCGCAGCCCCTCCGCGATCTCGTCCGGGGTCTGCGTGACGAAGCACACCCGCAGCGTGGCGCGGTCGGGCTCGCCCGCGTAGAAGGGCGCGCCGGGGACGTAGGCCACGTCGTGCCGGACGACCTCGGGAAGCAGCGCCGTCGTGTCGTGGCCGTCGGGCAGCCGCGCCCACAGGAACATGCCGCCCTCGGGACGGTCCCAGACCGAGCCCTCGGGGAGCGCGTCGGCGAGGCCGGCGAGCATGGCGTCGCGGCGAGCGCCGTAGGCGGCGGCGACGCGGGCGACATGGGCGTCGAGGTCGTTGTCGGCCAAGTACCGTGCGGCGGCGAGCTGGTTGACGGTCGGGGTGTGCAGGTCCGCGGCCTGCTTGGCCACGGCGCAGGCGCGACGCAGCCCGGCGGGCGCCCGCAGCCAGCCGAGTCGCAGCCCCGGTGCCATGACCTTGGAGAAGGAGCCGAGGAGCACGGTGCGGTCGCGGGCGTCGGCGTAGGACGCGATCCACGGCACGCGCTCGCCCTCGAAGCGCAGTTCGCCGTACGGGTCGTCCTCGACGATCCACACCCCGCGCCGGGCGGCGACGGCGGCCACGGCGGCGCGGCGGTCGGCGGGCATCGTGCGGCCGGTGGGGTTCTGGAAGGTGGGGACCGTGTAGAACAGCTTGGGCCGTTCGCGGACGACAAGGCGTTCCAGGGCGGCCGGGTCGACGCCGTCCGCGTCGCCGGGCACGGCCAGGACGCGTGCGCCCGCGAGGCCGAAGGCCTGAAGTGCCGCGAGATAGCAGGGGTTTTCGACGAGGACGGTGTCGCCGGGTTCGATCAGGGCGGTGGCGAGGAGGGACAGCGCCTGCTGGGAACCGGTGGTGACGAGGATGTCGTCGGGGTCGGTCGGCAGGCCCCGCACGGAGGTGCGCGCGGCGAGCGCGGCACGCAGCGCCGGCTCGCCCTCGGTGGTGGCGTACTGGAGGGCCCGGGCGGGCGAGCCGGTCAGCACGGCCTGGTAGGCGGCGGCGATGGCCTCGGCGTCGAAGAGTTCCGGTGCCGGGAGCCCGCCCGCGAAGTTGATCACCTCGGGGCGGGCGGTGACGGCGAGGATGTCCCGCACGGGAGACCCCCCGACGGACCGCACCCGCGCGGCGAGGGACGGCACGGGGGCGGGCGCGGGGGCGTGGACCTGAGCGGCGGCAGGGACGGGGGCGGGCTCGGCGACGGTCACTGGGGCGCTCCTCGGGGACGACGGCGTTCCCCGCACCCTAGAGAAATAGCTGCGCTCTACACCCGGATTTCCGGGATGTGGACGCCGCCCCCGGAAGGCGGCTCCACCACCGGCCTCTACCGCAGCTTCTGCGCGACCTCCGTCGCCCAGTACGTCAGGATGTTTCGCGCCCCGGCCCGCTTGATGCCGGTCAGCGCCTCCATGATGGCCCGGTCCCGGTCGACCCAGCCCTTCTCGGCGGCGGCCTCGATCATCGCGTACTCGCCGGAGATCTGGTACGCCGCCACCGGCACGTCCACGGCGTCCGCGACCCGCGCCAGGATGTCGAGGTAGGGCCCGGCCGGCTTCACCATGACCATGTCGGCGCCCTCCTCCAGGTCGAGGGCGAGCTCCCGCAGCGACTCCCGGGCGTTCGCCGGGTCCTGCTGGTAGGTCTTGCGGTCGCCCTGCAGGGACGAACCGACGGCCTCGCGGAAGGGGCCGTAGAACGCGGAGGAGTACTTCACGGTGTAGGCGAGGATCGACACGTCCTCCCGCCCGATCTGGTCGAGCGCGTCACGGACCACGCCGATCTGGCCGTCCATCATGCCGCTCGGCCCGACGACGTGCGCGCCCGCGTCGGCCTGCACCTGCGCCATCTCGGCGTACCGCTCCAGGGTGGCGTCGTTGTCCACGCGGCCCTGCTCGTCCAGGACACCGCAGTGGCCGTGGTCGGTGAACTCGTCCAGGCACAGGTCGGACATGATGATCAGGTCGTCGCCGACCTCGGCGCGGACGTCCCGCAGGGCGACCTGGAGGATGCCGTCCGGGTCGGTCCCGGCGGTGCCGAGGGCGTCCTTGTTCGCGTCGTCCGGCACGCCGAACAGCATGATCCCGGAGACCCCGGCCTCGACGGCCTCCGCGGCGGCCTTCTTCAGGCTGTCCCGGGTGTGCTGCACCACGCCCGGCATGGCCGAGACCGGCACCGGCTCGGCGACGCCCTCCCGCACGAACGCGGGCAGGATGAAGTCGGCCGGATGCAGGCGGGTCTCGGCGACCATGCGGCGCAGGGCGGGCGTGGTGCGCAGCCGCCGGGGCCGCGTACCCGGGAAGGATCCGTACTTCGTCATGCCTTCTACGCTACGCCCGCGCCGGCACCCGATTTGCCGACTGCGCGTCGGGGACGCGGGGTACCCGGAAGGGGCTTTGCGCGGCCCGGCATGCGGCCCCGGCCGGCAGGGACCCGCCGGCCGCAGGTCACCGGCGGGCCTGGAGATCGAGCTCCGCCCACACGGTCTTGCACGGCACCGGCCCGGATCGCACTCCCCAACGGTCCGCCAGTTCCGCGACGAGCAACAACCCGTAACCGGACTCCGCGCCTGCCGACCTGGCAGCCGTCCGCACGGGCAGCCGTTCGCCCCGGGTGTCCGTGACCTCGATACGCAACGTGGCGGGCGGCGCTGTGACGGCGAGGCCGAGCCGGAAGTCCCGCCCGGGGACCCGGCCGTGCGTGACGGCGTTCGCGGCGAGCTCGGCGACGATCAGCCGGGCCGGGTCCGACGGCACCTGCCAAGAACGCAGTTGCTCAGCAGCGAGCAGGCGGGCGAGACGGGCACCCCGCCGGGTGGCGGAGAGCGGCACGGTGAACTGGTGGAGCGGGGTCCGCGGTGCGGCGATTTCCTGATTCACGTCACTCAGCGTGTTGGGTCGCGTTCCTGCTGTGAAGGCGGCTGACCCGTGCGACCGATGGGTGTCCGTGGCGTGTCCGGTCCCGTCCGGGCTGCCCGGGTGCGGCGGGCGGCGGAGGTCTCGCCCCCTCAGGGCGACGGCAGCGGCAGGCAGGGCACCTGCGGTTGCCGCAGGTGCTGTCCGCCGTCGTGGACGCACAGGGTGAAGGTCTCCGGTCCTGGCCCTCCGGCCGCGTCGTAGACGTCGATGAGGCGCTCGACGCCCTCCCACAGCCGCACCTGCCCGCCCTCCCGCACCCGCCAGCCGCCGTCGCCGTCCGGGGCCAGCATGGCGGCCGACCCGGTGACCACGTCGACCAGGTGCACGACGTCTCCGACGGTGGTCAGTTGCGCGTCAGGCACGGCGCTCTGCACGAGGAAGCGCAGGTGGAAGGCTTCCTCGGTCGCGGCGGTGATCCGCTCGGGAGCGTGCCGGGCGACCCGCGGCCTTCCCGGCAGCCCGGCCGCCCAGTGGGTGGGGTTGCCGAAGGCCGGCGCCGCGTGCGTACGCGCCGACATGAAGGAGACCGTGCCGCCCAGCAGCCGCCCCTCGGCGGTGCCGTCCCCGGCGACGGTGAGCAGGACGCGGGCGTACCCGTAGAGCCAGCCCGAGAGCGTCAGCAGGATCTTGCCGCCCGGCCGGGTCTGGGCGACCAGGGCCGGAGGCACGGCGCGGAAGGAACAGGCGGCGACGATCCGGTCGAACGGGGCCTCGGGCCAGTACCCGTAGAGCCCGTCCGCGACCGCGAGGGTGGGTGCGTAACCGCAGCCGTGCAGCGCGCTCGCCGCTCGCTCCAGCCGGTGCGGGTCCACCTCGATGCTCGTCACACCGGCCGATCCGAGGCGTTCGCAGGCGAGCGCGGTCGAGTACCCCGTTCCCGTGCCGATCTCCAGCACCGCGTGCCCCTCCCGGACGTCGGCGTCGGCCCACATCCGCAGGACGAGGGACGGCAGCGTGGAGGACGAGGTCGGGGCCCCTCCGTGGCGCTCGGCCGGGTGCTCCCAGTCGGGTTCGTCGCCGTCGAACTGCGTGATGAGCGTGGTGTCGGAGTACGCGGCGGCCAGCCAGCGCCCGCGGTCGAGTGCGGCGGTGACGGGCTGCCACACAGTGAGCCCCTGCCCGTCACTTTCGCCGGCGGGCAGGTAGAAACCGGGCACGAACCGGTGCCGGGGCACCGTCTCCACCGCCGCCCGCCAGGCCGGATCGTCCAGCACCCCGCGTGCGGCAAGGTCCTCCGCCATGATCGCGCGCAGCCGCGCGGCATCGGTTTCGAGGTCGACGGGCATCGTCATGAACGGCCCTTCCTTTCCACGGTGAGGAGATCGGCGAACGCCTCGGTGATGTCCTCGGCGTCGGGAAGCCAGCCCCACTGGCCGTTCGGGTTGCACTCGATCGCCGTCCAGTGTTCCGGGTCGTCCCCGTCACCGGTGAGCGCGAAGTCGAAGCAGCCGAAGACCAGGCCGAACGAGGCGAGGTAGGCGTGCAGCGCCGCCTCGACGGGCGGCGGCACGATGATGGGCGCGTGGAGCAGGGCGCCCCAGTCGCCTTGGCGCCAGTCCAGCGCGCCGTCGGGTGCGGCGACCTGCTGGGCGAAGACACGACGGCCGACCACGGTGACGCGTACGTCACCGGTCTTGGCTATCTCGGCCTGGAACAGGTGGGCGGTCACGGTGAGCGTGTCGTCGAAGGTCCCCGGGTCGATCCGCTGGGTCCAGATCGTCCCGGCGTGCCCGTCGTCGCCGGCGGGCAGGCCGCGGAACGTCTTGCAGACGACGGGGCCGCGCTCGGCGGCGAACTCCCGCGCCGCCTTGGGGTCGTTGGTGATCAGCGTCGGAGGAATCCTCAGCCCGAGCCGGGCGAACCTGCGGAGCTGGGCGGGCTTGGACTCCGCACGGGCCACCGCCGCCGGGTGGTTGACGTACCGGGCGCCGGACAGATCGTTCAGCACGCCGCCGAGCCCGTGCCGCGCCTCGGCGGCGGCGAAGTCCCTCTGCTGCCGGGGAAGATGCGCGAACCGGGCGCCGTAGGGAGTGGGGCGGCGGTAGTACACCGCCGCCACCTCCCCCGGCTCCACCTCCCGGCTCGCCGTACGCAGCCGCCCGCTCCACGCCGGACGGTCCGCGTCGATGCGGAAGCCGAACGTCAGGGCGGGCCCGACGTCGGCGGGGTCGACGCGGACGACGGGCACCTCGCGCTCGTTCAACGCGGCGACGACCAGATCCGCGGTGACGTCCTCCAGCGCGGTGACGACCAGGACGGTGGAGGCCACCCGGTCAGTCCGACTCGTAGTCGGTGGTGCTGTCGTCCTGCGTCTGGGGCTGCGGCCCGTTCCCGTCGCCGCCCCCGGACACGGAGGCGGTACCGGTCGTCCTCGACGTCCCGTGCCTGCCCATCTCGACCGGCCGCCCGGCGGCGTCGGTGTAGCGGGCGGTCTGCGTGACGGGGTCGAGCGTCACCGTCGCGTACGACGGCGGCCCGACCGGCAGCCGGTCGGTGACCAGGCGCAGCGCCCAGGGGGTCTTGGGGGTGAGCGTCGTCATGCGGTGCCCTTCTCGGTGGTGTGGCGTTCCGGATTCACGTCACTCAGTGTGTTCACACGCGCGTACTGTGTGAAGGCGGACAGCTCGTACGGCCGGTGGCTGTCCGTGAGGTGTCCGGTTCTGTACGGGCTGCCCGGGGTGACCGGGCGCGGGCGGCCGGAGTTGGTCCGGGGAAGGGCGCACGACGGGAGGGCGGCGAGCATGAGCGGGTGGGAAGCGGGGCTGGACGACGAAGAGGCTGGGGCCGTGATGCGCACGGTCACACGGCAGCTGAAGCTGTGGCGGGAGGCGGCCGGCCTTACGCAGGCGGAGTTCGGGGCAGCCATCGGATACGGGGAGGAACTGGTCTCCTGCGTGGAGCGGGGACGGCGGATTCCCCGGCCGGAGTATCTGGACGCGGCGGACGAGGTGTTGGGGGCGGGCGGGAAGATCGCGGCGCTCAAGCAGGACGTGGCGGAAGCCCGGTACCCGAAGAAGGTACGGGACTTGAAGAAGTTGGAGGCGGAGGCCGTTGAGCTGTGCGCCTACAACAACTCCGTTGTCCACGGGCTGTTGCAGATCAGCAGTTACGCACGAGCAGTGTTCAGCGCTCGCCGACCGACCTTTACGGCAGAGGAGCTCGAACAGCGGTTGTCAGCCCGCGTGGCGCGTCAGGAGATCGTCAGCGACACGACGGCTCGCCCTCTCTTCAATTTTGTCCAGTGTGAGTCGACACTCCGTCGGCCCATCGGGGGCAGGACAGTCATGCGTGAACAGCTCGAACGACTGTTGGAGGTCGCCAAGTTCCCCAACGTCGACCTTCAGGTGCTCCCCCTGAGCCACGAGGAGAACTCAGGTCTCGCTGGGTCGTTCAGGCTGCTCAGGCTCAAGGACGGCACCACGGTCGGACATGTAGAGGTGCAGCACATCAGCCGCGTGATCGCTGACCCGAAGGAAGTGCAGCTCCTCGACATTCGTTATGGGACCATCCGAGCGCAGGCTCTCAGCCCACGAGAGTCGATGGCCCTCATCGAGAAAGTGCTTGGAGAGACATGACCCTCAAGCCCTACGCCGAAGCCAACTTGGTTTGGATAAAGAGCAGCTACAGCACGGACGAGGGCCCCGACTGCGTCGAGGTGGCCACCGCCCCTGCCCACGTCCTCGTCCGCGACTCCAAGGTCCCGAACGGCCCCCGTCTCACCCTCCCCCCCACCGCATGGGCGACCTTCCTGCCGTACGCAGTCGAGCGCTGACGGAGTAAACGAACGTGGCCCGCGCCCTTGATCTCGGGTGCAGGCCACGTCTACGTGTCAGTCGGCGACCGGAGTCACTTCCCCCGCCACGCCCTCCCCCCGGGCCTGCTGCAAGGTCTCCGCGATCGCGGCGAACTCCTCCAGCGCGGCCTGGAGGTCCTCGACGATCTCGGCGGCCAGTACGTGTACGCCTTGAAGCGCTCCGTCTCGACGCGCTGGGAACGGTCGTCGGCGTTGTAGCACTGCACGAAGTCATCGAGGTGGGCCCGGGTGAGCGGGTTCTGCTTGAGGGTGAAGTGCTGGGCCGTACGGAAGTCGTAGGAAGAGGACGTTGTCCGGGACGACGACCGCAGCCCGGCCGTGGATCTCCAGCAGCGAGGCGATGTGCTGGACGAAGTTGAGCTGCTTGTTGGTCGTGGTGACCCAGAAGTCACGGCGCTCGTAGGCGATCGCCTCGCGGGCGGCGGAACCGTCGTCGCCGTGGACGGTGATCGACGACTTCTTGCCGAAGGGCGGGTTCGCCAGGACCAGGCCGATCGTCGCCCCCGGACCACAACGAGCAGTGGCGGGGTGCGCCGTCACCGCGCACCCCGCCACCACCTCACGCGTACGACCTCACGTGGCCGCCGGACGGCTCAGGTCGTAGACCGCCGCCTCCGCGCCCCCGGCCGCCGCTCGCTCGGCCGTGTCACCGGGTCGCCGGCCTCCACCGCCGCGGCGCGGCGGCGGCGGCCGAAGTCCGCCAGGGCCTCCGCCAGCTTGTGGACCGACGGCTCGGGAGCCATCACGTCGACCCGCAGGCCGTGCTCCTCGGCCGTCTTGGCCGTCGCCGGGCCGATGCAGGCGATGACCGTCACGTTGTGCGGCTTGCCCGCGATGCCCACCAGGTTGCGGACCGTCGAGGACGACGTGAACAGCACCGCGTCGAAGCCGCCGCCCTTGATCGCCTCCCGGGTCTCCGCCGGCGGCGGCGACGCCCGCACCGTGCGGTAGGCGGTGACGTCGTCCACCTCCCAGCCCAGCTCGATCAGCCCGGCGACCAGGGTCTCCGTGGCGATGTCGGCGCGCGGCAGGAAGACGCGGTCGATCGGGTCGAAGACCGGGTCGTAGGGCGGCCAGTCCTCCAGGAGACCCGCCGCCGACTGCTCGCCGCTCGGCACGAGGTCCGGCTTCACCCCGAAGGCGATCAGCGCCTTCGCGGTCTGCTCGCCCACCGCCGCGACCTTGATGCCCGCGAAGGCGCGCGCGTCCAGGCCGTACTCCTCGAACTTCTCCCGGACCGCCTTGACCGCGTTGACCGACGTGAACGCGATCCACTCGTAGCGGCCGGTCACCAGGCCCTTGACGGCCCGTTCCATCTGCTGGGGCGTGCGCGGGGGTTCGACGGCGATCGTCGGCACCTCGTGCGGCACGGCCCCGTACGAGCGCAACTGGTCGGAGAGCGACGCCGCCTGCTCCTTGGTGCGCGGCACGAGAACCTTCCAGCCGAACAGCGGCTTGTTCTCGAACCACGAGAGCTGCTCGCGCTGAGCCGCGGCGAAACGCTCACCGACCACGGCTATCACCGGTCGCCCGCCCTCCGGGGACGGCAGCACCTTGGCCTGCTTCAGCGTCTGCGCGATCGTGCCGAGCGTCGCCGTCCAGGTCCGCTGCCGGGTCGTCGTACCGGCGACGGTGACCGTCAGCGGCGTGTCCGGCTTGCGGCCCGCCGTGACCAGCTCACCGGCCGCGGCGGCCACCGAGTCCAGCGTCGTGGAGACGACGACCGTGCCGTCGGAGGCGCCGACCTCGGTCCAGCACCGGTCCGACGCGGTGCGCGCGTCCACGAACCGCACATCGGTGCCCTGCGCGTCCCGCAGCGGCACACCGGCGTACGCGGGCACGCCGACGGCCGCCGCGATACCGGGGACCACCTCGAAGGGCACCCCGGCGGCGGCGCATGCCAGCATCTCCTCGGCGGCGTACGCGTCGAGCCCGGGGTCACCGGACACCGCACGCACGACCCGCCTGCCGCCCCGCGCGGCCTCCATGACAAGATGTGCGGCATCCCGCGACGCGGGGCCCCCAACGGTTGTTGACGAACCGTCAACAACCGTCAGCTGAGGCGTGCCCGTGCCCGGACCGGCCTTCACGGAAGAACCGGCGGCGCCGGATTCGTCCGCCGGGGCGTCCGCGTCCGTGTGCACCTCGGCGACGCCCTGCCTGGCGTGCAGGCGCACCACGTCGAGCACCTCGTGCTCGGCGACGAGTACGTCCGCGTTCGCCAGCGCCTCGACGGCGCGCAGGGTCAGCAGTCCCGGATCTCCGGGTCCGGCACCGAGGAAGGTGACGTGCCCGTGTTCGGGACCGGCGGGAAGGGTGGTGGGGCTCACTGTGCTCGCTCCCCCATCAGACCGGCCGCGCCCTGGGCCAGCATCCCGGTGGCGAGTTCGCGACCGAGTGCTGCCGCCTGGTCGTGCGTCTGGGGCACGGGACCGGTGGTGGACAGCTGCACCATCGTGGCACCGTCGGTCGTGCCGACAACACCACGCAGGCGCATTTCCTTGACAATCTGCCCGTCGGCACGGGGGTCCCCCCGCTCGAGCGGAGCCGAGAGTGGGGGAAGGTCGGCCAGCGCGCCGACAGGGGCGCTGCAACCTGCCTCCAGGGCGGCGAGCAGTGACCGCTCGGCGGTCACGGCGACCCGCGTGAACGGGTCGTCGAGCTCGGCGAGCGCGGCGATGAGATCCGCGTTGTCCGCGGCGCACTCGATCGCCAGAGCCCCCTGGCCGGGGGCGGGCAGAACCGTGTCGACCGACAGGAAGTCGGTCACCTCGTCGATCCGGCCGATCCGGTTCAGCCCGGCGGCGGCCAGCACGACCGCGTCGAGCTCCCCGTCCCGCACGAACCCGATGCGCGTGTCGACGTTGCCCCGGATCGGGACCGTCTCGATGTCCAGCCCGTGGGACCGGGCGTACGCGTTCAGCTGCGCCATGCGGCGCGGCGAGCCGGTGCCGATCCGCGCCCCGCGCGGCAGGTCGGTGAACTTCAGCGCGTCCCTGGCCACGATCACGTCGCGCGGGTCCTCGCGCACCGGCACGGCGGCCAGCACGAGTTCCTCGGGCTGCGTGGTCGGCAGGTCCTTCAGGGAGTGCACCGCGAAGTCGACCTCACCCCTGGTCAGCGCGTCGCGCAGGGCGGTCACGAAGACGCCCGTGCCGCCGATCTGCGCGAGGTGCTCGCGGGACGTGTCTCCGTACGTGGTGATCTCGACGAGCTCGACGGGCCGTCCGGTCACCTGGCTCACGGCGTCCGCGACCTGCCCGGACTGGGCCATGGCGAGCTTGCTCCGCCTGGTCCCGAGCCGTAGTGCCTTGTCACTCATGCTGGCCCTCGGTTCTTGGCGTTCTGGTCGTTCTGGTCCTGCTGGTCGTACTGGTCGGTCTTCTCGGTACCGCCCTCGGCGCGGGAGACGGCGGCCACCGTCTCGGGGTCGAGGTCGAACAGGGTGCGCAGCGCGTCGGCGTACCCGGCACCGCCGGGTTCCGCCGCGAGCTGCTTGACCCGGACGGTCGGCGCGTGCAGCAGCTTGTCCACGACGCGCTTGACGGTCTGCGTGATCTCGGCGCGGTGCTTGTCGTCGAGGGCGGGCAGCCGTCCCTCCAGCCGGGCGATCTCGTTGGCGACGACGTCGGCGGCCATGGTGCGCAGCGCCACGACGGTCGGCGTGATGTGCGCGGCCCGCAGCGCCGCCCCGAAGGCCGCCACCTCGTCGGAAACGATACGCCGGACCTGGTCGACGTCGGCCGCCATCGGGGCGTCCGCGGAGGCATCGGCGAGCGACTCGATGTCGACCAGCCGCACGCCGGGCAGCCGGTGCGCGGCGGCGTCGATGTCGCGCGGCATGGCGAGGTCGAGGAGGAAGAGCACGGGCTCGGGCCGGGGGATGCCGGCGACCGGTTCGGGCCGGCGCCGCTCCGGGATGCGGCCGACGGTCGCGGCGGTCGCGGCGAGCGCGCTGATCAGCTCGGCGTCGGACTCGCGGGCCTGCTCGCGGCGGTCCACGGCGCCGCCGGCGGCCCAGGCGGCGTGCTGCTCCAGCGTGGCGGCGTCCATGCCGGCCACGGCGGTCTCCCCCATGAGGGAGAACCCGGGCTGCACGGCGGACAGGTCGAGGGGGCAGCCGTCCTCGGCGCCGACGCCGGCGGGTGGCAGCGGCGTCTGCGCGTCGGCCGGCCTCCGTATGCCCGCGGCGGCGCCGCCCTCCGGGGCGGCCGTCTCGTCGGCGAGGTCGCCCGCGGTCCGGCCGGTGCGGCCCTCGACGGCGGCGGCGACCGACTCGGCCGTCAGCACCAGGCCGGTCGCGCCGGTGCAGGACACGGCGAGGTCGGCACGTGTCAGTTCACCGGCGACGCGGTCCATGGGCACGGCGCGCGCGCGTACGTCCGTGTCGTCGCCCTCGGTGAGGACCCGGGCGAGCCGCTCGGCGCGCTCCTGCGTGCGGTTGGCGACGACGATCTCGGCGACCCCGGCCCGCGCCAGCGTGGCGGCGGCCAGCGACGACATGGACCCGGCGCCGATCACGACGGCCTTCTTGCCGCGCGCCCACTGCTCGACGGCCGTGCCCTGCGCCAGCTGCTCCAGGCCGAAGGTGACCAGCGACTGTCCGGCGCGGTCGATGCCGGTCTCGGAGTGGGCCCGCTTGCCGACGCGCAGGGCCTGCTGGAACAGGTCGTTGAGGAGCCGCCCGGCGGTGTGCAGGTCCTGGGCCTTGGCCAGGGAGTCCTTGATCTGGCCGAGGATCTGGCCCTCGCCGACGACCATCGAGTCCAGCCCGCAGGCCACCGAGAACAGGTGGTGGACGGCCCGGTCCTCGTAGTGCACGTAGAGATAGGGAGTGAGCTCCTCCAGGCCGACCCCGCTGTGCTGGGCGAGCAGCGTGGACAGCTCGGCGACACCGGCGTGGAACTTGTCCACGTCGGCGTACAGCTCGATGCGGTTGCAGGTGGCCAGCACGGCGGCCTCGGTGGCCGGTTCGGCGGCGACCGTGTCCTGCAGGAGCTTGACCTGGGCGTCCGTGCTCAGCGAGGCCCGCTCCAGGACGCTGACCGGGGCGCTGCGGTGGCTCAGCCCGACGACGAGGAGACTCATGCCGGCATCACGGCGGGTACGTCCCCGTCGGGTCCCTGGTCGGCGGACTCGTCGCGCGTGGCGGCGGCCGGGACGGCGGCGGCCTCGGCGGCGGCTTCCTCGCCCGCCTTGCGCTGCTCGTGGAAGGCGAGGATCTGCAGCTCGATGGAGAGGTCGACCTTGCGCACGTCGACGCCGTCGGGGACGGACAGCACGGTCGGCGCGAAGTTCAGGATGGAGGTGACACCGGCGGCCACGAGCCGGTCGCAGACCTGCTGGGCGGCACCGGCGGGCGTCGCGATGACGCCGATGGACACGCCGTTGTCCGAGATGATCCTCTCCAGCTCGTCGGTGTGCTGGACGGGGATCCCGGCCACGGGCTTTCCGGCCATCGCGGCATCGGCGTCGATGAGGGCCGCGACCCGGAAACCGCGGGAGGCGAAACCGCCGTAGTTGGCCAGCGCGGCGCCGAGGTTGCCGATACCGACGATCACGACCGGCCAGTCCTGGGTCAGGCCCAGTTCGCGGGAGATCTGGTAGACGAGATACTCGACGTCGTAGCCGACGCCCCGCGTCCCGTACGAGCCGAGGTACGAGAAGTCCTTGCGCAGCTTCGCGGAGTTGACGCCGGCGGCGGCCGCGAGCTCCTCGGAGGAGACCGTGGGCACCGAGCGCTCCGAGAGCGCGGTCAGAGCGCGGAGGTACAGCGGAAGCCGGGCGACGGTGGCCTCGGGAATCCCTCGGCTACGGGTCGCCGGTCGGTGAGTTCGGCCAGTTGCCACGGTGCTCCTGCGGGTAGAGCGGGGCTGCAGGCGGTCACACGTCCCCAGACCGCCCCGTCGGAAGCAGGCTATGTCTTTGTGAACGCGTGCACAAAGATGGTGTCCGATTTGCCCGGCCAACGTGACCGGGCTCACGCGACCCCGGAGCACCGAGAGGGAACTGACGCGTACGCAGCGTCGTTCCTCGCTTATCGGGGGCAAAACCGCACACTCTCCTCTACGATCCCCGCCCCCGAGACCAAGACGCCATCGATCCTAAGTCACTTTCCGGACCAGTTGGACTACTCGGTCAGCGCCCTGCGCAGCCGCTGCTCGTTCACGCGCCAGAAGGTGTGCTGCTCGCCATCCACCAGGACGACGGGGATCTGCTCCCAGTACTTGTCGTGCAGTTCACGGTCCTGGGAGATGTCCTTCTGCTCCCAGGGCACGCCCAGGTCGGCGCACACCTTCTCGATGACGGTCTGCGCGTCGTCGCACAGGTGGCAGCCGGGCTTGCGGATCAGGGTGACGAGCCGGTCCTGCGGGGGCCGGGCGGCCGTTCGGCGGAAGAGGGCACTCATACGAGCCATTGTCCCGCCGTGGCGCGGCCCGGCCGAGCCCTTGGCCCGCGCCCTGGTTTAACAACACGGTCGTGGAGAGTTCACGGCCTTCAAACCTCTCGACTCCGGAAGGACCGAACAAACTGGCTATGCTCACGGTCATGGCCGCTCTCGGATGGCTCACTCCCCGTAGGCGCTCCGCCACGGCGCGGAGCGTGTTGGCAGGCGAGGCCTCGGCGGAGGCCGCCCGCAAAACCACCCAGGACGTGTCCGGCGAGGAACCGGAGTTCCCGGTCCACGGCGACGACCGCGCCGCCGCCTTCTTCGACCTGGACAACACCGTCATGCAGGGCGCCGCGCTGTTCCACTTCGGACGCGGCCTGCACAAGCGGAAGTTCTTCGAGACCCGCGACCTGGCCCGGTTCGCCTGGCAGCAGGCGTGGTTCCGGCTGGCCGGCGTCGAGGACCCCGAACACATGCAGGAGGCCCGCGAGTCGGCGCTCTCCATCGTCAAGGGCCACCGCGTCGCCGAGCTCCAGTCGATCGGCGAGGAGATCTACGACGAGTACATGGCCGAGCGGATCTGGCCGGGCACCCGCGCCCTCGCGCAGGCCCACCTGGACGCGGGCCAGAAGGTGTGGCTGGTCACGGCCGCCCCGGTGGAGATCGCCACGGTCATCGCCCGCCGCCTCGGCCTGACCGGCGCGCTCGGCACGGTCGCCGAGTCGGTCGACGGGGTCTACACGGGCCGGCTCGTCGGCGAACCGCTGCACGGCCCGGCGAAGGCGGAGGCGGTGCGCGCGCTCGCCGCGGCGGAGGGCCTGGACCTGTCCCGCTGCGCCGCCTACAGCGACTCGCACAACGACATCCCGATGCTGTCCCTGGTCGGCCACCCCTACGCGATCAACCCCGACGCCAAACTGCGCAAGCACGCCCGCCGCCTGGACTGGCGGCTGCGCGACTACCGCACGGGCCGCAAGGCGGCCAAGGTCGGCATCCCGGCGGCGGCCGGCGTCGGCGCGGTCGCGGGCGGCACGGCGGCGGCGATCGCCCTGCACCGGCGCCGGCGGTAGACCAGGGGGCGGCAGGCGGGCCGCAACGCCCGGGCGTCTCACGGACCGCCCCCAATCCAACTGACGTACCCCGCCACCCTCCTGTCCAGTCCCCTTGCCCGTACACGGCCACAACCCGCGCCGTACGCAACCTGAATACGGACCATTCCGATCAGCAACTGATCACTTTGTGACAGGTGATCGACCGTCAATCGGTTACTGAAGCGACGTAATCGATGATTTGAGCAACTGGGCGTAGCAGCGCCTGTACGAAGCGTTATTCTCCTCAGACGCAATCCGGTACCCGTCCGTCGCTACGACGGGTGAATGGTCCCGCACTGCACGTGATGGAAGCTCTGCCTCTGGGAGTCCCGTGTACCCACACGTCGGGGTTGACGCCTCGGGCCTGGCTACGCTGCGCGCAACGGTCCAGGACCTGTTGCGCGGCTTCGTCCCCACCGCGTACGCCGTCCCCGCCCTTGCCGTTGCCACCGCACCCGCCGGCCCGTGCTACGCGCTCGCCGACGGCAGCGCCGCCGTCGGCAGACGAGGGCGCTCGACCGGCGCCACCACTGCCCGCCGCCCCGCCGCGGACAGCGACAGCGCCCGGATGATGGACCTCGTCGAGCGCGCCCAGGCCGGCGAGGCCGAAGCCTTCGGACGCCTCTACGACCAGTACAGCGACACCGTGTACCGGTACATCTACTACCGGGTGGGCGGCAAGGCGACCGCCGAGGACCTGACGAGCGAGACCTTTCTGCGCGCCCTGCGCAGGATCGGGACGTTCACCTGGCAGGGGCGTGACTTCGGCGCCTGGCTCGTGACCATCGCCCGCAACCTCGTCGCCGACCACTTCAAGTCCAGCCGCTTCCGGCTGGAGGTCACCACCGGCGAGATGCTCGACGCCAACGAGGTCGAGCGGTCGCCCGAGGACTCCGTCCTGGAGTCCCTCTCCAACGCCGCACTGCTCGACGCGGTACGACGGCTCAACCCCCAGCAGCAGGAGTGCGTGACGCTCCGCTTCCTCCAGGGGCTGTCCGTCGCCGAGACCGCCCGCGTGATGGGCAAGAACGAGGGCGCCATCAAGACCCTCCAGTACCGGGCCGTCCGCACCCTCGCGCGACTCCTGCCGGACGACGCCCGCTGAACGATACGTTCCGCTACAGCCAACCAACAGCCCGTGAAAGTCGGTTGACTTTCCGATCGGTTCATCCGCCGTCCGTAACCCAAGTGCCGAGCCGCTCGTTGTGCGGGATGCAGGCTCCCTGTGGTCACCCCCTGACCGACTCCGATCACTCGATCGTGTGGATGTGCTCAAGGTGTGCAACCCTCAGGACCCCCTGGGGAGTCGACCGTCTTGACGAGAGGAGGTGCCGCCAGTGATCGCGAACGTATCGGCGCACCGGCGGGCGAACGCCTTCGCCCAGGCCCTGGAGGAAGAGTCCGAGCGGGGTACGGCGGCCGAACAGTCCGAAGAACCGGCACCGGCCCCTCCGGAACCGGCCGCCGCCGAACCGACGGAGCAGGGACGCATGCTGTCCCTCGCCGCCGGCCTCGGCGCGCTGCCCAAACCGGAGCTGGACCCCGAGGTCAAGGTCGTCCAGCGGGCCCAGCTGGTGGCCGCCATGGAGGCCATGCTCCAGGAGGGCGAGGCAGCGGACCCTTCATTGCCCGGGCAGCGCTCCTCCCGGGCCCGGGGCGCTCACCGGGCGACCCCGCTGAAGAAGTTCCGGCCGCGGACGCGGCTGGCCAAGGGCCTCACCGCCGGCGGGCTCAGCGTGGGTGTGGCGGCGAGCGCCTTCGGCGGAGTCGCCGCTGCCAGTTCCGACGCCCTCCCCGGTGACTCCCTCTACGGGCTGAAGCGCGGCATCGAGGACTTCAAACTCGGCCTCGCCGGGGACGACGCCGAGCGCGGCCGGGCCCACCTCGACCAGGCCTCCACCCGGCTCAACGAGACGCGCCGGCTGCTCGACCGGGGCCGGGGCGGACCGCTCGACCACGAGACCCTCGGCGAGATCCGCCACACCCTGTCCGGCATGCGCTACGACGCCTCCGAGGGCCACCGACTGCTCGCCGCGGTGTACGAGCGCGACCCCGACTCCCTCGGCCCGATCCAGGCCCTCTCCTCCTTCTCGGAGTCGCAGCGCAGGACCTGGGGCGTCATCCGCGACAAACTGCCCGTCCAGCTGGGCGACGTCAGCGAGGAGGTGTCCTCGGTGTTCGACGCCATAGACGAAGACGTCGAGCCGCTACGGCCCCTCCTCCCGCAACCCCCGGCCCACGGCGACACGGACGAGCGGCCGGGCACCGGCAAAGCGCCCACCGACGGCGCCGACCCGGGCGGCGGCACCGCGCCCGGCACCGGAAGCGGCGACCCCGGCTCCAGCAGCAGCCCCAGCAAGCCGGCCGACGCCGGCGAGCACGACGGCCTGCTCGGCGGCAACACCGGCGGACTGCTCGACCCGCCGAAGGACACCGGTGCCTCGACGCCGTCCACGAGCCAACCGCCCGCCGGCGAGCCGGACGTCACGGTCCCGCCGCTCCTCCCGGGCCTGCTGCCCGGCCTCGGCATCGACAGCGAGGACGACGAGTAACGACTCCGGCGGTACGACGACGGGGGCGCCCTCTCCGGAAGGGGCGCCCCCGTCGTCGTACGCGAACGGGCCCTAGAAGAACACCGACCGGCGCTGCACCAGCAGCTTGTACAGGGTGTGCTGGATCTGCTCCCTGACCTGGTCGGTCAGGTTGAACATCAGCATCGGGTCCTCGGCCGCCTCCGGCGGATAGCCGTCCGTCGGGATCGGCTCGCCGAACTGGATCGTCCACTTCGTCGGCAACGGCACCGCACCCAGCGGTCCGAGCCACGGGAACGTCGGCGTGATCGGGAAGTACGGAATGCCCAGCACCCGCGCCAGCGTCTTGGCGTTGCCGATCATCGGGTAGATCTCCTCGGCGCCGACGATCGAGCAGGGCACGATCGGCACGCCCCGCCGAAGCGCCGTGGAGACGAAACCGCCCCTGCCGAAACGTTGCAGCTTGTAGCGCTCGCTGAACGGCTTGCCGATGCCCTTGAAGCCCTCCGGCATCACCCCGACCAGCTCGCCGTCGCCCAGCAGCCGTTCGGCGTCCTCGGCGCACGCCAGGGTGTGACCGAGCTTGCGGGCGAGCTCGTTGACCACCGGCAGCATGAACACCAGGTCCGCCGCGAGCAGCCGCAGATGACGGCCGGCCGGGTGGTTGTCGTGCACGGCGACCTGCATCATCAGGCCGTCCAGCGGGAGCGTCCCGGAGTGGTTGGCGACGAGCAGCGCCCCGCCCTCGGACGGGATGTTCTCGATGCCCTTCACCTCCACCCGGAAGTACTTCTCGTACACCGGACGCAGCAGGGACATCAGCACCTGGTCGGTGAGTTCGGCGTCGTAACCGAAGTCGTCGACCTCGTAGTCACCCGTCAGACGGCGCCGCAGGAACGCGAGGCCGCCGGCGATGCGCCGCTCCAGGCCGCTGCTCTCCTCCGGCGCCTGCTCGGGCTGCCGCGGCTGTTCGGGCTGTTCCTCACGGGTCACCGGGACATCATCCTGCGCGGACGCGCTGCCCGGCAGCGGCTGGACCTCCCGGACCGGCGCCGGCTCCGTGCCCTTGCGCCGGCTCCCCGGGCTCCGGCGCCGCGCCGGGCGCTGCGCGGAGCTCCCACGCGACCGGTCGTCGTCGAACGGAATGACCTTGGCGTCCGCCATCGTTGCTGCGCTCCTCAGTTGGCGCTCTGCGTCGGGAGGTGACCGCTGCCCGCGAGGGGCAGCGCGGCGATCCGGTCGACGGCCGCGGCGACCTTGTCCGGCGGCAGCAGCCCGGGACCGTGGCTGCGGGCGAAGTCCGTGAAGGTTTCGGCGGTCGTGTGTTTCGGCCGGAATCCCAGCGTCTCGCGCATCTGGTCCGTCGCCACCACCCGCCCGTGGGTCAGCAGCCGGATCTGCTCGGGCGAGAAGTCCGTCATGCCCAGCGTACGCACCAGGGAGCCCGCCCAGGTGACCGCCGGAAGCAGCAGCGGCACGGTGGGCCGTCCGAGGCGCCGGGCGCACTGAGACAGCAGCAGGACGCCGTCACCGGCGATGTTGAAGGTCCCGCTGTTGAGGGTGCCGCGCGCCGGTTCGTGCGAGGCGATCCGCAGCACCTCGATGACGTCGTCCTCGTGCACGAACTGCAGCCGGGGGTCGTAGCCGAGCACGGTCGGCAGGACCGGCAGCGCGAAGTACGAGGCGAGCGGCGTCTCCGCGGTCGGCCCGAGGATGTTCGCGAACCGCAGCACGCACACGGCGACATCGGGCCGCCGCCGCGCGAAGCCCCGCACATACCCCTCGACCTCCACGGCGTCCTTGGCGAATCCGCCGCTCGGCAGGGACTTGGGCGGAGTGGTCTCGGTGAAGACGGCCGGGTCGCGGGGCGCGGAGCCGTACACGTTCGTACTGGACTTCACCACGAGACGCCGCACCGCCGGGGACTTCTGGCAGGCGCCGAGCAGTTGCATGGTGCCGATGACGTTGGTCTCCTTCACCGACGCCCGGCTGCCGCCGCCCAGCGGGGTGCCCGTGACGTCCAGGTGGACGACCGTGTCGGCGCCCGTCTCGGCGAGCACCCGCGCGATGGTGGGCTGCCGGATGTCGGCCTGCACGAAGTCGGCGCCGCCCAGATGGTGCTCGGGTGGCACCGCGTCCACGGCGACGACCCGCTCCACCTCCGGGTCACGCTGGATCCGTCGGACGAACCGGCCCCCCAGCTGACGGGCCACTCCGGTCACGAGCACGATCTTTCCCAAGATCAGCGCCCTCCTTCCGCCTCGCCGTTCCGCCGCTCGCGGCCTGCCGCTTTCCCCGTGTGACGGCCAACCTAGCCGCTCGCCGTTGCGCTGTGGTGACCTCCCGATGCCCGACGTGACGAGTCGGCGGGAAGTCGCCGGAACACCGCAGTCGTACGACCGGCCGGGTACCCGCGCCGTGCGGACGTACGAACGCCGTTCGCCGAGTCCGGACACGCACGTGGCCCCCCACCGGTGCGGTGGGGGGCCACGGTCACGCTTCTGCGGCGTCGGCGTCGCGTACCGGAGCAGCGACCCGCGTCACTACTTCTTGTTGCGACGCTGAACGCGCGTGCGCTTGAG
Source organism: Streptomyces sp. DH24 (assembly GCF_029813775.1). Classification (GTDB taxonomy): domain Bacteria; phylum Actinomycetota; class Actinomycetes; order Streptomycetales; family Streptomycetaceae; genus Streptomyces. Next base: position 5,092 of record NZ_JARVKW010000024.1, on the reverse strand, counting down.
CAGCTTGCGGTGCTTCTTCTTCGCCATCCGCTTGCGCCGCTTCTTGATAACAGAGCCCACGACTAACCCTCGCTCACTTCTCATCACTCGGTAGTTGGGCGCCATGGGCCCACACGACCTACGAGGGGCTAGCCTACCCGCCCGAGCGCCGAGGTCGTAATCGAGGTGACGGGAGAGACCCGAACGTGCCCTGAGGGGCCTCCCCCGGGACCGCCGTCAGGCCGTTTCCACCCCCACGTAACTCTCGCGGAGGTACTCGTGAACCGCTTGCTCCGGGACGCGGAAGGACCGCCCCACCCGGATCGCGGGCAGATGACCGCTGTGCACCAGGCGGTACACGGTCATCTTCGACACTCGCATCACCGAGGCGACTTCCGCCACGGTAAGGAACTGAACCTCGTTCAGAGGCCTCTCGCCAGCTGCAGCCATGACACACCTGAACCTTCCGCACTCGACGGCCACCGGCTTCCCCTTCCGGTGACTCTTCGTCGCTGCGTGCTCACTCCCCAATGTAGGGGCGGGTGATGCGAGTGGGGAAGAGGTACACCTATCGGCGGACTACTGTGACAGACATGCCCGATTGAGTACGTAGCGGATGAGCGGGCCGTAGTGCTCGGACCGCACGCCGTCGTCAAGCGGAACGACGACCGACACCGAGCCCTCGGCCTGGCCGACGAACGGCGCCGGGTCGTCCGCGTCGGCCAGCCCGATCGCTTCGAACCCCAGCTGACCTGCCCCGCAGACCCAGCCGTGGTCGCCGATCACCAGCTCGGGCAGGGGCCCGCCGGCCTCGGCCGCCGCGGCCAGCGCGAGCCGAACCGGCAGCGGCGAGTGGGTGTGTGCGCCCGGCTCACCGCCGGGGCGTGAAATTCCGGGTTCCCGTAGCAACGCGACCCCTCGGACGTAGTCGAGGTGGTGGGTACGTAGACCGAACCGGGTCGTTATGTCGACACAGCGACCCTGCGCCGGGGTGAGGACAGTACATCCCGCCGCCGACAAGGCGTCTGCGAGACCGCCGTAAAAGCCGAGCAGCCGATGCGGGTGTCCGGTACCGAGGAGCACGGGCGCACCGCGCCGGGCGGCTGCCGCCAGACGGTCGGCGAAGGCGTCCAGGGCGGCCAGCGTGCGATCCGGATCGATCACGTCATGGCCCGAAGTCCGACGCGGATCGGCCGAAACCCCGCACCTGTCCGCCATCAACTCGATCAGTTCCCGGGTCCTCCACGACCGCTCGGGATCGATCCCGATCAGCACCCGGGGGTCCCCGGCCGCGAACAGCCGGTATCTCCGCAGGCTGACCTCCCGCAAGGTCGCCACGACCCCGGCCAGCCGGGCATCGAGCAGATGCGCGCGCAGGGCGTCGGGGGTCAGCACGAAGGAGATGGTGCCGGACGGCCACCGGGTCCGCGGCGGAATCACCGGAACACCCCACGGTCGGCGTACAGCACCGCGCGGTGGCGTACAGCGCGCCCCACGGTCGCGTACAGCGCGCCCGACGGTCGGCGTACGGCACCCCACGGTCGGCGTGCGGCACCCCACGGTCGGCGTGCGGCACCGCACGGAGGGCTCGGGCTTCCGCTTCCGAGCGGGTGCCCGCGAGCGCGGGCGGGCGGATCGGCGTACGGCACCCCGTGCGGGCGAGCGGGCCTCCTGCCACGCCGAACGGCCGCCGCCGACTTCGTACGGCCCCGCGCGAGCGGGCGGGCCCGACGTGTCTGCGGCGGGCCTAGGCCAGCAGCCCCCGCAGCGGAAACGCCGCCCGCCGCGTGGCCAGCACGGCCTGGTCCAGGCGGTCCGCGGGGTCGTATCCCGCCTCCCACTCGCCGAAGGACACCGGCCACCGCCCGTCCGTCATCCGCGCCGGCCCCAACTGCCGTGTCCTGGCGAAGACTTCCTGCCGCCAGCCCTCCGGGATCAGCGCCGTGGGCTCCACGGGCCGACCCGCCGCGATGGCCACCAGGTGCGTCCACGACCGCGGCACGACGTCCACCACGGCGTACCCGCCCCCGCCCAGCGCGACCCACCGCCCGTCGGCGTACTCGTGCGCCAGGTCGTGACACGCCACCTGCACGGCCCGCTGCGCGTCCAGCGACACCGCCAGGTGCGCCAGCGGGTCCTCGAAGTGCGTGTCGGCGCCGTGCTGCGTCACGAGCACCTGCGGCCGGAAGTCCGCGAGCAGCTCCGGCACGACCGCGTGGAACGCCCGCAGCCACCCCGCGTCCCCGGTCCCCGCCGGCAGCGCGACGTTCACGGCCGAACCCTCCGCCGCGTCGCCGCCCGTCTCCTCGGGCCACCCCGTCTGCGGGAACAGCGTCGCGGGATGCTCGTGCAGCGAGATCGTCAGCACCCTGGGGTCCTCCCAGAACGCCGCCTGCACACCGTCCCCGTGGTGCACGTCGACATCGACGTACGCGACCCGCTCCGCCCCCAGCTCCAGCAGCCGCGCGACGGCGAGCGACGCGTCGTTGTAGACGCAGAAACCGGACGCGGCACCGGGCATCGCGTGGTGCAGCCCGCCCGCGAAGTTCACGGCGTGCAGCGCCTCACCGCGCCACACCGCCTCCGCCGCCCCCACCGACTGCCCGGCGATCAGCGCGGACACCTCGTGCATCCCGGCGAAGGCCGGATCATCCATCGTGCCGAGCCCGTACGACTGGTCCGCCGCGTCCGGGTCCAGCGACGCGGCGCGCACCGCGTCGATGTAGTCCTCCCGGTGGACGAGCCGCAGCGTCGACTCCCCCGCCGGCTTCGCCGCGACCACCTCCACCTCGCGGTCCAGCCCGAAGGCGTCGACCAGTCGCCGGGTCAGGGCGAGCCGGACCGGGTCCATCGGATGGCCCGGACCGAAGTCATAGCCCGTGACTGCCTCGTCCCACATCAGTTGTGCGCGGCCGCTCATGCCAGCCACCGTATCGGTCCGGTTGAGCAGCGAACGACCGGGCGTACACGAGCGTCACCAGCACCAACACCATCGGGACCAGCATCGCCCCGCGATAGCTCCACAGGTCCCCGAGGGCCCCGACCAACGGCGAACCGATCAGAACCCCACGTAGTTGAAGACGTTGAGCCGCGCCACGGCCGCGTCGGAGGCGCCCGGCCCGTGCCGTTCGGCGGCGAGCCGTCCGGCCGCCGCGAACGTCTGCGGCACCAGTACGCACAGCCCCAGTCCCAGCAGCGTGAACCCGAGCATCCCCACCCACGCCCCGGGCGCCGCCGCCACGACCGCGAACCCGCCGGCCGCCACCAGCGCCCCGGCCCGCACGACCGTCACCGCCCCGAACCGCCGCACCCCGAAGTCCCCGACCGCCCGCCCCAGCAGCGTCGTGACCATGTACACGTTGTACGGCACCGTCGCCAGCTGCTCGGAACCGCCGAGCACGTCCTGGAGGTACTTCGCGCTCCAGTTGGAGACGGTCGAGTCCCCGATGTACGCGCAGGTCATCACCAGACACAGCGGCAGCAGCAGCCCGAACCCGACGCCGGTTCCGCCCGGCCCCGGCTCCGCCTCCCCTTCGGCCGGCACGGGCCCCTCGGCCTGTGCGGGGCCCTCGGCCTGTGCGGGGCCCTCGGCCTGTGCGGGGCCCTCGGCCTGTGCGGGGCCCTCGGCCTGCGCGGGGCCCTCGGCCTGTGCGGGGTTCTCGTCGACGTACCACCGGCTCCCGGCCAGCGCGGCCGGCAGCAGCACCAGCACCACCGGCAGGTACGACACCCACAGCGCGAGATGCCAGTGCGCCCCGGCCCAGGCGAGCGAGGCACCGACGATTCCGCCCAGGCTGTAGGCCGCGTGGAAACCGAGCATGATGCTCCGCCCGTACGCCCGCTGGAGCCGCACCCCGAGCATGTTCATCGAGGCGTCCAGCGCACCGACGGCGAGCCCGAACACGGCGAGCGAGACGCCCAGCACGACCATCCGGTCGCCGGCGCCGACACCGAGGAGCGACAGCAGCACCACGGGCTGGGACCAGCGCAGCACCCGACTGGGCGGGACGCGCCTGACCGTCCGCCCGGTCGCGACGCTGCCCACACCGGCGAGGACCGGCACCGCGGCCAGGAACGCGGGCAGCAGCGCGTCGGATACGCCGTACCGGTCCTGGATGGCGGGGATGCGTGTCACGAGCAGCGCGAAGGCCACGCCCTGCGCCAGGAAGGCGAACGCAAACGAGGCCCTGCCGTGCCGCAGCGCATCAGTCATGGCGGCGAGCGTAGGACCCCTGTTTACCCGTGGGTAGATCCGGGCCACGAACGCTTTCCCACCCCGGTCACATGAGCAAGTGGGGCAGCTCACCCATGTCGGAGAAGAACCGCGTGGCCCCCGTCAGCCGCGCGGCGGGCGTCATCGCGGTGAACCCGAACACGTCCATCCCGGCGGCGACGGCCGCCTGCACACCGAGCGGGCTGTCCTCGATGACGACACACCGCTCGGGCGCGACCCCCATCCGCTCGGCCGCGTGCAGGAAGAGATCGGGCGCCGGCTTTCCCCGCCCCACGTCCTGCGAACTGAAGATCCGCCCGTCGTCGAACCACCGGTCCAGCCCGGTCTTGCGATGCCCCACCCGAATCCGCTCATGGCTCCCGGAGGAGGCCACGCAGTACGGCACCCCGTCCGCCGCCAGCTTCGCGAGGACGTCGACGGCCCCGACGACCGGCTCCAGTTCCCGCTCGAAGGCCGCGAACACCCGCCCGTGGAAAACGTCGTCGAAGTCGGCCGGCAACCGCCGCCCGGTGCGCTCGTGCACGAGGTCGTGGACGCGGTGCATCGCGGACCCCATGTAGTCCCGGATGGAGTCCTCGTACGAGGTCGGGTGGCCGATCTCGGTGAGGTAGGCGGCCAGCAGCCGGTTGGATATCGGCTCGCTGTCGACGAGAACACCGTCGTTGTCGAAAATGACGAGGTCATAGCGCATAACCCGACCCTAAACGCAGAAAACCCCCGGACCGGTATCCCCGGCCGGGGGTTTTCTCAAAAATTGTTCGGCGGTGTCCTACTCTCCCACAGGGTCCCCCCTGCAGTACCATCGGCGCTGTAAGGCTTAGCTTCCGGGTTCGGAATGTAACCGGGCGTTTCCCCTACGCTATGACCACCGAAACACTA